>CAVWAN010000022.1:0-55030 GCA_963752985.1 uncultured Acidobacteriaceae bacterium
GGGGGCAGAGCCGTAGTCTTGGTCAGTGCCAGCAACTCGTTCCATCCCTCTTCGCTGCCGTGGTACTTGTTATATCTGCTCTTGCCGAACTTGGCGATCTGAGCTTGCCCCGCGCCCTGCGCCAGATTGGAAGCGCGAGCGATGAAGAAAAGTCCATTCACGTCATCTTCCGCCGGTCCCGCCGCTAGGTAGGCGAGCGCCAGGTCATAGACGTCGACGAGGTTGGCCGGATCCGCTTCCACCGCGGCCCGTAGAAACTGCTCCGCCTTCGCGTAGTCCTTGGCCGCGTATGCTTTCAGTCCCGCCGCGCCGTTAAAGATTGCCGTCGTCTGCGATTTCAGCTTCTGAAAATCCGCATCCGATGTGCCATCCGGCTTGGTCGCTGTCTGCAGACACTGCAAACCCTTTTCCCCGTTCTGGCCGGCGTCGGCAAGATTCTGCTGAGCGTTCTGGCCTGCCGTCGCCATCGCCTGCTTGGTGTAGGCCAGCAGCGCCAACGCCCGCAGGTTGCACGGATTCACTTGCAAGACCTTCTGCCCCGTCTCCAGCATCTTGGTCTGATTGAGCGTCTGCTGATCGGGCGTCTTCGCCTGGCTGAGCACCTGCTGGTAGGCGCCCATCAAAATCTCCAGCGCGTCTTCCTTCATCACGCTGTTGGGATACTGCGTCAAAAACGCTTCCAGGCCGCTGACCTTGGCCGCGGCGTCGGTTTGTTGTACGGCGCCGACGTAGGCGTTATATTCGGCCGGGTCTTTGATCTCTTTTTTCTGGGGCGCTGCCGGAGCGGGCGTGGGATTCTGCGGCGACGCGGGTTGAGCTGGCGCGGGTGCGGTTTGAGCGAAGGCGGTAACCGCGGTTACCAGCAGCATCGCGAGAACAATCTTCTTCATTGCCTGTGGCTCCTTAATTCTTTGGGGAAGCTGGAGTTTGTCATCGTGCCCTATTCTACTCAAGCTTGGCGCCGGGCGTGCACCATGAACCAATCTTGCACCGACATACACACTGACTGGTCCCGAAAGTCATGGGCCGCATCTAGACACACCGCAGCTTTACATTATTCCGGTGAGCGGATTATAAGGATGTACTCGCGCTAAGGCAAGCGTCTTGCTCGCTCCCACCCTGCTGCCGCTAAGGGCGGCCATCAGTACCAACAAGTAAACAGCCGAGAAAAACCAGGCCAAGCGCTTCCGGGACAATCCGCTGTACCTGAGAACGGGAACTGACTTCAGTCCTTGAACAGATTGTCAAACGCAGCACGCGCTTCATTCGGGCGCTGACTGGCTTTGCTGGAGGTTTCCTTCTCAACCATCACGCGGATGGAATAGAGCGAGCAGTCGTTGCGTTTGTCTTTGGGAGAGATTCTGTCGGGAATCGGCTGATTGCATTCGAAGCGGCTCGACGGATCAAAGTGTTCGCACTGTTTGCAGGCGTGCAGGTCGAACCCGCACTTCGGGCACTGCCCGACCGTATCGGAAAGATTCTGCAGCAGGGCGCCGCATTCGGCACAGCGGGAAACGGTGCGCGTTCCCGGCATGTTGATCGGCCGCGGCCCGAACGTATTTTCTTTTTTCGGGGCCGAGGGCCGCTCGAACTCTTTCTTCGGGCCACTACCAGCGCCGGAATCCTGGTATCCATGTTGCCTGTACTTGCGGTCGGACAAAAAAACGCCTCCTCGAAAACGCTTCATTCTCTGCCATTGGCGCGTCCCGCACAAGAGTTTCTTTACTGCCAGCCAAGCAATCCTGCGAGGAAAACGTCCGCCGTCTCTGCCAGTCAGCCGGGACGCCGCGAATTGTCTTTCACATATTGCGGTGCTACCATCCGATACATAGAGAAACTGAGGAGGTAGTTATGGCGGATCGTGATGGCAACAGCTTCTTGTGGTTCCTGGCAGGGCTCGGCGTCGGAGCTGTAGTTGGCGTGTTGTACGCGCCCCGCTCCGGCGATGAAACCCGCGATGCCATTCGCGCCAAGGCGCAGGAAGGCAGCGAGCGAGCGCGGGTGCATGCTCGCCGGGCACGCGAACAGGCGAACGACTGGATGGATCGCGGACGCGACATGCTCAACCAGCAGAAAGAGCAGTTTCGCTCCGCCTACGAGGCTGGCCGTCAGGCCTATAACGAGACGACCGCAGCCGGGGCCGAACCGCCCAAGAATCTTTAGCAGACTGCGGAAAAACACCAGGAGCAGCCATGGATGACACTCTCCTAAGAATTTTTATTGCGGTTACAAGTATCGCGGTCGTGTTGCAGACGCTAATTCTGGCGGGCCTCTACTTCGCCGTTCGCAAGAGCACGGCGAAGATGGAAGCTCTCGCCACCGAGGTGAAGAGCAAGGCTCTGCCCACGATGGAGACGGTACAGAACATGCTGGTGGAGATTCGCCCGAAGCTCGACGTCATGACCGTCAACCTCTCGGAGTCGAGCACGCTGGTGCGCAACCAACTCGCCCGCATTGACGCCACCCTCACCGATGCGCTCGACCGGACGCGGCTGCAAGTCATCCGCGCGGATGAACTGCTGAATCGGACGATGGATAAAGTGGAGGAGACCAGCGAGGTCGTCCACAAGACGGTGATCTCTCCGCTGCGCCAGGTCAACGGACTGATGAGTGCGATCAGTACCGGAGTCGAAGTCTTCCTCGGGCAAAAGCGACGCCAACCGAAAAACGGCGCGGGCGTGCCGCAGGACGAGATGTTTATCTAGAAACTCTTGTGTGGTGAAGGGGCTTCGCCCCGTCCAGGCGGGGCAGAACCCCATAAGCGCTAACTCAAGCAGAATCCCTTCCGGTTTGCCCCTTGATCTCTCGTAGTCCGCGCGATGAGTCCCACGTGCACGCGATCATGGTCGCTTGCGGAGCAAATCTGCTGGAGATCCTGAAACGTGTCTATAATCCTGAGGGCTGGAGGGATGAAATGGTCAGGGCTGCGGTGGTTGGGGGATTTGCACTGGCGCTGGCGGCGAGTGGCCAGGCTCAGGAGCACCAGCATGGGAATGGCGAGAAGTTGGGAACGGTGCACTTTGCCACATCGTGCAACGAAGTGGCGCAGAGGGAATTCAACCGGGCGGTCGCGCTGCTGCATTCCTTCCAGTTCAGCCGTGCCATAGAAGGATTCAACGGGGTTCTGGGAGAGGACGCGACATGTGGAATCGCATACTGGGGAACCGCGCTCAGCGATTGGAGTAATCCATTCGAACCGGGGATGAAAGACAAGAGCCAGTTGCAGGCAGGACGGGAGAGCGCGGAACGCGGCAAGACCGTGAGCGCAAAGACGGAGCGGGAACAGGCGTATCTCGAGGCGGTAGCTAAGTTGTACAGCGACTACGAGGGCACGCCGCAGCGAGCGCGCTTGATCGCCTATCGCGACGCCATGGGGGAAGTCGCGGCGAAGTATCCAGAAGACCATGAAGCGCAAATCTTCTACGCGTTGGCGATCGCGGCTTCGGAAGATCCCGCGGACAAGACGTACGCCGGGCGACTCAAGGCGGGAGCGATACTCGAAAGATTGTTCGAGGAAGAGCCGACACATCCGGGACTGGCACACTACATTATCCATACCTATGACGTACCAGCCTTGGCGGGGCGCGGGCTGGTAGCGGCGAGGCGTTACTCGGAAATTGCGCCCGATGCGCCCCATGCGCTGCACATGCCATCGCATACCTTCACCCGCACGGGCTACTGGCAAGAGTCCATCGATAGCAACCACGCGGCGGCGGCAGCGGCGCGGCGCGAGGGTCAGACGACCGAAGAGTTGCACTCCAGCGACTATGAAATCTACGCCTACCTGCAAACCGGGCAGGACGAGGCGGCGCGGCGGATCGTGGATTCGTTGCCGGAGATCGCGTCACACTTCGATCCGAAGACGGTGATCAGCGGCGCAGCCAGCCCTTCCGCGGGATATTTTGCGCTGGCGGCGATCCCGGCACGGTACGCACTGGAACGCGAGGACTGGAAGCAGGCCGCGCAACTCTCACTGCGGGAGACGCCGTTTCCTTATACGGATGCAATCACGTGGTTCGCCCGCGGATTGGGCGCGGCGCGACTGAGGCAAGCGCCAGCGGCGCACGAGGCGGCGGCAGCACTGCAACAGATCCGAGAGCGGCTGTTGAAGGCCGGCGAGAATTACTGGGCGCAGCAAGTGGAAATCCAGGAGGTTGCGGTCCGGGCATGGGCTGCGCTGGCTGAGGGTAACAAAGAGGAAGCGCTGCGGCGGATGAAGTCGGCAGCGGAACTGGAAGATGGAACGGAGAAAAGCGCGGTGACGCCCGGGCCGCTGGCCCCGGGGCGTGAGCTGCTCGGCGAGATGTTTCTGGAGGTGAAAGAGCCGTCGCAGGCACTGGAGCAATTCGAAGCGACGCTGACGAAAGAGCCGGGGCGCTTCCGAGCCCTCTATGGGGCAGCGCGTGCTGCCGATTTGAGCGGAAGTCACGATGCGAGTCAGAAGCATTTTGTCGAGCTATTGAAGGTCTGCGGACGTGCGGACAAGCCAGGAAGGGCGGAGATCCTGGAGGCACAGAGGGCGATCTCGCGGAAATAGTGTCGCGCCTAGGTCGGGCTTAAGTTAGCGCTTACGGGGCGAAGCCCCGCCTCAACACTATTCTTCGCCGCCGCCCGTCACCCGCTCACTTTTCACATCAGGCACGTAGATGGAGTGGACATTTTGTTCCGCCGCCAGCTTCTGGAAATTCGGGATGTCCGTATTCCGCACCTGCTCCCAGCCCGCCAGTAATTCATCGGTCTGCTTTTTCAGCTTGTCGAATTCCTGGTACTGCGCTTCGGTTGGAGCGGAGTCGGCGAACCCTGCGACTCCCATGGAAAGAAACGCCAGCCTCGCGTCGATCCCCGGCGCGTAGGCCAGGGAATCCTCGCTGGCGCTGATTCTAAAGTTAATCAACGGATCGCGAACCGCAATCAGCCTGGCGTCCAGCGCACTCGCGCCATCGAACAAGGCTTTCATAGAATCGCCCGGCGCCAGGCGTTTCTTAAGGGCACCCAACTGCTCCCGGACGTCCTGGATCTGGTTCACCGCGTAATAGACGCGGTTCAACTGCTCGCGCACGTCCATCTGCAGCTTGAACTGCTTTTCCAGATCACTCTGCGAAGTGGTGACTCGCGGATCAATCTTCAGTTCGAACGGAGCGGTCAAGCTCTTGCCATTGGCGGTCAGCCGTACTTGATAGTTACCGGGCAGTGCCACTGGGCCTTTCGCGCCTTCATTGTATTCCCACAAGAAATAGCCGGGGACGCGGTTTGCGCCCTCGTAATGCAGATCCCACACGAAACGATTCAGCCCGTCTTCCAGCTTGATCTGCTTCTCCGGCTTCTTGTCCTCGGGATCGAGCGGTTCCTCAAGCGGTTCCACTTTGCTGCTGGAGTAGGTGCGGATTACACTGCCCGCTGCATCCAGAATTTCAATTTTCACTTCATCTTTCTTGACTTCTTGCTTCGGCGCCTTTTTCAAATAGAAATAAATCACGGCGCCGCTAGGTGGATTCTTTCCGGCAAAGACCAATCGCGACGGGGCATCTCCGCTGTGCGTGCGATATGCCGTTGCGGGCTGGTAGAGGTGCATGTCTTCCGCAGCCACTGCATCGGTAAATTGGCGGAGTGGCGAGACATCATCGAGGATCCAGAATGCACGTCCGTGCGTGGCCACTACCAGATCGTCATTCTTGATGACCAGGTCGTGGACCGGCGTATTCGGCAGGTTGATTTGCAGCGAGCGCCAATGGGCACCGTCGTCGAAAGAGACAAAGACGCCGCGTTCGGTTCCCGCATAGAGCAGACCTTTCTTCTTTGGGTCTTCGCGGACGGCACGCACAAATACTCCATCCGGAATTCCGTTGGTGATCCGGCTCCAGGTCGCTCCATAGTCGCTGGTCTTGTAGATGTAGGGCGCGAGATCGTCATTCTGATGGCGGTCAACCGCGACGTACGCGGTGCCGGCATCATGCGGAGACGCTTCAATCAGGCTGATGCGGCTCCATTCTGCGAGATCCTTGGGGGTTACGTTCTTCCAATTCTTCCCTTCGTCGCGCGTGATCTGGATCAAGCCATCGTCGGTACCCACCCAGATCAGGCCTTTCGCCAGAGGCGAGGGAGCAATGGAAAAAACGGTGTCGTAATACTCGGTGCCGGTATCGTCAACCGTGATCGGCCCGCCCGACGGCTGCTGTTTCGATTTGTCGTTGCGCGTCAGGTCGCCGCTGATCGCTTCCCAATGCGTTCCGCCATCGCTGGTTTTGAAAACGCGCTCACCCCCGTAGTAAATCGTGTTCGGATCATGCGGAGAGGTCACGATCGGAGCCGTCCACTGGAAACGGTGGTCGAGCGGGGCTGCGCCGCGGGCGTCGCTGAGTTCCGGCCACACGGCAATACTCTGCACCTGGTTGGTGCGCCGGTCGAAGCGCGTGATGTTGCCCTGGTAGTCGCCGGCATACACGATGTTCGGGTCAGCGGGATTGGGCGCAATGTAACCTGCTTCCCCGCCCCCGACGGGATACCAATTGTCGCGGCCAATCGCGCCGTCATCGCTGCGGCTGGCAATCGCCACGGTGGAATTATCCTGCTGTGCGCCGTAGACGTAGTAAGGCGTCCGCGTGTCGGTAATGACGTGGTAGAACTGCGCGGTCGGCTGGTTGTCCTCGCGCGTCCACGACTTGCCGCCATCCAAGGTGACGGTAACCCCGCCGTCGTCCGAGGCAATCATGCGCTTCGTGTTCTTCGGATCGATCCACAGGCCATGATTGTCGCCGTGCGGAACTTTGATTTTGTTGAAGTTGCGCCCACCGTCGGTGGATTTGAAGAACTCCACATCCAACACGTAGAGAGTATTCGAATCCTGCGGATCGGCGATGATGTGCATGTAGTACCACGCCCGCTGAAACAGGCTGTGGCTGCCGTTTACGAGATCCCAAGTGTCGCCGCCGTCGTCGGAGCGGTAGAGGCCACCGTCCTTAGCTTCGATCAACGCGTACACGCGTTCGGAGTTCGCCGCTACCGCCAGCCCGATGCGCCCGTAGGGGCCCTTGGGAAGCCCGTGCTCCTCTAGCCGTTTCCATGTGGTGCCGCTGTCCGTCGAGCGATAGACGCCGCTGCCGGGCCCACCGCTGGATAGGGTCCACGGAGTCCGCCGCGCCTCCCACAGTGAGGCAAACAGAATGTTGGGATTCTGCGGATCGAAAACTACATCGATCGCTCCCGTGTTCTCGTCTTTGTAGAGAACCTTGTCCCAGGTCTTGCCACCGTCTGTCGTTCTGAAAACTCCTCGTTCCGTGTTCGGACCAAAAGGATGACCGAGCGCGGCCACAAAAACTACATCGGGATTGCGCGGATTCACAATTACTTTGCCGATGGCGCGCGAATCTTTCAGGCCAACGCTCTTCCAGGATTTTCCAGCATCCACCGACTTCCAGACGCCGTCGCCTTGCGAGATGTTTCCGCGAATGCAAGCTTCGCCAGTCCCTACATACACGACGTTCGGGTCGGAGACGGAAACGGCAACACTGCCGATCGCAGGTGCCCCATCCTTATCAAAAACCGGGGACCAGGTGTTGGCGCCGTCGGTGGATTTCCAGACGCCGCCACCGGTCGCGCCGAAATAGTAGGTCGTCGGGTCTCCGGGAATTCCCGCGGCCGTCAGCGAACGGCCGCCACGAAAAGGACCGATCGAACGGTACTTCATCCCCTTGAACAGGGGGTCGCCTTCTTTCTTGTCATCTTTGTCGTCCTTCGCCGATGGCATAGACACGGTGGGCGCGCTCTTTTGCGCGGCATCCGGCTTGCGGTTCCGCTCCTTTTGCTGGGAGAAAGTCAGCGTGACCGACAACAGGACGAAAAACGCAAGCATGGCGACGCGCACATGCAGTCTTTGGATCATGAACTGGATCATGAATCGAATGGCCCCGAGAAAGAAATTTGTCTGCCGCTAAATGTTACTGCCTGAAGCCGGAACGCACAATCCGATGGCCTTCCGGGTCTCGATCCCAACCTCGACGCAGGGAAGCATCGTCCGGGACGTGTCGTGGGTTGCTGCGAACGAAATCTTAACCACAGGGCCACAGAGCTACACAGGGGAGTTCAATTCATCACGCCGCGATCTCCCCGGCGACGTACCCGCGTAGTCAACACAACCAAGCACGAAACACTGCTTGAATTCTGCTTCCGCCGCCTAGAATGTTTCAAACATTTCTCCACATTGTTGTTTGAAACGGAATGCGCTCAGAATGCAACAAGAATTCACATCCAACGAAGTGATGGCCCTGACCGGGATCACCGCACGTCAGCTGCAATGGTGGGATGAACGGGGCATTGTGGCGCCCCGCCGCCAGGGACACCGCCGCATTTATACCTGGGAAGAACTGGTCACTGTGGGGGTGATCTGCCAGCTTCGCCGGCGGGGCTTTTCGCTGCAGCGCATGCGCAAAGTGATCGGGTTCCTGCAACAGGAATTCGGCACCAGCCTGGCCGCTACGGTCGGCGCGTCTTCCGAGTATCACCTGCTTACCGACGGCACTCATCTTTATCTGCGCACCTCGGCGCGGCAGGTCGTGGATCTGCTGAAGAACGCTCGACAGCCAATGTTTGACATCTGCCTGAGCGATGAAGTCCGCCGGGTGCGAGGAGAGATTCAGTTGCGCAAGAAGGTTGTGGGTTCGGAACGGGGCGGGACTTTGCATAGGCGTAAAGCAATCGGCGCAAGACGAGCGTAAACGGAGGCGGGGGGAGGCACATGATGATCGGTGAATTGAGCATTATCAATGAGTGGATTCCCGAGCAGATGGAACCCGGTACCGTGTTCGTGTTGGAGAACGCAGGCGAAGTGGGAGAGAAAGAAGACCCCTATTGGGCGGTGCTCTCCTGCCCGTCCTGCGGCACGCTGGGCTTGATTACCCGCAAGCAGATGGCCGGGCTGCTGCCGACGATCTGCGGCTCTTCGGTATGCTCGGCCCAGTTTTTCATTAAGGATGAGGAGATCACGCCGCGCAAGCCGTTCTGAGTTGAGAGCACAAGCAACTGCTGAGCTGCGCTCAGCCTGGACGGGCGGGACGCCCGTCCCCACACGAGCACACGTCTCTACCGTGAATTGTTCGGAACGGAAAACTTTACTGGGACCTGCTCGACGATCTCTATATCGAAACCTTCCAGTGCTGCCACTCTTCTTGGGTGATTGGTCAAGAGTCGAATGCGTTTCAGATTCAAGTCGAAAAGGATCTGTGCTCCCAGCCCTATCTCGCGATGAATCTTGCGTTCGCTTTCGGGAAGCGACGGCAACCGCCGCTCGCGATGAAACGTCAGAAACGACTGGTCGCCGATCTTTTCCGCCGTGAAGCCTTTGGAGGTCTGATGCAGGTAGATGAGGGCGCCACGGTCTTCCTCGGCAATCATCTTCAGCGAAGCTTCCAGCGTTTGATGGCAGTCGCAGCCGGTAGCGCCAAAAACGTCGCCCAGCAGGCAGTGCGCGTGCATGCGGACCAGGACGGGCTCGGACGAATCCTTGTTTTCGACACTACCGATATCGCCGCGAATCAATGCCATGTGCGATCCGCCACCGTCGACTTCGCTCTCGTAGGCAATCAGGCGGAATTGTCCATGCTCGGTCTCGACCATGGCCTCGCCCACACGATGTACGTAGCGCTCGTGCTGCATGCGGTAGCGGATCAACTCCGCCACCGTCAGCATTTTCATTTCGTGCTGGCGGCAGAATTCGATCAGGTCGGACACGCGCGCCATGGTGCCGTCGTCTTTCATGATTTCGCAGATGATGCCTGCCGGAATCATGCCGGCCAGTCGAGCCAGATCCACGGAAGCTTCGGTCTGCCCGGCGCGCACCAGCACTCCACCCTTGCGTGCGCGCAGCGGGAACATGTGGCCCGGGCGCGCCAGATCCGCTGGCCGCGTCTTGGGATCGATTGCCACTTTGATAGTGTGCGCGCGATCATGCGCCGAAATTCCCGTGGTTACGCCGTCGCGGGCGTCAATCGCTTCGCAAAAAGCAGTCCCGTACTGCGATGTGTTCTCGCTGGTCATAGGACCGATGCGCAGGTGATCGAGGCGTTCTTCGGTCATAGCCAGGCAAACCAGACCGCGTCCGTGTTTGGCCATGAAGTTTATGGCCTCGGGAGTGACCTTCTCCGCGGCCAGGGTGAGATCGCCTTCATTTTCGCGATCCTCGTCATCAACTACAACGATCATTCGGCCCGCGCGAATCTCTTCGATCGCGGTGGGGACGTCGGTAAAGGGTGAATGAGGAGTCATAGACCGCCACTTCCCTCAGGGGCTAAAGCCCAATCAAAATGGAGTGGTTACCGCAGCGCTAAAGCGCTGCGCCACCCAAAAGCAAATTTACGCGGCGTTTAAATCGCGCTGCTTCGACGGGGCCGGTTCGTTCTCCGCAGTTTCGCCCGGCACACCAGGAAACAGATTCTTCAGCGCCCGCGTCATAGCCCGCACGATCCATCGCATCACGACCACGATTGCGGCCAGAAAGGCGACAACGATCAGGGATGCCGCAATTGGGTGCTGGGTCGCCAGCCAGGTCAGGAATACGGCGAGGGCATCTTCTCCGGCGCTAAGCGCAAAATTCGAAACCGGCTCCGGCGACGGGGTCACGGCTACGCGCGCCGCCGTCTTGCCACCGTGGGCCGCCAAGGCAATCGCTCCGCCTGCCAGCGCCGCCAGCAACTGCTTTTCCGGCGAAAGCTGAGAGGTCGCGCCGTAGGCAAGCAAAGCCGCAGCGGGTACCCGCACAAAAGTATGCAGGGCATTCCAGATCAAATCGAAAGCGGGGATCTTGTCCGCGAAGAACTCGATGCCAAATAGCACGCCTGAGGCGGCAATCACCCACCAACTGGCGAGCAGATGCAGCCCGGAAGGCAAATCGACCAGGCCGGCGTGGGCCAGCAGTCCGAGGGTGGCCACGGTGGCATACGCGTTGAGTCCCGCCGCGAAGCTTATGGCCACGACCAGACCTACCAGGTCAGAACCGCCGAGTTCGAAGCCGCCAAACCTCATGCCTGCCAGCATATCCGTCTCTGGCCTCCCCGCCAATACCCCCGGAAATGGAAAAGGGCCGCCTCAGGCGACCCTCCCAATACACCCAGTTCCTTGCGCTTACAGAGTGGATTCGATTTCAAAACCCCAAGCTTCCAGCAAAGGCTCGGGAATGTACTTGGAATTCTTGTTGCGACGCGCCCATTCCCGCAGCCGGGTGGACCGCAAATACTGGTCTGGGGAGAGCTTATACTCGTGCACAACCTGCTCGAATTCCGTGATGGTGGGCGTAACCGGGCCGATAGGCTCGGGCTTGCCCCAGTTGGGGTTTCCGCGTCGCTTAGCCATGAAAAATATACCCTCTTCTGAATTGAATAAAGACTTCCTATTAAGTCTCTTAACCGTTTGATTCCAAGAATTGCCCAGGGGATTCACGTGCAGAAAAACAAACTAATCCTCAGGATTCCAGCCCCCTCAGCCTCTATGGAAGCTATTGATAATAATAGGTTTTTGTCAGTTAGTCAATAGAAAAGTTGAGGTCCCTACAACTTTTTGTATATCCCCTTTGTGCACAGCTACTTGCAGTTTGCCGGGGCGGAGCATGTCGCCAACCTGCCAGGCAATGGGCCTCTTATCGACACCTCATGGATCGCCATGGAGCCGCCGATGAAACCAATCGGGACATCGGCGTGACTGGAGTAACCATCAGACCGGGCCATTGCGTTGATCACGGAATCCCCTAGACTTATAGTGCGACAAGGAGTGTTCGGATCCCCAGGTTGGGGGCTGGCGCCCTGATGGGGCGCACACGAACGCGTCTTCGCCATGCATTCGCTATTCATCCGCCTCGGAAAAACTGGGGTAGCGCGCAAGAACCGATCTGACGCATGATTCGAAGTATGAACTTGAAGTCTCTACTGCTGAGTTCCGACGAAAAGACGGTGCGCATACTGCGCCGCGTCCTCGGCGACTTGGAAATTGACGTCGAGCACTGCTCCATCCCGGACGATGCCATCTGCCGGATCACCCGTCGGCGTTTCGAAGCCATCATCGCAGATGCGGCGAATCTGGAGGACGCGGGCAACCTGTTGCGAGCGGCCAAAGCGGCTCCTGTCAACAAGCGAGCCCTGACGGTGGTGCTGGTGGAATCTCCGGTCGGACTCAAGGGCGGCTTCGACTTGGGCGCTCATTTCGTCCTCCATAAACCGCTCGCGGTCGAGCGCGCCAAAGCCAGCTTTCGCGCGGTTCGCGCCCTGATGAAGCGGGAACGGCGGCTGCAACTGCGGGTCGCGGTGCAAATTCCGGTCGAGTGTATTGGCTCGGGACGGTACTCGGCCAAGACCATCGACCTCTGCGAGGGCGGCATGGCGATCCAGTTCTCCGGACGCGTTAACAAAGAGAACTCGCTTCGCTTTGCCCTGGAATTGCCCGGCATGAACCGGAAATTCGAAATCGACGGCGAACTGGCGTGGGAAGGCAATAGCCATCAGGCCGGTGTCCGCTTCACGAACATCACCGACGAGCAGCGCAACGTTCTTCGGCAGTGGTTGAATAGCCACCTTCCTGAGCCCGAAGCGGACGACCCCCCGGTGAATTGCCGGCTCACCGACCTCAGCGTCGGCGGCTGTTATCTCACCACCAGTTCGCCGTTCCCCAGGCGCACGCGGGTCATCCTTAAGATTAAGACGGGCGACCTCGAAGTCCGTGCCGGAGGAATCGTGCTGGTCGCGCATTCGGAATTCGGGATGGGAGTGGAGTTTCTCCAGACCACGACCGAGCAACGGCAACAGGTTCTCCGCATGATCACGACTCTGCGCGCCAACGGAGATAAATCTCCCCAGCTTCAGGTGGAACCTGACGGATTGGAAGCTCCATCATCGGACGAGAGCGGGGACATGTTGCAGTCTTCCGCAACCGAGGTCTCGGGAACCGAAGACACACTCGTCGACCTGTTCCGGAACCAGTTTCAGGTGCCGGTCGAGACCTTCCTGGAGCAGATGCGCGAACAGCGCCAGTCGATGGAGTCGCGCTAGGGCAGGTCTTAGGTCTTGGGTCTTAGGTCTTAGGTCTTAGGCTTTCGCGGTTCACCCTTCACTCTCAGCCAAATCTGTTGGGATTCAGCTAAAGGCTAAGTGCTAATAGATAACGGCTGATCCTTACGCTTCGGGAATCAGTTCACTCACTGTCCCGCGCTGCAGCAGATACGCTCCCGGTCCCTGTTGCCCGCGAATCGAACGGCAGAATTCGGCCACAACGAATCCGGCTTTCATGGCCTCGCGGAACGCCCACCGGGTCGCGTCGCGCCACTCTCGCGCAAGTTCCATGCCGGCGCGCTCGACCTCCAGAATGTCGCCTGGGATTTCAATGCTCACGCGTTGCCGGGCCAGCGATTCAGCGAGATCGGCGCGTCCCGGTTTTCCGTTGGGATCGAAGCGCACCAGCGGAGCCAGCAACCGCAGGGCATCGAGCGTTTCCGCGCGCGCATCTTTATTCGTCAACTGGCCGGCCAGCCGATCTCGCACCCGCCGCGAATTCAGTATCCATCGCACCCACAGCCGGTCGGTTCCGTTCCGATGCAGTGGACTGGAGGTTTCCGGCCCGTAGAAATCCACCTTATAAGTATCGGAGACCGCGCCGAGCTTGGAAAAGTTGAAGTGAGCGTTGCGACTTTGCAGCGGATCGAAAGTCCAGGTAATCTCGCGAACGCCCATGGCCATGGCCCGCTCGCGCTGCGCCTGCTTCAGCCGCAGGCCCAGATCCAGATGCCGGTATGCATCGAGCACGGCCAGCATATGCGAGTGAATTGTCGTCTGCCCGTGCTCGCGGCCGAGGAATCCGAAGGCGAACCCGATCAGCTTGTCCTTATCCTTTTCCTTGGCAAAGGCTCCGATGAAGATATTGCCTGCCGCCTTACTGGCAATAGCCAGCGTGAGCGGCATGGCGTCCTCGTCGGTCACGCCCCAGACCTCTTTCTCCACCGTCTTCAATTGGCTGAGGTCTTCAATACTTTTAAGGTCGCGGATTACAATCTGCTGCGCAGCGCCGCGCGACATTATGGGCGGCCCTTCATGAGCTTCGAGTTCGGTTCCCAAGGCATGGCAATCTCGGCGCGGACCCTTCTTGGCAAAAGTCTGGCGCGGAAGGAGAAACCATCGTGTACAGCACCAGTTGCATCGTTGTCAACAGCAATCGAATTCAAACGCGTGTCCTGAGTTCTTCGACCACCATTCCAGCCTGACGGACCGTTCCATGCATCTTAATCTAATGCTACCCTCGAACCCGGAGACGAATACTGCCGTGAAACCGATTACCAAGCTTCTGCTCTTGATTGCCCTGATCGTGCTGGGGAACTCCCTGCTGCTGGCCGCCGATCGCGGCGCTCTGGTGCGCGAGGCCATCATCTACATCTCTCCCGACACCACCTCCAGCAAGCTCGGCCAGGCCGAACGCGGGCGGGAACTGGTGCTGCTGGAGAAAAGCCGCAACTGGCTGCACGTGGAAGCTCTGCTCGGCTTCGCGCAAACTCCCGACCCCGCCTTCGTTGAGGACGAAGACGTCGAGGGCAAGACCATCAGCGGCTGGGTTCTCGATACCGGCGTGGTCTGGGCGTCGACTCCGAACGGCGACCGCATCCTGTTCGGCGCCGCCGTCGATTCTGAAGATGAGGCCAGCCGCCGCCACGGACGCCGCGGCGCAGCCCAGGACGCCTTACGCCTCTATCGCCGCGTTTACGATCTCTTCCCGACTGCTCCGCTGGCCGGTGAAGGCCTCTACCGCGCCGCCGATATCAAGTGGCAGATCGACAAGTCAGATATGCAGTCCCGTCCTTCCGCCCGCGAGAAGGAAAACTATCTGCGCCAAGGCATCGATGAGGAGTCCATGAAGCAGGTGATGAAGAAATTCCCCAACACCAAGTGGGCCCAGCTTGCCGCCTTCCACCTGATTGACAACAAACTCTGCGGAGACTGGCAGGGTTCTTCCAAATGCCCCGACAAGGAAGCCGACATTTACGAAAAATACGTCAAAGAACGCCCCGACTCTCCGGCTGCTTCCGAAGCGCTGTACAACGCGGCTTCCCGGCGGGCCGCCCTGATCGAGATTTATAAGACGGAAGAACAACCCAAGAAGTCGGAGCAATCGAAGAGCCTGGCCATTGCGCTCGCCCAGCAGTTAATCTCCCAGTATCCGCAGAGCGACTGGGCATCTCGCGGACAGACGCTGCTCTTCCTGGTGCAGCAGGGAGTGCCGACCTACGGAAATGCGATGCAGTAGCATCGGGGGCACGGCAAAAGAAATCCAGTGTTGCCATGACTACCGGCAGTTGCCGAGCTTCGCTCGGCCTGGACAGCCGAGGGCGGCTGTCCCTACGCAACCTGTCCCAGCTCAACCTTGGACGGGGCGGAGCCCCGTCACCACACGAGCAGACCTTCGGTCCATCGTCACGGTCAGGAATGAATCGCGGGCGCTTCTCCCAGCTTTCCCTCGCGATAAGCGCGCACGTAGTTCTTGCAATGCGCATCACGGCCCAGCAGCGCTTCGGTCGCGATGATGTTCATCATCAGTTGCTGGTCGCGAGGATCGACAATGGCGGCATCCAGTCCGTGGGCCATCAGCAAGAGAAGGAAGGTCTCGTTCAGCAGCTTGCGAACGGGCAAGCCAAAGGAAACATTGCTGACGCCGGCGCTGATGTGAACCCCCGGATACCTCGCCACGATCTGGCCGACGGCTGCCAACAGGTTCTTGCCATGCGGACCGGTAGCCAGAGGCATCACGCAAGGATCGACGTAGATATCGTCCAGGGCAAAACCCTCGGCGGTGAGGCGATCGATCAGGCGGCTGGCGGTCGAAACTCGATCCTCCACACCAGTAGGCATGCCGCCTTCCGATATGCATAAAGCGATCACTTTGGGACGGTGTTCCTTGAGCACGGGCAGCATCTTCCACCGTGCGGGTTCGTCGCTGATGGAGTTGACCATTGGCCGCTGCTTGCAGCGGGGAAGCGCTTGCATCAAGGCTTCCGGGTCGGCGCTGTCCAGGCACAGGGGAATATCCACCACTGCTTGCACCAAGTCCACCAGCCAACTCAGAAGTTCCACTTCCTGTTGCGGGAGTCCTCCGTTCACGTCCAGCATGTGGGCTCCGGCGCTGGCTTGCTTTCGTGCGAGGTCCCGGAAGAACTCCTCATCCCGCTTTTCCGCGGCCTCGCCGACTTTCTTCCGCGTGCAGTTGATGAGTTCTCCAATGATCAGCATGGTTTTATCCCCTTCAGCAGGCTGTAGTGAAACTCCTACGCCCACAGCCAGCGCCTAAAGGCGCATTTCATAAAAAGGCACTTACGGTATGCCTAAGGAGACTCTGAATAAGCACGCTTCTAACGTCGAGTGACCTCAAAACTCAGGAAAGTATTATTTCCCGTGCGACCGTCGAACTCTAGAACGTTGTTTCTAGCGCCCTTCTGGTCGCCTTTGCCATGCCAAGAAGGACAGCGGTTACGCCGCCAGCAGCAGTTTCTTGCGACTTAGAAATAGATTGACCAGAGCGCAGGTGACAAACAAACGATGCGCGTTTTTCTTCAGCCCGCGGTACCGCACTTTCACGAATCCAAACTTCAGCTTCATCACCTGAAAGACGTGCTCGACCTTGGACCGCACCTTTGACTTTGTCCGGTTCTTCATCCATGCCACTTTGTCCACAATCTGACCTTTGTAGCGACAGCGTCGTTGGGTGCAGTCTTGCGCCCGCGGCGCGCCCTGCCGGATCACTTCCGTTTGTCCCTGATAGGCCCCATCGCCCCACACCCGCGTCTCTTCTCCGTGCAGGAGATCGAGCAAGATCTCCACATCGGAAACGTTCGCCGCCGTCGCCACCGCCGTGTGAATCAGTTTCGTCTTGCTGTCCACCCCCACGTGCGCCTTCATCCCGAAATACCACTGATTTCCTTTTCTGGTCTGATGCATCTCCGGGTCGCGCTTTTGCTCGCGGTTCTTGGTCGAGGAGGGCGCGTGAATAATCGTCGCGTCCACGATCGTGCCGGTCGTAATCCGCACTCCCTTGGCTTGCAAATGTAGGTTCACTGTCCCCAGGATCTCTTCCCCCAGGTTGTGCTCTTCCAACAGGTGCCGGAAATTGCACACCGTGGTCTCATCCGGTACCGGTTCCCCTCCCAAATCTATGCCCGCAAACTGCCGCAGCGTCGCCGAGTCGTACAAGGCCTCTTCCACCGCCGGGTCCGCCAGATTGAACCACTGCTGCAGAAAATAAATCCGTAGCATCTTTTCCAGTTCTTTCGGCCGGCGCCCGTTTCCTGGCTTCGGATAGTGCGGCTCAATCAGGGCGCACAATTTTGCCCACGGCACCACCTGCTCCATCTCTTCCAAAAAGACTGCCCGCCGCGTCTTCTTCGTATACCGCTCGAATCCCGTCATCATCGCCAGTGTCCTCTGTTGGCTTGGAGATTTCATCTGGCGCTAATTTATCTTTACTCGTTGTGGAAAAGGAGCACTTATTCAGAGTCTCCCTAAAGGCATACCCTGATACGAATCCCTGAAGGCATACCCTGATACAAATCTGGCTTTCACCACAATACAAATCTCGCTTTTACACCGAGCTGTTCGGGCGGTCGTTTTCAACGGGGAGCCCGAGATCAATTCTTTTGCACAGGTTGTCCAGCCCGGCGAAGCGGTTGGCCAAAGCATTCGTTCGGTCCAGGCACCAGTCGCGCGGAGGAACCAGCACGTGGGCGAACTTCTTGGGGTCATCACCCATCGCCAGCGTGCCTTGGTAGACGAGGTTCCAGATGCAGGGCAGGTCAGGACGCGCCTCGCAGGTTCCGTCCACTCTGGAGCCTCCGCACGGACCGTTGCGCAATTCCTTGTAGCACCCCTGCATTGAGCATCCGGCATAGTTGAGATGATCCTGGATGCAATCCCCACAACTTACGCAGCCCAAAGTTGCCTTCCGGTAAAGAGTGGCCGGCTCCAGCAGTTCGTACCACAAGCCATGCCGCCAGGAGTTGTTCTTGCCGGGCTGGCCCCCAGCCTTCTTCAATAATCTCGCGCTGAAGAGTCGCGCTCCGAAGGTGCCGTCTTTAATAAAGTGCCGGTGCACCCTCTCAGAGAAGTGCTGCACCCATGACGGATGATGCTTGACGCTGGTGACCTGATAGCCGCATGAGCCGTCGCTGAGACCGTCGCCACCCTGGGGCAGAAGGTAGAACTCGTTTGGATACGGGAACACGAGTTCATCGATCCGCCCGCGCCAGTTCTTGCCGATCGCGGCTGCACGCTCCAGGATGGTCATGAAATCTTTGTGCGTTAGGCCGAATCCGCCAATATGGGCGCCGGCAAAGCCGAGGTCTTGTACTGCGGCCACCATCAGTGCAGCGCGGTCCAGCCTCTGCGGTTTCTTTTCCTGCTCCAGGCGCTGAATGAGCTCGTCCGGAATCACGCAGCCCGCCAACTCGCCCGCCTGCATCAACCGCGCTATCTTCGCGGTCGGCACATAGACGTTCGCCAGCACGGGTATATGGCCCAATCCCTCCCGGACCATGTACTGCTTTAACTCGTAAAGCTTGCGCAGGTTGTATCCCAGCTGGGTAATGATGTATTGCGCGCCCGCCGCAACTTTCAGCTGCAGCTTGTAAAACTGCATCATGAGATCCGGTTCGCGGATTTTGAAGGGGTTCACGACTGCACCAGCAAAGAAATCGAAGGGGGTGGTGCACGCGGGTTTCGGCCCCAGGTTGTATTCCAGGCCGCCGCGCAAGGCGCGAAGCAGCCAGAGAATCAGGACGGAATCCACGTCGTAAACCGGCTTCGCCTTGCCGGCGAATCCATCTTTCTGAGCATCGCCGGTGAGGGCCAGGATATTCTCCACGCCCAGGCGTGCCAGCGCGTGAATCCGCGCTTCCAGCATCGAGCGGTTCCCGTCTTTGCCGGTCAGATGTGCAATCGGCGTGAGCTTGTGCTCGAGGACACAGGCCACAAAAGCCTCCGGCGGCAACGCGGGATTGCCTCCGGGAAGATCGGTCAGGCTGATCGCATCGATCTCATGTCCCTGCGACGCTTCTTTCACAAAGACTTCAGCGTCCACCGCACTGTGATCGCGTCCCAGTACGAGTTCGGCCGTGCACACGAATTCGCCTTGCGCAAGCGCCAATCGAAAGCGGTTCGGGTTTGGGCTGCTTCCGTCTGTACTCATTGGCATCGACCAGCTCTGTTGGCTCCATTGGAGCATCGTTACTGACTCCAAGGCTGTGATGCGAATCACTGCGGCGTCTGGGAAGCGCGCCAGGTGTGACTCTCAGTCTTGAAAGTCATGCTTCCTGCTATCCTAGAAACCTTCGCCAAATGAGGAACGTCATGAAAATCAAGTCATTGACCTTGCTGCTCGCGCTGCTGCTCGCAATTCCCGCCGCCGCCCAGACCGCTACTCACTTCGACGGCCAGACCTGGTGGAATCACATCAAGTTCCTTGCCGACGACAAACTGGAAGGCCGCGACACGGGCAGCCGTGGCGAGCGCGCCGCGCAAGCCTACGCCGTCGAGCAACTCCAGAACGCGGGCGCGGAACCGGCTGGCGTCAACGGTTTCTACCAGCCCGTCAAGTTCGTTTCCCGCCAGATCGTCGAAAAGGATTGCAGCCTCACCCTGGCACGCGACGGCAAACGTGAACCGCTCACGCTCGGTGAAGATGTCATCATCAGCACCCGCGTCATGCCCGCGCCCGAGGTCGAGGCTCCTCTGGTCTTCGCCGGCTATGGCCTCAAAGTCCCCGAGAGAAATTATGACGACTTCGCCGGCGTCGATATTCGGGGCAAGATCGTCGTGATTTTTTCCGGATCGCCCTCCGAGATTCCCGGGGCGCTCGCATCGCATTACCAGACCGCAGCCGAGCGTTGGAAAGTGCTGCGAGCCGCCGGCGCCCTCGGCATTGTTTCGTTGACTAACCCTAATTCAATGGACATTCCCTGGTCCCGCATTGCGCTCAACCGCGCTCATCCCACCATGGATCTCGACTATCCCGAGTTCAACGAAACCGAAGGCGCCAAGCTTTACGTCGTCGTCAATCCTGCCAGCGCCGAGAAATTCTTTGCCGGCTCCGGTCACAGCTTCGAAGAAATTGCCGCTCTCGGCAAAGATCGCAAGGCGCTGCCCCACTTCCCGCTCGCCGTCTCGCTTTCCGCGAAAACGAAAGTTGAGGTCACCAAAGTAGAGTCGGCCAACCTGGTCGCCAAACTACCGGGCAGCGATCCCGCTCTGAAAAACGAATACGTGGTGCTTTCGGCCCACATCGATCACGTCGGCATCGGTGAACCCATTAACGGCGACCGCATTTACAACGGGGCCATGGACAACGGCTCCGGCAGCGCCCTCGTCCTCGACATGGCTGCCAGCTTCAGGAAGAATCCGGAAAAGCTGCGCCGGTCGATCCTCCTGGTCTTGGTGACCGGCGAAGAAAAGGGCCTGCTGGGATCGAAGTACTTTGCCGCTCATCCCACGGTCGCGCCCAAGTCCATCGCCGCCGACGTTAACGTCGACATGTTTCTGCCCATCGTGCCCTTGAAATTTCTCACCGTGCTCGGCCTCGACGACAGCGACCTGGGAGATCGCGCCCGCCAAATCGCGCAGTCGCAAGGCGTGCAGGTTCAACCCGACCCTGAGCCGCTGCGCAATCTTTTCATTCGCAGCGATCAGTACAACTTCATCCGCCACGGAGTGCCCTCGGTGGTCATGAGCGTTGCTCCCGAGCCTGACTCGCCCGAACAGAAGAAGATATTCAAAGACTGGCTGACCCAGCGCTACCACGCGCCCTCGGACGACGTAAGCCAGCCGGTTAACCTCGCCACCGCCGCCAAATATGAAGAGATCGTCAGAGCCTTGCTCATCAACATCGCCAATGGCGACCATCGCCCCGAGTGGAAGCCAGATAGTTTCTTCCGGAGATACGCAGAGTCTGCCAAGGTTGAACATTAAACTCCTGTAGAGACGGGGCTTGCCCCGTCTGCCCTGCGCTACGAGCTGAGACGCGGCAAGCCGCGTTTCTACCTTAGGTTTTGGAGAGAACGCTTGAACGAATATCTTTTGTCCGTGCTGCTCGGGATTGTCGAAGGTCTGACGGAGTTTCTGCCGGTCAGCTCCAGCGCCCACCTGCGGCTTTCCGAAGCCCTGCTGCACGTACCGCTCTCGAGCGGCTACTGGAAGATGTACTCGATCGTCATCCAACTGGGCGCGATCCTGGTGTTGCCAATCTATTTCCGGAGCCACATCGCCAAGCTGTTTTCCACGTTTCCTGAAGGCGAGAAAAAGGACTGTACGATCCTGACTCACCCATTGAGCCTGGTCATAATCGCGTTTGTCGTGACCGCTGGCCCGTCCTTTCTATTGACCAAGGTGATCGGCAAGAACCTGGAGAGCCTCTACGTGATGGGAGCATCGCTCTTGATCGGCGGCATCGTCATGTGGATCATCGACGCCATGAAATCGCCCTGGGAAAAAGCCGGACCGGGTACGACCGGATCGCCGATTCACACCTGGAAAATGGACGACATCCACGGCAGCCAAGCCATTTGGATCGGCGCCTGCCAGATTCTCTCCGCGGTGTTCCCTGGCACCTCACGTTCCATGTCCACGATAGCCGCCGGACAGCTGATGGGAATGTCGCGGGCCGCCGCGCTTGAGTTTTCGTTTTTCCTCTCCATGCCGACCATGGCGATGGCCACGCTGTACACGCTTTTCAAATCGCTTTCCGGCAAAGATGAAAATCCCATCGGCGTGGCCGAGATCACCTCTCATCAATGGGTCATCCTCGGCATCGGCTTCGTCGTCTCCTTCATCGTCGCCTACGGAGCGGTTGCCTGGTTCATGGCCTGGGTCCGCAAGCGCGGCTTTGCACCGTTTGCCATGTATCGCATCGTGATTGGGATCGCCGTGCTGGCCTGGGCGGCGGGAATGATTGGACGCTAAGGAGACTCTGAATAAGCACGCTTCTAACGTCGAGTGACCTCAAAACTCAGGAAAGTATTATTTCCCGTGCGACCGTCGAACTCTAGAACGTTGTTTCTAGCGCCCTTCTGGTCGCCTTTGCCATGCCAAGAAGGACAGCGGTTACGCCGCCAGCAGCAGTTTCTTGCGACTTAGAAATAGATTGACCAGAGCGCAGGTGACAAACAAACGATGCGCGTTTTTCTTCAGCCCGCGGTACCGCACTTTCACGAATCCAAACTTCAGCTTCATCACCTGAAAGACGTGCTCGACCTTGGACCGCACCTTTGACTTTGTCCGGTTCTTCATCCATGCCACTTTGTCCACAATCTGACCTTTGTAGCGACAGCGTCGTTGGGTGCAGTCTTGCGCCCGCGGCGCGCCCTGCCGGATCACTTCCGTTTGTCCCTGATAGGCCCCATCGCCCCACACCCGCGTCTCTTCTCCGTGCAGGAGATCGAGCAAGATCTCCACATCGGAAACGTTCGCCGCCGTCGCCACCGCCGTGTGAATCAGTTTCGTCTTGCTGTCCACCCCCACGTGCGCCTTCATCCCGAAATACCACTGATTTCCTTTTCTGGTCTGATGCATCTCCGGGTCGCGCTTTTGCTCGCGGTTCTTGGTCGAGGAGGGCGCGTGAATAATCGTCGCGTCCACGATCGTGCCGGTCGTAATCCGCACTCCCTTGGCTTGCAAATGTAGGTTCACTGTCCCCAGGATCTCTTCCCCCAGGTTGTGCTCTTCCAACAGGTGCCGGAAATTGCACACCGTGGTCTCATCCGGTACCGGTTCCCCTCCCAAATCTATGCCCGCAAACTGCCGCAGCGTCGCCGAGTCGTACAAGGCCTCTTCCACCGCCGGGTCCGCCAGATTGAACCACTGCTGCAGAAAATAAATCCGTAGCATCTTTTCCAGTTCTTTCGGCCGGCGCCCGTTTCCTGGCTTCGGATAGTGCGGCTCAATCAGGGCGCACAATTTTGCCCACGGCACCACCTGCTCCATCTCTTCCAAAAAGACTGCCCGCCGCGTCTTCTTCGTATACCGCTCGAATCCCGTCATCATCGCCAGTGTCCTCTGTTGGCTTGGAGATTTCATCTGGCGCTAATTTATCTTTACTCGTTGTGGAAAAGGAGCACTTATTCAGAGTCTCCCTAAAGTCTTATGTACGATGGGACAAAGAACGTCGGATGAACTGGCGGCCCGGCTTTCGATGGGCTTCGCACTGTGCGGCGTATTTACTATTGGGGATAGTAATTACGACTTGAGATAGTAACTTAGTTATCTCTATATCACAGCTGGATGTGACTCGTACCCTAGCTAACTCTTCGCCTGCACCGTACACTTCTGCATTCATCCCGCATGGCCGGAGCCCAACGTGCAATCCAAAAGAAATCACGCTGCAGCGGTAATCGCAGTTGTGTGTTTGCTTTGGTCAGTCTTCGCCTACGGGCAGACGACGATACAGGGGAAGGTTCGCAATGTAGACGGCCAGCCACTCAAGGACGTAGCCGTTTCCGCGCCTGAGCTAGGCCTGAGGACGTTCACGGACGCAGAAGGCCATTTCGAGTTGGCCGTGAAGTCGGTCAGCGGCCCAATTGTGCTGTCGTTCGATGCGCCTGGTTATTATGCGGGAAACGCGATCTACCCCTTCAGCAACGAGCCCTCCAGCCTGGAGATGGTGCTCACTCCTCGCACAATAGTCCGTCAGGAAGTTAACGTGGTTGCTTCCCGCCTCGATATTCCGCTGGCGGTAAATCCCGCGGCCACAGCTCTAGTCGTGCCTACAGTCTTCGACTCGTTGCCGCGGGGCGTCGGCGCCGAGGAGGCCCTAGCCACGGTGCCCGGTGTGAAGGTCGACAACCAAGCTAATGGCGAGCGCGTGCATATGTCGATCCGAGGACAGGGGATTCTGAGCGAGCATGGCCTTCGCGGCATCCAGGTTCTGCTTGATGGGATTCCGTTGAACGATCCGACGGGCTTCGCTCCGGACCTGTTCGACGTCGATTGGAATGGAATTGACGAACTGCAGGTAATTCGGGGGCCGGTCGCGGTGCTCTACGGTGGCGGCTCGGCCGGAGGTGTCATCGATATCCGGACGGGCAAGCCTGCTGAGACTACGCATGGAGGTTTCTGGAGCACGGGAGGCTCGAACGGCTTCTACAAGGCTCGCGCTTACGTGTCGGGAATCGGCTCGGGACTGGCGTATTCGCTGGCAATTTCGCGCACTTCCGGCGACGGCTACCGCGATCACAGCGCCTTCTGGGGCGACAATGTTTCGGGACGCTTTGGCTTTGCGCCCACTTCCCGATTGCATTTGAATGCGGTCCTGCTGGGAACCGGATACTTCAATCAGAATCCAGAGGGGCTAAGTCTGGAATGGTTGCAGCAGGATCGCCGGCAGGCTAATCCCGATTCGCTTACCTATAACGAATATCAAAAGACGCAGCGTTTCACCGGCGGCTTAACCGGGGATTGGATTACTTCCGAACGCCAGCATCTCTCGTTCACCTTCTTCACGCGCCGCACCCAGTACGACGAGCCCGTGCCGTCCTCGGTTGACCACCGCACTTACACTTCGCCCGGCGGCTCGGCGCAGTATCACATTGAGTCGGGCAAAGGCTTTTTCAAGAACTACTTCAGCGCCGGAAGCGATGTGGATGGACAATTCATCGGCGAAAATATCCGCGCCAACCTGGGGAACGCCGTTGAGGGGGACTTAATCGCGAGACAATCGATTACCCAAAACCGGGCTGCCGGCTACGTGATGGATCGTATCGGACTCGGCTCCGACTGGACGGTCTTTGTAAGCGGGCGCTGGGACCACATCGGCAACCGGCTACAAGACAATCTGCGGACCGGAGGAACAGACCTTTCCGGGGACCAGACCTTCCAGCGTGCGACTGCCCGCGTCGGCGTCAGTTGGAGCCCGCGCAAAGTGGTGACCATCTATTCATCGTGGGGCCAAGGCTTCCTACCCCCGGCTACCGAAGAGCTGGAATCAAACCCGGATCAGATTGGCGGGTTCAACACCCACCTGAAGCCAGCCACTTCGTCGGGTGAAGAGGTGGGCGTTCGCGGGAGTCTGGGCAATCATTTCTTCTACGATTCGGCCTTTTTCCACCTTACAACCGACAACGATTTCGAGCGCTACAGGATTGAGTCTCGTCCCCTCGAAACGTTTTATGACAATGCCGGACAGACCAGCCGCAACGGTCTGGAAACCTCCCTGCGCTGGCTAGCCTGGCATCGGCTTACCCTCACGGGCGCGTACACGTATTCTCACTTCATATACACCAGCTATCACAGCCTGATGTATCCGGGAGATCAGGTCGGACACTTTCTCCCCAACTCGCCAGCCCATCAAGTCTATGCGGAGGCGGCACTCAGTCTTCCCCACAAGATTTCTCTCGATGTGAACACGCAGGCTTTTTCGCACGCTTACATCGATCCGATCAACGATGTCTGGATCGGCACCTACGGGCTCTTGAACGCCCGCCTCAGCAAAGGCTGGCAACGCAAACGGTATTCAGGAACCATCTTTGCATCGGGACGGAACCTGACCAATCGGGACTACATCGCATTCACCGAGCCCGATTATCCCGACCGGCATTCCTATCAGCCAGGCCCCGAACGCGAAGTGTTCGGAGGGTTGGAGGTTCGTTTCTAGAATCTGCGGCGAGTCTTCTTGATGGTTGAGTCCATTGGATCAGCCGCGCTTCGTAAACCGGTGAATCGGCACCCTTTGCCGCCCGTACCCAACTCGCCACTCCGCCCCTCCCTGCCGCATTGTAGGAACTTCTGATTCTTGTCATACTTGTAATGCTCTGGCCACGATACGGGGTTGTGGGTATCATTCACCTAACGCCGTCGCTGCCACATGACATCTTTCACGAAGGTTTTTACGCCTACCAGGAACCGGCGTCTGAACGAGCTCGTCGGCATCCTGTTGTGCGTCTCCGCGCTCCTCCTTTTCCTCGCGCTGGCGTCGTATTCGCCGCTTGACCCTTCGCTGAACAGCGCCTCCATCCTCACCAAATCGCACGCTGCCCGCAACTGGATCGGCATCTTCGGAGCCTATCTTTCCGACCTCATCCTGCAAGTCTGGGGAGTCGGATCGTTCCTCCTTCCCGTCTTCATGGCCATGCTGGGCGCGCGCTGGTTTCGCTCGCGAGCCGTGCAGTCACCGATCGCAAAGACGCTTGGCGGAATCTGGCTGCTCATGTTTGTGCCCGCGTTGTTCGCCATCCTGCCCGGACACTTCCGCTGGATGGGTGCTATTCCGATTGAAGGACTGGCCGGACGCATCGTCGGCGACGTCTTAATCCGTTACTTGAACGTTGCGGGCGCATACATAGTCTGCACAACGGTTCTGGCCGTCGCTCTCTACCTGACGACTGCCTTCTCGTTCACCGCAATCGAAGTCTGGGCGCCCACTCGCTTTGCCTTCGTGGTGGCGCTCAAAGATCGCTTCAAAGACTGGCAGCATGAGCGCACGCGCAAGCGTCAGCAAAAAGAGCTGGAAAAGCGCCGTGCCGAAAAGCCGACGGTCACGGCACAACTGGTGCCCGCGCGCCCTGCGACGCCACGTCCCGAGCCGGAGCAGAGAAGTGGGCAGGAAATCCCCGGCGTGCAGTCCGCAGCTTCGGCTCCCCGCACTGGCATCGAGCGCATGATGGCGGAGGAAAACGTACACGACTCAACCCCCTCCGCGCCCCAGAATTCGCAACCGTCTACTGATATCGGTGGCGACGTCGAAGTCACCGAGCGAGCTGACACCGAGCACAAGCCGAAGACGACTCTCCCCAAGATCGCGGGCAGTTACAGGCTTCCGCCGTCGAGCCTGCTGCACCGTCCCGACGAGCAGCAGTCGGTCAACGAAGAAGAGCTCAAGGTTGTCGCGCAGGTTCTGACCGCGAAGTACGCGGAATTCGAAGTCTTTGGCCAAGTCACCCAGATCAACCCCGGGCCGGTGGTCACTACCTTCGAATTCAAACCCGAAGCCGGCATCAAGTACAGCCGCATTATCGGCCTCACCGACGATCTCTGCCTCGCCCTGCGTGCCGAGAGCATCCTGGTCGAACGCATGCCCGGCAAAAGTACGGTCGGCGTGCAGGTGCCGAACCGCGAGCGCGAAATCATCTGGCTGCGCGAGAACATCGAGTCACCGGAATTCCTGGGCTCGAAATCGAAACTCACCGTCGCCATGGGCAAAGACATCAACGGACGCATCGCCGCCGCCGACTTGGCCGGTATGCCTCACCTGCTCATCGCCGGATCGACCGGGACGGGCAAGAGCGTGGCCATCAACGCCATGATCATGTCGATTCTCTACAAATCGACACCCGAGGAAGTGCGGCTGGTGCTGGTGGACCCGAAGCGCCTTGAACTCGGCAATTACGAAGGCGTTCCGCACCTCTACACGCCCATCATCACCGAGCCGAAACTCGCCGCCAATGCGCTGCGCAACGCCGTCCGCGAAATGGAGCGCCGGCTTAAACTGCTCGCCGCCAAAGGTGTCCGCAACATTGACAGCTACAATCGGCTGTTCGACGACACGCCCAGCTTGTTCAGCGAAGAAGCCACGGCCGATGAAGGGCCTATTCCAAAGATCGTCATCATCATCGACGAGTTGGCTGATTTAATGATGCTCGATGGCCACAACGTGGAAGAATCCATCACCCGGCTGGCGCAGATGGCGCGCGCCGTGGGCATTCATCTGGTGCTCGCTACGCAGCGGCCTTCGGTGGATGTGATCACCGGCCTCATCAAGGCAAACTTCCCCGCCCGCGTCTCGTTCCGCGTCGCAACTAAGGTCGATTCGCGAACTATTCTTGATGCCAACGGCGCCGAATCGCTGCTCGGGCGCGGCGACATGCTCTACCTGCCGGCCGGCTCGGCGCGGGTGCATCGCCTGCACGCTCCGTTCGTAACCGAAAAGGAAATTGCGGCCGTCGTGGAATTCTGGAAGGCGCAGGGCCAGGCGCAGTATCAAGAGAAATTCCTCGAAGCACCTAAAGAAGATCACGATTCGCCAGGCGGGGTTGGCGACGATTCTGGAGAGATTTCCGCCGACGACAACGATCCGCTTTTCAACGATGCCGTCCGCCTGGTAATCGAGTTCGGCAAGGCCTCCACTTCCCTGCTGCAGCGCCGCCTGCGCATCGGTTACGGACGCGCCGCCCACCTCATCGATCTCATGGAGCGCGATGGCATCGTTGGCGCCGCCGACGGGCCCAAGCCCCGCGAAGTATTGAAGCGGCCTAGCTGGATCTCGGAAATCGAAGAGTCGATGCGGTAAGGCTGGCTGACCACAACTTCAACATCGAAATGATTCGTCTGTAACTCGATCTTCCAAGGTAACGAGACGCATCGACAGCCGTACCCCCGATTGTGAGAAAAATCTTCTTCCACTCTGATGGTTTGCGTGCCGGCTGGCGCCTTCTGATTTTCGTCGCCATTTTCGTGGGACTCCGATTCGTAACCAACTGGATCGTTCCAAGAATCTTCCATTTCGAGCAGCGACCGTTCCTTGATCCTGCAAGCACCATCTTCGACGAACTGCAAACACTGATCCAGGCTTTGCTCGCCACCTGGGTTATGGCGCGCATCGAGCACCGCCGCTTCTTCAGTTACGGCATCCCGGTGCGGAATGCGTTCGGATATGACTTCTGGGTTGGGCTCGGTTGGGGCCTGGCTTCCACTTCTTTGCTCGTGGGCCTGATTGCAACCTTCGGCGGATATCACATCCTCGGACTTGCAATTCACGGCAGCGCGCTCTGGTATTTGACGGGCCTCTGGATCGTTGCCAATTTGCTGATTGGATTTTCGGAGGAGATCCTGTTCCGCGGTTATTTTCTCACCACCTTCGCCGACGGTATTGGCTTCTGGGCAGCGGCCATCGTACTCAGCATCGGCTTCGGTGCGCTGCACTATCTCGTGAAACCGCACGAGCGCTGGGAAGATTTCGCCTCGACCGGCCTGCTCGGCTTATTCATGTGTCTCACGCTGCGCCGCACCGGATCTTTGGCCTTCGCCATCGGTTTCCACGCTGCTTTTGATTTCGCGAACCTCTTCGTGTGGTCGGGTCAAAACGCCGGGGTGTATGCTGTCGGCCACCTGCTTGAAACCCGATGGCAAGGCCCGCAATGGCTGACAGGCGGTTTCCTGGGTCCAGAAGCGAGTTGGATGATATTTGTGGTGATCGCACTGATGTTTGTGATTTTTGATCGACGATATCCCCAAAAGAAATTCCCCCATTGACCGGGCGTCTCTCTTTCATCTGCGGTCAGTTCGCCGGTTTCTGTGTGGGCGGGCCAGCAAGCCCCTTCAACGCCAGGGCGGCAAGCACCACCACGGCCAGGAGCATGGCTCCCCACAAGACCCACTTATGCCGCTCGGACCACGGGCGCTCGTCGGGACGCCCCGTGTAATCGGGATTCTGATTCTCGGCCGCCATGACAGCCTGCGCCGCATCCGCCTCTTTGTGAAAGAACCGGGCGTAGTCATAGACGGGCGCGGACAATTTTTCGTCGCCGTAATAGAGCTTGATCGCGGTCCTGCCCGCGGGGTCGAAATAGATCCTCCGCTCGAGAGATTGGGGCTCGACCTTCTCCACGGTCAGCGGTGCGTTATCGCCATTGTCAATGTCGATCCGGATCTTGCGCTCCCTACTGGTACAGAAATTGAGCGCGAGATCTTCCGTCACCACTTCCCTGCCGCCACTCTTCATCCGAATGCGACTGATATCGCCGCTGCAAAGCTGGGTTGCCTGCGCATCGCTCAGGCTGAGGATGCGACGGAAGTTGACGGTGCCCGCCGGAATCGTGAAGAGGATGCGTCCTACCGGAACGCCGGGATCGAGATCGCACGCGATTCGGGTTATGCGGCCGACTTGTTCGGGAGCGTGGCAGCGGCCAGCGGAAATCCACGTGGCCTGTGCCTCACGCTGCACCGAGGTGCTGGCGCCAGTAATATCGCGGGGAGAAATAGCAGGCACAATGCTCACGTGCAGATAGCGAAAAGTTGCCAGCGGTATGCGCAGGGCGAAGTGATTGCCCAGGCCTTCGCGCGAAAAATCATACAGAGTTGATGTGGAAAGTTTGCGGCCAGCGCTTCTACCGAGGGCATCGCGGCCATCCGCCGTGGCCGAGGCTACGAAGTTGGCAGCCTTCAGACGAAGCTGTACCTGGTTGTACTCGGCCTGGCCTCCCACATCGAGATCGAATTCGGTGCGTCCGTTGCGAACTCCGAGATTCAGGATGCGCGCTTCCCGCTCCAGCGTTGAAGACGACGCTTGCTCTTCGCTGAGCGCGTAGGGAACCTGCGCGGCGCCATCGTACAGCCGCAGATCGGAGAGATCGGCGCGGACGCGGGCCCAGATTGCGGCGTCGACTACCAGATAGTTCTGCTTACTGGGCTGCGTGATCGCAACGTCGCGCGTATAGCGCAGATATTCACGCACCGGCGCAACCGCGACCGACTGGGCAAAGGCCAAGCCACAGAAGACAAGAACGACGAGCCGTTTAATCAACTCCGTTGGCCTCCTTCTTGACCTTGACCTTTAGTTTGCGGAGACGAAAGTTTCAGCCAATCCTTCTGGTACACGAACGACACCGCCAGCAGAAGCACGCCGAGAATCATGAAACTCAGGATGCGGTAACCGCGGTCGAGTTGTGAAACGTCATAAATGAAGACCTTCACGATGGTGGCTGCGATCAGGAACAACGCCTGCCAGCGGAAAAACGCCGACTTGCGCCAGAAGCCGATCACCATGAGGAACGCGCCGTACGCCATCCACAGGGCGGAATAGGTGAAGTCTTCGGCGATCCGAAGCCGGTGCTGGTTCGCCGCATTCGTAATCATCGGCGTCCACCGTCCAACTCCGTTCAACCGGGGATACATCTGCCGCGCGTAGTAATCACCGATCTCGCGGCTCAAGCCGACCAGAGCCAGCGCGCTCACGGCCAGCACGGCAACCGCGGCCAGTTGACGGTCGAATTCGCTGTCGTGCTCCACGCTGTTCTTCAGGCTAAACCATGCCAGCAGCGCCAGCACCGCCATGGCGAGCAGGTAGGTCGCCATCCTCGAATTCAGCAGCAATGTGTCAACTTGGAAGTTGTCGTACAGCAGGAGCCGCACCACACCGAGGGCGAGCGCCGCGGCGGCCAGATAATGCAGGAAGCGCGCGCCGATCCGGTCCGCCACCCAGAGCAGCACTCCGGCTTCGACCAGCCAGCCCACCGTAATCCAGTGGCCGTCCAGCCGGATCGGGATGGCAATGGTGATCAAGGCGACGGCCAGCGCCAGATGCAGCAACCGCATCACCTCTGTATTCGCCGGCTCTCGACGGCCGATGATTCGGCTCAGCCCGATGTGCACCCCCGCGAGGGCGAGCGCGAACCAAGCCATGGCAAGCTTATCGATCTCCTCGACCATGGCGTAGGCTTGGAGAAAATACACGCCGGTGTTGATGAAAATCAGTGCCGCGGGCAAGAACGGCAGGGAAACGGGCCCTTCCGGAGCCTTCGATACTAACGGGGCTACGGCAAAGATGGCGAAAAAGATGGTGGCGAAAATGAAGGTGACCGTGAATTCGCTGCGCCGGTAGTATTCCGCGTACCAAGCAATGTAGAGCACCAGTGTGCCGGCGTAACTGAGGATGAGTAATCGCCGCCACGGTCTGAAGGCGACCAGCGCCACTGACGCAGCACCGAGCAGCGCTACGTAGAGAAAGAGTTGGATTTCGCGGTTCTGTCCGGTCGAGAGCAGCAACGGCGTAACGAAGCCGCCGGTCAAGGCGATGGCAGCGAGAATCTCGGCGTCCTGTTTGATGGCCAGCGATGCGGTCGAAGCGGTTACGATCACCATGGCCAGGAAGGCAACGCCACTCGGAATCAGCCCATACATTTGGAACGCCGCCCACAAGGAGAGATACAGCACTCCCACGCCCACCGCCTTCAGCGAATAGGAAAATACCTTGTAACCACGCGCGCGGAAACTCTCGCTCCAGACAACGACGGCGATTCCCGCCAGCAATCCGATGGAGACGCGTCCGGTGGGACCAATCCAATTATTGTCGAAGGCAAACTTGAGGAAGTACGACACTCCGATCAGCACCGCCGAGATGCCGATCCGGTTTAACCAGTGAGAACCGATGCGGGATTCGAGGTCGCCTTCGGGCGCGCCCGTGGCAAACTGCGGAGCCGGACTCGGCGGCACCGTTAGCGTGCTCACTAGCGGATAAGGTGGAGGTAGTGGAGGCGGCGTGGCGGAAGGCGAATGAATTTCGGCTCTCGCCGGCGGCTCTGGCGCAATCCCCTCGTCCCCTAGTTTGCGCTCCAACCGCTCAACGCGAGTGGCAAGGTCACGAACCAGCGCACGTAAGGATTGCAGGTCGCTCTCTTGTGAGTTCACTGTTGGCTCTCTCGAACAAAAAACCAATCACTATATGCCAAGAAATTCTTGATTGCACTCTCCTACTTGTTTCGGTACTGTTACAGTTTGCCGGACGGGCGCTGTAGCGCCGAATCGCTAGACTGCTTCCTTCTTAGCCCACCAAACCTTGAGTTGTTGACCTACCATAAACGGTTCATCGAATGTCCAAGTTTTTGAATCATTCGTCTTGCCAGTACAGTAGAACTCCAAATGATCCGGCTTTTCAGCTAAGTATATTTTAGCGTTCTCAGTCGGTAGTCGAAACTCGGTTAAATCGAACCATTCGTCTTTCATCGTCACTTTTATGACCCATGTAACTTTGCAGACCGCAGTCGGTTTTTGGGTGCGCGGCGGTATCTTAATTTCGCGGCCAGAAACTTGAACCGTTTTCCCATTGCCGTGTTTATCTTTACGGGTTTTGTCTAGAGCAGTTTCATCGAAAGAATAAGTGCGCTCAAGCAAGGAGTACGTAAGATATGGAAATTTGGGATTAAACACCTTTTCTTCGTCCGCCGCCGGGGTGTACCTTTCAGTCTTGTCGCCATAATTTTCAACATCAAATGTGGTTGTGGTTTCGACTGCCAGTTGCCCATTGCCTAGCTCCCTGAGCCTGTACTCCTTTTTGTAATTGTTACGGGCCAGCTTCGTAGTGGCAATTTCAGAAATCTTGGATTTGATGTTGGGCGGCAGGCCCATACCAGTCATTTCGTCCGCCAAACGGTTGGCTGTTTTCTCTATGAGATGAGCGGTAGCGAATGTCTCTAGTACCAGACCGATTATTCCAGCGACCATCAAAGCATCCGCTAGTGCCATTACTGGCCTGTAAAGATGCCACTCGCAGGGATACCACCGATACAATCCAAACCCGATTACAATGGCTACCCCGAACGCTAGCGTTAACTTCCACGCTTCCAGCAGCGTCATGTCCCGCAAACGTGGTTTCGTCATCTCGTCATCCTCACTACTGCGAGACCCAATAACTGCCAACACTTCCGCATAGCGCTGGGGCATTATCGTACACCCCCCTTGCCGGACGCACCACTATCAGGCTGTTTTTGGGGACTCTGCGAGGATGGGGGCAAACTGCAACAGCACCCTTGTTTCGGTTGAACCTGCCGTCCGTGTTCCTCTGTGTCCCCTGTGGTGATCGCTTTGTGTTTAAGATAGGACCCATGAAATTCCACACCGAATACCTGACCTTGCACACGAAGACCAAGCGAGCCTATGTTCACCTGACCCCGCAGGTCGAGAGCGCCCTCAAGAAGTCCGGAATTAGAGACGGCATGATCCTCGTCTCCGCCATGCACATCACCGCCGGGGTCTACGTCAACGACAACGAAAGCGGCCTCATCCACGACATCGACCAGTGGCTGGAAACGCTCGCTCCCTTCCAGCAGAACTATCAGCATCACCAGACCGGAGAAGACAACGGCGACGCTCACCTCAAATCGCTGATCATTCACCACGAAGTCATCGTTCCGGTCACCAACGGGAAACTCGACTTCGGTCCCTGGCAGCAGATTTTTTACGCCGAATTCGACGGCCAGCGCGACAAACGAGTCATTATTAAAGTGATGGGAGAATAGTCAGCTTGGTTTATCCTCATAGCCCAGAGTTCTCAGAAAGAGCATCCACGCCACTGGGAACCGGGAATTGAGAACTCACAGGAGCCCGACAAAATGACCGATGAACTCCAGGAACTGCACGAGCACGCCGAACACGCCCGGGAGCATCCCGATCTTGCCCCCATTACGCTGACCATGGCGGTGCTCGCCGTCCTGGTGGCCACGGTGTCGCTGCTCGGCCATCGGACCCATACCGAAGAAATCATTCTGCAGAACAAGGTCACCGACCAGTGGGCTTACTACCAGGCAAAAAATATCCGCCGCCACACCGACGAATTGTTTGCCGATCTGACCACCATTGTTGCCAGCAAGGACGCGGAAGGCGCTGCCAAACTGCATGAGAAATACCGAGCCGAAGCCGACCGCTATAAAGACGATCAGAAAGAACTCGACGCCAAGGCCCGCGAACTGGAAAAGGATGCCGACCTTACCCGCCGCAAAGCCGACCGCTTCGATCTGGGAGAAGTCTTCCTAGAGATCGCCCTGGTCATCACCTCGATCACTCTGCTCTCCGGACGCCGGATATTCTGGCACTTCGGGCTGTTCATAGCGACTGCGGGCATTCTCGTCGCCGCCTCGGCCTGGATCGTGCGCTAGATTGTTAGGCGGAAGGGTAAGAGAACATGGGGTCATGTTCTCCTACCCTGAAGTTCCAGTAGAGCGGGCGTTGATGTTTCGGTGATCCAGCGCATTTGAGCGCAGGGTTATTTAACGATGTTCACAACCAGTGCCACTGTCTTGACTCCAACGGGGCCGGTGGACGTGACATTAAGCGTGAAGGTGCCAGTGCTGGCAAGGTTTTGATTACTGCTACCGCCTCCGCAGCTGATACCGGTGGCGAGCAGAACCACCACACCCAGTACCGCCAAGGTGCCGGTGAGACGCTTCCGCCTGCCGAACGGCAGCAGCAGCACTCCACTCAGAATTGCAGTCGAGGCCACACCCCATAGGGCGCCCTTTCCGACCCGGCTTGCCAGCGCGCCGTTCGTTTTCACCGTCAGTGTGACCGTGGATGGATTCACTCCATCCGGAGTCACACTCGATTTGCTGAAAGTGCAGCTTACGTTGGTGGGCAGAGTTCCGCAGGAAAATTGTATGGCCTGCGAAAAGCCGCCGAGCGGGATGACATTCAAGGTCGCGGTTCCGGATTGTCCATCCGGGATGGTTAGGGTTGGTGGAAGCGCCTGGAAGACGTAGTCGGAGATGGTCACTGTAATTGGGCTCGAAACCGAAGCGGTGATGACGCCGTCGCCTGGATAACTTGCCGTGAGGTTGTGCGGGCCGCCAGCCAGCGTCTTGGTAACGAGGACGGCGTTCCCGTTGGCATCCAGCACAGCCGTGCCCAAGACTGCCGCGCCATCCAGGAAGGTGACGGCTCCAGTCGTCGGGTGAAGCCGAACATCCGAACTTACGTTTGCGGTTAGCGTAATGGAACTGCCCACCATGGCAGTAGTCTGGTCGGCACTCAGCGATGTATACGACGCGCTGTTGTCGGAGACTGGAAAATTAGTGTACTTGGCGAACGATGGGTTCACGTTCCCGTCGCCGCTGTAGTCGACTCTCACAATTCGATTACCCGACGCCGGGAAAGTGACGTTGAAGGAATAGGAATCGCAATACAAGGTATCCAGACTTCCTGTACCCACCACTATCGGAGTCCCGGAAGTAATGTCCGTGACGGTGATTGTGCCTCCGTAGGGCGCACAGAAGTTGGCCAGGGCCACCTGCCCGGCCACTGTGACCGGCACATTCGCCACGGCAGTTCCGAGCGTGAAGAAGTCAGCGATCACTGAGGTTGCTTTGGTGATGGTGAAGCCGTAAGTGTTGGAGGAACTCCCGCTGAAACTATTGTCTCCCGGATAATTGGCCAGCAGTTGATGTGAACCCACCGAGAGTCCGGGCTTGAGGTAGGAAATGGTGCTCGATTGGCTGACCGGAGCGTTAGTGCCAGTCAGGAGCGTCGAGTTCTCCCCATAATTCAACACCATAGGGCTCAACGTATTACCGTCGGAAAGGACAGGGGACACAGGTTGCCCGTCGGCCAGCAAGGAAACGGTGCCCGAGGGGTAGCCGTAGCCGGAGTTCCCAGCCACTACGAAACCCAAATGCACCGGCTCATCGTAGCTGACCGAACTAGGTGTGATGTTAAACGATCCACCGCCAATCGCGCCTACATACATCTGGCTCGGTTCAGGCGTCACAGTGACTTGGACTGGGGTCGAGGAGCTGGAATAGTAAGTCCCGTCCCCGCTGTACTGGGCGGTGATGTTGTAAGTGCCTCCGGGAACCTTTCCGGTATGGATGGTGGAAGCGCTAGTGGGAGAGCCCGGGGTGAGTTTGCCCTGGGCAGCTAAGGTCGAGGCGCCGCTCGAGGAGGTGGCCGTGAGCGAAACTAGCCCGGTAGGACCGGCGCAGGCCGCGCCTGAGCATTGGACGGTAGCCTTGAAAGTGATCGGCATGCCGTGAACTACGGGGAGAATTTGCCCGGCCCCGAGTTTCAGAGTGGTCGTGGAGCCGAGTGTCGCGGAGGCTGCCTGCCAGTTGTTCACCAGGGCGTTGGCGTCGAACGAACCCAGACCTGAGGCTAGGTCATAGCCTGTTCCAGCCGGGTACCCGACGGTGTATTGCCCGTTCGCGTCCGGCACTTCGTTGTCGCCATTGACCGTGTCGTGGTAAACGCCGGGAGTGGACGCTAGCCTGTAAAAGACGTAGTTGGCCACACCCTGAGGCTGTCCTCCCATCTTCTGGTTCACCAGGGCCATGATGCCGGCAGCAGCCGGACTCGATGCCGACGTGCCGCCAAAACCGTAGAAGTAATAGCCGTAGCTGCAGTTTTCGTAGAGACAAACCAGATAGCCATCATGCCCGGCCGCGGAAAGAGAAAGATCGGGGAGATCGCGCATGCCGTCGTTGGGAACGCCGGGCGCGGTCTGCCAGTCGGGCTTTGCGTACAAAGTACTGACGCCGCCGCTGCCCGCCCACAGCGAGGGGTAGTTTGGATCGTTGCTGCTCTCGTTCCACACCTTCTCCGGGATGTAGCCCAGCGCCGAGAGTCCCGTGACAGGGTCGTTCGTGTCCGACCAGTACGCGCTGGGATTGTCCGTATCATCGAACTGTGTGCCGCCCACCGCCACGTTGTAGGGGGTTGAGGCGAGTCCATTCACCGCCAAGCCCGAGGCATAGATGCCGGCACCCGGCAAGTCACATCCGGCTCCGCCGTTATCGCCTGCGGCGACAAATGAAGTGATCCCCTCGGCCGCAGCCTGCTGCCAGAGGGAGTTATAGAAAGCAGTTCCGACCGGGCCCAGGGACTGCTCGCAGGCGCCGTAACTGGTGCTCATCACCGGAGCCAAGTCGTGATCCACGATATAAGAAGCGGAGACATCCACGCCGTCGGCAAAGTTACTTTGGGAAACAACGAACTTGATGGTAGCCATCGGGGCGACTGCGCCTGACCACGTGACGTCGAGCGTGGCCTCGGGCAAATCGCCATAAGTCATACCCGGATCATCCCCATTGACGATCACCTGAGGAACGTTGGGGGGCAACCCAAGAAGGGAGCGGAAGGCGCTAATGTCATTCAGGTCAATATTGCTGCGGCCAACGATGGCGATGGTCTGGCCTGTGCCGTCGATTCCGGCGTCATAGAGCGGTTGCAGGTTGTAGATTTTCGCGAAATCGGCGGGCGTCAGGTAGTGTGACCCGTCTCCGAAGGTGAATTGCCCAGAACTCTTCTTAAAGGGAACTTTCGCGCCCATGAATAAGTTCGGCGAGTGGGGGTCGCTATGCAAGCGCACGACGCCCTTGACCACGGGTTGGAGCATGACGGGAATCTGAATGTCGGTGGAATTGGAAATGAAGTTCTTGTCGTGGTAGGTGTAGGTATGCATCTGGGTCGAGAATGCATCTTCTACCTGCGACACCGTGCCGCTAAAGACGATAAAGCGGCGGCTCTGCGAGACTTCGTGGACGGTGAGTCCGCGGCCCTGAAGCCAGTGCTGGACCTGCGCAGCATCGAACTCGCTGACGCCAAACAACTGGCCAAACTGCGACGGAGTGAGCCATTTATGGTAGGAGGGGGAGGAGGGATCGTGCAATGCTGCGACTAACTTCTCCGCCTGCCGATCCTGTTCCGCGGATGGCGCCAATAGCAGAATCATCCTGCCCAGGTTCTGGCCGCCGGGCAGGCGTCCGGTGTCGGTACTCTTCGCGAGCAGCACGGGAGTCGTACCACGCAAGACCACCCGTTCCTCATTATTGACAACGCCTGCAATGCGCGTTTGCGACAGTGCCGTCTGCGGGGACACCAAGCCTGCTAACAGGCACGAAATTCCAGCGATGAGTCCAAACCACTTTCTGTGGGCCACGGGGAACACTCCTTCGAAAATTGGCGGAAATCTATTGATGAAACACAAATGACTGGCCCGCTGGGAATTTGCCGGTCAGAAGAAACGCGGGTTTTACAAGTGGGTCTGCGAACAACGCTCAGTGCATGGGGACATGCACTGCCGCGAAACGGGACATCGCGTGAACCTCGATGGCGACGAGAAACCCTTGCCAAAACTTCAAGAAAGGCATGCTACCAAACTCCGTCGCGGCCTGGGGAGGGCAATTCGCCAGTCATTTATACAAGGTTACGTGCATGCTGTCTACGTAATTATTCAGTGGGCTGGGCTGGGCCTAGGGGAGACTGGGCCGACCCCGAACTGGGTTACTATCCCGGAGAGGTCAACCTGCCACGGGTCTTAGGGCGTGGTGATTCACCAAGTCGACACGGCGGCGGCCGACAAGGTAGAATTTGTTCGCGGGAACATTCGCAAACGCAATCCTAAGGCAACGATTCTCGAAACTGCCTGCCGCGTCTTGAACACCGCGCCCGAATCGATCAAGGGACGCAGCGCAGATAGTGGAAGACGGTCCCACGCTCACTCACAAAGTCCTCACCGCCTTTACCGCAAGCAGGAAGACGTTGCCCAGCAAGGTGACAAAGAAATGACCCCGAGTGATTTTCTCTCCATCAAGGATTTTTCGCCGCAGCAGATTCGCCATTTCCTTGACCTCGCCCGCCACATCAAGGCGCGCCCCGATGATTACGCGCAGAAGCTCAAAGGCAAAACCCTGGCCCTGATCTTCGAGAAACCTTCGCTGCGTACCCGGGTCAGTTTCGATGTCGGCATCCAGCAACTGGGAGGGTTTTCCATCTACCTCTCGCCGGCAGAGATCAACCTAGGTAAGCGCGAGTCGGTCTATGACGTGGCGAAGAATCTCGAGCGCATGGTGCAGGGCATCATGATCCGCACCTTTGCGCACGAGATCGTGGACAAGATGGCCGAATACGCCAGCATTCCGATTATCAACGGGCTCACCGACTACAGCCACCCCTGCCAGGCCATGGCCGACTATATGACCATGCTGGAGATCAAAGGGAAGGTGGCGGGCCTGAAAGTCGCCTACATCGGAGATGGAAACAACGTGGCTCATTCCCTGATGTTCGCCGGTGCGCAACTGGGCGCTCATGTCTGGGTGGCAACTCCGCCCGACTATGAGCCCAAAGCCGATGCCATCAAGTGGGTCGAGGAGCGTGGCGCGCAGACGGGCGGCACTTGCACCATTACTAACGATCCCGGCGCGGCAGCCTTGGCTGCCGACGTCATCTACACCGACGTCTGGGCGAGCATGGGCCAGGAAGCCGAGGCCGAGAAACGCCGCAAGATATTTTTGCCTTACCAGGTCAATGGCTCTCTTTTCGGGCGTGCCAAGCCCGACGCCTTGTTCCTCCACTGTTTGCCCGCCCACCGTGGCGATGAGGTCACCAATGAAGTGATCGACTCTCCCCGGTCGGTCGTCTTCCAGGAGGCTGAGAACCGCTTGCACTCGCAGAAGGCGATTATGCTGGAACTGATGGAGCACGCGAGCCATTCCGCTCCTGGTGTTTCCGCCGCAGAACCGGTGCACGTGTAAAGAGAACCATGAAAACCATGCTGATTGCGGTTGGCGGCAACTCCCTGATTCGCGCGGGCGAGAAGGGGACGGTCAACGAGCAGTTGGCCAATGCCCGCCGCACCGCTGCAGCCATTATCGGCCTCATTCGTCGCGACTATCGGCTGGTAGTTACTCACGGCAACGGTCCGCAAGTTGGCGCGGCTCTGCTCCGATCGGAATCCGCTTCCAACCAGGTTCCCGGCCACACTCTGGATGTCTGCGGTGCTTCTACCCAGGGCGAGATCGGTTACCTGCTGTCGCAGGCGCTAAACGACGAACTTTCAGCCGCCGGTTTGCACGTGCCCGTGGTAAGCGTGGTCACGCAAACCGTCGTCTCCCAGGACGATCCGGCTATGCAGCACCCGACCAAACCGGTTGGCCCCTTCTATTCTCGCGCCGATGCCGAGGAACGCAAGCGTCTGCTGGGATGGCAAATCGTCGAGGATGCGGCTCGCGGCTATCGCCGGGTCGTGCCTTCTCCCGAGCCCATCGAGATCGTCGAGTTGGAAGTGATTCGCGACCTGGTTAAGAGTGGCGTGCTGGTGGTGGCTTGCGGAGGTGGCGGCATCCCGGTCGTCCGTTCCAACGGCGGTGTAAAAGGAGTGGAGGCGGTGATCGACAAGGACCGCGCTTCGGCTCTTCTGGCGACCCAGCTCGGCGCTGACGTTTTCGCCATTTCCACCGACACCGATTACGTTTACCTCGATTACAAGAAGCCGACGCAGCGGCCTCTCAAGTTGGTAACTGCCAGCGAGATGGAAGCGCATTACAAGGCTGGGCAATTCCCGCCGGGCAACATGGGGCCCAAGGTCGAGTCCGTGCTTCGCTTCCTCGGCAGTGGCGGAAAAGAAGCAGTCATCACTACTTACGACCATCTATGCGGCGCCGTTGACGGCACCGCTGGCACTCGTATCGTTTCTGATCCTGCCGGCGCTGGCACAACGACCGGCAACTCCTCTGAACTTTCCTCTGGACTGCCAACGAGAGGACGGACCCTATGAAACTGAAACACGTGGTTGAGTCGCAGCAGTTCACCGTCCCGCTGTTAATGGATCTCTTTGCCCGCGCGCGTGGCATGGAGCGAGTGGTAGCGCGCGGAGGCTCGCTCGATTACCAGAACCGGATTATGGCGACCGTGTTCTACGCACCCTCGACACGCACGCGCTTCTCTTTCGAAGCGGCCATGCATCGTCTGGGTGGCAGTGTGCTTTCGACCGAGCAAGCCCGGGCGTTCTCCTCGGAGGTCGAAGGCGAGCAGGTTGAGGATTCCATCCGCGTCATTGCCAGCTATAGCGACGTCATCGTAATTCGCCACCATGAAGAAGGCGGCGCCAAGCGTGCTGCCCAGGTTTCCCCGGTTCCCGTGATCAACGCTGGCGATGGTAAGGGTGGCCAGCATCCTACGCAAGCCCTCCTCGATCTCTACACCATCTACCGCGAGCGTCCGCTCGATGGTCTGAGTGTGGCCATCATCGGCGAACTGGATCAGGGACGCACGGCCCGCTCGCTAGCCTACCTGCTCGCGAAATTCGATCGGGTGAAAATCTTTTTCGTCAGCCCGCCCGAACTCCAGATGAAGCCCGATATTCTGGAATACCTGGACGAACATGACGTCCACTACGAACTGGAGTCTGACATCGACCGTGTCATCCGCGAGGTCGACGTGGTCTATCAGACCCGCGTGAAACCCGAGCGCGTGGCCGACATCAAAAGCCTGAAGCGGTTTACGATTGACTCGGCAGTGCTGCAGCGCATGAAGCCGGATGCCATGATCCTGCATCCGCTGCCGCGCACGGTCGAACTCGACAAGACCGTCGACGATGATCCCAGGGCTCTCTACTTCCGCCAGGCCGTCAACGGGCTTTACGTCCGCATGGCGCTGCTTACGATGCTGCTGGACAAAGACTAGAGTAGCGCCGGCACAACTGTCCGCATCGCCGTGGAAGAGCGGCCCTTCAGGGCCGCGTAAGCCCTCTGAAATCAGCCCGGGCTTTAGCCCCGGTGCCATCTGCACTGCCTCCCACCCTTCGCAAAAAAACCGCGAAGGATGGGGACGCCACGGTGTGGTCGTGTCGGCGGCAGGCTGGGCCGGCCCCCAAAGGGAACACACACCTAGAGCCGTCTCTTGTGAAAAACTCACAATTTGTGACTTTCGGGGAACGCAACCATTTCATTTGGCGAAAAACTTGAGCAGCGCACTAATCCCAGTTTTCGCAATGTCTCCCCAAGATAGGTTTTGTTTCGACGGATTGCTCGCCGCTGATATCTGGTTCACCTTTTTAGAAACGTCCGGGGTTGAAGCAACAGTCAAGGTTAAACGGGCCTCTTGCTTTTGATTTGTTGCCTTATCGACAAGGGTCAAAACTAAGGAGGGTACGCTGCTCGGCTTCGCTTGAAGGGCAGCGAATGAAAGACTGACGTCGGGGCTTTGCTTTTCAATGCTCTCCTGGGCACTTACTGGGGTCTCGCCAGGAAATTGCCATGCGGCGGTCAGAGTTGCCACGTCTGACGTCTTTGCGGAAATCTTCAGAGCATCACTGGTAAACTCAAGCTTGAAAGTTTGGGAAACAGTAGACTCGTAGCCCTTGAACGTCATTGGAACTGAGTTGTACCAGTCCATCCCGTCGTCAGTGCTCTTAGTTGATTTTGTCCAAAACGACAAGCGATAAAGCACAGATGGGTCCGCCTGAACAATGATTGGTAAGGTCACTTTCCCAGAGGTCGGCGAGAGTGTGCCTGCCAACTCGCTAGGCAGTGAAAACCATACGCTGTTTATAACCGATACCCAGTTCCCAGTTCCCAGGTTCTGCTTCTCGAGGCCGCAGCCAATCTGTTCTACATGATCCGCAGTCAAACTGACGGTAATCCCCGCCGAGTTAGGAACGATCGATTGCACCGAGAGTTGAGATTCGTTTATAGGTGCTTGCACCCGCTGCGGTGGGGTGGGCTGAGCGTAAACCCCAGCAGTGAAAAGAAACAGGGTAGCGAAGAGTGACACGTGGCTCTTTCCGATGTTCATAGATCACCTCATTATTCAATTGTGTTCCAGGTGTGGCCAGACATAGAATCGCCGCCCTCAACTCGAGGAAGATTTCTGAGATTCTCCGCCAAGCAGGCCCAAAACGAGCCCGCTGAACCCTGAGAAGGAATCCATAAGGGTCTTCGAAATGTCGGGTAGGTTGTGTTGCCCAGTCCAGATTGCCCCCAACAGCAGTGCAACCGCTATTACTACAGCACCACCAAAGCGCCATGCATTGAACGCCGGTGATAACGCTTGGGAGACTTGGATTGTTCTGTGCGCAGCCTCTTTTTCGATATCAGTTAGAGTTTGCGGGTTAACCGAAAGAGCTTCTCTGAAAGCTGTCTTGATGGTCGGCAGAGCTGGTTGCGGTGGCGTGAAAAAGATTCCCACTCTTCCACCTCCTGCTCGAGTGGCTTCCAATTCGTAGGGTCGAATTCAATTGATGCACATACTTTGGCTGTTGTCTGTGATTTGGCTCACAATCCTGCGGTTTTTCGGAGGGGGTTGGGGCGCTGGACCAGCCTTCCGCCGACACGACCGCACCGTGGCTGCCCCATCCTTCGCGGCTCTATCTGTCTAGTCCCAAGACATACTTTACATTTTGTCCCGAGACATCCTTTACAGTTGTGTGGTTGGAACCGAGTTAGGAATCCAGCGCTCGACGATCGTCGAGCGCTGGATTCCTGGGTCGAGTTCCCGAATCAGGGTCGTGCAGTAGAACACCATCATCCGCTGTTCGACAGGCACCACCCGCACCCACTCTCCAGCCAGCGCTTTGCTGACTTTCCACTTTTGCCCCTGGATATCCAGCTTGCCTTGGCAATCCACTTTCAACACCCATGCGCCTTGGGGATACTCCCAACGCGGCGGATGCGGATCGTAGCGCCGCGGGCTGGGGCGCCACAGCGTGGCTGGAGTCTGCATCCCCAGCGCTTCGTGCGGTCGCACATGGTTATGCTCCCAGCGATACGCATCCAGCCAGGTCTGCGTCCTCTGCTGCGGCAGGCCGCGCCGCTCCAGTGCGCGTTGCAGCGATCCGTGGAAGCGTTCCACTTTCCCCTGCGTTTGCGGATGGCGAATGCCGCTCCAATGCAACTGGATCCCCTGCCGCATGAGCCACAACGACAGATGCGTCCGTCCCGATGCCGATTTCGTACTCCACCACGGCGTACCGTGATCCATCAGCATCTCCTCGGGAACCCCGCAACGCTGGAAGGCTTCTTCCAATTGCTCCCGCACCGGTTCGCCTTGCGTGCTGCCGTTAGCCGCCAGGGCAATCAAGTAGCGGCTGTGGTCATCGAGTACCGACAGCGGTCCTACCGCTTGCGGCCATCCTTTCGGCCCCTTGAAGTCCATCTGCCACAGTTCGTTGGGCTGGCCGCGCTCAAACCGTTGCACGGCCGGAGTGCGCCGTTCCTCCTCGCGCACCAGATCGTGGCGCAGCAGAATGCGATGAATGGTATTGCGCAGCAGCGCCACACCTTCCCGCGCCAGCAGCACTTGCAGTTTGCGCGCGCCCCAGTCCGGATAGCGCAGCCGCACCTGTACCACCTGTCGCTCCAACTCGCTGGCCGTCCGGCGTGGGCTGTGATGCGGCTTGCGACTCTGTTCCGCAATCCCCTCTATGCCCAACGCCTGGTAGCGCTGCAGCCACAGGTATCCCGTCGGACGCGAGATCTCATAGGCGGCGCACAGTGCGCGGAAGGGCTGCGCTTTTTGGGTGGCCGCAATCACAAACCGGACGCGCTGCTCGTGAACATCCATCGTCTTCCATGCCATCGCTCTTGCCACCCCCGTGCGTGCTGCGCACGCGCGGGAGTGTAAAGGATGTCCCGGGACAATGTGTAAAGGATGTCATGAGACTGAACAGTTTTTTGCGAAGGGTGGGAGGCAGTCAGAGTGCACAACAGGCTTTGCCTTTCACACTCCGATGCCCTAAAACGAGATCTTCCCCAACCCTCATCCGTGCTCGAAATCCCTTGACTTAAGACCCGTCGCGCCAGACGATAAAGATCTGATTGGAGCAGCTTGACCGCCCCAAACCCATTTTCAGCGCTCTTTGACAACATAAGTTGAGGCGTTTAGCGGGCGTGACCCTGGGCGCAGTCGAAGGGGCGGGCCGGGGCGGAGGAGCGAACTGATCCTGTAAGTCTTTGGTTCTTAAAGACTTTACCTGCAAGTCCTTTAAACTCAAAGATCTGGCTGGAGCTTCATTCTAAGTCTTTGATTACAAAAGACCGGGTGTTGGGGGGGCAGGGGGATTGGGGTACCAGTCCCCTGACCTTCGCCACCAGCATTCGTCGAGCCGACGGAACTTATGGGTCCTGTAAGTCTTTGGTTCTTAAAGACTTTACCAGCAAGTCCTTTAAACCCAAAGACCTGGCGGGAGCTTCCTCCTAAGTCTTTGATTCCAAAAGACCGGTGGGAGGGGGTACCAGCGGCTGGGCGGACGAATGCGTCCGCCCCTACGCGAGCGTTGCCTACCGCTTCTCGATTACCTTCTTGATGCGCTCAAAGGCCCAGTCAATTTCTTCGCGCGTAATGACCAGCGGCGGCGCGATCCGGATCACGTGGTCGTGGGTTTCTTTGCAGAGGAGGCCTTCTTCTTTCAGCGCCTCGCAGTACGGACGCGCCGGGCTGTGCAGTTCGATGCCAATCCAGAGACCGCGACCGCGCACCTCCTTCAGATCGGGGCTGCGCAAGGTGCGCAGCTTCTCCAGGAAGTAGCCGCCCAGTTCCGCCGAGCGCTCGGGCAGTTTTTCTTCGATCAACACGTCGAGCGCCGCCCGCGCCACCGCGCAGGCCAGCGGATTGCCGCCGAAGGTGCTGCCGTGGTCGCCGGGATGAAACACGCCCAGAATTTCCTTGGACGCGAGCACCGCAGAGACCGGATAAAAGCCGCCGGAAAGCGCTTTGCCGATGATGACGGCGTCAGGCCGGATGCCTTCATGCATGTAGGCGAACAGCTTGCCGGTGCGGCCGAGGCCGGACTGGATCTCGTCGGCAATCAAGAGCACGCGATTTTGTTTGCAGATTGCCGCTGCCTCTTTCAGGAATCCGGCTGGCGGAATCACAATGCCGGCTTCTCCCTGGATCGGTTCGACCAGGAACGCGCAGGTGTTCGGAGTAATCGCGGCGCGCAAGGCAGCCGCATCGCCGTACGGAATAATCTTGAACCCAGGCGTGAACGGGCCGAAGCCGTCGCGGTACTGCTCGTCGCTCGAGAAACTGATAACGGTTACGGTGCGTCCGTGAAAATTGTTGGCGCATACAATGATCTCGGCCTTATTGTCCGGAATGCCCTTAACCTTGTGCCCCCACTTGCGGGCGGCCTTGACCGCGGTCTCCACCGCCTCGGCGCCGGAGTTCATGGGCAACGCCATGTCGAAGCCGGCGAGTTCATGTAGTTTCTGCAGGAGCAACGGCAACTGGTCGTTGCGGAAAGCGCGCGAAGTGAGCGTGACTTTGTGCGCCTGATCCACCAGGGCGCTCAGGATCTTGGGATGGCAGTGGCCCTGATTCACCGCGGAATAAGCGGCCAGGCAATCCAGATACTTTTTGCCTTCTACGTCGTAGACCCAGCAGCCTTGGGCGCGGTCGATGACGACATCGAGCGGGTGGTAGTTATGAGATCCGTATTGTTCTTCGAGCTGAATGAATTCCTGGGTCTGGTTCTTTTCTTCGGTGACGGGCATGTGGGCTCTCTTTTCTCTATATATATCTTAGGCCGTACGAGTCAGGTTGGTTTCAGGAGTCAGAGCGGTCTTTGGCATTTTCCACTTCGGGAATTCTCTCATTATTTCCTCTCCGTCGCCAACCGGCCTGTGATCCACATCACACGCGGGCGGCCGGTAATGACGGACGACTATTCGTCAAGCGCCTGCTCTTCGTCAGCACAACTCAGCGCGGGCAGATCCGGCGCCACATGTTTTCGCTGTAACTCACTGCGACTACAGGTTAAGAACTTCTTATATATCTGCCAACTCTTCGGCCTCTCGCGTGCTGTTGCATGAACCTCTCTCTGGCCGAAGTTCACAGAAGAGAAGACTGGACCCAGCCCATGCTCCATAAATGCGCCAACCCCGCATGCACTGCTCCGTTCCGTTCCCTTCACGAAGGCAAGTTGTTCCTTGCCGAAACTTTTCCGTCCGACCTTAACGCCAGTTTCGACGGTAACCGGCGTAAGGTACGGCGGCGCGAGCATTTTTGGCTCTGTAATGCTTGCTGCGCTCAATTCACGCTCCATTTTGACGCCAACCTGGGGATGCTGACCGTCCCCCTGAGCAGCCGCGCGACGCCACGCTTCCTAACCCCCGCGGTGGCCAACGCCAGCTGATGGTAGAGAAGGGTTGATATGAATTATCCGATCCGAAAGCGCACTCCTTGTTCGGTTTGCGGCCTCGACACCTTCCGCCACACGGGATGGTTCCTGGTCGTCGAAAACCGCTGGCTTGATCGTCTCAAGATCCTCTCCTGGCATCCTTTGCTCGCTGGGCAGAGAGACGCGCGGAGCGTCTGCTGCCGGCAGCATCTCAAGACGCTGGTCGAGTATTGGCTAACCCAGGCCAGCCTGCGCCTTCCCCCTACACACCGTCTTCCTCGGCCCAGGGCTGGCGACCCGACTGGCATTGATATTGATATCGATATTGATATTGCTATTGATGAGGATTTCGGGCTCCGCTCGGTGGGCCGCGTGGTCGGCGAATTAGCGGTTCATCGCGAGTCCTTTTCCCGGGTATGGTCAGGCTCCCCCGCAACCCTGGAATGCATTTTCGACGCCCTCGTCCCCATCGGAGCTGAAAACAAAGCCCACGCGCCGGAGTTCCAACTCTTCGACCCACCCGAGTCCTGGCATGGACTATCCCTCCAATAAATAAGGCGCCGGCGGAGTCTAGCTCTGCCGGCGCTCCCTCCACACTCGAAGATGGAACCTTGTACTGTCTCCTGCTATGATTTGCGGCGCCCATGATTCTCAGTTTCTGGCCACCGGCAGGTGCTGAGCTACGCTCGACTGGACAGCCGAGGGCGGCTGTCCCTACGCGAGTCGCTACAGCCCTGGTCCTCCTCGCCCCGCTCGCAATATTCTCGAGCCTCCATGCGCTCCCTGTCCCGAAAACGCCGTCGCCCGATCTGCACAGCGTCCGCATGGTCCAGCAATCGATTGCCATGCCCGACGGCGTCCACCTCTCCGCCACTCTGTACATGCCCGGCGACGCTAAGCCCGGCGAGACATTTCCCGCCCTCCTCGAATATCTCCCGTATCGTAAAGACGACGCCACCGCTGCCCGCGACTATCCGATTCACTCCTGGTTCGCTGCCCGCGGATATGTCAGCGTCCGCGTCGATATTCGGGGCTTCGGAGCGAGCGAAGGCGTGCCCACCGATCGCGAATATTCCGAGCAGGAACAACTCGACGGAGAACAAGTCATCGCCTGGCTGGCCGTTCAACCCTGGTCGTCGGGCAAAGTGGGAATGTTCGGCATTTCCTGGGGAGGCTTCAACTCCATCCAGATGGCCATGCGTCATCCGCCGGCGCTCAAAGCCATCCTGGCGGTCGATGCCACTGAGCAACTCTTCCACGACGACATCCATTACATCGACGGCATGATGCACTTCGACGAGTTTGAGCTCAACATGGACCTTGCTCCCTCTATGACCGGGGCGCCGGACTACTCGCTCGACGAAAAGGTCCTCGGTCCGCGCTTCGAATCCGCGCCCTGGTCCCTGCTCTATCTGAAACGTCAGCGCGATGGCCAGTTCTGGAACGCACCCGTCCGCCCACTCAGCGAAATCAAGATTCCCTGCTTCTTAATCGGAGGCCTGCTGGACGGCTACCGCGATTCCATTCCGCGCATGTTCGAGCAAGTCAAAGCGCCGCTGAAAGCCATCGTCGGCCCGTGGAATCACACCTTCCCTCACGACGCCGAGCCCGGCCCGCAAATCGAATGGCGAGATCAAGCCCTCCGCTGGTGGGATTACTGGCTCAAGAACCGCAACACAGGAATCATGGAAGAGCCGCCGCTCTCCATCTATATGCAAGAGTGGCACGTCCCCGATCCTCACCTAAAGAATGTGCCGGGAAAGTGGCGTGGTGAAATTGGCTGGCCGCCCAGGAACGTGGCGAACGCGACGCTCTATCTCTACGACACTCACGCGCTTTACACCGAACTCGCCAAGCCCGGGGTGCACGAACTGCGCTATGTTCCCTCGGTTGGCGCAGAGGCAGGATTCTGGTGGGGAGAGTTGCTCACCGACCCGCGCCCCATCGATGCCTACAGCCTCACTTACGATTCCGCTCCGCTCAAAACGGACCTGACCATTCTCGGACGCCCCCACGCCCTGCTTGAGGCAAGTTCGTCCGCGCCGCTCGCCGACTGGTTCGCCCGCCTTTCCGACGTAGCTCCCGACGGCACCGTCACCCAAGTCACCGGAGCCGGACTCAACGGCGCGCAGCGCGACAACGCCTCTGACCCCAAAGACTTGGTATCCAATCAGACCTACCCGTTCGATATCGAAATGCATCTCGCCACCTGGACCTTCCCCAAGGGCCATCGCATTCGCCTGGCAGTTTCGAACGCGCTCTGGCCGATGGTCTGGCCAACTCCGTATGCGATGACGACCACCCTGCAAATGGGCGGCAACACCGGATCACGCCTGACCCTGCCGCTCGTGCCGCCATCCATGTATGCCGCTCCCCAATTCGCGCCCCCGGAGCCCTCCGAAGCGCGCTCCGACTTTCAGTCCGTGGGCTTCCCCTGGCCCGGCGATTGGAAGACCGAGCGCGACGAACTCAATGGAAAAACAAAAGTGACGTGGACAGGAAAGTCCGAAGAAATTTACCCCTGGGGAAAGGAATCCGACTTCGAAGGCCTGATCTACGTTGCCGACGATAAACACCCCGAAGCCAGCTCCGTCCAAGCTGAGGCGGAAATCGTGATGGCCATGAAGCAACAAACCCTAACCTGGCAAGGCCACCTCACCCTAACCAGCGACGCCCAGAACTTCTACTACAAATACACCCGCCAGCTCTTCAAAGACGGCCTACAGATCAAGCAGAAGACCTGGCAGGAAACGATTCCCCGAGACCACCAGTAAAATCCCGTTGCGGTACTAGCGCCAATAGCGAATTCGTCCTATTACTTCGGTTACCTTCTCGCGGTTCCAGATTGCAATTAGGCTGATCGAGTGAAGGAGTTATCCATGCGACGGCCTGTTGCAGCCGTGCTCCTGGCGCTTTTTTGTGGAGTGATCGCTTTGGGAATGACCGTCTTCTCCCCATCGTTTTCTCTCGCTCAAGAAGCATCGGAAGGACAGCGCAAGATAGTGAGCAGAGTGGTCCCAGAGTATCCGGAACTAGCCCGCAAAATGCAGATGAGTGGAACCGTCAGGGTAGAAGCCTCAGTGGCGCCCAACGGAAAAGTGAAGTTTACCCAGGTGCGTGGTGGCAGCCCGGTACTGGCAAAAGCTGCGGTCGATGCTATAGAAAAGTGGAGATGGGCGCCGGCTGCGCAGGAAACCAAAGAACTCATCGAACTTAATTTCCATCCCTAGCAGTCCGTGGTGCAAGTGTGTGGTGAGAATCTACTGCGCACACGCCGCCGCGCCAGCGGACTTATAAACTTTCCCGTCCTTCATCACAAACTCGACCCGTTCCAGCAAGCTGATATCCTTCAGCGGATCTCCGCTCACCGCAATCAAGTCGGCATACTTCCCCACCTTGATCGACCCCAGCTCATTGGCATGTCCGAGCAGAGCGGCCGCATTCGACGTGGCCGCCTGAATCGCCTGCATCGGCGTCATCCCGTACCTCACCATGAAGGCAAACTGCTTGCCGCTCGTGCCGTAAGCGCATACGCCGGCATCGGTGCCAAACGCCATCTTCACGCCCGCGCGCACTGCCTTCCCGAAATTCTCGCGCTGGATTCTGCCGAGTTCCGCATCGTGCTGCAGGAAATCCGCCGGCGTCTGCCCTGTCTTCCCTCCCGCCTGGATACATTCTTCGTCGTAAATATCCATATCCAGATACGTTGCGTGCCGCTTCGCCAGAGCGATGATGTCGTCGTCAAGCATCTCCGCGTGTTCGACCGAAGCCGCTCCTGCCAGGATCGCATTCCGGATTCCCTGCGCCGCATGAGCATGCACCGCTACCCGCAACCCAAAGTGGCTCGCTTCATCGACTCCCGCCTGTAACTCCTCTTCTGTAAACTCAATCGAGGCAGGATTACTCCCATGCGTCAGCACCGCTCCCGTGGACAGCATCTTGATCAAATCCACTCCGTCATGGGCCAGCAGTCGCACCTTCTGCCGCACTTCCCACGGACTGTTCGCCTCGCCGTAGTGCAGGTCCCACGGCAATTGAATGTCCGGAGCCTGACCCGTCATCGCCCCCGCGCCGCCCGTGATCGTGATGTAGGCCCCCGCCACAAACATTCGCGGACCGACGACATCTCCCCGCACAATCGCATCGCGTAGCGCGATATCGTTCAAAGCGCGGTAGGTCCCCACGTCACGCACCGTGGTGAACCCCGAAAGCAGCATCGCCCGCGCATTCGGAACCGACTCCAGCGCGATCTGAGACGCCGTCTTCCGCAGCACATTAAACGGCTCCCCGTCACTCTGCCCATCCGCGACGTGCGTATGACAATCAATCAGACCCGGCAATACCGTCTTGTCCGAAAGATCGATCACCTTCGCATCCGCTGGAAGCGTCAGTTCTTTTCCCACCGCCTGGATCTTGCCGTCTTTAATCATGATCACCTGATTCGTCAGCACCGTCCCCGAATCCGGATCAATCAGGCGACCCGCCCGAACCGCCGTCACCTGCGACAGCGCCAACTGGCTAAGTGCCAGCGAGACCACTACCAGAATCGTTTTTTTCAAAAGACCCCCATCGTGAGGCACATTAGTCAGGGTCCCGCGCCGGAGAGGCAGCCCGGGTGCCGCCCCTTGCGGGACTCGATTTTTTTCCGCATCCGCCTACCCGGCACTGCCGTGCCGGGCTATCCTGTTCCGCCGCTTCGCGGCTACTGGACCCAATCCACTTTTCAAATCCGCGGCCAATAACTGATGGAATAACTGCTCGCCAGCTTCCCGCCGAACCGAGAGCCGGCCCGCGCCGTAAGCTCGCGACTTCAGGCCCCGCTGCACCGCCTCGCAAATCCCCAAATCCTCATCTTGCACCCGATTCCCTACCGCGACACTCGACTCGTTGTAAGCGCGCGCCGGCTCGCTTACATCGCTAAAGTAGAAATCAAAAATCACCCGGCAATGATCCACATCAAGCGGAATCACCAGATTCGTATCCAGATAACCTTCGTAGCAGTTGAACATGAAATTCGGATGCAGCCAGAAATACCAGGCCCGATTGCCTCTTCGCGTCGTGCCTGTGGCTGCGTCCTCATCGGAACTCACCATCGGACTCGACTGCAAACAGTACCGGTCCTCATTCTCGATCGTGTACTGCTTGTAATCCAGGACCGAATTAAGTCCCTTATGCAAATGCGGGACGTGGTAACCCCCATCGAGATAGTTATCGACAAACACTTTCCAGTTGCAGTGGATGTCATAGCTCTTACTCGTAAAGTAGTGCAGCTTCGTCAATCCCAGCGGGGCCGTGCGCTTTACCAATCCACCAAGGAATTTTGCCAGCGGCGCCGCTTCCGGATCCAGATTCACAAAGACAAACTGTTCCCAGGTTTCCACCTTCACCGGAACCAACCCATGGTCCTTGCGTTCGAAATTCTTCACCCCGTCGAACTCCGGCATCCCTTTGAGCGTTCCATCCAGCCCGTAATTCCATCCGTGATACGGACAATGCAAAATCGAAGCCTGCCCACACGGCTCCGTCACTACCGCAGCCGCATGATGCCGGCACACGTTATAGAACGCGCGCAGCACGCCATCGTTCCCGCGGACAGCCACTAGCGGCTCGCCCGCCACGGTCGCGGTCACGAACTGTCCCGGCTTTTCCACCTGATCCACTCGCCCCATCACCTGCCATGTCCGCGAGAACACGGTCTGCCGTTCCAGTTCCGCAATCCGCGCATCCACATACCACGGTGCCGGGATGGTCGATGCTTCGGTGAGCGGCGCCGTCTCGTCATAACTGGCCAGAATCTGCTCCACGGTCCTGCCAGTCTTTGTGCCATTCGTCTTGCCATTCTTCATGCTTTCTTCCCTCGGACTTGTACTTTTTCGGAGCCAATCGCCCGCCGCAACAATTCCACAAATTGCTCAATCCGCGCTTCTTTCTCCTCCGGAACCGGTCCTGACTTCCGGAATAGGCCTGGATCCAGCTCTTCGGTAAGCAGCGCATCCTGAAACCGGTCCATCGTCCACTCCAGGATCGATCCGATCATATCCACATCCAGATCCGTTCGTAACTCTCCCCGTTTGACTCCAAAACTGACAAAGTCGCCCCAACCGTAAGGATCCTCCGTTACCAGGAAGCGGTTGATCTCGCGCCGCAGCGCCAGATCCGTTCCATAGTTGCCCACCAGATAAATTCGGTATGACGACCAGTTATCCCGCACCATGTTCTCGGTGCGCCCCAGCCAGTACCGCAGCACGCCAAAAAATCCGCCCTCCTGCGCCGCCGCCGGAGCTTCCATATATTTCGGAAATGACTGCACCGCCTTCTTGTACGCCTCGAAGAACAATCCATCCTTGCTCTTGAAGTGCTGGAACACCGATCCTTTGGCGATTCCCAATTGCGCCGCAACATCTTCCACCCGCGCCGCACTGTACCCGCGCTCGGCAAAATGCCGGATTGCTACGTCCACAATCCGTGCCCGTTTCGCTTCCGAGCGTGGACGCGGCTTCCCGTCCCGCCTCATCTGTGTCGGTTTCGCCAGACTGTTCGCTATTCCTTCCATGGCCCAATTCCTCCCAGGTTCTTGACCTACGGTTAACGAACGATACAGCACCGACAAAGCATTTTTCAATGGCTTTTTCCATGGGCTTTGGGTACTTTCTTCACCCGGGATATTTTCTGGTTTTGACCATAGGTCAGGAGCATATTGAGTCGCTCTAACACAGTTTATGACGCCGTCATCATTGGCGCCGGCCACAACGGCCTGACCGCTGCCGCCTATCTCGCTCGCGCCGGATACTCCACTCTTGTCCTAGAACGCCGCGACATAGTCGGCGGATGCTGCGTCACCGAAGAGATCGCTCCCGGCTGCCGAGCTTCCACGACTTCTTACATCGCCAGCATGCTCCGGCCGGAAGTCATCCGCGACCTCCATCTCGCCGATCATGGACTGCGCATGGTCCCTTGCGACCCCGCGCTCCAGGTTCCCTTCCCTGACGGCCATCTCGTTTCCTGGTGGTCGAAGCGCGCGCAGGTTGTCGAAGAACTCCGCAAGATTTCGCCCAAGGACGCTGAAACGTTCGTTCGCGTCGACGATCGCCTCAAGAAATTGGCTCGCTATCTGCAACCATTTTTTCTCGAGCCTCCGCCCGAACCCGGCACGCAATCTTTCGACGGATGGGCTGACCTGTTTCGCGCGGGCAAACGCTTTCGCGGAATCTCCTCCACCGAAATCTCGCAGCTTGTCTCATTCCTGACCGGCAGCCTGGGTGACTTCCTCGACCGCAATTACGAATCCGAAAAAGTAAAAACGCTGTTTCTCGCCAACAACGTCTACGGTAAACACGGAGGTCCCTACCAGCCCGGCACTGCTCTAGGCCTGCTCTTCCACCTGCTCAGCGGCGGCGAGCACGACCAACAAGGCTTCTACGGCCACGTCATGGGAGGCATGGGCTCCATCACCGGCGCCATGGCTAAAGCGGCTCAAGCCTTCGGAGCCGAAATCCGCACCAGCGTGCCGGTTCAGCAGATCGATTCGCGCGATGGAAGAGTGCGAGGCGTGGTGCTTGAAGACGGCACAGAAATCCGAGCCCGCGTCGTGCTCTCAAACGCCGATCCCAAACGCACCTTCCTGGGCATGGTCCCGGAACGCGATCTCCCTGCCGATTTCGTTCACGCCATT
>CAVWAN010000023.1:0-270695 GCA_963752985.1 uncultured Acidobacteriaceae bacterium
TGAATCTATCGACAATACGTGCACCGAAGAAGTCAACCGAGAAGAAGAAGCGCGTCGGACGCGGTATGGGGTCCGGCATGGGCAAGACTTCCACGCGCGGTCACAAGGGGCAGTGGTCACGATCGGGTGCGCGGCTGATCCGCGGGTTTGAAGGCGGCCAGATGCCGTTGCACCGGCGTGTGCCGAAGCGCGGCTTCACCAACATTTTCCGCGAGGAATACGATGTCGTGAACCTGGACCGCCTGGCAACGCTTGGCGAAACCGAAATCACGCCTGAGGTGCTGAAGAAGGCGGGCGTGGTGAATGGCAAGTCGCCGGTCAAGATCCTGGGCAACGGCGAACTGAAGACGGCGATTACGGTGCATGCCCACAAATTTTCCAAGACGGCGCAGGAAAAAATCACCAAGGCGGGCGGCAAGTTTGAGGTCTTGCAGTAATGCTGGAAAAGCTGGCGAACATCTTCCGGGTTCCTGACCTTCGCAAGCGCGTGCTGTTCACGCTCGGCCTGCTGGCGGTGTATCGCATTGGCGGCCACATTCCGACGCCGGGAATCAACGGCGACCGGTTGGCGCAATTCTTCGAGCAGAACCGGGGCTCGGTGCTGGGCTTTGTGGATCTGTTCAGCGGCGGCAACCTGCGCCGGCTCACGATTTTCGCACTGGGCATCATGCCGTACATTACGGCGTCGATCATCCTGCAGTTGCTGACGGTGGTGTACGAGCCGTTGGCCAAGTTGCAAAAAGAAGGCGAACTGGGCCGGAAGAAAATCACGCAGTGGACGCGTTATCTCACCGTGATTTTGAGCGCGGTGCAGTCGTTTGGTATCGCCATCAGCCTGCAAAAAGCGGGCGATTTCGTGAACACTCCCGGGCCCGGGTTCATCCTGATGACCATGCTGACGTTGACCACGGGCAGCGCGTTCATCATGTGGCTGGGCGAGCAGATTACTGAGCGCGGCATCGGCAACGGCATGTCATTGCTGATTTTTGCCGGCATCGTGGTCGGCCTGCCGCGGGGCGTGATCGATCTGTACCAGAAGGCGCAGACCTCGGCCTGGGGAGTGTTTACGGCCCCGGCCCTCCTGATGTTGCTGGTGCTGATGGTCGCGGTGGTGGCGTTCATCGTATTCGTCGAACGCAGCGAGCGGCGGATCCCGGTGCAGTATGCCAAGCGCGTCGTCGGACGCAAGGTGATGGGCGGGCAATCCACCCACCTGCCGCTGCGGGTGAATGCGGGCGGCGTGATGCCGGTGATTTTCGCATCTTCCATATTGGCTTTGCCGCAGATGCTGGGTGCGGCATTCCACAACAACAAGGTGGTCGGCCCGCTGCTGGACGCGATGCGTTGGGGTGAGCCGCTATACACGTTGCTTTATTGCACGGGCATTGTTTTCTTTGCCTACTTCTATATCTCGATCGTGTTCAACCCGAACGAGGTTGCTGACAACATGCGGAAGTGGGGAGGTTTCATTCCCGGCATCCGGCCCGGGAAACGGACTTCGGACTTCATCAACGACGTTCTTACCCGGATCACGCTGGTGGGCGCGCTCTACCTGATTTCGATTTCTCTGATTCCAGAGTGGATGATTGCGGGCATCAAGCTGAACCATCTTCCGCTGCTGGGACGACTCTTCGAGAACCTGCCCACCTGGATAACGAACGGTTTGGGCGTGAACTTTTACTTTGGCGGTACGTCGCTGCTGATCGTGGTGGGCGTGGCGATGGATACGGTCACGCAGATTGAAGCGCAACTGATCATGCGGCACTACGATGGCTTTACGCCGAAGAGCGGCCGGATTCGCGGGCGCCGGACGTGGTAAGTGTGGTAACGGGGCTCCGCCCCGTAAAAGCGGGGCGAAGCCCCGCTTCCACACGAGGGTTTTGTAGCGCGGAGTAGTGCGGTATTTCCGCGACGGGAAATACGAGTAAAAGGGGCCATCTCGATGGCCAAAGAGTCGGCCGTTTCGACGTGTAACGACACCGCGCGAAATATTGGACCGGTGATTCTTCTGGGGCCTCCTGGGGCCGGGAAGGGCACCCAGGCAAAACAGATTGTGGACCGTTACGGTGTCCCGCAGATATCGACGGGTGATCTTTTGCGCGACCACGTAGCGCGCGGCACCGGGCTCGGCCTTGAAGCCAAGGCGATCATGGCGCGGGGCGAACTGGTTCCTGACGAGTTGATGTACGGCATGGTGGCCACGCGGCTGCGGGAAGCCGATTGTCAACGCGGATTTGTGCTGGACGGCTTTCCCCGGACAGCCGCCCAGGCAGGATGGCTGGATGCCTTCCTGGAAAAAGAGGTCTTTGAAAAGAGTTTGGAAAAGAGCCCGAACAAATCGGAGAAGTGTCCGCCGGTTGTGATCCAGTTGCTCGTAGACTATACTCAATTACTACTGCGGCTTACCGGGCGGCGTTCGTGTCCCACCTGTGGACGGCTCTATAACATCCACTTTCAGCCACCTCTCGTCGACGAGTTGTGTGATGTGGACGGATCCAAGCTGGTGATTCGCGACGACGATCGTCAAGAAGTGATTTCCGAGCGCTTGGCTGCCTATGAGAAGCAGACCAAGCCGGTAGCGGATTACTACCGGGTGCAGCGGCGGCTGGTTGCAGTCAATGCGGATCGGCCGAGGGAAGATGTTACAGCGCAGATTTTCGGCGTGATCGACCGTCATAGTATTGACCGTCATAGTATTGACCGTCATAGCCGGGGTGGATGCGAGTCGTAGAACGGCGAAGTTAGAGTTAATTATGAGTTTTGGAGACGGCCGGATCATCCGCAAGTCGCCGGAAGAGATCGAAAAGATGAGGCGGAGCGGCAAAATGGTCCGCCAGGTTCTGAACCACCTGAAAGGTATGGTGGCGCCGGGCGTTACGACGATGGACCTGGAGAAGGCGGCCGAGAAATTGATCGCGGAACTCGGGGCCGCACCGGCGTTCAAAGGATATTACGGCTATCCCTGTGTGCTGTGTACTTCGATCAACGAAGAGATCGTGCACGGGATTCCGTCGGAAAAACGGGCGCTGAAAACGGGAGATATCGTTTCCATCGACTGCGGCGTGGTCTACGACGGGTATTACGGGGACGCGGCCATCACGGTGCCGGTCGGCGAGTCGCTGACTGCGGAATTGAAGAAGCTTCTCGATGTGACCGAGGCTTCGCTGTACAAGGGCATCGCGCAGGTGAAGATCGGCAACACGGTAGGACACGTTGGGTCGGCGATCCAGAAGCACGTGGAAGCGAACGGGTTCAGCGTGGTCCGGGAATTTGTTGGCCATGGCATTGGGACGAAGCTGCATGAAGCGCCGCAGATTCCGAACTTCGGCAAGAAGGGCCAGGGCGCGGAGTTGACCGAAGGCATGGTCCTGGCGATCGAGCCGATGGTGAACTCGGGTGGTCCGGAGACCAAGGTTTTGAGCGATAAGTGGACGGCCGTGACGGCTGACGGCAGCTACAGCGCGCACTTTGAGCATTGTGTGGCGGTAACACGGCAAGGGCCGGTGATTTTGACGCAGTGAAGTTGAGGCGTCTAGCGGGCGTGAGCGAAGCGGGAGCCCGCTGCCGAAATCCCGAGCGGAGCGAGGGATCTGTAGTTAAAGGTATTCAGGAGGGTAATGAGCAAAGAAGACGCGATTGAAGTGATGGCAACGGTCGTCGAACCGCTGCCCAACGCCATGTTCAAGGTGGAGCTCGAAAACAAACACCAGGTTCTGGCGCATGTTTCCGGCAAGATGCGGAAGAACTTTATACGGATATTGCCGGGAGACAAAGTCGCAGTCGAACTTTCTCCCTACGATCTGAATCGCGGGCGCATTGTGTACCGCTACAAGTGACGCCGTTTTGCGGGCGTGAGCGAAGCGGGAGCCCGCAGGCGTCATCCTGAGCGAAGCGAAGGATCTGTAGCAATCCGCAGTTGCAGTTACTGAGAACTGACAACTGAGAACTGAGAACTGGTTTATGAAGGTAAGAGCATCGGTTAAGAAAATCTGCGATAAGTGCAAGGTCATCCACCGCAAGGGAGTAGTGCGGGTGATCTGCGAGAACTCGAAACACAAGCAGCGTCAGGGCTAAGCAGTTGCAGTTACTGAGAACTGACAACTGACAACTAGGCTAAGAGAGGGATCATGGCTCGTATTGCAGGCGTCGATCTTCCGCGCAACAAGCACGCGAATATCGCGCTCACTTACATCTACGGCATCGGCAACTCGCGCGCCGCGCGCATTCTGGACACGGCGAAGGTGGACCCGATGAAAAAAGTCTCCGACCTCGCGGAAGACGAAGTCAACCGCATTCGCCAGGTTATTGAAGCGGAAGGCTCTGTTGAAGGCGATCTGCGCAAGGACGTTTCGATGAACATCAAGCGGCTCATCGAAATCGGTTCTTATCGCGGATTCCGGCATCGCCGGAACCTGCCGGTTCGCGGGCAGCGCACGCATACCAACGCTCGTACCCGGAAAGGTCCGCGCAAAGGCACGGTCGCACAGAAGAAGAAGACGGCAAAAGCGTAAGAACCGGGTGTCAGGTCTTAGGTGTCAGGTCTCAGCAACCATGAGATCTTCCTAAAACCTGAGACCTAAGACCTGAGACCTAAAATATGGCAAAACCAGCAGCAGCAACCGGCGCCCCGGCGGCACCCGAGAAAAAGGGCAAGAAGAAGACATTCAAGAAGAAGGAGCGCAAGCACGTTCCGCACGGACTGGTGCATGTGCAGGCCTCTTTCAACAACACCATCGTGACCATCTCGGACATGACCGGCAATGTGCTGGCTTGGAAGAGTTCAGGCTCGCTGGGATTTCGCGGATCCCGTAAAGGGACTCCGTTTGCCGCGCAACAGGCCGCTTCGAACGCCGCCAGCATGGCGCGCGATCACGGCGTACGCAGTGTGGATGTGCGGGTCAGCGGTCCGGGATCGGGGCGGGAGTCGGCGGTGCGCGCGCTGGCCGCGGCGGGAATCGAAGTGCGGTCGATTAAGGATACGACGCCGATTCCGCATAACGGTTGCCGTCCGCCGAAACGGCGCAGAGTGTAGCAAGGCAGGTGTTGGGTCTTAAGGTCTTAGCGACCAAGGCCTTCCTAAGACCTAAGACCTGACAACTAACACCTGAATTTCGTCCGGGACGAAGGGTGAAGCCAAACCCGTAAACCGGTCATCTAAAAGGAGAACAACTTGGCACGTTATACCGATGCAGTGTGTCGTCTTTGTCGCCGGGAAGGGATCAAACTTTTCCTCAAGGGCACCAAGTGCTTCAGCGACAAATGTCCTATTGAGAAACGCAACTTCGCTCCCGGACAACACGGGAAAGATAAGAAGACCAAAGTCGTAGGCTACGGTCTGCAGTTGCGTGAAAAACAGAAAGCCAAACGCATCTACTTCACCCAGGAAGGCCAGTTCCGGAATTACTTCGAGAAGGCGGTCCGGTTCAAGGGTGTAACGGGCGCGAAGTTGCTCGAACAACTCGAGCGGCGTCTGGACAACGTGGTCTACCGTCTGGGCTTCGGCATTTCCCGCCGCCAGGCGCGCCAGTTGGTGCGTCACGGACACGTGCAGGTGAATGGGAAGAAAGTCAACATTCCTTCGTACGAGGTCAGCGTGGGAGAAGAGATTCAGATTCGCGAGAGCAGCAAGAAAGTCCCGATTCTCGAAATCGCGAGGGATTTTGCCAGTCATCAGCCGGCGCCGGTGTGGTTGGAGATCGATCGCGAGAACTACAAGGGCCGCGTATTAGCGCTGCCGAAACGCGAAGATATCCAGTTGCCGGTGAACGAGCAGCTGATCGTAGAACTTTATAGCAAGTAGCGAGTAGTCGTTGGTCGCTAGTCGTTAGTCGTTGGCAAACCCAGCGACCCGCGAGCGACCAACGACTAACGACCAACGACTTTTCGGTCCACTATCCGTGCCGATCAGCCCGCTGCCGCGCTTGATCTGAACCTGGACCGGTTCAGAGAGTTGCAACGGAGCCACATGGCCGAGAGGAGAAACACATGCTCTGGAGAGGTTTTCAAAAACCGAAGCGGCTGGCGAGTGATGCCACTTCGCTTACTGACAAATACGGGATGTTCTGGGCGCAGCCGTTTGAGCGCGGATTTGGCACCACCATCGGCAACGCGCTGCGGCGCGTGATGCTGAGTTCGATCGAAGGCGCGGCGGTTACCGCGGTGAAGATTGAAGGCGTGCTGCATGAGTTCCAGTCAATTCCGGGCGTTGTAGAAGACGCCACTGACATCATCCTCAACCTGAAGCAGGTTCCGTTCAAGCTGGCGGGCGATGGTCCGAAGGCGATTTATCTGCGCGCCGATCAGCCGGGCGTGGTCACCAGCGGCATGATCGAAGCCGATGGCGATGTGGAAGTGCTCGACAAGGAAATCTACATCGCGACCGTAAGCGAGGGCGGCAAGATCGAAATGGAAATGCGCCTGAAGCGCGGCCGCGGGTACATTTCCGCGGACAAGAATTTCGAAGACGATCTGGGCATCGGATTCATTCCCATCGATTCCGTGCACACGCCGGTGCGCAAGTGCAATTACACCGTCGAAGCCGCGCGTTTGGGGCAGATCACCGATTACGACAAGCTGACGGTGGAAGTTTGGACGAACGGTTCGATCACTCCGGGCGATGCGCTGGGACTCTCTGCGAAGCTGATTAAAGATCACATGAATATCTTTATCAACTTCGAAGAAGAAATCGAGACGTCGTCGGCGAGCGAAGAGCGGCGGCCGGAGATCAAGAACGAGAACCTGAACCGTTCGGTCGAGGAACTCGAACTCTCGGTACGCAGCTATAACTGCCTGAAGAACGCCAACATTCAGTCGATCGGCGAACTGGTGCAGAAGACCGAAGCCGAGATGCTGAAGACCAAGAACTTTGGCCGCAAGTCGCTGAATGAGATCAAGGAGATTCTCTCCTCGATGGGTCTGAGCCTGGGCATGAAGATCGACGAGCACGGCAACGCCGTGCCCGGCCCGACTTCGAACCAGGTGCTGCCCGCTTCGGCGTACGGCGACAACGATCTGTAGAAATTAAGAGCGTGGAGCGACGGGCGCCCTCGCCCGTCCCCCACAGCACACGAGGAACTCATGCGTCACAAAGTTGCAGGATACAAGTTAGGACGGACCACTTCACACCGGCGCGCCATGCTGCGCAACATGGTCACTTCGATCATCATGGAAGAACGCATAGAGACGACCGTGATCAAAGCGAAGGCGGTGCGTCCGCAGGTCGAGAAGATGATTACCCTGGGAAAGAAGGGCGATCTGGCGGCGCGCCGTCAGGCGGCGGCTTATTTGATGACGAACGAAGCTGTCCACAAGCTTTTCGATACCGTGGCTCCGCGCTTCGGCGACCGCAAGGGCGGATATCTGCGAATCGTTCGAACCGCTTGGCGGAAGGGTGACGGTGCCGAAAAGGCGTTCATCGAACTGCTGGGCAGCGAGCAGGTGCTCGATGAGAAGCGCCAGAAGCGCGCCGAAATCCGCGCCAAGCGCGCCGAGGAAAACCGCAAGGCGATGGAAAACGCAGATGCCGAAGCGCAGGTGCAGAAGGACATCGCCGCTAACGAGGCCGAGGGTAAAGAGAAGAAAGAGTAAATTCACTCCCCGGTCTCAAATTCGCCGAAGGAATTGTCAAAGCACGAAGGGCGTCCCACGAGGGACGCCCTTTTTGTTTCCTCTCTGTATCCAGATTTATTGCCCCGACGCCCCCGTTGCCGTCCCAATGAACCCCGTCTTGTTGTCCAGTACCGCCAGCCGCAACTGATTGGCTCCCGCAGGCAGATCCATATCAATCGGCACCATCATGCCTTTGTCGAGAATCTGCTGATAGGTGGCCGCATCGAACGCGCGATCAACTTTGATGCTGTGCGTCCCCAGATTCTTGCCGTTCGAGTTGTAAGCGCTCGCGTAAAGGCTCACATTCATCTTCTTACTGCCACTGGCGTCTTCCGTGCTCAAAGTGTGAGCGTCGACCAGAAAAACCACACGGATTTTTCCGGGCCCTGCCGGCTTCGCCTGCGCCATGAACGCGACTTGCGTCGCCGGCTCATGGAACTCCATCGCCGCCGCAACATCCGACTCGTAGTTTGGATTCTTCACTTGTGTCGGATCGAACGCGAAGTATCCCTTGCGATACCGGATCTCGCGATCTCCCTGGTCGAGCTTGATCTTGATCGTGCGGAATCTGCCATCCCACTTCTTGTTCTCAGGATAGTATGCGAGCGCGTAGGACGCCTTCTCGTCGGACACGGCGAGGGCGATGCCGTTCTTGATCTCATTTTGATTGACGTAGGCCTTGCCGCCGGTTTGCTTCGCCAATTCCTCCAGGGAACTTGTCGTATTGACATCGATTCCCGACGCCATGATGCCCCGCATATCCACCGGATAGACGGCAATACCAGCGCTGGCCAGGGCGAATTGCGCTTCGCGAATTTGCTGGTTATGCAATGCTCGCTGCTGAGACAACGCATTGCCGGCCGCGTTGTTAACCGAATCGTTCCGTACATTCGCCATGCTCGGCAGATCGGCCAGGACCTCAGCGTCGCTCTTGTTGGTATCCTCAGGAATCAAATCAAACGGGAAATCGGCTGTGAGCCACACCACGTTCTTGCGGCCGGGAAGTCCGCCGAGAGCTCGCGCCAGATCGCGCATGGCTTGAATGGTGACCAGGGTGCGAACTTCGAGGGCATACCCGGCCGCCTGATTCTGGAAGCTCTCAACCTGCGCTTGGGAAATCGCGACCAGCTCCGCAAATTGTCCGCTCGGAGCCGCTGGAACGTTTGCAGAAGAGCTCCTCAACCCGGGCTCGACGTTACCTTGTGCCGGCGCAGCCATAGATTGAAGAATCGGTTCTTGCGGCCGAAGATTCCTGATCGCGGTCGTCAGAATCTTGGGGTCGGAAGTGAAATCCTGCAGCACCTGTAATCTGCCGGTCAGCGTCATGACCGCCATGGGAGTGCCACCTGCGGACTGCTCGAGGACATACTTCAGCATCTGACCGCGGCCGTAAGCTTGGTCCAGGAAGTGGGAATTGGCGGCGTCCAGAAGCAATACGGTAGGGATTCCGGCTGGCTTGAGATACTCGGGCCGGTTGGTCAGGAGCCCGGGAGGCAAGGGCTGCGGCGCTTTCTGATCCGCGCCCGGCGGCGAGAAGGTTGCGATCTTCTGTTTCTTCCCGTTTTCCTCCACCGTAAAATCTTCCGCCTTCAAGCCCGTAATCGGCTGGCCTTTTTTGTCCGTGACCACCACGTCCACCAACACCAGACGTGTATTCGCACGAATGGTTACAGACGGAATTTCAGCTGTGGTCTCCTGCGCACGGAGGACTGACGGAACTGCCATGATTGCAGCTAAGGTTGATGCGACGACGAGTGCAGATCCTGAGCGAGACATGAAGCCTCCTTAGAGAGAAGCTAGGGGAAGGACAGTGAAATGTTAAGCTTTCGCACCCCTTTGAGCAATGACTGCTCGCGCAGAGAAGAGCCTGGAGGCTGGCTTTCCGGCTCCGCGGTCCCTATTTGCTTGATCTCGACCCGCTCCCTACAATAGAAGTTTCATCCAAAATCCTATGATCCATTTTCCCGTTCCTGAAGCTCTCACATTCGACGACGTGTTGCTCTTGCCTGCGCGCTCCGAAGTCGTGCCCGCCAACACGAACACGCAGACTCAGATCTCGCGCAACATCCGGCTGAATATTCCGATCCTCAGCGCCGCCATGGACACGGTGACCGAATCGCACATGGCGATTGCTATGGCGCAGCAGGGAGGCCTTGGGATTATTCATCGCAACCTGACGATTGAGCAGCAGGCCAATGAAGTGGACAAGGTGAAGCGGTCGGAAAGTGGCATGATTGTCGATCCCGTTACCATGTCGCCGGATGCCAAAGTGTCCGATGCGCTCGATGTCATGAAGAAATACAAGATTTCAGGTGTGCCGATCACGTTGAAGAATGGAAAACTGGTCGGCATTCTGACCAATCGCGATCTGCGCTTCGAGACGCGCTTCGATATTCCGATCGATAAGGTGATGACCAAGAAGAATCTGATCACAGTACCGGTCGGAACGACACTGGAGCAGGCGGAAGAGATTCTGCACGAGCACCGCGTGGAAAAGTTGCTGGTGGTGGACGACAAGTACAACCTGAAGGGCCTGATCACGGTCAAGGACATCCAGAAGAAACTGAAGTATCCCGGCGCCGCTAAGGACGAACAGGGCCGGCTGCGGGTCAGTGCGGCGATTGGCGCGACCGGTGACTTCCTGGAGCGCGCGCAGGAACTGGCGAAGGCGAAAGTCGATGTGCTGGCCATTGACAGCGCGCATGGGCATTCCACGCTGGTGCTCGAAGCGGTCAAGCAGGTGAAAGCGAAGTTGCCGGAGGTGGAACTGATAGCCGGTAACGTAGCGACCTTCGATGGCGCCTGTGACCTGGTGCGCGCCGGAGCCGACGGGATTAAAGTCGGCATTGGGCCAGGTTCGATCTGCACCACGCGTATCGTGACCGGCGTGGGGGTTCCGCAGATCACGGCGATTGCGGAGGCAGCGCGGGCCGCGCGCGACTCCGGCGTTCCGGTGATTGCCGATGGCGGCATCAAGTATTCCGGCGATATCAGCAAGGCGCTGGCCGCGGGCGCTTCGGCGGTGATGATCGGCTCCATGTTTGCGGGAACCGATGAAAGCCCGGGTGAATTGATTCTGTATCAGGGCCGCACCTTCAAGTCGTATCGCGGCATGGGGTCGCTGGGAGCGATGGCGGCGGGTTCGAGCGAGCGCTATTTCCAGAACTCGGAGGGAGATGCATCGACGGCGGCGCCAATGACAATGGAGGGTGAAGAGTCGAATCGCCTCGGCAAGTTGGTGCCGGAAGGAATCGAAGGGCGTGTGCCGTATCGCGGTTCAGTGGCGATGATCGTGCACCAGATGGTGGGTGGGCTGAGGTCGGGCATGGGTTATTGCGGTTGCCAGACCGTGGCCGAACTACAGCAGAAGGCGCGCTTCGTGCGCATCAGCGCCGCCGGTCTGCGCGAAAGCCACGTGCACGACGTCATGATTACGCGCGAAGCTCCGAATTACGCCGCGGAGTAAGGGAAGAGACCGAATTGACTATGACTGCGTCTCGTCCCAATCTTGTGCGTGCCTGGTGGCCAGCCCTTGTCTGGATCGGGCTCATCGCGTTTGAATCCACCGATTTCTTTTCATCACGGAATACGGGCACAGTGCTGTATTCGTTGCTGACGCGACTGTTCCGCCAAGTCGATATCTACAAGTTCCTCGTCTTTCATCACTATTTACGCAAGACCGGGCACGTCGTTGGGTACGGTATGTTGAGCCTGTTTCTGCTCCGTGGCTGGCGGGCTACGCTCGGCCGAATTCCTTCGTTGTTGTTGCGTGCGGCGCTGCTGTCCTGGTTGGGGACCGTTTTCGTTTCCGCCATGGATGAATGGCACCAGAGCCACATTCCATCGCGGACGGGCACCGCGCAGGATGTCGCGCTCGATACCGTGGCGGGAGTAGTTTTTCTGCTGGCCGCGTATTTCTGGTTGCGGCGATCCCCTGAAGGTCTGCCCTGATTTCTGGTAGAGACGCGGCTTGCCGCGTCTCCGCCGGGGAAACAAGGTTCGTATCAGGGTATCGCTTCAGCGATACCGCAAACTCTTATGAATCAAATGCCCCTTCAGGGGCTGGGCAGCTGGCCGTGGATTCTTCCGCACACTGAAGCCGCTCAGGTTTGAACGGTCCGTGCGGGCGAACGGTGGGCAAGCAAGGCGAGCGCCGAGAACGCAGCGATCCCCGCCGATAGATAGAACGGCGTCGGCGCTCCATACAACTTCCACAATGCGCCGGTGATCACGCTGGCCAGCAGGGTTGTGACGCTGGTCACGAAAAAGTAGATTCCCAGCGCGCGTCCGCGCACGTCGGCGGCTACCGTCTCCACCACCAGCGCCTTAAGCACGGGGTTGGTCAGCGCATAGAAGAGTCCGTAGAAGGCCATGGTCATCCATATCGCCAATTGGGATGGCGCGAGGGCGAAGACGAAATAGACGATGGCAAAGACGAAATATCCGGCAGCGGCGATGGCCGAGCGCGAAAAGCGGTCACTGAACTTACCCGCCGGCCAGGAACATCAGCGTGAACATAATGTTGAATACCAGTCCCAGCAGCGGGGCGCGAGATGCTGGAATGCCGATGTTTCCCGCACGGAGGACAAGAAACATGTCACTGGAATTTCCCAGCGAGAACAGTGTGACCACGGCCAGGACGTAGTAGAAGCCGAGCGGCAATTTTGGGAGCCAGTTGGATTTGCCAGTGGAGGGACGGGCGTCCTCGCCCGTCCAGGCCGAGCGAAGCTCGGCAGACGCTGCGCCGCGTTCGACGGGGACGGGCGAGCGCGCCCGTCGCTCCACTTGCTTATGAACTTCGCGAATCCCTAACCAGGCGACAATTACGCACAGAACTCCCGGGATCGCAGCCCACGCGAATACGCCGCGCATGCCGAAGCGCCCGATCACGGCCAGAGCCAGCAGCGGGCCGGCGATGGCGCCGGCGGAATCCATAGCTTGAATCAGGCCGTAGGCGGAGCCGATGTTTGATTGATCGACCGACTCAGCCACCATCACGTCGCGAGCAGTTCCACGAATGCCTTTTGCAAAACGATCGCAGAAACGAATTCCCAGAATCTGCCACCACGAAGAAACCAGCGCCAGCAAGGGCTTTACCGCGTTGGCGACGAAGTATCCGCCGACCACGATGGGCTTGCGGTGTGCAGCCTTGTCGGTCACGTATCCGGAAAAAAGTTTGGCGAAGGAAGCTACACTCTCGGCGATGCCTTCGATAATCCCCAGTTGTGCCGGTCCGGCCCCGAGCGATGCCAGAAAGGCGGGCAGGACCCAGTACGCCATTTCGCTGGCCGTATCGTTGAGGAACGAAGTCAGGCCGAAGGCGTATATATTGCGGGGAGTGGATTGAGGAAGGGATGAGGGCGACGCGTTCATGTTCGTCCATTGAAAATAACATGAGCCCGGAGGAAGTTCTGGACACCAATCGCGGCGAGCCGTAGAGACGCGGCTTGCCGCGTCTCGCCTTCTTACCGACTCCAGTAGAATAGAAACACATGTCCGACCGCACCTTTACGCTCGACGAAGCGCAGATGCTCCTGCCGATTCTGGAGTCGCTGCTCAAGCAGGCAATCCACAGCAAGAAGCTGATTGAAGACGTGGACGCCGAGTTGCAGGAGACGGCGCACCGGGTTTTTTTGAACGGCGGCACTCTGTTGAATGTGGTGCATCTGGCGCGGCGCAAGGCGGAACGCGAGAAGGCGATTCGGCGCATCAAGGATGCCCTGGCCGAAATTGACGCGACCGGAGTGCAGGTGAAGGATCTCGACATCGGATTGCTCGATTTTCCCTGCAAGGTTGAGGGGGAGATCCTGCTGCTGTGCTGGAAACTGGGCGAGCCAGCCATTGCGCATTGGCACGGAACGGACGAGGGTTTTGCCGGGCGCAAGCCGATTGACGATAGGATCGCGAAGGCGGGGAAGAAGCGGACGAAGTAAGAGTCAATCTCTCTAAGTTTTGTCATCCTGAGCGAAGCGAAGGACCTATGCACCCGCTGGCGCGTAGAGATGCCGCTCGTACCACCCCTCGTTAAGATCGCTCCACGTAGGATTTACCGAAACAATCAGCTGAATTTTCCTGATCCGAAGCCAGCCTTTGATCCGCTTTTCGCGGTCAATTGCATTGCGCACATCATCAAAGCTCTCGTAGTAAACCAGCCGGTCAATCTTGTAGCGCTTACAGAATTCCGATCCATTTCCAAACCTGTGTTCCCAGACGCGCCGGAGGAGATTGTTGGTAACGCCGACATAGAGCGTCTTGGAGCGGTTGGTCAGGATGTAAACGCAATAGCATCGCCGGTCGCCAGAATGCATAGATCCTTCGCTTTGCTCAGGATGACAGGTTTAGATTGTGCCTGGGAGGAAGTACGGGAAACAGTGAGGAGTGCACACCAAAATTGTGACGAATCTCTGTTTGCCCCACCCCAAACTCTGTCATCCATTAGAACTTTCTGTCATCCTGAGCGAAGCGAAGGACCTATGTATTCTGCTGGCAGCGCCGGAAATCCGCGGCCTGCCAGAAAACATCGCGCAAGTTCAGGATCGCCTCCCGTTCCTTATATTCGAGAACGCTTCGAGCCCGTGATCAACCAGGGGGTCCACGCTGCGACCCAAGCCATGCACTATCGGGCATGGGGCAAGGGCCGGGCGTTCTGCTAAAATCACGCTATCTGAGGCGATTACTTATGTTGACTGGCCGCAAACTGGGGTTGACGCTTGCTTTTACGGTGTTGGTTGCACTGGCTTTTGGGGTCAGCTGCCATGGGTTCTTTGTTACGCCCACGGTGACCGCGATCGCGATTGGCCCCACTGGGCAGACCATCGCGCCCGGCGGGACCCTGCAGATGGTTGCTTCCGGAACCATGAGTGACGGATCCCCCAACCAGATCGTGACCAACCAGTGCCTTTGGAGTTCCAACAACGCGGGTGCAGCGACCATTGGGAGAAACACCGGCTTGGCCACCGCCCCCGCAACTATTGTCAACCCGCCGCAACAGACAACCATCACAGCGGCGTATCAAGCGCTCACGCCGGCTACGGCAACGCTTTCGGCTTGCCCCGCGGTGCAGAGCCTCGTACTTACAGACGGCAATATAACTACCGTCACGGCTAACGATCCGACCACCCAAACCATCAACTTCACTGCGACCGGGACCTTTTCGGGAGGCAGTCAGCAAGATGTCACCAGCGAGGTAACCTGGAACGTCTCGAATACAACTATGCTTACTATCACCACCAACGGCGTAGGGACGGTTTCCGCCAGCCTGTCGCCAACGACCTCGACAACGGTGTCCGCTACCCTGTGCGACTTTACCAGCAACGTTTTGACGATCACCGCCCAATAGTGTTCTCGGAGACGGGCCGTCGATGGCGGGGCCGATCAATCGGTTTTCTTTCCCGCGCCCTCATCCTCGCGCTATAGTAAAAGTCTGACCCAGTGAAGTTCCTGCTTACATATGCGTTTCGAGCGTCTGTCGTTGTTGTCTGCCTGGCCAGCGTGATATTTCTTGTCGGCTGCAATCGCGGCCGCGGTCGCGTGCTGGAGATTGCTTACGTTTCCGGCATTCAGGTCAACCTGCGCGACCACGTAGCTGCCGTGTATGAGAAAACCGGAGTGGTGAAGAACGGCGACCGCGTGGAAGTGCTCGACCATGACCGCCGCTTCTCGAAGGTGCGCACCGCAACGGGTGCGATGGGATGGATGGAGCAGCGCTACCTTGTCGGTCAGGATGTCTTCGATCAGATCCAGAAGCTGACTGCGGACAACCAGAACGATCCCGTGCAAGCGCAGGGCGTGACGCGCAACGATACGAATCTGCACGTTGAACCGGGCCGGGATACCGAACATCTCTATCAGATCTCTACCGGCGAAAAGCTATCGCTGCTGAAGCGAGGCACGGCCGAGAAGCCAGGAGCGGTTGCGCCACCGTCCCGCTCCGCCACGCCTGGCGACAAGAAAGAGCCCATCCCAGTGGTGGAGGATTGGTGGCTGGTGCGCGACTCCAACAACCGTGTCGGCTGGGTGCTGTCCCGCATGGTGGATATCGATATTCCACTCGACGTAGCGCAATACGCGGAAGGCCAGCGCATCGTCGCCTGCTTCGTGCTGAATCAGGTTAAGGACGGAGATAAGAAAATCGCGCAGTACCTGACTGCCCTCACCGAACCCAAAGATGGCCTGCCGTTTGACTTCAACCAGATTCGCGTCTTCACCTGGAACGTGAGGCGCCATCGCTATGAGACGGCATATCGCGAGCGCATGGAAGGTGTCCTGCCCGTGACCGTTACGCAAGAGAGCTTCGACAAGGAAGGCATGTTGCCCGTGTTCATCGTCCGTGTGCAGGATAACAACGGCAACGTTAGCGAGCGCAAATATAAGCTCAACACGCCGATGGTGCGCCGAGTGTATGCGCCGGGAGAAGAGCCGGCGCGGCGCAAGCGGTGAGCATGCCACCTCATCCCGAAACAAAATTGTCATCCTGAGCGAAGCGAAGGACCTGCTTCTTCTCGGCGACCTCGGCGTCCCCGCGGTGAAACGCTTTTCACGAGTAGAAATCCGCAATACTCTCGACTACACGCCGGATCTCCGCCTCGGTCAACTCCGGAAACATTGGCAACGCCAGCACTTCCTGCGCAGCTTGTTCGGAGACGGGCATGTCTCCCGCCTTCAGTCCCAGGTAGGAAAAAACCGGCTGCAAGTGGAGCGGCAGTGGATAGTAGATTTCCGAACCAATCTTTCGGTCGGCGAGGAACTTGCGCAGATCGTCCCGGCGCTGGGCGCGAATCACATACTGATGAAACACATGTTTGGCTTGCGGATTGCGCGCGAGCACGCGCACAGGCACACCACTTTGCTCGGAAGTCCGGCTGGAAGTCAGCCCGGCAGCGGCCAACAGTCGATCGTAGGTCGCGGCGTGCTTCTGGCGGCTGCGGTTCCAGTCGGCAATGTGGGTTAGCTTTACGCGCAGGACCGCGGCCTGAATGGCGTCCATGCGTCCATTCCAGCCAAATTCGTGATGGTAGTAGCGCCGCGGACTGCCATGGTTGCGGAGTTGCCGCATATGCTCGGCCATCTCCGGACGGGTCGTGGTGACGATGCCCGCGTCTCCGTAGGCGCTCAGGTTCTTGGTGGGATAAAAACTGAAGGCGGCTGTGACACCGAGCGAACCCGCGCCGCGCCCGCGCCACTCAGCGCCAATCGCCTGGGCAGCGTCTTCCACAATTGCGACTTCGAATTCGTGCGCGATTCGGTCGAACGCGTCCATGTCAGCGCACTGCCCATAAAGATGCACGGGAAGAATCGCGCGAAGATTTGCGGGGCTCTGTGTGCGGAGTTGCCGCTCGACCAGCGCCGCATCGAGGTTCAGTGTGCCCGGATCGACGTCCACGAAAACCGGCGTCGCGCCGGCCCGCACAATTGCGCTGGCCGAAGCAAAGAAGCTGAATGCTGTGGTAATCACCGAGTCTCCGGGCTTGACGCCGGCGGCGACCAGCGCCAGCCAGAGGGCCTCCGTTCCCGACGCGCAACCGACAGCGCCAACCGCTCCCGTCAGAGCTGCAATTTCGTGCTCCAGTGCTTCGACCTCGGGACCGAGAATGAAGCTCTGCGATTCGCACACGCGCTCGATAGCGGCCAGTACGTCTTCGCGGATGCCCTCGTACTGGCGGCGCAAGTCCAGGAGCGGGACGGAGAGGGGAACGGTGTTTCGTTCCGCCTTTGGCGGCGTTTTCGGCGGTGAGAGACTGGACTTCACAAGAACAAGATTCTAGCAGGCGCGGTCGTTCAAAAGTGATCGTTTGCCCGCGATCGTTTGCCCGCGATCAATGCCCAACCTCAGATTCCAGCAGCGATCTAGCGGCGCTTCATAATCTTCGGCAAGGCCGGGGCAGTGTGGTGACCGACGCCAGGCCTGTCCAACTTCTTATTTTTCTTATCTCTCTTATCGTCCGCACCCTTATCGCGCGTACCCTCGGAATCGTCCAGATACCGCCGCCAGAGTTCCAGTGCGGCGCGCAGTCGGTCGAGATCGAGATCGGGAAATGAGCTGTCGGCGCCGTTAAGATTCCGCACGGCACGCTCCAGAACCGAGCGCGCACCCACGTAGTTGCCTTTCGACTGGTGATGAAAAGCCACCGCCAACTGAACCATGCCTTGAATATGCAGACGGAGATGAGGACGCGATGGCCGGTCGCGGGGCAGAGAGCGCCACACGTCCTCGAGAACTTCATGCGCGTCGAAGAACTGCTGGCTATTGAACAGATCGAGGAACAGATCGAGCCCTCGGTTGTAGTCCCCAGGGTTGTAGTCCCCAACGTTGGGCGGCATATTCATCATAAGGAGCTAGCCTCTGCAGATTGCGTTACCCTGTCTGCCAATCTACATGTTTCCATAGATTAATCGATGGTGGGCATCCAGAAAAATGTATAGTCTTTGCATTTGAAGATTTATGTCATTGAAAATTATGACATTTATTCAATTATTCTTTGGAATACAGATTGCACTTAAGCTTCAGTTATCTTTCTCTGGGGAGGCGTGCTGCTGTCAGGCTCTCCCTGCGTAATCAACGTGGCTCGATTAAACAGCATTTAGATTTCCAGGTTCAAATAGGAGAAATCGAATGGAATCTGCATTCCGCAACACTTGGACTCGTTTTCTACTCGTCCTTACGGTTCTAGCTCTGTTAACCGGAACCGTCTGGGCGCAAGGTGCAGGAGAGATCGCCGGTCTGGTCACCGACCCATCCGGCGCGGTGGTTTCGGGAGCGACGGTTACGCTTACCAACAGCGCCACTGGTGAGAAGCGCACAACCGTTACGAGTGCAACCGGAAACTACCGGTTCCCGGAGCTGTCGGTCGTCGGCACCTATGCGGTTTCGGTCTCGCCCAAGGGCTTCAAGAGCACGAAGATTCAAGGGATCGTGGTCAGCGTGGGCATCACCGCAAACGCCGATCTGAAACTGGAACTGGGCGCGGCCAGCGAGCAAATTACAGTCGAGGCCAGCGCCGAAACGGTTCAGACCACCGAATCGTCGGTTTCGCAGTTGGTGGATCGCAACATCTGGCAGAACATGCCGCTGGAAGTTCGCAACCAGAACTCGTTCATCGAGCTGGTAGCTGGAGCGGTCCCTCAGGGCGGCACAAACAATAACCGCGGCGCGGCCGTAAATGGCACGCGCGAGGGAGCGGGAAGCTACCTGGTCGAGGGTGCTGATAACAACGAGCAGGGCCAAGGCGGCCGTGGTCAGCTCTCCAACTATGATAAGGGTGGTGCAAGCACCAGCATCTCCCCGGATGCGATTCAGGAGTACCGAGTTATCACGAACAGTTTCTCCGCCGAATACGGCAAGGGCGGAGGCTTCATCACCGACACCGTGCTGAAGAGCGGAACCAATAAGTTACATGGTTCGCTGTTTGAGTACAACCGCATTCAAGCGCTGGCTGCCGAGGATTGGTTCACCAATTTCAACCAGAATAAGGACCACCTGGTTCGTAACCAGTTCGGCGGTTCGATCGGCGGCCCGATCATAAAGGACAGGACCTTCTTTTACAGCAGCTTGGAATTTCACCGGGTGCGTCAAGTCGCACCATCGGTTACTGTAAGCTCAACCACCCAGCAGTTCCTCGACTTTGTGAACAGCGGCGGTCTGGCCAACTGGGCCGAGTCGGATCCGGGCGGTCTCTGTGTGCAATATATTGGAAGCGCCTGCCCGGGCGTGTTTCATAGTTATGCTGGCGCTTCATCCGCCACTCTGGGTGCCAATTTTGTCGCCGTCAAGGGGCTGCCGGGTCAGAACTACCCGCTGGCCACCCAGAATTTGACCAACACAGGGAACGGACTCTTTACAGCTGGCCTCACCTACCCAGTTCCCGTGTACGGCACGATGTCGGTCCCCACTCCGGAATCACAAAATGAGTGGCGCATGAGCGTTAAGTTCGATCACCGCTTCAGCGAAAAGGACTCAGTCAACGTCCTCTACCTCAACCAAACTGCCCTGTACAAAGCGAAATACCAGGCCGGCAACAATTATATTGGGCCGGACTATGTTCAAGATGGCAAAGGCCAAAACTGGGGCGTAACCTGGAACCACACCTTCAGCCCGACGGTGCTTAACACCTTCAGGCTCGGCTATTTGCGCCACCGGCAAAACTTCCCGGGGCCGCTCGGGGCGCCTGGCTATTACGACCAACTCGGAGATGTCGGCGTGGATTTGGGTTTGTACGCCGGTTTGCCTCAGTTCTTCACCGAGAACCAGTTTCAGTACGTGGATACTCTGGCTGTGCAGAAGGGCAAGCACTCCTTTAAATTTGGCGGAGAGTACCGGCGCACGCGCAATGGTTCTTCCTTCTATCTCGACACCTATGGGACAGTTGCGGAATGGGGCGTCGAAGACGCTCTGACCGATCTGGCATTCGATGACGTTTTTCAGCAGTATGCCCAAAGCCAGGGGGTGAAGCTCTGCACCGGCGCCACCGGCCCCACCTATTGCCAGAATGGCGGGGCCGCAGATATGTCGCTCGCGGTCAACACGGCCACCAGCGGGCTTCCGGATCCCTACCGTGGCTTCCGGGCGAACGAGTACGCATTCTTTGGCCAGGATGACTGGCGCGTAACCCAGCGCTTGACGGTGAACCTTGGCCTGCGATGGGAGTACTTCGGCCCGCCGCACAACTTCAAGCCAAACATCGATTCCAACCTCTATTTTGGCACTCCGGTCACCCCGGTCCCAACCCAATCGACCAATCCACTCTTCCCGGTGAACAGCCCTTACTTCGCCCGTGTGGCGACCGCTCAGTTCCAGGTGAGGAACAACGAGATCTGGAACAAAGACACTAACAACTTCGGGCCGCGGGTCGGCTTCGCTTATGACGTGTTTGGAAACCAGAAGCTCGTCATGCGTGCGGGCGCAGGTATCATGTACGATCGCATCTACAATAACGTATTCGAGAATATCCGCTTTAACCCACCGTATTTCTCGGATAACCAAATCTTCGCGGTTGGTCCAGTCTCCACACCCGATTTGTATACGTATCCTCTTACAGCCGCTTCCCGAGCACAGTTCAATGGGGGCGGCGCCGCCGCGCCAGTCCCGAACCCGCGGCACATGGACCAGAACGTTGTGACCCCTTACTACGAGCAAGTGCACTTCGGCTTCCAATGGGAGTTCGTGAAGGGGTATATGTTCGAGCCTGAGTACGTAGGGACATTTGGTCACAAGCTGATTGGACTGATTGACGACAATACGTATAACGGTCGTACGGCCTTTGGCGGAGAGTCGTCTAGTTGTACGGACCCCACCCAAGTGTGGTGCCGGCCCAATACCAAGATTGGAGCCGACAATTTCCGGACCAACGGATTTGGCTCCAACTACCACGGGCTGCAGCTCAGCGTTCGCAAGAGTTACAGCAATGGGGTCGGGATTACCGCCAACTACACCTACGCCAAGGCACTGGATACGATGAGCGATCTGTTCAACAGCCGGGCAGGAGCTCACCCGACCAACAACGAAAACGTCAAGCTGGACTACGGTCCGGCCGACTTCAACGTGACCCAGCGGTTTGTCGCCACGGTGAGCTATCAGTTGCCGTTCCTCAAAGAGAACCGCTGGTTCGGTGGATGGGGCGCCAACGCCATCATCAGCCGCCAGACTGGGCTCCCTGTCTCGCCGTATAGCAGCAGCTCGAGCTACGACCCGAATAAGGATGGCTACCGGACCGATCGCGTTGTGCCGACGGTTGCTCCACACAGCACCATCATGGGCAACGAACCCCCCAACGCTTACTTCAACAAAGCGGACTGGGTTAAGTACACGTGCCCAGCCTCGGTCAATGGTGGGATGTGGTGCGATCCGCCGATCGGCCGCAACAGCCTCACGGGTCCGGGCTTTATGAGCGTGGATTTCAGTGCCACGAAGAAGTTCAAGATCACTGAAGGCACAGCGTTGACGTTCCAGGCGAATTTCTTCAACCTGTTCAACCACCCGAACTTCCTGCCACCTGGTGCCAACATCTCTTCGGGTACGGGTGGCCAATTGACCTCGACGTTGGGGGACGACGGCGGGCACCGCGTTACCCAGCTGGCGGTTCGGTTCGACTTCTAACTGATCGTGAGCTTTTTTCAGGCCGGCCGAAAGGCCGGCCTTTTTTTCTGGTCGGTCGTTGGTCGTTAGTCGTTGGTCGTTAGTCATTGGTCGTTAGCGTGCTTCCAAAAGGTGACACAAGGCGTGTGCTAGACTTTTTTCAATCTATGCAGGCCGTCCGCTGGTTCGCGCTCATATCAATCTTGGCCCAGTTTGCAGGCTCCGCCACTCACCGCAGGTCGCCAAGCAGCACGAAACCAACGGGCTCTAGGCTCCCCAACGTCATCCTGATCACGATCGATACGGTGAGGGCCGACCACATCGGCTGCTACGGTGCGAGGGGAGTCTCAACGCCCACGCTCGATGGCTTGGCCCGGGATGGCATCGCATTTGATCACGCGATTTCGCAGGTTCCGCTGACCTTTCCGTCGCATGCCTCGATCATGACTGGGCTGTACCCGTTTCAGAACGGGGCCCAGGATTTTACCAGTCCGCCGTTAGACCCTCGCTTTCGAACCATCGCGCAGGCTCTGCGGGAGCATGGCTATTCCACAGGTGCGGTGGTCAGTTCTTTTGCTCTCGATCACAGTTGGGGGCTCGCCCACGGGTTTGACTTCTATGATGATGCGTTTTCGCCGGAGTCCTACAGCAAGGCGGAGTTGGACCTGGTCGAACGCAAGGCGGAAGAAAGTGTGACGCACGCGATCAAGTGGTTGAAGAAGACTCCCAAGCAGCCATTCTTCCTGTGGCTGCACCTTTACGACCCTCACAGCCCTTATCATCCTCCGGAGCCGTTCCGCACCAAGTTCGCAGACCATCCTTATGACGGTGAGATTGCCTATGCGGACCAGCAACTCGGTCGGCTGATCGAATGGCTGAAACAAGCCCGACTGTACGACGGAGCCTTGGTGATTATGGCCAGCGATCACGGGGAGTCGCTGGGAGATCACGGAGAGAAGGAGCACGGATTCTTTCTCTACAATTCGACGCTGCGCGTACCGCTCATTGTCAAGCCTCCAGCGAAGAGCGGGTACAAGCCTGGCCGGGATCAGAGAGTGGCTGAGATCGCCGGAATACCGTCGACGATTCTTCGGTTCACAGGGATTGCCGATCCCATGACAAAAGTGGCGTCGGCTGATCTGTTGAGTGGCACCGGCGATTTACAGTCCGCGTACAGCGAGACCTTTTATCCCTTCAATTCGTTTGGATGGAGCCCCTTGCATTCCTTGCAGAGCGGGCGATTTCACTTCATCGATGCACCGTCCGCAGAGCTGTACGACGTGGTGGCGGATTCTGATGAAAAGAACAATCTGGCTCCCTTGCAGGGAGCGACAGTGGCCGTGCTTCGACAGAAGCTGCAAGCCATCCTGCAGAAGGAGTCGCACCAGCAGGCAGCAGGAACGCCGTCGGCGCTTTCGCCGGAGGCACAAGAGAAGCTTCGGGCGCTGGGATATTTTGCCTATCGTTCACCGGTTCCGCAGGCGACGTTGTTGGAGGGACTGGCGGATCCCAAGACGAAGTTATCGGAGTTTAATGCTCTGCTGGAAGCGCAAGACGCGGTCCATGCCGGGGATTTCGAACGTGGGCGCTTGCTGTTGAACACGGTTCGCGAAAAAGACCCTCGTATGTATATCGTTCCTTTTTATCTGGGAGCGGCGGCACTTGAACAAAGAGAATGGGAAGAGGCCTCTACGGAGTTCAAGAATTGCTTGCAGCTGAGCCCGGAGTTTGAGCCGGCAATGACTGGATTGGCCCGTTCTCTGATCTTTCAGGACAAGGTAGACGAAGCCCGAGAATGGGCACAGCAAGCCCTCGCCCTTAATCCGCAAAGCTACCAAGCCTTACATGAATTGGGTTTGCTGGAATCCAATCGGGATCGCAAGCGGGCCATCGAGTACTACAAGAAGGCGGTCGCAATTCAGCCCAGCTCTGCTCCCCTGCAAAGAGACTTGGGGACGCTGGAATTGCAGGAAGCAGATTTCGCCGAGAGCGCCAAACATCTTGAGAAGGCGATCGAACTGGGGGTGAATGATTCCTCGACCCTGAATTCGCTCGGTCTCGCTTACGCGCGGACCCAACGCCTGGAGAAAGCGGTAGAGGCCTACAAGAGAGCGCTAGCCCTGAGTCCGGACGCGGCCGAAGTTCACCTGAACCTGGCGGTGGCGTACGATCGCCTGCAGCGTACAAAGCAAGCGAAGATAGAGTATGACGCGGCCTGCAAGCTGAACGCTCGTTACTGTCGTTAACCGATCCTCTCTAGTGGGTGAGTTGTCCTGCTTTGCGGGCGTGCTAGACTTTTTCACATCCCATATGCAGCTTGTCCGGCGGCTCCTTCTTATTCTATTTCTGGCGCACTTTGTGTGTGCCGCGACCCTTCCGAAAACCGCCAAGAAATCGCCTGCTGATCGCGCTCTGTCCCCCAACATTGATCATGCTCGATACGACGCGGGCAGACCGCATGGGCTCCTGTTCACCCGCGACGCCTCTCCGCAGTGGCGCGCCCTTGCAACCTGTGAATCCACTCTAGCTGATTGATTTTAAAATACTTTACGAGTAAGTCCTTATTCCTCAAAGACCTGGGGGGGATCGCCCCCTAAGTCTTTGATTTCAAAAGACCGTGTCAGGGGGGTATCGAACACCAGGAGAATCCGCGATAGGTTCCGTTGCTTATTTGCCCTTGCTTCTTTCCCGCTTCGCATCCTCGGTTCGCCCCGTGTGTTCGTAAGCGTCGGCGAGGGAGAGGTGCGCCGGGGCGAAAGCAGGCAGGCGTCCAGTGGCGATTTCGAGGTGGATGATCGCGGTCTTGAAGTCACCGGATTTTAGCAGGCATGCACCGATTTCGTAGTTCGCCCAGGCGGAGTCGGGCTGGAGTTCGATCGCTTTGTGCAGATGCTTGGTCGCCTCTGCATATTGCCCTTTTCGGGCGAGCGCCACACCGAGCGTGTACTGCGCCAGGTAAAGGTTGGGATCGCCGGAGACGATGGACTGGAGCGCGGCAATGGCGAGATCTGGCTTCGACTGGTCGTGAGCCGATGCTGCGATTACTTTATTGGCGGTCGCTATCTTGTCTTTGGGATCGGTTCCGGCGACTGCGGCGGCCGAGCCAGACGACTTTTGCAGTCCGATGTAGCCGAGCGACGCCAGTTTTTGCATCTCGGACGAACTCAACTCTGCAGACGACTTGGCGGCCTCGCCATTAAAACGGCGGTCGAAATTATCAAGTTGCGCGGCCATGGTGTCGAGCGTGGCTTTCGAACTCTGGGCCAGGTTGTGAGCAGCGCCGGGGTCTGCGGTCAGATCGTAGAGTTCGGGCTTGGGAGCGCGGATGTAGAGATACTTGCCCGCGCGCCAGGATTCCAGCGGGCTCCAGCCGAATCCGCGTTGGGGCAGATCAGCACGGGAATAGACAGGCTGGTCATTCCCAGTCCCACCGCCGCCTCCGCTGGCTTTCGCGATACGCAGCAGGGATTGTCCCAGCATTTGCGAAGGGACCGGAATTGCGGCGATTTCCAGCATCGTAGGAGCGATGTCTACAAGCCTGACCTTGACGGCTACTCGGGTAGTCGCGGGCTTTGCAGCTGGCTGGGCTTGAGGGAGTTTCATGAGCAGCGGGACGTGAATCGTGTCGTCATAGAGAAAAACACCGTGCGCGTCTTCACCGTGAGCACCGAGGCTCTCGCCGTGGTCGGCGACAACGATCACCGCGGTATTTTCGTAGATCTTCCGCTGCTGCAAAACGCTGATTAATTTGCCGATGGCAGCATCAGCCGCGGTGATGGCGGAGTTGTAGGAAACGCTGGGCACGCGCGCATCGCTGATATGAACCCATAAGAAGAACTGCGGTTGCGCATTGTGGCCGAGCCATGCGATGGCGCGGGCGACAACCTGATCTCCGCCGCGTTCCGTTACGGGAGGACGGGCATCACCGGGGATGGCAGGCCGAAAGCCAGCGTCGTAGGTCTGGAAGCCGCGGTCAAAGCCCTGCGCCAGCCCGTTTACCGAATCGAGATCGATGGAGCCAACAAAAGCGGCCGTGCGATAGCCTTGCGTCTTCAGCAGATCAGGCAGGTAAGGCAGCGATGGCGGAAGCGCACCGCCGATCTCGCTCATGCCGGTGCTTTGAGGGTAGGCTCCGGAAAGAATGGTGGCATGCGAGACCACGCTGCCCGGCGCCTGGGCGTAAGCGTGCCCGAAGACGATGCTTTCGCCCGCTAGACGATCTAGGTTCGGAGTATGTGCGCCCTTGGCGCCGAGGAAGCCCATACGGTCGGCGCGGGCGGAGTCGATGGTGATCAGCACCAGGTTGGGCTTCGGTGCGGCTGCGGCGAAAGAGAAAGTAAGAAAGATCAGGCTCACGCCGGCAATGACTTTTCGGATCATGACAGTAAGTGTAAAGTACAATCTATGTACCTGCTCCTCGGGATCTCCAGTCTTGTGGTGATGTCGTGATCACGAGCCATCGCTAGCCGTAAGGCTCGACGCCGCCTCCGTGAAGCCGGACCATATTTGAAATCATACTTGCAGATCACACTTGCAGTGACCGCGCCAATCAGAAAACGTCTTCGTCTACTATGCCTGCTGGCTGTGTGCGCCGCGGGTTTGAGCCTGCTTCTCTCCTGCCAGCGCGCTCGGGGAGGGGCGGTTGGCTCCAGAAAGCTGATCATCCTCGGTATAGACGGGCTCGACCCAGACTTGCTCACGAAGTTCATGGCCGAGGGCAAGATGCCGAACTTTGCCCGGCTGGCCGCGCAGGGATCATTCCGGCGTTTGACGACCAGCATTCCGCCGCAAAGTCCGGTGGCGTGGTCGAACCTGATTACGGGCATGAATGCCGGAGGCCACGGAATCTTTGATTTTATCCACCGCGATCCGAAGACTTTTCAGCTTTATTTTTCCACGTCGAAGGTCGAAGGCCCAAAGCACAGCTTTCATCTCGGCAGTTGGGTGATCCCGCTGGGCAGCGGTTCGGCTGAACAGTTGCGGCATGGGAAGGCCTTCTGGGAGATTCTGGACGAGCAGGGCGTGCCCAATTATGTTTACCGCATCCCGGCAAATTTTCCTCCAATTGCGGCGAAAGGGAAGACTCTTTCCGGCATGGGCACGCCCGATTTGCGCGGCACGTATGGCACGTTTACTTTCTACACCGATGATCCTACAGCGGCGGTTGGAGCGGTCGAGGGCGGGGACGTGGTGCAGGTCGAAGTAAGGAACAATCGAGTCGCGACCAATTTGATTGGACCAGACAACACGTTTCGCAGGAACTCGCCTCCTGCTACCGAGCCTTTTACGGTTGACGTGGATCCGCTGGAGACAGTTGCTCGCATCGGTTTGCAGGACCAGCAGTTCGTTTTGCGGGAAGGCGAATGGAGCGGATGGGTGCCGGTGGAATTTCAGCTCATGCCGTTAATCGGCAACGTGAAGGGGATCTGCCGCTTTTATCTCAAGCAGACGCATCCACGTTTTCAGCTTTACGTCTCGCCCATCAATATTGATCCGGAAAATCCCGCTCTACCGATCTCCACGCCCTCGAGTTACTCGCGCGATTTGGCGAAACAAATCGGAGAATTCCATACGCAAGGCATTGCCGAAGACACGAAAGCGCTCACCGCCGGCGTGCTTGACGATAAGGAGTATCTGGAACAGGCGCGCACCGTGCTTGCCGAGCACCGGCGCGCGTTCGATGTGGAGTTCCCCAAATTTCGCGACGGCCTGTTCTTCTTCTATTTTTCGAGCCTCGATCTGAACGCGCACATGATGTGGCGGCTGACCGATCCTCAGCATCCTGCCTATGATGCCGCTCTGGCGGCTCAATACGGGTCATCGCTGGAAGAATTTTATGAGCAGATCGATCAAGTGCTCGGCGAGGTGATGCCGAAGGTCGATAACAACACGACACTGCTTGTGCTCTCAGACCATGGGTTTGCTCCTTACCGGCGCTCGTTTAATCTGAACACGTGGTTGTTGAACAATGGCTACATCACGCGGAAGGCTGGCGCCAGCAGGGATTCGAGCGAGCCCTTTGCCGATGTGGATTGGAGCCGCACCCGCGCTTACGGGTTGGGGTTGAACGGACTTTATCTGAATGTTCGCGGACGCGAGCGCGAGGGTATTGTCGAACCGGCTAAGGCCGACGCTTTGCTGCGGGAAATCCGGCAAAAGCTTTTGGAGGTCCGGGATCCGAAGGATGGTTCTCAGGTGATGACCCGGATCGACCTGGCCAGTGAAGCCTACCAGGGTCCATACGCGCGCACGGGCCCGGATGCGCTGGTCGGCTACAACCGCGGTTATCGCTCCGGTTGGAAGACGATTCTGGGCGCGTTTCCGGCGGACGTGCTCGAGGACAACACGAATGCGTGGAGCGGCGATCACTGCATGGACTTCACCAAGGTGCCGGGCGTGCTGTTAAGCAACCGCAAGATTGACGCGCAAGCTCCGGCACTGACCGATATTGCGCCGACGATTCTGTCGGAATTCGGAATCGCGAAAACCAAGGATATGATGGGGCAGTCGGTATTTCAGGGGCGCTGAGTGCTTTGACATACGGTGGAGCGACGGGCGTCTCGCCCGTCCAGTTGTCAGCCGGCCGGCGGGGACGCCCGGCGCTCCACCGACCAACGTTGGCAAACGGGAGCAATCATGTTCGGTTCGTACAAAGTGAAGATCGAAGGCGAACTGCTGGAGAAGGTCAAGCAGTGTTCGGATGCCGCGGGATACGAATCGATCGACGAATTCGTAATCCATTTACTGGAAAAAGAAACCAAGAAAATCCTGCCGGACGAGAGCAACACGTCGAAGGAAGAGATACAGAAGCGGCTGCGCGGGTTGGGGTACATCGAGTAGCTTGACAGTTCTCTCAAAACCGATAGCGATCGCCGGCCAGGTCGTAGCGGCCACGGCGTTTTCTCTGCTGACAAGTCCGCTGGCGATTGTGGTGGTCTTGTCGCTGGCTATCGGGTTGCTCATGGTGGTCTTGTTCGGCTACACCTCCGATCAGAAAGCAATCGGCAAGGCGAAGGATCAACTGAAGGCTCATTTGCTGGCGGTACGCCTTTATCGAGATCAAATCCCGGTGGTGATGGGCTCATACGGCAAGATCCTGCGCGGTACGGGGCGTTACCTGAAACTGGCATTCAAGCCGCTGCTGTACGTCATCATTCCCATTACTTTGCTGATCGTGCAAATCGACCGTTATCTGGGCCAAACCCCACTTCCCGTAAACGCGCCCTTCCTTTTAACGGCCCGGCTCAGCGGAAGCGACGCGCTGAATGATGTCACGCTCGACCTGCCGCCCGAGCTCACGATGACTGCGCCTCCAGTACACGTTGCGGCGGAGAATGAGATTGTCTGGCGACTGGCCGGCTCAAAAGAGGGAAAATATGAAGTGAAGATCGCGGCGGCCGGGCAAGACGCTGCGAAGGCCGTTTGCGTGGGGAGCGAACTGGCGCGAATTTCTACCGTCCGCTTGCGCGGGCAATTCTGGAGGCGTATGTTCTCGTCGGCGGAACCGGCGCTACCGCAGAATAGCCCGATCGAGTCCATTTCGATCAACTACCCGGACCGCAATATCGATGTTGCGGGGTATGGCATCAACTGGATTTGGCTGTTCTTCATTTTGTCGATGGTGGCGGGATTTGTTTTCAAGGAATTATTGGGGATTCAGATATGAAGAGATTGTGTAGGGCGGGCGCCCTCGCCCGCCTGCGCGGATCGGCTAAAAGGTCGATGCATGATTGCCCGACGCTCCATCACGAACACCAGTTTTTCGCGGGCAGGAATGCCCGCGCCACACGGGTCTTGCTGGTTGCGCTTATTTTCCTGCCTGCGCTTGCACACGCCTACGCCGGGCCGGGTGCGGGATTCGCGGTGCTCTCGTCGTTCTGGGCAATCTTTGTTGCGTTCCTCTATTCGTTCTATGCGCTGATGACGTGGCCAATCCGCCAACTGCTGCGCTTTCTGCGGCGGCGCAATGCGTATGGAAAGGCGACGTTTGAGCGAGCGGTGATTCTGGGATTCGACGGCATGGATCCGGATCTTGCCGACCGGTTTATGAAGGAAGGCAGACTGCCGAACCTGGCGAAGTTACGCGACAAAGGAACGTTTAGCAAACTGAGAACTACGTTCCCCCCGATTTCTCCGGTGGCGTGGTCGACGTTCATGACCGGGGTGAATCCGGGCAAGCACAATATTTACGACTTCCTGGCGCGCGATACCAGCAACTACCTTCCATTTCTTTCGTCGGCTCAAATCAAGGGACCGAAGCGTCATCTGAAGATTGGCAAGTACTCCATTCCCTTCGGCAAAACGGAAATCAAGGGGATGCGGAAGGGCACGCCGTTCTGGCACTGGCTGGGCAAGGCGGGAATTTTCAGTTCCGTGATTCGCGTTCCGGTCACATTTCCGCCGGAGAAATTCCAGGGTGTGCTGCTTTCCGGAATGTGCGTTCCCGACCTGAAGGGAAGCCAGGGCACGTTTTGCCTGTGCACGACTCGCGCTTCGAACGACAAGTTTCGCGAGGGCGGTGTCCGCGTACCTATCGAACGCAGGAACGGTGTTTGCCGTTCCTACATTCCGGGGCCGGATAGTCCCCTGGCGGAGAAAGCTGGCACCGAACTGAGGGTGGCTTTCGAAATTCGGCCCGAGCCGGGATCGAAGTCGGCGCGCATCGTGGTGGGTTCGGAAAAATTCACGCTGAAAGTTGGGGAATACTCCGAGTGGATTCCGGCGAAATTCAAAGCGGGGTTGGGGTTCACGGCGCACGGCATCTGCCGCTTCTATCTCAAGGAACTGTCTCCGGAAGTTGAAGTTTATGTGACGCCGGTGAACATTGATCCTGGGCATCCTGACCTGCCGATCTCGCACCCGGTCACGTATTCGATTTATCTGGCCAAGCTCTTCGGGCCTTACGCAACGCTCGGACTGGCGGAAGATACGTGGGCGCTCAACGAGCACGTGCTGGATGACGATGCGTTCCTGGCGCAGGCTTATGGCAATCACGAAGATCGCGAGAAGATGCTCTTCGATGCGCTCGACAAAACGAAGCAGGGCCTTTGCACTTGCGTTTTCGATACCACCGATCGCGTGCAGCACATGTTCTGGCGCTACCTGGAAGAAGACCATCCGGCGGCGCGCGACGTGCCGCACAGCCAGCATCCGCAGGTGATTCAGAATTTGTATGAGCGCATGGATCGGCTGATCGGGCGCGTGATGGAAAAAATTGATGATGACACACTGCTGATGGTGATTTCCGATCATGGATTCAAGTCGTTTGCGCGTTGCATGAATCTGAATGCGTGGCTGCATCAGAGTGGATATCTCGCTCTGAAAGACGGCAAGACCGAGAGCGGCGACTGGTTCGAGGACGTGGATTGGTCGCGCACTCGCGCGTACACCATGGGCCTCAACGGGCTTTATCTGAACATCAAAGGCCGTGAGAAACAGGGAATTGTCGATCCGGCGGAAGCCGGCGCGTTGAAGGCCGAGCTGCAGAAGAAGTTGAATGGGCTGGTCGATCCGGCTTCTGGCGCGGTCGGGGTCACCGGTATGTTTATTACAGACGCCGTTTATCGCGGACCGTATACGGATAACGCTCCCGATCTGCTGGTCGGCTACGGGGCCGGCTATCGCGCCTCGTGGGATTCGGTGATGGGAAAAGTTACCGGACAGGTTTTCGAGGACAATATCAAGGCATGGAGCGGCGACCACTGCATCGACCCGCGGCTGGTCCCAGGGGTTCTGTTCTCAAGTCACAAGTTCATCGAAGAGAAACCCGCGATTGTGGACGTGGCGCCTACGATTCTGAAGCTGTTTGGGTTGACGCCGCCCGGACATTTTGATGGAAAGGCGTGGAACCTGGCGGCGAAGGCGGCCGCGCAATAGGGTTGAGACGGGCTAGGCCTGTGCAGGACGGGCGAGGACGCCCGTCGCTCCACTTACGTCTTCGTGGCTCTCAGACGCATGGCTAGCCATGCCGTGCTGGCCAACATCCCACACCATCCCATCAAGCGGACTACCGCCGCGATTCTGGTGTCGTAGCGCAGAACTCCTAGACTCGAGAAAATTGTGTTCCAGTCGTGCTCGACGTAATCGGAGTCTCCGGCGGTCACGAGGGGCAGAGCCATGGCGCGGGCGTCGGCCATGTAGGTAGCGGTGTACAGCCAGTTCTCAAAGAAGAAAAACAGGCAGAACACGAATGCCCCGGGCTGCCGTTCGCGGAAGAAATAAGCTGCCAGCAGCAGCGGGACCAGCCATTGCAGAATGGTTCCTCCCCAGAGACCGAGCGTTGGGCCGAACCAGCCGAAGAGCAGGTGGCCGCCTTCGTGGACGACAAGGTTAGCGGAGTCGATAAACAGGTAGCCCTCATGCATGCTGAAGGCGTAGACGAGGAAAAGAACGTAGAAGACTAGCCACGCCCCGACAGCCCAGCGCGAGATAGGACGCCAGTCTTCCCGGGCGCCCGACCATTCCAGAATCGTGTCCAGGAACTCGCGCATACTGGAACCAATTGTAGTAGCTATCTCCCAACCACTATTTACCAAACATGGGATAGTGGCTTGCCGCGCCCATCAAGAACAGCATGGGGAACGACAGCACGAAGTTCGCACGCGATGTAAGGAAGGCCTGCCGCGCCAGATATTTCGCTTTGTCGGGCATCGCCGTGCCATTGGCGGCGTTGTCGGCTGTCCACTGGATGATTTTCTTCTGGGCGCGCCAGATTACTCCCCAGACGTTCAGCATCATGACCCAGCCCATTCCCCCGCCGACGCCGATGGCGAGCAGGCGATTGCTCTCCCATCCATGACCGTTGAGCCGTAAAAACAGGCAGGAGGCCGCTATCACGATGACGGTGTAAATCGCCGCCAGCACCGGCGCCTTGTCGAGCGCTCCCTTACCGGGAATCTGGCAGGCATACATCAGGGCCCAGGCCACGGTCCAGATCGCAAAGAAGGTCCCCATCGGACCACCGGAGGATGCGCCGCCGTTTCTGGCGTCGGAGGCGACGATGCTGCCCCAGTAGGCCAAGCCCGCCAACACGGTGAGCACTGATCCCCAGCGAAACCACCACAGGGCGCGAGACATGAGGCTGGGCAGGACTTTGCCTTTGGTGGCGGGGTCCAGACCCTTCATAAAGGGAACATTGACCAGATTGAAGAAATAGAGCAGGCCGAGCCAGGTTATGCCGCCAACAAAATGCAGCCAACGAAACAGCATCAGAAGGTTTGTGTTGAAGTCGGTGGGGAAATTGATATTGGTCAAGGTCAGGGCTCCTGGTCTGAGACTATGTTTCCGAAGGGACGATTGTAGACGGCTGGCGAGGTAAATGGAACCTGATCGATTGTCCGGGGATAGATGGAAATGAACCGTTGGGTGGGCCCGGTGAAGAGGAAGGTCTGAGAAACTTTTTATGGTGTGGGAAGTTGAAAACCGCGAGACAAGGCCGTATTGTAGGAGCCGATAGAAACCGAGCTGCCGCCATTGCCCTCCCTAGGCTCATGGCGCGGCATCGAACCCGCAAGTAAGGAGATCGGCAAATGGAAGCTAAGCCGGCACAACAGAATATTCAAGATACCTTCCTCAACACGGCACGAAAGGAACGGCACAATATTACGATCTATCTGGTCAGCGGGGTGAAGCTGACGGGTCGTATTCGATCCTTTGACAAGTACTCGGTAGTTCTCGAAACCGGCAACCAGGAACAACTCATATTCAAGCACGCGATTTCGACGGTCGTGATCGCGCGCGGGGCCCACAGCCACACCGATTCCAAGCCAGCGGCAGCGGCGTCCCATGAGGAGCCGGTGGCCTCGAGTTCCGCATCCGGTAATGCGGGATGAAGTGAGCCTGCTTGCGCCGAGATGACTCCAGACTGAGTGGCCGCGATAGTTCGGGAAATAGTTCGCGAAAGAGTTCGCGGAATGCGCCCAAGGCGGTTCTGAGTCCATCGGAGCGGCGGGAGCGCGCTTTTCTGGTGGGGGTAGAGTTTCGCAGCAAATTTCGCAACCAGGGCCGCGCCGGCCACACCGGGAAGATAGGTTCTGCCGGCATTACTCAGGGGGCCCAGGCAGCTCGAGATCACGCCACCAGCGTGGCTGCGTCATCATCGTCCCTGCCCGCGAATTCCCCGGATTTCAGTTCCGAGGAATCCCTTGACGAACTGCGGGCGCTGGCGACGAGCGCGGGCGCCGAAATCGCCGGTGAATTCACCCAGCGCAAGGACCGGCCGGATCCTGCCACATTGATCGGCAAAGGCAAGCTGGAGGAAATTGCGGGCGCAGCGGCCTCGGTTTCCGCGGATGTGATTCTGTTCGATCACGACCTCTCACCTTCACAGCAGCGCAATATCGAGCAAGTGGTCCACACTCGCGTTATCGATCGCACGCAGCTGATTCTGGATATCTTCGCCCGGCACGCGCGCACGCGTGAAGGTCAGTTGCAGGTGGAACTGGCGCAGCTTGAGTACATGCTTCCGCGGCTGGCGGGACGCGGCGTGGAAATGTCGCAACTCGGCGGCGGCATCGGTACGCGCGGACCGGGCGAAACTCAGCTGGAGACCGACCGGCGGAAGATTTTCCGCCGCGTCCGGCACGTCAAGCAGCAAATCGAAAATGTGCGCCGCATTCGGGCGCAGCAGAGGCAACGGCGAGAATCGGTTCCGGTCGCGCTGGTGGCGCTGGTGGGGTATACGAACGCGGGGAAGTCTACATTGTTTAATGCGCTCACCAAGGCCAACGTGGTGGCATCGGCACGCATGTTTGCCACGCTCGACCCGACCATCCGAGGCGTTGACCTGCCGTCGAAACGCAAAGTTCTGCTGTCTGACACCGTGGGTTTTATCCGGCATCTTCCGCATACGCTGGTTTCGGCATTCCGGGCCACGCTCGAAGAGGTACAGCGCGCAACGCTCATCATGCAGGTCTCGGACGCCAGCAGCCCGGTTTCTGGCGAGCAGGATGCGCAAGTCGAAAGCGTCCTCAAAGAACTGGAGGCCGACAAGAAGCCGCGGCTGCGGGTGATGAACAAGATCGACCTGTTGCCTCCAAAGCAGCGCGAGTCGCTGCGCGACAGTGATCTGCGTGACCACGAGCAGACCATCCATGTCTCGGCGGCGAAGGGGATCGGACTCAGCACGCTGCTCGATCGGGTTGATGCCGTTCTCGAAGAAGACCGCCCCCGGCGCGTTCACCTTCGCGTCCCGCAAAAAGAGGGCAAGATGCTGGCCCAGTTGGAGGCCGGCGCCCGGATCTATTCCCGCCAGTATCAGGACGGGTTGGTGGTGCTGGAAGCCGAAGCACCCGCCTCGCTACTGCGCCGATTACGGGAATGGGTCGTGGAGTAGCTTCGGGGAAACGAGCGCACTTCTGCCGCCAGAGCTGACCAGGGGCCACAGAAGGAACTTGTCATGGCCGGCCTGCTTGGTGTGACATAGAGGCCATGAAGACCCACATGGCATCAAGGCTGGCTCTCTGCCTGCTCGTTTGTCTGACGATTCGCTTGTCGGCGCAAGAACAAGGACCGGCCGGCGCGGCGGCGCAAGTACGCAAACTGGAAGAGAAATGGACGGCGGCGTACAAGGAACGAGATATTGATCTTCTGTCTAACCTCCTGACCGAGGAGTTCGTGATAACGGTGGAGGATGGCAACACCTACAGCAAAGCGGGCTATATCACGCACAGCGCTGACACATCGGTCCACGTGGAAGTTGCGGAATTGTCCGACCTTCGGGTGCGGGTACGTGGCGGCGGCAACATCGCCGTGGTGACCGGGGCGTATCACGAGATGGGACGGTCCAACGGCAAGCCTTACGAATATCACGACCGGCTGACCGATGTCTGGGTGAAGGTGGGGAACAACTGGCGTGTGCTTTGCTCCCATTACAGCGTCCCAGTGAAATAGCGAGTCCGACTTCCAATCTAAGCTTCGACCACAATTCCGAGCTTGGTCTTACGCCCTCCCGAACGGATTCTCCGGCGACGGGCTTTGCGGAGTGAATAATTCTGCTCCGCTATCCGTGATGTGCATATCGTCCTCCAGGCGGATGCCGAATTCTCCGCGGATGTAAATACCCGGTTCATCACTGAAGGTCATCTCCGGCTGGAGTTTCGTCGAGCTTCCACGGACCAGATAAGGCCACTCGTGGCCGCCCATGCCCATGCCGTGCCCGAGGCGATGCGTGAAGTATTTATAATCCGGGCCGTAGCCTGCGTCGCTGATCACCTTGCGTGCAGCGGCATCCACTGAGCCGGCTTCCACACCGGGCTTTGCGGCCGCCAGTGCGGCGCTCTGCGCTCGATGCACGATGTCGAAGACCTGTCTCATCTTGTCGTTGGCTTTGCCGAGCACAAACGTGCGCGTAATGTCGGACTGATAGCCTTCCACCGAGCAGCCACCGTCGATCATCACGATCATGCTTTCCCGAATTCCCTGCTGTGCAACCGAGCCGTGGGGGAAAGCGGAAAACTCGCCAACCTGTACATCCGCTCCGCCCTCGAATCCCAGCTTGCGGTGCGCCGCTTCCAGAAGTTCTGAGACGTCCCGCTGCGTCATACCAGCTTTCATCGAGCGGTAGGTTGCCTCGTAGGCAGCGAGCGTGACCTTCGATGCCAACCGCATCAGATCGATTTCGTGCTGGCTTTTGGTCATGCGGCATCCGGCGGTGACCGGAGTCGCGCTCGCCAAGGTGGCGCTCGCCGCGATTTTCTTCAGGTTATCGCTGAAGACAAACTCCACCGTCTCCTCGACGCCGACCGTGCCGTTCGCAAGTCCGCGGTCGCTGAGTCCCTGGGCGACGCGGGCATAAGGGCTCTCATCCTCCTGCCAGATTCGGACGTCGGGCTTGCCGCCATCGGGTGACTTTGCGATCTGCTCGCGGGCCCGGCCTTCTTCGAATGCTGGAGCCACGTAGAACGCTTCGCCCCTGGCGGGCAAAATCATGGCAAAGAGACGCTCTCCGCCCTCCCAGTGAATGCCCGTGAAGTAGGCAAGCGATATGCCTTGGGCCAGTAGGATGGCGGACAGATTGTTGTCCCGCATCAGGCGGCGAGCTTTTTCCTGACGTTCTGCGCGTTCTTCGACGGTGATGGGTTTGGCCTCTGCGCGGAGAGAGCGAAGATCGGCAATGGCGGGCGGGAGATCCTTGTCGCTTTCGGCTGCACGGGCGAGCGTGGGTAAGACTGCGCTAACGCCGGCAGCGAGGGAACCGGTTTGCAGGAAACGGCGGCGCGAGACCATGAAACCTCCGTGGAAAGAGCACAATTATACAATTTGCGAACAGAGTCGGCTCCGATCCGCGGCCTCTGCAAGAGGAGTGTACGATTTCCTGTAGAGACGCGGCAAGCCCCGTCTAAACAGGTAATTTTATGGTGAGCGGCTACGTCTGCGCCGGTTGCGGAGAATGGAACGAGACCTCGGTGGATGAGTCCGCCGGCGGCCGCCAACGTTACGTCGAGGATTGCCAGGTTTGCTGCTAGCCGAACGTGCTGCGCGTTAGTTGGGATGCTGGCGCTGGAGAATTTGTGATCGACGCTGAATTAGAATGACAGGTTGTTATCGCAGCGAGTTTTTCCGGAGGAGCAATGAGCAGTTATCCCGCAGGACGAATGGTCGCCCATAACATGGTGACCACGCAGTTCGAACTCGACGGCTATCGAGTGGTGCGCACGCTGGGCGTGGTGCGCGGAATCACGGTGCGTTCCCGGTCGATCTTTGGAACCATTGGAGCCGGGCTGCAAACGCTGGTCGGCGGCAATATCACCCTGCTGACCAATCTTTGCGAGAAGACGCGCGCCGAGGCCTTTGACCTGATGTTGCAGCACGCAGCGGAGATGGGAGGCAATGCCGTGGTCGGTGCCCGCTACGACGCAACTGAGGTGATGCAAGGCGTCACGGAAGTTCTTGCCTATGGCACCGCCGTCGTGGTTGAAGCGGCAAAGTAGGTTGATGGGGAGAACCGGGCGTCTCCGCCCGGCATATTCCAATCCGACACGACTAGGCCTTGTCCTTATAAAGAAAGCCCGCGACCACTGCGGCCAGGATCGAGCCTACCCACATGTCGAGCATCCATCCGAGCGGCAACATGCGAGGAACCGCCGACCAGGTTGCTTGCGCAAAGTTGCCAGGCATGCCCGCGCAGAATCCAACGATCATCCCGATCTTGAGAGCCGTCTTTGGTCCGGCCCCAGCGGTTGCGCGACTCCACGCGTAGAGATACGCGATAAGAATCGACATCACGAACACCAGCACAATCCAGTGCGCGATGAAAAATGGATAGCGCGGTTCCTTGAGGAACAATCCTTGCTTCTGCACGGCCTCATAGAATGGGCCGAGTCGCGACTGAATGAAGAAAGTCCATGCATTCCAAACCACACCACCGGCAATGCCCCCGAGCCACACCCGAGCCGTATTCAGCTTCATTGTGCCTCCTGCTTGCGCTTGAGTTAAATTCCGCACAAGTGTACTCCAGTGGCCCCAAAGGTGGAATCCTGTCGGGCGCTGGATCAACGCAACCTTTCGAGGTCGAAATGCTGAAGTCGAGGAATGAAAGGAAGAGAGAGGTTAGCCGTGCGCGAGTCAGCGGCTTCCCTATCCCGGTTCGGCCCATTTCTCACCGAGAACAGTGATCAGAGTCACTGCGCACCACCCGGATTCAATGGTAAAAACAAATCGGTTTTAGTTTCGTGCGGCGCCGGGAGCCCTTCCTGGTAGCAGCGCACTTGAGGAGGAGCAGCGGAGCGCGTCGGCACGCACACCATGCGATAAGCGCAGTTCAATCGAGAGGAGGTTCTCGATGAACAAGAAAATATCTATTGCACTGACGTTAATTCTGGTTTTCTGTGGTTCAGCCCTATCCCAAACAGGTGGCAAGAAGAGAAGGCCACTTCCCTACGAGTACGGCCGGGTCATCATCGACAACTACTCCGAGAAGGCGAATCTTGCGCCCGTCGTCTTCGAGCACTGGATCCACCGTTCCATGTTCACCTGCAGAGTCTGTCACGTGGACGTCGGTTTTGCGATGAAAGCGCGAGCCACGGGCATCACGGCCGCGGACAATGCGCGAGGCTATTACTGCGGGACCTGTCATAACGGGAAGAGGGTGGTGAACGGAAAGACGGTCTTCCAAGCCTGCTCTAGAAAAGTGAACTTGGAAGACGAGAAAGGATGCGTGCGATGCCATTCCTACGGACAGAAGGTCGCGTCGGATTTTGACTTCTTCAGATTCAGCGAACCACTTCCCAAAGAGCGCTTCGGGAACGGGCTGGATTGGGAAAAATCGGAGGAGTTGGGACTCATCAAGCCGGCGAGTTTTCTCGAGGGCGTTTCCACTGCAAAAGGAAATGCCTTCGTCGTGCAGAAAGACTTCGCGCTCGATCCGAAGGTTGAGGGCATGCCCGACATCATCTTCTCCCATAAGAAACATACGGTCTGGAACGGATGCGAGCTCTGCCACCCAGATATATTCATGGGCGTGAAAAGGGGCACCGTGAAGTACTCGATGGTGGACATATCGCAAGGAAAGTCCTGCGGCGCGTGCCATACCACGGTGGCATTTCCTTTGACGGATTGCCAGCGCTGCCATTCCAAACCGGTACAACCCTGAGCGGAGGCGCCCATGTTCTTCGCGACGAAGTTCAAGGCGAAGATCATCACAATACTGCTCTTCCTGGGGCTCGCCGGCCTGTGCAGCGTGCGTGCTATGGGTGGGCCCCAGTCGCCTGCTCCGCAGGCGAATCCGGCGCAGGAGACCTGGCGGAAGGAGTTCAATGACGTTTGCTCAAAGACTCAGGACGCTATGACCTTTTCGCAGGAAGAACTCTCCGAACTTATTCGGAGGTGCGACGCCCTGATGCCGCAGATTCAAAAGCTCGACGAAACGCGGAAGAAGGTTTACTTGGGACGACTGCGAATGTGCCGAGGCCTTTATGCCTATGTGCTCGATTCGAGAAAGAACGAGAAGAAATGAGCGCGGGCTTCTCCTGCTCGTGCTGGCTTGCGGAGTTTTACTCCTGGGGAATATCGCGTCGGCCCAAATCTATTTGCCCAAACCTCCACCGGAACCGTCAGAGTACGGCAAGGTGATTCTTGACAATCACTCCACGGCTGGGCCCGGTCCTGTCGTATTTGATCATTGGCTTCACCGCTCCAAGTTCACCTGCCGGCTCTGTCATGTAGATATCGGCTTCGCCATGGAGGCGAACGCCACCGGCATCAGCGCGGGCACGAACCGCGAAGGTTTCCATTGCGGCGCCTGCCATGATGGGAAGAAGCTGTTCGAGGGAAGACCCCTCTTCGCTGCGTGCTCCGATGCCGCCAATGACCAGCGGTGCGACCGGTGCCATTCCCTGGGCAAGAAGGGCGTAAGGAAATATGAGTACAAGAAGTTTACCGCGAAATTCCCGAAAGGCATTTACGGTGTGAATTGGGAGGCGGCGGAGAAATCTGGAGTCATCAAGCCGGTTGATTTTGTTGAGGGAGTATCCGTTAGAACACCGCACATGCAGAACCGGAAAGATTTTTCCGTCGAAGCAGGTTACTGGTGGGTCCACCCTATTGACTTCTCTCACGAGAAGCATTCCATCTGGAACGGTTGTGAACTCTGTCATCCCGAAATATTCCCAACCGCCCCGAAAGGCACGATCCGCTTCTCGATGTTCTCTAATATCGAAGGCCGATACTGCGGGGCCTGCCACGGGAAGGTCGCATTCCCGCTCAATAACTGCCAACGGTGTCACCCAAGGGCGCCGTCCTGGGCTCCATAAGTGGGCTTGGGGAATCGAAAATTCTGCCAACCCTGTTCGTACTCAATTCGAACTGGTACGTGGCTCGAACGCGTAATCACGGGGCTACAGGAAAGCACGGGCGAGCTCTTCCGCGACCTCGCAAGTTTGATTGGGTGCCAGATCTTTCCGTAAGTTCCTCGCCGGCCTGAACCGCTGCAAGGGAAAAATGCACAACTACAACCTCAGTGAACCACGCTTCTAAACACAAGCCCTAGTGGTCATCTTCCTGGTTAACCGCAAGATTTCGCGGTTTGCATCCTGAGTCCCGGAGCGGAGTCTCAACCTGAAACTTTCTTATTGACAACAAACGATTTAGGCGTAGGATGTGGACAAAAGTGGTTGAAAGTGGAATAAATATTAGAGTACGTGGGCAAGAACGCTAACTTTCGAGGCGCCAGTGAGATCCGAGACTGACACCGAAAAAAAGAGGCCCAACGAACCGGAATCCACTGCTTTTGCAACCGCTTCTACCTCCCTCGTGGTAGTGGCTGTGGTAGCAGCCATAAGTAAAAGGACCCCGCTAACGAGCAAGACACATGTTTCGCGGAAATCATCCAACGCGCGTCGACGAAAAGGGACGGTTAAAGGTCCCGGCAGAATTCAAGCGCGTGATCGACGAGAAATATGCCCAGAAATTCTACATCACAAGTCTCGATGGAATTGTTGCTCAAGTGTATCCCTTCGAGGAATGGGAGCGGATCGAGCAGAAGCTGGCTTCGCTCTCGACTTTCAATCCGACGAAGAAAAAGTTTCTGACGCGCACGAATTATTACGGGCAGGTCGTGGAGATGGACGGGCAGGGGCGCCTGCTGGTTCCGCAGATCCTGCGTGAGGCAGCGCAGATTCGCGGCGAAGTGGCAGTGCTCGGCAATCTGACTTACCTGGAAGTTCGGAACCTGGAAGCGCTCGATAGGGAGATTAAAGAGCAAGCTTTCTCGGATGAAGACATCAAGACGCTCGACGAATTGGGCATCTAGTGGGCACGGATTCAATAGACACCCCCGAGCGGGGTGGGCATGGAGCGGTTGGCCATGTCCCGGTTCTTTTAAAAGAAGCGATCGATTTTCTAGCCGTAAAGCGTGGTGGAACTTATCTGGATGCCACGGTGGGCTTGGGCGGGCACAGTTACGAAATCGCAAGACGCCTCGGCGCACCGGGACATTTGATTGGCTTCGATAAGGATCCGGCGGCGCTGGAACGGGCCCGCGAGAGGTTGACGGCAGTCTCGGACGACGAGCGGCCGGCAATCACGCTGATTCATGGATCGTTTGCGGAAGCCGGTGAGCGAGTGGCTCCCGCATCCCTGGACGGCATGATGGCGGATCTGGGCGTGAGCAGTTTGCAGCTCTCGGACCCGGCGCGGGGATTCAGTTTTCAGGCGGAAGGACCGCTGGACATGCGGATGAACCCGATGTCCGGCGAGACCGCCGAACAAGTGGTAAACCACATCGACGAGCGCGAGCTGGCTGATGTGATTTACGAATTCGGTGAGGAAAGGAGGTCGCGGAGAATCGCCAGAGCCATTGTCCGGTCGCGGCCGATACGCACGACGCAGCAACTGGTCGCAGTCGTATCAGCCGCGGCCCGGTCAATGAAACTGGGTCGACATAAGCACGACAGGATTCATCCGGCGACCAAGACCTTTCAGGCTCTCCGAATCTTCGTAAACCGTGAACTGGACGATCTGAAAGCACTGCTGGAGGCGGCGCCCAGCGTGCTGAAGCCGGGCGGAAGGCTGGTGGTGATCAGCTTTCACTCGCTCGAAGACAGGATCGTCAAGGATGCGCTGCGGGACGGCGCGAAGCAAGGCTGGTACCAGTTGCTGACGAAGAAGCCGGTGACCGCCAGCGAAGAAGAGATTGATCGGAATCCGCGGTCGCGCAGCGCCAAGATGCGCGCCGCTGAAAAAGTGTAGCGCCGGCATCCTGCCGGCAAGAAAGTTTGAGTTGGATTCGAGTTTGGGTTTGCCCCGGAGAAACTGCCGGGCTCCCGGTGCGGTGATGGTAAGACGTGCCGGGTAAAGATTTTGCAAGAAACTCTGTGGTGGAGTTTTCCCGGAGCGGCCAAGAAAAAACAGAACAAGGCCGCGTCCGGAAAGAAAAACTGGAACGTTTGAAATGAAATTCACTGGCACCCTGATTGAAGATCTGATCGCAACCGTCGAGCGCGCTGAACGGAGGGCGGAGCCGGACCGAGCATTGCCCGTCGAACCCCTGATAGTTGAGTCACTGCTTGTCGAGTCGTTGCTCACCGAACCCTGGTTCGCTTCCGTTCAGAAAAACCGAGACTACAATTCCAAATTCATTGGAGTGGCATAAATTATGAGCGCCGTGGCCATGCAAAGCGCACTTCCTTCCAGCCGGCGCGGGTCCTGCTGGCTGGGGACCCCGGAAATTTATTTCCGCAAGACCATCGACAACTCGCGCCTGGTGAAGGTCGAAGACCCGCGCCGTGAGCGCGAGATGAAATACTTCGGACTGGCGCTGTGCTGCCTGTTTCTGCTGGTGATGGGATACGCGTTGCAGCATTTCCGCGCCATTGAATATGGTTACAAGATCGAGACGCTGCGGTCCGAGCGCGATGGGCTTACGGAAATGAACCGGGCCCTGCGCCTGGAAGAGGCGTCGCTGTGCGATCCGGAGCGAATTGATGTGATGGCTCGCAAACTGGGACTGCAATCGCCGCAGCCCGGGCAGGTACTGCGCATGGACGTCGTCAGCGATGCCGCCACGCCAGTGATGGCGAGCGTCACTCCGGTGTCAGTTGTATCGGCACGGTAGATTTGTGTAGGGTAGACACTCCTGTGCGCCGCTCTTGATTCGTATCAGGGCATCGCTTTAGCGATGCCGTCGAAAGTAAGTCAGACAGCCCCTTCAGGGGCTGCTTTGCGGCGGCTCTTAGGGGCCGCCGAAGTTATCTAGGGAAGTTATCTAGGAACGACAGTGGCCGCAAACACGTCTCCCACCGGCGCAAAATTCAGGCTCTACGCCTTGTCTGGATTGCTGTGCCTCTGGCTGCTGGCAATCTGTCTGCGGCTGGTCTATCTCCAGATCTTCTGCTACGGCGACTTCGAACGCCGCGCCCAGCACCAGCAGCAGCGCAGCTTCGACCTCTCGCCAAAACGTGGTGTCATCTACGATCGCGCCGGGCGTGAACTGGCGATGTCCATCCAGGTGGACTCGGCTTTCGTGGTGCCCTCGGAAGCTCCTGACCTCGCCAATACCATCAGCCTGGTTACGCGCATCACCAAAGACGATCCCCGTGTCGTGCTCGCGGACTGCCGCGCCCACAAGACCTTCTGTTGGGTGGCTCGAAAAGCGGACGCCGAGGTGATTGATCGCATCCGTGCGCTGAATCTGCAGGGCATCCACTTCCAAAAAGAGCCGAAGCGTTTTTATCCCAAGCGCGAACTGGCGGCGCAAGTTCTGGGATATGTAGGCACCGACGATCAGGGCCTGAGCGGGTTGGAGAGGCAATTCAACCAGCAACTGCAGGGCAAGCCCGGCAAGCTGATGATTTCCGTCGACGCACGCAAGCGCTGGTTTGCCAGTGTTGAAAAGGAACCCGAACCCGGCAACAGCCTCGTCCTCACCATCGACCAGAACATCCAGTACATCGCCGAACACGAACTCGATCGCGGGATGGAAGAGACACACGCCATCGCCGGCACGGTGATCGTGGAAAATCCTCACACTGGCGAGATTCTAGCGCTCAGCAACCGGCCCACATTTAATCCGAACATTCGGAAAGAAATCAAGAACGAAGCGCTCAAAGACCGCGCCGTGAGCGACATCTACGAGCCCGGCTCGACTTTCAAGATGGTGACCATCTCCGCCGGGCTGGACGAGAAGGTCACGCGCCCTGACGAATTGTTTGACTGCCAGATGGGATCGATCGTCATCAACGGCATGCGCATTCGCGACAGCAAGCCGCACGGCGTGCTCTCGGTTGCCGACATTATTGCGGAGTCGAGCGACGTGGGAGCCATCAAAGTGGCGCTGCGCCTCGGCGACGAGCGTTTCTACAAGTACATTCGCGCTTTCGGATTTGGCCAGCAAACCGGGATCGAACTTCCTGGCGAAACGCGCGGCTTGACGAAGCCGGTGGAGCGCTGGTCGAAAGTTTCCATTGGCGCGATCTCCATGGGCCAGGAGATTGGCATTTCGCCTCTGCAACTCGCTTCCCTGATCTCGACCATTGCCAACGACGGCGTGCACGTTCCGCCGCGCATCGTGGCCGGCACAATCGAGCCGCAGAATACTCCGCAAACCATCGCTTTCCAGCCCGCCGAGGGAACGCGGGTGATTTCAGCGCTGACCGCGGCCCAGATGCGCCAGATGCTGCAGGGAGTAGTACTGCACGGCACCGGACGCAAGGCCATTCTCGAGGGCTATAGTTCGGCGGGCAAAACCGGAACCGCCCAGAAAGTGGATCCCGCCACTGGAACGTACTCGAAGACGAAGTATGTCGCGTCTTTTGCCGGCTTTGCTCCCATCAATGATCCGCAAATCGCAGTGGTGGTGATCCTCGACTCCGCTGTCGGCCTGCACCAGGGAGGGCAGATTTCCGCGCCAGTCTTCCAACGAATCACGCAGCAGGCGCTTGAGTATCTGCACGTCCCGCATGACGTTCAGCTTTCGCCCAGCCGCCAGCTGTTGCTGGCTCGCCGCGATGTTCCGGACGCAAGTCTGGAAGAGAGTTCGCCCGATCACCTGGGTGCCAGCCTGGATATGGCCGAAGCCAATGAAGCGCCGCCCATGCCAGCAGCGGCTAAACCGGGCACAATTGGTGCTCAAGTCGTTCCGGCGGCTCTGACGGCCTCGACGACGGCGATGGCGAGTTCGACGGCTGCACAATCTGCCGGCCAGTCCGAGAACTCAACCACGCAGAAATTGCCGTCCAGCGGAGTAGTGGTTCTCGACGTGGAAGAAGGAGGGATCGAGGTGCCGTCGTTTCTCGGTAAGAACCTGCGGGTGGCGATGGAGGCGGCGCAGGATGTAGGACTCGACCTCGACGCGGTGGGCAGCGGCGTTGCTCGCGAACAATCGCCTCTGCCCGGTGCGCACGTCGCGGTGGGGTCGCGCATCACCGTGCGTTTCGGCAGATGAGTTCGCCTCTGTGTTTCCCTGTGCTTCTCTGTGACCTCTGTGGTTGAACAAAAGGCCTGAACCACAGGGAACACGGAGGTTCACAGGGGAACCAATCGACCGGCCAGAATCCAGCTATTTATAATCACTTCAATGACATTCCAACAACTCCTGCAGGGGGCCGAGGTTCTCTCTCAGAACGGAAACCCGGGCATTGCCGGGGTGGAGTACGATTCCCGGCGAGTGCGTCCTGGAACCGTTTTTATCGCCATGAAGGGCGAGACCAGCGACGGTAATCGTTTCATTGATCAAGCCATCGCCGCTGGAGCGGTTGCAATCGTCACCGACTCCGCTGCCGAAGCTCCGCGTCCCGGCGTTGCCTGGGCGCAAGTCGTGCACGGACGCCGCGCACTCGCCCGCCTGAGCGCGAATTTCTACAAACGTCCCGCCGAGCGAATCGCGAATACCGGAATTACAGGCACGAACGGAAAAAGCACGACCGCCTTCCTCATCGAATCCATATTTCAAGCGGCTGGGAGGAAGACCGCGCTGGTTGGGACCATCGAATATCACGTTGCCGGGAAGATTCTCCCGGCTCCGCACACCACGCCGGAAGCACTGGAGTTGAACCGGCTTTTGTCGGAGGGCCTGGGACAGGGAGTGACCGAGGCGGTGATGGAAGTGTCGTCGCACGCGCTCGAGCAACAGCGGGTTTTCGGAATTCCTTTCGATGTGGCCGTGTTTACGAATCTCACGCGCGATCATCTCGATTACCACCGCACGATGGAAGATTACTTCCGCGCCAAGCAAGTGCTTTTCGAGGGCTGCGGAACGGAACCGCCGCGCGCTGCGGTTCTAAACACTGACGACGAATATGGACGCCAGCTGTTCAAGTTTTGCAAGAGTAAGAGCGCCGTGACCCTCTCCTACGGCCTGACCTCCGGCGACTTCCACGCCGAGTCCGTTGAAGTCACGCCGCGCGGCACCCGTTTTCAGATGGTGATGCCGTCGGGAAAGATCGCTATGTGGTCTCCGCTGATCGGCAATGTGAATGTGTACAACGTGCTCGCAGCATCCGCCGCCGGCTATGCCCGCGATTGTCCGGCTGAGGCAATCGCAAGAGGAATCTTCGACCTCACAAGCGTTCCCGGACGCTTCGAGCGCGTGGATTGCGGCCAGCCCTTCACGGTGGTCGTCGACTACGCGCACACGGACGATGCGCTCCGCAACCTCACCGCGCTGGCCCGCGATTTTGTGGCTCGTGCCGGGCTCAAAGGCAAAGTCATCACGCTTTTTGGCTGCGGCGGCGATCGCGATCGCGCCAAGCGTCCATTGATGGGCGAGGCTGCGGGCAAGGGCAGCGACTTCGTCATTCTTACTTCCGACAACCCGCGCTCCGAAGATCCATTGGCCATCATGAACGATGCCGTCGTTGGACTACAGCGGTCAGGGGCAAAGTATTCCCTGGAGCCCGACCGGCGCAAGGCCATCGCCTTCGCTCTGCAACAAGCGGCCCCCGGCGACATCGTACTGCTTGCGGGCAAGGGGCACGAAAAAGTGCAGATCACAAAGAACGGAACGGTTCCCTTCTACGATGTGGACGTGGCCCGCGAGACCCTGAAGGGCCTCGGCTACGATTGCACGATTGCCGCTAAGGCGGGCACGGTGGGGAAGACCGCATGAAACTTCTTCTCTCCCGCATTGCCGAATTCGTTGGTGCGACCGGCGCGACCGGTCCGGCTGCGGCCAGCCAATGCGACCTGGGCGGCACGGCGCAGGGATATTCCATCGATTCCCGGACCGTGCAACCCGGCGAACTCTTCATCGCCGTCAAGGGCGAGCGCCTCGACGGTCATGACTTCGTCGAGCAGGCGCTCAGCCGGGGCGCAGTTGCTGCGGTGGTTCGGAAAGATCAGTTGGCGCGCTATCCTAACGCCACCGGTCTGCTGGCCGTCGACGACACTCTGGTTGCGCTCCAGACGCTGGCAACAGCGGTGCGAAAGATCTGGGGCAAGACTGCCATTGCGGTCACTGGTTCCATGGGCAAGACCACGAGCAAAGAAGCGATGGCCCATTTGCTCGCGATCAAGTACCGCGTGCATCGTACCAAAGGAAATTTCAACAATCATTTTGGTCTGCCGTTAGGACTGCTCACGCTCGAACCGGAATATGACGTTGCAGTGGTCGAGATGGGGATGTCACACCCGGGCGAAATCGCAGCGTTGGCTCGCATCGCCTTGCCGAACCAGGCCGTGGTCACCAATGTTGCTCCGGTGCATCTGGAGAGCTTCGATTCCATCGCCGGCATCGCGCGCGCGAAATACGAACTGATCGAAGCTCTGCCCCACGGCGGCACGGCAGTCCTGAACGCCGACGATGAATATGTCAGCCAGTTCGGTCGCGATTTGAAGGGCAAAGTAGTGATGTTCGGACTGAAGCAGACGGCAGACGTTCGCGCGGAAAACATCGAGGTACTTGGACCTGCAGGCACGCGCTTCGATCTGGTGAGCCGCGAGATGCGCCAACCGGTGCACAGTCCGCTGCTGGGCAAGCACAACGTGTACAACGTGCTCGCTGCGGCCGCGGTTGCGATTGAGCACGGCATCACCCCGTCGGAGATCGCTGCGGCGCTGCCGTCGCTCCAACCCGCCGACAAGCGCGGACAGGTCGTCCAACTGGGTAACATCACGGTGCTGTACGATTGCTACAATTCAAGTCCGAAGGCGCTTATGGCTGCTGTAGATACTCTGGCTGCCATGCCTGCCCGTCGCCGGATTGTGGTTGCCGGCGAAATGCTGGAACTGGGCCCGACCGGCGAACAGTTGCATCGGGAGTGCGGACATTACATAGCCGCAAGTAAACTCGATTTTCTGCTCGGTGTGCGGGGATTGGCAGAGCCAATGGTGGAAGCGGCGAGCGAAGCGGGAATGAAAGCGGAATTCGCAGCGACGCCAGAAGCAGCGGGCGAGTGGCTGGCGCGTGAGGCTCGCGAAGGTGACGTGGTGTTGCTGAAAGCGTCGCGCGGCGTGAAACTTGAAAAAGCATTAGAGACGTGGCAACGAAAAATCGGTATTCCCGATGCCCCAGGCACAGGGAGCCGATAACTGGGAGCTGACAGCTGAGAGCTGACAGCTGCTGTCGGAGGCGGATTGCTCTACTGGCTGCTCTATCTGAAGTTCTATCATTATTTTCCGCCCTTCCGTATTTTTCGTTACCTGACTTTCCGCACCGCCTTCGCCAGCCTCACCGCTCTTTTCACCGGCCTGATCGTTGGACCGATCGTGATTCAGCGCCTCCGCGATTTCCAGATCGGGCAGTACATCCGCGAAGAGGGGCCGCAGGCTCATCAGAAAAAAGCGGGCACACCGACCATGGGTGGCCTGTTGATCGCGATCGCCATCCTGGTGCCGACCTTGCTCTGGGCGGACCTGAGCAATCCGTTCGTCTGGATCGCCGTGTTTTCCACGCTGGCGTTTGCCGCGATCGGCTTTACTGACGACTACCTTAAAGTGGTTCATCACCGCAATCTCGGCCTGACCGCGCGCGCCAAGCTGGGCTTTCAGGTCGTGGCCAGTGTCCTGATTGCCATCGCGCTGATCGCGTTGCAGTACCGCGGAGAATATTCCACCAGGCTGATGGTTCCATTCTTCAAACAGTTCCATCCCGACTTGGTGATCGAGAGATGGGCGGCTTATCCGCACCTCTGGCCGCTGGCTTTTCTGCCGTTTGTGGCCTTTGTGGTGCTTGTGATCGTCGGATCGAGCAACGCCGTGAATCTTACTGACGGCCTGGACGGGCTCGCCATCGGTTGCACGGTAATCGCCGCCGGAGCGCTTGCGGTTCTTACCTACGTCAGCGGCCACGCCACGTTTGCCACCTACCTCGAATTGCAGCGCATGCCGCAGATTGGCGAACTCACCATCTTTTGCGGAGCCATGGTTGGTTCCGCCATTGGATTTCTGTGGTACAACGCGCATCCGGCGGAAGTGTTCATGGGCGATGTCGGGTCCTTGGCGCTCGGCGGCGCGATCGGCACTGTGGCCGTTATGATCAAGCAGGAGCTGCTGCTGCCGTTCATCGGAGGCATTTTTGTTATCGAGGCACTCTCGGTGATCCTGCAGGTTGGTTCCTACAAGCTGCGCAAGAAACGTATTTTCAAGATGGCGCCGATCCACCATCATTTCGAGCTGCTGGGCTGGTCGGAGTCGAAAGTGATTGTGCGCTTCTGGATCGCATCGCTGGTATTCGCGCTGTTTGCGCTGACGACACTGAAACTGAGATAACTAATGGACCTGCAAAACAAACGCGTCCTGGTCGTCGGTCTCGGCAAATCTGGCGTGGCCTCCGCGCTTTTCCTGAAGTCGCGCGGCGCTCGCGTCACGGTGTCGGATACCAAACCGGAAACCGAGCTTCGCAACGAAATCCTGTTGCTGCTGGAGCATGGCATCACGGTCGAAACCGGTGGCCACGGCGACCGCACCTTCCGTGAGCAAGACTTGATCGTGGTGAGCCCGGGTATGGCGGTCGATGCGCCACAACTGGTGCAGGCGCGCAACCTGGGAGAGCCGGTCATCGGCGAAATCGAACTCGCGGCGCGATTTCTGACCGGCCCGATCGCTGCCATTACCGGGGCCAACGGCAAAACCACAACCACTTCGCTAGCCGGTGAGATTGTTGCCGCTGGAAATTTCCCCACACTGGTTGGCGGCAATATCGGCACTCCGGCCATCAGCTTTGTGGATCAAGCCGGACCCGCGACCTGGATCGTGCTTGAAGTGTCGAGCTTTCAGCTGGAAACGATCGTTGAATTTCGTCCCCGGATCGCGGTGATTCTGAACATCACGCCCGACCATCTCGATCGCCACAAGACTTTCGCGAATTACGTCAACGCCAAAGCGCGCGTCTTCGAGAACCAACGGCAGGACGATTTCACCGTGCTCAACGCCGATGACCCTACAACCGCTGGATTGTCGGACCGCACCCACGCGCAGTTGTTCTGGTTCAGTCGAAAGAAGGAAGTTGAAAAGGGAGCTTTGGTTCGCGGCGCGCACCTCTATTTCCGCGACGGCCAGCGCGAACGCGAGATCATGCCGCTGGCGGAATTGCCACTGAAAGGCGCGCACAACCTGGAGAATGTGCTTGCGGGAGTGTCGATCGGTATGCTCGTCGGCTGCCAACCGGAACAGATCCGCCATGCGGTGAAGAACTTCAAGGCTGTCGAGCACCGATTGGAGTTCGTCGCGAGAGTTGCGGGTGTGGATTACTACAACGATTCCAAGGCCACGAACGTGGACGCCACCATCAAGGCGTTGGAGTCGTTTCCGGCGAACATTCATTTGATTCTCGGGGGCAAGGATAAGGGCAGCGACTACACCGTGCTCCACGAGTTGTTGCGACAGCGCGTCAAGCGCGTCTACACCATCGGCGCCGCAGCCGCCAAGATCGAATCGCAGATTCAGGGTGCTGCCGAAGTCGAACATGCGGAAAACCTGGAAAACGCGGTCAGACTTGCCAGCGAGTCCGCCGCGCCGGGCGATGTGATTCTTCTTGCTCCTGCCTGCGCCAGCTTCGATCAGTTCCAGAGCTACGAACATCGGGGCAGAATGTTTAAGGAAATTGTGCATTCGCTGGCGATGGCTCGTTCCACGTAGGGACAGCCGCCCTCGGCTGTCCAGGCGAGCGCAGCTCGCCCCCGCCAAGTTGGAACCAACTCAGTTATCCCCTGTTCGAATTCCAGGCGCGAAACTCCTCCGTGACCCTGTGACTCCGTGGTGAAATGAACTGTTATGGCCAAGCGGGTTAGCGTCGATCGCTGGATGTTCACCGTGACCACGATCCTGGTCTTTGTCGGATTGGTCATGATCTTCAGCGCCTCTGCCGTGATGGCTAAGGAGCGGTTCGGCTCGGCTTACGAGTTTCTGCTGAAGCAACTGGTATGGGCGGTTGCGGGACTCGTCGTGATGGTCGTGGCCATGAAGGTGGACTACAAGCGACTGCGACATCCGGCGCTGGTATTCTCGCTTCTCGGCTTGACCACGCTTCTGCTGATCTCCGTCTTCTTTCTTGACCGCGCCCACGGCACGCATCGCTGGTTTCACGTGGGTCCGATTTCGTTGCAACCTTCGGAACTGGCGAAACCCGCGCTCATCCTGTTTCTCGCGTGGTTTCTCGAAAACAAAACCAAGGCCATGGTCATGGACGACTGGCGCAATACGCTGATCCCGGCGGTCGCGCCTACCGCGGTGTTTTTGGGGCTGATCGTTTTTCAGCCCGACCTCGGCACGGCCATCGCCTGCGCGGGGATTACCGCTTGTGTCCTGTTTATCGCCGGAATTCGCCTGCGCTATTTCGGATACGCTTTCGTGGCCTCGCTGCTGCCGCTTTATTTCTTGATCTTTCACGTGGCCTACCGGAAAGACCGCATCCTGGCCTTCCTGAATCCTTACGCCGATCCTAAGGGGTTCGGCTTCCACATTATCCAGTCGCTGATTGCCGTTTCTACCGGTGGCGTAACCGGACTTGGCCTGATGGAGGGGAAGCAGAAATTGTTCTATCTTCCCGAACCGCACACGGATTTCATTTTCGCCGTCACCGCCGAAGAGCTGGGCTTGGTGGGAGCGCTCGGCGTCATCATCCTGTTTGCGATTTTTCTCTGGCGCGGAACGCGCGCGGCACTGCGCACTCAGGATAATTTTGGCCGCTTCCTGGCGGTCGGAATCACCAGCATGATCGTGCTCCAGGCCTTCATCAACATCAGCGTTGTGCTCGGGCTGATGCCTACTAAGGGAATTCCGCTGCCGTTTGTTTCCTATGGAGGGTCGTCGCTGTTCGTGACCCTGATGTGCGTCGGCGTGCTGCTGAATATCACGAAGCACGCAGAGTAGGCCTTTCGACCAAGCGCTCTTCTGTAGAGACGCGGCTTGCCGCGTCTCCGCGTTTTGAGGCAATCTGGTGGCGCAAACAAGACGGGGCAAGCCCCGTCTCTACAGTTGTTTCTCCAAAGCCAGCAACTGCTCTTTCCGCTCAATGCCCCAGCGATAGCCGCCTAGGTCGCCATCCTGGCGCACTACGCGATGGCAGGGAATTGCTACTGCTACCGGGTTGGTGGCGCAGGCTCGGGCTACGGCTCGGGTGGCCGTTGGCATGCCGATCTTCTTGGCTACGGCGCTGTAGGAGCGTGTTTCTCCACGGGGAATTCTCTGCAGAGCCTCCCAGACTCGGCGCTGAAATGCTGTGGCTCTTATGTCTAGCGGAAGAGATGGATTCGCCTCGCGTCCCTCCATCAGGCGGGTCAGGTTCACTCGCCATTCGGACATGGCGGCGTCGTCACGGCGGCGGGTGGCGAAGGGGAACTCGCGCATCAGGCCTTGCTGGAGTTGCTCATCCGAGTCGGCGAACTGAATGGCGCAGATGCCTTTGTCGGTGGCGGCGATCAGCATGCGTCCTAGAGGCGAACTGGCAATGGTGTATCGGACTATGGCGGCCACGGCGCCGCGGCGGTACTTCTCCGGGGTCATGCCTAGCTGCGTGGCGGTGCGCTCGTAGAGGCGGCTGCTGGAGCCGTATCCGGCAGCATAGAGCGCGGTAGTCACGGAGTGGCCAGCCTGCAAATTGTGTTTTACCTGGCGCAGGCGGCAGGCGTCGATGTAGGCCTTGGGCGACACGCCTAGCACGGACTTGAAAGTCCGCTGCAGGTGAAACGAGCTGCGGCGGAATTCTTTGGCCAGCAGGCTGAGCGTCAGGCGGTCTTCAATGTGCTGCTCGATGTAGCGGCACATGGCTCGGACCAGCGCGGATTGCGGGTTCCCGTCCACCGCCTTCGGACGGCAGCGCAGGCAGGCGCGATAGCCGGCCTGCTCGGCTTCGAGAGCATGAGCGAAAAAGCTCACGTTCTGGCGGCGCGGGCGTTTGGCGGGACACGACGGACGGCAGAATATGCCGGTGCTCGACACGCCAAAGACAAACGTGCCGTCGAGCGAGGCGTCGCGCTCGATGACGGCTTGCCAGCGGCGGGCGTTTTTCTGAACAGCCAGTTGCTCCGCGGTCGATTCTGGAGTTCGCTTCATCATTTCTTCTCTTGAAAGTATCGCATTGGTGGCCATGGAGGTAACATAGGGCAGTCGTGCGGCGCGGACTATCCGAATGTTGTGGTCAAACGATTTTTCTCGCAGGCCGCGGAGAATTCAAGAATCTGAAAAGGACCCCCTATGAAATGCAATCGCAAGATGATGTGGCTGGTGGTGATGGCGGCACTGGCATTGACTTCGGCGAGCGCGCAAGTTCTCACGGCAGATCAAGTGAAAAAAGCCGCTCCGAGCTCGTTTTTCTTTGCTGGGCAGAGCGCGGCAGCGCAATTGCGGAATACGGCCGGGGTGAAGAACTCCGCCGGCAAGCTGGTGCTGGCGGGACTGGTGGATACTTCGGGATATGCCACCGCCATCGCGGAGAAATACCAGGGTTTTCTGATCACCGAAACCAAGCTCAGCTTTGATGGAGCTACACTGGATCCAGGAGCCTATGGCTTCGGCTTCAAGGACGGCAAGTTCACCGTGATGAACGTGGCGGGAACGGACGTGCTCTCGATTGCCAGCCAAAACGACGATAAGCTCCAACACCCGGTTCCCTTGAAATTTGAAAAAGACGGCGCTGGGTACCGGCTATACGCCGGGCGGAAGTATGTGGTGGTGAAGGCGGACTGAGGCCAGGTTTCAAAGCTTCAAGGGTTCAGGGTTTCAAGAACCGGGTGTCTCGTCCGTCCAACCGGGCGGGGTCCCCGGTTCTCTAGCGAAGCCCCACGGGCGGCGAGGATGTACGGCGATCATTCCGCGCGGACTTACGTTTGTAACGCTGGGTTCGTTACTCATTAAGTGCATAGGCTTGCACCCGGCGGTGTCGTCCGATCCCTCCGGGGGACGCTAACTCCAGCCGCAACAAACACTTAGGCTCACCCTTCTATATGGTTTCATGGGTGCAGTATCCCCTCATGAAAGCCCGGAGCCTAGGGGCGATCTGGGGGGCAATTTTGAGCGTCGTTTACAGCGCGGAGTGCGTAACTGCTCGAAGAAAGTCACAACCGGCGACCCTGCTGCCCCTCCTGGTGATTTTGTTCATCGTTTCCTACGCCATTTTGACCCTGCTGGTTTTCGAACAGGGCCAGACGATCGAGTCGCAGCGCGGTTTAATCCGCCAGTTGTTGCAGGACAGCACCCAACTTGCCTCGCTGAAAGGCAAACTGGCTCATGACGACGGCAAGCAGGTGCACGACAAGGCGGCAGCGCCGGCGGATCGCAAAAACGCGGAGTCTGGCAACGCGGCGCCAGGGGCAAAAGAATCGGACAAAGACACAAAACGACCCGGTAAATCGGCGCGCTCCACGAAGGAAATTCCAGGGAAGCCGGCCGCGGATTTAGAGGATGTGCGGCGCTCCACTGGAGTGATCTAGCGGGCGTACCGGCGTGAGTAGGTCGATTTTTAGAGAAAAAGAGTAACGGTTCTGTGAGATGCGGCCCTTCTGTGAGGGCCGTAATGCAAGCGAGACCCTATCATGAAGGCCCTAGCGCTAGCTCTAGTATTGTCGCTTCCCGTCCCCAGGTTGGCCCCGCCAGTTCAGCTCTCTCCCACCCCCAGCCAAACCCAGTTGCCCGCAAAGAAAAAAGGCGGACGATGGTACTTCGCCGCAAACGGACACGCCGTCTATTGCTACGGACCGGTCATGACCATGCCGGAACCGCGAGGGGGCCTGGCAAGGGTTGCAACCTTTTGCCGTGGCGATCGAACCATGGTGCCGCTGAAAGATTAGGCAGACTCTTTGACCTGCTGGTGACGAGCGGTACCCGCCTCGGAACCACCCAGTTCCATTGCCTTCCAGAGGGTTACCTTCTGGAACTCGGCTCGGAAGAAACACCGGTTCCCGCTCCAGGCGCTTCCCCTATAATCGGTAGTCAGAATCCCGTTTTGGCGGGGGCCCGTAGCTCAATTGGAAAGAGCATCGGATTTCTAACCGCGCGCACGTCAGCCGTCCCGTATATTTTTCAGCACTTTACCTGCGGTTCCCTTTGGTTGGATTAGGGCATTTTTGGGGTCATTGGTGAAAAATCGGTGTAAGTTTTCACCTATCAGAAACCGCGCTTGGCTGCCCGCGCCTTCCAGAGTTACGCTGTCAGCGTCCGGGACCGAGGGCTTCCCCACGCGCGACGCCGGATGCGGGCGGTGTTCATTTCCCGCCCGCCGCGCTTATTCACTGAACGTCTCCCTCGTACACCCAAGTGTTAGGTTCGCCGCTAGGCTTTAAGTCGTGAACCGGAATCGGGTGGTCGCTAATCTTGTCTGCCTTGCTCGGGTCAACGCGCCACACCATTCCCTCGAAGACGCTGTGTATTTTGTCGCGGTGTCCATCAGGAAAAAGCACCGTGTCACCAGCTTTAGGTTGGTCCGCCATCTCACATGCCTGCTCTCGCGGCCTTCGCCTTGTTCTCTTCCCAGCGTGCTACAGCAGCCAGCACGATAGCGGTTTCCTCGTTACGTTCGGTGAACGCCTTACCGTTCGTGTCGAGTAGCAGTCCATCCTTGTAGCGCCAATAGTGGTTGGAAACTCTCTCGGTGTATTTCCAATTGGGGCCGGACCGAACCTCGCTGCCCGGCACTTCATAGAATGCAGTGACCGAGATGTACAGAACGCCGTCTCGCTCTTTTATTTCGCCCAGTTCAAACCGGGCCACGTTAGCGCCCTCCCCGCTGAACGGCTATGGGCCGTACAACGGTGTGTTGATTGTGATTCAAGACGAGCCAGCCCAAAATCAGAGCAATGATGATTGCCACGATGCTGATTCCTGTTTTCTTTTTCTTCTTAGCCCGTCGTCGTGGCACCGGGCTGTCTACCCGCGTGGTAACCGTCGTTCTAGTTCTTTGTGATGTTTCCACCATGTGCGTTCCTCTTGTTATGCCGACGCAGCACGAGACTGCGGCTTCTTGGTGACGCTGAAATTCTGCGCGAGTTTCCTGATACCGAAGACCAGCACAAATAGCACGAGCATGGCTCCCGCACCAATCCCGCCTCCGTATACCATACCTTCTCGATGGGCGTCGGACTTCGCTTTGAGCGCCGCAGCAGAAGTAGCCTGTGTCTGTTGCTGATCGGCGGTTGCTTCGGCCTGCATCTGGTCGCCTAGCTTCTTAATCTGTCCCTGTTGGTCGGCTACCAGCTTGTTCAGATCAGCTATCTGCTGTTGTAGTGGTGCGGTCGCCTGCGAGGACGCTAGTTCCTTCTGCCGATTGACATACAGTTGCAACTCTTCACGCTGACGCTGCTGGAGCGCTTGGTTGTACACGTTGATGGAATCTCTGCACGTGGCTCCATCAAAAATGTTGTTCGGATTGCACGTCGGCTTCGGCGGAACCTGAGTGAGTTGACGCGGGGACGCCGACTGCTGTGCGGATGACAGCAACGCAGCAAACACCATCAACAGTCCGAGTCTCTTCATTGGGCCTTACCTCCTGCCTTTCGTTCTACACGTACGGACGTGGGTCGGGAAAGTTACCGTAGTGCTTATCATCCGGTAGGGAAACTTCTCTTGACTTAGTGCCGGTGCAGAGCGGTAGTGGTGCCAGGAGGAAGGATCATGCCGAAGGAAAAGATCACCGGGTATCAGAATAGGAAACGAGCCGGGTTATGCGTCAGGCCCGGCTGCAAAATCAAACCGAAGAAGGGGCCGGACGGCACACCCAGAAGTTATTGCCCTGTTCACAACGCCCAAAATGCCAAGAACAGCGCGGCGTTCATCAAACGGCAGAAGGCCAAGGCTGGGAAGCCCAAGCTGGTGCGCCGTCGCAAGGTGACGCCCCTGCCGGTCGTTCCCAAGGAGGCAGCATGAGCACACCAGCCGATGACGGAATGACCGCCGCAAAACGCGACGCCCAGCGCGCGAAGGAAGCCGAAGCCACGAAGGTCGCGGCGCGAATCATCGCGCTCGCTTCCATCAAAAAACTCCGCGACCAGTTAGCTGTGACCGCTGACTACTTGGAGCAGGGCGAATTTCTGGCAGCGCTCGGGACACTGCAAGGATTCGAAGAGGAAACCAAAAACGTTCTCGCAGCCGAGCGCTTGCTCAGGATGGCGGTGCGGTAAATCCGCGCCCAGTCACCAAACGGCCCGGTTCATTGCCGGGCTTTTTCTTGCCCGGAACTCGGCGACAGGGTGACTTGAGCGCGATACTTAGGCGGTCGGTGACCCAATACCCCTAGCTTTTCCTTTTTAAGGGGCCGGGGTGCGGCTCCTATGCCTAGCAAACTGCACCCCGACGAAGACGACCATTTCTGATCAGCATCTCACGACGCTGTGACGCTCGCCTATGAAAAGATGTGGTAGACGTGAAAAACTTCTCTGGGCGCGTTCCCACCGGAACATACACCGCACTTGGCTACGCGCTCGCGGTAGCCCTTTTTCTCGAAGTTCTGTTGTTCGGCAGCGATAGCGTCTTCGAGACTGTAGAACTTCGTCGCGAGACCACCTGCCTGTTTGTAAGGCACGGCACCGGCTTCGGCATCAATGAACTCGCTCGGTTTGCATTCAGTCCACGCCACCTTCGTCAGCTTTTTCAGCTTTCGCGGCTTTGCCGGTATCGGCGGCGCTCCGTCAGCGAGTTGCCGTTTCCGTCGCTCAGCGTAGGTCGGACGCGGCTCGTTCACTACGACTGGCGCTGGAGTTACGACGGGAGCCGGAATGACGGGAGCTGGAACGACGGGAGCCGGAACATCTGGATGTTGCTTCAACCACTCTTCGAGTAATCCCTCGATGAAATGAGCGATTTTCCGTCCGGAAAATGGACGTAGCCGCGCCAGAGTGGAGTCGAGCAGCGCGACATTACATCTTGTCGGCAGCTTTTTTTCATGCGGATGTTTTCCAAACGCTTCAACGGCCAGCGCATAGAGAGCGCGGTTGGTGAGATTTTTCCCGGCATTATTGCGGAGAAACTCCACCGACCAATCACGCGGGAAGGGGAGAAGTCGGCGATAATGGCCAAATCCGAAACCGGCGACGCGAACGCTGGGCGGGAACTCTGCCGCGACGCGAGCAGATTTTCGAACGGTGATCTCTCCGAATCCGGTCGCCTCACACATCAATTCGAGACCTTCCGACTCCCACGCCGTGACCGCGTACAGGGCGGCGTCCGCGATGCGCATCGAAGATGATGCGTCTTCGAGAAGAATCTCGTTGACGATGCGGACAAACTGCACGCGGTCAACGCCGGTCGGTATGGTAAGGTGAGCGCTCATAGATTATCCGGTTGGTGTTACTTGGTTCGTGGCAGGCCAAAACGGGATGCTTCAGCACGCGGCACTTGCCCACTGAGGCGCAGGCCGTGCGTCGTGAAAGCCCGGTTCAACCAGTCGTCCAAACACTCGCGCGACAGGATGACCGTCGTCCAAGAATCAAGTGTGTGGTCGCTCTGCGAGATGCTTTCCACGGGCACATTCAAGCCGATTTGGTGCCAAAGGAAATCGGCAACATCTTCGGAGGTCGTGCCGGGGCGGACGCCCTTCAGCACGATGACACTTTTCCCGCGAGCATCCTCATAATTGAATGAATAAGCCATTGATGGCTCCCAAAGGTTCCCAAGCCACCGTGGTCGGGTTCTACACACGGTGGTCGGAATATGCGGGGTCGTTTCCTGTGGCTCCGGAAAGCCATTCACGCACGGAGCCCCGCAGGCGCGTAAACTTATTTGTTGTTTTCTGGTCGCTCCCAAATGGGCAGCGTGCCGGAATTGGGTCGCGGTGTAGGCGAAAAGATGCTCGTCGGTTGGGGTGCTGGCTGCGGGCGCGGGGTGAAGCCAGTGCCGGGCTGCTGGTACCCGGAATCGGGCGTTGGTTCGTTGTTTGCCATAAAGTTTTCTCCCTTGTTTGCCTTGCGGCGTGTTATTTACTTTCTCGTCGCCAGAAGCTCTTTGCAGCGCTTCACGATTTCGTGGCTGACTGCCCCGCGCACGCACAGATATTCTTTGTCGCCGATCTCGTGGAACCGGTGCTCGTCGTCAAAGTCAGGCGGGTCATCAAGGTAGTCGTCGTCCAGCTCGTCCAGCTCCTGCTGCCGGATTTCCGCGCCGATGCGCTCAAGCCGGGCGCGCACTGCAGCATCATGTTCATTCAGCAGCGTCTTCTCCGCGAACTGATATGCGAGGGCGCGGGCCTGCACGGCGGTCGCGCCATCGGAATACGCCGGTGCCAAAACAATGCTCACATCGTGCAACTTCGCGCTGCGAATCGTCCGCAGCATATAAGGCTGGCCACGTTCGTCTTTTTCATTTGTCCAGTCGTCGTCCACGTCGGAAAAAGCGAAGGAGCAATCAGCAAGGGTGCCGTCCTTCACAAGCTCGTGAAGGTCACGATGGGTTTGCACGTTCGGATTGAGACGCACGGTGAAGTTCAACGCGTCGGGCGAGTCCTGCAACTTCAGCGTCCCATTTTTCGTACGGCCAAGTGGCGCGTTCGAGTTGTGGTTGAACAAAGCCACCACGTCGTTTCCGTTCGCCAGCGTGCTTCGGAAGCAGCCAGCCGCAATACGCTCGCGCGCACCGGCGGTCGGCACTCCGGGCAAACTCAGCGCACCATACTTGATGGCGCGCGCTTCAATAATCATCGAGTCGTCGCCAGTGCGCTTCGCTCGCAACTGCGCACCGATGACAAACCTGCGTGTTTCAGTCATAAAGTTCTCCTTGGCCTGCCCACTATCCCCGGACGGTGTTACTTACTGTTTACCACCAAGGCTCTTTGTAGATCGGCTCTCCGTTCGCCTTGTATCCCTCAAACAATTTGCGCCGTTTCCCGCTGTCACCCTTACTCGCGCCGTACATGATTGCGAGAGCTTCGTCGGGAGACAGTTCGCCAGCATTCTCTTTCACGGCGGCGACATACGCGTTCATCACATCGACAGGAATTTTCTCGGGCGGACGACCGTCGTGGCCATGAATGAAGGCGACGCGGTGTGCATCTTCTGGTCGACCTTCAAATCGCAATGTCCCGCAAACCTCGCGGGAACACCGACCGACTATGCTCGGACGCGACGTGTTGAGGTTCCGGTGAATGCCCCACGCCACGACGGCGGGTGCGATACCTTTCTCATCGGCGGCGCGTTCGGCTGCCCACTCGGGAGTGCCGTAATTCGGACGTGGACAAAGCTCCGCTTGCCCGTAGCCAACAGCAACCTCGCCCAGAGAGCGGGCGACATGTTCCTTCGTTCCGTTCAGTTCTGGTTTGTAGGGGTGCTTTTTCCAAAGAATGTACACGATGGGTTCCTCTTTCCTTCAAGGTTGTCTTGCTTTTTCTATCCAGACTTACCGGCTCGTGTGACGGGTTAGACCCACGCAACTCCGTCGCTTGGCTTTTGCCCGCCCCAAGAAACCGCGCCGTTATCCTGCTCTAAGCTGTCGGTTTCGATGAGGCTCTGGCCGCCGACGCGCTGGACGCCGTCCGTCTGCCGAGCGAAGGAAAGTTTCACAAGCGGAAGCTCAGAGCGTGGCTTATCCAGAGTGATACGCTGACCATCTACAACGGTTTCACCCACGTCCCAGCAAAGGAAGGAGCCATTCCAACCCAGCGACTTCCGCCCGCTGGCAAACTCGACCCTGAAGAAGCCTTGCGGCAGTTCGCCGTAGGACTCCACGCCCGTAATGAAGGTTATTGATGGTGTCGCCTGCGACGGCGGGCGAAGCATGTTTTTAACGCTGCTGAAAAACGACATGACCTTGTTCCCCTTTTTTGATGAGTCTCGTGCCCAACTCTTCCCGCTCGGCTTGAGTCAGGTCACCTAGCTTGTGCTTGCTGATTAAGTAGCTCAGGACGCGCAGCGCCTGCCCGGCGGTCTCTGACCGCGACGCCAACCAGCAAAACGCTGGCTCGGTCGCTTCATTCAGAACGAAGCCTGCGGGCGGCACTACCTGCTCCGAACGCGCCTTGGCACGCGCGACAATACCGACGCGGCTGCGTTCGAGGATGTTGGTGCGAAGAGACACGGCACGCACGAACTCGTTGACCGCATTTCCGAGAAGCTCTTCACGGCGCTCGGTTGGCGGGTTGTAGATGAAGACCAGCCCAGCCTTCACCCACGACTTCAGACTCGGTGCGACCGCGAGGATTCCGCATCCGTCGCAGCAAAAGATCATCGGACACAGTTCCCGACGACCATATTCGTTTCGTGTCGCCGTGAGCACCAAAGCCCAATCGGTGGATTCTCGGTGCTCTACAATTACACCCCTGCTGTACATATCAAACCTCTCTCTTGGTTCCGTCGCATAGTTTCCTCGCTGTGGTGCGCGTGACAGAGTGCTTCCAAATTCACCATGTCCACGCCACCAATAAACAAATCCCAATCTCCTGTTTCTTTCCAAGAGTCGTCGATATGGTGTACATCCGTGCTCCGCCTGCCGCAGCCGTTCCTTTCACACATCGGGAAGCGGTGTAACTTGAAAAGTCGCACACCGTGTGGCCCGCACCACGCCGCGCGCCTGTACCACGAATCACGTTCGGGCCGTGCCGCAGCGCGGCGGCGCTGGTAGTTATCCGCGACGTGGGCAGCACAGAACTTGCCCATCTGGGCGATGCCAGCGCAACCGGGCTCCGAACAAAACACGCTCATTGCCGGTCACCCGGATGCGCTCCCGCCCTTTCATATTCCAAGGGCGGCATCGTTTGAAGCAGTCCGTTCGGCGAGGATTCAGTGACCGAGCCATCTTCCATAAGGAAAATGGCTTTCACGTCGGAGATTTCGGGCGCTGCGAGCATCTCGGGTGACATCGCCAGCCGAAGAGCGTAGAGTGCAGCGATTGCCGCGTCTATCTTTCGGAGCGGGTCCTTGTTCGCTTTGTTCGGGAACAAGTTGTCGTTGTTGTCACGGTGCGCGACGACGTTGTTCAAACACCACAAAAGGATTTCGTCGTCATGCGCAAAATGGAGTCGGCCCGCCAGCGCCAGCGACGTGAAAAAATCCATGACCGGAGAATAAGTTTTCGCGTTCTTCGGGAACGGGATGGCGGTGATGCCTGCCTTTTCTAGGTTCCCGCTCATCTGCTGTGCCTGCCACGAGTCGTAGGCGACCGCCTTAAACTTGAAGCCGTCTTCGTTTTGAATGGCACCGTAGCCAAGGTGCAGACGGTAGAGCGCGAGGATGTCGCCTTCAATCGCGGCGTAGTCGTTGCTCGGCCCGGTGTGCGTGGTCAGGAGCTTGCGTGAAGCCCAGCCCTTGTACTGACTGATTGGTGACTCCTGAACCGTCTCGGACGGCAGATAGTATTTGCCGAAAAGGTAGTAGTGCTGGACGCCGTCGAGGAAGCCTGTCGTACAAAAGATCGTGGCTGCCAAATCCTGACGGCTCGCAAGGTCCATTCCGAGCACAAAGGGCCGGAGCATATTCGGCTGGGTGACGCCGGGGTGCTCGCCGACGTGCCAGTATCTGAACTGCTCCATCGTGATTCCGCGCTGACGGCAAGCCGAAAGTTTGCTCGGCTCGACCCAAGCCATATCTGCCGAAATCCACTCGTCCAAGTTGTGCGAGCGAAACGCGGACTGCAATGACGGGATGCTGATGGCGCGCTGCTGTGCCTCACGGAGCGTGTCGAGGTAGACCGAGACGCCGAGGTTCGGGTTCGCTGCCCACAATGCTTCGTCGCTCTTCCAATCGAAGCCTTCAGCGGTGTACAAAACGCAGAACGTTCGCTCGTCTTTATGCTCACCCGACAGGATTTTCTGCGCCGACGTGAACTGCTCGAAGCCGACACAGGAAAGGTTTTCGCCCGCGTGCGAAATCGTGGAGAGGAGCGAGTTCACTCTCTTGTCCGTGCCGCGTTCGCATTCGTCTACAACTTCGCGGTCACGGTGCGACCACGTCTCATCCACGCTGGCGAAATGTGGAATCTTGCCCGCCAGACTCTTGCCCTGTGCCGACACGGGCTTCATCGTGCTGGCGCTCGCTTTGTGAACGATGGTGTGTTGAAGCACATGGATGCCGAAGGCGTCGCACAGCCGGGGGTTCGCTCGGCAGATGTCGCGTGCCGTGTCGAAGACCAGCCGGGCCTGATCGGTCGCGCGTGCGGCGCACACAACTTCCGCGCCCGCTTCGCCGTCCGCCGCGAGCATGTAAAGCCCGAGTCCGCTGCTCAGAAAACTCTTGCCTTGTCCCTTGCCGCAGAAGAGAAGTGATCGACGGAACCGGCGGCGGCCATTCGCTTTCTGCTTCCAGCCGAAGACTGTCGTCACGTAAAAACATTGCCAAGGCTCAAGCACCAGCGTCTCGCCGCCATGCTCGCCCTTGACGTGCTGAAGCAACTCAAGAAAACCGCACACGTCGGTTGCGGCTTCCGCGTCGAAGTAATACTCCCAATCGCGGGCAAGGTCGTCCCGCTGGCGCTGGCAAGCAAGGCGCGTCCACTTGCAGGCAATGATTTTGCCCGACAGGACGTCCTCAATGTAGCCGTTCGCAATGGTGACGTAGTCCTTCACTTGCTCCCTCGCAGCGCAGCAATTTTGTCGCGAGTGATTTCCACCTGCGTTCGCGTGTCTTTCTTCTCGCCGGTCTCCGCCTTGTCCTTCGCGGTCATTAGGCGCGCGATTTCAGCCCGCAACTTACGTGCAGTCGTTGACTCAGCATTCCAGCGTTTGTGTGTATCAAGGTCTGTGGTCGCGGCGGCGGCAAGTTCTTCTTCCAAATCGTTGCAGCGTTTCTCGGCAGCAAGCGCGGCGGCTTTCTTGCCAGCGATTTGCTCCTCGTACCACGCTGGTGAACCGTACTCGAATACCGACACGACTTCTGGAACGGGAACGGGTGCGTTGATCGGTTCGAGAACTGGAGCGGGTTTATGCTTGCGGCCACCCTTGCGACAGAATCCGCAGGAAGTTGTCCGGTTTTGCTTGAAGGAATCTTCACGAACAACGAACTCAGGCGAGCCACACGAACACTGCACGCGGACGCACGCCTGCCCATGCTTATTGCGGGCTGCTGTCCCAAGGAGCGTCAGTTTTGTGGTCATGGGGGTTCGTACTTACAACGAGGTGTGACAGGGTTGCGCCTGTTGTAACTCGCCTAAAGCGCGCCCTATGTAATGCCTATGTGATTCGGAGCGCGCAGGAAATGTTGGGAAAGGGGCCTGTTGTAAATCGAATCTCCCGGCTCGCACTAAATTTGTACCTGCGCGCGGTCAGCGGTGAGATGTCAGATTCATCCTAACCCCCCATACGTCATAGAGTTACGGGGAATCAATGTGGGGTTAAAAACAGGGCACTTACTGCAAGAGACAGGATTGTGAGAGGGAAGCGATGTAAGCATCCAGAGTCATTCCTGATGCTTTGAAGCGCGGGCCGAGCGCACGTTCCAAGGCACGCGTCGGCGGGAGCGGAATTGCCAAGCGCTTTGTCGGCGGCCACTTGCTGAAGCAACCAGCATAAACTCCTGATGGCCTAATCACGCGTGCCCAATGACCCGACTTGTACTCACCGGAGTTGTTGTTCATTTCCCCGCATCCACAGGCGCAGGGTCGGGGCGATGCTTTCCGTGTGGTTCCTCTGACGAGTATCTCAAGCGTGAGCGGGTCACGCTGTATCCGGGCGGGAACCTTGGCAACCATGAAGCGATTGAAGTCTGTCACGCCAACGAGGAGCGGCTCGTTCTCCATCATGTCACGCTTCTTGCTGTTGCATTCGTGGCATAAGCACTGCGTGTTGGCGTAACTGTGTGCTCCGCCTTTCGCTATCGGCAGGATGTGGTCAAGCGTTGGTCCTTCAGCACCACGCCCGCGCAGCCACTCGGGGGTCACGTAACAGCAATGCTGGCACGTCCAGCCATCACGCTCGAAGACCTTGTATGGGTTGACGCTCTCATAGGCGCATCCGAACCTGTCTAAGCGGTCGCTGACGCCCCTACAGTCAGGGCAGTATCTGCTCACCTTGAGCACGCCAGCATCTCGTCCGAATACTTTCCCACAAAGGTTACACTTTTTTGTTTTAGTCTTGCTGTGCTCTATCTTCTTCAGGCGGCGCGCTTCCATCCATGATGGATAGCAGGTTTTGCAGGCTTGCTGCTCGGGGCGTAAGTAGGGGAAATCCCTGCCGCAGATACAGCAGGGTTTGGTTCGCATTTCCCACAGCAACGATTGCCGGGCTTCATCGACGGCTTCCCTGATGATAATTCCAATACCAAGACGGCACTTGTGTGAGCAATGAGCCTGCGGTTTTCTTGAGGCTCGGTTGTCACGCCGACAGTAGAAGTCCTTTCCACAGAACGGATTTTGGCAGATGAACGGTCCGACCATCCTATGCTGGCCGCCGGGGTGTTCAAGTCCAGAAGCCTTGCGGCGGTCGTCGTAGGCTTTGTTATAGGCTGTATCGTGTACTTTCTTGCACGCCGGGCAGCGATGGGCATTACTCCCCAGAGCAACCCCGCAATCAAGGCAAGTGCGCATAAGGAGTTGCTAGTATAACTCTGGCTGTTCACTTTCTGAACGACACTTATTGTCACTTATGCCCTGTGTTGCTTTGGGGGTGGGGTCGCTCTGCCTTCTCTGCCTTGCTCGGGGCAACGAGCAGGCTTTCCTGCGCCCAGCTTTGATTCTGGGAGCGGGTCGAAGTCAAACTCGTCAAGCTCCCAGCAGTCCGGTGGAAAGCACATCGTTCCCCTGACCGGTTGGTATGGGTGGTTCAGTTTCCGTGCTTGCTCTTCCATCATCATTCAGTCGCGCTCCTGATCTGCTGGGTTGTATCGCAACCGGCTGTAGTTCAGCTTCGCCTTGCTCGGCTCTACCTTGGTGACGGGAACAGGCGTCGGCAGTTCCGGGTGGACGTCACGGAGATCAATCAGGCGGCGCGTTCCTTTGCCTGCAATGAGCAAGGTCGTCCACTCATCGAAGTCGCTGTCCGGGCGATACGCGGGGATGCCTTCGAACAAGCGGACGGACGTCGGGCTCACAACCGCCAAGTGTCCGCTGCCGGTCACCGGGCGGTCAGGCCATCGAAGCATCGCACGTTCGAGATAGTTCCCCATCGGTATGACAGGGCGCTGTTAGGCATTCAGTTGCCGAACTCCGATTCCGGCGGTGAGTTTCAACCGGGCCAGCCCGTCTTTGCTATATGGCCACCTTGCTGCGTTGGCCGCCTTGGCCATGTTGGCCACCTTGCCTTGGCCATCTTCATGTCCCGTGTTTTCATATATATATATGTTAAATAGAAGTAAGGTGGCCAAGGCGGCCACACACATATAGCACGAACAAGATGGCCACCTTACTCAAAACGAACTCTGTTCGGCTGCCGACTCCTTTGGCATCCTCCACCACCACGCGTCCCCCGGCTTCTCGGACACCGCCTCTATCTCAGCTTTCGCGCGCCGCAACGTTTTCTCCGTAATACCGGCGGCCTTTGCTGCTTCAAAGGTCTCACTGGCTAACCTGCCATCCGTGCCGAGGAAGTTCTTCAGCCAGACACCCGCGAGCTTTACCTTGCTGCCACCCTCATCCTTGAACGCACCAATTGACCCGAGCGCTTTTTCGGCAGTAACGTCGGAAGCTTTTCCCCACACAATCACTCCCGTGGATTCCGCCGGTTCAGGTAGCACTTGTTTTGAGCCGATTGTGTATTCCAAACCTTTCTGCTTTTTGCCGACATTCAGTTTGCCCTGAAGCATCAGGTAGCGTTCGTTGTCCTCATCTTCTTCGTCCGCTGCGAACATCCATGCTGCGCGCGCCACGCCGGTCATGGCGACCGCACCAAGAATCTTGTGCAGGGCGGAAACGTCCGAGCGCTTGTTGAAGTGAGCAACCAGCACAAAGGTCACGCCGGTGTCACTCGCCAAGTCAGCCAGTGGGACAAGTACCCTTCGCACTTCCTGCTCATCGTTTGGTTTTGTTCTCCCAAGGTAGCTGCTGACCGGGTCGACGATTACGAGCTTGACGCTGGGCTGGTCGGCCAGAAAGCGCTTGAGCAGTTTCATGTCGGTATCGAATGCCAGCTCTCGGTCACTCTTTGTTGAATCGGCACCGACCACGGTCGCCTTGATGCGGTAAATGCGTTCGAGGTTCGCTCCTGCGGCCATCAGCCGGGGCACCACCGTATCCTCCGCGTCGTCTTCGCAGAACATCATCAGCACTTCGATGGGGTCATGCTCGGCAATCGCTTCGTCAGGGTACTGGTTACCCGTCGTGGCAATCGCCACAAGGCTGCAGGTCGCCAGCCCCTTGCCGACGCCGGGGTTGCCTGCAAACACGGTGAGCTTGCCCTTCGGAATCCTGCCGGGCCACAGCCACGTAATAGGCTTGGGAACTATGGTGGAGAGTTTCTCGACGGTGTAATCACCAACGGCGGGTGCGGGGCCGACCAGCTTGGCTTCGGCGACGGCCTTAGTCCATACGGCCACGAACTCCTCTGCCGTGCTGCTCTTGACCCACAACTCGCTTGGGTCCTTTGCTGGTAACTGAACCACCCATACCTTCCCAGCGGGGAAGCTGGCGGCCACTTTCTGAACGAACTTCTGCCCCGCGTCGTCCGGCTCCTGAACTACCAGAATCCGTTTTGCCTTCTCCAGCGCTGGGATTTTTGCGAAGCGGTCCTTCCACCCGTGCGGTGCGCCTGATATGCCGAGCGCGGGGATGCCGCAGTAAGCGAGCGTTATGGTGTCCGATTCACCCTCGACCAGCGTGATGACGCCGGTGTCGATGCCGTTCTCTTCGAACAGGATGGGCAGAGTCCACAAACCGTACGGGATGGCACGAGCTTCCTCGTAGTCCATCCACGCGGTTTTGTGACTATCCTCCGAAAATCGAAACTTGAACCCTCCACCCGCGCGCTCGAACGTTTCACGCGTTCCCGTGCGGGTAACCGTCACCTCTCCCAAGTAGGGGAAGACCACCGATGTTGTCTTATTACGACCCTTCTCTTTGCTCTCAAAAAAGCCGTCGTGAACCAGAAAGTTACTCTTAACCCACTCCGTGGGCAGCTTTTTCATCGCACAAAAACGTTCGACGGTGAAGGGCACGCGCTTCTCTTCAACGCCCGCTTCCTTGTAGACCGCCGCGTTGACTGCTTTCTTGTCGCAATCGCGCGAGCACCACGCGGCCACGGGCTGTTTGTCACCCTTAGAAATAATCAAGCATTTGTGCCCACAGATGGGGCAGGTTCCGCGCCACTCTTTGTCTGACGTTTTTTCTGCGTTGAATGCCGCAATCACACGGCTCAGGTTATCGCCGGTAGGTTTGCTGGTCATGGGTTCTCTCCCTGTCGGCGTCAAGTCTTTCGGTTGAAGTTTTTCGAAGTAGCGTCGGTTCACCGTCGCGCAGTTCGATTTCGATTTGCCCCCAAGTTTTTTCGCGGTCAGCTTGGCCGAGCATGTTATCGAGCTTTTTCAGCAATGCGTCCTTCGTCATTTGCTCACCTCTTTGATTCAGTCGCTTACGTAATACTCTGATTTAGCAAAGCAGGCATCGCAGAACGCTTCGCCGGTCAGTGTGCTTGGTGCTGCTTCATTCACAGTCAGAAAGCTGACAACCGTCGTGGTACGTGCTCCGCACTCCTTGCACGACTTCAAGCCATCTGCAACTCTCGTGTTCTTGACTTTGATTATTGCCATGCGTTTCTCCTTCGTTCAGTTTCCGGCTGTCACCGCCGGGTCGTCGAGTTACTTCAGGCGCGGGTCATCCGCGCGACTTTTTCTTCGCGGGCTCGCGGGTCCCATCAAGCCCATACACGCCAGCATGCATATCCGTAGACACGCGCAGCAGCCGTTCAATTTCGACAAATCGCTGAAGCACTTCTTCCGCCTGCTTTATTCGGTTCGCAAAGGCGTGGTCTTTCTTTGCCACAGCCTCCTCAAGCATTTTCGCCCTGTGAGTGACATACGATTCTTCCGCATCCGCTAGCACTTTTTGGAAGTACTCGCGGTGCCTTGTGAAGTTTTCCATCGCAGCCGTCCCATACCAATCCAGCGATTGCTCTGCATCAAGCGCTGAGACGTCCGCTGACTTGGCAACGTAGACCGGAAGCCCTATTCCACTGAGCAGCGCATGATTCATTATTTGCGCCTCACGCAGGCTGTCCCCGGTGTTTTCGTCCTTCACCTCTACGGCTATGACCTTTCGTTTGCCGTCTGGTTCGTCGCGCCAACATAGGAAGTCCGGCCATCCGTTTCGAAGGACGTTCCACCCTTCGGCACGCAGCTATTCAGCGACCTTCGTCTCGCATTCGTTCATTGGATGACCGCCGTTTTCTGCGCCACAATGAAGGCGTCCAAGTCAACGCGGTCGAACGCGTATTTGTTACCAATTTTTAGAAATGGAATGCGCCGTTCCCAGACAAGGTTTCTCATGAACCAAACGTGGGCGGACAAATACGCGGCGGCTTGCTGGATATTAAGAAGACGTGGTTCTACGGTGACGGCTGGTTGTTTTTTCGCCAAGGGATTTCCCCAACAAGGTCCTATTTTGGGAAATCCGGATTTCGCAACCGGAAGGGTCGAGTGACCGCACAGGGCTTGAAGGATATGGGGCGCGCAACCGCACCGAACGTCGTGGAGCAGCCCAGCAACACCATGATACAGCAAGTTAGTGGCCAAAGCAACTGGTTTCTTGCGGCCACTTAGTAACTCCCGCTGGTTACCTTTGTGCCGTTGCTGTTTTCACCAAGAGCATGCGATTGTTGGTGCAAAGGAGAAAAGCATGCGACGGGCAAAGGGTGAAGGTTCCTTGTTACTCCTGAAGGGCTGCAAGGTCTGGTACGCGCAGTTCTATCAGAACGGTCGTCAAATCCGGGTATCGACAGGAAAGCGCGTCAAGCAGGAAGCGCTGGTGGAGTTGCGGCGGTTGATGGGCCGGGCCGATCAGGGCCTGACGCCGGTCACCGAACTTCGCAAGATCACCTACGGGCAACTCCGCGACGGGTTGATCGCCAGCTATCAGGAGAAGGGCAACCGCACGCTCTACCAGACCGCTGACGGTGAAGAAACGATTGGCGGCCTGAAGTCACTCGACACCTTCTTCGGGTTCAGCGCCGACAATCCGGGTCCGCCGGTGACCGCGATTACCACGGACAGCGCGCGCGCTTTCGCAAAAAGGCAACTGGCAGCGGGCTTCAGTTCGGCAACCATAAACCGAAGTCTGGCGTGCCTGCGGCGCATGTTGGCCATCGCCCGCGAGGATGGCAAGACACAAACGGTCCCCGTAATCCGCTTATTGAAGGAACCAGCAGCACGCCGGGGCTTCATCACGCAGAAACAGTTCGATGAGTTACTGGCGGCGCTGCCCGGTCACCTACGCCCGCTCATTCAGTTTCTGTATTGGTGCGGCTGCAGGCTCGGCGAAACGCGGGCCATCCAGTGGGAACAGGTGAACTTGCAGGAGCGCTTGATTCGGCTGGAAGCCGACCAGACGAAGAACGAGGAGGGGCGCGTGATACCCTTACCCAGCGTCGTCGCAGCCCAGCTTGCTACCGTCGAACCGAAGGTGGGCCGGGTCTTCGATGATACGAACCTCCGCACGGAGTGGGCGCGCGCCTGCACCGCCGTGGGCCTTGGTAAAATGGAGGAGCAGACCAGCAAGGAAGGCAACGTCTGGCAAAAGTACAGCGGGTTGATCGTCCACGACTTGCGCCGCAGCGCGATACGCAACATGGTCGCGGCGGGCAACCCGGAGAACTGGTGCATGGCCATCAGCGGCCACAAGACGGCCAGCGTCTTCCGTCGGTACGCGATTGTTTCGACGGCGGACATCACCACCGCCATGCAGCGGGTCGAGCAGGGTTCGCTGATAGGTGTAAAAACGGTGAAAACTCCTCACCGCAGCACGCGTAAGTTATTAAGGGCCCGTAGCTCAAGCGGATAGAGCATCGGATTTCTAATCCGAGGGTTGCAGGTTCGATTCCTGCCGGGCCTACCAGATTGTCCTACTACACTCCCCGTTCGTGCCATACCGCCCACAGCGATCTACACGTAGAGTGGTGTTGAGCAGACTTCGGGGGAGGGCTGTTCAACGGGCGCTCCATGACTCTAGCGAGTCATGGGCGCCTTCGTTTTTTGCGGCGCGCTCGTCATTCTCTTACCTTCATTCTTTGGGCTTCTTTGCTCTCGGTCTCATCATCTCCCACTCTTTTTCCGTCAGCTCGCGTCCCAGCGCCGTGAACTCGCCCGCGCCGTGCAGCCACTCCCCGCCATCCATGGTCACGACTTCTCCGTTGATGTAGCCGGAGCCGTCGCTGACCAGGAATGCGGCCAGGTTGGCAAATTCCTCGGTTGTCCCAAAGCGTCCCAGAGGATTTCGTTTCTTTGCCGCTTCGGCTAATTCCGGACGCGGCAGCAGGCGCGAGAAAGCGCCCTCGGTTGGAATCGGCCCGGGCGCGATGGCGTTCATGCGAATGCCGCGGTCGCCCCACTCGACGGCCAGGCTGCGCGTCAGCGCCTGTACGCCGGCCTTCGCCACCGCCGAGGGCACCACATAGGCCGAGCCCGTGGTGGTGTAGGTGGTGGTCACGTTCAGCACCACGCCTCCGCGCCCCCCCGCCAGCCACCGTCGCCCGCAGGCCATGGTGGTGTGCAGCGTGCCCAGCAGGACAATGCCAATCACCGATTGGAATGCTCCCAGTGAAAGTTCTTCAGTGCGCGCCAGAAAATTTCCTGCGGCGTTGTTCATGAGCACATCCAGCGGACCTGCGGCCCAGATCGTTCCGATCATCTCTTCGACCGCTGCGGCGTCGCGCACGTCGCAAGGACGGGAGTGGATCTGGCCGCCGGTGCGTTCGCGTAACTCCTGCTCGGTTGCCGCAAGAACATCCTGGCGCCGGCCGCAGATATAAACTTCCGCACCCAGCTCCAGAAACCGCTGCGCGGCAGCTTTGCCCAGACCGGTGCCGCCGCCGGTGATCAGGATGCGCTTGCCCTTGAGCAGATCTTTCTGAAACATTGGTCCTCCTAGGCAGCCCCTAAAGGGGCTATATTCGGAAAATCTCGGCATCGCTAAAGCGATGCCCTGATACGAATCAAAATCGTCCCATTGCCCAGCGGGCGTGTTCCGCTACCACTGGGTCTGAATCGTCGCAGAGTTTCCTTAGCGTCGGGAGAAATTTCTGGTCACCGCTGTTGCCCATGGCAATCACTGCATTCCGCCGCAGGCCGGAAAGCTTGGCGCGCCGGACCGGAGACCCGCGGAACACCGCACGGAATTCTTCCGGCTGCATTTCCGCCAGCCAGTCGAGCGCCGGATTGACCAGGCCTTCTCGCGGCTCGAACTCCGCCGCGGGAGTTACTGCCGCTTTGCGGTTCCATGGGCAAACGTCCTGACAGATGTCGCACCCGAAGACGTGTCGTCCCATGGGCGAGCGCAACTCGTCCGGAATCTTACCGCGCTTCTCGATGGTCAGGTAGGAGATGCACAGCCGGGCGTCCAATTCGCCGGGCGCAACTATCGCCTGCGTGGGACAGGCGGCGATGCAGCGGGTGCAGGTCCCGCAACGATCGGGGGCGGGCAACTGGGCGGTGAGGCCATTGCCGGAGAGATCGAGCGAGATCAGGATTACACCCAGAAACAGCCACGATCCCAGCTGCTGGTTGATGATGCACGTGTTCTTGCCGATCCATCCGATGCCGGCGTATTTGGCGTAGACGCGCTCGATCAGCGGGCCGGTGTCGACGTAGGAACGCAAGTGCAAGCTGGCAGTTGCGTCGAGCATTCTGCGCAACTCGTCTTCTACCTGCTTCAGTCGGCGCAGTACGGACTCGTGGTAGTCCTCGCGGGACCAGGCGTAGCGGGAAATCCAGCCTCGGCTTCCATCATCTGTCTGCGTGGAGTAGGAGTGCGCGGTGTTGTAGTTGATGGCGCACACGACCACGCTGCGCGCCCAGGGAGCGACTTGGGCCAGCGACGCGCGCTTGAGGTCTCCAGTCTGATTGCGCGCTTCCATGTATTTCATTTCGCCGTGCTTTCCATCCGCGATCCAAGCCGGAAAGGCGTGCAATTCGGCGAAGTCTCGGACTCCGACCGGCGCAATGCCGCAGAGATCGAATCCAGCGTCGCGCGCGCACTGCTTGATGCGGGTTGGAAGGTCGGAGAACAAGTGGACAGCAGCTCGCAGCGAATTCAGACGCTATTCGAGCCCTCCAGAAAGGCTACCACTTCACAGTAGCTCTTCGGGAGTAGAGTTCCGAGTTATCAAGATTGTCTGATTAGGTCTTCGCCAACAAGACTGGATGCCAGGAACTGGCGAACCTCAGCGGCTAAAGCCGCTCGTGCAGCGGGTTCTGGCGGCATGGCTGAAGCCATGCCCTTTCAAAACTATCCATGAGCCAATTTAACCAGAGGTTCCCCAACTCTTGCGGGCGCGGGCAGCGGCGGTTTTCCTGGCGGCGGGGATGAAGTGCTCGACCCGGTTCCGGCCCTTTTCCTTGGCGGCGTACAGGCCGGCGTCGGCCCGGTTCAACAATGCTTCCAGTTCTTGTTTCCCACCGCCATCGGAGACGGCGATTCCCATGCTCATGGTGATGAGCTTCTCCTTCCCGGAACAAACCACCGGTGTGTTGGCCACACTTTCGCGCAACTGATTGGCGCGCATCAGAACGTCGGGCAAATCGCAGTTGGGCAGAACCATGAGAAATTCTTCTCCGCCATATCGGCCAACACCGTCGTAGACGCGGAGGTCCTCACGCAGCCGGCGGCCGATTTCGCGGAGCGCCTCATCGCCAAAAAGATGGCCGAGGGTATCGTTCACGCGCTTGAAACGGTCGATGTCGCACAGGATTACTCCCACCCTTGTCTGTTCCCGGCGGGCTCGCTCCAGTTCGCGTTCGAGCATGCTGAAAATCTCTCCGCGATTCATCAATCCGGTGAGGCTATCGTGGGTCGCGGCGTGGCGCATGGATTCGCGCGCGGAAACCAGTTCCTCCTGCAGGTCGAGAATCCGCTTACCGACCAGCAGGTGCGCCTTTAATTCCAGCTCATCAAAGGGCTTGACCAGATAGTCGTCGGCTCCGGCTTGCATGGCCTCGAGCATATTCTGACGGCCCTCGTTGCTGGTCAGCAGGATGACATAGACGTATGGGCGAGAGGAGTCGGCTTTGCGGATGCGCTTGCAAAGCTCAATGCCATCGAGATCGGGCAGCACCCAATCGAGCAGCGCGAGCTTGGGCGAGTCGGGCTGCTCCAGGATTCGCCAAGCTTCGGTGCCGTTCACCGCCAGGGTGACGCCGAAACCCCAGCTGCGCAAGTAATCGCCGATCAATTTTCGGTAGACGGCGGAATCGTCGACCACCAAGGCTTGCATGAGTCTTGAACCTCCGACCTCCGTCACACCAAACAACGAACGGCCGCCCATTCATACCTCCTGGCAGGAAGCACCCATGAAACGTGACCCCCACCATCTTAGGGCAAAAGGCTGTTTGGGCGGGCTCGCAATGGGCTGGCCCGTGTATTAGGAGATACGCCTTAGAGAATCGGCATATCGAGCCAGGGGCTTTAGAAGGCAGACGCGGGATTTTGGCAAGCCCACCGTTAGCGCCGAAAGGCCACCCCAGCGGCCCAAATCGACGCGAGTTCTCACGCGCCAGCGCCCCAACGGTTGACCCAGGCTTTGTCAGCGGCCTAACATAGCGGCCGACGGCACTGAGGCCCTCACAATGATCGGCCAGACGGTCTCCCACTATCACATTGTGGGAAAGCTCGGTGGTGGCGGCATGGGCGTAGTGTATGAGGCGGAAGACACGCGCCTGGCCCGCCGCGTCGCCCTCAAGTTCATTCCCGCGGAGATGGTCCACGATCCCAAGTCCCTCAACCGCTTTGTGCGCGAGGCCCGCGCCGCTTCCCAGTTGAACCATCCCGGCATCTGCACCATCCACGACATTGAGGATAACAACGGACATCCTTTCATTGTCATGGAGAAACTGGAAGGGGTGAGCCTGAAGGAGCGCATACGGGAAAAGCCGATGGAAGTCGACGAAGTCCTCGACATTGGCGTCCAGGTAGCGGATGCTTTGGCGGCTTCGCACGCCAAGGGGATCATTCATAGAGACATCAAGCCGGCGAATATTTTCGTGGCGCAAAGCGGTCAAACCAAGATCCTCGATTTCGGATTGGCCAAGTCGGCGCACGAAAAGGGATCGAGCGATGCCGCCATGGACGACTCGTTAACCGCGATGGGCGTGATTCCGGGCACCGCGGTTTATATGTCTCCGGAGCAGGCGCGCGGCGAAGAACTCGATCCGCGGAGCGATTTGTTCTCGTTCGGAGTCGTGTTGTACGAAATGACTACCGGCAAGAAGCCTTTCTCGACGGGCAACGTAATCACCACTCTGGACGCGGTCCTGAATCAGAAGCCGGTCTCACCTCTTAGTCTCAACCCGAAGCTTCCGCGGGATCTGGAAGGCATCATCGGTCGCGCCATGGAGAAAGACCGCGGGCATCGCTACCCGGACGCACTGGCCATGAAGGGCGATCTCCAGTCGTTGCGGAAGGAAACGGAAACGGGGTTGACCCGGACCGGGACGCGGCGGCCAGGGCTTCCCTATCGGTTGGCCACAACCACGTTTCGATCTTCGAGCAGGTTTTCAACCTACCTTCTGCTGGGAGTCAGTGGGCTGTTGCTCACGGTTTTAGTCGCGGTAGGCGCGTGGTGGTTCAAACAGCGCCAGGCGGGCGCTGGCGCGCCCAAGAACACCATTGCGGTGCTGCCGTTGCAGAACATGAACAACGACATCAGCGTGGAGTTTCTCCGCTTCGCGCTCGCCGATGAGATCGCCAACACGCTTACCTACACCCGGATGCTGGACGTTCGGCCATCGGCGATCACGCGAAAGTTTACCGGCAACGACGTCGATCCGCAGCGCGCCGGGCACGAAGTGCATGTTGCCAACGTGGTGGCCGGGCATTTTATAAAGCAGGGCGACCACCTTCTGATTACGCTGGAGGCGATCCAGGTGGAGGGAAACCGGCTCTTGTGGCAGACCACGGTGAGGGCGCCGGATCAGGACCTGATTGCGTTGCAGGCTCAGATGGCGGCACAGATCCGCCAGGGGTTGCTGCCGGCGCTGGGAGCGACCGGCGATTTTCTCGATACCGGCACGCGCCCGAAAAACGCGGAGGCCTACGATCTCTACCTGCACAGCCTGGCGCTGCCTCATGATGCCGGGCCAAACAAGGATGCGATTGCGGTTTTGGAGCATGTGGTCGCCGTCGACCCAACCTACGCGCCGGCATGGGAACAACTCGGATTACGTTGCTACTTTGACGCGGACTATTCCGATGGCGGCGAACCGATGTTCCAGCGGTCCAACCAAGCCTGCGAACGCGCCCTGGAACTCGATCCGAACCGGGTCACGGCGGCTCGACAGTTGATCGCCAACCGGGTGGAGCGAGGCGAATTGGGCAAGGCATATCAGGCGGCGCAGGCGCTGGTCAAACGTCGTCCGGAGAGTGGCGAGGCCCACTTCGCGATCAGCTATGTCTATCGTTATGCCGGGATGCTGGAGCAGTCGGCGAGTGAGTGCAATACTGCGGTCGCGCTCGATCCCGGTAACTATACTTTTCGTTCTTGCGCTTGGGCGTTCATGGAATTGGGTAAGGCCGAGCGGGCCAGAGATTTTGTCCGCCTGGATGAGGGCTCGGAGTGGGCCGCGTATGTGATGCCGTCGATTCTGCTGCGCGAGGGGAAGATTGCGGAAGCCCGCGAGGCCGTGAAGGGCATGCCGAGCGCGCCGCGCTATCACCGCGACCTGCTGGAGTCTTGTTTGCAGTTGCGGCCGGCCGCGGAGCTGGACCGGATGGCGCAGGAGGCGGAAACCAGTCTGCCCACCGAGCCCGACCCCGAGACGTGGTATTACCAGGGAGCACTGTTCGCCTACTGCGGAAAGAAACAGGCCGCTCTCCATCTTCTGCAGAGCGCCGTCGAGCAGAATTATTGCGCGTACTCGAATCTGCTGTCGGATCCGCTGCTGGCAAAACTCCGCACAGAAACAGCCTTTGACAAAGTGTTGACCGCCGCGGGCAAATGCCAGGATGCGGTGCGAGCCGCAGCCAGCACGCCCAAGCCCTGAAACACAATTAGTGTTCGAAGCAACAGCGAGTGGCTGGTACAATCCGCTTGTCGAAATGGTTTTCTATCCGCTAATTGTTTCCGCAAAAGAATCTCCAAGAGGATCCCTTATGATTTCTACCCGAAGTTTTTTCGCGGTCATTCTTCTCGGTTTTGTTATCGGCACTGCCTGCCTGACAGCAGCGCAGGAAACGCAAGAGGGCCGCTTGCTGCGTTTCCCCGACATCTATAAAGACAAAATTGCATTCATGTACGGTGGCGATCTCTGGCTGGCGTCAAGCGCGGGAGGCACGGCGCGCCGTATTACATCACATCCTGGACGGGAACTGTTTCCCAAGTTTTCGCCGGATGGAAAGTGGCTGGCATTCACTGGCCAGTACGATGGCAATTTTAACGTCTATGTCATGTCGTCCGATGGCGGCCAGCCCAGGCAGTTGACCTTCTATCAGGGATCAGCGCAGCCGCTCAGCGACCGCATGGGAGTGCTCAATCAGGTGATTGGCTGGACGCCGGATGGCAAGAGCATCGTCTTCCTTTCACGACGCGACGCTTCGAACGGCTGGATCAAGCGCCCCTACACGGTGAGCATCGAGGGTGGACTGCCGCAGCCGATGGCGATGGACGAGGGCGGCCTGCTTTCGTTCTCGGCGGACGGCACCAAGATCGCTTACAACCGGATTTTCCGCAATTTCCGGCAGTGGAAACGCTATACCGGCGGTATGGCGCAGGACATCACCATCTACGACCTCAAGAATAATGTTGTCGATCAGGTCATCCCGCATACGGAACACTCCGATACGTTTCCGATGTGGCGCGGGAACACGATCTATTTCACGTCCGATCGCGGGCCCGAACACCGGCTTAACCTCTACAGCTACGACCAGGGCAGCAAGCAGGTCGAGCAACTCACCAAGTTCGACGACTTCGATGTCATGTGGCCGAGCCTTGGCCCCGATGCGATTATCTTCGAGAAGGGCGGCTATCTTTACACCTTCGACCTGCAGACGCGGCAGCCGAAAAAACTGGCCGTCTATGTGAATGGGGAGCGCGATCAGGCCATGAAGCACTGGGTAGACGCGCGCCGGCAAATCACCGATTTCGACATCTCGCCCGACGGCAAGCGAGCCGTATTCGCGGCCCGTGGAGAAGTCTTCACCGTTCCCGCGAAGGATGGAAGCATCCGCAATCTGACGCATTCTCCTGGAGTTCGCGAGCAAAAAGTGGCGTGGTCGCCGAATGGACAATGGATCGCCTACGTTTCCGACCGCACCGGTGAAGATGAAATCTACATCGCTCAGCAAGACGGACTGGCTCCAGAAGAGCCCGTCACCAGTGGACACAAGGGATTCATGTTCCAGCCGGCCTGGTCTCCGGACAGCTCGAAGATCGCATGGGCCGACAAAGACCTGAAACTCTGGTATGTCGACATCAAAGAGAAAAAGCCGGTCGAAGTGGACCGCGGCAAGTTCGCCGAGATTACGAATTACAGCTGGTCTCCGGATAGTAAGTGGCTGGCTTACGACAAGAATCTGGAGACTGGCTATTCCGTGGTGTATCTGTACGGGTTAGCCGACCACAAGATCACGGCGGTGACCTCGACCCTCAACAACAGTTACTCCGCGGTGTTCGATCCCGACAAGCGGTACCTGTATTTCCTTTCTGACCGCGACTACAACGAAGTGCTGGGCAACGTCGATTTCGAGTTTGCAAATCCGAAAACGACGCGCGTCTACGTGGTCACATTGACGGCGGACGAGCCTTCTCCTTTTCCGGCCTTGAGCGACGAGGTGAAGGTGAAGAGCGAAGAGGAGGCGGTCGCGCCGGCTCCAGAAAACAAGAAGAGCGCAAAGCAGACGCCCAACAAGAAGGAAGAGAAGACGGAAGAAAAGTCCGCGCAAACCGAGACCAAGGAGCCTCCGAAGGTTTTCAAAATTGATCTGGATGGCATCCAGAACCGGATCGTGGCGCTGGCCGTTCCACCCGCCGTGATTCACACCTTCGACGCCTCCAAAGAAGCGATCTATTACTCGACTTCGCCGATACAAGGGCTGTCGGGACCACTGGCCGGAGAAAATCCCGCCATTCATGCCTACGATCTGAAAGAGCACAAGGACAAAGTGCTGTTGGATGGCGCGGATCGTTTCGCACTCTCCCGTGACGGATCGAAGCTGTTGTACCGGACCGAGCACGATGGCCCGATTGGGATCATTGATGCCAAGTTGCCGGGAGGAGATTCCAAGTCGCCCGAACCGCTTCACAAAGCGGGAGATGGCGCGCTGAAATTGGACGGCATGCGAGCTGAGGTGGATCCTCCGCAGGAATGGAAAGAAATTTTCAACGAGGTGTGGCGGCAGGAACGCGATTACTTTTTTGAGGCCTCGATGAATGGAGTGGATTGGCAGAAGACGAAAGATCAATATGCTCAATTGCTCCCGTACGTCGCCGATCGTTATTCGCTCACTTACATCCTGGGCGAGATGATTGGGGAACTATCGAATTCGCACACCTATGTGGGCGGCGGCGACTTCCCCGACTTGCATCCGGTGAACGTCGGATTACTGGGCGCGGACTATGAAGCCGACGCGGCCAGCGGCATGTATCGAATCAAGAAAATCTTTTCCGGGGAGAATTGGGACGCGCACGCCCGCTCTCCGCTGACCGAGCCGGGCGTCAATGTGAAAGAAGGCGAGTACCTGGTGGCGATCAACGGACGCGCGCTGCGCGCTCCGCAGACGCCGGACGAATTGCTGGAGAGCACGGCTAATGAAGTAGTCACTCTCTCCGTCAATTCGAGGCCCTCGGCCGACGGCGCCCGCAAGGTAGTGGTGAAGCCGATTGGCGACGAGTACAGCTTGCGCGAGTTGAACATGATCGAGACCAACCGCAAAAAGGTGGACGCAGCCAGCGGCGGCCGCATCGGTTATGTCTACCTGTCGAACATGGGAGACGCGGGACTCAACGAGTTCGTCAAGCAGTACTTCCCGCAGATTCGCAAGGAAGGCATCATTTTCGACGTCCGCTACAACGGCGGCGGCTTCGTGGACGAACTCGTCTTCGAGCGGCTGCGGCGCATAGTGGCATCCATGGGTGCGGCTCGCAACTTTGAGTCGGCGCCGCGCCAGAATGCCTTTTACGGATACATGGCTTGTGTGACCAATCACTACGCCGCGTCCGATGGAGACATCTTCAGCTACATGTTCAAGCAGTACAAACTGGGACCGCTCATCGGCGAGCGGACGTGGGGTGGAGTGCGCGGTATTCGCGGCGATATAGAGCTGATGGATGGCGGCTACATCACCCGTCCGGAATTTTCGCTGTATGGAATGGATGGCAAGTGGGTGATCGAAAACCGCGGCGTGCAACCCGATGTGGTCGTGGACAATCCTCCGGACCTGGTCGTGAAGGGACAAGATCCACAACTGGAAAAAGCGGTCCAGATGCTGATGGACGAGATCAAGGCTAATCCAAAGACGCTGCCGGCGCGGCCTCCAGATTTGCCGACTTATCCGGAGGGGCCGGGGCTGTAGCGCTGAATCAGTGTAGGGACGGGTGTTCGTGTGGGGACGGGCGACCTCGCCCGTCCCGTTAGCGCAGAGGGCCTTAGCACTTCTACGAAGCGGGTGCCCCTCGATAAGAGCGAAGGCGCTGTCAAGGACAAAAGTATCCTGGGCGGCGCCAGAGCACCGCTTGCATTGCCAGAGAGGTTGAGGACCAAGACTCTGGAAATCTCACGCTGAATCACCCTGCGGTGGACTCGTCGTTCCACCAACCATCGATTCGGCCTTAACATCAACCATGATTCTTCTATGCGAACATCCCGTCGCTTACGGGATGCGAGAGCGCCCAATCAGTCCTTCGGTCTAGCTCGCGCCGACCAGGGGCACCCGCGGGCTGCTCTCGATACGAACGACCTCCGGATACGGCTTTTGCGTGCGCAGCATCCAGTACAGTCGTACCGCCAACTTGCGCGCCGCCGCCACCTTGGCCACCGCTTTCGGCTTCTGATGACAGCGATGCAAATATTCCTTGCGAAACTGCGGATCCAGTCGCACCGTGGTCGTCGCCGCTTCCACCAGCAACATCCGCAACATGCGATTGCCTTGCTTCGAGATCGCACCCAGATGTTGCCGTCCGCCCGAAGAGTGCTCGCGCGGAATCAGTCCCAAGTAACTCGCCACCTGCTTGCCTCGCGGAAAACGCCGGACGTCGCCCATGGTCAGCACATAAGCCAACGCCGTGATCGGTCCCACTCCCGGTTGGGTTTGTAGCAGGAGCGCCATTTTGTCTCGTTGCGCTTCTGCCTTTACCGCCTCGTCGAGCGGTTCGATCTGCTGGTCGAGCATCGCCAGCAGCCCGAGTAAGTCGTCTCTTCGACACCCCGCCCACGCCTTCAACGGCAACTCGCGCAGCACCTGCTGTCCCGCCTTCGTCCACAGCTTGTGCTGACGCTGCACTCCTTTATTCAGGCAAAGATGTTGCAGTTCATTCTTCACCCGCGCCCGAATGATCACCAGCTTGTAGCGATGCAACAATAACTGCCGCAGATCGCGCACCGCACTCGACGGCATCCAGATGCGCGGAAACCGCCCTTCCAGCAGCAGCTTCAGAATGTGCGCCGCATCTCGCCGGTCCGTCTTTTGCTGCCGCACATAACTCGCCCGGATCTGCGCTGCATCCCCTACCCACAACTCGTGACCGAGTTCAGCCAGCAGATCCACCAGCCAGTGGCAGTTCCCGGTTGCTTCCATGCCGATTAACGCCGGCGCTGGCACTTGCCGATAGAACCGCTCGGCATCGCCCGAGACCTGCACCAACTTCTGTTCCCCGGTCTCTCCTGTCTCCGTGTCCAGCCAGCTCACTTGTTGCCAGCTGGGATGGAAATCACACCCTATAATCATCATGCGAAGACTCCTTTCTCCCCAGCGTCTTTGGTCCTCAAATCAAGACTACCGGGTCGAATCGAGCCTTCGCTCTTATCCAATCAATCCTAAACGTCGCGGGAATAGTCCGATCCCAACCTCACTCTGGTTTTGCGACGTTAGGGTGGGGATTTTGACTTTTGACCGTTGGGCGATGCGGAGCATTTCTGGCAAAAGAGGTACTACGATTTCAACATTCGAAATTACCCGCAGTTTGTGGAAAAGCTGCGCTATATTCATCGCAATCCGGTCAAGCGCCCGGCGGACTGGGAGTGGAGCAGTTTTCGCCACTACGCAACCGGCTGTGAGGGACGGGTCGAGATCGAGTCAGGATCGACGGCACGAAAACGCGAACGAGCGGCGGGAAAACTTTGCCCAGCAGTAGAACTGTCCCACTCAAGCTAGACCTAGGCTGGAGTGGGCCACACGTCCATACACCTATAATCTCTGCTATGGCGATATTTAGATTTTACGGAAAAGTTCTGCCCACGTTCAAAGAATTCACGATGATTGGCTCAATCACCGCAAATTGGAATGACCAAATTGACCCGCCAGTGTCACTCATCATGAGCGCGACCTTGAGCATAACTAAGGGAATGGTTGAAATTATCTGCGAGTCGAACCTGTCTGGAACACCAAATTATGACGGCCATGTAGACTTACGAGCCAATGATCTGGCAAGAAGCGTTGTTAATTGTTATTCGTTTGGAAAGGGCTTGGGCTTGAGCGTTATCCTCGAAACTGTTACTAAGCCAGACGGAATCAAATACAACCTTCAAGCGCATCGTCCCGATCTTGAGCCACTCGTTACCGTTCTACATTCGCGTCATGATGGGGGAATTAATATTCAAAGCATATTGCCAACCATAATGGCCGATCCCACAATCTTCGTGGCCCTGAATGATCTCATCAGCTCGATTGCCCATGCGCAGGATGCACCGGTTAAGTGTGGACGCGCTATCGATGCAATCAGACAATACATGGCTCCTGCAAATGACCGGAAGGCAGGATGGCCAGCGATGCGAGAGAGCCTAAACATTACTAAACCGTACTTGGACTTCATCACTGACCAATCGAAAGGGCCTAGGCACGGTGACGTCAAGAGCACAACATTCCCAGATACCTGGGAGACGATTAGGCGTTCATGGATTGTAATGAACAGATTCTTGGAATTCAAGAAACGAGGTGGTAATCAACCGCTTTCGCTGTCAGAGTTTCCGCTTCTTAACTGAATTCCCGTACTCTTTGATCATGGATGACCACACGCCTTTCGCATCTTCATCGTGGGCCGCCCGTCGCTTGCACCTATAGTTTACGGTTGTAGTTGTCGAGCACGGCGTCGAAGATGTCCCGCAACCGCATGTAATCTTTCTTCTTGAACTTAGCCGGGTTGAAGTTCTTTCTCAGGGCTACACCAGCGTGAACATTGTTCCGCATCTGGCGAATTTCGGTAATCACATCTTCAACCGCGTGCTCTCCGAACTTGTCTTTGAACTTGACCGAACTCAATAGATCAAGCTGTTTTGCCGCCTCAATTAGATTGAACAGCACTAAGTCGTCAGGAATCTTCTCATCCTTTGACGGATCGTTACCGTCATCTCCGCTCCAGATGATGAAGTAGGCATACATCATCGCTTCGAGCGCACTGCCAAGCGCCAAAGCTGCCATGAACCACGACTTCGCCTTAACTTCGCGCTCGGTCTGTCCGCGCCAGTAAAGGACAAGCTCGTTTGCTCGATCGCCGTGTTTCGTGCAGGTGAACTGCGCCATTTTTTCAATTCTAGCTTCCTACGTGCCAAACTTCACCGGTGGGGTGGGCCAGCAGCTGCCGCGACCATACCCCGCGTCGTGAAATGTTGGCAGTGAAGAAAACTGGGCGCGCCCCAGGTCTCGCGATTTTCGAGACGTGGGATTCCGCGCCGTGTTGGTCTGAAGGATTTTGTTGGACAACGCCACTGAGACCACGTGATTTTGTCATCGCAACCATTCGCGATCGAAATCCATTGACTTAAGACCCACCGTGCGCAACGATAGAGATCTGATTGGGGCAGCTCTGGGGTGCGACCGTCAACCAAGACGGCCCCTCGAAACTGCCCCAAACCCATTTTCAGCGCTCTTTGACAAGTTAAGTTGTTGATTTATAAATATTTTACCTTTAACTCCTTTAAACTCAAAGATCTGACTGGAATCCCACTCCTAACTCCCTGATTCCAAAAGACCGGGGGGAGGGGGGTAGTGGTAAACACGGGTTAATACCCATCTAGTAAACATACCCAACAGAACAAAGAGCGCGCACAAAGACCGTGGAATCGTAACTTGAGGCGTTTAGCGGGCGTGAGCGGAGCGGGAGCCCGCTGCCGAAATCCTGAGCGGAGCGAACGGATCTTGTAACTCATTGGTTCTTAAAGACTTTACCAGCAACTCATTTAAACTCAAAGACCTGGCGGGGACTAACTCCTAAGTCTTTGATTCCAAAAGACCGGGGGGGTGGGGCGCCCCTAGGGTATTGACTGGTTTAATGCCATCGGACCACGATTGTTCACTTGCGAGAGCGTGAAGGATGCAGGGGTCCTTCGACTCCGCAGGGACTTCACTTCGTGAAATTCCTGCTCCGCTCAGGATGACAGTTTCATGGAGTCCGGGCTTGCCAACCGGACGGTCGGTCGGGTACTATCTCTTCTACGCTTTGGTGCAGCCGTGACGAATGGACGGGGTTTCCTACGAATTAGTTTTAGAATTCCGGGGGTACTAGTATGCTAGTGCGACTCGGCGCGGGGGAAGAGTGAGCTGAGAAACTGGAAATCGTAAGTGCTCCCGTATCCCACCCGCCAACTGGCACGGTGGGTTTTGTTGTTTTCGGGGAGCCTTTGGTTCAGCCTCCTAAAGGGGATTTTGATTTTGGAGAATTGTGGTATCGCTAAAGCGATACCCTGATACGAAACCTACGGACTGGTAGGGAGTTTTTATGACGGATCCCAAAAGCACGCCAACTTCTAACAAAACGAAGACGGAGTCAAAGACCGGCTCCAAGACCGGCTCCACCAAGACCATGACCGGGGCCAGCATCCTCTGGGAATGTCTGGAACGGGAAGGTGTGAGGGTTGTATTTGGCTATCCGGGCGGAGCCATTCTGCCTGCTTACGACGCTTTGAAGCATAGCAAGATTCATCATGTGCTGGTGCGCCACGAACAGGGCGCTACCCACATGGCGGACGGCTACGCACGCGCCAGCGGGGAGGTGGGAGTTGCGGTCGCAACCTCGGGGCCGGGCGCGACCAACATGGTTACGGGGATCGCCACCGCCATGCTCGATTCCATACCCATCGTCTGCGTTACGGGGCAGGTGGGCAGCAAGCTGATCGGGTCGGATGCGTTTCAGGAAACCGACATCACCGGTGTTACGCTTCCGGTCACCAAGCACAACTATCTGGTTACGCACGCCGGTGAAGTGGCGCGGACTATTCGGGAGGCTTTCTATGTGGCGCGGTCGGGGCGTCCGGGGCCGGTGCTGGTGGATATCACTAAAGACGCGCAGCAGGGTACTTGCGAGTTTGACTGGGAAGCGGCCAAGCCGCAGTTGCCGGGCTACCGTCCAGATCTTTCGCCTGCTCCGGCGGAGTATGAGCAGGCGCTGGAGTTGATCCACAATTCGAAGCGGCCCCTGATTCTTGCGGGGCACGGCATCATTGTTTCGGGTGCCATGCGCGAGGTGCGCGATTTCGCCGAGCGGGCCGGCATTCCGGTCGCGCTCACGCTGCTTGGCATCGGCGCGTTTCCGGCGTCGCACCCGCTGAATTTGGGCATGATGGGCATGCACGGGGAAGCCTGGGTGAACCATACTATTCAAGAAGCGGATCTGCTGCTGGCTTTCGGCATGCGCTTCGACGATCGCGTTACCGGCAACTTGAAGAATTACGCGCCTAACGCCAAGAAGATCCACATCGAGATCGATCCGGCGGAGATCAACAAGAACGTCAAGGTCGATGTTCCGCTGGTCGGCGACTTGCGCGAAGTTTTGCTCGAATTGTTGCCGCACGTTGAATCCATTGATCGGAGTGAATGGCTGGATTCGATCGACCGGCTGAAGGGCGATTCCGCGGTGCGCGATATCCAGAACCTGCCCGACAGCGGCCATCTTTATGCGGCGCATGTGATCAATGATTTGTGGCATCAGACACGCGACGGCAACACCATTGTCGTGACCGACGTGGGCCAGCACCAGATGTGGGAGGCGCAATACTACAAGCATGAGCATCCGCGGTCGCTGATTACTTCTGGCGGGTTGGGTACGATGGGATTCGCGCTGCCCGCCGCCATCGGCGCTAAAGTCGCTTGTCCGGAGGCCGAGGTCTGGGTGGTGGTGGGCGACGGCGGATTCCAGATGACCATGTGCGAACTGGCGACTTTGGTGCAGGAAAATCTGAAGATCCATATCGCCATCATCAACAATGGATTTTTGGGCATGGTGCGGCAGTGGCAGGAATTTTTCTACGACCGCAACTATGCGGCGACGCCCTTGCTGAATCCGGATTTCGCCAAGTTAGCCGAGGCTTATGGCATACGGAGTGCGACTGTCTCGACGCGCTCGGCGGTGGTGCCCGCGGTGGAAGCGGCGCGCCAGCATCAGGGGCCGATGCTGATCAATTTCAAGGTGGAACAGGAAGACACGGTCTATCCGATGGTCGCGGCCGGGGCGGCGCTGCACGACATGATTCGGCGGCCGAGTCCGATTGTGGAGACGGCGGAAGACGAATAGATCCTCGGCGCCGAGGGCGAGACGCCCTCGGGACAGCCGGCAAGATGCCGGCGCTACGGCAGTCAAAGACGAGCAAAATATGCTGAATACATTCATGGTGTACGTGGAAAACAAACCGGGTGTGCTTACCCGCGTGGCCTCGCTATTTCGGCGGCGCGCTTTCAATATCGATTCGCTGACGGTGGGTCGGACTGAGAAGCCCGAAGTGTCGCGCATGACCATTACGGTCGACGCCGACCGGGATCAGGCCCGCCGCATCGAAGCGAATCTTTACAAACTGGTAAACGTGCTGCTGGTCGAGAACATCACCAATCAACCGGCCATCATCCGCGACTTGGCGTTGATCCGGGTGGCGGCCACGCACGATGCGCGCTCCCACGTACTGGAGCTGGCCAGCGTGTTTCGCGGGCGGGTGATCGACGTCTCTCCCGAGTCCTTGACGATTGAAATCACCGGCGCGGAAGACAAGATCGATGGATTGATTGAAGTGCTGCGTCCGTATGGAGTGTTGGAGATGGTGCGTACCGGCATCGTCGCCATGCGGCGTGGCAGTAAATCTAATGGCAGCTCCGCGACCGAAAGTACGGCGCAAAGCGCGGCCAATGACGACGTCTCTTACTCGGTATGAGACGGTCGGGTAAGTTCATGTTCTGCTGTTTTCGCTGGGCGTGACCCTTCCGGACTTCCCGAATCCTTTTGGGAAGAACTCTGTGCCCCCTCCCTGTTTACACCACAAGTTCAAGCGCAAAGTTCGAAATCGCCCGGTACCTCTGTGCTCAAGCGGGAGCAGGCCGTGCCGATGAATGAGGATATTCGCGACGAATGATTCCTGCGACATGATCCCAAGAGTCTCTGGTCGACAACCACGAACAACATCCGCGTCGCGGGAGCGCTTAAGACCGGCGGCGCTTCAGGACAGGAGACATGCGACCCGTTCGCGTACTAATTGTCGATGATTCGGCGGTTTTTCGAAAGCTGCTCAGCGATCTGCTGGCATCGGATCCGGAGATTGCCGTCGCCGGCGTGGCGGGAAACGGCAGACAGGCGCTGGCCCGGATCGCAGAAATCAAGCCGGATGTGGTCACGCTCGACATTGACATGCCAGGGATGGATGGAATGGAAGCCCTGGTCGAGATCCGCAAACTCCATGCCAAGTTACCGGTGATTATGTTCAGTTCTCTTACCGAGCGAGGCGCGACGATAACCCTGGATGCGCTGGCGCGGGGCGCTAGCGACTATGTGGCTAAACCCTCTTCCAGCGAGACTCCGGAACGCTCGCAGGAGCGGGTGCGGAAGGAGTTGCTGCAAAAGATCAAGGTTTTGTGTGCGGAGCACGCACCGCGGCCGCTGCCTAGACCAGCATCTACCCTGGTCTCGGTTCGTCCCGAGCGGCGGATCGACGTGATCGCCATCGGCACGTCGACCGGTGGACCGGGCGCGCTCTCGGAACTGATTCCGCAATTTTCGGCGGATCTTGCTGTGCCGATCGTGATCGTGCAGCACATGCCGCCGCTGTTTACTCGACTGCTGGCTGAACGTCTCAATACCCTGGCCCCGCTGGAAGTGCGGGAAGGCAAGGAAGGGCAGAAATTGGGGCGAGGTCAGGTCTGGATTGCGCCCGGCGACCAGCACATGACGGTGACGCGCAAGGGGACTGATTTCCTGCTGGGTCTGAACCGTAATCCTCAGGAAAATTCCTGCCGGCCGGCGGTGGATGTGTTGTTCCGCTCGGTGGCTCAAACATACGGTGCGAATGTGCTGGCGGTAGTGCTCACCGGCATGGGGTCGGACGGCACTCAGGGGTCGGCGGTCATACGGGAGGCGGGCGGGGAGGTCATCGTCCAGGATGAAGAGTCGTCGGTGGTTTGGGGCATGCCCGGGAGCGTGGTTGCGGCCAGCCTGGCCGATCGCATCTTTCCGCTGAGCGGTATCGCGCCGGAAATTTCGCGCAGGGTGTCGATGCGGAGAGCTCTAGCTGCAACTGCGCGCGTGTGAAGTTGCGGGCAAATAAAGAACGCCCTGAGCTTTGAAGCTCAGGGCGTCTCCGGCAGCCCTCCCCCAGAACTGCCAAACCACGTGCCTATCCTAGGTCCGTTTCGGTCTACCGTAAACGGCACTTTCGTAATATAGAGCTTATAACTGAGTACCGTCGGTCATGTACTTAGGTAATGCTTACTGAGTGGATGGCGGGGATGGCTTGACTGCCAGCAAAAGGGAAAACCCATTAAAGGTGTATTCCTGGTGGCCCTCGACCGGTTGACCCTTGGCCTTGCCGCCCTGAACTTGCTGCACAGCATCCGACAGGCGCCGTAAGTAGGAAGGGTCTGCAACCGGCAGGTTGTGTGCGGGCAGAAGCAGTTGGATTTGAGGGGCTAGTGCCGCCAGTCTGGCGACCGATTGGGCGTAGGCAGCGAAATCCGTCTCCGGGGTGAAGAGGTAAATCGGTCCGGGATAGAAGGTGTCTCCAGTAAACAGCAGTCCGTTCCTGCGATCTAGAAGGGCCAGGGAATCCGGTGTGTGTCCAGGGGTAAAGATCACTTCCAGTTCCCGTCCACCGAGATCGACGCGCTCACGGTCCTGCAAAGCATGGGTGCTCTTCCACGGGCGAATCGAATACGATTCTGCCTTCGTTCCCTGCGGCAACGCACCGCACAAACGCTCGGGGGCAAGAGCATCGCGCGAGTATGCATTGCTTTCGCCGCGCATATTCTGGCGGGTGTAGGGCAGGTCTCGATTCCAGATCTGCTGGAATTCGGCGTTGCCACCGACATGATCGAAGTGGGTGTGCGAATTGATCACAGTAACCGGCAGAGACGTGAGTTTGGTGACGGCTACACTGATCCTTCCGACCCCGAGGCCGGTGTCGAAGAGCACGGCACGCTTCTCGCCCAGGATCAGATACGAGATGACTTCTTCAAACTGCTTCGGTTCGTAGATGGCAAACACGTCGGGCCGAATACGGTAGATTTCGAACCAAGGTTCGTTGCTCAGAACGCGCTCCAACTTGCCGTACTCCTGCCTGGGCAGTTGCCGGCACCACTCTGGGCGAAGCGGTTCCGCGGGTTGCCCTACGGCGCTGGCAGCCAAGAGAATGGCGGCAAAGCAGAACGCCAGAAACTGCCGGGTCACTTCTTCTCCCAGGTTTTTCCGCTGTCCGGGCTGCTCCAGATTTCGTTTTTGCTGGTAGAAAGAACAACTTCCGCCGAGGCACGCACCTCAATGTGAGTGATGTCGGAGGTAAGGGGCTGGCCTTTGGTGGCAGGTTGTACCTGCAACCAAGTTGCGCCGCCGTCGACGGAATGGAACAGGGTGCCCGCCTGTCCACCGGTCCACACATCCTGGTCGTTAGGCGTGTAGCACAACAATGGACGATCGGCATGCAATGCCGTTTGCCAGCTCTGGCCGCTGTCCCGTGAGCGTTGCAGGACGCCCGCCGCAATCGTCCAGGTGACATTGCGGGCCCGAGTCGGGCCTGGGGGCGCTGCCAATTTCGCCATCGACATCCCACTCCTGCCCTGCAGAGGAACTTCACTGGCGTTGACGGCGAGGGCGGTCCGCGACTGATTTGTTTCGGCCTGCGATGCGGGCTTTGCTTTCACAACCGCTCGCGCGTTCTGCGCAACGTCGGAGGCGACCTCTGTCTGCGGGGTCGGGGATTCTGCAGTAACCTCGACGACTTCACTCGAGCTTGGAATGGCGGGCGCGTTGTAATTGAGCGCCTGGGCTCCTCCGGCCGATGAAGGCGCTGACAACTTGTCCGCCTCTCTCAAATCCTGCTTGTTGCCGGCAGTCTTAGTTTCCGCCAGCAGTATCCCGGACTCCGCGTGAAGCGATGGCGTCGCAACCTCGCCAGCTTGGAGTTTCTTGGACATCCGCAATTCGGACTTTAGTGGGGCTGCGTCAGCCTTAGCCGAAATCGCTGATTGGTCCATTGCCGGGGATGCCGGTGGCGGCGATGTGATCTGCGGACCGGGAATTGGCTGCGCATTCGTTGCGACCTGCGAGTTTACGGGAGGCTGCGTCGGCTGGTTCAGCTTTCCCGGATGCATCAGAAGGATTGCGCCAGCCACTACAACTCCAGCGGCCAGCGCGGCCCAGCGCAGACTGGGCCAGGCAAAGCTTAGCTTTCGTGGCGTGGGGACTCCCGTACGCTCCGCTTCAGCCATAGTTGGAACTGGCGCCGTGTCCACAGCCGGAAGCGCCAGAGCGATCAACTCGCGGCAGTCTCCACAGCGTGCCATGTGCTCAAGCACGCTTTCGCGCTCGCTCGTCGAGAGCGCCTGCTCGGCAAAAGCCGTCAGCAGGTCGGCATCGGGATGTGGCCCCCCGGCCTGGTTCGGCAGAGCAGCCCGCAGGCGTTCATGCACGATTTTGGGGACTTCCGTCATCTTTTTTCTTCCAGCAGCCACAACCAGCGCCTAAAGGCGCCCTCATAACGCGGCAGTTACGGTATGCCTGAAGGCATACCCTGATACAAATCTACCTGCAGATCGAAATCTGCCTGCAGATCGAAATCTGCCTGCCCTCACAGGCTACTAGTGCGTGCTTCCTTCGCCAGTACCCGGTGCCGGAACCTTTCCCTCAGGGAACGCTTTCGCCCCTGAATCTTGCGCTAACCGCGAGCGTAAATTCAACTGGATGTCACGCACGTCGGTTTCCAGCGCTTCCGTAGCCTGGGCGTGGCTCATTCCGCGTGCCCGCAGCCCGGCCAGAATGCGCTTCCGGAGGCCGGTGGAGAGCCGATCCAGGCGCCGGCTGACGCTCGATTCGTGCAGCCCGAGGGTGCGCGCGATTTCGGCAAGCGTCCGACCATCCAGATAATACGACGCCAGCGTAAACCGGTCTTCGGACGAAAGTTCGGCCAGCGCTTCATCGGTGGCCGCTTCGAGACGTTGTTCCGAATTACGATCCGACGCGCCCGCCGGCTCAGGAACCGCCGCCGCAAACTGCATGCCGTCTTCTGTTTGCTCTTCCAGACTGACCGTGCGCTTCTGCTTGCGATAGCGATTGATGAACTCCTGCGCCATCACCGTGCGCAACCAGCCTTCGAGCGACCCGCGGCCGGTATAGAACACGAGCTTGGAGCGGCGGACTCCATCGCGGGCGTTCACTCCATACAGATCGGCAAAGAGGGAATCGGCCAACTCGGCGGCGTTTACGCCGTCGCGCGTAATGTGCAGCGCCATGCTGTGCAGCTTCTGCCGGTAGCGGCTGATGAAGTCCTGCCACGCCCGCTCGTTTCCGGCCGCACATGCGCGCGCCAGCACCAGTTCTTCCAGACGCAACGCGGCGCAAAAGTCAGCTTTCTGCTGCGCTTTTTGTTCTGCCGATGCGTGGGTGGAATTCAGAAGAAGGTACTTGTGCAGAATTTCATCGAGGATGGCTGCAAACTGCCCGGCGCTCACGTCGTAGACAGCAGCTCCGCTGCGCTCGTAAAGAGCGGCGTCTGTTCCCGGGCCGGATTGGGCGGGGCTTGGCATTTCATTCGGGCACGTCCAGATGATGCTAGCAATTTTTTCGGCGCAAGGAAGAACAAATCGTACGTTCCTCGGTCAGCGAGCAGAGAAAGACACTCCTGGAAGACTCGCGGCTGAGTCGCTCGGCACGCTCGAACCAGCTGCCGAACTGCGCTCGGCTTGGACCCTTCGACTTCGCTCAGGGCAGGCTCGCGAGGCACCCGTCCCCATACGGGCGGTGTCTTTACTGCGGGGAGGATCGATTATGCGGCTAGGCGTTGTGGTTGCTGGAATCGTTCTGTTGGTTGTGGCGGCGGTTGTGGTTCCGTGTCTGTTGCAAGCGGGCGAGGTAACGCCAGCTGCTGGCTACTCGCTGCTCGGACCGATTCGCAGCGGCAACTTGACCGTCTTTCCTGTGGTCGCCGGCAGGTCGTATGACACGGCAGAGTTTCTCACCCTAGATGAAGGCTTGCGCAGCGGCGAGGTTGTGGTTGCGGAGGAGGGCCAGTTACGCGGCCTGGTTCGCCGGCACCCCGGCGATCCGGCAATCATGCATCCCATACGCGGCGCGGAAGTGAATCGGCTGGTTCTGGTGAATAACTCGAAGCGGCCGTTGTTACTCCTGGCGGGCGAGATCGTGACGGGCGGGAAGCAGGACCGCGTCATCGGCAAAGACCGCATCGTGCCGGCGGAGAGCGATCCGGTGGACCTCAGCGTCTTCTGCGTCGAGCCTGGACGCTGGGTGCCGACGAACGGCAAGTACGAGTTCAGCAGCGCGGTGGGTGGTGCTCCCGGCGCTTCCGGTCTTCTCGCTTCTCCGGTGGTGCGCAGCAAGGCGATGGCTGCGAAAGATCAGCAGCAGGTGTGGGACAGCGTCCGCAGTTCGCAGCGCGCCATGTCGGAAGTTGTGGAGGTTACCGGCGCTGCTCCCGAAGTGAACGCGACCACATCGTATGCGCGCGTGATGGACAACAAAGAAGTACAAAAACAGGTGGATAAGGTCGCCGAACCGGTCGAGCGCAACTATGAAAGCGTGATCCGCCAACTGCGGGATAAGAATGCGGTGGGCGTTGTGGTCGCGGTGAACGGAGAAATTGTGTGGGCCGATATTTTTGCGAGCACTCAGCTGCTGCAAAAGTACTGGCCGAAACTGGTGCGCTCCTATGCCACCGAGGCCGTGGTGACACGTGCCAAGGGTGGGGAAGCCAGCATCAAAGACGCGCAGAGGTTTCTGAATGATCTGGAAGGCCGCCACCAAACCGCCGAAACCGAACCCGGCCTCTATCGCCAGACGGAAATCACAGGTGATGGCTTCAAGGTGTTCGAGTTGACGTCGCTGCTGCCCAGGACGGGCTTTCCGGTGCACGTGGCCAAGATGGCGGACTAAGGCGAAATCAGCATGGCCATGACCATAGGCTGCTGCCGAGCTTTGCCCGGCTTGGACCCTTCGACTTCGCTCAGGGCAGGCTCGCGAGGCGCCCGTCCCCACACGAGCGGGCAGACTGTCATGTCCGCACCAGTCCCTTGAGCACCACCTCGTTGGTATCGTAAGCGAGATTCAGCGCCGGCAATTCGTTACGCGTGAACCAGCGGACATCCGCGGCATCGCTGTCCGCTTTGAGATCGCCTCCGACCGGACGGCAGAGGAAATCAAGCAGCACGTAGTGATACCGCACTCGTTTCGTGTCGTCTCGGATCACACGCTCATACACGCCCAGCATCTCGCCCGTCTCGACCAGCAATCCCGTTTCCTCGCGGGCTTCACGCGCGACGGCGTCGCGCAGAGTTTCGCCGCATTCGAGGACGCCGCCGGGTAGTGACCACTCGCCGAGCAGCGGCGGTTGTCCGCGGCGGATCAAGAGGACGGAATTGTCGTTGTGCCGATGATCGACAATGACAGCGCCCACTCCCACCAGCGGCGACTCCGGGTATTCACGTTTCATTGGCCGGTTATTTCGCGCCTACTTGATACTGCTCGATCTTGCCGTCGGGCATGATTCGTTCCCAAACCATGACCGTCTTTTGCGGAAAGTGCACTTCGAACGAGCGGAACGTCATGCCTCCGCGATCCTGCTTGTTGGTCTGCGTGAACTCGGCCGGCGGTCCCAGCGGTCCCAGGCTGCTGGCGAAGTCTTTTAGCGCCTGTTCGGTGAAGTAACTGTTGCAATTGTCGGTGAACAGGGCGCGATTGATCTTACCTTGCTGAAAGGCCGCGAAGATTTCGCGGGACTGATCCTCCTGCTTGCCGGCATCGGCCTCGCGGAAAAGCAACGCGGCGATCTGGCGGGCAATGTCACCCGAGGCTCCCACCGAATCCTCGTTGACGAGCACGACCACCGCCATGCGCGCGTCGGGAAAGGCCGTATTCTGCGCGGTAAAACCGGAGACTTCGCCGCCGTGCTCAATCACACGCTGTCCTAATTCCTGACGCACGTCCACGCCCAGGCCGTAGCGCGTTCCCAAACCGTTCTTGAGCACAACTTCTTTTTCCATCTGGGCGTAGGAGGCTGGGCGGAGCACGCTTTGATTGATCATGCTGATGTCCCATTTCGCCAGATCTTCGGCGGGCATGGCTAGTTCGCCCGCGGCAAACAGCCAGCCCTTGCCTTCCTTCGGAGCCGGCCGCAGTGGCCCGATCGCATAGCGCAGGTAGCCGGTCGCGTCGGTTTCGGTGAGCCGGTTCTGGTCAATGTTGATGACGCTCTTCATTCCGAGCGGCGTGAAGATGTGCTCGCTCAGAAATTGCAGCAGAGGCTCGCCGCTCGACTTCTCAACGATCAATCCCGCAATCACGAAATTGGTGTTGCTGTATTGCCACTCGGTTCCGGGATCGAAATCGAGCGGCTTGCGAGCCCACTGGTCGAGAAGTTTGTCCGCTGTGACGGGCTTGAGCATGAACGGCGGAACGTAGTCTTGCGGCCAGTAGTCCTGGTAGCCGGAGGTGTGCGAGAGCAATTCACGAATCGTGACCTCGTTGCCGCGGGTGAGGTTGGGCACGAATCGCGACACCGGATCGTCGAGAGACAGCTTGCCTTGTTCCGCAAGCAACAGCACCGCGGCCGCCGTGAACTGCTTGCTGATCGAACCGATGCTATAGCGCATGGACGGCAGCGCGGGCGTGTGCGGCTCGATGCGGCCGTCGCCATAGGCCTGAAGATAGGCGATCGCTCCGTTTTGGACGATGGCGATGGACGCGCTCGGAACGCCGGTCGTGGTCAGGGCCTGGCGGACGATGGCGTCGACTTTTTCTCGCAGCGCGGCGGAGAGTGGCGCGGGGGCTTGGGCTTGCAGCAGGGAAGCGGTTAGCAAAATAAGAATAAAAACAGCTGACAGACTTCTGGGTCGCGGCAGGGGATTCATCTATCACTCCTCAGAACCGGACAGTATACGGCTTCGGGTTTGCAGTCTGACGGGTCTCTGTAGTGAATCCAAAGTTGGTATGGGTGCAGGCAATAGCCGAGCTTTGCTCGGCTTGGACCCTTCGACTTCGCTCAGGGCAGGCTCACGAGTCGCCCGTCCCCACACTAGCCCGTCCCCACACGCGCCCTTGGGAATTACAATATCCACCAATGTCGCTGGACGAATACAAACGCAAACGGCGTTTTGAGGAAACGCCCGAGCCTCCGCCTAAGCTCGAAAAACAATCGCGGCACCGATTCGTGGTTCAGCGCCACGACGCCACGCGTCTGCACTACGATTTTCGGCTGGAGATGGAAGGCGTGCTGAAGTCGTGGGCTGTCCCCAAAGGGCCTTCGCTCGACCCTGCCGACAAGCGGTTGGCTATGCAGGTCGAAGATCATCCGGTGTCGTACTACGATTTTGAAGGCACCATCCCCGAAGGCAATTACGGCGGCGGCACGGTGATGGTTTGGGACGCAGGCACCTGGGAACCGCTATCTCCAGTGCCGGTCAAAGGCGAGTATGTTCGGGGCACAGAAAAAGAAGCTGCCGCCATGCTGGTGAAAGGCGATCTCAAGTTTCGCCTGAAAGGGAAGCGGCTCAACGGCGATTTCGCGCTCGTGCACATCAAGGGACGGGCGGGAAGCAAAGGGAACGAGTGGCTGCTGATCAAGAAAAAAGACGATCACGTGGTTGCGGGATTCAACATTGACGCTTATGACGCCTCCATTCTCACCGAACGCACCATGGCGCAGATCGCCGGCGATAAAGGCTCGGCGGAGTGGAAGAGCAGCCGTCCGGCATCGCGCGGGAAGGTGAAGGCGGCGTGGCTGGCGGACGCCATCGCGCGCGCCGACTTGAAGCGAAAATCTTCCACCACAGAGCGCACAGGGGACACAGGGGAAAACAAGATCAAAAGAGGAAAAGCAACGACTGGGAAGGCCTCGGTGTCCTCTGCGTCCTCTGCGGTGAATGCTCTCGCCGGCGCGGAGCAGAGGCCGATACCCACGGTCATACACCCCATGCTGGCGACCTCCGCTGCCAAGGCTTTCAACGATCCTGGATGGCTGTTTGAAATCAAATGGGACGGCTACCGTGCCGTTGCGTTCCTCGAAGGCGGTCACGTTCGTTTGGTGTCGCGCAATCAGAACGATCTCACCGCGCAATTTCCCGAACTCAAGAGCTTGCCGCAGTTCGTAAAAGCTGAGCGCGCCATTCTTGACGGAGAGATCGTGGCGCTTGACGACAAGGGCCGCCCATCGTTCAGCCTGATGCAGCAGCGTACCGGATTCCATCCGGGCAAGCGCCGCCTGCAACGGAGTGAAGGCGTCCCGGTCATCTATTACGCTTTCGATCTGCTTTATCTCGATGGATTTGACTTACGCCGCGTGGCGCTCGAACAACGCAAGCGGTTGCTGCGAGAAAAAATCGTGGGTGGTGAGGTGATTCAATATTCCGACCACTATGACGAGAAAGGCCTTGATCTGTTCGCGGCAGCCAAAAAGCGCGAACTGGAAGGCATCGTCGCCAAGAAGCGCAGCAGCGTTTACGAAGAAAAGCGGTCGACCAACTGGTTTAAGATCAAAATCACGCAGCGCCAGGAATGTGTCATTGGAGGCTACACCGATCCGGAGGGGAGCCGCGAATATTTCGGCGCGCTGGTTCTCGGCTTGTATGACCAGGAGGGACACCTCATCCACGTCGGCCAGGTTGGCGCCGGCTTCGATCAGAAGACGCTCAAAGAAATCTTTGATGGCCTGCAATCGATAAAAACGAAACAGGATCCGTTTTACGACGAGATTGATGGATTGCGGAAGGTTCACTTCGTGCGCCCGGAACTGGTGGCCGAAATCAAGTTCGCGGAGTGGACTCACGAAACCGCGGAGGGCGGGATGAAGCTGCGAGCGCCGGTCTTCATGGGGCTAAGATTCGATAAGGCGGCGGAGGAGTGCAGGCTGGAAGAAGCGGTGGCGGGCTAGAAAGACTCGGTCGTCCCTCCGGGACTTGAGTCCTTATCCTCCACTTTTCCCAGCGCTGAAGCGCTGGGCTAAGCTGGTTCGCCCCTCCGGGGCTGGAACTACTTCGTGACTTATACTGAGAGTTCCGAGGTGAACATGCCGATCCACAGTACCCGCTTCCACGCGCTGCAGGCTGCGTGTTTCGTTCTTTTTGTTGTGGTGCTTGCGGGCGCGCAGACGCCCGCGGCGGATTACTCGGGGATGTACAGTTTTTTGCGCGACGGCGAGTTTGTGCAGGTCACCGTCGAAGAACAGGGGCGGATCACGGGCTTTGTTTCACGCTATGGCGACTCGGAAAGCGATCGCGGCGCTTTTCTCGATCACTTTTTCAAGTCAGGAAAACTCGAAGGCAATCAACTTGCGTTTACCACCGAGACGGTGCACGGTGTATGGTTCGAATTTCATGGGACGGTCGAGCGCGGCGAGGGCAAGAGCCGAGCCGACGAGGCGTATTACGTGCTGAAGGGAACTCTTATGGAGAACACAATCGACGAAACGAAGAAAACTTCTTCCCGCTCGCGCGAGGTGGCGCTGAAGAGCTTCCCGCAAGATATGACGGCTCCACAGGCGGGTGGGAAGTAGGCCGTCGGTCGTCTATCGTCCAGTTATGATCGATCAAAGGAGCGTTTATGACGAACCGGTTTATGACGAACAAGATGTTGCTGGTGGTTTTTATGCTGGCTTGCGTACTGCCGGCTATGGGACAGAGGAAGGAAAACGAGCGCATCACGGAAGCTGGGACGGTGATGAAGGAAATCCTCGGCATGCCGGACGGAATTCCCAAGGATCTGCTGGACAAAGCGGAGTGTGTCGTGATCTATCCGTCGGTAAAGAAGGCGGCGTTTGGTGTCGGCGGCAGCTACGGGCGGGGACTGATCACGTGCCGCAAGGGGCAAGATTTTTCGGGTGCATGGAGCGCACCGGCGATGTATGCCCTGGAGGGCGGGAGTATCGGTTTCCAGATTGGAGCGCAGGCCACCGACTTCGTGCTGCTGGTGATGAATGAGCAAGGCGCAAAATCGGTGATGTCGAGCAAGGTGAAGCTGGGAGGGGACGCGTCAGTAGCGGCCGGGCCGGTGGGACGCGCCGCATCCGCGGAAACCGATATCGTCATGAAAGCGGAGATTCTGTCGTATTCCAGGTCCAAGGGGCTGTTTGCAGGATTGTCGCTGGAGGGTTCGACCATGCGATCCGACAATGGAGCCAACAAGGACCTGTATGGGAAAGAACTGAGCGCCAAGGAGATCCTGCAGGAAGGAAAAGTAGGGGCACCGGCATCGGCGCAGCCGCTGCTGGCCCTGCTGAGCAAAGCTGCGGCGCGACAGAAGAGTAAATCTACCGCGAAGTGATGCAGGAGCGACCTTTCAGCGCGCGGTCAGCAGCCTGTGGTCAAAACTCCAGCCCACAGCCAGCGCCTAAAGGCGCTCTCCTAGCAGAGCACTGACGGTATGCCTGAAGGCATACCCTGATACAAATGGCGATTGGAAAGAACGGGCCAATGGTTTCCGCATGAGGGTTAGCGCGAGCGATTTCCGCAAGGCCATGGGATGTTTCGCCACCGGGGTCACGGTGATTACCGTGGACCAGGAAGGCGAGGTCCACGGCATGACGGCGAATGCTTTCACCGCCGTCTCACTCGACCCGGTGCTGGTGCTGGTTTGTGTGGATCACCGGGCGCGCACGCACGCTCATTTGCATGCCCGCAAGCGGTTTGGAGTGAACGTGCTGCGCAGCGATCAGCAGGCCATTTCGGAATATTACGCGCGCTCGGCGGAGACTCACCAGCATCCGGAAGCCGCGGGCGCCCGCTTCGATCGCACCGCGCAGGGCACGCCGGTGCTGCAAGGAGCATTGGCCTACCTGGAGTGCCGGCTGCACTCGACGCAAACCGCAGGGGACCACACCATCTTCATTGCGGAGGTGGAAGAGGTTGTGGTGCGGGAGGGGGAGCCGCTGCTGTATTTCCGAAGCCAGTACCGGGACATCGAACCAAGTACATAACCACAGGGGGCACAGAGGAGCACAGGGGAACACAGTGGAACTGCTCCTGTTTTTCCTTCGTGTTCCTCTGTGTCCCCTGTGGTTATCGCTTTTATTTGGACATCACCAGCTTGGCTATCGTTGCCAACTGCATGTTTGAGGTGCCTTCGTAGATTTTTCCGATCTTGGCGTCGCGCCAATATTTTTCTACGGGATAATCTTTGGTGAAACCATACCCACCGTAGATTTCGATGGCCAGCGAGGTCACGCGCTCGGCCACCTGCGAGGTGAAGAGCTTGGTCATGGCGGCTTCTTTCACGAAATTTACGCCGGCGTCTTTCATGCGGGCCGCGTTGTAAACCATCAGGCGTGCCGCCTCGATCTCGGTCGCCATCTGCGCGATCTGAAACTGGATGCCCTGAAATTCCGCAATGGGCTTGCCGAATTGCGTGCGCTCCTGCGCATACTTGGCGGCGCATTCCCATGCGCCACGGGCTACGCCCAGCATTTGCGCGCCGATTCCTATGCGGCCTTCGTTCAGGGTTTCGATCGCTATCTTGTAGCCCTTGCCCACCTCGCCGAGCACGTTTTCCCTGGGCACGCGGCAGTCTTCGAGAATCAGTTCGCAAGTCGACGAAGACCGAATCCCCAGCTTGTCTTCCTTTTTGCCGACGGCAAATCCGGGGAAATTCTTCTCGATCAGAAACGCCGTGATCCCCTTGTATCCCTTGGACGCGTCCACAGTGGCAAACAGGATGAACAGGCCAGCCTCTTTGCTGTTGGTGATCCAGAGCTTGCGCCCGTTGAGAACGAAGTCATTGCCTTTGAGTTCAGCTTTGGTTTGCAGGGCAAATGCATCCGACCCCGATCCGGCTTCACTCAAGGCATACGCGCCTACCGTATCCGCCGCCATTTTTGGCAGGTAGCGCTTCTTCTGGTCTTCATTGGCCCAGCGCAGGACTGCATTCGCTACCAGCGTGTTCTGCACGTCCACGATTACGCCGGCGGAAGCGTCGGCCCGGGAACATTCTTCCACGGCTATGATCGCTTCAAAGAACTTGCCGCCAGCGCCGCCGTACTGTTCTGGAATTTCGATTCCCATCAGGCCTAACTGAAAGAACTGGTCGATCAGGCCGTGATCGAACACTGCCTTTTCGTCCATCTCTTTCGCCAGCGGACGAATCTTGTCGTCGGCGAACTGGCGGACGTTGTCACGGAACATAATTTCGTCTTCCGTGAGTACGGTGAGCGGCGCGGGATTTGCGAGCTGCATGGTTTCCGGCATGGAGACACCTCGTTATGGAGACGCGGATTGCCGCGTCTGGGGGAGGATGGTGAACTGGAAATTGTAGCAGCAGACGACGGGGGACCAGCGACCGCTCGGTTGGTTTGCTCTGGTGGGCGGACGAATGCGTCCGCCCCTACGTGAGCATTTTTATTTGGGCACTAACTCTGCCACGGTTAGCTGGTCGGCTTGGCGCAATTCTGGGAAGAGCCAGGCCCAGGTGGCGATCACCAGCAGGGTCCCGACTCCTCCGAGGACCACGGCGGGCACGGTGCCGAACCATTGCGCGGTCAGTCCGGACTCGAACTCGCCCAACTCGTTGGACACTCCAATGAAGAGCATGTCTACGGCGTTGACGCGGCCGCGCATCTCGTCGGGGGTCGCAACCTGCACCAGAGTTGCCCGGATGATCACGCTCACCATGTCGCTGGCGCCGATCAGGAATAGCGCTACCAGCGAGAGCATCAGGCTGGCCGAGATTCCGAAGACGATGGTGAACCCGCCGAATGCGGCCACGGACAGCAACATGGTCAATCCAGCGCGGCGGTGAATCGGGCGGTGAGCTACCACGATCGCCATCAGTGCAGCGCCTGCGCCGGGAGCACTACGCAGCAGGCCGAGTCCCCAGGGACCGGTGTGCAGGATGGTTCTGGCGTAGACGGGAAGTAATGCCACCGCCCCGCCTAGCAGGACGGCGAACATGTCGAGCGAGATCGAACCCAGGATCAGCTTCTTCTCCCAGATAAAACGAAAACCTGCGAGCACAGTGCGCAGGCTCACGGGCTCTTTCTCGGCCACTCTCTCGGCGAGTTCTTTTTCTGGCGACGTGGGCAACGGGCGAATTCGCAAGGTGAAGACGGTGGAGAGGATGGACACAGTCACGGCAACGGCATAGACGGCCTCGGGGCCGCGGAAGAGGGCATAGGCGATTCCTCCGATGGCGGGGCCGGCGATGGTTGCGATCTGAAAGGTGCTGGCATTCCAGGCGACGGCGTTCGCGAAATGTTCTTCGGGAACGAGTTGCGGCAGCAGGGCGCGGCTGGCCGGCCAGTTGAAGCAGCGGAAGATTCCGAGCAGCACCAGGACAACATAAATCGAGTGAACCGATTGCGGGGCGCGCCAGCTGATCGCGAGCAGAAGCGCCGAACACAGGGCGAACCCGCCATAACACCACATCAGAAGCTTGCGGCGATCGAAGAGATCGGCGGCGTGTCCGGCGAAGAGAAACAGCACGAAGCCGGGCGCAAACTGGGCCAGGCCCACGTATCCCAGATCGAGCGGGCGCTTGGTGATTTCGTACACCTGCCATCCCACGGCGACGGACTGCATCTCGAGCGCGACTACGATGAAGAAGCGCGCGAGCGTATAGGAGACGAAGTTGGGATGGGTGAATGCGACACGGCCGGCCAGGCGTGGGTCGTGGGAGGTCAGCATTCGTTAGTACTTTGCCACAGAATCAGAATCCCGAGGGGGACGGTGCTGTGGAATCCCACCCCTCGCACAGAACGTGTCTAGTCCCAAGACATACTTTACATTTTGTCCCGAGACATCCTTTACAGTTGTGTGGTTGGAACCGAGTTAGGAATCCAGCGCTCGACGATCGTCGAGCGCTGGATTCCTGGGTCGAGTTCCCGAATCAGGGTCGTGCAGTAGAACACCATCATCCGCTGTTCGACAGGCACCACCCGCACCCACTCTCCAGCCAGCGCTTTGCTGACTTTCCACTTTTGCCCCTGGATATCCAGCTTGCCTTGGCAATCCACTTTCAACACCCATGCGCCTTGGGGATACTCCCAACGCGGCGGATGCGGATCGTAGCGCCGCGGGCTGGGGCGCCACAGCGTGGCTGGAGTCTGCATCCCCAGCGCTTCGTGCGGTCGCACATGGTTATGCTCCCAGCGATACGCATCCAGCCAGGTCTGCGTCCTCTGCTGCGGCAGGCCGCGCCGCTCCAGTGCGCGTTGCAGCGATCCGTGGAAGCGTTCCACTTTCCCCTGCGTTTGCGGATGGCGAATGCCGCTCCAATGCAACTGGATCCCCTGCCGCATGAGCCACAACGACAGATGCGTCCGTCCCGATGCCGATTTCGTACTCCACCACGGCGTACCGTGATCCATCAGCATCTCCTCGGGAACCCCGCAACGCTGGAAGGCTTCTTCCAATTGCTCCCGCACCGGTTCGCCTTGCGTGCTGCCGTTAGCCGCCAGGGCAATCAAGTAGCGGCTGTGGTCATCGAGTACCGACAGCGGTCCTACCGCTTGCGGCCATCCTTTCGGCCCCTTGAAGTCCATCTGCCACAGTTCGTTGGGCTGGCCGCGCTCAAACCGTTGCACGGCCGGAGTGCGCCGTTCCTCCTCGCGCACCAGATCGTGGCGCAGCAGAATGCGATGAATGGTATTGCGCAGCAGCGCCACACCTTCCCGCGCCAGCAGCACTTGCAGTTTGCGCGCGCCCCAGTCCGGATAGCGCAGCCGCACCTGTACCACCTGTCGCTCCAACTCGCTGGCCGTCCGGCGTGGGCTGTGATGCGGCTTGCGACTCTGTTCCGCAATCCCCTCTATGCCCAACGCCTGGTAGCGCTGCAGCCACAGGTATCCCGTCGGACGCGAGATCTCATAGGCGGCGCACAGTGCGCGGAAGGGCTGCGCTTTTTGGGTGGCCGCAATCACAAACCGGACGCGCTGCTCGTGAACATCCATCGTCTTCCATGCCATCGCTCTTGCCACCCCCGTGCGTGCTGCGCACGCGCGGGAGTGTAAAGGATGTCCCGGGACAATGTGTAAAGGATGTCATGAGACTGAACAACAGAACGCGCACGGATTCGGACAGAAAACATCAAAGGCAAAACCAAAATCAAAGGCAACGTCAAAGGCAGCGGACAGGAATGTCCGCTCTACACGAGTCGCGCCGGGAAGTGTTGAGAGGCTAGGGGTCCTTCGACTGCGCGACTGCTTCGCTTCGCAAAGCAGCCACTCCGTTCAGGATGACAATTTATTTTGTTGGAGTACATCAGCGGCGGTTGATGAGCGAGGCCACATAGCCGGCGCCGAATCCGTTATCGATGTTCACTACGCTGACGTTCGAGGCGCAGGAGTTCATCATTCCGAGCAAGGCGGCTAGGCCCTCGAAGGCTGCGCCGTAACCAACGCTGGTGGGAACGGCGATCACCGGGACTCCTACCAGGCCTCCTACTACGCTGGGGAGCGCGCCTTCCATTCCAGCGCAGACTATGATCACACGGGCTTTGGCTAGTGCTGCATGATGCGCCAGCAGGCGGTGAATACCGGCGACTCCTACGTCGTAGATGTGCTGGACGTTGTTCCCCATTAATTCGGCAGTAACCACTGCTTCTTCGGCTACCGGGATGTCGCTGGTTCCCGCCGACACGACCACGATTACTCCCTTACCGTACCGCTTGCGGTCGCGCTGGAGCACGATGGCTTTGGCTAGTGGCCGGTACTCGGCGCGCGGCATAGCGACGGCGACCACGGCGTACTGTTCTTCGGTGGCACGCGTCGCCAGCACGTTGCCTCCTTGAGCAGCGAGGCGGGTGAAGATCTCCGCTACCTGGCGAGGCGTCTTGCCCTGGGCAAGAATCACCTCAGGCGTGCCTTGGCGGAGGGCGCGGTGGTGGTCGAGCTTGGCGAAACCCAGGTCCTCAAAGGGCAGGTGGCGGAGGCGCTCGACGGCCTCGTCGGGGGAGAGGCGCTTGTTCCTGACCTGGTCGAAAAGCTTGCGAAGGGCTTGGGCGTTCATGGATACGCCATTGTAGATTGCCGGGGGCTGTGACGAAGCGGGGGGGGCACGCTATTAACCACGGGGAGCACGGGGGCACACAGGCGAGAGCGGTTCGACGGCGATCGGGTAACCTTTCAAGATCAAGCCTTTTCAGTCACTTACGCAGATTACTCCAAAGGTTCTACGCCCTTCGGATAGATTGCCCCGGTTCCCGGCGCACCCTATAATCGGCTTACTCTGGTTCTGGGATTCTTCGGCAGGCTGCCGGGTAGGGTTGGCCCTGGAGTAAGTGTGCCTTTTGGCCGGTCTTCATCATTTTGACCGATCCTTAATTTGGTCGACATAAACCCGCTATGCGAAAACGCCTGCAAGTCGTGCTGATGGCTAGCTTAACCGCGGTCTCCTTTCTTTCCACACTATTTTCGACGATACCGGCGCGCGCCGAGTCGGGAGCAATTACTTCCACTACCGACGAATCCGGCCGCAAGATCTACATTAACGGGGATGGGCCTGCCACGGCCTCGAAGGCGGCGGCTCCTGAGCCCGCCCGATCATCGCTGGTTTACTGGAGTTCGAGTGAGCATCGTTTCAAGCCGGTTCCGACCAGCGGGGCGGTGATTAGGGCGGCGCGTTCGGCAGCTTCGGAAGTCAACACCTACCTCGACGGCAAGGCGCAGAGTCACCAGATCCTGAACCGCGCTTTTACCCAGGAGGACATCGACGCCGCGATTGAGCAGGCGGCCGCCCGGCACAATGTGGATCCGAGCCTGGTGCGGTCGGTGGTCAAGGTGGAATCGAATTTCAATCCCAACGCGGTTTCGCGCAAAGGCGCCATGGGACTGATGCAGTTGATGCCCTCGACCGCACGTTCGCTCAATGTTTCCAATCCATTTGACCCGCAACAAAACGTGGATGCCGGGGTTAGACATTTAAGGACACTATTGGATAACTACCGCGGCAATGTTTCCCTGAGTCTGGCAGCCTATAACGCCGGCACGGGAGCGGTGTCGCGCAGTGCGGGCGTTCCGCGTTTCCGGGAAACACAGAACTACGTTCGCCGGATTACGAACCTATACAACAACGGGGGCGAGCCGGGGTCGTACTTTTTTGGTAGCCCGGCGCATGATCCGGTCCACGTGGAGCGCGATGCTCGGGGCGTGCTGCACATCAGCAATACGGAATAAAGTGCATCTCGTGTGGTAGCGGGAGCGTTCAGCCCCTAAAGGGGTCTCGGATTTTGCATAGCTTACGGTATCGCTAAAGCGATACCCTGATACGAACCGTAACGGAATCGGCAAGTGAAGACCCAGGCTTCTACGACCCTAATTCGAGGCGGGCACGCCTTTCGCATTGGAGCAGCGCTGTTGCTTGCGCTGCTGTCACTCGCTTCCGCATCGGCTCGCGTCCATCGCAACGATGCCTGGGCTCGCCAGCAATTCACTAGGGCAGAACAGATGCGCGAGGCTCTCAATGGGCGTCCGGTTGGTGAGCGCACTCGCCACGAATACCAGCGTGTGATTGATTCGTACCGCCGGGTTTACTTCGGGTCTCCGGCGTCGTCTAAGGCGGACCCGAGCGTGGTGGCGACCGCGGAACTCATGGTCGAGATGGGGCGGCGCTTTGACGACAACAAGATCCTGCGCGGCGCGGTGGAGCAGTACCGCTTTCTGCGCAAGGAATATCCCGGCAGCAAATACCGCTTCGACGCCCTGTTCACCATCGGCGAGATTTACAAAGACGATCTCAACGATCCCGAAGAAGCGCGCAGCACCTTCGAAGATTTCCTGCATCGCTATCCGCGCAACCGCCTGGCTGAGGATGCCCGCTCGGCGGTGAAGGAAATCGATGCCGAGGCCGACGAGATGGAACGCACGGCAGAGAAGGCGGCGCGCCAGCAGCGGTCTTCGAATAGCAACGCCAGCACTAACGCCGCAGCCGATGTGGCCAATGCGGCGAGCGCCCGTCGCAGCGCCTTGCCGCGCGTCACTGGGGTTCGCCACTGGTCCACGCCCGACTACACTCGGGTCGCCATTGACGTCGAGCAGGAAGTGAAGTTCGGTTCCGAACGCATCTCGAATCCAGACCGCATTTTCTTTGACTTGCGCGACACCAAACTCGCTTCGACCCTGGTAGGCAAGACCTTCGACGTGGACGATGGTTTCCTGAAGAAAATTCGAGTTGCCGAATTTCAGCCGGGGCGCACGCGGATTGTGCTGGAAGTGGACGACCTGGCGAGCTACGACGCCTTCCTGCTGCCGGACCCCTACCGGCTCATCATTGATGTTCACGGCAAGGATGTTCACGGGAAGGATGCGCAGGGGAAGCAGAACCGGGCGACGGTGATGGCTAAGGCAGAGACAGCCACGGCGGCTTCCTCGGAAGCGGACGGCGACTCCAGCGAACCGGCGTCGCCGCCGAACGGAGAGTCGATATCAGCGAGGCGCAAAGCACAGCAGGAATCCGACAAGGATGCGATTGGCTTTGCGAAACCGGGGCCTGTCGAAACGGACATTGCCGCCGAAGAGGCGAGCGCGGATTCCAAGCCGCCCGATTCCACGAAGCCCGCGAACGGCATTGGAGTGATCAAGACCACGGTTGCGGTGAAAGGGTCGAAGCGCCGGATCCCGAAGACGATCGTCGAGGCAGACGACAAAGTTCCGTCGACGGTGGCCACGCTGGAACACGAAAAACTGCGCCCCGAAATGCCGCCGGCGGAGGCCACCAAGCTCGCGAGTAGCGACGGCGCCAAGCCGGGGAAATCGGATTCAGCATCCTCATCGTCTTCCTCTGCTTCTTCTTCGCGCCGGAAAAAGTCTCGCTCGGCGAGCGCCGCGCCCGACACGGCAGATCTTCATCCGGAAACCCGCGAAGCGCGTCCCACCGCGGCCGGCGACCGGTCTCTGATTCGCGCTTTGGGGCTGAAGATTGGCAAGATCGTCATTGATGCCGGCCACGGTGGGCATGACACCGGCACCATTGGTCCGAACGGCCTGCTGGAAAAGGACTTGGTACTCGACGTGGCCAAGCGGTTCGGGCGGTTGCTGGAATCGCGACTGGGCGCGGAAGTGATTTATACGCGCCAGGATGACACCTTCATTCCGCTCGAAACCCGCACCGCAATTGCGAACCGAGAGCGGGCGGACTTGTTCATTTCGATCCACGCCAACTCCAGCCGCGATTCCGATGCGCGCGGGGTCGAGACTTACTATTTGAATTTCACCTCATCGCCGGAAGCTCTGGAAGTCGCCGCCCGCGAGAACGCGGTATCGGAAAAGTCGATCCACGAATTGCAGGATCTGGTGAAGAAGATTGCGCTAAAGGACAAAATCGATGAATCGCGCGAATTTGCGGGCGACGTGCAGGAATCGCTCTACGGAGGACTGGCTCTGCGCAACGCCGGCATCCGCAATCGCGGGATCAAGAAAGCACCGTTCATCGTGCTGATCGGGGCGAATATGCCTTCGATCCTGGCCGAGATTTCGTTCGTGTCGAATCCCACCGACGAGCGCAAACTGGAAACCTCAGAGCACCGGCAACGCATTGCGGAGTCGCTCTATCGGGGCGTCTCCAGGTACGTCAGCGGCTTAAGCGGCGTGAAAGTGGCGAGCAAGATCGACAAACCCGAAGGGCAGTGAAGCCACGCCCGTTCATTCATGAAAGCTTAATCTTTTCTTCACTCAGCGCTAACAAACGCCTGCTAGCTTAGGGCGCATTTGTTGCCGCGGGTCGCGGTGACTCCAGAACAAAATCTAAGCTCAGGAGATCGCTTTATGAAAAGAAAAGCGTTATTCGCAGGCGTGTTGGCCCTTGCCACGAGCATTGCATTTGCCCAGGAAGGCCCAGTGCCCAAGGACGTCCCCCCTCTCGATCATGTCTGGGTCATCATGATGGAGAATCATGGTTTTTCCCAGGTCCTCAATAACCCAGCCGCGCCCTTCACCACGCAGTACGCTAGCTCCGCGAACCTTGCCACTAACTATTTCGCGGTTGCGCATCCCAGCCTGACGAATTATCTGGAAACCAGTGGCGGATCGAACTTCGGAGTCCTGGACGACAATTCGCCGGACTGGCACAACGCGGCCTGCTCGCCGAACCTGGCCACGCGCGTTACCAATTCTGAATCCGTTAGTACTCCCATTTGCCCAATCTCTGGCAGCGGAATCGATGCGGCCACACCAGCCATCGACTACAGCAACGAGACTTCCGGACCTCCCGGCGTGATCAACATTGATGGCGTCAAATGGTATGCGGCTGATCCGAATATCCTGGGTATCAGCATCGCGGATCAGCTGGTCGCAGCCGGAAAGACCTGGAAGTCTTACCAGGAGAGCCTCCCGCCCGGGGGCGCCGACAACATCAATTACAGCGACGGCAACTTTACCAACCTCACTGACTTCACCCTGTTGAACTCTCTCTGGCCGGCGCAGCCTCCGACCTTCAGCTCCGGGGAGATCGTTCAGCTTTACGCGGTTAAGCACAATCCGTTCGTGTATTTCCAATCCACTCAAGAAGGTACCAACCCGAAAAACAGCTTGGCCAATGTGGTCGGATTCGATGGCGCCAAGGGTCTCTATGGGGATCTCGCAAGCGGCAAAGTGCCAGATTACTCTTTCATTGCGCCCAACCAGTGCAATGACCAGCACGGTCGCGGCAACGGCACCCAATTCTGCCAATTCGATCCTAACGACAACGGCACCCAAGCTGGCTTGAATCCAGCATTGATGGCGCTGGGCGACCAGGCACTCCAGCGGATCGTGGCCGCGATCCATGCCTCCCCTGCTTGGAGAAAGGGCCACAACGCCATCATTACCATCTGGGACGAGGATGACTACAGTGTGGCTCCGACCCTCAACCAGGTCGCAGCCATCGTAGACACCAACTACGGCTTCCACAAACTGCAGAGCAATGTCTTCTACACTCACTTCTCCCTGCTCAGGACCATCGAAGGTGGATTCAAGCTGCCTTGCTTGAACCATGCCTGCGATGCCAGCACCAAAACCATGTTCGACCTGTTCGGTGAGCGCTAAGGTCACGAACCATCTGAACCTGCAGAGAAGGGCCGGTTTCCGCCGGCCTTTTTCTACGGGTAGGTTATTTCTTTCTCACCATTCGGCGCCGCGGCAGGGATCTGGGCGGCAATTTGTGCCGCGTGACATTGGTAATGTTCCGCCGGTATTTTCGATGGCCAAAGGCGAGCGCCGCGCGCTATCGTGACGCAGTCTATGTTCAATCAGGCAGGGAAGCGGAACGGAAGCACCATCACGAAGGCGGCGGCCTGCTGTCTTGTGGTTACACTGTGCGCGTTCGCCCAAACTCCCAAAGCGGTTTCCTACACGGAAACTGCCAAAGCGGAAGCTGCCAAACTGGTGGCGCTTGAGCGGATGTGGAACCAAGCCCAGGTCGTCCGTGATTCCGCCGCCGTCGCAAACATGATCGGCGACAAGTTCACCAATACCGAATGGGATGGGGAAGTCAGTGATCGCGGGAAGTTCCTGGCGGATTTTGCGGACCCGAAGTTCCAGCCCAGTATCATGAACATCGATGAAGTGAAAGTGGAGATGTACTCCACCACGGCGGTGGTGACGGGTAATTATCATACGAAAGGTATCTACGGCTCCAAGCCGTATGAACATTTCGGGCGCTTTACCGATACCTGGGTTTTTCAGGATGGCAAATGGCTGTGCGTGGCCAGTCATACCAGCCTGCTGAAAAAGTAAATTCCCAAGACTCCTGCTTCCTTTCTTGCCGGCGTTACCCAACCACGATCAGGCACCCGCCGAGCTGCGCTCGGCTGGACAGCCGGGGGCGGCGGTCCCTACGCAGGTCGCTTCAACGCGGACGGGCGAGGACGCCCGTCGCTCCACGAGCTAAACCGCCCCGGTGGAAACTTTCCCGGCCTGCCGGTAGTCTAAACTGGTAGGCCGGGTGCGCCTTTTTTCGAATGAAATTCTCGCGATTACTCTCCGTTGTATTCATATTTCTTCTTTGTGGGGCAGCCTTCGCGGCTGAGCCGCCTGCGCCGGTCCTGCCCAGCGAATTTGCCGGCTGGCAGGTGAAGGGCGCTGTTGCCAGGAGCGACGATCCCGCCGTCGCCGATGCTGCGAACGCAACCGTGCTGAAGGAGTACGGGTTCCAGCGTTTGGAGAAAGCGGCCTACACGCGCGACGATGGCCGCAATCTGGTGGTTAAATCCGCTGTGTTTGCCGACGCCAGCGGTGCTTATGGAGCTTTCACCTTCTACTACTCGGCCGAGATGGGGGAAGAGAATATTGGCGGACGAGCGGCTTTCCTGAATAATCGCGTGCTGTTCTATCAGGGAAACGTGCTGGTGGATGCGGTGTTTGACAAGATGAGCGTGATGTCGGCATCGCAGCTGCGGGTACTGGCCGGGCTGCTGCCGCAAAGTGAAGGGAACAAGGGAAGCCCGCCTTCGCTGCCAGCCTATCTTCCGAAGAGGGCTCTGCAGACCAATACCACGAAGTACATTCTGGGTCCGGTCACGCTTGATCGGGTGGGATCGCCACTGCCGGTTTCACTGGTGGACTTCAAGGCTGGGGCGGAAGTCGCGATGGGCAGATATGCGGCGACGGTGGGCAACGCGACGCTGATGCTGATCGAATATCCAACGCCGCAGATTGCCGCGGAACGGCAGCGCCAGATTGACGCATCGCATCAGGCCGCACAGCAGCAGCCGGGAGTTGCGTCCATCGTCGAGGTGGGTCCGTTCTTCGACGCGCGCACCGGGCCGATCATCGTGATCGCGGCGGGTCCGCTTTCCAAAAGCGAGGCGAGATCGCTGATGTCGTCGATCAGTTATGAAGCCGATGTCACCTGGAACGAGAACACGTATGCGAGCAAGAAAGACAATATGGCGAACTTTCTGTTCAACGCAATCGTTCTCTGCGGAATTGTGGTCGGCTTGTCGCTGGTAGCAGGGATCGCGTTTGGCGGCGTGCGAGTGATCGTAAAACGGTTTTTTCCTGACTCTGTGTTCGATCGCCCGGAAGCGATGGAATTCATCTCTCTGCACCTGGAGGAGCAGCCCAGGCGGTCACCCCGGGAGCGCTAAGTCACTCAATCGAATGTCGTTAGCGTCGAAAAGAGGGAAATTATCCCCATTTCGAGCCCGTTTGGCGACTTGTGGACGTATTGTGTAAGTTATTGAAAATAAGACTATTTAAGTCATAGATTTTGCTTGACACTGTGCTTTTAAGGCTCATAAGATTCCCGCAGAAAGTTCTGATGGATTAAACCTCCGTTGGAACTATTCTCCCTTGAAAGAAAAGGCCGCCCAAGTTGCCGGGTGGCCTTTTCGTTTTTGAAAATAGTTCTCAGTTGGAAAGGTCACGAGTCCGAACTGGGAACTGAGAACTACTCGCATCCGTATCACTCACAGGACAGACGTGCAGTATGGAGGAGAAACTATGTTTTGCGATCAATGTGGTACGCCATTGCAATCTGGAGAGCCACGCTGCTTACGTTGCGGCAAGACTGTGCTTGGCCTCATCGAGCTCCGGCGTAGCCGGGTTCTCGAACATATCCGGCTGGTAGGAATTCTCTGGATGGCATACTCGGCGCTGCACGTAGTGGCAGGAGTGATCGTGATCATTGTGGCAGAGACCATCTTCGGCCACGTGATTCACATTCCCAACGGTCCACCGCCCGAGGTTACCGTCTGGCTGCGGCCTTTGATCAGCTTCATCGGATGGCTGATTCTGGCCAAAGCCGCGGCCGGCATCATCGCCGGTTGGGGCTTGCTGCAACGGCAGGACTGGGCACGAACGGTTGCGCTGGTTGTGGCCTTCATCGCGCTGCTGAGCGTTCCGATCGGAACTGCCCTCGGCGTCTACACGCTCTGGGTGCTTCTGCCCAACCAATCCGATGACGAGTACAAGGCGCTGGCGCAGGCTGCGTAGCCCGAGAAGCGCTCTTACGTTCGGCCACCGGCCTGATTGCAGGAATCGCAGACGGGTCTTAAAATCGAAAGCAGGCCGACGTAGCTCAGTTGGTAGAGCAGCCGATTCGTAATCGGCAGGTCATCGGTTCAAGTCCGATCGTCGGCTCCAGCCTTTCACGCACTTCCGTCTTGCCTTCACGCCACGCTCAATCGGTTGTGACCGGTGGGCGTAATTTACATTGCGCTCCTTCAGAACGCTCCGTAATGTGCGCTGGATCACAGTCTTGCGACTTTCCGTCGGGATACAATTGCCGGCGAACATCGGCCTGATTTCAAGGCTGATCTCAGCGGGAGGTTCTGTGCCGGATCAACTCTTCGGAGCGATGCGCCAAAGCATCATCGACGGCGCGCCTGATACAGCCACGGAATTGGCGCAACAGGCGCTGGCCAATGGAGTCGATCCGCTCGATGCGGTGAATCAGGGATTTGCAGCGGGGATCACATTCGCCGGCGAGCAATTCGGCTGCGGAGAGATGTTCCTGCCCGATCTGCTCGCATCCGCCGAGGCAATGAAGGCTGCCATCAGCATTCTTGAACCGGCGATGCTGAAGCAGGGCTCGCATCGTGAGGCTCTGGGCAAAGTTGTCCTGGGTACCGCCAAAGGCGATATTCACGACATTGGCAAGAACCTGGTCGCCACCATCCTTTCCGCCAGCGGATTCCAGATCTTCGACCTGGGCACCAGCGTGACTCCCGAGCAATTCGTCGCCAAGGTCAAAGAAGTGGATGCCGACATCGTCGGCGTCTCCGCTTTGCTGACGACGACCATGGCCGGGCAGAAAGCGGTGATCGAAGCGCTGGATCGGAATGGCTTGCGTCCCCGGGTCAAAGCGATCATTGGCGGCGCCGCGGTGACCTCGAAGTGGGCTGCTGAAATCGGCGCCGACGGCTACTCTCGCAATGCCATCGATGCCCTGGAACTGGCAAAGAATCTGATGAGCAAAGTGACCACCAAAGGAACGGCCTTGGCATGAGACCCAAACTCCAACTGCTCAGTCCTGAACTTATCAGCCGCATTCTCGGCGAAGCGTTCCGACTGTTGATGAACCCGGGAGTCCGCGTTGGCTCGGCGGTCGTCGAGCTCTTGCAGTCGGCGGGAGTTGAAGTCAGAGTTGAGGGCGATGACCGGGTGGCGCGTCTCCCCGAGGCATTGGTTCGCAAGTGCCTGGCATCGGTTCCAAGGGACTTCTACCTGTACAACCGCCAGGGAGGGAGAGCCGTACATTACGGCGGCGACGACGTGCATTTCGATCCCGGCTCCTGCTGCGTGCAAATGCTCGATCCCGACACGATGGAGGCGAGGTCATCGGAAACTCGCGACCTGGTGCGCCTCGTTCAAGTCACGGAGATGCTGCCGCAGTTCGCCGCGCAGTCTACCGCGGTCGTATGTACCGATGCACCCAGCGCGATCGGCGATCTCTACCGCCTGCTTGTCGTCCTCGAGCATTCTGACAAGCCGGTGGTGACGGGATCGTTCTCCGCGGCCGGCCTCGAAGGCATGATCGACTTGCTCGCTGCCGACTGCGGCGGCCGAGACAAGTTACGCGAACAACCGCGAGCAGTTTTTGATGTGTGTCCGTCGCCGCCGCTGAACTGGTCGGAATTCGGATCGCACAACCTGCTCGATCTGGCCCGCGCCGGCGTGCCCGCGGAACTTGTCTCTATGCCGCTGGCTGGCGGCACCGCTCCCGTGACGCTGGCAGGTTCGGTGACGCAACATGCGGCCGAGTCGCTGGCGGGCATCACGCTGCATCAACTCGCTGGACCGGGCTCACCGATAGTCTGGGGCGGCGCTCCGGCCATCTTTGACATGCGCAGCGGCGGCGCGCCCATGGGCGCGGTGGAAACCGTCATGCTGAACATGGCTTGTTGTGAAGTCGGCAAGCATCTGGGCCTGCCCACCCACGGCTACCTGGTCGCTACCGATTCGAAGTTTGTGGATGCCCAGGCGGGCGCGGAAAGTGCGCGCTCGGCGATGCTGGGAGCGCTTACGGGCATCAACATGATCTCGGGAGCGGGCATGATCGAATCCCTCGCCTGCCACAGCGTGGAAAAGCTGGTCATGGACGCCGAGTCGATTGCCTCCGCCCAGCGTCTGGTGCGAGGCATTGAGGTCCGCGGTGAAACCCTGGCCACCGGCATGTTCGCGCAAACCGGCCTCACGGGAAACTTTCTCAAGCTGAAGGAAACGCGCGCGCTTTTTCGACAGGAACAGCATCTCCCCTCTTCTGTTATTGATCGCAGCGCGCGAGGGTCGGAGCCACCGATTGATGCCTTTACTCGAGCCCGTACCCGAGTCGACGAATTGGTCAGTAACTGGCAGAAGCCATCTCTTTCTGAAGATGTGCTGCGGAAGTTTCGGGCTATTGTCGACAGCGCAGCTGACAGAGCCGGTGTTGCCGCAGAACTTCCCGGGAAGTGAGAAGGCGCGGCCCTCAGGGGCTAAAGCCCGCGTTGTCTTAGCCCCGAACGGCACGGCTGAAAGCCGTGCCCTACCCAAAACCGATTTGGGAAAGACGTTCTACCACTTCTGTGCTATTTCGACCCGATTCTCCACAGCCTTCCACTGGGTTGCTACTTGCATTCCCGCACACAAGTTCCGGATAATCTTGTAGAGAACTCGACCGCCGTGTATCGCTACAACCGCGCAGACTTGCTGCGCATTCTCCGGCTCGTTCCTCGCCAGCTTCAAACCTGGGAGAAGGCGGGATTGGTCACGGCGGGCGAAGCCTACTCTTTCTACGATCTGGTGCAAATCAAGAAAGTGCGTGACCTCTGTGCCCAGCGGGTTCGTCCGGCGGTGATCCGGCGATCGCTGGAAGCCATGCAGAAACAGGTTGCGGGCATGGAGAATCCACTGCTTGAGGCGGGGGCCTACCAGAGCGGGCACCGCGTCGCTTTCCGGCACCAGGGGCGGTTGCTGGAGCCCATCGCCGGACAGTTCATGCTCGATTTCTCGTCCGAAGAAAGTAAAGTCGTGACCAGTCCGCCGCGCGTTGGACCGGAACTGGTGGTTACCGACGTCGCCGACTTGTTTGCGCGCGGGATCATGCTGGAAGAAGATCCCTCAACGCAGAACGAGGCGATTACCGCCTATTTGAAGGTTCTCGATATGGATGCCATGCACGCCGCCGCGCACATCAACCTAGGCACGCTCTACTACAACCGTCAGGAATACGCGCTCGCCGAAAAGCACTACCGTTCGGCGATTCAGATCGACCCGCGCTACGCGCTTGCGTATTTCGACCTGGGCAACGTGCTCGACGAGACCGGACGCGTCGAGGAAGCCATTGACACTTACAAGACGGCGATTCAACTTGCGCCCACCTATGCCGACGCGCACTACAACATCGCGCTGGCCTACGAGAAGATACGCGAACCCCGCAAGGCGCTGCAACACTGGCGCTCGTACGTGAAGCTCGATACGACCGGTCCCTGGACCGTCCACGCCAAACACCAGATCCAGCGCATTCTGCAGGGCGACCGCCTGAAGCTGGTGCACTCCCGCAAGGCGAACTAGGCCCATCCGCTGCTTTGGCCGAAGCTAGTTCGGCCGCCGGCCAAATGCCCCGGAACTCCGGCTGCTCTCTGCCCGTATTCTCTAGTAGGTTTGGTGCGGAGGTTTCTTGAAGCTCACGATCGATCAGGTCAGCAAGCGTTACGGCCGGCATACGCTGGCGCTTGCAGACTTCAGCCTGGAACTCGGTTCCGGCGTCCTCGGCCTGCTGGGTCCGAACGGCGCTGGCAAGACAACGTTGATGAGTATTCTGGCCACGATTACCCGACCCACCAGCGGCACCATCCGCTGGAATGGAACGGATTTGGCAGCCGATCCCAATGCGATTCGCAGTGTGCTGGGATACTTGCCGCAGGATTTTGGCGTTTATCCTAATCTGAATGCGGTCGAGTTCCTGGAATACCTGGCGGCGGTGAAAGGCCTGGACGCGGCTGCCGCGCGGCGGCGCATTGATGAATTGCTGAACCTGGTGAACCTGACGGACGTTCGCAAGCGCCCGTTGGGCGGCTATTCGGGAGGAATGCGGCAGCGGATCGGCATCGCGCAGGCGCTGTTGAACGATCCGAAGTTGTTAATTGTGGACGAGCCCACCGCGGGGTTGGATCCGGAAGAGCGGGTTCGGTTTCGCAATCTGCTTTCGGATCTTTCCGGCGATCGCATCGTCATTCTTTCCACCCACATTGTTTCCGACGTAGAGGCCACTGCCACCGACATCGCGCTAATCTCGCAGGGCAGGCTGGTGGCGCATGCCGCGCCCGAAGATCTGTTGGCGGCGGTCGAGGGGAAAGTGTGGGAGTGGGTTGTGCCCAGCTCGGAACTGAACGCAGCCAAGCACCAATACCTGATCAGCAACACCACCCGGCGCAGTGACGGCGTGCATGTTCGCCTGCTCTCATCGCAACCACCGCCGGGAACCAGTCCGGTTGCTCCAACGCTGGAAGATGCATACCTGTTCTGCCTCTCGCAGCACCGGGCTGGAGCGGCGGCATGAACCATGTCATGAACCATACTCTGCGCGTTCTGTATCACATGGTGAAAGCGGATTTTCTGGAGCGGGTCCGGAGATACAGCTTTCTCGTGATCCTGGCCGGCGCCCTTTACCTGGCCTACGGCGTAGCCGCGGAGAAGGTCTGGGTCCTCGTGGGAGATGGCTATCGCGGCGTCTACAACTCGGCGTGGATCGGCATGCTGATGGCGATCTGCTGCTCGACGTTTCTTTCGCTGTGCGGGTTCTATGTCGTCAAGAATTCCGTGGAGCGCGACTCCAGCACTCGGGTGGGGCGGATTCTGGCCGCCACGCCCATGCGCAAAGAGCTGTATACGGTGGCAAAAACCGTGAGCAACTTCGCGGTACTGGCGTGCATGGTGCTGGTGCTGATGGCAGCCGCGTTAGCCATGCAGTGGTTGCGGCCGGAAGTGCGGCCGATTTCCCTGTGGAAGTTGTGGTCGCCGTTCTTGCTGATTGCCCTCCCTGCCATGTTTGTTACGGGTAGCCTCGCGCTGCTCTTCGAGATGCTGCCGGTGTTGCGCGGCGGCGTGGGCAACGTGATTTATTTCTTTGTGTGGACCTTCGGACTTGCCGCCGGAGCGGAGAGCGGTTTCGACGACCCAACGGGGATTCACGTTCTTGAGGCGAGCACGCGCCGGGCGCTGGAGAAGATGAATCCGGGCAGCGGCAAGAACTCTAACTTCAGCTTGACGATTGGCGGCGAGCACGCGTCGCGGACGTTTCTGTGGAACGGCGTCGATTGGACGCTGCGTGGGGTGACTTCGCGACTCATGTGGGTGGTGGTAGGCATCGGAGTAGCACTGCTCGCCTCGGTCTTCTTTCATCGTTTTGATCCGGCACGCGAAAGCATCAGAGAAAAGAGAGTCAAAGAAAAACGAAACGCGGCAGAGGACGACCCTTCGCTCGCGGTCGTACCGGGACAGGCGAAACCGGAGCACGCGACGTTAACTCCTCTCGGTCCGCGTGGACGAAGCCGATTCGCCACGCTGGTGCTGTCTGAGCTTGCACTGATGGTCAAAGGGTTGCGCTGGTGGTACGTGGTGGCGGCCGGGCTTCTGGTAGCAGAGTTCGCGTCGCCAACACGGGAGGCGCGGGAAGGCGTGCTGCTTGCGGCCTGGATCTGGCCAGTCCTGCTGTGGTCGCAGATGGGGTGCCGCGAGTCGCGTCACGCTACACAATCCCTGATCTTCTCGGCGGAGCGGGTGCTCTATCGGCAATTGGCTGCCTTATGGACGGCAGGAGTTCTGGTTGCCCTCATCACCGGTGCGGGCGCCGCGATGCGACTGTTGTTCAGTTCGAACTGGCAGATGCTTGCCGCCTGGGCTGCGGGCGCGTTGTTCATCCCAAGCCTGGCGCTCGCGCTCGGAGTGTGGAGCGGTTCCAGCAAGCTCTTTGAGGCCCTTTACACGGGGTGGTGGTATGTAGGGCCGTTGCACCAGCTTCCATCACTCGACTTCGTCGGTGGGACACGCGCCTCGAGCTCTCCCGGCATGTATTTGATTCTGGCTGCGGGTCTGTTGCTGGCGGCGTGCCTGGGAAGGCGACGGCAGGTTGCCTACGCATGAAACTGACCTGGCGCTGCCAGCTCGGGGAAAATTGTTCCAGCGTTATACTCAGGTTTCGCCTTCTCAGGCGCAGGGGCCTATGGATGAAGTTCGGCTGGCAGATTTTGACTCTAAGTCTCGCGATTGCCGTGGCCGCCACGAGCGCGGTCTGCTTTAGTCAGGCGGTTCAGAGAGAGAAAGACATTTACAACGAAGGCGCGAATGCGCGCGCCGAAATCAAAGAGGCTCTGAAGAAAGCGGCGGCGGAACACAAGCGCGTCATTGTTGTGTTTGGAGCAAACTGGTGCTACGACTGCCACGTGCTCGATAAGGCGTTTCACAGTGCGGAACTGGCGCCGATTCTGACCGCCAACTATAAAGTCGTTCACGTGGACATAGGCAAGGGGCAGAAAAATCAGGACCTGATGACGCAGTACGAGGTTCCGATGAAGCGTGGCATTCCTGGGCTGGCCGTGCTCGATCCCGATGGGAAGCTCGTTTACAGCCAGAAGAACGGGGAGTTTGAGAATGCGCGCGCACTCGCCCCGGCAGATTTCCTGGCATTCATCGAGAAGTGGAAGCCGGGCGCGCAGAGCCGGTGAGCCTCTGAATTATCCAGAGGGTTCAGCAAAAAAAAGGCGCGGCTTGCGCCGCGCCCCCAACCACCATAAGTTAGTCCACCACCAGCTTGTTCTCGACGCTGAACGCACCCGGGACGGAGTTTGCCCGCATTCCGGCAATGGTCTTGTCCATCGCGTTCTCGACTTTGCCATAGAGCGTCACGTGACCGTTGTCGACCACGATGCGGATCGGGTCGGCGGGATCGCTCGCGTAGCGGCCCAGCACAGAATCATGATAAATAGCGCGCGCCGTGCGTACCCGGATCGAATCGTCAAAATTCGAAACCGGCAGAACTTTTAGATCATTCACCACATCCTTGACGCCAGGCGTGCGCGCTACGATGGCGAGCGCCATATCCTTCGGCACGTCCCATACGGTATCGCCGCTCAGGGTTACGACGCCGTCTTTCACGCTGACTGCGACATAATTGAACGCGTTGTCGTAGTATCCGACGCGGTCATAGGCCAGCTGCTTTGCCAGTTTCTGCTGGAGCTGGCTGTCGGGCTTGGTTTCTCCCGCGACCGCGATGTCGTTGCGAACCCCGCTGACATTTGCAAGTTTCTTGACTTTCTTGGCGGCGTCAAGCTTGTCCTGATAAAGATTGGCCGTGCCGGTCAGGGTCACGATGCCATCTTCGACGCTCGAGCTCACGTTCTGCAACTGCTTCGCTTCATGAATCTTCTGGCTGACCGCCTGCTGAATCTGCTGATCATATCGGCCGGTGGCGGCCACTGCAGTCATACTCAGCAGGACGAGCAACGCTAGAGTGCCTGTAAAAGCTACCGCAAATCCTTGTCTCTTCATAGTTGCCATCCTTACTGGAATTCCGGTTCCCCCACGGGATTAACCGGTTAGTTAAATAGATGCCGGAGGGGGTGGGTTGGGATGTGCCGGGAGGAGGCTTTTACAAACTATTAGACGGCCGAGGAAGCTTTCCACTCAGGAGTTGCGGAGAGCATCGAGCGAAAACCTTCAGCCTATTTCTTTCGCTGGGCAACCTTCTTCCTGGCGGATGCAACGCTCTTTCGAGCACCAGTTTTGTCCGGAAACACGCGCGCGAAAATCTTGTCGATGTTCTTCAACTGCCGCTTCAGGTCGAAGGCGTGCTCAATCTTTGCCTTCGGCACTCGTCCGCGAATCTCAGGATCGTTGAGGATCAACTCGTGGAAGTCGAGATTCTCTTTCCACGCGCGCATGGCGTGACTCTGCACCAGGCGGTAGGCGTCCTCGCGGGAGACTCCACTTTCGACCAGGTCGAGCAACAATTGTCCGCTGAAAACCAGGCCGTGCGTGCTCTCGAGATTTGCCATCATGCGCTCGGGATAGACGAACATGGTCTCGATCAGGTTCGCCGTCTTATTCAGGAGGTAGTCGGCGAGCGTGGTCGAATCGGGGATGATGATGCGCTCGGCGGAAGAGTGCGATATATCGCGCTCGTGCCAGAGCGCAACGTTTTCGAATCCGGCTTGCGCGTTCGACCGCACCACCCGGGACAGTCCGCTAATCTGTTCGCAGGTGACGGGATTGCGCTTATGCGGCATGGCCGACGAGCCCTTCTGCTTTTCGCTGAAGCATTCTTCGGCCTCGCGGACTTCGGTGCGCTGCAGGTGGCGGATTTCGGTGGCGATCTTGTCGAGCGTCGAGGCAATCGTTGCCAGCGTTGCCAGGTAGTGAGCATGGCGGTCGCGCTGAATCACCTGCGACGACACCGCGGCGGCCTTCAATCCCAGGCGCTCGCACATCTTCTCTTCGAGTTCCGGAGTGAGGTGGGCTAACGTTCCTACCGCGCCTGAGAACTTGCCCACCCGCAGATCTTCCGCGGCGGCCTTGAAGCGCGCGATGTTGCGCCCGGTCTCCGAATACCAGTTGGCAATCTTGAACCCAAAGGTGATGGGTTCGGCGTGAACGCCATGGGTGCGCCCGATCATCGGCGTATCTTTGAATTCCCATGCCCGGCGCTCGAGCACTTCGGCCAGGCGCTCCAAGTCGCCGGCGATCAGCGACGAGGCTTGCTGGATGAGCAGCGCCTGCGCCGTATCGACCACATCGTTCGAGGTCAGGCCATAGTGGAACCAACGGGCGTGCGGGCCCACGATCTCGGCGACGGCCGTGGTGAAGGCGATTACGTCGTGTTTGACCTCGGCTTCAATCTGGAAGATACGGTCAACGTTGAAGTCGGCGCGCGCGTGGATCGCCTTGGCGGCATCTTTCGGCACGATGCCGGCGGCGGCCAGCGTCTCGGTCGCGGCGACTTCGACCGCCAGCCAGGTGCGGAAGCGATTTTCGTCGCTCCAGATGCGTGCCATTTCGGGCCGGGTGTAGCGTGGGATCACGGCGCTGTCTCCTGAGGGGGAACTGAGGATTGTAAATCAGGGGAGGGAGTGCGTGCAGTGCAGCGACTTCCCAGCCCCTAAAGGGGCATCAGATTTCGAAGTAGTTGTGGTATCGCTAAAGCGATACCCTGATACGAACCGCTTGCCTACTCCACAGTGTGCTTGGCCGTGTAGCCTTCGCGCGCGTACACGATGTACTTCACGTCCTTGCCCTTCTGGTCACGAACCTTCAGCGGACCGCCGTCCGGCGCCTGGAGTTCGACTTTCAGCTTGCGGTAGGTGCCGTCGAGTTTGGCGTTGGTGGGGTGGTAAGTGATGTTGTATGCGTTGCGGATGTCGGCTCCAATCTCGTTATACATTTCCGGCAACTCGCCCTGGAAGCGAGGAAAGTAGGCGCGCCCTCCGGTCAGGCTGGCAAATGTCCTCATCTCATTGTCCGCTTGCAGGTAGTCCATGTTGCCGACCGGTATGATTCCGCGGGTGCGGCAATGGTTTACCTCGCAATATTCGCGGGCCGTGAAGCCGACGCTGATTGGGTAGATGGTGACGTCTTTCGTGGACTTGATTTTCTTCAGGATCTTATCCAGGGTGAGCTTGCTGAAAGTGTCGACTCCGGTGGTCACCAGAATGATGTACTTCTTCCCCTCGATGCGATCGACCCGGTCTAGCGTGTCGAACAGGGCGTCGAACAAGTTGGTTTCCGCGAAACCCGGTATGCGCAACTGGTTCAACGCGGCCTGGACAGCCCGCTTGTCCTGGGTAAAATCGGCCAGGATGTAGGGTTTCATGTCATAGGAAATCACCGCTACCCAGTCATCTTTCCTCAGGGTATTTGCGAATGCGTAGGATGCATTCAAGGCCTCGACCATGAAGTCGTAGTTAGTCGACGCAAACTCCACTAGCAGCACTGCCGTGATGGGAGCGTCAGTCCGAGTGAAGGTCGCGATCTTCTGCGGCGTGCCGTCTTCCATGATCTTGAAGTTCTCTTGCTTAAGGCCCGGGATGGTCTGACCGTCTTTGGTGGTCACGAGCACGTCCAGGTTCACTAGGGGAACGTCGACCTTGATCGAATAGTCGGGCATGCCCTCGATCTTTTTCGGTTTTTCGGGGGCCGGAGGCGGCGGCTCTTCCTTTTTCTTGGGGATTACATACGGGCCGACATCGTTCTGCGGTCCACCGGCTTCGGGCGGAGCCTCCTGCTGGTTCGGATTCGCTGGGGGTTGCTGCGGGGGGGCTGGGGTCTGGGTCTGCGCCGAAACCATGGCAGCCACCATCCAGCAAAGAACAAATGCCAGCAGGATCACACGCTTACAAGACGCCGACCGCACCCGGTTTTGACCGCCAAAGACGCCAGAAAACATAGCTAAGTCCTCGAAAACTCCTGTGCTAGTATAGATGCAAGAACTCTGCGGTTGGGATTTTTTGCGGGCCTTAAAAACGCCGCCTCTCCTGGCAAACCCTTCTGATAGCACGCGGAGTCTAAGCAAGTGGCAGGGTCGTTTCTTTGACCTCCGGGGTTGTTCATGGGTAAAGTTGCGCGCTCACTCGCCGCCTTTTTGTGTCTCTTGTCGTCGGTCTGGGTTGCCGCACAAGACAAGCCAGCGGCCGTTTCTCCGGCCGTCGTTACTCCGGCGATCATGCCGCTCGATCAGATTCACGAAGGCATGAGGGGTACCGCGCTCACTGTGTTTCAGGGCGTGAAGCCCGAATCCATGGACGTGGAAGTACTGGGCGTGATGCACAACGTGAACGGGCCCAAGGGCGACATTATCCTGGTGCGACTGCACGGCAGCAAGCCCGAATATACGGGCGTGGTTGCGGGTATGAGCGGAAGTCCGGTCTATTTCGACGGCAAACTGGCGGGCGCGCTGGCCTTCCGCATCGGGGAGTTCTCGAAGGAACCAATCGCGGGGGTAACGCCGATCGAAGAGATGCTGGAGATCAATGCGCTGGATCGTCGTCCGGCCCCGGCGACGATGCATGCCAGTGGACCGGAGCAGAGCGCGGCCACCCAGACGGCTAGCCCTGGCGACGGCTCAACGCTTCCCGCCCCGAATTACAGCAACTACCTGAAGCCTATTGAAACGCCTCTGGTGTTCAACGGTTTTTCCGACGAAACTTTGCAGCGCTACGCGTCGCAGTTCGCCGCAGCGGGCATCGTCCCCGTGATGGGCATTGGCTCCGCGAGCGATCGCAAGCAGCCGGAACCGATCGAGCCGGGATCGGCGGTCAGCGCCGTGCTGGTTCGCGGCGACATGGATATCGCTGCCACCTGCACGGTGACCTACGTCGATCCGCAGCGCTTGCTGGCCTGTGGACATCCGCTGCTGCAGTTTGGTGAAGTGGACCTGCCGATGACTAAGGCTAACGTGCTAGCCACGCTGCCTTCGCCACTGAATGCATTCAAGATCGTCAATACGACCGAGACCGTGGGGGCCTTCGTGCAGGACCGCCAGAACGGCATCATGGGCGTGCCGGGGCGGGAGTCGAAGATGATTCCGGTGACGGTGGCCATGCATAGTGTGGGGGAACGTGGCGCGGCAACCAAAGAATTCCATTACGAAATTCTCAACAACGCGCGGCTCAGCCCGCTGGCCATGATGGCCACCGTCTTCAACGCGCTGCACGGCACCAACGAATACGGCGAGGACATTACTTACCGCATGAAGGGCGTGCTCAGTGTGAAGGGGTATCCCGACGTCACGCTGCGGAACATGTTTGCGCCGCAGGACAATGGGCAGCCCGCAGCGGCTTTGGCGGCGGCTACCATCGGCGACCGCTTTGGACGCATCTACAGCAATCCGCTTGACGCTCCCGATGTTCAGGGCGTGAAGCTGGATTTCGATCTTGTCCGCGAGCGGCGCTCGGCGCGACTGGAAGCTGCACGCACGGATATGACCGAAGCTCGTCCCGGCGACCAGATTATGGTTGAGACTGTGATTCGTCCGTATCGTGGCGAGCGGCTGGTGCGCCAGATTCCCATACGGATTCCTACCTCCACTTCGAAGGGAACGCTGCGTATCCTGGTCAGCGACGGCGACACGCTCGACCGCATGCGCCGTGGAACGCCCATGATGAGTCGTGGCCTCGGCTTGGCGCCGACGATTGCCTTGCTGAACAAAGAGCGGGCCAACGATCGCGTGTATGTTTCGCTGATCGGATCCGATCCCGAAGCCATGGTTGCCGACAAAGTGATGCCAACGCTGCCGCTTTCCGTGATGAACGTCATGGACAACATGCGGGGCACGCAGGACATGATCGTGCTTGGGGAATCGTCGGTCAGCGAAGCCTCCACCGAGCCGCTCGACTATGTCGTATCCGGCGCGCAGATGCTGACGATCAACATCAAGTAGGCTGGAGTTTGATCCAGCAAGTTGGTAGCACAAAAATCATGTTGTCATCCTGAGCGAAGCGAAGGACCTATGCATTCTGCGGAAGCAGGCAAAATACATAGGTCCTTCGCTTCGCTCAGGATGACAACCCTAACTTGCTTTGCGAACCCACGTAAACCGTGAACCGAGGTATCAACATTGTCCCGTAAGACGCTCGCTCTGCTATCAGCAATTATTCTTTCCAGCTTAGCGCTCTCCACCCTCGCCCTCGGCGAGGGCACGCGCACCTGGGAACAATCGAAGTTCGAAGAACTGACCAAGGGCACTGCCAAAGGCATTGCCCTGCGGAGTGAGGGCGGACTGGAACTGGCTCCGGCGTTCAAAGCGCTCGCGACCACGCCTTCGACCTACATCTGGTCGATTGCGTCCGATTCGGCGGGAAACATCTACGCTGCTGCCGGATCTCCGGCCCGCGTTTATCGCATCACGCCGGATGGTCTAAGCACGACCATCTTCGAGCCGCAGGAATTGCAGGTACAGGCGCTGGTTGTCGATACGAAGGGCATCGTCTACGCCGCTACCGCTCCCGACGGCAAGGTGTATCGGCTCGAATCCGCGAAAGGCGCAAAGGCGGATACGAAAGCCTCATGGAGCGCGGCCCCCTATTTCGACCCTGGGTCGAAGTACATCTGGGACATCGTTCTTGACAGCGCCGGCGCGCTCTATGTTGCCACCGGTGATCACGGCGAAATCTACAAAGTCAGCGCCAACGGACAACACTCGCTGTTTTTCAAGAGTGATGAAGTCCATATCCGTGTTCTTGCGCTCGATCCTAAAGGAAACCTGATTGCCGGCTCTGACGGCAGCGGACTGGTTTACCGCATTGCACCGAATGGCGAAGCGTTCGTTCTCTACAGCGCGCCGAAGAAAGAAATCACCGCGCTTGCCATCGACGGGGCGGGCAATATCTACGCCGCCGCCGCGGGAGAGAAGCACCCCGGAGGCATGATGCCGCAAATGGGCATCATGATGGCACCGGCCGCGCAGAATGCACCCGCGCCCGGCGGCAATATCGCCGGCCCCCCGGTTCCTACCGCGCCCATGATGATGCAGTCCTTTCCTGCTCCCGGACTCGGCGCTACCGGTGGCTCCGAGATTTATCGCATCGCGCCCGATGGGGCGCCGTCCCGCCTGTGGAGTTCCCACGAAGATCTTGTCTACGCTCTCGGCTTCGATCAGCACGGACGCCTGCTTGCCGGCACCGGCAATCGCGGTCACATTTTTGCCATCAACGGCGACCAGGCTGATGATTACATCGATCTCGTCAAAGCCAGCGCCACGCAAATCACGGCGTTTGCCGCCGCACCCGGCGGAGGACTCTATGCCTCCAGCAGCAATCTGGGGAAGATTTTTGTTCTCGGTCCCGGCCCGGAGGCGGAAGGCACGTACGAAAGCGATGTCTTCGACGCCCACGTATTTTCTCTTTGGGGACGCGCCAGTGTTCGCAGCAGCGGCAATTCCGGCATCGAGCTTTATGCGCGGAGCGGCAATGTCGACAATCCCGACCGCAACTGGAGCAAGTGGACCCGCATTAATCTCGCTCTGGCCGGCGGCTCCGAACTCGGCGTTCCAGCGGCGCGCTTCGTGCAGTGGAAGGCCGTGCTCCATGCCGGCAATCCCGCACCTCGCATTGACGACGTTCTGCTGAACTACCTGCCTAAGAACGTTGCTCCGGAAATTGATGAGATTGTCGTGCAACCTGGTTACCACTACCAGGCGATTCCGCATGTGACCGGCAGCGAGCCGCCGGCTCCCGGGCAGCCGCACTTCGATCCTCCGCCGCCAGCGATTCGCGACCGCGACTCGGTCGGCATACGGTGGTCGGCGCACGACGATAACGATGACCAGCTTGTCTACACCGTTTACTACCGGGGCGACGGTGAATCGCGCTGGCTGCTGCTGAAGAATGATCTCTCTGACCGCTACTACTCTTTCGACGCCAGTCTTCTGCCGGACGGCGGCTACACGGTGAAGGTCATCGCCTCCGATGCGCCCTCGCATTCACCGGGAGAAGCCCTCTACGCCGAGCGGGTCAGCGCGCGCTTCGAGGTCGATGCTACCGCCCCGGTGATCGAGAACCTGACGGCGGCTCTCGAGGGAAAGCAGATTCACGTGCGTTTCCGCGCCAGTGATTCGTTTGCGACAATCAAGCGGGCGGAGTATTCGCTGGATGGCGGCGACTGGCAATTTGTGGAGCCGGCCGGACATTTGTCGGATTCGAAGACCGAAGACTACGACTTTCGCGCGGCCGTGCCTCCAGCCGAAGCGGCGCCGCCTGTGATGGCCGAGAGCACTGGGAATGACCACGTGGTCGTGGTTCGCGCCTATGACCGGTTCGACAATCTGGCCACGGCGAAAACCGTACTTCGCGGGAAATAGGCAGGAGCCGAGCTGCGCTCGGTTTGGACAGCCGCGAGCGGCTGTCCTGCGCGAGCAAATCTTACTGCTGGGCGAAGATGATGGACGGACTCGGATTCGTGGTGTCTTCATCCATCATGAAGAAGCTTTGTACCGCGCACGCAGGATTTGTACCAGTACAGCCTAGGGTGCCGAGAACGTAGATCACGTAATTCGGGGTTGTCGCTGGCGCAATCGGTGCGATCATACCGTTACCCGCGAAGTCCAGCGTATAGGTACCGACCACCGTTTGGAGCGGCAGTACGAACGGAGGGTACTCGGTTCCGGAGATGTTGTACGTTACCGGGCCTGTTTGCGGTGTCTGTTCATCCAAGAGCAGGTTGGCCGCAATCGGGCTGACTGTGGAACTGCCGCTGTTCGTAGTGGCCGCGGCATACGTACCTGGCAACTCCGAAGTGCTCAAAGCGCAAATCTGTGCTGCGCATGGTATTTTCCCCTGAGGACTCATGGTTCCGGTCATCACGGACGAGCTGTTTTGATCGAGTAGAAATCCGCGGTTTGCTCCACTGGCGTAGAGAACGAACGGAAGCGGCGCTACGACCGGGTTTGCACTAGGATTACCCAGCATGTTGAAGGTATAGCGCCCACTGGTGCCACTGGCGGCGTAGGTGTAGCTGGTGGAGCTACCGGGGAATTGGACGCTGGAGAGGATCGTACCGGCATTATTCTGATCGAATTGACCGGAGAAATTCCCGTTACCGTCTGGCGTGCCCAGAATCAACGAGACATTGGTGCAAGGGGGTGCGGTACACGTGGCATTCGGCGCCGTCACCGTCCCAGTCAGGGCGGAGACGGAAGTGGCTTTGAAGGCAGCGTTGTTGTATGTCAGCGAGGAGTCCTGGAGCACCATCGTGCCGGAAACTGCGGGGTGCGTCGCGATGGGATCGGTGGAAATGGCGTAGAACGTCAGCGGATTCGTCTTACTGGTTGTTCCGGAAGAAATAAAGAAATCGAAATTCATGGGTGCCACGGCGCCCGGGGTTAGAGTCATGTGGTACAACCCGTTGATATTCAGGTCGGCGGTGTAAGTGCCCGTAATGCTGCAGGGGCTCGAGCAAATGTTGGCGGCGTTGCCGTTGTCGTTCACATCCATCTGGCCGTTGCTGGCTATTGTTCCGCTCCCGTTAACCGTATTCATCGGCAAGAGTCCGACATACCCGACCCGATTGACACCGAAGTCCACACCGTTGAATCCGAAGGCGAAGGTCTGGTCGCCGGCGAACAAGTTGGGGCTGGATGATTTCTGCGCGATGCCGGAGCCGGCGCCATGGCCGTCGGATTCGATCATCGCGATGTCGCCACTGCCGTCGAGAACCACCTGGTATTTCTGATTCGGATAAACTCCCGAGGAAGTCAGCGTTAGCGTGCCTGCGTTATTCGAGTTGTTCGTGTCGGACGATGTCGGAGTGTAAGCCCCGCCCATTATCGAGATTGGGTTCTGCGCGGAAGGGCCGTTCGCGGTCAGTACCTCTTCCGCTCCCGAGGTGATCGCTCCATTCGCCGCGGTGAACGTTCCGATCACGGCTATAAAATTGTGGCTGCTGTCATATCCGGAAAACTGGAATGCGTAGGTGCCGTTCACGCGGTATTTGACCAGCGAGGCCTTGGCGATGGTGCAGTAATTGGGGTTGGCTGAACAGCCTGCCAGATCGTCGTTCGCGGCCGCTGATATATGAATACAACTGCCGCTGCAACTATCCGCCGGCGTGTACGTGTAGTAAGCCAAGCCAGACACATTCGGATCCTGATGGAAGTTCGCGTCCGCGCATTTCACTCCATTCGCCGTGCAGGTCCAGGTGAAGGTTTGGGGCGCATCGTCAGGGACGGCGACCGCGGTGAATGTCTGGGTCAGACCGCTGCCTATGCTCAACGTCGCTGGGGAGGCCGGCGCTGGGGAGACCGTGGTGGTGATGTCAATGACGGTCAGCCCCAGTTGACCCGTCACCGACGTGTCGGATACCAATGTTGCGGTGACTGTCGGCTGCGAACCTGCGGCCGGGACCGTGGCCGGGGCTACGTAGGTCGCGGTTGTCGGTGGTGTGGCTGGCGCGAGCGTCCCGCACGCAGGCGCGCAGGGAGAGCCGCTCTGGTCGGTCAGGCTCCAGGTAACGGCCGTAGTCGTCGAGTTCGTCACCGTGGCCGTAAGCGTCAGAGTTTGGGTCGGGTAGATGGCGGTGTTAGCAACCTCAGCGGGAGAGGTAATGGTGACATCAACGGATGGCGGAGGGGGAACGATACCATTACCGCCCTTGGCGCAACCGCCTGCCAGCGCCAGACTTGCCAGAGCCACCGCAAACAGACAATTCTTAATCATGATCAGATCTCTTTGAACGATCTCTAAAGCACGGCGAAGGCAAATACATAGGTCCTTCGCTCCGCTCAGGATAACAACGCAGATTTAGGGCACACCGGTCCTGACATTAGAGCAGCCATAAGGCCAATTTGTTATTCAAATCAGCAGGTTACAAATGTACCTCAATCCAAGGGACTTGTCTGCGTGGGGCAGAGATTCGAAGGGTGCCCGCAGGGCGGCATGCGCAAGGAATTGCAGCTTTAGGGGTGTACAAGAAGTTCCCAAGTTCTCAGTTCTCGGGCGAGGGCCGGTTAGCTCTGGCTGAGAATTGAGGACTGGGAACTGTGAACTGATTTTGCTTTGCGGTTTCCATCAGCGGGCGCAACTCGGCGGCGGTGATCCCGAGCGTGCCTCCGGAAAAGCCGTCAATGTAGGCGGAATTGATGCCCACGACCTCGCCGCGCAGGTTCAGCACCGGACCGCCGCTGCCTCCTCGGGCCGTGGGCGCGTCATAGATCAGCTTGTCGCCGGTGACGTCCCCGATGTGTCCGAACGTCGCCGACGGCCGGATCAGCGATAGCGCCGCCAACTCGCCTGCCGTTTCGGCATCGTCGGGATGCGACGACAGCCGGTCGTACACAACCGCAGGGGACTTTGCCACCATTCCCGTCACTCCCATGGGATATGCGAGCACGCTCACCGACTCGCCCACCTGCGGCAGGGTCTGAGACAGGGTCAGCGGGCGCAATTTCCTGGTGAAAGCGGTGGTTTCGAAGCGCAGCACGGCCAAGTCCCCGTGCTTGGCCAGGGCCAATGGCTCGAGGTTTACCGGAATTGGTGAGCCCGGGAAATACGCTACCAGCGTTTCCAGGACGGGCGCTCCGCCTCTCCGCAATGCCACGGCAACCTCGCGGTCGCCGTACCAGGGCTCGGCGACGTGGCGATTGGTGGCCAGGAGGCCGGGCGCTACCACAAACCCAGTACCGGAGACGCGAGCACGAAAGCTTTGCGTGTGGCCGGACACGTGATAAATCCCGTAAATGTAAGCGACCGAATCGCGCGCATCGTCCACGGCCGCGGCCGAAACCGATTGCTGCCGTTCCAGATCGGCCACCTGGCGCGAAAGATGGTTTACCTGTTGCTCGAGGCCGGAAGTCTCCGGAGGAGCGTAGTAGTGTGCCATCACTAAGGCACCCACCAGTGCGAGCACGCCCAGTAGACCCTGCACAAAGCGCTGCCAGGTCTCAACCACTTCATCGCGGTGATTCTGTGCACTGTCGGTATTGAACATGAGCCGTCAGGCCCGGCACGCAGGGAGATGTCCGGGTAGCCACTATCCTGACGCATTCGGACCAAGGCGAGTAGGGTACAGAAGTCGGGCGGTCGCGGGCCAAAGGTAACTGAAGGATCAGTACCCAGTACTCAGTAGCCAGTACCCAGCAAGTCAAACCCGTTCCAGTTCGTGCAACGTCCGCTCGTTCTTCACGTTGCCGGTGTTGAGCGTGGTCGACGGTTCGAACAACACGATCCAGCATTCTTCCTCCGCCACCGGACGGTGCTCCACGCCGCGCGGCACCACGATAAACTCGCCCTCTTCGATCCATTCCTGGCGGTCGCGAAACTCCATGCGGAAGCGTCCTTTCACCACCAGGAAGAGCTCGTCCTCGTGCTCATGATGGTGAAAGACGAACTCGCCTTTGAGCTTGTCGAGCTTCACGTATTGGCCATTGAGTTCGGCGGCGATGTAGGGCTTCCAGTATTCGGTGATCTTGGCGAACTTGTCGGCGAGGTTGATTTTCGACATGGAATCTCCGCGGGTGATGCTATTAGAGATTCAGGTTCGACCGTACGGGTCGCAGAGATATCTCGCTGCTCTTCGATGACAGGCGAAACCCTGCCGAGCTTTGCTCGGCTTGGACGGACGAATGCGTCCGTCCCTACGCGAGCAAAGGCAAAAGCCGACGGCTTTCTTCCTTAGAATCCGGCGTCCCCGGCGCTTGGGTGTCCACCGCGGAGCGTTACTCGCACGCCGCGTTGGCTGTTCAAGCGCGTGGTCGTCGTCCAGTCCACTTCATCGGTGCTGATCACGCCGTTTCCGCCGCCGGCGAGTTCATAGCTGATGCGGCCTTCCTGATAGGTGTAGTTGCCGACCTGCAACACCATGCCCGACTTCAGGACAAACACCGGGACGCCCGGTCCCGCGCCGCCGCCGCCCGCTGCACCCTTGGTGATGTAGCTGGCGTAGGTGAGCTGCGGAATCTCCTCAGCCATTGGCTGTTCGCTGGCTGTGACGCTTACGTTGCGAACGGCCAGTTGAGGATTGCCATTGTCTGCTGGCCTGGCGCTGGCGCCCTGGTAAGAGTTCTGGTAATAGGAGTCGTTTTCCATCCGCGGACGCCCAAAGAAATGCCAATCGGGGCCGTTGCTCGCCTGAACCTGCGGGATCTGCACATCATCCATCAGGCGCAGCGTGAGCTGGCTTTCGCCCTTGAGCGTGGGACGCGGGCCGCGCGCTGGCAGCATGATGATTTTCCACGGCCAGAGCGGCGGCAGCATCCATTCCACGATGTCGCGCCGGGCGTGCCCTTTGCCCCGGATGTCGCCTTCCTTATTGACCTTGTAGCCGCGCGTCGCGATCACCTTGGCGTCCAAAGGCATATCGCCCTGCGGCATGCCGATGCGATCGAACATCAGCTTCATGTAGCCCTTGCCCCAGAAATGTCCCGGGTCCTGGGCCGATTCCAGATGTCCTACGAGGTAACTGCCGCGCGGGAAGGTCTGCTGGCCGAATTCGGTCACCGAGTGGAGATGACAGAGCACGGGATCTCCGACGGCAACGGTCGCTGAGGAAAAGTTCGGTTCATCCATGGTGCATTTCAGAAGAGTACCGGCGGGCAGGACCATCTCCCGCGCACTGGCACTCGCTGCTAGGCTCAAAACGGTCAGGCTTAGAACGGTTAACGCTAGAAGGGATACCACCAGATAGTAGCTGGACTTCATGACGCACCTCGGTCTCACGCCCCAGGATTTTTGGTTCGTATTCCCAAGCTACTGCGTTGAAGCCAGACCCGATTGCAAGCAGTAAAACATAAGTCTGTCTCGGGGTCAATTGTGGTGTGATATTTGTCAGCTCTCAGCTCTCAGCTGTCAGTTCTCAGTTTGATCCGACTGTTGACGACGCGCCCAACACAGCCGTGCCTTCCAGCCTCGAAAAGCTCGCTTAGGTACTTAAGTCTATGAATTATAAATACTTTACCTCTAACTCCTTATTCTTCAAAGACCTGGCGACCGCCACTCTCTAAGTCTTTGATTCCAAAAGACCGCACCAGGAGGGGTCCCCGAGATGAACCCAGAATCCGTAAGGTCGCCAAGACCCTGAGAACTAAGAGCCAAAAACTATTGCAAAGGCTCGTACGGGAAACGTCCCGAAGCCCTTCACCTTTACCGGAACGGCGAAGAACCTGAAATCCGCGTGCGGGAGTGCTGCCAGGTTGGTCAGGTGCTCGACAATCGGGATTTCACTTTTCAGAAGGATGGTGTGAACCGGGCGGCGCAAGTCCTGAACATCGTCGATGTTGTGCGAATCGATGCCCACGAGAGCCGCTCCCGAGTCAGCCAGAAAGCGCGCCGCATCTTCGGTCAGGAACGGATGGCCCTCGTAATACTGAGGCGTGTTCCAGTGCCGGGACCATCCTGTTTCTACGAGCACGGCTTTGCCCGACAAATCTTTTCCGCGCGGAAAACACGACATATCGATCGCCTGCTTGGGCTGGGCCGATATCTTGATCGCGGGGAGATTCGCCAGTTTTCGCAAGTCCAGTTGCGACAAGTCCTTGCCATCGGCATAGCGGTGAAATGGCGAGTCCAGATACGTGCCGGTATTCGCTACCATCTCGATCTTGCCGATCTGAAACTGGGTTCCCGGCGCGTAGTGCTTCCGCGACGCTTCCCGGCTCAGGTAGTCACAGATGATCGGTGCGGGAAGGCCCTTGTAGGTTACGAGGCCGTGGGCGACGGTGTGGCTGAGATCGATCAAAGTGTGGGTGGCAGTCATGGCGGCGGGAACCATTCTGCCACACTGGCGGGGAAGGACTTGCCCTTGACAATTTGGATGGTATATATCATAATATATACCATGCCACGAACCGCCAAGCTGTTTCGCAACGGCCGCAGCCAGGCCGTTCGCTTGCCCTCCGAGTATCGATTTGAGGGCTCGGAAGTCTTTGTCCGGCGCGACCCCGCGACGGGCGACGTGATCCTGTCGCGGCGTCCGGAATCATGGAAGGACTTCTTTGCGTTCCGGGATACCGTTGACGTGCCCCAAGACTTTCTCTCGGAGCGCAAGGACGCGCCTCCGCAAAAGCGCGAGTTATTCTAAATGGCTGTCCGCTATCTTCTCGATACCAATACCGCCAGCTATGTCATCAAGGGGAATTTTCCCCGCGTGCGTGAGCGGCTGCTGAAAGTGCCCATGGCCGAGGTCGGAATCTCGGTTCTCACCGAGGCGGAGTTACGCTTCGGTGTTGCTAGGCTTTCGGAGGCGGTGACGCTGAAACATGTGGTTGAGGAATTCCTGCTGCGGGTGGAAGTGCTGCCGTGGAACTCAGAGGCGGCGCGGCAGTATGCCCGCATCCGGGCCGTTCTCGAGAAGGACGGGTCGCCGATGGGGAATCTGGATTTGATGATCGCGGCGCAGGCGCTGGCGGCTGAGGTGGTGCTGGTTACTCATGATCACGTGTTTCGGCGGGTGAAGGGGTTGAAAGTCGAAGACTGGAGTAAGGGATAGTGGACCGGAAGGTATTTCAGGAGAAGCCATTCATGTATGCCAACGCGGGTCTGTTGTTCCGAAGTGCTGTACAACTGCAAAGAGGCGTGTCGTCGTTGAAGCCGGCCACCGAACAGGCCCAACGAGAATGTTTGGCGAGTGTAATCTTTGCCGCAATGTCAGCTGAAGCCTTCATCAATGAAATACCACAGCTGGCAGTCCAGGCTGCAGAGAATTCCTTAGAACCTGGGTGGGTAAAGGCATTGGGTGAAATCGTTGGGGCCGCTGAGGAATCGCATGCTTCAATCGAATCGAAATACCATCTTGCCAGCCTGGTACTTAGGGGACACGTGTTTAATAAGGGCACAGAACCATTCCGAGATTTCAGCACCCTGGTCCTCCTGCGTAATCGTGTAGTCCACGCGAAGCCGGAAGTAGCAATTCGCCACAAGGAAGCCGGTGGAGAATGGAAATGGAAAGACGCAATGGCACGTCTCGAGGGGTGGGGAGTGCACGCAGCGGACGGTCTCATTCCTGAATTCATTCCCCAGAATGAATCGGCACGGATTGAATCCAACTTCCTAGCTGAGATTAGCACGGAAGTGGTGTCACAAAGGTCATGTGGAGCTGCAGCAGGAATTGTGAAGGCTGTGCTCGACGCGATCCCGGATAGCCCGAGATTCAAAGGGCTCGTAGAAACGATATACAGGAAGGACTTCCAGTTTTCCTAGCTGCTGGAGAAACCCTGCCGAGCTTCGCTCGGCTTGGACGGGCGGGGCGCCCGTCCCCACACAGGAACAACAACAACCAAGAACAAAAGCCGCCAGCTTTGCTGACGGCTCTAAACCTCGCTTGCTTCGCTTCGCGGGGACGGACGAATGCGTCCGTCCCCACGTGAACTAACTTTCGTACAGCAGGACGCCTTCGGCTTTCTCCGAATCCACCGGACGGTAGTACAGCTTGTTCGCTTCGAGGAAAACCTCGATGAACGCCGGGCGGGTGGTGATCGTGCCCTGGATCAGGGCTTCCGAGAGCGGATCTTCGATGTACTTCTGCAGCGCTCGCCGCAGTGGACGCGCTCCGTAGCTGCGGTCGGTCAGGGTCTGGTTCAGAATCCACTTCTTTGCTTCGTCGGCCACGGTTACGGTGATCGAACGCTGCGCCAGGTTCTGGTTCAGCTGGTTGACCATGAGTTCGAGAATCTGGATCAGGTCGTGCTCGCTGAGCGCCATGAACAGGATGATTTCATCCACGCGGTTCAGGAATTCAGGATTGAAGGTGCGCTTGACCTCGCTCCTCACCAGGTCTTCGACCTTCTCGGAGACCATCTCGTCTTTCGACGACTGGAAGCCCAGACCTTCGCGCTTCATCAGGTGCCTTGCCCCGATGTTCGACGTCATGATGATGATGGTGTTCTTGAAGTCAACCGTATTGCCCAGGCCGTCGGTTAGTTGACCGTCTTCAAAAACCTGCAGCAGGATGTTGAAGACATCCGGGTGCGCCTTCTCGATTTCGTCTAGCAGAACTACGGAATAAGGCGCCCGCTTGACTCGTTCCGTCAGTTGGCCACCCTCTTCATAGCCTACGTATCCCGGAGGCGAGCCGATCAGCTTCGATACGGAGTGCTTCTCCATGAACTCCGACATATCGAAACGGACTAGAGCTTTGTCGCTGCCGAACATGAAACTGGCGAGGGTGCGAGCGACTTCAGTTTTGCCCACGCCGGTCGGTCCCAGGAACAAGAACGAGCCGATGGGGCGGTTCGGGCTCTTCAGTCCTGCACGCGAGCGGCGGATGGCGCGAGCCAGGGCGCTGATGGCTTTGTCTTGCGAGATGATGCGCTTGTGCAGTTCTTCTTCAATGCGCAGCAGCTTCTGGGTTTCTTCTTCTTTAATGGAGGTGATGGGAACGCCGGTCCAGCGCGATACCACGTCCTCGATGTCCTCCCGACCGACAACGCCGGTGGAGGATTCATCGAGGTGGTATTTTTCGCGAAGGGCGCGCAGGTTCTCGCGCTCCTTGCGTTCTTCATCCGAGTAGAAGCGCGCCTTCTCGAACTCGTGGTTCGCGATGGCGTTCTCCATACGATGGACGATGAACTTGATCCGCTTCTGGACTTCGGTCAATTCTTCCGGCAACGTGGTCTGGCGCAGCTTCACGCGGGCTCCGGCTTCGTCGATCAGGTCGATGGCCTTATCGGGCAGAAAGCGGTCGGGGATGTAGCGATTCGAATGCGAGACGGAAAAATTGATGGCGTCGTCGGTGTAGGTGACGGCGTGGAATTTTTCGTAGCGCTCTTTGATTCCGAAGAGAATCTTTACAGCGTCGACTTCGTTCGGCGGCGGTACTTTTACGGCCTGGAAGCGGCGTTCTAGCGAACGATCTTTCTCGATCGACTTACGATATTCAGCGGGCGTGGTTGCGCCTATGCACTGAATCTCGCCGCGCGACAGAGCCGGCTTCAGGATGTTGGCCGCATCGAGCGAACCTTCGGCCGATCCTGCGCCTACCAGGGTGTGCAGTTCGTCGATGAAGATGATGGAATTCTGCGACTCCATCAGTTCTTTCATGATGGTCTTGAGGCGCTCTTCAAACTGGCCGCGATACTTGGTGCCGGCTACGATCAGCGAAAGATCGAGCGCCAGAATGCGTTTGTCAGCCAGGAACGACGGAACTTCGCCGTCGGCAATGCGCTGTGCCAGGCCTTCTACGATGGCGGTCTTGCCCACGCCCGGCTCGCCGATGAGAACGGGGTTGTTCTTGGTGCGGCGGCACAGAATCTGCACCACCCGCTCCACTTCGTTGTCGCGGCCGACCAGCGGATCGAGCTGGTTGTCCATGGCGGACTGCGTCAGGTCGCGGGAAAACTCACTCAATAAAGAGGACTCGCGTTGTCCGCGTTGCGGGGCGGCTTTTTCCTGGCTGGTGCGGGCCAGTTCTTCGCGGATGGTCGAAAGCCGCAGTCCACGCTCGTGCAAAATCTCAGCCGCAAAACATTTTTCTTCGCGCAACAATCCCAGCAGCAAGTGCTCGGTTCCAATATGCTTGTGCGAGAGACGTTCCGCCTCTTCCGCGGCATAGGCCAGCACGCGCTTGCATTCGTTACTCAGGGGAAGATCAACCGACGTGGAAACCTTTTCCCGGATGGTGGTGTGACCCTCAATCTGCTTCCGGATCGATTCCACCGACGCATGAGACCGCAGAAAGCGATTGGTCAGGGCCTTGTCTTCGCGCAGCAGTCCGAGCAGCAGGTGTTCGGTCTCAATATAAGGAGACCCAAACTGGCTGGCCTCGTACCGCGCAAAGAAAATTACGCGCCTGGCTTTCTCCGTGTAGCGTTCGAACATATACCTACTCCCCCCGACTTCCTGCGGAAGGACCCCGCCCTCCGCCAAAACCTTGATCCAACCCTTAATTATGCATTCATATCGCCAAATCTCCCAGCGATATCCGCCCTCAACTAACCTTCAGTTTCCACCTTTCGGGCGGTCGTTTCTGCCTTTCGTCATGCTGGAAGCGATTCGGGTGCCACTTCTTCCATTTTGCCCTGATCCAACCTCAAGACCCTATGGCACCGTCGTGCAAATGCCAGGTTGTGGGTGGCGATCAAAGAAGTCAGCTGGTGTTCCCGGTGCAACCGAGACACCAGTTCAAAAACCAACTCCCCGGTGCGCCCGTCGAGATCGCCGGTAGGCTCATCGGCCAGCAAGACTTGCGGCTGGGTGATGAGCGCCCTTGCCAGCGCCAGCCGTTGCTGTTCGCCGCCGGAAAGCTCTCCCGAACGATGATGCCCGCGCGCTTCCAACCCGACTTCGCGCAACCACCGCGAAGCCTCCTGTTTTGCTGTGGATAACGCTTGCCCGCGCGTCAACAGAGGCATGGCAACGTTCTCCAAGGCGGTAAATTCCGGCAGCAGGTAATGAAACTGCCACACGTAGCCGATCTCGCGGTTACGAAACTCGGCGGCTTCATCCTCAGAGAGCGAATTCACGCGGGAGTTTGCGCAATATACCGCACCTGCCGAAGGACGATCAAGTGCTCCGATGATGTGCAACAAGGTACTCTTTCCCGCACCGGATTGTCCCACGATGGCCAGCATCGTTCCCTTCGTGACCTGGAAAGACAGATTTTCAAAGAGCACGAGGTCCGCTTCGCCTGAGCGAAACACCTTACTTAACCCTTCGACCCTCAACAGAGGATCTTGAGCTATTGGATGCAAGAGCGCCCTCCTAAGTACCAAGGCCGCTCTCCGCCCACTGGTGGAAGGCGGAGAAAACAGGCCTCTGATCTATTAGATCATGAGGAGGAACAAGCCGTTCCCGCGATTCCATTTTCGGGAGCGCGCTATGCGAAAGACTGTATACCCCTGGAAAAGAATTGCAATGTGACCGTGGTCACAAGAGGCCGCCTACTCATAGCGCAACGCCTCCGCCGGCAAAATCCGAGCTGCTGACCACGACGGATAGATCGTTGCTACAAACGAAATGCCTATGGAAACCAGCGCTACGATCACGCCGTCCATAAGTCGGGGCGCGAACGGCACGTAGTCAATGGAATAGACCTCAGGCGAGAGCGAAATAAAGTGGTAGTGACCGCCCGCCCACGAGATTACGTATCCGAGCACCAGCCCGATCGCGGTCCCAATCACGCCAATCAACACCCCTTGCGCGATGAACACGCGTCGGATCTGCCGCTTCTTTGTCCCCAGGGACATGAGCACGGCGATGTCTTTTGTCTTCTCCATTACCATCATGATCAGCGAGATCAAAATGTTGAGCGCGGCGACGAACACGATCAGGCCGATGGTGATGAACGTTACCACGCGCTCCAGGCGCAGGGCGCGGAACAGAGGTTTGTTCTGTTCCATCCAACTGGTGGCCATAAAGCCGTGGCTTCCTGAAATAAGATCGGCGGCCTGTTCGAGCGAGCGCGCCACGTCACCTGCCAGGTAGATATCGTCGAGCTTAAATTGAATGACGGAGATTACGTCGCCCAAGCCGAACAACTGCTGCGCGTCGGAAAGCCGGATGAACGCCCAGGAAGAGTCGTAGTCGAAGAAACCGGAGTTGAAGATTCCCGCAACGCGAAAACGAATGTACTTCGGCACCATGCCAAACGGAGTCAGTTCGCCCTGCGGAGAAGTCACCAGCACCACGGAGCCCACGGTCGCACCAATTTCTCCGGCCATGTCTTTGCCGAGGATAATCGGAGGCATGGCGGCGACGCGCCGCTGCACGCCCGTCAGGTCGTCGGGCGATTCCGCGATCGAAGCGGCGGAACCGGGCCGGGTCTTCGACCCGGCATGGACGGGCGGGGCGCCCGTCCCCACACGGGCATCTAGCTCTGCGGCGGGAGACTCTTCCAGCGCTGCTGCCGAGCCTAGCGTCACCGAGTTGAGCAGGTCGCTGACCTTCCGCTCATACTGCGGCAGCATTCCCTTCAGCACCGCTCCGCGGGCGCGCGGACCGCGCGAAATCAGCACCTGCTCGTAAATCGCGGGAGCCGCTGCCACCACGTGCGGCTGCTTCGATAACCTTTCCAGCAGCGGACGCCAATCGCGCATCCCGTCGCTTTCCACTCGCAGCAGACTGATGTGGGCAGTCGATCCCAGCAAACGCGCCTGCAAATCCTGCCGGAAGCCGTTGTTAACGGCTAGCGCCACGATCAGCGAGGCCACGCCCGCCGCCACTCCCAGGATGGAGATACCGGTGATGATGCCGATGAACGCCTGGCGGCGTTTGGCGCGCAGATAGCGGGTTGCGACGAAAAGTTCGAAGCGCATGAGACCGTTGTCAGTTATCAGTTGTCAGTTTTCAGTCACTGCGGATTATAGCTGGCGCTGCCCGAACACTCGCGGCAGAACTCCTGGCACGGAGCTGCGATACGCTCGATACGAGTCGCCAAACCTCTGCTCCAACTCAGCATCCTCCATCCGGATCATAACCGTTCCCGTGACCACCGCGAACGCCGTCAGTGCCCAGCACACTGCGAGTCCGGTTCCGACGCTCCATGCCAACATCTCGCACAGATGCGCCAGGTACACCGGATGCCGCACTCGCGACCGGATTCCATCTGTCACCAGACGCTGCTCTCGATTTCCGCCATGAACTTCTGGCAGCCCGCCGAGTTGCTTGGCGCTGAAGTTCTTTCCGGATTGCGAATATAGATACAGCCCGCAGGCGAATAGCAGAGCAGCAGCGGCCCAGGCCCAGTCCGCTCGATAAAGCAAGATGCCCCGCCACGGACGAGTCGCCAGCGCAGCCATAACCCACATTGCCATCCACACCGGCACCAGCAGAACATAGGGCGAGCGATGCCGCTTACGCCAGCGTTCGGCAAACGGATGAATCATGAACCAGAAGGCGGGGATGGTCGAATAGACAGCACAGGCTAGCCATCCGATGAGTCGCAAGTAATGAAACATGAGCCTCGGTGACGAAATCTTAGCAGTGTGGCGGTCGATTTGGCCCGTGGAATCCCACCCTAACGTCGCAAAACAACGCGACGTTAGGATTGATTGGATAAGAGCGAAGGCTCGATTCGACCCGGTAGTCTTGATTTGAGGACCAAAGACGCTGGGGAGAAAGGAGTCTTCGCATGATGATTATAGGGTGTGATTTCCATCCCAGCTGGCAACAAGTGAGCTGGCTGGACACGGAGACAGGAGAGACCGGGGAACAGAAGTTGGTGCAGGTCTCGGGCGATGCCGAGCGGTTCTATCGGCAAGTGCCAGCGCCGGCGTTAATCGGCATGGAAGCAACCGGGAACTGCCACTGGCTGGTGGATCTGCTGGCTGAACTCGGTCACGAGTTGTGGGTAGGGGATGCAGCGCAGATCCGGGCGAGTTATGTGCGGCAGCAAAAGACGGACCGGCGAGATGCGGCGCACATTCTGAAGCTGCTGCTGGAAGGGCGGTTTCCGCGCATCTGGATGCCGTCGAGTGCGGTGCGCGATCTGCGGCAGTTATTGTTGCATCGCTACAAGCTGGTGATCATTCGGGCGCGGGTGAAGAATGAACTGCAACATCTTTGCCTGAATAAAGGAGTGCAGCGTCAGCACAAGCTGTGGACGAAGGCGGGACAGCAGGTGCTGCGCGAGTTGCCGTTGAAGGCGTGGGCGGGGCGTCGAAGAGACGACTTACTCGGGCTGCTGGCGATGCTCGACCAGCAGATCGAACCGCTCGACGAGGCGGTAAAGGCAGAAGCGCAACGAGACAAAATGGCGCTCCTGCTACAAACCCAACCGGGAGTGGGACCGATCACGGCGTTGGCTTATGTGCTGACCATGGGCGACGTCCGGCGTTTTCCGCGAGGCAAGCAGGTGGCGAGTTACTTGGGACTGATTCCGCGCGAGCACTCTTCGGGCGGACGGCAACATCTGGGTGCGATCTCGAAGCAAGGCAATCGCATGTTGCGGATGTTGCTGGTGGAAGCGGCGACGACCACGGTGCGACTGGATCCGCAGTTTCGCAAGGAATATTTGCATCGCTGTCATCAGAAGCCGAAAGCGGTGGCCAAGGTGGCGGCGGCGCGCAAGTTGGCGGTACGACTGTACTGGATGCTGCGCACGCAAAAGCCGTATCCGGAGGTCGTTCGTATCGAGAGCAGCCCGCGGGTGCCCCTGGTCGGCGCGAGCTAGACCGAAGGACTGATTGGGCGCTCTCGCATCCCGTAAGCGACGGGATGTTCGCATAGAAGAATCATGGTTGATGTTAAGGCCGAATCGATGGTTGGTGGAACGACGAGTCCACCGCAGGGTGATTCAGCGTGAGATTTCCAGAGTCTTGGTCCTCAACCTCTCTGGCAATGCAAGCGGTGCTCTGGCGCCGCCCAGGATACTTTTGTCCTTGACAGCGCCTTCGCTCTTATCGAGGGGCACCCTCGGCTTGATTGGGGTTACAAAACAGCTTTGCTGGGAACAGACACTGACCACTGGCCACTGCTTCCTGCTATTCTTTTCCCTCATGTCTCCCATTCTGACCAGTGTGCTGCTGGGGCTGACGGCGGCGGGCGCCAATGTGTTCGGCGGCGCCATTATCGTCCAGCGGAATTGGGAGCGCTCCTACCTCCGGTATTTCGTCGCGCTTGGAGCAGGTTTCATGCTGGCGACGGCGCTGGTCGAAATGGTGCCGGCGAGCATTCAGCTGCGGGGCCCGTATGCCGGATTTCTTATCCTTGCCGGATACCTGCTCGTCCATTTCTTTGAGCACACCGTCACCCCACATTTCCATTTTGGAGAAGAAACCCACGCCGACGAGTTCGTTCACTCTCACAAGAGCTATTCGGTTCTGATCGGGTTGCTGATTCACACGTTTTTTGACGGCATCGCGATCGCCTCGGGATTCCTGGTTTCCCCGGCGCTCGGCTGGATCATCTTCGTCGCGGTTTTTCTGCACAAGATTCCGGAAGGCTTCACCATCTCGTCGGTGATGCTGGCCAGCGGCCGCAGCCGCACCTTCGCCTGGGGAGCGTCCATGCTGCTGGGCGTAGCGACCGTGGCCGGAGTGATGACGATGGCCGTCTTCCGCCACGAGGTAAGCTTTGGGCTGCCGTTGTCGGCGGGCGTTACGATTTACGTGGCCGCGTCGGATCTGATTCCAGAAGTAAACAAAGAGCCCGGCGTTAGGATGGCCCTACTGGTCTTCGTCGGAGCGGCGTGCATGTTCTTGCTGGATCGATTTTTTCATGTGCACTGATTCAATCGTGCTCAAGTTTGCCTCCCGATCCAACAGCGTCAAGCCGTAGGTCATCGGAATCGCGATGTCGGTCATGCCGCGATATCGCTCGGCGCGTTCCAGTGCCACTTTGCCTTGGGGAGAAACTTTCTCAACAAGCTGCCGATACTCCGGGAAGAGTTGCTCGGTACGGAATTCCTGATGTCGCGTGCAGGCGAACTCCGCCAGCGCGTCGGTGCTGCGCCGGACTTTATCTTCCTCGGCGGCGTGGAAAGCCCATTCGGAATCCGGCAGATGATCGAAGACCAGCACTTCGGGAGCCAGCGTCAATGCGTGTTGCAGGGCCTGCCTGGGACCATTCATTTCGTGCAGACAAAACTCGAAGTACACGACATCTCCGCGTGGCGAGGCTTCACAGAGATCCGCATGGATAACCTCTACTCGATCTTGTAACGCCTCGGCGGCGATCTTTGCCTGCCACTGGCGAATCGCGGCGGGGTCTTTGTCAATGACGATCAGCTGTCTGGATTCGAGAATGAGATCGGTAAGCGGCCCGCCTCCGGCTCCAACTCCCAGAACTTTCTTGCCGGAAAAACTGTAGAACTCCCTGATGTTCTGCGCCATTTGCTGGTAATCGGCGGCCATGGCATCTCCTCGTTATCCGCTGTGCCTGATGTGCATCACGTCCCCATCCTGCACGATGTACTCTTTGCCTTCGAGGCGCAGGGTGCCCTTGGCGCGCGCGTTTGCTTCGGATCCGGCTTCCAGCAGTTGATCCCAGCGAATGGTTTCAGCGCGGATGAAATGTTTTTCCAGATCGGAGTGGATGGCTCCAGCCCCGTTCTGCGCTCGCGTATTCAGCGGAATGGTCCAGGCACGGCATTCGTCCTCGCCGGCGGTGAAGAACGAAATCAGTCCCAGCAGGTGATAGCTCTTGCGGATCAGGCGCGAGAGTCCGCTTTCGGTCAGTCCATAGCTACCCAGAAATTCCGCCGCGTCTTCGTCGCTCATCTCCGCCAGTTCCGCTTCCACCTTGCCGCAGATGGCGCTGGCCCCGGCATTCGGACGCGCGGCCACTTCGGTCAGCTTGTATTTCGCAACCGCCGCTTCCAGGTCTTTGCCGAGTTCGGTACTCTCGCCGATATTGAGCACGTAGAGCATCGGCTTCTCGCTCAGAAACATGAAGCCCCGGATACGCTTTTTATCCTCGGGCGTCATTTCCATTTCGCGCAGCGGCTTCTCGGTTTCCAGAAAGGCTTTGGCTTTGATCAGCAGTTCGTTTTCCTTTTCCAGCTCCGGCGTCTTCATCTTCTTCAAGTCTTTTTCCAGGCGCTCGAGCCGTTTTTCGATCTGGCCAAGGTCGCTGACCATGAGATCGAACTCGACGTTCTTGATGTCACGCAGAGGGTCGATGGGGCCGACGTGCGGAATCTCGTCGCTCTCGAACGCTCGGAGAACGTGGATGAGCGCGTCCACCTGCCGCAGATGGCCGATGTAGGCGGTCTCTTTCAGGGCGTCCTGGCCGATGGCGCCGACGTCCACATACTCGACCGAGGCGTGGGTCAGCTTCTTTGGGTGATAGAGCGCGGCTAGCTTGTCGAGACGCTCGTCGGGAACTTTAGCGACTCCGATGTGCGCCTCGCGCGGGTTTGCGAGCGCGTGCTCGGAAAGATTCACCTTCGTCAAGATGCGAAATAAAGATGTCTTGCCGACTTGCGGCAGACCGATGATGCCGGATTTCATAAGGGCAGCTCTCAGCTCTCAGTTGTCAGCTATCAGTGCAAGCAAAAGAATAAATCATTGCGGGCGTTGCGCATATGTGGCTGCATGCCAGGGAGCGGTGGAGCGACGGGCGCCTCGCCCGTCCTTGGTGCGCTAACGTTATCGCGGGCCGGGCGGGGCGCCCGGCTCTCCACCAACTTTACTTGAATGCTTGCGCGGTTGTGTATAGCGCTACCAAGCCCAGAAAAAGCACGGCCTCCTCGAACTTTTCCGACCACACATGCAGGCGGTCGAATTCCATGCGCTGCGGATTGTCCAGAGGCACGTTATCGATCACGCCGACCTCGGCACGAAGGGCGTGCATCTTCGGAGAAATGGCGAACTGCGAGATCACGGTCAGCAACAGCATCAGCACAATGAGAAGGTGCCGCGCCGCCAGCGGTCGCGCAGTTCCCGTGGCCATGCGGCTGTAGAGCATGGACGCGATCAGAAAGGCAATTCCGGAAACGATGGCCATGTAGTGCAGGACATCGAGCGAGCGGCCTACGATCGACCCTGCCAGGTGGCGGGTGGGGAGAAGTCCGGGCGAGAACACAGTGGGCGCTTCCACGAAGGCTAAGAAAATCAGGCCACCGAGCCAGACTACGAGCGACAACAGCATTAGGAACCGGAGAAATGACATGAGCGGAATTATAGACGCGTGAGCGATACTCCTCGTAAATTGTCATCGCTCGGGATGACAATTCATGGGGAGTTTTCCTCGCGAACCCGCAAAATGCCGTTATGATGAAAAGAGTTATCCACAGGCCGAACCAGCCCTGTCACTTACTCGTGTGCGAGTGACTTGTTTACCCTCATCCTTCCTCATTGTCCGGAGGGAATCATCCCAATGCAGCGTTCGCTGACAGCCACCGACGTGAATTTTGTGTCCTTGCAGTCGGCAATATTTTGCGTGCAGTGTGAATTGCTCAGCGAAAACAATACGCCGCGGTGTCTGGCCTGCGGCAGTGGTGCGGTGCTGAGTCTTTCGCGCGTGCTCGGCGGATCGCTGCCTGGGCAGCAGACGGCGCATCTCATCGCGGATGCGGAATTGGACCGACTGGTGCGGTCTCTGCTCTATACCATTCCGCAAGTGCCCGCGGCCGACGAAGAGAAGAACGACGAATATGCAGTCGAGCTTCCCGCAGCGGCAACGTTTTCCACTCGCCATCGCATGCGGCCTCGCCATCATGGACCGCTCTCTGTGCCACACACCCTAATCAACGCTGGAGAGATTGACTTGGAGCCGGGCATCAGCATCATTGCGGAAAAAGCGCAAACGCTAACCGGCGCCACCGGGGCTGCCATCGCGCTGCGCCGGGGCAATGAAATTGTTTGCCGGGCGCGCACCGGCCGCACCGCTCCGGATATAGGGGTGCGTCTGCAAACCGACAGCGGACTTTCCGCCGAATGCGTACATACGGGCGAAGTATTGCTCTGCCACGACGCCGAGTCGAATCCGCGCGTAGATTGGGCGACCTGCCGGCGCATGGGCGTGCGCTCGATCCTGGTCGCACCGCTGCGCCACTTCCGGCGGACGCTGGGAGTTTTCGAAGTACTGTCGTCGGCGCCCCACGCCTTCGACAACAACGATGTAGCCACTATGCAGTTTCTCTCCGGAATGATGGTGGCGACGATCTCGCGGCTTTCTAGTCTGCCGCCGCCGCCGGTGGCTTCGGGCGAGTAGACTCTCGGCCGCGAAGTGAGAGCCGAGCTGCGCTCGGCTTGGACGGCCGAGGGCGGCCGTTCCTACACGATCAACACCTAGACAGGCACCGGCACGCTCTCCACGATCTCGCGGAGTACTTGCTCGGCCTGCTCCGACTTTTTCAGAGTGGAGGCGTAGAGCGAACTCACTACCACGCGATGAGCGAAGACGGAGACGACCAGGGGCTTGAAGTCCTCGGGAGTGCAGTAATCGCGGCCATTCAGGAAGGCCATGGCTTGGGCGGCGCGGTAGAGCATCTGCGAGCCTCGGGGAGATACTCCCAGAGAGAGATATTCCGACTCGCGGGTTTTGCTGACGATGTTCAGCAGATAGGTGATGAGCGATTCGTCTACGTGGACCTGGGCTACGGCTTGCTGGATTTCGACTACGTCGGCGGCGTTGAGCACGGGGCGCAGGTGTTCGAGTTGGGCGACACCGGCTTCGGCGCGCAGGATTTCGCGTTCGGCGTTGCCTTCGGGATATCCCATACGAACTCGCATCAGGAAACGATCGAGTTGCGACTCGGGCAAGGGATAGGTACCGTGGTGCTCGATGGGATTCTGCGTGGCCAGGACCAGAAACGGTTGCGGCAGCGGATAGGAGTGTGCGTCGATGGTGACCTGGCCCTCGTTCATGGCTTCGAGCAGGGCGGACTGCGTCTTCGGAGTGGTGCGGTTAATCTCGTCGGCCAGCAGGACGTTGGCGAAGACGGGGCCGCGCTTGAATTCGAATTTCTGTTCGATGGCGGAGTAGATCGAGATGCCCAACACGTCGGAGGGCAACATGTCGCTGGTGAACTGGATGCGCTGAAAGGTGCAGTCGATGGCGCGGGCGAGGGCCTGGCCTAGTGTCGTTTTGCCGACTCCGGGGACGCCTTCGATCAGCAGATGGCCTTTGGCGAAGATGGAGACCAGAGCGAGGCGGAGGACGTCGTCTTTGCCGCGGATTACGCGGCGCAAACTGTTTTCGAGTTCCGCGGCACGGCGGGAGGTGGCCAACAGAGTTTCGGGAGCCATTGGAGCCGATTTTACTATGCAAGCTGCAGTGTGGGCAGTTACGGCGGTCATAGACCAGTGCTCAGTCCGCAACTGTCGAGCTTCGCTCGACTGGACGGACGAATGCGTCCGTCCCTACGTGTTCATTGGGAGAATTCGGCCGGCCTGCCCGTCAAGCGCTCAATCCTTTTCGCGGTTGGGGGATGGGTTGAGAACAGGTTGCCGAAGCTCATCCCTCCTAAGAACGGATGAATAATGAAAAGATGCGCAGTGGATGGACTCGCCACCAGAGGCATGCGGCGGGAATAGGCTTCGATTTTTCCGAGGGCGCTGGCCAGGGCGTAGGGATTGCCGGTCCAATGGGCTCCGGTATCATCGGCTCCGTATTCGCGGGAGCGCGAGACGGCTAACTGAATCAGCATGGCGGCGAAGGGGGCGAGGAAGATCATGGCAATGGCTGCGATGCCTCCGCCTCCGCCGCGATCCTCGCGGCTGCCTCTCATGCCGCCAAAAATCATGCCCCACTTCGCAATCGACGCGAGGTAGGTTATGGCGCCAGCTAAAGTGGCGGCGATCGAACTGATCAGGATGTCGCGATTGCGCACGTGACCGAGTTCATGAGCCAGCACGCCTTCGAGTTCGTCGTCGTTGAGCAGTCCGAGGATGCCCTGGGTTACGGCCACCGAAGCGTGGTTCGGATTGCGTCCGGTGGCGAAAGCGTTCGGCGAATCGCTCGGGATGAGGTAGACCTTGGGCATCGGCAGGCTGACTTTTTGCGCCAGGCGCTCGACGATGTTGTAGACCCGCGGCAAATCATCGCGGCCAACGGGCTGAGCGCGATAGGTGGCGAGCGCGATCTTGTCGGAGAAAAAATAGGAAACGAAATTCATGATGGCGGCGAAGACGAGCGCCATCAGCATTCCGCGCTGGCCGCCGAAGGCACGGCCCGCCAGCATGAGCAGCAGCGTCATGGCGGTCAGCAGGAGAGTGGTTTTGAAAATGTTGCTCATAATTATTGCCTCGATCTATTTCAGTACATTAGATGCTGGGCGCGGGCTTTGGGCTCTGGGCTCGCCCTGACCGCGGATAACTGCCGAGCTGCGCTCGGCTTGGACGGACGAATGCGTCCGTCCCTACGCGATCTTAACCCTGCCGCTTCAGTGCTCGCTCTAGCGTCTGGTCGAGGGCGGCTTTGGCTTTTTCGTAGTCCGCGGGCGTGATCTTGCCTTGCTTCTTTTCTACTTCGAGTTGGAACAGTTCTTCTTTCAGCGCCTCTAGCAGCATTGACGATTTTGCGACCGGAGTACCCGTCGCGGAGGCCGGCATGGTTGGACGGAACGCTGCGCTGGGGCTGCTTGATGCGGCGGAGGTCGCGGCGGCTGACGTTGCGGGTTGCCGTTTCGTGACCACCCATCCTCCGACGGCGAGCAACACGGCGAATCCGAAGAGGATGGGCCAGCGATATTGCTGCAGCGCATCGGGCGCATCAATCGGAACGCCGAGTCCGCCGCCGGGGCGATTGTCGCGACCCTGCTGTTGTTCCTGCTGCTGGGCGGCTCCGGAAGCTACCTGTCCGGGCGACTCGTTGATGGTTCCGGTGCCTTGCAGCGAGAAGCCGAGCGGCTGGCCGGGCTTCACCTGCTGCGCCACTTCAACCATGGTGTCGCCCTGGCTGGGATCCTGCATGGACTGGAAGTTCGCCCCGGTTGCGGCCTTGAAGTGCATCGACTTGGGAAGCACGATCACCAGGTGCTCGGCGGCGTAGAGCGGCTTGGGATCGATCTTGATCTCGCCGGAGTAGGGCAGAGTGAACTCTACCTGGAACTGCGTTTCTCCGGGACGGAGCGGGAAGTTAATCGCGTAACGGTTCTTATCGGCCTGGGGCGTGGTTTCAGCGGCAATCGGCTGGCCGTTCGGGGCGCGGGCTTGCACTTGTTCGATCTTCGCACCAGCAGGCACATAGAATTCGAAGTTGTGATCGTTCATCTGCGTCTTGGCCGGAGAAGAAGTGTTGTTGACGACGAACAGCCGCACGCCCTGCATCGAACTTGAGTCAGCCTGAAAGCGAAGCACGTCGGCGGTCACGCTGAGGTCGCTGACTTTGGTCGCGACGTCATAGACGTTCACGTCGGCGGTGTTGACGCCGGGAGGGGCCATCTGATGATAGTTGACTCCTTGATGGACGGCGCGGATTAGGTGCGGTCCGGGCACCGTGATTTTGAAGCTGAATTTGCCGTTGCTGTCGGCCTTGGTGCTGGCGCTTACGTCCATGCCGTTGGCGAGGTTGATGAGGATGACTTCATCGCCGGCGGCGGGCTTGTTGGTGGTGCCGTTGGTCACGGTGCCGGTCAGGGTCTGGGCGGTCGAGGCGACGACTAGCGAGAGGGTGGCGGCTAGTAGTAGTGCGGACTGTGCGAGTTTCGTCAAAAGCAACTCCTTTGAATCTGCGAACAAAGCCAACGTACACCGGTCGATGGTGATATGCCGATCTATCAACAGTTGACGTGCCGACATCATGTATTCTGCGAAAAACCCTTCGCGTATTCCAGTAGATTGATAATGTCGTCCACGACACTGTCAATTTTGCTACGGGTGACGATGCGCCGAGCCTCGAACGCAAAGATCCATTTACCCACCCTCTCCAGTTGCAGCCCCGATGCACGTGAAAGGTTCGTATCAGGAATTTTTGGCGACTGGGTTTTGATTGCGACGATAGTCTCCGTGTGAGACATGTCGCCACTTTGAGAGTCGTAATCGAAGGCGACGTATTCGTAACCGCCGCGCATTCCGGTGTTGATGTTGCCTGCTGAACTGCCTAGGGAGTAGAACGATGCTTTTGTTAGTGGCAGTTCTGGCGGAAGGCCGGCGCGCTCGATGGATGTGCTCATATTCAGTGGCAAGGACAATCACTGCTGCTTCGCAGTGCACATAGCATTGTACGGTCGGCTGACTGTTTGAAAACAGGCAATCACACCATCTGCCCGGCGGCCTGCTCCAGCCGCGCGATCTCCGCCATGATCGCGGCCGCTTCCTCTTCAAACGACGCGCATGAATTGATAGTCCGCGTCCGGCACCTTCGGCTCTGCTCAGGACAGGCCTTGCCGGCCCTGTATTCGAAATTCAGGTCGCGCAGGTTCTCGTAGATCAAGCACATGGCTGCCTCACTGTACGTGGATCTCCTGGAGTAGATGCTGGCGGCGCACCTTGATCTTGCTCTCGTCCTTGCGGGCCTGCGCGAGATCGTAGGCAAGCTGCATCCGTAACCAGGTCTCGGGCGTGCTGCCAAAAGCCTTGGAGAGGCGGATAGCCATCTCGGGGCTGATGCCCGACTTGCCGTGAATGACGTTGTTGAGCGTTTGCCGGCTGACGCCGAGAACCTCCGCTCCTTCGGTGACGGACAAGCCCAGAGGTTCGAGGCACGCGTTTCGAATGCTGCGTCCAGGGTGCGGCGGATTCTTCATCGGCATAGCCCGTCTCCTTCGTTTCTAGTGGTAATCAGTCAACTCCACGTCGAAAGCATCGACGCCTTCAAAGCGGAAGACCATGCGCCAATTGGCCCGCACGGTAACCGACCAGAAACCCCTTAAATCGCCCTTCAGCGGGTGCAGGCGATAGCCCGGAAGATTCATGGCCTGCGGCGTCTCCGCTCTGTCGAGCCGGGCGAGTATATCCTCGACATCTTCGACCAAGTCGGGCCGGATTCCGCGACGATCACCGCCTTCGTAGAGCCGTTTCAGACCGCGATGCTTGAAGCTTCTGATCACTAAGTATATACCGTAAAGTGTACATTGTCACTTGTCACTTTACCTGCTTGCACTTACTGCGCCGTTGCGGCCTGCTCCAGCCGGGCGATTTCCGCCATGATCGCGGCCGCTTCTTCTTCGAGCGAGGCGCGCATGGATTGATAGTCGGCGTCCGGCACTTTGCCGGCCTTGTATTCGAAATTCAGGTCGCGCAGGTTCTCGTAGACCGCTTCCTTGCGCTCGCGGAGATAGCCGAGGCGCGTCTTTTCTTCTCCGGCGTAGACTTCGCCGGGGAAGAAGAAGACGTAGTAGAGACACGCGAGAGTGAAAACCGCGCACACGAAAAGGATCATCGCGAGTAGCCTCCCTCAGGGGCTAAAGCCCCTGATTTTCGCGTACGATAACGGTCCGGCTGAAGCCGGGCCCCTTCAAAGCCCTCAATTGTGAAGCCCGTTGCAGAACACGCCATTTCGCGGGCGGGGGTAGGGGTGCTTCGACTGCGGTTGAGCTTCGCAGTTGCGAAGCTCAATCCTCGCTCAGTATGACACCACTGTGGAGATGACAATGAAGGAATCACAGGTCGGTCTCCTTGCGGGCCTTCTCGCGGAACTCTTCTAGGTCGCTGCCGTGCGGGATGGTGATGCCATCCGCCAGGGCGGGTGCGGGCCGATTCTTCCACGAGCGCACCACGTAAATGACGAAGGTGATGCCGAACGCCAGCGCGAGGAAGGGCATGACCCAGGCCACGCGATTGAAGCCGGTGGCGGTGGGCGCGGCGATCACGGTCGGTCCGTATTCCTGGACGAAGCCCTGCAGAATGAGGTCGTCACTATTACTGTCGCCTTTATCTAGCGCGGCCTGCAGTTCGTTGCGCATCTTGTCGGAGGACTGGCAGCCGACGTGATTGCATTCCAGCAGGACCTGGCCGCATCCGCAGGTGCACATCATGCGATGGCCGAGGTCTTTGAAGCGCGCGGAATCGTCTCCGGCGCCCATGAAGAGGAAGACGGCGGCGCTGAGGATTAGGGCATGGAGTAGTCGGCGGACTGGCTTTCCAGGCCTCTGGCCCTCAGCGGCTAAAGCCGATGACAGGGGTGTGCTTATCGCAGCGCTAAAGCGCTGCGCCACCCAAAAGCGAAATCGAATGGAAGATTTCATCTCAGTCCCCCGCTCCTGCGTGCGCCGGAGTTCGAGCGGGCACGGTTGCGGCTACCTGCACGGCCGCGGCATTCGGCACCAGCGCGACTATGGTGCCGAAGACCATGATGATCAGGCCGATCCAAATCCACGGTACCAGCGGATTCAAGTGCGCTTTAATGATGGGGCGTCCCGTGGTGTCGTTCTTGCCTTCGTAGACGAGATAAACGTCGGTCACCAGAAACAAATCTTCGCGGAAACTCGGATAAATGCGCGGGAGGGTCTGTGGCTGTCCGCTGGCTTTGTAGAAGCGGCGCTCGGGATACATGGTCGTAATCTGCTTGCCGCCTCGGAACACGTTGATGATGGCCCACTCGTTGGCGTAGTTGGGATTGTCGTCCTGCGTATAGGACTGGCAGACCAGCGTGTAGGGACCGATGTTGATTTTGTCTCCAAAGCCCATTTCTTTTTCAACTTCTTTATTGAAAGGCGTGCCGAGGATGCCAATCACCACCAGCGCCACGCCGAAGTGGACGATGTAGCCGCCGTAGCGGCGGGTGTTTCTGTGGCACAGGTGAGCCATGGCGGAGAACAAATTTTGCTGGCTCTTGCCAGCGATGACGCGGCCGCCGCGGAGAAACTCGGAAATGACGGTGAAAATCACCAGCGCCGAAAGCACGGCGGCCATGGTGGCGTAGAAGAAAGAAGGATCTTCCCAGGGACGCACACCGAAAACGATCATCATCACGCCGATGGCAACCGAACCAATCGCAGGGAAAAGGAAATTCCGTTTTAGGCTTTCAATGGAAGTCTTACGCCAGGCCAGCAGCGGTCCAACCGCGGTCAGCAACAGGAGCAGCAAGGCAACCGGGACCGCAACCCGATTGAAAAAGGGCGGTCCGACCGTGACTTTGTGTCCTTGAACGAATTCCGACAGGATGGGGAAAAATGTACCCCACAATATGGTGAAGCAGACGACCAGCAAGAGCAGATTATTGAACAGGAAACTGGATTCGCGCGAGACCAGCGACTCCAACTTGTGCTCGCTCTTGAGGTGATCGCGGTTCGTGATCAGGAAGAATGTGCAGACCGCCAGGGTCAATCCGATGAAAACCAGGAACCAGGTGCCGATCGAGGACTGCGCGAAAGCGTGCACCGAACTGATCACTCCCGAACGGGTGAGGAAGGTTCCGAGCATCGAGAGCAGGAAGGTCGCGAAGATGAGCGACATGTTCCAGACTTTCAGCATGCCGCGTTTTTCCTGCATCATGACGGAATGCAGAAACGCTGTGCCGGTGAGCCAGGGCATGAGCGAGGCATTTTCCACCGGATCCCATCCCCAGTAGCCACCCCATCCGAGGACGGCATACGCCCAGTGTGCGCCCAGAAACACGCCTATGGTTAGGAAGCACCAGGTCACCATGGTCCAGCGGCGGGTGATCTGAATCCATTTTTCGCCGGGATACTTCATGATGAGCGCACCCAGCGCGAAAGCGAAGGGGACGGTGAAGCCGACGTATCCCAGATACAGCATGGGCGGATGGATGACCATCTCGGGATATTGCAGAAGAGGATTCAGCCCGCTGCCATCCTGCGGGAGCGCGCCCTGCATGATGGCGAACGGGTGCGCGGCAAAATTCAGAATCAGCAGAAAGAAAACCTGCACCGAGGCGATAATCACGGAAGCGTAGGCGAACAGGCGCTGATCGGTCTTGTAGCGCAGGCGAAGAACGAATCCATAGCCGGCCAAAAGCAGCGACCAGAACAGCAGCGACCCTTCCTGGCCGGACCAGAGCACGGCGAACTTATAAGCGGCAGGGAGGTCGTGGTTGCTGTGATGGAAAATGTAGGCGATGGAGAAGTCGTCATTGAACGCGGCCACTACCAGAACGATGCCCGCCAGCAGCACGGCAGCGAAGGTGGCGATTCCGGCGCGGCGGGCGGTTTCGCCGAGGCGAGCCGACGCGGCATCCTTACCGAACAATGCAACCAAGCCTGCCAGGAAAGAGTACGCACTCAGGCCGAGCGCCAGCATCAGCGCAAAGCTTCCTATTTGAGACATCGAGGGAACCCCAAAGTATCTTTATGTATCTTTTCAGAGAAGCGGGTGGTATGCAAACCGCGAGAAACTCGGGAGTGCAGTTTGTTTATAAGCACATCCTGTCATTCTGTGCGAAGCGAAGGATCTGCATCTTGCGGCAAACAGCAGGTCCTTCGCTTCGCTCAGGATGACAACTGAAAAACTGCCGCTACTTCTCCAGCGGATAGCCCCTTTGCCGCCAATCGCGGATTCCGCCGTCCATGGAAATGACGTTGGTGTACCCCATCTTTTGCAGATTGTCGGCAGCGAGCGCGGAGCGGAAGCCTCCGCCACAGTAGAGTACGAGCTCAGTCTGCAGGTCGGGATACTTGCCCTCAATGTCGCGCTCGATGACGCCCTTGCCCAGGTGGACGGCTCCGGGCAGGTGATCGGCGTCGAATTCGCGGTCTTCGCGGACGTCGACAAGAACGAACTTTTCGCCGCGATCGAGGCGGGCTTTGACCGCGTCAACGGTAGTTTCGCGGACGCGCCGCTTGGCGTCGTCGACAATCTTCAGAAAGCGGGGTGGATGCTGAGCCATGGAGAGTCTCCGGACAAGAATCTTAGCAGGGAATAGCTCTCAGCTGTCAGCTCTCCGCTCTCAGGGAAATCTCGTGGCGCTTGCCTTCCCCGGGGCCTCGTGTGCTAAAGATAAAGGACGCATTATGACGCTCGTCCTTCGCCAGTCTCGCATCCACTCCTACGGTTGCTACACCACGCGGCCGATTCGCAAAGGGACGCTGATCGTGGAATACGTGGGCGAGCGCCTCACCTGCGAGCAGGCGGAAGATCTCTACGACCCCTTTCCGAATACGTATTTATTCGGACTGGACGGCGGCAAACGCATCATTGACGGCTATGGTGTAGCTGCGTTCGTCAATCATTCCTGCAAGCCGAACTGCGAGACCGATCAGATCCGAGGCAAGATGTGGATCATCGCCATGCGCGATATTGAGGCGGGAGAAGAATTGACTTACGACTACAACCTCTACGACGGCGACGACGACGCTCCTTGTTTATGCGGGGCGCGGCGCTGCCGGGGAAGTCTGTATTCGGCCACGCACCTGCGCAAACTTGCCAAGAAGAGAGCCAAGACGGCTGCGGCTGCGGCCTCGTAGAGAGACGCAACATTTTCCGATGCTACAATCATCTCTTCCCCATCGCGTTCGCGAATCTGGAGTCATGCCTTGAACCGCGCTTCCGCTGGCCTCGAAACCATCATCGCCAAAGCGCTTCATCGCGCGCCGGCCAGCGAGAGCGCGCTGCTGGCCTGGCCGATCGCATGCGGCAGTGCCGTGGCTGACCGGACTCGGGCGCTGAGTTTCTCCGATGGTATTCTGCGGGTGGAAGTGGCCGACGCGGGATGGCGGCGGGAACTCGTCGAGCTGGCGCCGCGTTATGTGGCCATGATCAATAAATACTCCGCGACATCGGTGAAGCGGATCGAGTTCGTGGTTAAAGCATGAGAGTTAAAGCATGAAAGCGAAGACGTGAAAGTTACCGACAAAGACGTTGCCTACGTGGCCGATCTGGCCAACCTTGAGTTGACCGAGGAAGAGCGCGCACGCATGCTGCGCGACTTGAACTCCATTCTGGAATATATCGAACGCCTCAGCGAGTTGGAGACCGACAAGGTCACGCCCATGGCTCAGGTCTCGGACCGGTACGGCGTGGACGAGTCGCGGCAGGGAAGCGACCGCTTTGCTTATGCTATCCGCGAGGATGTGAAGGACGGCTTGCGGAAATCGTTGGCGCACGATGCTGCCGTGAAAAATGCTCCGGACACGGACGGGACGTTTTTCGAAGTGCCGAAGGTGATTGAGAGATAGCGACAAGAGAGTTACGAAGACAAGATGCCCGCCTCGACCATTGATGGGATCCGGAGCGCGATCGCAGAGCGGGAAACGACGGCGACGGCTCTGGCTCACGATTTCTACACCCGTATCCGGCAGGAAGATTCCGAGATCGGCGCGTTTCTAACTCTTTGTGAAGAGCGGGCGCTGGCGCAGGCTGGGCGTATCGACCGGATGGCCGCGGAGGGCAAGCCTTTGCCGCCGCTTGCCGGAGTTCCGGTTGCGATCAAAGACGTCATGGTGACGTCCGGCGTGCGGACCACGGCCGCTTCGAAAATTCTCGACAATTTCATTCCGCCGTACGACTGCACCGCAGTGGCTCGCCTGGAAGCGGCGGGCGCAGTGATTCTGGGCAAACTCAACTGCGATGAGTTTGCCATGGGGTCGTCCACGGAGAACTCGGCCTATGGCGCGGTGCACAATCCGCGTGACAAGAGCCGCGTGCCGGGTGGATCGTCAGGTGGCTCGGCGGCGGCGGTGGCGGCGGAGATGGCGGTGGCGACGCTTGGCTCCGATACCGGCGGATCGATTCGCCAGCCCGCATCGTTTTGCGGCGTGGTCGGATTGAAGCCGACTTATGGACGGGTGTCGCGTTATGGGCTGATTGCTTTTGCCTCGTCGCTCGACCACATCGGGCCGTTTGCCAAGACGGTGAAGGAAGTCGCGCTGGTGCTGCGGACGATTGCGGGACGCGATCCCATGGATTCGACGTCCGCGGAAGTACCCGTGCCTGACTATGTGGCGGAACTTGAAAAGCCAGTGAAGGGTTTGAAGGTTGGTGTGGCGAAAGAATATTTTGGCGCTGGGCTTGATCCGGAAGTTCGCGCCGCGGTTGAGGCGGCGATTCAGAAGCTGGCTGAGTTGGGATGCGAGGTCGTGCCGGTGAGTTTGCCGCACACCGAGTATGCGATTCCCACTTATTACATTGTCGCCACGGCGGAAGCGTCGGCGAACCTGGCTCGCTATGACGGTGTGCGCTACGGCTTCCGCGCAAAATCTGGCACGCTTTCTGAAATGTACCGGCTTAGCCGCGATGGCGGATTTGGTCTGGAAGTCAAGCGCCGGATCATGCTTGGCACCTATGCCTTGAGCGCTGGATACTATGACGCTTACTACCTGAAGGCGCAGAAAGTGCGCACGCTGCTGACGCGCGACTTTGATGAGGCTTTCAAGAAAGTGGATGTGATTGTTGCGCCGACTTGCCCGACGCCTGCGTTCCGGCTGGGCGAGAAGGTGAATGATCCGCTGGCCATGTATCTTGCCGATATCTACACCGTAACTGCTAATCTGGCGGGCATTCCCGGAATTTCAGTTCCTTGCGGCGAGAATCACGAGAAGTTGCCGATTGGATTGCAGTTGTTTGCTCGGCACTTTGATGAGGCTACGCTGCTGCGAGTGGCACATGCGTATGAGCAGTCCGCGTAGGGACAGCCGCCCTCGGCTGTCCAGGCGAGCGAAGCTCGCCAACTAGATGACTTCGTAATACTGCTCGCCAGCACAGGCTCGGCACAACACTCGCCCGTCGCGCACAACTTCGCGGCGAAAATTGATGCCTTCGCCGCATTCGGCACAGACGATGCGCTCGCCCTTGTATCCTGGGAACTCTTCCGCGGGGAGTTCAACTTTCACCCACTGCTTGGTGAATAAGTCGTCTTCCGCCATTTCGCGATAGGCGAGCATCTGCTGCTGGTTCTTGCTTTCGATTTCGGGATGCATCGCGCGTGCCAGCGCCTTGGCCGATTCTTTGGCGGCGATGCGGATGGCTTTGCCGGTGCTCACGTCTTTGATGCCCAGATCGACGAAGGTCGCGGCCATCTTTCCCCAGTCGCGAAATTTCAGAGCGCGCTTGCCGAGACGGCATCCGGTGACCAGGGATATGGCGTCGGTGGCGCAACGGTCGATTTCGACGAAGGTGACTAGACGCTTGCGATCTTTACCGCGGGGGTCTTCGATACCCAGCTTCTCCAGCCCCAACATGGCCAGGCGTACGCCCAGTACCTGGCCGGCGCAGAGATGGCCGTGGGCGACTTCGGCTTCGCGGAGGTAATCGTCTAGGGAAAGCATGCGGTCTTGCAACGTCTGAAGTCTGTCATCCTGAGCGACGCGAAGGACCTATGCATTCCGACGCTGCGAGCAAATACATAGGTCCTTCGCTTCGCTCAGGATGACACTTGAAATTATGATACTCACTTCCTTCTCCACCGAACGCCATCCTTCGTATTCTCGACGATGATGCCCTCGGCAGTCAGTTCAGCGCGCAGGGCATCAGAGGCTTTGAAGTTTCGCGTTTTGCGGGCAGCTTCCATTTGGGCGAGCTTCTGATTGACTTGTTCGTCGCCTAGTTGAGCGGAGCCGGCGATTTCCATCAATTCGGGGCTGACTTCTTTTTCGCGGCGCTCGGCTCTTGCCCAGTCCAGGATGGCTTTCATCTTGGGCTGGTCGTCATCTTTCAAGACGCCGAATATTTCGTCAAACTTTTCGAGCGCCGCTAGCAGAGGCTTTACGTCGTCCTGGCGGACTTCCACGGCATCGAGCGCGGTGTTGGCTTTGCGCAACATGTCGAACATGGCGGCTTGCGCTTCGGCAGTGTTCAGGTCGTCGTCGAGGGCGCTCTTCATCTTCGCGATGGTCTCGTCCGCGAGTTGTGCCATCTGCGGCGTCGTACCCGCTGGAAACTGTGTGCTGGTCAGGCGGAAGCGGAAGTTACGCAACTTCTCCACCGAACTTGCCGCCGACTTCAAGCCCTCGAAAGTGAAGTTCAGTTGATTGCGATATGGCACCTGCGTCAGCAACCAGCGGATCGATGACGGCTTGTGCCCGCGCAGCACGAGATCCCGGATGGTGAAGAAATTTCCGAGACTCTTCGACATCTTCTGGCCCTCGACCAGCAGAAAACGCGCATGAAACCAAAAGCGCGCAAACGGCTTTCCGGTGAGCGCTTCCGACTGCGCGATTTCGTTCTCGTGATGCGGAAAAATCAGGTCTTCGCCGCCGGCGTGCAAATCAAAACTCGGCCCCAGTTCCTCCATCGACATCACCGAGCACTCGATGTGCCAGCCCGGACGCCCCGGTCCGATCACCGTATCCCACGAGGCCTCGCCCGGCTTCGGAGCCTTCCAGAGGGCGAAGTCGCGGGCGCTGTCCTTTTCATATTCGTCCACGTCCACGCGTGCGCCGTCGGTCATGCCGGCGAAATCTTTTTTCGAAAGCTTGCCGTACCCGGGAAATTTCGCAATGCGGAAGTAGTAAGAACCGTCGTCGGTGCGGTAAGCGAAACCTTTCTTCGCCAGTTCGGCAATAAAGTCGGCCATCTCGTTGATGTGTTCGGTCGCGCGTACCAGAACCGGTTGCTCAATGCTCAACGTGGCCGAATCTTCGAGAAAGGCCTTCACAAACTTGGCGGTGTATTGCTGCACGGTCACGCCGTCGCGCGCGGAGTTGCGGATAATCTTGTCGTCCACGTCGGTGATGTTCATGACGTAGCGAACGTCGTATCCGCTCTGGCGCAGGAAGCGGTAAAGAAGATCGACGGCGATGAATGTGCGGAAATTGCCGATGTGGCCGTAGTCGTAGACGGTCGGTCCGCAGGCATACATACGGACGCGGTTACTCTCGAGCGGATGGAAATCTTCGATCTTCCCGGAAAGAGTGTTATAGAGGCGCAGTGCCATGGGTGATGACGAGTTCGCGAACGGGGGTACGAACCTCTCATTCTAGGGGCGCGAAAGAAAAGGGGTCAAATGGGCTGCGATGGCTAAGACTCTGCTGCGGGGGGCGGCGCGTGCGCATGCAGGCGGTGTTGCACCAGGAATGCGTAGTGGACGGCGGAAACGATGGTGAACCAAAAGGTGGCGCGCAGGAAGGTGATGCGGGCGATCCAGACCCAGCGTACGGGTTCGATGAGCAGGAGGAGCACGAAGAAAATCGCGGCCACTTGCGCGAAGGTGTTGGCTTTGCCGAAGATGCTGGGGCGAAAATCGCGCAGGCCGGCAATCATGAAGAGCACGCCGCTGATCAGCAGGATGGAAATGTCGCGGCTGAACACCACGACCGTATATTTCCAGGGAATCAACTGTTCGATCGAGAGCACAAGAAACAGCGTGCTCATCAGCAGTTTGTCGGCGATGGGGTCGAGATACTGGCCGAGCACGGTTTGTTGATGCAGGGTGCGGGCCAGCAGGCCGTCAAGGCCGTCGGTCAATCCGGCGAGAATAAACAGCGCCAGCGCCCATTTGAAATCGTGCTTGACCAGACTGATGACGATGAAGGGCAGGAAAATCATGCGCAGCAGGGTGAGCTGGTTGGGCGCGGTCAGGATCTGCCGGTAGTTCACCGCTCTTTTTCTCCTCCGGCACTTCCGAGGAACTCGCTCACCAGAAGCGGTGCGGGATCCTGCCCGGTCATCTGGGCGAAGCGCTGGGCGAGCGAGAGGATGTTGCCCTCGGGGAGATCGAGTTCCAAACGCTCCACGCGGTGCATGGGGAAGAAGACGACGCCGGAGGTGAAGGGCTCGCCGTTCTTGATCTGCGAGGCCAGATCGTCGAAACCTGCCACATCGATGCCGCGCAGGCTGAGGCCTTCGGTCGAAAGATGGAGAATCGCGCCCCAGAATTTTTCGCGCGGGTTCGCCAACGTCGCGATCACGAGCGCGCCGGGACGGAAGGGGCTGACAGCTTGGGGTTCCTGATAAAAGCTTGTACTGGGCACGATGCGATTGTCGTCTGGGAGGGAGGGAAATTGCAAACGGACTTAGTGTCGTATCCCGCAGACCCAAGACGTAAATACAAGTTTGTCATCCTGAGCGAAGCGAAGGACCTGCTGTCCTTTCCGTGCAAGAAACAGCAGGTCCTTCGCTTCGCTCAGGATGACAATATGATATGAAGGTTCAGCGGTCACCCTCGTTTTTCGCCGCTTTCAGGTCAATGCCGACCTGCTCCGCTTTCTTATAAAGATGCGATCGCTCCAGGCCCAGCGCACGCGCGGTGTTCGAGATCTGGTGGTGATTGCGTTTCAACTCCGCCAGGATGGTTTGTTTCTCGAAGGCGCGGACACGGTCGGCGAGCGGGCCGCTGCTGCCCGAGGCGGAATCGAGCGCAACGGACGTGGGGAGCGCCAGAGCCACGGTTTCGGCGGTGACTTCGCCGGAAGTTGCCAGCAGCATCAGGCGCTCGACGGCGTTTCTGAGTTCGCGGACGTTGCCGGGCCAGGGATGCTCTTGCAGCGCGGCCATCGCGTCTGCGGTGAAACGCATCGGCTTCCATCCGTTGGTCGTACTCACCTGATGGGAGAAGTGCTCGATGAGCGCGGGGATGTCTTCGCGGCGTTCGCGCAACGGGGGCAGGCGCAGGGGAAAGACGTACACACGGTGAAACAAATCCTGCCGGAATTTTCCGTCGCGCACTTGCGCTTCGAGGTCGCGGTGGGTGGCGACCACGACTCGCACATCCACGGCAATGGCGCGCTCGCCGCCGATGCGCTCCACTTCGCCTTCTTCGAGCACGCGCAGCAGCTTGGCTTGCATGGTGAGCGGCATGTCGCCGATTTCGTCGAGGAAGATGGTGCCGTGCTGGGCTTGCTCAAACTTGCCCAGATGGCGGGCGGCGGCGCCGGTGAACGATCCTTTCTCGTGGCCGAATAATTCGGATTCAATCAGCTCCGCCGGAACCGCGGCGCAATTCAGCGTGACGAACGGGCCGCCTGCCCTCGGACTTCGCTCATGCAACGTGCGCGCCACCAATTCCTTTCCCGTGCCCGTTTCGCCGAGAATGCAGACGCGCGTTTCGCTGGCGGCCACGCGTTCCACCTGCGCCATCACGCGGCGCATGGTCTCGCCTTTCCAGACGATCTCGTGTTTGCCGAGACGGCGTTCCAGGTCGCGATTTTCACGCTCGAGGCGTCCGAGCTTCAGGGCGTTCTCCACGGTGAGCAAGAGTTTTTCGGTGGAGATCGGCTTTTCCAGGAAGTCGAGCGCGCCGAGGCGCGTGGCGCGTACCGCCATCTCGATGTGGGCCTGGCCCGACATCATGACGACTGGAGTCGGCACGCCTTGCGCTTTCAGTTCTTCGAGAAGCGCCAGGCCATCTTTGCCGGGCATGACCACGTCGGAGAGGATCAAGTCGAAAGACTGCGATTTGGCCAGATCCAGAGCCTTGTTTGCGTTGTCGCAGACGACGGCTTCATGGCCTTCCAGGCGAAACGCCCGCGACAGCGACGCCAGGGTGTTGGCCTCGTCATCGACGATCAGCAAGTGCGCTTTTTGCGCCACGGTTATTGACCTCAACTGAAATGCAAACCCAAATCTACCGCAGAGACGCCGAGTACGCCGAGAAATCGCACGCCAATTCAATACGAAACGTGGTTCCCTTTTCTTTCGTGCTCTCGACGGAAATCTTGCCGCCGTGATCGCTTACCACCGATTGCACAATCGCGAGGCCAAGCCCGGTGCCGTGCTGCTTGGTCGTGTAATAAGGAGTGAACAAGCGGCCACACTCTTCCTGGGTAAGACCGGAACCAGTATCGGAGACCGAAACTTCAACCCGATCGCCTAAGTTGCGGGTGCGAATCGTCAACTCTCCTCCTTGCGGCATGGCGTCGATCGCGTTGAGGACAAGGTTTTGCAACGCGCGATGCAGCAGGTCAGGATCGGCTGAGATTTCGGGCAACGCTTTGTCCAACGCGGTGTGCGCCGTGATCTGACTCTTCGCCTGTAACTGCGCATGAAAAACGCGCAGCACCGAGCCCACTACGTCGTTTACCTGCGTCGGCTGGCGCTGGGGCTGCGGCATTTTGGAGAATTCGCTGAAGCGGCCGATGATCGCCTTGAGATTGTTGATTTCCGACAGCAGAGTCGCCGTGCCCTCCTGGAAAACTTCCTCGAACATCTCCGGAGATTTTTGTTTCGCGCGCATCAGATTCTCAACTGTGACCTGCAAGGGGAAAAGTGGATTCTTCAATTCGTGCGCCAATCGCCGCGCCAATTCGCGCCAAGCGGCAACACGCTCGGCCTGCAGAGTACGGTCTTTTTGCTGCAGGAGATCCTCCGTCATGCGGTTGAACGATGCCGCGAGTTCACCCAGTTCGTCGCTCGATTCCACGTCGACCTTGGCGTTGAGATCACCTGCGGCAACCCGGCGCGCAGCCTCGGCGAGAGAGACAACGGGACGGGTGACGCGGGCGGCGAACCATAGGCTGGCCAGTATCGCTACCAGAATTCCCACACCGCCGACGAGCATGGCGGTGGAGACGATCTGCCTTTCCAGTTCGATCAGCGGACGCCGCGAACTGCCGACGAGCAAAATGCCCATCAGTTGCTGGTTTGCGGCACTCTGATTGGTCGAACTTTTATTCAGCGAATCTTGATTCGTCGCGTTAAAGACCGGTCCGGTAAGTGGGATAGCGTGAAAGACTTCGGCGTCGGCGGAATCGGAAGTCCAATGGATCACGCCGTGAGATTCTTGCTGTGTGTCACGAGCCTGCGCGACGAGCGGAGCGATCTTGTCGACGCCCGCTGCCGGACCATTCAAATCGAGCAGGGATTTCGGATTCCATTTCGCGTCCAGGTTTTGATATAGCAGCACGCGGGTTCCGGCAGGTATGTCGAGCGTGGAGAGGAAGCCCTGGTCGAGCCGTTCGCCGCCAATGACGTACAAAGGCTGCTCGCCGACTCGGGCTACTCGCAGGGCAAACAAGCCGAGGGTTGGGCCATCCGGTAGCTCTTCGCGTTTTAGAAAGGCTCCGGCTGGACCGGCGGCGGCGGGAGTTATTGCCTGGGGAATCGCGGTTTCGGGATATCCAAATTTTGCCTGCCACTGCGCGGAAGAGAGAATGGTGCCGCGAGAATCGACAAGCTCCAGAAAGTCGAGCTGTTGCTGGCCGGCTAATCTGCGCGCCTCGCCTACGTACTCGCCAGTGTCGGTGGCGCCGCGATTTATATCCAGAGCGACGCGCTGCACGGTTTCGCTGGCGGCAACCGACTCGACCTTGCGCGCAACCTCCTGTCCCCGGCGCTGGAACTCCGATTGAAACTGAGCGGCGACCGCGTTCGCGCGGTCCTGATCGGCCTGTTCGAACGAGCGTCGAATGGTGCTGTATACGGACACCGAAATGACGGCGACGCAGAGCAGCACGGTCGCCGCAAACAACAGAAGAAGTTTCTGGCGGAAGCTCATCGCGAGCCTGCCTGGGGGCGCGGACCATAGGATCGCGAATCAGCCGGTCCCTGATCCGCCAAGCGCTGATCTGCCAGTCGCTGATCTGACAGCCAAGCATCGGCAAGCGAAAATCCCGCAGTGCTCCAATCTCCCAGACGATCCGGCCCCCAGCCGCGCACGCGTGGGCTCGCCGCACTCGCCACCGGCAAATGGAAAAGCGGGATGACGGAATATCCATCGAGCGCGCTGCGCTCGGCTTGATACAGATCGTCGAGGGTGTTGCCGTGAAGCGCGGCGGGGACTGCGGCTTGCGGCAATCCCAGTTGCCGCTCGGCTTCGGCGAGCGCCGTCGCGGGATCGGGACTCGGCAGCACTATGCGCATCAGGCGAATATCCTCCGCTCCTGACAACGATACTTGCACGGTGATGCCAACTTCGCGCGCGTTGAGCGCAATGCGCTCGGCGATCAGTTGGGCCTGCGGGTCCCGCGGGTCATAGCTGAGATTGAGCGCGGGTTGCCGCGAGTCGGCGAGTACGGCGCGGGCGCGTTGCGGATTCGCCTGCGCGGAAAAGACTGCGCTGTAGCCCGTCATCCAGTTGGGAAGAATGCTGGCGGCGGGTTCTCCCGCGCCTTTCAGCAGCACGGACTGGATGGGCTTGCGATCAATGGCGAGCGCCAGCGCTTCTCGAAGGCGAGGGTCCTGAGCTCTTGAGTTGGCGGGAAAAACCAGAGCCAGCAATTCTACGGGCAACGACAATGACGACGATGACGGTGGGCTGCGGCGCTCGGATGCGTTGGCTGCCTGCGGCGGCGTTTCGATGATGTCGGCCTTGTCCAACTCGAGCGCAATGGCCTGGTCGCGGAGCGACTTGCCGACTTCGATTTCGACCGCGTCCACGAAAGGACGCCCCGCCCAGCTCTCTTCATTCGCGGCGAGCTTGAGCAGTTTTCCCGGTTGCCACTCGGCTACGAGGAACGGGCCGGTGCCGATGGGAACGCCATTGCCATTAACATTAACATTGCGCTTGAACAACAGATTGCGCGGCAGTGCGAGTTCGGCGAGCAGCGAAGGCAGGAGAGTCTCGCTCTCGATCGATATTGAGTCTGCGGAGGCACGGACATTCCAGTTGGGATGGAGGGCGCCCAGAATCTGCGCGATGGCCGCGGGCGAGGCTACGCTGCCGTCTTGGAACTTCACTCCGCGGCGCAGCGTGAATTGCCAATGCCGGGCTGCGGGATCACTGTGCCACGCTACGGCCAGCGCGGGCTGCGGGCGGTCTTGCGCGTCCAGCTTTACGAGGGTGTCGCCGATCAGCGAGAGGGTACGCGCGGTATCCCAGTATTCGGGGGGAGTGGCGTTCGCGGGAGGGTCGAGCGATTGTGACGAGGATTGCAGCATGACGCGGAGGGTTCCGCCGTAGCGGGGACGCGTCTCTGCCGCTGCCGTTGACGCGATCATTAACATGATCAGGACAGCGCCGGGCAGGCTATCGCACACCCAGCATTGCCGTGAGCGCAGGCAACTGCCGAGCTTCGCTCGGCATGGACGGGCGAGGGCGCCCGTCCCCACACGAGCTGAAGCGAAGCTAATTGCCGCACGAAATCGATACGCGATACGCTTCATACCATCCTGTGTCTTTTCGCTTTACGATTACGGTTGCGCTATTGCCGTTGGTCTCCGGCCACAGCGCGACGACCTGCCCCTCGAACTCCACCGCTGAACTGGCAGCCACCGGGTCGCGATCGGGAATTTCGAATGCGCGCAGAGCGTCGCGCCCCGTATCCCCGCTCTCAGAGACCAGCAACTGCGTTCCCGAGCCACAACCCGAGTGAATCGCGGCCAGATCGCTGCCCCACTTTCCGCCGCGGATTGCCAGGTCGGTCATACCATCCACAAAATGCAGCGATCCATCTACCGCAGCGAGCGCCCATAGGGTGTAACCGGAGCGCGGAAGCGCGGCCGCCGAATAAAACGAGGGAACGTTGGAGACCTTTCCGATACCGGGAGACAGTGCTCCGGTGAAGAAATTGCGCGAGGCCGCAAAGAAGGCGCGCACGCTGCCGTCGTCGGGCGTCAGGGGCCAGGGATCGTCGCTATTGCTGCAGGTGAGTGCCAGCGGGGCGACCGTGCTCGATCGGCAGAAGGTTCCGGGCAGGTACGCGTCAAAAAGGTGATCGCGGCGCAGCAGCAGGCGTCCGCGTAAATCGCGGGGAAAGGCACGCGAGTGAGCGATAGGCAACGACGCTTCGAGTTGCCATTGCCCGGCCGAGTTCGCTCCCTGGTGACGATAAATCGCGACCATGGCGCCATCGAGCACGAGCAGGCGGGATCCTCCGGGCATTTCTACCTGAGCGAGGTCGAGCATCGGTTGTTCCTGCGCGAAAAGCAAAGTTGTTTTCAAAACGGTTGGCAACGCGGCGGTGAACGGTGTTCCCGTTGGCGGTCGCGGCAACGAGACCAGAGCGACCTTCTTTTCGTCGGAGCCGATCACAATCTCGGCCGTCCAAACGTATTCGCGCAGGCTCTCGGAGAGAACGACTTCGATGGTCCCGATGGCTTGCTCAGCCTTGGCGGTGTGAACGCCTTCGGATTGCAACTGTGCTTCGAGGGCGCTGCGTACCTCGCGCACGGATTTGTCGTCGAGAGACGAATGGTTGGCGACCTCGAGTGCAAAAGCGCCGGGCCCGGCGGACGCGGCGATCTTGTGCGCCAGTTGACGGGCGGTGTCTCCCAGTGAGGATGCGCGCAAGAAAGATGGGAGAAAAACCGTCGCGAGCAGGAGCGAAGTCAGCCAAGCTAGCCGCAGACCGCTGGAGGTTCGCGCTCGCATGTGTGGAATGGGCTGATTATAGCGCGGGGGTGCTAGTGGCTTGTTCATGTCCTCACCCGTCTCGCGTAGAGGCGGACGCATTCGTCCGCCCAGCGGAGCTCTACGAAAGTGATAACGATTTTGTCATTCCATAACTGCCGCGCTCCGCGCGGCGGGACGGACGAATGCGTCCGTCCCTACGCAAACGTGACTATTGTTGAGACTTCCCCTCGGACGTTTCTACGTCCTCGGCCTGGCTTACGTGATTTGGAGCACCCATGCCGCGCAGCACGTCGTTGGTGAAGAAGAATTTGCCGTCGGCCGGGACCATCATGATCTGCAATTTGTCGGAGAGGCGCTCGGCGACAATCTTGTTGATCAGCAGCGGATTCTGCTTCAGGATCGCGGCTTCGCTGGTCATGCGCTCGGCGTCGGCGGAGGCGGTCAAGCGGATGCGTTCGGCCTCAGCTTGCGCCAGAAGTTTGCGGCGTTCCCCCTCGGCTTTGCTGTCGATGAGTTTGGCCTCGCCGGCAGCCTCGGCATTCTTGACGGTGGCTTCCTTGCGCGCTTCGGCTTCGAGCTTCGATTGCTCAATCTGTTTCTGTTTCAGGGGGAGCATGTACTGCATGGCATCGGACTCGCCCTTGGCTTGCAGCACGCGGACGGCGGCCTGTCCTTCAGCCTGTTTCACTTGTTGAACCTTGTTGGCGTCGGCGTCGGCTTCGGCGATTTTCACTTGCTTCTGATGGATCTCGGTCTCGACGCCCATGCGGTCGTTCTCTTGCTCCTTCAGCAGCAGCGACTCTAGGCCCTTTGCATACTCCTGCGGAAGTTCGATGTCACGCAGCATGACTTCTTTCACCACAATGCCGTCGGCGGCCAGCCGTTTGCGGATCATTTCGGCGGAGCGCTGACGAACTTCTTCGCGCTTGGCGGAGAAAACTTCGCGAACCGTATAACCCGGCACCAGTTCACGCCACGCCGTGGCCACCACGGGCGGCACGATTTCTTTCTCCAGAGGCTGCGGCAGATTGGCTTCGATGTAGTCGAGGCGCTTCGGGTCGATCTGATAACGCACGGTGATGGCCAGGCCGAGCGTGAGTCCTTCTTTAGCTTGAACATGCAGGGCTTCGCCTTTTGCCACGCCTTTGGCCAGCGAATCTTCGGTGACGCCGGTGGTGAACAACTGGTCGCGGGTGTTGAACATTTCGACTCGCTCAACCAGCGGCACCACGAAATGCACGCCCGGATACAGGGTTCCGGCCAGCGTGCCTTTGGTCTGGCTTACGCGGACGCCGGCCATTCCGCTGGGGACGATCACGATGCCGGCTGAGATCAACAACGGAGCCCAGGCCAGCATGACGAGCGCGACCGGGATGCGCCAGCGGAATTTCGGCGAAACTCCGGGCATAGGTCCGGGCGGCGGCGTGCCTGCCTGGGGATCGAAATTCAAACGTCTGCGCCGATAGGCAATCAGCAGGTAGGCGTCGTAGGAGAGAATTCCAGCGGCGATCACGAACATCGCAATTCCCGCGCTCAGCAGCAAATACTTCAGTAACAGCATGGTGGTGCTCCTTTCAATTCCTTTGCGCCGGTTTAGAAATATCCGCGCGGCGGGCGAAGGCCACTCGGATGATTTGTCCAAAGATGAGTTCTTCGATCAGCAGAGAGGCGGCCAGCGAGAAGGTTAGACCGCCGATGATTACCAGGCCTTGCAGCATCGTTTCCATGATTAGCTCCTGTGCCTTCGCAGGAAGAAAAAGCAAGCGGGGAGCCAGAGCCAGGCGATTGAAAAGACGTGGGTTAAGGTTGTGCGCAGGGGAGGTCGCGTGTCTGCAGAAACGCGGGCGTGTCTGGCGTGACACGGGGCTTCGGCCAATGCCAACTGGGTACGACGGAACTTTGCAGGGCGAGCGGAAGCAGGGTTACAGCCCGAGTTTAGGGAGTGGTGCTTCCGGAGGCATGAAACTGCACCTGGACCACGTCGTCAACTCTCAGGAAAAGCTTGCTGGGGTTTTTCATTCCCCAGCGCACGTAGGGAACCTGAAACGAAGCCTGCGCGGTCCAGGTGCTTCGGGCAAAATTCACTTCGATGGGAAAAGTAACTTCGTGCTCAGATCCATGCATGGTGAACATGCCGTGAACCTGGAGTGTGGAAGCGCCTGACGCAGCGAGTTGGCCATCGGCGCGATCGGGGCGGAAGACGATCTCCGGATAGCGCCCGCTCTCGATTACATCCTTGTGCATTTTGTTGTCGCGGGAGCCGTTGCCGGTCTTGCCGCTGGTGGCGTCGAATGCGATTTCTCCGCTGGCTTTGCCGGTTGCGGGATCGAAATGAATGGCGCCTCGTTTCAACAGAAACGTGCCCTTCACGGTGTGCAGGTTGCCGGCCAGAGTAATATCGGCTCCGCTTCGGGCGGAGTCGAGTTGTAGCAGTAATTCGTGGCCAACCGGCGGCGCGGCTGGCTGTGCCGCGGCCAGCGCGGCGGCCACGACCAAAAGACCAAGTGTGCTGAGAACTATCGTGCTGAGAACTATCGTGCTGAGAACTGTCGAACGAAAAGCATTTGTCATAAATATCGCCGCGAGAAACCGAGATGGACTGGACGCTGTGAAGGGAGCGAGCCTCAGCGGCTAAAGCCGAATTCAAAACAAAGCACTTACCGCAGCGGTAAACCGCTGCGCCACCCAAGAACAACCGCAACATCGACTTTTTCCGCAAGCTGTAAAGCCATGCCCTTTCAAAGCCTGCCATGAGCCACCTCAGTCAAAGTTTTCTCAGGCCTTCAGCAGTTCCCATCCCAAAGAAATTCCGTTCGTGATGTGATCGCGGGTGGAGCCTACGCCTACGTGCATGGCCAACATTCCGGCAAAAGAACGGGGGCTCGACTGAAATACCTGCATGGTGCGCCGCCGCAAATGGGGGTGTCTGGCCATGAACAACATCAGGCGAGCCATGAGGGCGGGACGGCGGATCAGCCTGCGATGGCCCTTTTGATAACGAGCCAGGTCTCGGCTGGCCAGGCACTCGCCGAGCAGCGCGGCTTGCCGAAAGGCAAGGCAGAGACCTTCTCCGGTGATGGCGTCTACCCCTCCTGAGGCATCGCCCACCAACACGGTTTGGCCACGATACACGCGCCGCAATCTCCGCATGACCGTGATCGCGCCCCGTTCGCTGGAGGCGTGCTCCGCACCTTCGAGGCGTCGGCAAAGTTCGGGAAATTCCCCGAGCGCATCTTCGAGTCGCAGCTTCGGGTTGCGCGAGATCATAGCCACACAAACTTCTTCGCGGCCGACGGGCGTGGCATAGATCTGGCACTGACGGCCCCAGTGCAGTTCCATGAAGTCGGTCCAGGGCGTGACGCGGTAATGGCGCCGGAACGCGAAGCGCAGATTCTTTTTCTGGAATGCATCCACCTTGTGTTGATCCAAGTTTGCCCAGGCGCGGACGCGGGAACTGGATCCGTCGGCGCCTACCACCCAGCGCGCGCGCACCAGTTCTCCAGCGACCAGCGCGCCTTCCTGATGCAGCCCGGTGACCGCAGCCTGCCATAACATGCGCACGCCGCACGCCGCCGCATGATCCAGCAGGACGCGATGCAAATTCGTACGCCGGATTCCGCGCGCCGTTCCTCGAGGAAACGCAGCCTCGGCTTGGATGCCGTCGCTAACGAAACGAATGCCGCGGAAGGGATACGATTTGTCCTCGGGAATCCTCATGCCGAGCTGGAGCAGAGCCTCGATTCCATCCGGCATCAGTCCCTCGCCGCAGGGCTTGTCGATCGGCGGAACGGCGCCATCCGCCACCACTACGCTCAAACCGTGATTCCGAGCCGCGATGGCCGTCGCCAGACCGGCAGGTCCGCCGCCGATTATGAATACATCCCACGGCTTGGGGAAACGGGTCTCCATAAATTTCTTAGCGATGAAGCTGTGATGCGTGCTTTCTTGCCCGTGCCGCCTACCATTCGAGCAAGACGAACTCCGAGCAGAACCCCGGACCCATCGCGGCTAGCAAGCCGAGCGTGCCGGGCGCGGGGCGGCGATTCTTCATGACTTCTTCGAGCACCACCAGCACCGAAGCCGACGATAAATTACCCGTCCTGCGTAAACATTGCCAGGAGACATCGAGTTCGCCATTCTTCAGGCCTAGCGCCTCGGCGGTGGCTTCCAGAATCTTGGGTCCCCCGGTATGCAGAACCCAGCTGCCGATGTCGGCGCGTGTGAGTCCGCGCTCAGCAAGAAAATCGTCGAGATCGTGCGCCAGATTCTTTCGAACCAGGTCTGGAATTTCGCGCGAGAGAACGATGCGAAAACCTTTTTCTGAAACGTCCCAGCCCATCATGTCTTCAGTGTTGGGATAGAACACAGAGCGGGTGGAAAGGATGCGAGGGCCGGGAAGCCCGCCCCCAGCGTCAGTGCCGGCGACGATCACGGCGGCAGCGCCGTCGCCGAACAGGCCGGCAGAAATCATGTTGGCCATCGAGAGGTCCTCGCGCTGCAGGGTGAGCGAGCAGAGTTCGACCGATAGCACGACCGCGACCTGATCAGGATAAGCGCGCACATAATCGGCGGCGCGCGAAATGGCCGCTGCCCCGGCTACACAGCCCAGCCCGAAAATCGGGACGCGGCGAATGTTTCGACACAATCCCATCTGGTTGATCAACAGCGCGTCAATCGAGGGGCTGCAGATGCCGGTCACCGACACAAAAAAGAACGCGCCCAAATTCCGGCCATGCAAACCCGCGTCCGCCAGCGCGCCGGTGATCGCCTTCTCGCCCAACTCCTTGGCGGTGCGAATCCAGTGATGGTTGGCCTCGCCCCAGGTTCGCATCTTCACGTATTCTTCTTTGGGAAGCGAGAGGTAGCGTCCGTCGACGCCGACGTGACGGTGCAAACGCCGCAGCACGTGCGGGTTTTCGATCTGATCGCCCCAGTATTCCTGCAAGGCCGCCAGCAACATCTCCTGGGAGTAGTAATATTGGGGAAACGCACTCGCCGCACCGACAATTCGCATGTTGTTCACGTCTCCGGACACCCGGCCAATCGCGCTGCCGGGCTATCCGAAATTGTATGCTGGTCAAAAGAACTTGAGAACTTGGATGCGGATGGTAGAGTTGAATTTGTAAAAACTTCGTAAAAAACAGGACCAACCCGTGAAATTCATCATTGGACTGATAGTCGGTCTCCTCCTCGTGCCCTGCGGGGCTTATCTCTACTTCACCGGCGGCAGTGCTCCGGTTGCCACCACCGACTCCGACATGCCCTTCGAAACTTTCTTCGCAAAGAAGGCTTTGAATGCGCGCATCGCAAAAGACATGCCGAAGAATGTCCCGCTTCAACCGACCGAAGGCGGCTACCTGGACGGCGCTGCGCTTTACAAGCAGCATTGTGCCGTTTGCCACGGCTTGCCGCTGGCGCCGAAGACGGCGATTGCGGCGGGAATGTATCCGCGGCCGCCGCTCCTGTTCGAGGGAAAAGGCGTGACCGACGATCCGCCGGGCGAAAGCTACTGGAAGATTTTCAACGGCATTCGCCTGAGCGGCATGCCCGGGTTCAGCAAATCGCTTTCTGAAACTCAGATGTGGCAATTGGCGCTCCTGCTGGCCAATGCCGACAAGCTGCCAGCCTCGGCAAAGACGGCACTGGTCGCGCCAGCTGCGCCCGCGGCCAGCATGCCGCCCGCGACGGCCACACCGCCTGCGGCGAACGCACCGGTTTTTCCGAGTGCGGTGCCGGGGTCTGCGCCGCCGCCAAAATGAGCCGGCCGAGGGGCGGTAAGAATTCGGCATCCGCTGAGCGAAGCAGTGAGCGCTAAATCATTGAGCGCTAACTCAGTGAGCGCTAACCCAGTGACCGCTAACCCCCAAGCCCCGTCTCGCGCTATCGTGTAGGCATGGCGTTTGGCCGTCCTAGAAAACTCTTTACCGAAGCGGAGCTTTACGACTACGCCGTGGGTGCGCTGGCGCGCCGCATGCGCTCGGTGGCGGAACTGAAGCGCCTGCTGCGCAACCGGGTGGAAGCGGATACGGAAATCGGCAAGACGCTGGTGGAACTGATTGTGGTTCGCCTGAAGGACCAGGGCTATCTGAACGACGCTAAATACGCGGCGGCCTTTTCCTCCTATCGCCTGGAGAACGAGAAATTCGGGCGCATGCGAGTCGTCAACGACCTGAAGGTGAAGGGAGTGCACGGCGACGTCATCGAGAAAGCCGTCTCTTCCGTCTATGACGACGTGAAAGAAGAAGCTCTGGCGCGCGCCTATCTTCGCCGCAAACGCCTGCAGAAGCCCAAGAACAGAGACCAGAAACAGACAGCCCGCATCTTCCGCCAGTTTATGCGCGCCGGATTCGGGTCCAAGACCATCTTTGCAATCCTGAAAAAATGGGACGTGGACGAAGAAACTATCACTGAATTGGAGAACGAGACTTCCGAGGTGTAAGCGGGAGAAATCTGGTTCTTGCGCCATCCCCCGTTCTCTGATAGAACTTTGCCGACCAACCATCTCTGCAATTTCTGGAGGGACTATGAAAGTGAAGTTCTCATTAATGATCGCAGCGGCGCTGCTGGCGCTGACTGCGTTCTCGTATGGCCAGGCCGGAACCGACGTGAAGACAGCAGCCGAGGACACTGGCAAAGCCACCGACACAGCCGCGAAGAAGACGGCGCATGCCACGAAGAAGGCGGCCGTGAAAACCGGCGACGCCACTGAAAAGGCTGCCGACAAGACCGAAGCTGCCACGGATGCCGCTGCGAAGAAGACGGCGCATGCCACCAAGAAGGCGGCCGTGAAGACTGAAGCAGCCACTGAAAAGGCTGCCGACAAAACGGAAGCTGCCACTGAGGCTACGGCGAAGAAGACGGCGCACGCCACCAAGAAGGCGGCCGTGAAGACCGGCGAAGCCACCGAAAAGGCTGCTGACAAAACCGGCGATGCCACCAAGGCTGCTGCCAAGGACACCGGGAAGGGCGTGAAAAAAGGCACGAAGGCGGTCGGCAAGGACGTGAAGAAGGGCGCCGAGAAAACTGGCGACGTAGTGAAGTAGAAACGGGCGTCGCTGCCCGGCATTCTACTTAGTCTGGGGACGGGCGTTCTCGCCCGTCCTGTTGTATCGTTCGTGGGGCGACGGGCGTCGGGGTTCGTCTGTCCTTAATCCACACCCTCGTTGAGTTTCTGCAGACCCTCGCCGAACATCCTTAGCTGAACATTCTCAGCTGAACACTCGCAGCTGAACAATGATTATCATTTAGAATTTGTCTTACAGTTCAACCTCCATGCCCACAGGCTCCGAGATTCGCCGCAAATTCCTCGACTTCTTCATTCAGAAGGGACACCGGGAGGTGCATTCCTCGTCACTCGTCCCGGCCAATGACCCGACGCTGCTCTTTACCAACGCCGGGATGAACCAGTTCAAGGACGTTTTCCTCGGCCTGGAAAAGCGCGACTACGCGCGGGCCACGACCTCGCAGAAATGCGTGCGCGCGGGCGGCAAGCACAATGATCTGGAGAACGTCGGCTTCACCAATCGTCATCACACGTTTTTCGAGATGCTGGGAAATTTTTCCTTTGGCGACTACTTCAAGAAAGACGCCATCGCCTACGCCTGGGAACTGATCACTTCGCCGGAGTGGTTTGGGATTGATAAGGCGAAGCTTTACGTCACCATCTTTAAAGGCGAAAACGGAGTCCCGCGTGATGCCGAAGCCTACGACCTGTGGCTCGGGCAAGGTGTGCCGAAAGATCGCATCTATGAATTCGGCACGAAAGACAATTTCTGGCAGATGGGCGACACCGGTCCCTGCGGTCCGTGCAGCGAAATTCACTACGACATGGGCGTGGCGGCTTCTGATCAGGGTCATACAGACTGCGCGTTTGGCTGCGATTGCGGGCGCTATGTTGAACTGTGGAATTTGGTGTTCATGCAGTTCGACCGCGACGCCAACGGCAAGCTGAATCCGCTGCCGAAGCCGTCGATTGATACGGGCGCGGGGTTGGAGCGGCTGGCGTCGGTGTTGCAGGGCGTGATTTCGAACTATGAGACGGATTTGTTTACGCCGCTGATCAAGCGGGCGGCGGAGTTGACGGGCACCTCACTGGAGAAAGAACTCAGCAAGGAAGCACATACGAAATCGGCGGCCTCCTTACGCGTCATCGCGGACCACTCGCGTGCGGCAACGTTTCTTATTTCCGATGGTGTAACTCCTTCGAACGAAGGGCGCGGCTACGTGCTGCGCAAGATCATTCGGCGCGCCATTACGCACGGACGCCTGCTCGGGCAGACGAGGCCGTTTCTGTATGAAATGGTATCCACAGTTCAATGGTTAATGCAGGATGCGTATCCGGAACTGGACGAAACCGTGGATCAAACTGCCAAGGTCGTACTACACGAAGAAATAAGATTTGGAAAGACAATCGAAGAGGGACGGAGCACGCTGGAACTTTATATCGACCGCACACCTACCGGAACCCGAATTCTTAGAGGTATGAAGGCTTTCAAGCTTTACGACACGTTCGGACTACCCCGGGACTATATTGAGGACTACTGTCGGGACCTCGGGATAGAGTTCGAAGGAAGAAGCTTCGATAGCTCCATGGCCGAGCAGCGCGAACGTGCTCGCGCCTCCTGGAAAGGCGCGGCCAAGCAGACGGCCAATCCCGCCTACCAGCAACTCCCGAAGTCTGATTTTGAAGGGTATCGCCAGACTCGTTCGGACAATTGTGAAGTTCTCGCCATTATCAAAGGCGGCCAAGGCGTGCAGGAACTCAAGCCCGGAGACTCCGGCGAAATCATTCTCGATCACACGCCCTTCTACGCTGAGTCCGGCGGGCAGGTCGGCGATCGCGGATGGCTTTACTCCGACGATCACAACACCGTCGTCGCGGAAGTGACTGGATGCTACTACCCGGTGCAGGGAGTGCGTGCGCATCAGGTTGTCATGAAATCCCCACCCTCCGCAAAAAACGCGGTAGGGTGGGGCACCCTCCGCGTGGGCGACAAAGTGGATGCCGTGGTCGATACCACGATTCGCGAAGCCACCATGCGCAATCACACGGCTACGCATCTGCTCCATGCCGGACTGCGCGAAGTTTTGGGCAAGCATGTGAAGCAGGCGGGGTCGCTCGTGGCTCCCAATCATCTGCGCTTCGATTTCTCGCACTTCACTGGAGTTGAAGACGAAGAACTGCAGGATATTGAAGACATCATCAACAAAGAAGTTCTGCGCAACGAAGCGGTCAAGGTGATCGCTGACGTTCCGATTGACGTGGCTGTCAACGAGTATCACGCGATGGCGTTGTTTGGCGAGAAATACGGCGACAAGGTGCGTGTCATCAAAATCGGAGATTTCTCCACCGAACTGTGCGGCGGCACGCACACCGGCGCTACCGGCGAGATCGGGCTGATCAAGATTCTGAAAGAGGGAAGCGTGTCGTCCGGCGTGCGGCGCATCGAGGCCGTTACCGGCGAAGGCTCACTGCGCCATTTCCGCAAAGACCACGAACTGGAGAGTGTGGTCGCCAGCTTCGTTGGTCCCACCCTTTCGCAAAAAACGCGAAAGGATGGGGCACCCACTTCTGGGGAGGACTCGGCATCGCCGGCCGAAGCGTTGAAACTGGAGCTGGAAAAGAAAGATGCCGAGATCAAGCGGCTGACGCGCGAGCTTGATCAGGCGCGGATGAAGTCGGCATCGTCGAGCACGGCCAACATCGGCGAAAAGGTCAAAGAAGTTCGTGGCGTGAAGGTCCTCGCCCACCGGGTGGACAATCTGGAGCGCTCGCAGATGCGCACGCTGGTCGATCAGCTGCGCGACAAGCTTGGCTCGGCCGTGGTCGTGCTGGGCTCGGCGTCAAATGGAAATGTTTCGCTGATTGTCGGCGTCACCAAAGACCTCACCAGCCGCATTCAGGCGGGCAAAGTTATTGGCCCGGTGGCTCAGACAGTCGGCGGCAAAGGCGGAGGGCGCCCGGACCTGGCCGAAGCGGGCGGGAAAGATGTGGCGGCGCTCGACTCGGCCCTGGCCGCGGTGTACAAAGTCGTGGAGACGTTGTTAACGTAGAAGTCCCCTGTGCCACTCTGTGTCCTCTGTGGTTAAGACTTTTTTCACCACAGGGGACACAGAGGAACACAGGGGAAACGATTCGGGGTCCACTTGGATGATCGTATCCATTTCGTCGAGCACAAGGGCCAGCAGATTCTGCTGCTGGACTTTTCGCACGCCAACGCACACGAGATGCAACTTCTGCTGGAGTATGCGAGGGTCATGGTGGCAAAACACCCGCGCGAGTCGCTGGTCACGCTCGCCGACTTCACCGGCGCCACGATCGATCACGCGGTCGCTATGAAGACCAAAGAAGTGTTGACACTCGACCGGCCGTTTGTGAAGAAAACGGCGTGGGTCGGCGCGGAGAGTATCCCGCGCGCCTTCATGGAAAACTTCCACAACTTTTCCCAGCGTGAGATTGTGACGTTCAAGACGCGGGAAGAAGCGATGGACTGGCTGGTGGCGGAACCGTGATTAGTGGATAGTGAATAGCGGCTCCTGGCCAACTGGCCCTAATCATTATTCACTATCCAACCGGTTTTGCATTTCCTTCCTCGGAGGCGCTTCATGGGCCGGCCACTGGTCAACAGTGAAGCAGTTTTCTACGGCAAGTTTGTCGAAGCCGCCTACACGTTGTTCAAGCGGAATCCCTCCGACCTTAGGCCTGAACCCCTGCCCGGCGACATCCCCGACCCTTACGAACTGGTGGCATGGATCCACATGACGGATTTTTTCCTCGACGACAAGGTGCCAAGGTTCTACGGCTTCGTGGCACAAAACCGAAATACTTATCAGGAATTCATCCTGGCAATTCGCGGCACCGAGGGCAAGATCGAGTGGTGGGACGACGCGTTTGCGTTTCTGGTTCCTTTCCAGCAAGTTCCCGCCGCAGGGCTGGTTCACAGGGGCTTCGACAAAATCTACAGCAGCCTGCGGATTGAACGACGTCGCAGCGTTGCTGAGGACTTGCGTGCGGTAACCGCTGAAGCACCGTTTGCGGGTTCCTTTGCGGAACAGCTTGAGCAGCTGCACTTGCACATGGAACGGATCAGCATCAAAAAAGCGCTGATCCGCGAAGACAAGGGAAGGCCTGAGCGGACCTACGTGGTGACGGGACACAGCCTCGGATCGGCGCTCTGCACTTTGTTTGTGATGGAGAACAAAGAAAAGGGGAAATTTGACGTGGCCACGCTCTGCACATTTGCCTCGCCTCGGGTCGGCGATGCGGAATTCGTGCGCCTATTCGATGAATTGCCGATCACATCATGGCGCATCGTCAACACTTGCGACGTCGTTCCCAAACTTCCGCTCTGGCTGCCGTTCTTCAACTACCACCATGTGCATACGGCCTACAAGTTTTCCTCCTCGGGCACGGTAAAGTTCGGCGCGGCGTGCTGGCATTCGATGGGGACTTATTTGCACTGGCTGGATGGGAGCATCGCGGTCGATCCGGAATGCAAACCGTAAATCAGGTATTAGGTGTCAGGTCTTAGGGGAGAGGAGATTCGCTGAGGTCTTAGGAGTTCGGCCAAGGTTTCAACTAAATGAGTGAAGGTGTGCTTTTCCTAAGAGCGAGGAGCAGAAAACGAAGTTAGCGGCGTTCGCTAATGGAAGATTGTCTCAGGTTCTCCCGCAACATCTTTGAGCACTATTGAGAATTGGCCTTTGGAAGTTGCGTCAGCGATTCGTTTGCCACTTTTCCCTTTGGCGGGAAGGAAAATCATTGCGAAATTTTCGACAGCTCGTCGCATCGCGTTAGCGAGCATCGGTTACAAGACGTCAGCGGGATTCTAGGCGTCACCACTTACTACACTGATCGAGGCATATTCTTCTCCGTCGGAGTCGAGAGAAAAAGAAAGCTTATGCAGATCGGCTGGGGAGACATAGACAAAGTACCAGAGCGTGCTCACCTAGGCCAGAAGAATGCCAACAATCGTGTAGTCCTGCAGCGAGCTTAGGCTTTTACGAGTCTACTCAGAGGGGGTGCCGTTCTTTTCTCCGCTCGACACGCAGAATACGAAGGTAATACACCAGACCAAGCCGCTGCGGCCATAGAAGTCGACTGCAAGATGAATTTTGCGCAGCATCCCTGGGTCGTCCGTCGTGTGGATGTTTATAGGAGTGGGGGCTGCAGAGACATTTCTCTGCTACGGAGCTGGAGAGACTTGTCCACAAGCTGAGGTAGACAGCAAGGAACAGACAAGAAGCAGGCGGAATATGTCCCACAGTATCTTCATAGCACAAATGTACCACGAGAACAGACGGCCACAAAGGAGAACGCAACTACAAGATCGGATGTGAACCAATAGACCTAACACCTGAGACCATTAAGACCTGCTTCGTTCAGCTTCTCCACTTCAACGTCACCGGCCCGCTCATCGGATGCCGGAACTCGCCGCCGTTCTTCTTCATTTCCAGCATGGCGTTCTTCAGGCCGAAATACCACTTTGCGGGGCGGTCGGCGTCGTCGATCAGCATTAAATGCGGGTTGTGTTTCAGACCCTCGGACTGGAGTTCCATGGTGCGTCGGTCCTGCTCCACAAATTTGGCGAAGACAAATTTCAGCAACTGGGGGCCGAAGGGAATCCAGCGAAACAGGTTCCAGGCGGCCACTACGTCGATGCGGCACTGGTTGCGCGTGATGGGAGTTACGGTGGTGAGGCTGGAGAACCAGTATTTGCCGGCGCGAATGATTTCCGAGCGCAGATTGGGCAGGACGAAATCGATGGTCGTCGAAATCGAATCGGCGTCGGCGTAGAGGCGCAGCAGTTTGTAGGGAGCGCTGTTGGAACTGGGCGTGTGCGCGCTCATGCGAAATCCGTAGGGGATGGGCTCGAAATTCTTTTGCTTCTCGTGGATTGACTTTTGCGTGCGCCACCACCACGCCTGGTGGACGAAGGGGCCGTGTGCGGGATCCATCAGGCCGATGATGCCGTGGTCGACGGAGCAAGGCAGGTCGGCGGTGAGGTAGGCGAGTTTGTAATGCTCGCTGAATTTTGGAATCTCAGGGGCGGGAACTGGCGCGGGCGCGGACTTGGAGAATCCGGCGCCGGCTGGGCCAGGATCGGGAATGAAGACCCAGATAAAGTCGTCGCGCTCCTCGCAGGGGTAGCTGCCGGCATAGATCCGGTCGATTTTCAGGTTTTGATCGGTCACCAGCGACGGAATCAGCTGGCACTGGGCGGTGTGCGCGTCGAATTTCCAGCCGTGGTAGCAGCATTCGATTTGCCGGCCGTCGAATTGTCCGCAGGAAAGCGGCATGCCGCGATGTGGGCAGGCGTCGCGCAGGGCAAACGGCTGGCCTTGCTGGTCGCGTCCTCGTCCAATGACTAGCGGTTGTTCGAGGAGCATGGTCTTGGCCAGTTGTCCGCGGTGGAGTTGACTTGCCGGGACGGCGCGGTACCAGAAGCCGAAGAGCATGAGCGCGTCGGGCGTCTGAGACTGGAGTGGGAAGTCGTCAGGCATTGAACAGGTGAGCATACCGCAGCGGCTGCAAAATCAAAACCTTGAACCGCCGAGACGCAGAGGACGCCGAGAAGGACGAAAATCTAAGGTTCGGTCAGGAAGATCAAAACCTTGAACCACAGGGGACACAGAGGGGCACAGGGGAAACCGAAACCATCAAAACTTGAGAGCTGAGGGAATCTATACGCGTGGTCCGGAGCGCAGTCGCCTTCTCAACTGGACGTAGGCTTGGCTGGCCACGCCGGGTTCTTCGATGTGCATCAGGAAGAGCTTGCGCAGGTTGGCGGTGCTCAGGCGGCCCTCGATGTAGGCGTCGTAGAGGTCGGTGCCGGTGAGATATCCGAGCTGCTCGGCGGCGTATTCGTGCTTGCGGCCGGTGAAGGCTGGCGCATGCAGGTCACGAAGGTCGTGTTGACGGTGTTCGGTCAGGAAGTCCAGGACCTCGACGGCGTCGGCGAAGGGAAGGGAAGTCTGCTGTTCGAGGTCTTCGTGAGTCACGTCGAACAGTTCCTTCAGATCGGTATCGCGGAAAGCGGGACGTGCTGGATGCAAGATGCGCGATCCGAAAAAGGCGAGCGCATGTTCGAAGACGGCCAGGTAAAACGTGTCGTCTGGATCGAGTGTTTTGGCGCTGGGCGCCTTGCCGTTCGAAAGATTCGGTAAACCGCGACAGGCTTGATGAAGGCAGCGCACGGCGTCCTCGGCGGAGGAGGTCATGCGGAACTCGCGCACATACACGGCGTTGATGGGCGTTAGGTAGACACTGCCACGCTCGCGGACCTGGCGGAGCAGGCGCTGGCGCTGTTCGGCAGTGAATCCTTTACGCGACAACAGGCGGCGCAGAAGCGCGTCAGAACTACGCGAATAGACTTCGGGCATGAGGTCAACCAGGAGCCTGGGCTGCGTGGTGTTGTGCGACGAGTATTGGTTGATGCCGAGAAAACGTACCATGCCGTCAATCAGGTTGTAGAGAGTGGGGCCGAGGTCGGGGCCGCTGTGGTCCTTATCATTGTCACTGCGTCCCCAGCGGTCGAGCCAGATGCGGTAGGTCTCGTATTTTTCCAACGGCGTGGCGTTGAAGACGCACAGAACATTCTTGCGGGCTTCTGTACGAACGTCTTTGTGGACTAGGACGGCTTCCACGTGGTCGAGGGCTTCTCCGGCAGCGCGCCAGTAGAGGGCGTCGACGTTTTGCAGGACGGTGAGCATGGGCTCCGCCGGAAGCCGCTCCTGGAGCAGGGCGGGCAGATGCTGAGGCGCGAGATGCGACTCGCCGAACAACACAATGATCAGCGCGTCGGAATGTTGGCGGCGAAGTTCGGCAATCTTGTCGGCGGCGTGGCGGTCGCGGGCCCCGATCTTGCGCAGATCTTCGCGAGGCATGCAATCGAGCCCGTAGATGGATGCGCCGCAGTCCCGGGCGGCCGAGAGCAGGTCGAAAAATGTCGGCCAGTCGTATCCCCAGTCAAGATCGAAACGAATGCGCTGGCGCAATTCGTCTTCCTCAATCTCGCCGCGGAACCATTCGTCGAGAATGTGCTGATCGCGGGAAAAAATTGTCTCCAATCCCAGCACTACCGGGCGCTGGTGGAGTTCAGGATCGCGGAGGAGCGAGGCGAAATAGCGCTGCGAGTTGGGCAGGGCGTGGTAGTCGCCGACCAAAACAGTTCCGGCTTGGGCAATTTCGTGGCGGACGTCGCTGGGGGCGAGCACTTTCTCGTAGGAGCGGTAAGCCTCGCGAAAATCGCGCAGATACTTGCATCCGGCAGTGGGGTCAATGGCGCCAATCTTACGCACGACGCTGGAGGTGGCGTGGCGTTGAGCGGCACTGCGCCGCGATCGTAAGATGCCGGTGGCTGCCATAAATTCGGAGGTCGCCTTGACTTGCCTTTCGGCCCTCCCTATCCTCAGTTTTTCGAGGCCGCGACGTGGATGGCCTCGTGGAGCGCTACTTTGTCCCTTCGGATTCCGGAAAACCTGACTGTCGCCACTACCGGCGCCAGTGGGTCATTATTTTTGAAGCACTTCTTGCTCACCGTGGAACGCGACCCTCGGGTGAAGACGGTGAACTTCATTACTTCTGACAGCGGCCTACGCGTCATGGCCGCGGAACTCGGTATCGAAGGCCGTTCTGAACTTCTACGTCAAATCATCGGCACGCCATCGGCAAAGATTCAGCAGCAGGCCAACACCGATATCGGGGCGAACGTGGCCAGCGGGTCGTATCCCGTGGACGCGATGGTCGTGATCCCGTGCAGCGTCGGCACTCTGGGCCGCATTGCCAACGGCACTGCCTCGCATCTGATCGAGCGCGCCGCCGACGTGACTCTTAAAGAGCGCCGGCCGCTCGTGCTCTGTGTCCGCGAGACGCCGCTGAACAAAATCCACATTCGCAACATGTCGCTGGCGGCGGATGCGGGGGCGACAATCTTCCCCCTGATTCCGGCGTTCTATAACCATCCGTCGGACGCCGATGCCATGGCCCGTGAATTCGCGAACCGGGTACTGGCGCATATAGGCCTGGCCCAACCGGACGCGTATCGTTGGAAAGGTTAGCTGCGGGAAAATATCTCCCGTAGAGACGGCTTGCCGCGTCTCGGCAGCGGAGACGGGGCAAGCCCCGTCTCTACACTTGGAGCGATGCCAAAGATCAAAGATCAAAGATCAAAGACTGCGGCTAGTCGTTCCTGCTTTGCAGGGCTCCCTTCAGTTTAGGGAAGGGGTAGTAACGAAGGTAGGTATCTGGTGGGCATGTACTGCGAGTGCGCTAGGTGAAGTTTTGCCGGTTGGGACGATTTTTCTTGGAGTCATGGTGCCCACGGTCTGATACCACGCGACCACCCAGGGGACGATCAGGGAAAATACCAGCCGCGCGGCCAGAGTTCGGATGGGAGCCCTTCGGACGTCGGTCCAGTCGAACCGAAATGCAAAGTAGATTTCGAGGGCGAGCACGCACAACAAGGGAATGGGCGAGTAGGCGAGAGCTAGAGCGGCAAGAATTTCCGCGAAGCAGCGAGCCAGGTTTCGCCACAGGCGGATCTAGCTGTCCGCCCAAAACGCCATCGGTTACGGTATAAAAAACGATCTGCCGGAGAGCGGAGCGGAACGTGTGGCGAGGCTGGTAAGCGGCTTTGGCGCATTCGGGGAAAGCTGGCGTCACAATCTCGCGCACTTTGGAATCGAATACGGTGTCTTCTCCGAGGAAAACGGTCTCGGGGAATCCGCCGACACGTTGCCAGAGTTCTTTGCGGAAGGCCATGGAACGGGCGGTGCACGACTTGGTGGCTGCTTCGGGGTTTAACTTGACGCCAAAGAAGGGGGCGGAGGCAACGTCCCATACCGTGGAGGTTGCGGGGTCAATGTATGATCTCCAGACGGAATACTCGGAATCGCCTTTGAAGATCGGGGCTGTGAGATTGGCGAGCCAGTCAGGGCTGTGGGTGCATCCGGCATCGGTGAATGCGATTACATCGGACGAAGCCGCGGCAACTGCGACATTGCGGCCGCGCGCGATCGGCCCCGGGGAACGCTGCAGGCTGCAGCTTCATCGCGGATAGGAATCAAGGCCGGATATTTTAGCCGGGCGGCTTCAAGACGCTCCCAGGTGCCGTCGGTGGAACCGCCGTCGACGATGATGACTTCGACGGGAGCAAGAGTCTGCCGCATCAGACTCTCGACCAGGGTGTCGATGTCGTCGCACTCATTGAGAACGGTAGAGGCGACGCTTACGGCTGGCATGTCGAGCGGAACTCCAAAGGGATTGTTTTCAGTCGGCGAAATAAGTGTACCTGCGAACTATTGATTTTCGAGGCACGCCTCTTCCGTGCCGTTGACGCCGAGACGGCTTTTTTGTACTCTGCCGTTACACCGGAAAGGAGGTGGTCGGATGACAAGTTCTGAAAGTCACAGTAGAAGTACCAGACCAGGTGAGGTGGCTGAGTCTTAGGGCGGTTGCTCTAAGCGGAGTTCTCGAGGAACCTTTGGTCGGGGGAATCGGGAACATCTCTCGCAAACCATCCGTGAGTATGGGCTGATCCGCCAGGCACAGGCTGTGTCCGGCACCGGAGTGAGCGAGGGGCCACGAGAGTGACCACCTCAGTCAATCCCAAACAGTCCACCGGGCAGCCCGCAGGCTGAAAAGTTTGCGGGCTGTTCTTTTTTCAGGTCTTAGGTGTCAGGTCTTAGGTCTCAGGAAAATCAGTTCCCTTCCCTGGCCTCGATCCCTCATTCCTGTTCTGCGGGGGCGAAGAAAACCAGGACTTCTAGTTCTTCTTCGATGTCGTAGAAGCGATGCTCCAGTTCAGCTTCGACGAAAATGACTGAGCCGGGCCGCACTTCGGCGTGGTCGGAACCGATTTGCATGCGGGCGCGTCCGCGGACTACGTAGTACATCTCGTCTTCTCGGTGGGGCGTTTGGGGATCAGTGCCACCTTTCGGCAGGACGTAGACGCCGGCGCTCATGGCAGGGACGCGGAAGAATTCGAAGTAGAGTTTGCTTCTTTCCGCGCGCTGACGGGAGAGATCGTTGATGTGGAAGAAATGGGTCATGCAGTCGTGCAGCGCCTGAAGGCGCGTTCCAATCGTGCGGATTCCGGCATCGCTGAAGCGATGCCCTGATACGAACCGGTCAACTTAGTTCGCGACAAGCCGCGTCTCTACGATACTGAGAACCGGGAACTAGCCCGCCGCGCCTCGAAAAAAAATCTCGGTGTACTGCTGCACAATGGCTTCACCGGTCAGCGGGCCGTCAGGCTTATACCACTGATAGATCCAGTTGATCATGCCGACCAGGGCGAGGGCGGCAGCGCGCGGCGTTACCGGCGATTGCGAATTACGCTTGCGCTGGACCTCGGCGATCAGGTTCTCGACGAAGTGCAGGTAATCCTTTTTGCGTCCATTGATCTTGCGGCGGAGCGCTGGCGAGAGAGGATGGTTCTCGTGCAGCATGACGGTAATCTCGCGGTCTTCGGGACTGAGCACAACCTGGATGTGCAGCCGGATCAGCTTGCGCAGGCGCTCTTCCGTCACGTCCACCCGGGCTCCGGCAACGCTGGCCGCGTCGATGCGCCGCACAACATTGATGACCCGTTCCTCGGTGATGTCCATGGCGTGCGCCATGATGTTGTAGAGGATCTCGTCCTTCGACTGGAAGTGGTGATAGAGGCCGCCCTTGGAGAGCTTGAGCGCGGCGGCGACATCGTTCATGGACGTGGCATCGTATCCCTGCTGCTGAAAAAGCCGGGCGGCGGCGCGCAGGATTTCCTGGCGAGGTTCCTGCCGATGGTCGACGGTGGCTTCGCGGAGCATCACCCAGAGATGGTATCGCGGAATGGGGTTCCGGCTCTAGCAAGACTATTGGGACCGGTCCCCTCCTGTTCCAACGAGGAGATTCCGGGGTTGACAGTGGAAGGCCAAGTGGATAGCATTTCCAGAACCGACCGATTGGTCGGTTTTTGCTTTCAAACATGATCTAGTATTTCAGCCTACATCCATAAGGAGTTTTCCAGTGGCCACAGTCTTCTATCAAAACGATGCCAATCCGTCCGCGCTGAAGGGCAAGACCATCGCGGTTTTCGGCTACGGTTCGCAGGGACACGCGCAGGCGCAGAACCTGCGTGACAGCGGATACGACGTGATCATCGGGCTCGATCCCGAGCGTGGCTCGGCCCAGCATGCCCGCGCGGATGGAATGACCATTCTGGCCCCAGCCGAGGCCGCCAAGCGCGCCGACTGGCTCCAGATTCTCACGCCCGACGAGACCCAGGCCGACTTCTACGAATCGGCTATCAAGCCGCACCTGCGCAAAGGAAAGATTCTCGGCTTCTCCCATGGGTTTTCGATTCACTTCAAGACCATCAAGCCTCCGAAAGATGTGGACGTGGTCATGATCGCGCCCAAGAGCCCGGGCCATTTGCTGCGGCGCGTGTATTCGCAAGGCGGAGGCGTGCCTTCGTTGCTGGCCATCCACCAGGATGCCAGCGGACGCGCCCATGAATTCGCGCTCAGCTATGCGCACGGCATCGGTTCGACGCGAGCTGGCGTGCTGCAGACCACGTTCAAAGAAGAAACCGAGAGCGACTTGTTCGGCGAACAGGCGGTGCTCTGCGGCGGGCTGACTTCGCTGATGCAGAAAGGATTCGAGACGCTGGTGGCGGCAGGATACGCTCCCGAGATCGCGTACTTCGAGTGCGTCCACGAGATGAAGTTGATCGTCGACCTGATCTACGAAGGCGGGTTGAGCCGCATGCGCTATTCGATTTCGAACACAGCGGAATATGGCGACCTGACCCGTGGCGAACAGGTTGTGGGAGACGAAACGCGCAAGGCGATGAAGAAGGTGCTGAAGCAGATCCAGAACGGGACCTTCGCGAAAGAATGGATTGCTGAGAACAAAAAGGGCGGCAAGAAGTTTGCCCAGCTGCGCGAGGCCGCGAAGCAGCACCCCATTGAAAAAGTAGGTGAGCAGCTGCGAGCGATGATGTCGTGGCTGCCGTCGGATAAAAAGAAGGCAGCCGAGGCGAAGCCGGCGGCGCCGAAAGTGGTGAATGCCTAAGAAAGGGCTCTCAGTTGTCAGTTATCAGTTATCAGTTTTCAGTAAAACCAAACCCGCCGGTTTCACTGAGAACTGAGAACTGACAACTGACAACTGATAACTTCTTTCCTTTCCGCTACACTGTCCGCATTACTACCATGGACATCGACCTAAAACATCGCAGTCGCAATATCACTGACGGGCGCGACCAGGCTCCGGCGCGCGCCATGTACAAAGCCATCGGGTTCACTGACAACGATCTAGCCAAGCCTCTGATCGCCGTTGCCAACACCTGGATCGAGACCATGCCCTGCAACTTCCACCTGCGTCGCCTTTCGGCCAAGGTGAAAGAAGGCATTCGCGCTGCAGGCGGCACTCCCATGGAGTTCAACACCATCGCCATTTCCGACGGCGAGACCATGGGCACCGAAGGCATGAAGGCGTCGCTGGTGAGTCGAGAGGTGATTGCCGACTCGATCGAACTGGTCTGCCGCGGACAGCTTTTCGACGCGGCGGTGTGCATTGTCGGTTGCGACAAGACGATCCCCGCGGCAGCTATGGCGCTGGCGCGCATGAACCTGCCTGGCCTGGTGTTTTACGGAGGAACGATTGCCGCCGGCAAGTACAAAGGCAAAGACGTCACCATTCAGGATGTGTTCGAAGCCGTGGGCGCGAATGCCGCGGGCAAGATGAGCGACGCCGATCTGCTGGCGCTCGAAAATGTGGCGTGTCCGGGGGCGGGCGCGTGCGGCGGGCAGTACACGGCAAATACTATGTCCACGGTGATGGAACTCATCGGCCTGTCGCCCATGGGCTTTAACGGAATTCCCGCCATGGACCCGCGCAAGGACGAAGTAGCCTTCCGCTGCGGCGAAGTGGTGATGAATCTGCTGAAGCAGGGGATTCGCCCGAGCGACATCTTAACGCACGCCGCGTTCGAGAATGCGATTGCGGGCGTGGCTACCACTGGTGGCTCGACCAACGCCGTGCTTCATCTGTTAGCGATCTCGCGCGAAATGGGCCTGCCGCTGGAGATCGACGATTTTCAACGCGTCAGCGAACGCACGCCGCTGTTGGCGGATCTGAAGCCGGCGGGAAAATATGTGGCGGCGGATGTGGACGCAGCCGGGGGCATTCCGGTAATCGCCAAGCGGCTGCTCGACGGCAAACATGTAAACGGTACGGCGATGACGGTAACCGGAAAGACATTTGCAGAAGAAGCGAACCTAGCGATAGAAACTGCCGGACAGACGGTGATCGCTCCCTTGAGTAAGCCACTGAAGACCACGGGCGGACTGGTGATCCTGAAAGGCAACCTCGCACCGGAGGGTGGCGTGGTGAAGATGAGCGGCCACGAACGGGCGTCGCAAACCGGTCCGGCGCGCGTTTTTGATTCCGAAGAAGCCGCAATGCAGGCGGTGACCAGCAAGCAGATTAAAGCCGGAGACGTGGTCGTAATCCGCTATGAAGGTCCTAAGGGCGGACCCGGCATGCGAGAGATGTTGAGCGTGACCGCGGCGATTGTAGGCGAAGGCTTAGGCGAAAGTGTGGCGCTGATCACCGATGGACGCTTCAGCGGAGCTACCCGGGGCCTGATGGTCGGCCATGTAGCCCCAGAAGCGGCGCTAGGCGGTCCAATTGCCGCAATTCGGGAAGGCGACCGCATCACTATCGATACCAAGATCCGAAGGCTGGAGCTGGAAATTTCCGATGCCGAAATTGCGCGACGACTGGCCGAATGGAAAGCTCCGGCGCCACGCTACAAAACCGGCGTATTCGCAAAGTACGCGGCGCTGGTAAGGTCGGCAGCGGAAGGCGCAATTACAACGCCCGCCCACCAGAGCCATTCCAAGCCCTAGCATTGGGCGACGCGGAATGTTGACTCGATTCGGTCCTTATGTTTGAGACCGGCTGGAGGATTGGCTTGCCAAGCCAAACGTTTCAGCGAACAATGCGTATTGTTATAAGGTAGTCAGGAGTAAACCAGCGAAATGAAAAAACTCCGATTCCTGGTATCTCTTCACACGCGGGACAACGATTTCCAGGTGGCGCAAGCCCAATCCGCGGAAGATGCTGCGCGCAAACTGGGGAGCAATGTGGAAATCGTGTTTGCCGATAACGACGCGGTGAATCAAAGCACTCAACTTCTAAGGGCAATCCAAAGCCGGGATGAATCCCGACCCGATGCGATTGTGGTGGAACCGGTTGGGGCCACAGCCCTGCCTCAGGTGGCCCGGGCCGCCAGCGCCGCCGGAATCGGCTGGGCGGTCGTGAACCGGAGGCCGGATTACTTGTCGGATCTCCGCACGGCGGGGGCCGCACCCATCTTTGCTGTCAGTTCCGATCACGTCGAGATTGGACGCATTCAAGGGAGACAATTCGCAGCCTTGCTGCCCGCGGGCGGTTCGGTTCTGTACATTGAAGGACCTTCGCACAGTTCTGCGGCCCAAGAACGTACGTCGGGGATGATGCAGACGAAGCCGTCGAATATCCAAGTGCGGACACTGAAGGCACAGTGGACGGAGGAAAGTGCCTGGCGGGCGGTGCGGTCCTGGCTGAAACTGGCCACTTCACAAGCCGCGTCCATTAAACTGGTTGGCGCGCAGGATGATTCGATGGCCATGGGCGCTCGCAAAGCTTTTCAGGAGATCACCACCGAAGCAGAGCGTTCGCGATGGCTAAGCCTGCCATTTACCGGATGTGATGGCCAGCCGGCGACGGGCCAAGCCTGGGTACGCGAAAAAATGCTCACGGCGACGATTCACATTCCACCGCTTACGGGACCGGCGATGGAGATTCTCGCAAAAGCCATTCAGGACGGAACCCAACCGCTGGAACATTCCTTGACCACGTCCTTCTCGATTCCTCCCCTCGAATCCTTGGTTCCACGAAACTCATAAGCGTCTTCAGCGGGACCAGGGGATGCCGCTAGCGCTTGCCTGGCTCCGTTAGTGGAGCGCCGGCGAGATGTAGTCCCGGCGGAAACTCCGGTTCTGCCGAGCCGTCAGTTCGTGCATCGGAAGCAGCGAAGTTCAGGCCGGTTTTTGTGTTGTGATCGATTGCCTGGCCGCGTCCCATGTGGAGTGAGAAATCCCCGCGAACATCGAGTTGATGGCCCATGTCCGTAAGTTGCTGGCGCACTTCGGCGGGCACGCGATCCTCGATTTCAATGTTGCAGCCGATATTGAAATTGCTGCGTACGGTGAAACGAGCCGTCTCCATGGCAGCTTGAAGATTCATGCCGTAGTCGACCACATTGGACACGAATTGGGCGTGCGCGAGCGGCTGGTTGGCGCCGCCCATGATGCCAAACCCGATGTGGTCGTCGCCGCGCTCCATGAAGGCCGGAATGATGGTGTGGAAGGGGCGCTTGTGACCGGCGAGCGCGTCAGGTTTGGCGGGGTCGAGCAGGAACAAGGCCCCGCGATTCTGCAGCGGAAATCCCATGCCTCGTACGGTGATGCCCGAGCCAAAACTTGAAAAGTTACTCTGGATGAGCGAGACGATATTGCCCTCTCGGTCCACGGCCGTGAGGTAGGTCGTGTCACTCGCAGGAGGACGACCAGCATCGGTCTCGCAATTGGCCTTCCGGGGATTGATCAGTTGGGCGCGCTGCTTCGCGTAATCCTTCGAGAGCAAGCCGGCAACCGGTACTTTTGCGAACCGAGGGTCGGCGTTGTACCGCGCCAGGTCGGCGTAGGCCAACTTCATCGCTTCGATTCTTTTGTGCAACTCTTCGCCACTCAGCGGACCGGCTTTCGCCGGCGAGAACTGCTCGAGGATGTTCAACATTTCAAGGGCTGCCATGCCCTGCCCGTTCGGAGGCAATTCGTAAACTTTCCATCCGCGGTAGGTAATTGAGATGGGCTCGACCCACTCCGCGGAGAAATCCTCCAGGTCTTCCGATGTCATGGTGCCGCCCAGTTCACGCGAGGTGGCAAGAATAGCCTTCGCGATTTCGCCGGCATAGAAGGCGCGCGGACCTCCGGCGGCAAGCAGACGGAGGGCTCTGGCAAGGTCGAGGTTTCTAAATACTTCGCCCATCTGAGGGGCTTCATCGTGGACGAGGAAAACGCGCCGGGTTTCCGGGTCATTTTTCAGCTTGGCGCGAGCGGCAGCCCGCCAGTCCGTGCTGATCAACTCCTGGACCGCGAATCCGTTTTCCGCGTAGAAGATCGCCGGCGCAAAAAGATCTTTCCAGGCCAGGCGACCGAAGCGTTCATGCAACTTGTTCCAGCCCTCAACCGCGCCCGGCACGGTTACCGTGTCGATTCCGCTTTCGGGCATTTGGGTGACGGACTTCGATTTCAAGTAGTCGATGGTGAGCGCTTTGGGAGCCCATCCGCTGGCGTTCAGGCCGTAAAGTTTTCCGGTCCTGGCGTCCCAGTAGATCGCGAACAAGTCGCCGCCTATGCCGTTCATGTCTGGTTCCATCACACCCAGTGCAGCATTGGTGGCGATGGCAGCATCCACTGCCGAACCGCCACGAGACAGGATCTCCGCTCCGGCCTGCGACGCTTGCACCTGACTGCTGGCGACGATGCCGTACGGTGAGATCACCATGGAGCGCGCGTTGGTTCGATCTTGCGGGAACGCTAAGGTACCGAGAACCACCAGCAGGAAGCAAGGCAGAAACTGGCGCATATTGCATCTCCTTTTTCGATGGAAGGGCATTCTTAGTGGAATGGGGGAAGGATGTCAAACAGTATGTAGCGCCGAAGGCCCGGACTTGGTTAGACTGCTCTTTCTTAGCAAATGAGGAGCAAACCATGTCCAAGTTAATCGTGCGGTTTCTTGCCATCTTAGGCGCTCTGTGGCTGATCGGAATGGTCATCGTGATGATGGCCGTGATCGGATCAAAGGGCAAGGTCCCATCCAAGACCATTCTCGAAGCCAACTTCGAGCAGGCGTTTCTAGAGAACGCGCCCGAGACGCCGACGGCGCAGCTGATGTTGACTGAAAAACAGACGCTGCGCGACGTGGTGGACGCCATCGATCGCGGAGCCAGTGACGATCGCGTCGTTGGCATGATTGCCAAGGTGGGCGCGGCTCCGATGGGAATGGCGCAGACTCAGGAAATTCGCGATGCTGTCCAAAGATTTCGCGCGCACAAGAAATTTGCGGTCGCGTACGCGGAAACTTTCGGCGAGTTCGGTCCCGGCAACGGCGCGTATTACCTGGCAACCGCGTTTGACCATATCTACTTGCAACCATCGGGCGACGTCGGACTGACGGGCATCATCATGGAATCGCCATTCATCAAGGGAACGCTTTCCAAGCTGGGCGTGACCTTTCACGGCGATCATCGCTACGAATACAAGAACGCGCTCAACTTTTTTACCGAGACCAAGTACACGGGCCCACACAAGGAAGCGATGACTGCGATCATGAATTCATGGTTCAACCAGATGAAGGACGGCATCTGCCAGGCGCGGCAGATCGCACCTGAGAAGTTCCAGGCGCTGGTGGACGGGGGGCCGTATCTGGGCAAAGAAGGAGTGGCAGCAAAACTGGTGGACGCGGTTAAGTATCGCGACGAGGTTTACAAAGACGTAAAAAGCCAGGCAGGCGACGGAGCGGAACTGCTCTACCTGGATAAATATCTGCACCGCGCCGGGCGTCCGCATGACCACGGGAAGACGGTTGCGCTAGTGTTCGGCGTCGGCGACGTTACGCGCGGCAAGAGCGATTACGATCCGGTGCAGGGCAGCCAGAATATGGGCTCGGATACGGTGGCAGGCGCGATTCGAGCGGCTGCGGAAGATAAAGACGTCAAGGCGATCCTGTTTCGCGTGGATAGCCCGGGAGGTTCGTACGTAGCTTCCGATACGATCTGGCGCGAAGTGGTGCGGGCGCACCAGGCGGGCAAGCCGGTGATTGTTTCCATGGGAAATCTGGCGGGGTCGGGCGGGTACTTTGTGGCCATGGCGGCCGACAAGATCGTCGCTGAACCCGGAACCATCACGGCTTCGATCGGAGTGCTGGGCGGAAAAATGCTGACCAACGGGCTGTGGGACAAAGTCGGACTTTCGTGGGACGAAGTGCACCAAGGCAACAATGCCACTATGTTCACCGGAATGCACGACTACACGCCCGCTGAGTGGGGGCGATTTCAGGCGTGGCTCGACCGCGTGTATGTGGATTTCACCGGCAAGGTTGCCGATGGGCGCAAGCTGCCGATGGAAAAAGTGCTGGAGATCGCGAAGGGCCGGATCTGGTCGGGCCAGGACGCGAAGAACCTCGGTTTGGTGGACGAACTCGGCGGCTACGATACGGCGCTGAAGTTGGCGAAAAAAGCGGCTGGAGTTCCCGAGGGGGTCGATGTCAAGATCGTGGTCTATCCACGGCCAAAGACTCTTTTGCAGAGCCTGATGGAACGCCGCGGCGCGGAGAACAGCGACAAAGAAGCGGTAAGTCAAACGCTGGCCAAGATTCTAGAAGTAGTGCAACCGGTGGCGCGTGAATTGAATGCTGTCGGAATCAGGCGCAACGAGCAGGATCAGGACGATGTGCTGCGCATGTCCGGGTTCGAGGCAGAGAAGTAGGCTCCAAAGCCAAATTCAATCTCAGGCAGATGTACGCAGACGATAACCGCAGCCTTCCGAAAATGCCGGAGGGTCAGCGCTTTCTTCCCGGCCGTGCGAGCTCTCGGTCGAAAAAGTCAGCGGCCATTTGGGCCACCTGCTGGTGCACGGCTTCGCGATCGACGCCGGGGTTATCCACGAAAAGTTGGGGGAGCTGCTTTTTCCCGGCTTCCGTCCCGACGTCGAGGAAAGTGTAATGGCCGACACCGCCGGGCAGGATTGTCAGTTTTGCGGTTTTGATATTCGCAGCGAAGAAACGGGCATTCTCAGCGACAGGAGCAATGACATCTGCCGCGCCGGCGACGATTTCCACTGGGGTGGTGATCTGCTGCAAGGTTTCCGTCGTAAACGCGCGAGCAACGGCTGGAGCGATCGCGAACACGGCTCGGATGCGGGGGTCGAGGTAGGAGTCGCCGGCGCGCTGCAGCGTCCGCTGCACGTCGGGTTTCTCCTGGAGGGCTTTAAACTTCTCCATCAAATCCGGCATTTCGGGAGGATTGCAAGCACTCTTTTGCTCATCGCACCAAGCTAGAAGCCGGTTCAGGTCAGTCCTTGCGCCGGCGAGCTCCATCATGGTGTAGCCGCCATAGGAAAAACCGCCCGCGCCAATACGATCAGGATCGATCTTAGAGCCGAAACGCTGGTCCGCTAACATGTCGCTGATCACGGTGCTGATGTCTTTTGCCCGCTCCCAGCCTTCGACAAAACCTTCGGTTGTGTAGCCGGTCACAGCGTTGTTGCCGGGATGATTCACGGCGACGACGATGTAGCCGCGCGCGGCGAGATAGGTGCCAAGCCATGCCATCTGCATAGCGCTGCCGCCCGTGCCGTGGGAAAGCGCAATCAGTGGAAACTTGCTGAACGCGGGGGCCAGCGTAGCATCCTTGGCGGCGCGGCCGGCATAGAACAGTGGGGCATCGGGCGGACCAAGGTATTGCTCTTTTTGCCCAGCGCTGTCTGCTGTGGGATACCAGATAACGCCGTCCAGCGTGTGATCGTCAGAGCCGCGCCAGTTGTAGTCTTCCGGCGCGGGAAACTGGCGCAAGCTGAAGCCCACGGGATGGAGGGTGGGGTCATCTTTCTTCCCGTTCTTGGAGCCCAACCCAAAACGTGATAATAAGAAGAGCAGCGCAATGATAATGATGAGGATGGAACGTCGATGGAACATGATCTCCCTCAGCGCCTGGAGCATCGGATCGTTCACAGGACATGCGGACCGTGGGTTGGGATTGTAACCCGGCGGAGCAGACTTTGTTCTATCCTCCCGCGATGGGTGGAAACTGAAAAAGGCGGGAATGGAAAATTGAGAGTTTCAACTGTGCCTACACCCCAAGTTTCTTCACTTCATCGTTGTAATACTTGCGGTAGAGGATCGACCATTCCTCCGAGCCCTCGATGATGGTTCGGCGCTGGCTTTCGATCTTCTGGCGGGCGGCCTGGTCGATGCGTGCTTCCTGCATCAGCAACTCTTCGAGAATCTTGCGGACTTCGAGGCGGATGGTGTTGCGGTCCTCGATGAAGTCGACCGCGTCCATGTCAGCGACGGCGTCGGTGATGGTGTGGGCGAGTTGGTTGACTTTGTCGCGGCTCAATCGCACAGCAGAGAAATCCTCACGCTTTCAACTTTATGCCTTTAACTTCAAAGAACAGCCTTGTATTTCTTCACCAGCTCGGTCTTCACTTTGCGGAACATTTCCTGGTAATTGGCGCCGCTTTTCTGCATTTCCTCGGAATAAGCCTCGAGGATAACGCGCACCTCGTCGTTAATACGGTCCTCGAGCGCCAGCTCTTCGAGCAGCGCGGCGTGCACCTTCTCGTTAAGAGCAGGCATCGCCTTGGTCTCAATGAGACCGCTCGCCACCAGTTTTTTGGAAACTTCGCGGGCCAGATAGCCCACATATTCTTTGGAAAAGAGCATGTTTATGGCTTTTGTGTGAACAAAAAGTTTAACACAAGGGTAGCGGGCTGTGGCGGAGGGGTCCCCGCTTGCCGTCCCCTGTGGTCCCCCGTGTCCTCTGTGGTAAGGACCTTTTCTAACCACGGGGAACACAGAGGTGCACAGGGGAATCTCCACAGGGGCAACAAGCCATTCGCTCGCGGCACAGTGGCGGCTGACTGGCGCAAGCCTTACAATGGGGGCAATCCATGTCTCCACATCCGGACGACCTGACGGGCATGAAAGACGATATGACGGCCTTCATTGAAGGTCTGGGCATGCGCCGTTTCTTTGGCTATGTCGAATGCGAAGAGGTTCCCAGCGTGCTGTGGGACTCGGCGCAGAATCCGGATGGGTGGAAGGACTTCGTGGAACTGGCCAAGTCCACGGGCGCGCCTTTCCTGACCATGCATTTCTGGGCTCTGGAGCGCGAAGAGTTCGACCGCTTGTCCCAGCGCCTCTCCGACGGCGATTACAGCAGCGAAGAAGATATGGAAGAAGCCCGCTGGTTGCGGACCTACATCGGCAAGACTGGATTCGTGCAGCTGGGATGGGCGTACCAGGGATGCGTCTTCGTCTATGAAGCTGGCACCGAATGGTACGAACATTACCAACACCTGCGCGAGCTCGCGGATGATGCCGGCGGATTCATGATCGACGAGCCGGATCAGGACGAAGAGCGTTAAGAGTACCGCCCCCGCTACGCCAATTCAATCGCCTGGATCTCGTTTGCGATTTCAGAGGCGAGCGCTTCCGCATCGGCGGGGAAGCGGCTTTGCCCTGGCTCGGGAAAACCGGCGAGAATCTCAGCATAGCTGCGGCCAGATCGGCAGGGGATTACCCCGAACCCGAGCGCGTCCGCCAACTCGCAACTGGGCGGAATCAAGGAACTTGTGCCAGGCGCGGGAGCTTCCAAGTCGTGATGACACGCCGTGATCGCAAGGAACGCTACGGGAAGGTTCCAGGCGGTCACCAGCGAACGTCCAGCCGCGCAGTGATCGATTCCGCACACCTCTAGTTCAACCTGGAGAACATCCCGAGGCCGGTCTGCCCCGCGTGCGACGACGCGGGCATACGCCTCTGGCATGACCGTGGCCAAAGCCACCCTGCCGATGTCGTGAAGAATCCCGGCCGTGTAGGCAAAATCCTTGTCCATGAATCTCCACTTCGCGCTGCGCTCGGCGATGATCGCGCAGGCGACGCTGTGATGCCAGCACGATTGGATGAGTGGGGTGAACGAGCCCGCGAGATACGCCTTGAGACCAACCGTAATTACCACGCCCCTAAGGCGCTGGAAGCCGAGCAGCATCGATGCCTGCAGCACGCTGGTGATGTTCTTGGAAAAGGCAACCAGAGGAGAATTGGCAATCCTGAGAATCGCAACCGAGAATGAGAGATCGGAGCGGATCAGATTGCAGAGTTCCAGCAAGGACGTGTCCGTGCCTGACATCAGGTTCAGAGCTTTCAGCGCGATGGCCGGGAAGGGTGGAATACTGTCCGTACTCCACGGCAGTTCCACCGGCCCCCGCGCCTTGCATGTTCCCGTTGCCAAAGTCATGGTATTCCCGTGTCCTGGCCGTTCGTTTTCCAATGCCAAAAGCGTTTGCGCAAACTGAGGAAAAGGAATCCAGGCTCTCCCCGAATCATCTTCATCGGCAGGCTCGGTGAATTTCGTGAATGACGCTGGGGCGCCTACTTCTGGCGATGTGGCGCCAGCTGCTAAGCTGGTTCCTTCCAGAAAGCTACTCATGCGATGGATCGCCAATCCGGTCGATTCTCCGAAAGCCAGGGAACTGGCCGCGGCGCTGCATGATTCCAGGCTGAAAATCTCTCCTGCCGCTTTGCCCGTGCTTGCCGATCTGTTAGTTGGGCGCGGGATCGACGAGCCGGAGGCGGCCGCCCGTTTTCTTTCGCCTGCGCTTAGCGACCTTCACGACCCGCTGCGAATGAGCGGGATGAAAGCCGCGCTGGATCGGCTGGAAGCGGCGTTAGAGCGCAAAGAGAAAATTCTGATTTACGGCGACTACGACGTAGACGGCACAACCGCGATCGTCATACTCAAGACGGTGATCGAGCTGTGCGGCGGGGCAGCCGATTTTCACGTGCCCCACCGCATCCGCGAAGGCTATGGCATGCGCGACGAGGTGATCGAGCGCGCCGCGGCCGACGGCGTGCGGTTGATCATCAGCGTGGACACCGGCATCCGCGCCTTCGCCGCCGCTGAAACCGCGCGCCGGACTGGGGTGGACCTGATTGTCACCGACCATCACCTGCCAGGGATGGACGGCATTCCGCAGGCGCTGGTTGTGGTGAATCCAAACCAAGAAGGTTGCGATTATCCCTGCAAATATTTGTGCGGCGCGGGGGTGGCGTTCAAGCTGGCGCAGGGATTGATGCAGCGGCGGCTGGATGCGAAAGATCAGTCGCGCCTGCTGATGTCGTTCATGAAAATCGTTGCCATCGCGACCATTGCCGATGCTGTCCCGTTGCTGGGCGAGAATCGGGTGTTCGCGAAGCTGGGATTGCAGGGGCTGCGTCGTCCGGTAAACGTCGGACTGAAGGCGCTGCTGGAAGTGGCGAAGCTCGGCGACGGGCGGGCGCTGACGGCAACCGAAGTCGCTTTTCGCATCGCGCCTCGCCTGAATGCCGCTGGGCGCATGGACGTGGCTCGCGACGTGGTGGATCTCTTCAACGAAAAAGACATGGAGCGTGCGCGGCAGATGGCTGGCCGCCTTGACCAGTTGAACGCCGAGCGTCAGGAAGAAGAGCGGCGCATCATGGACAACATCGAGCGTCGTCTAGAGGAAGAGCCCGCGTTGCGCGAAGCGTATTGCGTAGTGCTGGACGGCGAAGGCTGGCATCGCGGCGTGATTGGCATTACGGCGTCACGGGTGGTGGAGCGCCACGGGCGGCCAACCCTGCTGATCTCGCGTGAAGGCGACGAAGCGCACGGTTCGGGACGGTCGATCCCTGCGTTCCATCTGCTGCATGCGCTCGAATCGTGTCCGGAACTCTTCTCCCGCTACGGCGGACACGCGCACGCGGTCGGCTTTGCGCTGCCCAGCGCCAACGTGGAGAAACTGCGCGAGCATCTGGACGGCTACGCGCGCGCTCGGCTTACTCCCGCCGATTTCGAACCGCAGCTGGAGTTTGATCGAGAGCTGCCGTTGGGAGACGTCACTCCAGACCTTTACCGAGCCCTGGTTCTGCTGGAACCTTTTGGTATGGAGAATCGCGAGCCCATTTTCACCGCTCGGGCGGTGCGGCTGATGGCGCCTCCGCAGGCGGTAAAAGAGAAGCATGTGAGGTTGCGGGTGGGGACGGGGCTCCGCCCCGCCACCCCACAATCTTCATCATCCTGGCGTGACAACATTGCGTTCAAGGCTATGGGCCGGGGTCTGAAAGAATCCTGCGACCGTTTGCACTTGCTGGCCGGAGATCGCATCGACATCGCTTACTCTGTCGGCATGAATGACCATCCAGAGTTTGGCGGGTTGGAGCTGACTTTGCGCGATGTAGTGCGCAGCGGTTGAGCGATGTCGTCACTGATTGGCGTGTAAGTCCGGTGTTATACTCCGTTCTCTTCGAAGAAAGGTGTGTTATGTTCCGACGCACTCTAGTTGTTCCTCTTGTGGCTCTGCTGGTGCTTCCTTGTTTCGCTCAAAGCGTCGCTCCAAAGAAGCCCGCGAACGCCAAGGCTGCGCCGGTTGTGCTCCAAGGTGCGGAGAAAACAACGGACTCAGCCGCCCGCTTGCCGGTAAAGCGCGTGGTCCTCTATAAGAACGGGATTGGTTATTTTGAACACGCTGCTCGGGTACGCGGTACACAAGATCTCAGAATTGATTTCACGACGGGGCAGCTGAACGATGTGTTGAAGTCGCTGACTGTGGTGGATACGGGAGACGGACGCATAAGTTCCGTACGGTACAATTCGACCGCGCCCTTGGACGAACGTCTCCGGTCCTTGCGCCTGCCATTTAGTCAGCAAATCACCAATAGCGATTTCCTGAACGCACTGCGAGGAGCGCGAGTGGAGGTGCGCAGCGGAACCGTGTCGGCAGCAGGACGGTTGTTGAGCGTCGAAAAAAGCAGGAAGCAGGATGCTCGCGGAAACTTCACCGATGTAACCGAGTTTTCACTCGTTGGTGACGCTGGAGAATTGCGCACGTTCGAACTGACACCTGTCACCAGCGTGCGTCTGGCCGAGCGCGATCTCAATGAAGAAGTGGGGCGTTATTTGAACCTGATTGGATCGTCGCGGGCCGCCGACGTGCGCCGCATGACTCTTACCGCCACTGGCTCTGGGGAGCGCGAGATTTTCGTCAGCTACATCAGCGAAGTTCCGGTCTGGAAGAGCACGTACCGCATTCTGATGCCCGAGAAAGCGGGCGACAAGCCGCTGCTGCAAGGCTGGGCCGTGGTGGACAACACCATTGGAGAAGATTGGACGGACGTGGAGTTATCGCTCGTGGCCGGGGCGCCGCAATCGTTTGTACAGAACATCTCGCAACCCTATTATGTCCGTCGGCCGGAGGTCGCGCTCCCGGAGTCGGCGCAGTTAACGCCGCAGACGCATGAAGCAGCGTTGAATCAGAACCTGCTGAATGTTGCTCCCGGAGTTGCCGGCGGCGCCGGTTTCGGCGCAGGCCGAGTTGGCGTCCTGACGGGGCTGCAGGGATTCGTTCGAGACTCCACTGGAGCCGCAATATCCAATGCGCGCGTTACAGTTCGAAACGAGGAAACCGGCGCTTCTCAATCCACCACCACCAATGCACAAGGCATGTATCGCTTTGACGGCATCCAAGCCGGGAATGCCGCGCTTTTTGTGGATTCTCCGGGCTTCAGGCGCTTTCAGCTAACCAGCTTCTATCTCGGCGTGGACCGCATGAACGAGATCGATGCCCGGCTGGAGGTTGGGAGTACGGCGGAAAGAGTGGAGGTCACGGCGACCTCCGCTACGGTAAACACTGAAAATGCTTCGGTCAGAAGCTACGCCGAAGGCGAAGAGCCCGAAGCCGAGGCCAAGGGACTGGGCGACAATTTCGAGTACAAGCTCAAGCAGAAGATCACGATCGGCAAGAATCAGTCGGCACTTGTGCCTATTCTGCAATCGAAGATCGAGGCTGAGAAGGTCACGCTTTGGACCTCTGGGTCCGAAAACGTGCTGCGTGCCCTGTGGATCAAGAACACAAGCGGCCTGACGCTCGATGGTGGCTCCTTCAACCTGATCGACTCCGACGCCTTCGCCGGCGAAGGCATGCTGGAAACGATTCATCCCGACGAGCGCCGCCTGATTTCCTACGCGGCCGATCCAGCCGTACATATCGTGGATCGCACGCAGGAGGAAGAGAAGCCGGTGAGCCGTGTCCGCATGAGCAAGGGCATCCTGATCGCGACCCAGGAATTGCGTTCCACTCACAAGTTTGTGATCCGCGATGCCGATAAGTCGCCTCGCGACGTGGTTGTGGAATACCCGGTCCGCAGCGGCTGGAAGCTGGTGGAGGGCCTGAAACCAGCTGAGACGACGGCCAGCTACTATCGCTTTCGAATCCCAGTGGAAGCTGGAAAATCGACCGAACTTCTGGTGGAGGAGTACAGTCCTCAGGACACACGCTACGAGCTTGCCGAGCTTGAGGACGAACAGGTCAAGCACTTGAGCCTCCTCGTCGCCGACAACCGGATCACGCCGGCGCTCAAAGAAGCGATGCAACGGGTGTTGCGAAAGAAGAACGACATCGCTCAGCTTGAAGGCCAATCTTCCGAACGTAAGCGGCAGATGGAAGCCATCGAAAAGGACCAGGCACGTCTGCGTGAAAATATGAAGGCGCTAAAGGGCAGCGCGGAGGAGCGTGCTCTCATCCAGCGTTACACCCGAGAACTCGATTCGCAGGAAGACAGGCTTGCGGCTTTGCGAAAAGAACAAGAAGACCTTGACGCCAAGCAAGAGCAAGCGCAGAAAGAACTGGAAATCATGATTGGACAAATCGTCCTGGACGAACGGTTCTAAAATCGGGCAACACGACGCTTTACAGTTGCTCAGGAAACCCTTATAGTGCCGGGCATGAACGGAACTTTCTTCTGCAACAAGTGCGGTGCGCAAAATGCCGCTGGCGCTCAGTTTTGCAGTCGCTGCGGAACGCCCACGAGCCCGGCGCCCGTGTCAGGGCCACCCAGCGCAGTGTCGTCCAATCCGGGGTCGTACTCAGCCCCAGCGGCTGCCTACCAGGCGGTTGCGCCGGTCGTGGGCGTCGGCTACGGCGGGTTTTGGATTCGCGTGCTTGCGGTCATCATCGACGCAGTCTTGTTGCGGGTTGTGGTGGCTCCAATTCACTTGATTTTCGGTGGTCTCGGACTGGCCGGAATGATGAGTGGGGTTCGCCACGCTGGAATTGGACTTGGTCTCTTGGGCGGTGGCATCACCGTCGTCGTGCTGATTTTCGGTTCCTGGTTGTATGAGGCTTTCATGGAAAGCTCGTCGTACCAGGCGACGCTGGGCAAGATGATCTTTGGTATGAAAGTTACCGATCTCAGCGGCAACCGAATTTCATTCGAACGCGCGACAGGGCGGCATTTTGCGAAGTGGCTTTCCGCGATGATTCTATTCATCGGCTACATCATGGTCGGGTTCACGGAGCGCAAACAGGGACTGCACGATCTGCTGGCGGGGACGCTGGTGCGCCGGGGATAGACCCTGCGCAGATACTTACGTCGTGCGATGGCATTCCCTACAATCCAACTTAAATAGGCGTGAATAGGCGTGAATAGGAGTGTGCCATGACCATCTACGATCCTCCCCCCGGCCGCGGCCGAGTCATTGATATGCAGGGCGGCTCCCTGGCGCGTGTTGTGGGATTCGCTGTTCTCGGCCTGCTGATTGTCATCTTCTTATTTTCCGCGGTGACCCGCGTGGATTCAGGTGCGGTTGGCGTCTTGACGCTCTTCGGCCGAGTCACGGGTGAGGCGCTGCCTGAAGGCATCCACCTCATCAACCCGTTCAAGACCAATCACGAACTCTCCATCCGCACCCAGGAAATCAAGGAGACGGCTAGCGTGCCTTCGAGCGAAGGGCTGGTCATGAACCTCGACACCTCCCTGATCTTCCATCTCAACCCCGATAGGGCCGCCGACGTTTTCCAGAAAATCGGGCCCACATACGCGGACGTCCTGGTCGAGCCCAACCTGCGAGCTGCCATTCGCGAGGCCACGGCTTCGCACACGGCGAACGCCCTCTACACCGGCGAACGCGAGATGGTCGCCAAGCAGATTTTTGACCAGCTCAGCAATCTTCTGGGTCAGCGCGGCTTCATCGTGGAAAGCGTGCTGCTGCGCGATATCCAGCTGCCCGCCACTCTTAAGGCTTCCATCGAATCGAAGCAGCAGGCCGAGCAGGAAGCTCTGGCCATGAGCTTCCGCTTGCAAAAAGAAACGCAGGAAGCGCAGCGCAAACGCATCGAAGCCGCCGGCGTCCGCGACTTCCAGCAAATCGTGGCCCAAGGCATCAGCGCGCAGCTGCTGGAATGGAAAGGCATTGAAGCCACGGAAAGTCTGGCAAAGAGTCCGAATACCAAAATTGTAGTGATCGGCGGCGGCAAGAACGGCTTGCCGCTCATTCTCGGGCAGTAGCAGGCAGCGGCTCCGACGACAAATCCTCTACAATACTGGCTTTCGTGGTTGGAGGCTTTTTGTGATGCGAAGCCTGCGTTTGGCAGCCATCGTTTGTTTCCTCAGCGTTTTTTGCATGGCGCAAATCTCCTGGGCGCAAAGCGATTTGGAGAAGAACGAGGAGAGAACGGCGAAGTATCTGGAATCGGTGCGGCATCAACCAGGGCTGCTGCTGGCATTTCTGCAGGAGATGCCCAAGGGCGGCGACCTGCATGTCCACCTGGCGGGTGCAATCTACGCGGAAAGCATGATCGACTGGGCCTCGGAAAACGCTCTCTGCGTGGACCGCAGCACTTCGAAGCTGATTCGCGCGGCATGTGATTCTTGCGAGCCCTACAAGGTCAAGCCGTCGGTGCGCTGTGCCTATCAGGACCACATTCTCTACGACCAACTGGTGGATGCCTGGTCGATGCGCAACTGGCATCGCGAGGAGGAATCGGGTCATGACCACTTCTTCTCCACCTTCGAGAAATTCGGCCCGGCTCTGGAGAAGCACATCGGCGAGGCGTTTGCCGAGGTGGCAGCGCGGGCCGCGGCCGATCATCTGCAGTATGTGGAGTTGATGAATACTGCCGACGGCGCGCAGGCCGCGATTCTCGGCAGCAAGATTGGATGGGATGACGACTTCAGCAAACTCCGCGACAAGCTGCTGGCCGGCGGCATGGCGGATATTGTGGCGTCGGTGCGTAGCCAACTCGACTTGGATGAAGCCCGCAAGAAAGAAGTGCTGCATTGCGGGACGGCGCAGGCTGCTCCGGGATGCGAGATTACGCTCCACTATCTATACCAGGTGCTACGTGGCTTGCCGCGGGAGCAGGTTTTCGCGCAAATATTGCTGGGCTTCGAGTTGACCAAGACTGATCCGCGCTTCGTCGGCTTTAACCTGGTGATGCCCGAAGATTACTACGTGCCCATGCACGACTTCGATCTGCACATGCGGATCATCGAAGCGTTGCACAAGTTCTATCCGGCTACACGTGTGTCATTGCACGCCGACGAACTGGTGATGGGGCTGGTTCCTCCGGAGGGCATGCGGTTTCACATTCGCGAATCAATTGACCGCGGCGGTGCGGAGCGGATTGGGCATGGCGTGGCCGTCATGAGCGAAGACGATCCGGTCGGGTTGCTGCAGGAAATGGCTAAGAAGAATGTGCTGGTCGAGATTTGCCTGACCTCGAATGATGTGATCCTCGGCGTGAGCGGCGACCGCCATCCGCTGCCGGTGTACATGAAATACGGAGTGCCGGTGGCACTCGCCACCGACGATGAAGGCGTCTCGCGCGGCGATATGACGCACGAATATCTGCGGGCGGTCGAGACGTATGGATTGTCGTATGGCGATTTGAAGCGCATGGCGCGCGCGAGCCTGGAGCGCAGCTTTATTCCGGGTGCTAGTCTGTGGAGCGATGGACGTGAGTTGCGCCGCGCTGCGGCTTGCGTAGATGACAAAGCGTCCGGCGATCGCGTCTCCGGGACGTGTCAGAAGTTTATTGCTGCGAATGAGCGTGCTCGTGTGCAGTGGCAACTGGAGAAAGCCTTCGCCGGGTTTGAGAAGAGGTTTTAGAACGCTGCCGGGCTTTGCCCGGCGGGGCGGACGAATGCGTCCGCCCCTACGTAATTTCTTATGAGTCCAGACTTGTTCAGTCGCGCTGAATCCGCAGCGGCATTTGTGCTTTCGCAGACCAAGCTTCGCCCGCAGATCGGGCTAGTCCTTGGCTCCGGCCTGGGATCTTTTGGCGACGACCTCTCCGAGGCCGTCCGCATTCCATATGCCAAGATCCCTACGTTTCCACGTTCGACGGCGGTTGGTCATGCGGGGCAACTCGTAGTCGGCAAGTCGGGCGACGTTCCTGTCGCCGTGATGCAGGGGCGGGTGCATCTGTATGAAGGCTATCCGGCTGCCGAGGTTGCGTTTCCTACGCGCGTGCTCGGGCGAATGGGCATTCGCGCTTTTATTCTCACCAACGCCGCTGGTGGCATTAACGTTGAGTATGGACAGGGCGCGCTGGTCATTCTGCGCGATCACATCAATCTTCAGGGACAGAATCCGCTGACGGGCGCGAATGACGAGCGCCTGGGCCCGCGTTTTCCCGACATGACTTATACCTACGCCAAACGCTATCGCGAAATTGCGCTGGAGGAAGCTAAGAAGCTTTCCATTCCTCCGCGCGAAGGCGTCTACGCGGCGCTGGCTGGGCCGAGTTACGAAACTCCGGCGGAGATCCGCTACCTGCGCACCATCGGCGCCGATCTGGTGGGCATGTCCACTGTCCCGGAGGCAATCGTTGCGCGGCACATGGGGATGAACGTCCTGGCCATCTCATGCGTGACGAATATGGCGGCTGGAATTCTCGATCGGGCGCTCGTCCACGAGGAGGTGCTCGAAGTGGGACGGCGAGTGATGGGACAGTTCATCGGGCTGCTGCGGGCCGTGCTGCCGCGGATCGCGGGGGAAGTGCAGAAGCCGAGCTAGATTTCCCCGTTCCAGAGAGAGAGACGCGGCGAGCCGCGTCTCTACACGTTTGTGCTTCATAGGTTCTAGAAAACCAACTTCAGACCAAGTTGAATCACGCGCGGGCCACCGCCACCGAGACCCGGGTTCGTTTGCGCCTGGTCGGGAGTCTGAGTGATGAGGCCTTGTTGGGAAGATCCCGGATCTACAAAGAAGTTGGGCAATGCGAAATTCGGGTGATTGAAGATGTTGAAGAATTCTGCCCGGAACTGGATGGTCGTTCTCTCGAAGATGCGGGTGCTTTTGGCGAGCGAGAAGTCAACGTTCCAGAATTTCGGCCCGTAGATCGCATTCCGCCCCAAGGTTCCAAAGCTGCCAACCAGATTGTCGGGACCTGCGTAATCAGGCTGAGCAAAAGCCGCCCCGTTCAAATATCCAATCGAGTCCGGTGCGGATCGCCAGTTGGAGTTGATCGGATTGATTCCGGAAAGAAGATTCGGCCGCTGGTGATAGTTGGAAGGTGTCGGGTATACGTCACCGTTCTGCGCGCTCGTATCATTCGCGCTCACGATCGGAACTGGTCGTCCGCTCTGCGCGCTCACGATCGTGTTGAGCTGCCATCCCCGCGCGATCCAGGTTGGACCAGCCAGTTTGGGCAAATCGTAGGTAAACGCAGCGGTGAAGCGGTGGCGGGTGTCAAAGTTTGACGGGCCGTGCTCCCCGTTCAGGTTGAGCGAATTCTGCGGAAACGCGACCGTGGCAAAGTTGAAGTCAATGCCATCAGACGCGTCGTCCAGCGATTTCGACCAGGTATAACCAGCAAATCCTGACACTCCGTGCCAGTTCCGCGCGCGGAGCGTGGTTTGCAGAGCATGGTAGGTTGACGCGCTGACGGTGGAAAGCGAATCCACCGCGCCGTACTGCGGGAAATTATTACGGTTGCCAAGGGTGTCCGCCTGATTCAAGTCAAGCAGTCGAACCAGTTTCGTGCCTTTACTCCCGATATAACCAACCTGCAAGGCGAACGCTTTCGAGATTTCCTGTTCGACATTCAAGTTCCAATTCTGAGAGTAAGGGGTAACGAAGTTTCGTGGCGTAACGAAAATGTCACACGGGTAGCCGCAACCCGGGTCGGAAAACACTGGCCCCGGCACGCTTCCATTGAACGCGTCGGAATTGAACTGGAACGGGAAGATCGGGGAAGGACCGATGGAATTCTGAGTCAAGCCCGCTGAAGTCGTGAAGTTGGCCACCAGCAAGTCTTGGGGGACGTAGTCATAGTAAAAGCCATATCCGCCGCGAATTACAGTGCGGGACCGCGCGTTCCAGGCGAAACCGATCCTGGGACCGAAATTGTTCAGGTCTTTCGCGTAGGCTCCGCTCACGCCATCGGTGCCCACCATGGCCAGGTTGCCGTCGGTGCCCAGATTCGACAGCAGATTGTGCGCCTCACTGATCGGCCCGAAGTATTCCCAGCGCAGACCAAGGTTGACCGTAAAGGTGGGAGCAAAGCGAAAGTCATCTTGCACAAAGAAACTCAGACCGTTGTTGTAAGTGGTCCGTTGCGTATTTCCGGAATTTGCCGGCGAGTAGTAAGGGAGTCCGAGGTAGAGGTTCGCGAGAGTTGTGACTGCCTGATCGCTGCAATAGGCCACATCACTGCCCGTGAGCGGGCAGTAAGTTCCGCTGCCCGGGTCGCCCGCAAAGATCGAGGACCCGAATTCCAGTTGCCCACGGGCCAGATTGTTATTGAAGCTGTCCACGCTGATGCGGCGGTATTCGCCGCCGAACTTCACCGTGTGACGGCCTCGCACCCAGGTGAAGTTGTCGAGAATCTGAAAGCTTTGGCTCGTTCGTCCGCGCGGAATGCTGTAAGCCGTCGCACCCAAATTGTCGTACACGCCTCCAAAATCAATCTCCGGCAGGCTCAGTTGGCCGGTTCCGAAATTGAAACCCAGCGTTTGCGGATCGAAACTCGCGTCTTTCGTGCTGAACGATGTGCGATACCGGCTGTAGCCGAAACGGACTTCGTTAATCCTGTTTGCACTGAGAGTCGACAGCAGGCTGGCGGATACGACCTGGACCCGGGTTGGAGAGGTCTGCGCGAATTGCGGCAACCGGGATGCCGCTCCGCCACCCAGACCCCCGAGTGGGAACACTTGGCTGCTTTGTGCAAATGCGTAACGACCAGTGATTTGATAGTTAGAGTTGAGTTGGTGATCAATCTTGGCAATCAAACTGTTTACGTCGTTCTTGTCAGCTACTGTGCCGGGAACCGTGCCGGCAGATCCGTTAAAGCCGGTCGGCTGCGGGAAAAGGTTCAGAAGGTTGGTGACCGCCTGGCTCGGCGTGAATCCTTCGTTGGGAGGGTTGGCGGCCGCAATTTCCTGTGCGAGTTCGACCTGGTTCGGCACGTTTTGCCCGCCCACAGTGCTCGTGTTGGTTGGAACAAGGAATGTGAAATCCGACCCGACGCGTTCCCGCTGACCCTCATATGCCCCGAAAAAGAAAGTCTTGTCCTTAATGATTGGCCCGCCCAGTGACGCCCCAAACTGATTGTTGCGAAACGCGGTCTTCAAAGCCGGCGTGCGGTTGAAGTAGTTCCTCGCGTCCATGGCGTCGTTGCGGATGAACTCAAACGCCGTGCCGTGCAACTGGTTGGTTCCCGACTTCGTAATGATGTTCACCACCGACCCGCTATTCCGTCCGTATTCAGCGGGAAACTGGGATTGCAGGTTGAACTCCTGAATGGCGTCAATCGGCAGCAGAGATGCCGGAGCGCCGCCAATGCCAGTCTGGTTCAGCGCCGAATTATTGAAGAACGGGTCGTTGTTGTCGGTACCATCCAAGGTGTAATTGTTGGAGCGGTCGCGATTGCCGTTGATGGAGAACTGTCCGAATCCGCTCTGGATGGCGGCCACGCCTGAAGGTTCAACAGTTGCGCCTGGGACGAGGGCGACCAGTTTCCCGAAGTCGCGACCATTCAACGGAAGATCAGTTACCAGGCGTTGGTCGACTACTTCACCCAGCACGTCGCGCGTGCCTTCTATCAAGGGTGCTTCCGCGGTCACTGTGAGCTGCTCCTGCCGCTTCGCGACTTTGGTCAAGTCGAAATTCGCGGTTGTGTCCAGTCCGACGTTGACCTGGACTTTCTGCGCTGAGGGCGACAGTCCGGCGGCTTCCACCGTGACCGTGTATTCGCCGGCGGGGAGTTCGGCCAGCACGTAGCCGCCATCGGCACCGGTGGTGGCTTCGCGTTGCAAGCCGGTACCGATGCTCTTTGCGGAGACCTTCGCTCCGGCGATGACGCTGCCGCTGGGGTCGGTTACCGTGCCGCGTATGGATCCACGGAAGCTCTGGGTCCATGCGGGGGTGGTCATCAACAGCACTGCTACGCCGATGGTGAGGATCAAGATTGCCAGGGTTCGTTGACTACTGCTGCCTCTATGCATGACCGGTTCCTTGTGTGACGTCTGGTTTTAAGATGTGTTTCGAACTCTTGTTTCGTGCTCAGTGCCCCTTGCGGGGAATGAACACCGCCTGCGGCGGATCTATGCCGTATGCCGCCGCGAAGCTGGCCTGGTTGAGCGCAAAGCTGGCTCGTCCCGGGAATCGATGAACAGCAATGGCTGTTTGAGCGGGACGTCGCTGAACGTCTTTACGAACGGCATTTCGATTTCGTGTCCCGCAATCGTAACCTTCAGCTTGTCGCCGCGCTGATAGCCGAGCTTCATAAAATCATCGGCGCTGATATTCGTGATCAGGTTGCCGAACGGACCATCCAGGGCAATTACCTCTCCACTCAAACCCTTGTCGTCCACGCTGGCAGGTTTCATGTCGAGCCGGACCAGTTCTTTGACTACAGGGCCAACCTGGGTCCAGTCGTCGCCGCGTGCGATGTGAGCGCCCACGGGGGAGAAAATATCCCGACCGTGGAACGTGGAGGAAATTTTGGCGCCCACCATCCAATCAGGATTGGTGACCTCGCGAATACCCTCCAGGCCGTCGCGGGCCTCGACCATCGTCATCAGGCCGTTGTCGGGCAACACGAAAAATTGCCCACGCTTCGATTTCACTACCACCGCCTTGCGCGAACTACCAACGCCGGGATCGACCACCGCCACGAATACCGTTCCGGAGGGGAAGTAGGGTGTGGCGCCAAAGAGGAAACGCGCGCCGTCTCGAATGGAGAAAGCATTCACCTGATGGGTGAGATCGACAATGCGGAGGCTGGGGGCGATGCCGTACATGACGCCTTTGCAGAGTGCTACGGAATCGTCCAGGACACCGAAATCGGTCATAAAGACGACGGTCGGCGGAGGTTGCAGGGCAGATTGCTGCGCCAGAAGAGTCGTCGGGACCAGAAATAATACGGTTGCCGCAATGCACAACCAACAGAACACTCGCGCCGAATTTCCTGCCCAGGGTGATGTCATCCGCATAAAATCGAACTCTCGGAAGCCTAGTATTGTACCCGCTCAAAGGTCGGAACCCAAAGCTCGCGTCCGGCATCTATAATCGGGGCGGCAATAAATCCAATAGATCAATCCAGGAGAGAGTCAGCGATGTCCAACGTCATTCCTGAGAAATACCTCGACCTTTTCCAGAAGCGCGCCTTTGCCAGTCTTGGCACGCTCATGCCCGACGGGCGGCCACAGGTCACCCCAGTGTGGTGCGATTTTGACGGCCAGCACGTCATCTTCAACTCGGCCCGCGGACGCCAAAAAGATCGCAACGTGCGCCGCGATCCGCGAGTGGCGCTGGCCATCGTCGATCCCGACAATCCTTATCGCTATCTGGAGATCCGGGGCACCGTGGTTGAGATTACCGAAGAGGGCGCTGCCCATCACATTGACAAGATGGCGAAGAAGTACATGGGAGTGGACAAGTATCCCTACTCGCAGCCGGGAGAGGTTCGCGTGCTTTACAAGATCCGGCCCGAGCACACGACCGTGATGGGGTAGAGGGCACGTGTGGCGTGGACACTCTTGTCCGCGGCCTTGGTTGTGTGGTGGCGGGGCTTTGCCCCGCTCGGACGGGGCGGAGCCCCGTCACCACACGCTACCCTTTTTCTCCGATAACCTTTCCTCTCCAAACGAGTCCAACTCTCAACGGAACCTCGGAGGGTCGTCCTGCGTATTAGAAGTATCGAAGGACGAGAGCCGAGGGACCCTCGTCCGCTTCGTGGAGGTCGCGTTTATGGAAGTCGGGGAAAGCAACGGCAATCGCTTGCAGGCGCATTCCGCTGATGCGCAAGCCAATAGCATTTCGGCACAGCAGGTGGTGAAGGCCGCGCACGAGGAACTGCTCCAGCTCATGCGGCAGCGCGCCGAGGTCATGAAGCGTATTGGCACGGTGAAGCAGACCATCGCTGGACTCGCGAATCTTTTTGGCGAGCAGGTGCTGGGCGACGAGTTGCTGGAATTGATCGATCGCAAGCCCAATGGGCGTCAGCCCGGCTTCACCAAGGCGTGCCGAAGAGTACTCATGGAGGTCCGGCGTCCGCTGGGGGCCCGCGAGGTTTGCGTGGAACTGGAACGATGTGCTCCGGCCATTCTGGCGCGGCACAAGGACCCGCTGGCTTCGGTCACAACGGTTCTAAATCGCTTGGTGGATTATGGTGAGGCCCGCAGCCTGAGCAACGATCGCGGGCGGCGAGTTTGGGAGTGGATCAGTGACGTCGAGCCGGCGGAAGGCGCGATGGCTTCGAGGCGGACGGCGTGATGCCCAGCCCCTAAAGGGGCATCCGGTTTCGAAGAGCTTTCGGCATCGCTAAAGCGATGCCCTGATACGAACCTTCTCAGTACCTTGCTACGCCGGCAAGTGCAACCGTAGGGTCTGGCCAGCTTGACGCTCTGTCCTTTGACGATCACCGCACATCAAGATGTGACGTTTTTCACTGACAAGGCACCCTCATCTGTGCTTGCATTAGTAGCGTCCGCCTCTCCGAAGCGCAGTTCCCGCCAGTTGAGACGCACCTCCTCGGAGGCGAGAGCTTTGAACGTCGGCCCCTCTAGCAATTGGCTTGTCGGTGACGATTCGTACTTGACCCGGGCAGATTGAGATCGGAAAACTCTTAGCTGGTCGATCGACCTGGACCATGGCCCCTGCTTCCGTCTGTGAGGGAGGTTTCCTATGACGCGCAAGTTTAGTCGCAGTTATCTGCGCAGCGTTGTTGTTTCCCGCGTAGCAATCTTAATCGTAGTGATGGCTGTGCCGGCGGTGGCGCAACAACCGGGTGCGGGTCGGCCGTCAGGGAAGACGTACGCCGTGTCCGTGACGGCGGAAGCCAGTGGGCGCGCGCAAGTGCTGGAGCGTCGGCCGATGCCGGCAGGGGGTAACGCCGAGCGTGCTCCTGTGTGCCACCCTCTACTGGAATGTCGCACCGCCGCAATGGACTCCTCGAACCCCCTCTTCATTCCTACTATTCTTTACGACTCGGGGGGCGGTGCTACTTCGGTAGCTGTTGCGGATGTGAACGGAGATGGCAAACCGGACCTGCTGGTGGCGAACAACAATTCCTCTACGGTGGGGGTGCTCCTGGGAAACGGGGACGGAACCTTCCAGCCAGCCGTCACCTTCTATGCCGGCGCAGGTTTCCCAAATGAGATTACGGTGGGGGACCTGAACGGGGATGGCAAGCCCGACATCGTGCTAACGGCGGCTAATGCATCTTCTGCGGTACTCGTGATGCTGGGCAACGGTGATGGTACATTTCAGGCACCGGCTGCCTACGATGTGGCTGCTTTCAATCCCTATCAGGTTGTGATCGCGGATGTAAATGGGGACGGCATTCCCGATCTGGTGGTTGCGGACGAGACCATGGTAAGTGTGCTACGGGGCAATGGAGATGGAACCTTCCAGGCAGCGGTGACGTACGACAATGGAGGGAATTACGGCCACTCCGTAGCGGTGGCGGACGTCAACGGGGATGGTAAACCAGACTTAGTTGTGGCAAACGGTGGTTCTGTGGCTGTGCTCTTAGGCATAGGCGGGGGAACCTTCCTTCCCGCAGTGACTTACCCCACGGGAGGAGGAGCATTTTGGGTAGCGGTCGCAGATGTAAACGGAGATGGCAAACCTGACGTCCTTGTGGCGAACTCCGGTCCGGTGGGTGTACTGCTGGGCAATGGCGACGGCACCTTCCAAGCACCAGTAACCTACTCCTCGGGGGGGGCGGAGCCTTGGGGGATAGCGGTGGCGGATGTGAACGGAGACGGCAAACCTGACATCCTCGTGGCGAACGCTGGCTCCGGCTCGGTGGGTGTGCTCATGGGAAACGGAGACGGTACGTTTCAGGCTCCGGTGACTTATGGTTCGGGCGCCTGGAGCTTGTCGGTTGTGGCGACGGATATAAACGGTGACGGTACGCCGGACTTGGTTGTGGCGGATTACTCCTTCTGCAACTGTTGGAATGAAGGAGGAGTGGCTTTGCTGCTGACCGGCACCAGGCCCCGCAACCCTACAACCACCACCTTGACGTTAAATGCCAATCCTGCAGCCCCAGGCCAAACTGTAACCTATACGGTCATCGTTAAGACGGAAACGGACGGAGCGGCGACAGGAACGGTAACACTCAGAGACGGAAACAACATGGTTGCAATCGTGGGGCTGGTGAACAATCAGGCGGCGTGGAGCACTTCCTACACAAGAACGGGAGTCCACGCAATAACGGCCGAGTACCCGGGCGACGCGAACACTACCGGCAGCACATCCGCCACGCTGATAGAACACATTGCGATCCTGCCGGTACTGTCGAAGACCCAAGTAACAACATCGGGGTCGCCTTCGTTTGTCGGCCAGCCGGTGATGTTTACGGCGACGGTGACATCGCAGTTCGGCACGATCTCAGACGGCGAACAGGTGACGTTCTACGACAACACGACCGCGATTGGAACCAGAACGACCGCGAGTGGCGTTGCGACATTCGTTACCTCCTCGCTCGCGGCGAAGACGCACATCATCAAGGCTGCCTACGGCGGGGATGCGAAGTTTGAACCCAGTACCGGGTCGGTTAAGCAGGTGGTGAATAAATACACGACAACGACGGCGCTGAGCTCGAGTCTCAATCCCTCGAACTACGGGCAGGCTGTCACCTTGACGGCGACCGTTAGACCGACTGGGCCTTACCCGCTGACGGGTACTGTGACGTTTCGGGACGGAACGCTCGCGATTGGAACGGCGACGCTGAGCGGAGGGGTGGCGACTGTCACCAAGCCCAAACTCGTCGCGGGCACACACTCGATTACAGCGACCTACGGCGGGGATGCGTTCAACGGCAGTAGCGTGTCGGCAGTGATCACGCAGACTGTGAGTCAGGCCTCACTGAGTATGATGCTGACCTCGACTCCAAATCCTTCGGCTCTAGGCAAATCAGTTAAGTTCACGGCCAGTTTGACCAGCAATGGCGGCCTGCCGTCTGGGCAGCCAGTCACTTTTAGCTACAACGGCGCGACCCTGGGAACAGTTAACATAAACAGTTATGGCGTGGCGACGTTCTCGACGAAAACGTTGCCGCAGGGGTCGGACCTCGTCACAGCTGCGTACGTGGGCAGCGTGAACTGCAGTTCGGCTTCGGCGACCGTGACGCAGGTGGTGAACTGAAAAAACCGGGCCGAAGAGGTTTATCCATTTGTCCGATCCAAGATCGCAGATGAGCCGCCCGATGTCTGGGCGGCTTTTCGTTTGCATCGCGGCCGGTGGGAGCGTAATCGCTGCTGAAATCGCCCTTGTCTCAGCCCCAAGCCATCGCCTCCCGCCCCATTTTTCGGTGACTTTCGTAACTCTCAATTAGGCAGTTGATGGCGGTATTCTAGTTTTGATTCTTCCCCTGTAGTTAGCCAAAACATATTGCGGGGTGGAGTGCGGCTTGTCACCGCGAGGACGATTGTAATGGCAACGATGTTCGGCCGTTTCGAAATCCAGAGTGAGCTTTCCAAGTCTGACACCGCCTTGATTTACAAGGCGATGGACACGGAAACCAACCAGGTCGTGGCGCTCAAGACGCAGAGTCTGGAGCCGCTGGGCGACCGCGCGGAAGCGTTTGTGGAAACGCTGATCGCCGAAGGCGAGAGCACGCGCGATCTTGCCGGCCAGAACATTGTTGTGCTCTATGGCGCAGGCGAGATCGACGGCCAGTTCTGCGCGGCCATGGAGTACATCCAGGGCAACAGCGTGGCGACCATGCTGGCGCGCAAAGAAGGGTTCTCCATCTGGGATCTGCTCGACATTACCCGCCAGGTTTGCGCCGGTCTGGAACACGCCGCCGAGAAGAACGTGGCCCACTGTTCGCTGGAACCGGCCAAGATCATGGTGCAGTGGGATGGGATGGTCAAGATTCTGGGCTATGGCATCTCCAACATGAGCCTGATCGGAGCGGAATCGGAAAATGGTTTAGGCCGGCTCCTGCCCTACTGCTCTCCCGAACAAATTCGCGGCGAGGCTATCGACCTGCGTTCGAACCTGTTTACGCTGGGGACGATCCTGTATGAGATGGTGGTGGGAAAGAAGGCTTTCGATGCGGCGGACCCGGTGGCGCTGGTAAGCCAGATTGAAAATGAGATGCCCGCCAGCCCGTCCCGGGTGAACGTCAAGATTCATCCGGCGGTGAGCGCTCTGATTATGAAAGCACTGGCGAAAGATCCGGCGCAGCGTTATCAGAGTGCGCGCGAACTTTTGGATGACCTGGAGAAGTGCAAGGAAAACGGCAAGAAAGTTGTCACCGAAGCCAAAAAGACGACGCCGGCGCCGGGTGCTGTGGTGAGTTCCGCGGCTCGTGCGGCTGCGGCCAGTAAGTTTGTCTCGGCAGCGTCAAGCGCACCTAGGCCGGCACCTTCTGCTCCGTCGGCTTCGCCCAAGCCTGCTCCACCCAAACCCGCTTCACCCAAAATCGACGTGCCGGAGTTTTTCATCGATCCACCGGCAGTCGAAGGCAAAGCCGCTGCGGCCGCTGCCGGCGCAGGGGGCGCCTGGCGCTCATCCGATGCAAGCTCGATTCCGGATTCTGGTGCGGGGCCCATCGACGAATTCGATGGAGAACTTGAAGTCAAGGCTCCCGAATCCCAGGTCCCGAGCGGTCCGGTGTTATCGGCGGCGGTAGTGGAGCAAGAATCCGAGGAGCAGGTGCCGCGCGTGGCTGTCGATCCAATGATGTCCCAGCCCGAAGCGGGCTCATCGGGCAAGAGTTTTTCTGACCTGGATGAGCTGCCTCCGCTCAAGGAGCCCGTTTTCACGCAGCCAGCTCCGGAGCCCGCAGAGCCGTTGCAGCCGGTAGTGCAGTTCCACCCGCGGAAGCAAGAGGAGAAGCCGAAAATCCAGCCACGGGAAGTTGCGGAAAAGGCGATGAAGGAAATCGCCACCGTTCCGCCACGGCTGATGCTGCTTTCGATCCTGGGCGCGGTTGGAATCATTCTCGTGATTGCGATCGCAGTCTTTTTTCACGTCCGCTCGGAAGACGATGACTCCACGGCTGCTCCGCGGCCGACAAAAGTTGCCCAGCAAACCCCGGCTCAACCGGCCGCACAGATTCCGGTGGTACAGCAATCAGACAAGCCAGCTCCACCGGTTGCGCCGGTTGTGGAAGATGAACCGAGCGTGACGGTGCGGCAAGTCGAAAAGCGCGGACCGAAGAACAGCCGGCGGGCGGCTCCAGCTCCAGTGCCAGTCGTAATTCCCGGCCAGGCGCTGATTGACTCCAGCCCGCAGGGCGCACAATTTCAAGTCGATGGAAAAAGCGATCCGGCGTGGGTTACGCCGTTTACCGTGGCGAGTTTAAGCGCCGGTAAGCACGTCATCGCTGTGAGCAAGTCGGGCTATTCGTCCGAAGTACGGTCCATCGATGTTGCGGCCAACAGCAAATCGACTCTGACGCTTAATCTGGCACCGATCAACGCGCTGATGGTGGTGAGCAGCGCGCCGCCTGGCGCCGAGGTTGTCCTCGACGGCAAGCCTACCGCACGAGTGACCCCGGCACAATTCGCCGTGGAAAAGGGAAGGCATACCATCCTGTTGCGTAAGCAGGGATATTTGGAGGAGACGGTCACCGCCGATCTCGGTCCTGGTCAGAATTTCCAGTTCTCGCCCGCACTGCGAGCGCTGGGTAATGCCGAGGACATACGGACCGTGGGCAAATTCAACAAGCTGTTTGGACGCGGCGGAGATAGCACCGCGGGCATGGGAGCCATTAGCATCCATACTCAGCCGAAAGGCGCGCAAGTTGTCATCAACCAGCGTGTACTGGATAAGTTATCGCCCGTCGACATCATGTTGGGACCGGGGAACTACGTCGTGGATGTGACCCTGACCGGTTTCAAGCCGATTCACAAGGTTGTCAGCGTCGACAAAGGCAGCAAAGTCGCAGTCGACGAAATTCTGGAGAGGCAATAAGCGGCGCTCCGAGCACCCTTCCAGTGGGGGGCGCGCATTCCTTCTGCTTCCCTCGCGCAACGCTCAGCAACCAGGCTCTGCCTACCCGGTTATCGAAACCCTATCAGGAATCAGCCGACAGCCAGCATTTCAGAGGTATACTCTGGAGCCAGCGGCTCCCAGTCACCAGTCACTTGGAGCCGTCATCTAGATCATCGCCCGCAGTCCCGGGTGCGTGCAGGACAGGCTGAGGCAAAAGGGAGTGACCTTGTGTCGTCGCAGCCCACGCCGGGCAAGTTGAGTCCCGATCTGTTGCGGGCCCTTCAGGGGATCAAATCAGTTCGGCGGTTCCCCCAAGGCGCCACGCTGTTTCAGCAGGGTGCCGCGGTTACGGGGGTTTACCTGGTGGAGAAGGGCGAGGTTCGTATCCTGTTGTCTACCGGTCAGACCCAGAAGCAGTTGCTGGAGGTGGTCGGCGCCGGAACCATGCTTGGATTGAGCGAGAGCATGACCGGGGGAAAGTACCGGATTACCGCTGAGGCGGGCGACCAAGCGACCGTGGCGTTTATTCCGCGCAAGGAGTTCCTGGAGTTTCTACGCCAGCACGCCGAGTTTTGCATGCAGGTGATACGGCTTTTGAGCGATGACTTGAACGGACTTTACCATAAATTCCGCAGCATCACTGCTCATCCGGGGCGTCCACGGCATCGTCCTTTGGACGAACAGCTGAACTAGAACAGGTCTCAGGTGTCAGGTCTTAGGTCTTAGGAAACCCAAACACGCTAAGACCTAAGGAGACTCTGAATAAGTGCTCCTTTTCCACAACGAGTAAAGATAAATTAGCGCCAGATGAAATCTCCAAGCCAACAGAGGACACTGGCGATGATGACGGGATTCGAGCGGTATACGAAGAAGACGCGGCGGGCAGTCTTTTTGGAAGAGATGGAGCAGGTGGTGCCGTGGGCAAAATTGTGCGCCCTGATTGAGCCGCACTATCCGAAGCCAGGAAACGGGCGCCGGCCGAAAGAACTGGAAAAGATGCTACGGATTTATTTTCTGCAGCAGTGGTTCAATCTGGCGGACCCGGCGGTGGAAGAGGCCTTGTACGACTCGGCGACGCTGCGGCAGTTTGCGGGCATAGATTTGGGAGGGGAACCGGTACCGGATGAGACCACGGTGTGCAATTTCCGGCACCTGTTGGAAGAGCACAACCTGGGGGAAGAGATCCTGGGGACAGTGAACCTACATTTGCAAGCCAAGGGAGTGCGGATTACGACCGGCACGATCGTGGACGCGACGATTATTCACGCGCCCTCCTCGACCAAGAACCGCGAGCAAAAGCGCGACCCGGAGATGCATCAGACCAGAAAAGGAAATCAGTGGTATTTCGGGATGAAGGCGCACGTGGGGGTGGACAGCAAGACGAAACTGATTCACACGGCGGTGGCGACGGCGGCGAACGTTTCCGATGTGGAGATCTTGCTCGATCTCCTGCACGGAGAAGAGACGCGGGTGTGGGGCGATGGGGCCTATCAGGGACAAACGGAAGTGATCCGGCAGGGCGCGCCGCGGGCGCAAGACTGCACCCAACGACGCTGTCGCTACAAAGGTCAGATTGTGGACAAAGTGGCATGGATGAAGAACCGGACAAAGTCAAAGGTGCGGTCCAAGGTCGAGCACGTCTTTCAGGTGATGAAGCTGAAGTTTGGATTCGTGAAAGTGCGGTACCGCGGGCTGAAGAAAAACGCGCATCGTTTGTTTGTCACCTGCGCTCTGGTCAATCTATTTCTAAGTCGCAAGAAACTGCTGCTGGCGGCGTAACCGCTGTCCTTCTTGGCATGGCAAAGGCGACCAGAAGGGCGCTAGAAACAACGTTCTAGAGTTCGACGGTCGCACGGGAAATAATACTTTCCTGAGTTTTGAGGTCACTCGACGTTAGAAGCGTGCTTATTCAGAGTCTCCCTAAGACCTAAGACCTAAGACCTAAGACCTAAGACCTAAGACCTAAGACCTAAGACCTAAGACCTAAGACCTAAGACCTGCCTTCCTAGTTTGCTTTGAAGTTGACCGTGATTTGGGTCTCGATTTCGACGGGCTCGGCATCGAGGTAGTAGGGTTTGTATCTCCACTGGCGGACAGCATCCACTGCGGCCTTGGCGAGAACGGGGTCTCCGCTGAGTACTTTCAGATTGGTGACATTGCCCTCTTTGTTGATGATGGCTTCAATCTGCACCGCGCCCTGAGTATGGGTTGCAAGCGCTGCTGGCGGATATTTTGGCTGCACCCGCTTGATCAGAAGCCCCTGGGACACGCCCTGCGAAATTCTTAGTGTGGCCAGCGAGGGTTTGGGAAGGTTTGGCGATGCCGATATCAGGCCGCTCAAGGGGTTGTCGTCGGCAGACGAAATGGCGAGCGGGCTGGGAACCTGAGGCGCGGACTCATCGGCATGGGTCTGCTTTTTGGTTCCTGCGACGCTTGGCTTCACTCGCAGGGGTGCCGAATCAGGTTTTTTCGTTTCCAGCTCAGAATCAAGCGCGATCCGAGTCACCGGAACATTGCTCGCATCGGGCGACGGCTTGCCGGGCAGTGTCTCGGCAGCCGTTTTGGAAGTTACGGTTTGAATTGCCGAGCTTGCCTGGTCAGGTTTGCTCGTCGAAGGTGCTGGCGCCAGGGACGATTTGGGTACCGGGGCAGGAGCGGGCTGTCCCGAGGTCTGGGGCGTGCTTGCGTGCTGGGGAACAAAGGTAGACGTGAACTTGGCGAGCTCCCAGCCGAGCGCGGCCAGAGCCAGCACCGCCACCGCTGCAATCAGGATCTTCTTGCCACTGCCCGATCCACCGGAGTCTTCTTCGTCCAATCCGGCAAAAGACGGGGCACCGCTAGTACCCGGCAAACGGTACGTTGAAGCGTCGGTCTGCGACGGATGGGCTGCCTCGAAGGGAACGATCGCGCTCTCTTTCCCTTTTCCGATAACTGGTGGAGCCGTTACCTCTTTCGCTGGAGCCGGCGCTGCGGCTGACCCCTGGGCCGACATGAATGCGAAACCAGGTTTTGGGTGTGCTACGTGCGCAGTGGCGATCTTTGCTGCTTCGTCGTTGATCCCTGCGCTTTTGATTCCTTCGTTGCCTATTACCTCAGTTTCGATCACCTGCTGGCTTGCTTCCACTGCCGGTTCATGTGCGATCGTAAGCTCTGTCAGTATCTCGTCCTGCGCTGCGGCCACGGGAACATCGGCAGGTTGATCCTTTACCTCTGCCGACGCTGTTATTGTCACTGCCGGGGCTGCTGCGGGAGGCGCGACCGGAATCATCGGCGGTAGCGGGGCTTCAAATTCAGGAAGCTCGGGGCGGCTTGGCGCTGCCGCCATCGTTTCCGCGCTGCGACTTGCCGGTTGAAATGAATTGTCGGCGGATACAGGAGTTTCTGTTCGTGTCGGACCTGCCGCACTGGCAGCATCAGCGTTCTTCCGCAGGAGCCCTCGCGCAACCCGAAGCGTTCCCTTTGCCTGTTCGACGTTGATCGGCTTGGTAAGCACCAGGTTGGCGCCGATGCGATAGGCCTTGGCCACGCCTGCTTGCCCCTCCACCAGGGCAATCGCCAGCGAGCTTTGATTGAAGCTGGAATTTCTTGCGCTCTTGAACAGCAGGGTAGCGTTCGGTTCATTCTCGCAGTCCACGACTATGGCGTCGTAACGCTGTGCCATGAACTTCTTGACCGCAGCGAAAGGTTCGTGAACGGTCTCTACCGTGAAGTCCAGTTCACTGAACACATGACCCACAACCCGGGCCAATTTTTCGTCGGGACAGAACAATACCGCTTGGTAACCCATAATGAGGCCATCCTAGGTAATGTCGTGGGTACCAGCAAGTTACCGGGGTAATTGAGAGGAGGTCGTTAGTCGATGGTCGTTCGCGGTTTGATGGATTGCTTTGCCGGCAGGCACCCGCTTGGCGATCGACTAACGACTAACGTTCTGGCTCTTACCCGGTTACGGCCGCTGAAAGTCGATGATTACGACTGTCTGGAAGGGCTGAGCCTTTCCGTTGCGGACGTAGGGCCGATAGCGCCATTGCTTCACGGCCTGAATGGCGGCAGTGGCCAGGACAGCGTCTCCCTCGACCAGCCGCACGCCCTCAACCTTGCCGTTCTCGTCAACGACTTCCTTGAGAACCACGGTTCCTTGCGCAGCGCCGGAGCGGGCTTCGACGGGAAATTTGGGCTGAATGCTATGCGCCAGCCGGTTTTCCGCACCCTTGGACGAGAGAATAATTGCGCTGTCCTCCCCGGGCAGCTGGGCGCCGGATAAAGGAGCAGCGGCGGCATCTTTCTTGCTGTCGTTGGGTTTGCTGACATCGGCCTTGCTGGCCGGAGGTGCAGTTGCGGTTTTGGCCTCGGAGTTTGCCTTCGCAACCGTCGTGCCTGGGGTCGCTGCCGGCTGGACAGGAGCAGCAGCGTCGGAGGTTGCCGCGGGGCCGGCCGTGGAATCTGGGACCGACGATTGTTTCTGGTTCGGATCGGTTGGCGTTTCCGGCGCTGGCGCCGAACTTGTGGCCGCAGGCGGCTGAGCCGCTGGCTGGGTCGAGGGTGTCACCCGATTTGGCACTGGCGGCTTGCTCTTCGGCGAGTTCGCTATTCCAGCGAGGGCCAGTACGCGATCAATCTGCGGTTGGGCGATCTCCCGGAATCCGGGCTCATAAGTCCACGCGGCATAAAGGCCACCGCCGGCGGTTACCCCTAGCATGAGCAGCGCGACCAAAGGACTGCGCTTTTTCTGCTGATTGTGCTGGTAGGACGAAGAGACCGGTGCCGCAGATTCGGTCGCCGGTTTGTCCGGTGCAGCTTTGGCCGATTCCTTGCTCTTCAGTTCCGCTTCTTTCAGTTCCGATTCTTCGAGATCCGCAAGCACTGGATCGTCAGAAGGCAGACGCGCAGGTTTCGAACTTTCCAAAACCACTGGTGTCGGAGATGCCGCTGGCAAAGATGGCGCAAAAACAGAGGCGGACCGCGGATTCAACTTTGGAAGGGCTGGTGGGGCTGCGATTTCGTCCACGGCGGAATGCATGGTCGTCGTGAGGGCTGGCGTGGAGAGAGTCTTGGTCGAAGCAGCGACAGGAACAGCGGCAGGAACGGAATCCGCAAAGCTTGTCAATTGCGAAGAGACGGCGGCTGCCCGCGCGCGTTCTTCGGTTACGGCCGCATTGGGCATGGCGGGGCTCGCAGACTGCGCGGGCACGCTCTCGCTTGCCGGACCGTCTTTTCGCACTCGGCTGACTGCGGCGCGGATGGTGTTCCGGGCCTGGTCTTTTGCGACTGGCTTAGTCAGAATGAGTTCCGCGCCCAGGCGAAAAGCCGTGGGCAGACCGGCGCGACCATCGACAATGGCGATCGGAATAGGGTTGTTGCTGCTTTTTCCGCGACGGCAAACGTCAAAAATCAGTTTGGCTGCGGGCAGATTTTCACAATCGACCAACACCAGGTCGAAGCTGTGCGAATTGAGTTTTTGGGCAGCGGACGCGCCGTCCAGCGGACGCTCGCAGGTTACGGACATTTCTTCCAGAACGCCAGTAATAGCGGTGACCGCCTGGTCATCGGGCGACAACAACAGGGCATGGGGCATGACTCTCCCATGCTAGGAACCGCCGCCGAAAGCCGCAAGTTACTGGGGTAAGGGGACGGATCCCCATAGTTTAGGGAATCCGCTGGGTTTTTCCGGTTGCCGACTCGGGAGGAGGATAGACAATCGACCCGCGAAAAGCCGCCTTGTCGGCGGGCGCAAAATCGGGGAAGGGCAACTGGTGCTGGTCCCGCCATTGCTGGACCTGCTGCTCGGCGGCGCTGGCTTTTTTCTGGTTGAGGCCGGAATCGCGCGAGAAGTGTACGGTCTGCGACGGGAAGGCAAAGCTGCTGCCCGACTTCTCCACGAGGTCCATGATGCGCAGCCACAGGTCTTCGCAGATCGCTGTAAATTCCCCCATGTCGCGGGTGAGGATGTGGCTGAAGATCTCAAGGCTCAATGCGCCGTTGTCGATACCAATGAAGCGGATACGAGCGGATTCGCTTTCGACTTTTGGGTGCTCGTATAACATGCGCCGGACTTCCGCCAGCAGGTAGCGCAGTTGGTCGGCTGAGGTTTCGCCTCTGATCGCGAGCGTCGGATTGAACAGGAATTTGTCGCGTCGGGTAAAGTTTTCCAGATTCATGGTGGCGAGGGAACCATTGGGAATGGAAAGCTCGGTGCGCTCCAGAGTGCGGACGCGGGTGGATCGCAAGCTGATGTCTTCCACGGTTCCGAGGCGATCGCCGAAGCGGCAAAAGTCGCCGACGCGGATGACTTCGTCGGCCAGAACCGAAATTCCGCCAAAAAGATTTTCGAGCGTCTTCTGGGCGGCGAAGGCGATGGCAATGCCGCCGATGCCAAGGCCGGCAAGCACGGCGGTCAGGTTGAAGCCCAGAATGCCGAGCGTGGCCAGCACGGCGATGATCGCCACCAGCGCTTTGAGCAGCCGCTCGCCCAGCAGCATCAGAGTTCCGGTGCCGGTGCGGCCCGCGTTGACAGCATGAGTTCGCAGCCGCTGCATCGTGAGGCCTGTGGCGCGCAACAGAAACCAGAAGAAGCCAATGCTGATGAGAACGCCGATGGTCCGGTAATAATAAAGACGTAGGAGCAGCGGCAGGCCGAGGTAGCCGGCAATCACGCGGTGAGCAAGCCCACTGAAGGTGACCAACAGCGGCTTGGACATTCGGCTGTAAGAGTGCAGGTTGGGGCGTTTCCTGAACTTAAGCCAAAGCCGGCGCGGAATCGCCAGCAGCAGAACCATGGCCCAGCCGATGGCGAGCGCCACTGGAACCGCGGCGAAAAGCGCCAGCCATTGCCAGAGCGGCATCCCGAGAAACACGGTTTGCACCAGGCTTGGCGGAAGTTTGCTTTCCACCTGGTGAGCCTCAAGGTTGTCGTACAGCTCAGGGACTTTGCTGAGCGTCTCGGAAGAGAAGAGCCAGATTTTTCCGGAGTTCGGATCCCCGACCCGGACCAGGACTACAGGGACATCCGTATCGCCCATGGAAAAAATGCCGATGGTTTGCTGATCGAGCGCGCCGAACTCCGGACTGCCTTCGGGGCGCGTGCTGAGCTGTCGCAGCCTGCCCACGAAGGCGCGGTCCATCAGCACTTTCAGCTTCTCAGCCAGTTCCGGTCCCTGCGACTGGCGGCGCGCGGCGCTCATTTGCAGGTAGGTGGCGGCAGCCTTGTAATTACCCGCCTGTGCGGCTTGCAGGAATCCGAGCATGGTTCCCGAAGGCGTAAGCGGGTCGGTGGTGGAAGGGGCTAGAGCCTGAGCCGGTGCGCCACCCTGCATCAGGCTGGTCATGGACTGGGATACCGACTGGGCCATCAGTCCACTGAGAGCAAGGGAAACGACAAGAAACGGCAGCGCCAGTTTTTTCATTGATCTTCTTATTAGTGCGGCGTCTCGCAAGGTCGTGGAATAAATCCATTCTGTCATCCTGAGCGAAGCGTAGGACCTATGTGGCCGGCCGGGCAAATGCATAGGTCTCTCGCTCCGCTCAAGATGACAGCCATCCTATTCACTACCTCTTCGGACGATAAATGTCGGTGGCTTGTCCGTAGAAGACTTCCGCCGATTCCATCATCGTCTCCGATAGGGTTGGGTGGGGATGGATGGTCATGCCAACATCGGCCGCCAGCGCGCACATTTCGATGGCCAGCACGCCTTCGGCGATCAGTTCGCCCGCGCCCGCGCCCACGATGCCGACACCGAGCACGCGCTCCGTCTTCGGATCGATGAGCAGCTTGGTGAGACCTTCTGGCCGGTCGAGTGTGATGGCTCGCCCCGAAGCGGCCCACGGAAACTTGGCGACGGTGATCTCGCGTCCTTGCTCCTTGGCCTGCGTTTCGGTCAATCCAGCCCACGCGATCTCGGGATCGGTGAACACGACCGCAGGAATCGCGTTGGGCTCGAAAGCAACTTTGTGGCCGGCGATGGCTTCCACGGCAGTGCGGCCTTCATGCATGGCCTTGTGGGCCAGCATCGGTTCACCCGCGACGTCGCCGATGGCGTAGATCGTGGGTTCCGCGGTCTGCCGCTGCTCGTTGATTTCGATGAATCCCTTCTGGTTGACTTTGACTTTCGTTTTATCGAGGCCGGGGATTTCGGAATTGGGACGGCGTCCGACCGACATCAGCACGCGGTCGAAGACCTGCTCTTTTTCTTTTATGGTGGGACCGTCGAGGGTTACGCGGATGCCGGTCTTTTCGTCCTTGAGCGCTTTGACCGTGGTATTCAGCAGGATCGCGGAGAAGAGTTTTTCCAGGCGCTTGTGCAGAGGCAGCACCAGGTCGCGATCGGCTCCGGGCAGCAGGCCGGGCATCATCTCTACGCAGGTCACCTTGGTGCCCAGCGTGGCGTACACCGATCCCAGTTCCAATCCAATGTAGCCGCCGCCGATGACGAGCAGCGTTCCGGGGATGTCGGGCAGATCGAGAGCGCCGGTCGAATCCATCAGACGCGGGCTGTCGAGCTTGAGACTGGGCACGACGGTCGGACGCGATCCGGTCGCAATGATGATGCGGTCGAAAGTCAGACTCTCTTCGCCGCCGGCCGCAGCCTTCGTAACTTTCAGCGTGGTCGGATTCACGAAAGCGGCTTTACCCTGTACGAACTGCACCGAGCGCTGTTTGGATAGCTGGCCCAGTCCGCCGGTCAGCTTCTTGACTACACCTTCTTTCCATCCCCGGAGCTTGTTCAGGTCAACTTTGGGCTCGCCGAATTCAATGCCCCAGTTCTTGGCCTGCTCGGCTTCTTCGAGCAGCTTGGCCACGTGCAACAGGGCTTTGGACGGGATGCACCCGCGATAGAGGCAGACGCCGCCGGGGTTCGCTTCCGGATCGATCAACGTAACTTTCATGCCGAGATCGGCCGCCAGAAATGCGGCGGCATAGCCGCCGGGCCCGCCACCGATTACCGCCACACGGAGATTAGAAGGGTTCGTCATGATGTTTCGATGTCCTCAGAGAGTTGTTGGAACTAACCTAAAGTTCTGCGATTGAATGACTCGGACTGTTCGGGTTAACCCGAACTGTTACTCTTGCTCCGACCGGGAAGTGAGCTGTAACCTTTCCGGTCTGTGACTCGACCGATGAGAAACTGAAAAGAAGCCACTTCCGCCACTCGCCTGAAAAACTTCTGCCCTCAAATTGGTAACTGTAAAAAACGACGAGCCAACCGTTCCGCCTTGCCATCAGCAGTTCATAGCCTTCTATAGTCCCAAGCGTTAGGGGCCATTGACGGGATCGGCGTCGGGTGAACCAATGCCGAAGGGACCAGAACAGTTCCCCATAACCGAGCGCATTCCTGATTGGGATCGGCTCCGTGGCTGCGCTGAGAACCATCTATGATGCCGCCTTTGACCGGCTAATGACTTCAATCTTTTATCCCTGAACCGAAAGCAGGAAGGGCTGCTCGAAGGCTTCCGCGATCCAGCGCAGGAAGCGCGCGGCGTCGGCTCCATCGATCAACCGGTGATCGTACGAGAGGGAGAGCGGAAGAATCAAGCGCGGCTCGAATTTGTTGTTCACCCACTCCGGTTCCATGCGCGAACGCGACAGACCCAGAATCGCGACTTCGGGATGATTCACGATGGGAGAAAAACCGGTGCCGCCGATTCCGCCCAGATTGGTGATGGTGAAAGTCCCGCCTTCCATCTCCGCTGGAGTTAGCTTGCGATCGCGCGCTTTCTTCGAGAGTTGCGTCATTTCCGCCGCCAGCTCGACGATATTTTTCTTGTCTACATCGCGAATGACCGGAACCAGCAGTCCGCGATCGGTGTCGACCGCTACGCCGATGTTGATGTACTGCTTGTAGATGATCTCTTCCTTCCCCATATCAATCGAGGCATTGAACTGGGGGAAAACCTTCAGGGCCGAGGCGCAGACTTTCAGCGCGATCGCCGTCACGGTCATCTTGCCGCCGGCTTCCTCCGCTCGCGGCGCGAACTTGGCGCGTAACTGCTCGAGTTCGGTGATGTCGGCGCGATCCTGCTGCGTGACGTGCGGGATGGTGTTCCATGCCTGACGAAGGTGCTCGGCGGTCTTCCGTCGCACTCCGCGCATCGAAACCCGTTCCGTCTTGCCCCACTTGGCGAAGTCGGGCAGTTCGGGCTCGACGAAGGTTCCGCGCGGAGTTTGTGCCGCCGCCGCTGCCGCCAGCAGCGCCTGCTTGGCGGACAGCTTCACGTCATCTTCGCTGATGCGGCCGCCTGGGCCGCTGCCTGCGACACTACGAATATTGACACCGATTTCGCGCGCCAAGCGGCGCACGTGCGGCGCCGCTGGAATGGGATCATGATCTGTGCCCGCAACCTTGCCCAGTTGCACGGGCATACTGAACGCCGGTACGGGGGCGGGCGGCTGATCGGGGGGCAGCGCCTGTTCTTCAGTTTTGCCTTCGGCGCGCATGGCCAACTGGAACGCTAGCCGTGCCGCTTGTTGTCCGGACATATGCTCCACCGGTTCGTGCTTGCGAGCAGGTTCCGCCTGGACAGCTGCACCGCCCTCCAAAGTAAAGATGACCTCGCCGACCTTGACCTTCTGACCCTCTTTGACCTTGATCTCGCGCACTACTCCGCTGACCGTGGAAGGAACTTCGACCACGGCTTTGTCAGTTTCGAGTTCCATGACCGGCTGGCCTTCGGAGACGCTCGCGCCTGGCGCGATCATCAAGCGCACCAGATCTCCGGAGTCGATGTTTTCTCCCAGTTCCGGCAGTCTGAATTCATTGGCTGTGGCGGCCGAGGCAGTGGACGCCGGTTTTGCTGGAGGCGCGGAGGGTTGGGCGGCGGGAGCTGCGCTGGGCGGCGAGGCTATCTTTCCTGCTTTCGAAGCGGGCTTGATTCCAGTTCCGGCTCCATTCTCTACCGTGAAGATGACCTGTCCCACCCGCAGCTTGTCGCCTTCTTTTACGTGGATCTTGCCGATGGTGCCCGTAACCGACGAAGGCACTTCGACGACTGCCTTGTCGGTTTCGAGTTCCATCACCGGCTCGCCTTCGGCGATGCTGGCACCGGGCTTGATCATCAAGCGAACCAGGTCGCCGCTCTCGATATTCTCGCCCAGCTCGGGCAGTTTAAATTCCGTTGCCATTCTTTCCGTTGTCCCTCTGTAGTCTGTGTGCAGTCCTGGTGCCGTCCCTTGCGGGACTCGATTGTCCCAGATCCGCATTCCCGGCACTTACGTGCCGGGCTTTCTTGTCCCGCCGCTTCGCGGCTGCTGCTAACTCATCGCCGGATTGCGTTTCTCCGGATCGATGCCCAGATCGCGAATTGCTTTCTCCAGCAGCTTCGCGCTTATGCCGTCGCCGCCGTCCTTCTTGTCTTTATCTTTGTCACCGGACTTCTCGCCCGCTAGCGCGTGCAGCGTGGCGAGCACGATATGCTTGGCGTCCACTTCGAAGAAATCTCGCAGGGATGCACGATTCTCGCTGCGGCCGAAGCCGTCCGTGCCGAGCGATACCAGCTTGCCTGGAACCCACTGCGCGATACTTTCCGGCAGAACCTTCATGTAATCCGATGCGGCAATAAAAGGGCCGGGGCCGGACGCGCCCTTCAGCGTCTGGGTAACGTACGGTACCTTTGCTTTCTGGGTGGGGTGCAGCATGTTCCAGCGCGCGCAGTCGTTCGCGTTTTTATAGAGTTCTTTGTAACTGGTCACGCTCCACACATCCGCCGCGACGCCGTAGTCCTTTTCCAGAATCGCCTGTGCTTTGAGCACCTCAAACATGATGGCGCCGCTGCCTAGTAACTGCGCGCGCAACTTCGCGTTCTTCTTTTCGGAAGTCCGGTAGCGATACAGGCCTTTGAGGATGCCCTCGCGAATGCCCGGCTGGCTGGGCATCTCGGGCATCGGCAGGGGTTCGTTGCCGACCGTCATGTAATAGAAGATAGATTCGCCGTCGACGTACATGCGTTTGATGCCGTCCTGAATGATGATGGCAATCTCATAGGCGAAGGCGGGATCATAAGCCAGCAGGTTCGGCACCGGGAGAGCGAGCACGTGGCTGTGTCCATCCTGATGCTGCAGGCCTTCGCCCGCCAGCGTCGTTCTTCCCGCCGTGCCTCCGATGAGAAAACCGCGGCAACGCATGTCGGCTGCGGCCCAGATCAGGTCTCCGATGCGCTGAAATCCGAACATCGAGTAATAAATAAAGAAGGGAATCGTGTTGATGCCGTGATTGGCATACGCGGTCCCGGCGGCGATGAACGAGCACATCGATCCCGCCTCGGTGATGCCTTCTTCCAGAATCTGTCCGTTCTTCGCCTCCTTGTAATAAAGGAGCGTAGCCATATCGACGGGCTCATAGAGTTGGCCAACACTCGAATAGATACCCACCTGACGGAAGAGCGCCTCCATGCCGAAGGTGCGGGCTTCGTCGGGAACCACGGGCACGATGAGTTTTCCAACTTCAGGGTCGCGCAGCAGCTTCGAGAGGATGCGCACGAAGACCATAGTCGTCGAAGCATCGCGGCCTTCGGTGCCTTTGTAGAACTCCTCGAAGATCGCTTCCGAAACCGGCTTCAGCGGTGTGGCGCGCACCTTCCGCACCGGCATGTAGCCGCCCAGTTGTTTGCGGCGTTCCTGCATGTACTTGACTTCGGGACTGTCGTCGGCGGGACGATAGAAGGGAGCATTGTGCAGTTCGCCGTCGGGAATCGGAATGCCGAAGCGCGAGCGGAAGATTTGCAGCTCATCGTCATTCAGCTTTTTCTGCTGGTGGGTGATGTTCTTGCCTTCGCCCGCTTCGCCGAGTCCATAGCCCTTGATGGTCTTGGCGAGAATGATGGTTGGAGATCCGGCGTGCTCGACCGCCGCCTTGTATGCGGCATGCACTTTGATGGGGTCGTGGCCGCCGAGGCGCATGCGGGCGAGTTGCTCGTCCGAAAGATGCTCCACCATCTTCAACAGCCGGGGATCGGTGCCGAAAAAATTCTGCCGGAAATACGCACCGCTCTCGACGAAGTATTTCTGATACTGTCCGTCGGTGATCTCACCCATGCGGCGGACGAGCAAGCCATCGCGATCGGCCTGAATGAGCGGATCCCAATCTCCGCCCCAGATCAGCTTAATGACGTTCCATCCCGCGCCGCGGAAAATGGCTTCCAGTTCCTGAATGATCTTGCCATTGCCGCGCACCGGTCCGTCGAGGCGCTGCAGGTTGCAGTTGACCACGAAAATCAGGTTGTCGAGCCGCTCGCGCGATGCCAGCGTGATCGAGCCGAGCGACTCCGGTTCGTCCATTTCGCCGTCGCCCAGAAACGCCCAGACCTTGCCGCCGGTCGAAGTTTTCAGCCCGCGATTTTCGAGATATTTGATGAAGCGCGCGTGATAGATCGCCTGAATCGGGCCGAGTCCCATGGACACGGTCGGAAATTCCCAGAAGTCGGGCATCAGCCAGGGATGGGGATACGATGAGAGCCCGCCGCCTGGTTTCAGCTCCCGCCGGAAGTTCTCCAACTTCTCTTTGGGAATGCGGCCTTCTAGGTAGGCGCGGGCGTACATTCCGGGCGCGGCGTGCCCCTGGAAGTAGACAACATCGCGGTCGCCGGATTCGGTGGCGGCGTGAAAAAAATGGTTGAACGCCACTTCGTAGAGCGTAGCCGCCGACGCAAACGTGGAAATGTGTCCGCCGATGCCTTCTTGAAGTTTGTTGGCGCGAACGACCATGGCCATGGCGTTCCAGCGCACCAGGCTCTTGATGCGGCGCTCCATTTCCTGACTGCCGGGAAATGGAGGTTGCTGCCGCGAAGGGATCGTATTCTGGTAGGGAGTGGTTGCGGAAAACGGCAGGTTGATGCCAGCCTCACGCCGGGCATGCAGCGCCAGTTGCTGCAAGAGACGCCCGGCACGGTTCGGTCCACCGTGCGAGAGAACATAGTCGAGCGAGTCCAGCCACTCCCGCGTTTCTAATACTTCGATTCCGTTTGTCGGTTGCGTCTCAGCCACACTGCCCCCACGGGTAGAAATGCAATCTCCCATCATAAGCAATCGGGAGGAATTTTGCTGGAAGGCGTGTGGCGCAGCCACTGTTGCCCGAGCCGCGGGAAGTCCGGATGTGTGCTATTACAATAGCGTGCGTCGCTGGGAGTGCAAGAATCAGCATTCCAAACGGCAGTTCAGTGTGAAGAATGGTACGATTCTTGAAGAGCCTCCGATTCCGTCGGACAAGCGGCCTGTCGCAATGTGGCTGCTTGCGAATTGCAGGAACGGTACCAGTGCCTACGAGATTCATCGGGCACTCAAGGTGACGCAAAAATCGGCGTGGTTTATGATGAACCTCACAACAGACAGCAACGCGGAAAACGAAAACTTCCAGGGAGACCGCCAATGAAAAAAACCGCCTCCGCTGAATTTGCCGAGTTTGATCGCTTCATGGAAATAATGGCGCGCATGACCGGCGTGTCGAGGAAGAAATTGGACAGAATAATGTTCCAAGGGCGTGAGGTACCACGCATCAAACGAAATCGTCCTGCCGAGCGGCGTAATGCGTCTCCGCGTCTTGCCGTGAGATGAAATACTACATCTTCGTTGACAACTTCCGAGGATTCAGAGACACCTGTATTCCTATCACAGATGTCAATTTTCTTGTCGGAGAGAATAGCACTGGGAAAACCTCTATCTTGGGCCTTCTGAAATTGCTTGCTGGCCCAAGATTTTTTTTCGATCAAGCCTTCGACAGTGAACACATAAGCTTCGGGGGCTTCTCCGATATGGTGAGTGTTCATTCTGATGACCGCAGCTACTTCCGCATAGGATTCGTATGGGAAGAATTGCACAGCAAAAAGAAAACTCCAGTAGTGACTGGATGCCTCCTCACGTTTAAGGAGGAGGAGGGACTACCAAAACTTGCCAAATGTACAATCTGCCGTGGTGGAACCAAAGTCTCAATGCGACTTGGGACTGATATTTATTACCGAGAAGAAACCTGTGCTTCGCTAAGTACGAAGACGGTCATTTCATCGCTTCGATCCCAATGGGTGAAGGAACATTCTAGCAACGGCGGTAAATACACGAAACTCGTCGTTCCCCCATCTTTAGGCCGCAACATGCCGGTTCTTGTGGCCTTGTCTTTTATAATGGGCGGGACTCGGCAGAGAAAGAGGAGAGATGATTTTGTCTTTTACCCGCCGCAGATAGATTTTCCGCCGGAATTGACTTGGCTAGCACCGATCCGCACGAAGGCTAAGCGTACATACGATCAACTGACACAGGAATTGTTTTCTCCCGAGGGAGCGCACACGCCGTACCTCATACGCAGGATGCTGCGTTCACGTTCCAAGTCAGCAGCCATCAAGTTCCGCGACTTTATAGCCAAAGTCGGGAAGGCGAGTGGGCTGTTCCAAGATGTTCGGATTAGAAATTTTGGTCGTGGTGCTACAGCACCGTTCGAATTGGATATTGTGCTCGATGGCAAAGCCTTCAACATCAGCAACGTTGGATATGGCGTATCCCAATCTCTTCCCGTTTTGGTTGAGATCTTGGCGAGATCGCACGGCACATGGTTTGCGATCCAACAACCCGAGGTTCACCTTCATCCACGTGCGCAGGCTGCCTTAGGCGATGTATTCTTTGAATTGTCGGCAGAAGATCAAAAACTTTTTCTCGTCGAGACACACAGCGATTTCACAATAGATCGCTTTCGGATGAATTACAAGAAAGACCGAGCCGTTAAACCAGATAGTCAAATTTTATTCTTCGAACGACGCGACAAGCACAACGTAATTACTTCACTCCCCATCGGCAAGACGGGGGAGTTACCCGCAGACCAACCCGAAACTTACCGTCAGTTCTTCATTCGGGAACAAATGAATCTACTTGGAATGTAAAATATGTGCCTTGTTATTGACGCTAATTGTTTTGGCTTAGTGTTCGGCAAGAAACATAAAGAGTTCGCACCAGTGTGGAACTGGATTTACGAGGGACGCGGACGCATGATCTACGGAGGCACGAAATACAACAAAGAACTAAAGGATTGGGGAATGTTGGGACTCGTTTCGGAGCTTTCCAAGAAAAGGAAAACGGTTCAGATTCCGACTGCGACGGTTGACCCAATCGCCGCAGCACTAAAGGCGAAATTCCCCGAAGCGCAATTTGACGACGAACACATAGTCGCCCTTGTCATTGCATCCCATTGTCGTGTTGTGTGCACCAACGACAATCCGGCTATTTCATATCTTAAACGGCCCGACGTATTCTCCGACCATCAAGGCGTAGGGTGCCCCAAAATCTTCAGAGGTCGCAAGGCTCACATAAAACTGTGTTGCGACAAACACATAGTTGCGGTGTGCCGGGAGCAAGCATGAGGAAACGCCAGATCAAAATCACAAGAGAAAAATCACAAAAGAATTAGAGGCAAAATGCGATGCAACCAATCAGCTTGAGCGCCTCGACAATCTTTTCAAGGCCCGTTATAACGGGCCTGTCCCCTTGACACCCACGATAAAATAAAGGTAGCAGTCAAATCTGCAACGCTCTTTGACAACTTGAAGTAATTCGGAGCCGGAAAAGCGCACGACCGTCTCGTGGCTCCCGCAAGTTCGGCTTCCCGCACACGTTGTCGGTAACTCTCTGGTTTATAAAGACTTTATCTCTAAGTCTTTATTCCTCAAAGACCTGGCGTCCGTCATCTCCTAAGTCTTTGACTTCATTAGACCAGGGGGAGGGGGGAGGGGGTACGCCCAATAAGAAGTGCGTAAACCCCGGACACTCCTGTCTGCGGAACACGTTATGAAGTCGGCCCCGTAAGTCTTTGGTTTGTAAAGACTTTAGCTCTAAGTCCTTATTCCTCAAAGACCTGGCGCCAGACTCCCTCTAAGTCTTTGACTTCATTAGACCGGAGGGAGGGGGGTGGGGGGGTGCACCGTTTTAACTGAGAGCTGACGGCTGAGAGGCTGACAGCTAGGTTTATTCCAGCGTGACCGCCTTCACCAGGTTGCGCGGACGGTCCACATCGAGCCCGCGCTTGGCGGCGACATAATAGGCGAACAACTGCAAGGGAACGATCTCCAGAATCGGCGAGAGCAGTTCCGGCGCCGCGGGAATAAAGACGGTGTTGTCCGCTAACTGCGGCACGGTTGTGTCTCCTTCCGTCGCCAGCGCAATCACGGTTGCACCTTGCTTCTTGAACCCTTCCATGTTGCTGACGTTTTGCTCGTAGCGCGCCACGGAACCCGCATCGTTACGGTCGCAGGTCGCGATCATGACCAGCGGCAAGCGGAAATCAATCAGCGCGTTCGGTCCGTGCTTGGCTTCTCCGGTGGGATAGCCTTCGGCGTGAATCAAGGAAACTTCTTTCAGCTTAAGAGCTCCATCCATCGCGATCGGGTAGTGGATGGCGCGGCCCAGGAACATGAAATCGTCGACGCGATAGTAAAACTCGGCCAGTTCCTCCACTCGATCGACCGCTGACAGAATCGCTTCGGTTTTTTGCGGCAGCGCGAGCAGTTCGCGAATGTAATGCTGGGCCTGCGCCTTCGAACCCTTGCCCTTGATTTCGCCGAGGTACAGCGCGAACAGAAACAAACACGCCATTTGCGCGGTGAAGGCCTTGGTCGAGGCAATGCTGATCTCCGGACCAGCGTGGGTGTAGATGATGCCGTCGGCTTCGATGGCAATCGTCGAGCCTTCGACATTCGAAATCGCAATGGTGCGAGACCCTTTTTGCCGGGCTTCGCGCTGCGATGCGGTGGTGTCGGCGGTTTCTCCCGACTGAGTAATGAAGATGCTGAGTTCGCCGCGCCCAATCAGAGGGTCGCGGTATTCGAACTCGCTCGCGTAGTCCACGTCAACCGGCACTCCGGCCAGTTCCTGCATCATGAACTGGCCGGTCATCCCCGCATGACGACTGGTCCCGGAAGCCACGATGTTAATCCGCCGCACCGCGCGCAGTTCCTCGCGCGAGATATGGATTTCGTCCAGGCGAACCAGGCCCTCGGCCAGCGAGACGCGAGGCTCAATGGTTCGCCGCAAGGCGTCAGGCTGCTCAAAAATCTCGCGAATCAGATGATGTGGAAACTTGCGCGTCTCAGCCATTACTCTCCTTCATCGTCTTTACGAGAAACATTCGACGCCGCCGATAAAAGTTCGCAGCACTTCGCCCACTGAGTTCAGGACCACAAAGTCCGCGTCCGCTCCCGCCGCCAGAACACCCTTATTCGGGATTCGCGCCACCCGCGCCGGATTCTGGCTGGCAGCCGCCACTGCCTGGGGCAGGTCCCATTCCGCGAAACGCGCCAGATTGCGCACGGCACGATCCATGGTTAAAACGCTTCCCGCCAGCTTGCCGTTCGACATGCACTTGCCATCGCGAACATCGACTTCGAAAGATCCCAGGCGATAGCGGCCATCCGGCATGCCGGTGGCGGACGTGGCATCGGTGATGAGCACGGTTTGCTCCGGGCCTTTGGCCTTGGCAAACAGCTTAACGATTGACGGATCAAGATGAACACCGTCGGCGATGATGTCCGCGCTCACGCGACCATCCGTGAGCACCGCACCCAAAATTCCAGGGCTGCGATGGTCTAACCTATTGTGACTCAGCGGACGCATAGCATTGAAGGTATGGGTAGCGTGCCGCGCTCCGGCTGCGATTCCGAGCTCTGCCGTCTCGAAATCGGCGTCGGAGTGTCCCAAGCTCACGCAAACCCCGCGCCGCGCGGCTTCGGCAATCACTTCGGACGCGCCGTCCAATTCGGGAGCGATGGTCATCATGCGAATATGGCCGCGGGCCGCTTGCCAGATCCGCTCGAACAAGGTCAGCGTCGGAGCCAGCAGAAGTTCCGGCGGGTGCACCCCACGACGCGCATGGCTGATGAATGGTCCCTCAAGATGAACTCCCAACGGGCGCGCTCGATTCTCGCCGTCCTCGTTCTTGTTCTTTCGTTCGCAATCTCGCTCGCGTTCTTCGATGGCATTGGCTAGCCGTTCGAGTGCCCGCAAAATCGTATCCATGGGAGCGGTGACGGTGGTTGGGAAATAACTTGTGACCCCATGCCGCGCCAGCAGGCGTTCGATCGCTGGCAGCGCCTCGGCGGTGTCGTCCATGACGTCATATCCGGCGCTGCCGTGGATGTGAAGATCAATGTACCCCGGCGCCATCACGCCCTCGCCGAAATCGGACACGGAGACTCCGGCGGGAACCTGCCGGCTGCTCCGTGCGGAAATTTCGAGGATGCGTCCCTGTTCCACGAGCACGAGAGGATGCTCGACGACGTTAGTTGGAGTCAACAGCCTTCCAGCAGTAAAAGCCAGCATAGAAAGGTTTCAATAGCGGCAAAGAGACAACTATGACCAAAGATTGTAGCAGTCTTCAAGCGCTCACTGGCAGGCGCGACGGGAGGGGGAGCCGGCAAAACTATCTCTTCAATGCGTGTTCAAGAGAACGGCACAACATGACAACATCAGAAAATCGATACTCCCCGTAATCACTGCCCGCGACAATTGTCCAGGAATTAACGTCCGTTCGAGACACAAGCAGCGCCGCCAAGGCGAGCGAATCACCAACCGCGGAATGCTATACTGTCTGAGTTCGAGTGGCCACGTCGTTCCATGGTGGCCGTCAGTCGGGGAGTGGCTCAGCCTGGTAGAGCACCTGGTTCGGGACCAGGGGGTCGGAGGTTCAAATCCTCTCTCCCCGACCAATTATTCCCAAGCAGCTCATTGGATTAGCGTCGATCCCAAATTTCGGATTTCCTCAATTTGGGTCCGTTTGGGACCAGTTAGCAAATCTTCCACCTTCTGGACCGCTTCTTTCGCCCCCGCTGGCAACGAATGCAAATAGATCCCTCGGGTGATCTCCGGAGAAGCGTGCCCGAGGATTGATTGCACCGTGCCGAGCGGCGTTCCGACCGCGTCCAGCAACGTCGCATTGGCGTGGCGTAAAGCGTGCCAGCGAATTTTCGGAATCTTCAACTCTTCGCATACGGGAACTAGTTGGCGATTCGTCAAATTGCGACGGCACAGCGGAGTGCCTTTCGGCGTGCGGAACACCAGGGCGTCAGGATCGACGACTTTGGGCCGCAAACACGATAGGATTTCCACTCCCTTTGCGCTCAGCGGAACGGTGCGGTTACTGGAACGAGTTTTAGGCTCATCAAAATGCCCTTCGTAAAGCGTGCGGCTTACACGAAGGAGACCAGTGTTCAAATCGATGTCTTGCCAGCGCAACGCCAGCAGTTCGCCGATTCGCAAGCCGGTCAAGACGAGCAGCCAAACCAGGGATTTGGACGGTTCCGGCAATCCTTCGAGAAGCGAATAGAGCTGCTCCGGAGACAAGACTGTTTTCTCCGGCTGGGGTCCTCGTCGCGGCAATCTGGTTTTACGAACAGGATTGTCTTCGATGTAGCCCCAGAACTCCGCTGCCCCCAGAATCGTTCCTAGCGTGGTGCGAATATGCTTGACCGTGCGCCAGGAAAGGTCCTTAAGTTTGTTCGCAAGTAGAGCTTGGATGCTTTCCCGCGAGATCAAACGCAGCTGGACGTTGCCAAATACCGGCAGAAGGTGAGTGTCGATAACGTACTCGTAGTGCTGTTGGCTTGCATACTTCAGTGCGGGCAGTGCCTGGGTCTTCCATTCCTCGACGAAATCACGTAGGGGGCAGCAAGACCGGGGGTGATAGTTGGCGCTGTTGAGATGCCGTAGTTTGTTCGAAAGAATTACTTCTGCATCCCGTCGCGTGGGAAGTTCCGCCACCGTACCGATGATCTCGGAGCGGCGTATAAACACCGTCCCGCCGTCATCGCCAGTGCTAGGCTCCCTGTACCGTGCGACCCACACTTTATTCCTCTTTCCACGTTTGAAAAGTGAACCGTGCTGAAAATGCTTTTTGCGAGCCAATTTGCCTCCTTTCAAGGCTCGCTCAGCCGGTTCTGCGTCGGTGGAAAGTGTAGTTCCTGGGGGCACGGTATGCAATTCAGATCTCCCGATACTGCTGTTCCAGCCACTTTTTTATTTCCGGCATGGCAAAACGCAGGTATTTCCCCAATTTGACGTGCGGAAGGCGTTCGATTCCGCGCCGCCGTGTGCGTTCATAAACCCAGGAAACAGGAACTTTAAGAAACGCAGCAATCTCCGAAACCGTCATCAACTCATCTGCTGACACTTGCATGATCCTTACCCCGATTTCCTGAATTCGTTGTTGTCTTAAGCTCGTTTCAAAATCGAAAACGCAAAATCCGTAAAATTGCTAAACGGTGTCAAATTGCACGTTTTAATTTTGCTAGTTGTTCCAGTTCCACGAATAAATTCTGCAGCTTTATTTTCAGCAAGTTGCAGATGCGCACTTTGTCTTTATCGGGAAAGAACGTCGTTGTTTGAGATTGCACGCGCTCAATCTGCGCTTTTGTGCCGTTAATTTCGGTTAAGAGCGCCTGTATTCTTGCCAGTTCCTCGGCACGCTGCTTAAACGGGAGCTCATTCTTTTCGGAAGCGCGCATCAGTTTGTCCAGGAGCCCGATTCCGTGTTCCCTACGAATAAAGAGCTGAATCCCGCAGGGATTGCAAACGAAATAAGGCTTATGGTTTTTGTCGGTGCGTTTTTCGAGCTTCGCTCCGCACAAGAAGCACGGTAAAAACTGCATTCTTGGTCACCTCCAACGTTAACGTTGTGATCTGCGTTCTAGCGCCTAGTTGCCGTTCAGATTCGCAGTAAATGATTCCAGGACTTCATCTGCATCCAACGACCAAGCGATGACATCTCTCGCGTAAATTCGAACCAGCACCCAAATCGGTACCTTCACCAGCACCCAAGTTGTTTCTTTTGCCGTCTGCTCCAACAGCTTTATTCCGCGCGAGGTCGTGACCCGCCGGGAGCGTAAAGGGGCAGACATCAGCAATTCCTTCGTTAGGTACTTGGAGAGATAGCGGGAAACTCGATGTACGTCGACGAGCTGGATATCGACCATGAACCCGCCACCGACGGCGACCCAGGCCTTCCGTATCCATTCGATCTCGATCCACCGGTCGATCAGAATGTGAAAGTGGGGATTTCCGTTCTTCTGGAATTCCAGGACCCGAATATATTGTGGAGAGCCGCCATGGTGTCGTCGCAGGTAAACCCGCAACTTCGCGAACGCGTTGTTTAAATAGCGAACAGCATCGCCTTCGATTCTTGATGGATCGAGGGTCAATGTAACGAATCTGCGAAGTTGCAATCTTTCAGCCGTTTCGCGGATAGCGTGCTTGATGCGCTTCGCTCGCCGGGGAGCGCAGTACGAGCATTTCCAACACTTGCAATTGACCCGGTGGAAGCGCGTTTCGCGAGAATTGGGAACCTGGCCGCGAACCGTGAACCTGCCGCAATGCTTGCCCCTACCTAGTTCGTTGTTACGATTAATCTGTATTTGGTCAAGAGAAGAAACCACGGCGGCTTCGCCGCCGCCGGGGACTCCGTCCCCGGACCCCTGACCACTTTTAGGCTGGGAGAGAGGAAAGGCCCGCGCAGTAATAAGAGGTGGAGGGCAAGCCTCTGGCTTTCGGCCAGCTGTCGCTGGAGTTGTTGGCCCTACTCCCAGCCCCGGACCGGAGTGGTCAACCGGTAGCCCGGAATTGTTTCGGACCGCACCCCGCTTGCCCGCATTTGGATCGGCGGGCCGATCGTCGTTGGCTTGATGATCGTTTGTCGTCGGTCCAAGGTTTTGATCGGCACCATTAGCCATTCTCCGCGTATGGTGCCAGCCAAGGCTTTCCGCTAACACTAAACTTATTGGTTGGAGAAAAGAACGAGTTTTTCGCCAACAATAAAATCAGAAATAGTTGGCAGCCTATTACGATTGCTTGCGGCGCTGTCGCCGGGCCTCGCGGACACGTTCAATCGAGGTAGAAAAGGTGAACTCGTGATCGGTTCCGGCCATTGCGTCTGCCAAGACACGTGCCCTTGAAGCCACCTTCTTCGCCCTCCGCAAGAGTTTGGGATCCACGAGGGCCTGCTGCAGCGTGCTAGTACGCTGCAGCAAGAATTCGCAAGCGGCCGGATAGTCTTTCTGTAAGAATTGCAGAGTCTCAGGTACGGTCCGACTAGTATTCTCCAACAGCCCCAGCAGCTTTTGAATCGCGGGACGTAAGAGATCAGCAATTGTCAGGAGTTCGCTGTACCTCCAGACCGGTAATCTTGCCTTCGGACCACGCTGAGTGGTGAAACGCCCGCCGAATTTCCTTAGTGAATCCTTTATCGTGGCCGTATTTCCGACTGCGAGGAGCCTCTCTAGGTGATCGTGGGTCAGACCGCCTTTGACGGCGCTTTCCTTAAAGTTTGGAACGAGTTGTTCTCGGTCTCTTGACCGGAGAGCTTCAAAAAACGATGTTTCCCATAGCCAAGAATCTCCTCTCAATCTATCCCGTACGGCAAAAGCGAAATCCTCTGACTTCAGCTCCTCCCAGGTAGGAACCCTGTCAAACCCGCGCGCCAACAGGTATTCGATCAGCCATGAGCGTTTAGGGTCGAGAATCATATCAGTGAATTTTTCAGCGAAATGCTGGTATTCACTGTCACTCACGTTGGAACGCACGTTGGTTTTAGGTTTCGCCACTCTGATGAAGTACCGCAATTGGGATAAGGATACACAGTGACTGTCTATATTCCCATGGTTCAGAATTCCATCGCGATGAAGATCAAGAAGGTTGAACAGATCAACAAGGATTTCAAGGTCTTTGTCGAGATCGAGAACAATGGCGAGAGGTCGATTCTGCTCGGCGTAAATCGAGAGCTATCGGATGGCAGCCCCGAGCTGTGGGTCTTAGGAGCGCAGCAGATGGAAGAGGGTGAATGGGGTGCCGTCGATGCTGTTTGCCCCGAACACCAAGCGTTCGACTGGATCAGCTTGAAGCCCGGTGAGAAGTTGGAAAGTTGGGCATTGGCGGTCGAGTTTCCTGAACCAAACCACTGGTTTGCGAAGTGCCGCCGTAGGATAGCGCATCTTCATGGAAAGGTCAGGGCGTCGATTCGCTATTACACAGACGTTTGTGAAATCGAAGAGTTGTTTGATAACAAGAAGCCGTATTTTGCCTTTTCCGACCCTGTCGATCCTCCATCGCAACAGTGACTCAGTCGGCAGGGGGTGAACATGGTCACTGGCTAGTCGTCGGCAACCAGAAGACGGAAGGTGGGGACTGGAGTACTGACCCTTTGCGAACTCCTGTGCCGCCTCATCTTCCCCATGGGCAGGGCCTATCGGACTACGGCTCGTACTTCCACAGGTCGTTGAGGTCTCCGTTTGTCCCGGTCGAGTCGAGCCCACGCCCACCGAAGAGCCAGAGATTTCCGGCCGCATCGGTCCAAGTAACAGCACCGCCTCGCGCTCCGGGAACGTTGCCGGGGGCAGGCGTCCCCTGAGTCCCGTACGTTCCCGCTTGGTAGACCACGTTCGCCCCGCCCATCCACGTCCATTCCCCCGCGCTGTACTTCCACAGGTCGTTGATCCATCCAAATGTCCAGGCCGAGTCGAGCCCAAGCCCACCGAAGAGCCAGAAATTTCCGGCCGCATCGGTCCAAGTAACAGCTTGATATCGCGCCCCGGGAACGTTGCCGGGGGCAGGCGTCCCCTGAGTCCCGTAGGTCCCCGCGTGGCCGACCACGTTCGCCCCGCCCATCCACGTCCATTCGCCCGCGCTGTACTTCCACAGGTCGTTGGGGTATCCCACTGTCCCGGCCGAGTCGAGCCCAAGCCCACCGAAGAGCCAGAAATTTCCGGCCGCATCGGTCCAGGTAACAGCTTGATATCGCACCCCGGGAACGTTGCCGGGGGCAGGCGTCCCCAGAGTGCCGTAGGTCCCCGCTTGGTTGCCCACGTTCGCCCCGCTCATCCACGTCCATTCGCCCGCGCTGTACTTCCACAGGTCGTTGAGCAAGTTCAGTGTCCCGGCCGAGTCGAGCCCATACCCACCGAAGAGCCAGAGATTTCCGGCCGCATCGGTCCAAGTAACAGCACCGCCTCGCGCTCCGGGAACGTTGCCGGGGGCAGGCGTCCCCAGAGTCCCGTAGGTCCCCGCTTGGTTGACCACGTTCGCCCCGCCCATCCACGTCCATTCGCCCGCGCTGTACTTCCACAGGTCGTTGAAGTATCCATATGTCCCAGCCGAGTCGGGCCCAAGCCCACCGAAGAGCCAGAGATTTCCGGCCGCATCGGTCCAAGTAACAGCACCGCCTCGCGCTCCGGGAACGTTGCCGGGGGCAGGCGTCCCCTGAGTCCCGTAGGTGCCCGTTTGGCCGACCACGTTCGCCCCGCTCATCCACGTCCATTCGCCCGCGCTGTACTTCCACAGGGCGTTGAGGTATCCGTTTGTCCCGGCCGAGTCGAGCCCAATCCCACCGAAGAGCCAGAAATTTCCGGCCGCGTCGGTCCAACTAACAGCACCGCCTTGCGCTCCGGGAACATTGCCGGGGGCAGGCGTCCCCTGAGTCCCGTAGGTCCCCGCGTGGCCGACCACGTTCGCCCCGCTCATCCACGTCCATTCGTTGTGCCCGCAATCGATAGCAACGTCCGTGACATCGCCGGTTACGGTTCCGCTGCCATGCGTCACTCCACAGGTCTGGGCTGGTGAGGAAGGCTGTACAGAGATTGTCACCTTATAAGTGCTTCCGCGGCGAAGGCCAGACCGGAAGGTGAAGGACCCGTTGGCAGTCACCGTCAGCGTCTCAGCACCGTTCTGCAACTTGACGCCACCGGCGGCAACAAGATTTGTCACGGTGCCGCCAATTGTGTAAGTGGCCGGACTGCTGCCACATGCCGAAAAACCGAGCGCCAGCATGACCATTGATAAGAACATGCACACTTTCATTGTGCTTTTCATAAATTCCTCCTCGATAACTCTTGCGATCAGGGCCCGGGCGTGAGCTTTCTTGAACCGGTTGTGGAGGGTCCGAATGCCGGGCACCCCACCCTTCGTTTTTTGAAGGGTGGGATTCCACGGTTGCTTCGCGCATGGGGATTTTCGACTGACTTTCGACCTCCTCACTAACCGTCACAGCTTGCAGGCGGCTTCAACCGCGCGCCCAACCGCGCGCCCAACATGGCTGCCCTTTGTGACACGAGTGCTTTCTCCCGCTGTGCAGGAAGTGCTTCATTTCGCCACCGTGACGTGGTACGTAATGTCCAGCGTGAAGTTGAAGGCCGGCATGGACCCGTGGAAGTGGATCAGGTGCGGGCCCACAGGCAGTGGCGCAAGCATTACATACACTCCGTCGTCCACTCCCGGAAAGTACGCTCCGCCTGGATACGGTCCCTCTCCCACTGCATTGAACAGGTTGTCGTCTGGAATTGTGAAGACGAAGGCCGGAGATTGGATGCGGAAGTCCTTTTTCAGGCCTGGAATCTTTGCCCCATCAATGGTGAAGGAGAGATTGGTTACTCCATCGATATTCGATGCGGCCAACCCGCGCAAGTCCGCAAGCTGAAACTTGGGATCGTTCATTTCCAGCACCGACCACTCGGCGTTGAGGACCGGGATATAGAGAGCTTTTCCGGCAGGCACGCTGCAGCTGCGAACGACGTGGGTGGTGCCGCAATTGGGATTGTTGAGGGCGCAAAACTTCCCTCCCAGAAACCACACCGGACCGGACTGCCCGACACTGCAGTCGCCGTTGTCAAAGAGAGGATGGTTAACGACCGGAATGGAAAGCGCCCATTGCTGCCAGGCTCCTGACCATTCGCTGTACGTCCGACCATACGCTACGGAGGTTGACGGGATCACCCACTGGGCCATAGCACTCGGTACTGCCAGCACTGCCAGGCCCAGGACAATTGCAATAACTAGGATACGTTTCATGGCATTTCTCCTTTTTATCTGGTTTGGGCCGCGAGAGCGATGGCCGCGCTCGCGGCACGTTGGCCAACTTTCTGAAGCACAATGCAATTACCAGAGCTGGGAGCGTCAACGCGCGGGACTCTCACTTCAAACGGGGCCCGGAGCGTAAAGCTCCTGCGCCGTCAGCAGCGCAGGGTTGCCCAGCCCGAGCCCGACGGCCTTGCCTCCTTTCTGCAGCTTGAATCTGACTACCTGCTGCTGCTCAGGCTGAAGGCGTAGAGATTGTTGTCTCCCGACCCGACGTAGACCGTGCCATTGAGCACCGTCGGCGAGGAGTAGATCCAACCCTGCGTCGCATACTGGTAAAGTAGTGCTCCAGTTTGGGCATCCAAGGCGTACAAATTGCCGTCTGACTGGGATCCGAAGTAGACCACACCGTTGGCCACTGCTGGCGAAGAGGAAAGTGCGCCCCCGGTGGTGTACTTCCAGGTCAATGTGCCGGTTTTTGCATTCAAGGCGTAGAGACTGCCGTCTGGGCTCCACGAGTCAACGTAGACGATGCCTTTAGCCACAGCTGGAGAGGAAAAGATTTGGGCTCCTACTGTGTACTTCCAGCGCAGAGCTCCAGTGTTGGCGTCCAGGGCATAGACATTACCGTCGGGAGACCCGACGTAGACGACACCTTCAACCACCGCTGGGGAGGCCCATGAAAACCCAGCGCCTCCTTGGAACTGCCAGAGCAATGCTCCTGTCTTGGCCTTCAGGGCCCAAAGAACCCCAGACGAGCCGCCGTACCCGTCCCCGGACCCAATGTAGACTACGTCTCCGACAACCGCGGGCGACGACCAAACTTCTCCTCCAGTGGCCCACCGCCAGAGCAATGCTCCCGTATTCGCGTCCAGAGCATAAACATAGCTGTCCACGGATCCGAAGTAAACCGCTCCATTGATCACCGTCGGCGATGAGGGTATCGCACCGCCCGTTGCGTACTGCCAGAGCAGCGCTCCCGTTTTCGCGTTCAGGGCGTAGAGATTACCGTCGTACGATCCGACATAAAGCACGCCGCTCATCACAGCCGGCGAAGAGTCCACGGAGCCTGAGGTTGCGTACTGCCAGAGCAACGTCCCGGTACTGGCATCCAGGGCATACACGTTGTTGTCAAAATACGCTCCGACATAAACGACACCATCAGCTACCGTAGGCTGACCATCCAGCGAACTATGTCCCGTTTCGAATTTCCAGAGCACAGCCAAGCCCCCAACCGTGGACGGGCTCAAAATATCCTCATAGGGATTCAACCCGGTATGCTCGGCGTTGAACCGGAATTGGCTCCAACTGACCGTGTGCGAAGCCGTCGGAGAACCGCAAGAAGCTAGAAGAAACAATGTCGCCGATGTCAATATGAATAAGCACAATCCTCTGTAGGACTTCATAGATACCTCCTTCATTTGCTTGCGTGAATTACGCGTTTTGCACCACGAGCAGGCGCCACCATGCTGCTGTCGTCTGGAACCGCTCCTGCGCCGTCAGCAGCGCGGGGTTGCCCAGCCCGAGCCCGACGGCCATGCATCCGTTCTGCTCAGGACGAACTTGACGGATCCCGCGCTGGCTGACGATTTGCATCACATCACCACAACCTTTTCTACACGTTTGCCGATGACAACCCTCTCGTTGCATCCGCAGATCGGGCAGACCTCGAGGTCAGCCGCGAAATATGCCTTGCAGCGAGCACACGGCAGTCCTAAGAGCATCGGGTGTTGTTGCAGACCAGGCACGGAGTCGGAACCTGCAATTCGGGTCTCCATTGTTCGCACCTTCAGGAGGGTCTCGGGCAAGCACCGCCATATTGCCGTAGTGGTGGAAAAAGACTCAATGCACGGAGGGTAAACTTAGGGTGAACTGTTGATGTACTGACGTTATCTTTCTCACTCTGGCACCAAGGCCTGGCCGTTTGACGACCCCGTTGGAGGAGCTTGACGCCCACCTTAGGTAGGGAGTAACGTTCACTGCATCAATAAGATCGGTGGGCTACTAACCATGCAAGTACCCGCCACAGAGCGACGCTGTGCCCGCTTTGGATCCTTCGAAGCCGACTTGACCTCCTGTGAACTGCGCAAGGACGGTCACAAAATCAAGCTCCAGGAAAAGCCTTTCCAGATCCTCGCCATCCTGCTGGATCAGCCTGGGGAGTTAGTCACCCGAGAAGAATTTCGACGCAGACTCTGGCCGGCCGATACCTTTGTTGACTTCGAGCACAGTATTAATACTGCGGTTAAGAAGCTGCGCGAGGCCCTGGAGGATCATGCCGATGAGCCGCGCTTCATCGAGACCCTGCCAAAGCACGGCTATCGCTTCCTCGCGCAACTGGAAGAAATGGTTGAGGAGGAGAGCGAGTTTGCGGGGCCAACAGAGATAGTTGGCCGCGCCAGTTGGCTAAGTAAACTGCGCCATCACTGGATCGCATTTGTTCTTATCACGGCGATCGTGTTTCTAGTCGGGCTGTACCTTTCTGGTGTTCGCGATCGATGGCTCTACAGTAGGCTTGGAGAACAAGACACCATTGTTCTCGCCGACTTCGTCAATAAGACCGGCGATCCGGTCTTGGACGACGCCCTCAAGCCGGCATTAGCTGCGGAACTGGGACAATCTCCCTTCCTTAACCTCGTCTCCGACCGAAAAGTCGTCGCCACCCTGCGCTTGATGGGCCGTGACATAAACGGTCCTGTCACCGCCGATGTAGCACGCGAACTGTGCCAGCGCACCGGCAGCAAGGCCGTGCTGGACGGGACGATCTCCAGTTTAGGCACCCACTACCTGATTCATTTGGACGCCGTTGCGTGCGCGACGGGCGACAGCTTGGCGAAGGAAGAAGCCGAGGCGTCGAGCAAGGAAGATATTTTGAAGGCCATGAATCAAGCCTCTTCCAGTCTGCGTTCCAAACTGGGGGAGTCGCTCCCGTCCGTGCAAAAGTTTGATGTCCCATTCGAAGCGACGACATCCTCTCTTGAAGCTCTCAAGAACTACAGCATGGCTCTCAAAATAAAGTACGAAAAAGGGGACACTCCGAGCATTCCATTCCTTGAGCGGGCGGTCGAACTCGATCCTAATTTCGCTTCTGCATATTCGGCTCTCGCAATAGGGGCTGGCAATCTCGGAAAGCCGTCACTTGCAGTGGAATATGCAACCAAAGCCTACCAGCTCCGTGATCGCGTTACGGAACGGGAAAAGCTGGGTATCTCTGCCGCCTATTTTCACGAGACGGGAGATGTGGAAAAGGTGGTACAGACCTATCGACAGTGGAAAGAGACGTATCCGCGTGACTTTGTTCCTTATGGGAATCTGGGGATAACGTACAACGCCATGGGGTTATATGACAAAGCTCTCGTGGAATATCGGGAAGCCGGCCGACTCCGGCCCGATAACGTCATCAACTATGGAAACCTGGCATCTGCGTACGTCTTCCTGAACCGCTTCGATGAGGCCCAAGCCACTCTCGATGAGGCATTGGCACATAAACTGGATGGCGGCAATCTGCGGGCCTGGCTCTACATCGTTGCTTTCATGCGCGAGGATAAGGCCCTGATGGAGCAGCAACTAACTTGGGCGGCCGGCAAGCCCGGAGATGAAGAGGGCATGTTGTCGAACCAGTCTGATACCGAGGCATACTACGGAAGACTAAGAAAGGCGCGGGAGCTTACCCGGCGAGCAGTGGACCTGTCGGTTCACGCGGATTCACAGGAAGCAGCGGCTATCTGGCAAATTGGTGGCGGACTGCGGGAGGCCGAGTTGGGCAATCTCGCGAACGCAAAGCAAGGAGTAAAGGAGGCGCTGGCTTTTTCCTCGGGGCGCGACATAAAGGTAACCGCGGCGTTAGCGTTGGCTCGGAGCCGGGATGCTGCTGGGGCCAATGCGATTCTCCAGGAACTGGAGAAGAAATATCCGACCCATACCATGTTGAAGTTCTACTGGTTGCCGACGATCAGAGCGGTCCTCGACCTCAACCGGGGCAACTCATCGCAAGCACTGGCAGATTTGCAACCCGCCGCACCTTACGAACTGGGCCTGGCCGCAAATTTGATCAGCAACATGTATCCGGTATACGTACGCGGCCAAGCTTACCTTTTGGCGCATGACGGACGGGCTGCGGCTGCCGAATTCCAGAAAATGCTGGATCACAAAGGGGTCCTGCAAAACTTCGTGATTGCAGCGCTAGTGCGTCTTCAAATCGGCCGCGCGTACGCGATGGCAGGAGACACCGCCAAGGCCCGCGCCGCCTATCAGGATTTCCTCACCCTCTGGAAGGACGCCGACCCCGACATCCCCATCCTGAAAGAAGCCAAAGCGGAGTACATGAACCTCCGGTGAACTGGGTCCTAAGCTCTCGACGCAGAGGCTTTGCCGCGCGGCCCTCTTACGTCTCACTGGGCACTAACGAATCAAGAGGCATACCGCCAAATTCGACCAACTCTAAGGGATGTCTCGACGTTGTTGAAATGCACGAATTCGTGAATCGCGTCGCGTAGTTCGTGGCGAGTCTTGGCCATTTTGAATCCCCAGTTCCGGCACTGGGCCGAATACGTGCAGTGTAGCGTGAAATAGTCGCTCTCGGATTTTCAATGCGCTCATAAACCTCAAAATCGGCAGAAATCCACACGTCAGAGGTTAGGTCTGCAAGCGAACAGAGCACGAAAAACCAGGGGGTCTACCAGTGGGTCAATTGACCGCGAAAACTCGGGTCCATTTTAGGACCAGATAGCTCCGAACACCCCCTAAAACCGTGATACAGGACGCAGAACCAAGCTAAGCGAATCAACAAGTTAGACAACCGGAACTGCTTCGGGACCAGGGGGTCGGAGGTTCAAATCCTCTCTCCCCGACCAATAAAATCGAGTTTTCAACAGTTTCGTTGTAGACAACAGCTTTCCTTCTCGTCTCTGTAGTGATATTATTCACGACCAATTCCCCCGGGCAGTGACTGCTGCCCAAGTACTTGCGTCCGCGTGGGAGCTACAAAAAAGGGACGACCACTAAATTCAAATGCCACATTCGCCGCGGGCTGAGCGCCGTGGCTGTGCCGCTCCACTGGGGCGCCATGACATCACCTGGAGGTTCCGATGCGTATCGATCGTACGAAGGTATTCACAGCCGTATTCGCCTGCTTTGTAGCTCTTGCCTCGGCGACATACGCACACGCCAGCAACTTCACCATCGGTGGCACAGTCTCGGGGTTGAACGGCGGCACTTCGGTGACCTTGCTCGACAAAGGTACCGATGCGCTCACGGTGACGGCCAACGGAACGTTCACCTTTAGTACAGCTTTGGCCACCGGCGCTACCTACAAGGTCACGGTCGGCACGCAGCCCACGGGGGAGTACTGTACGATCACAGGCGCTTCGGGCAAGGTGGGCACAACAAACGTCACCACGGTCAAAGTCGCCTGCGCACCTCCCCAGCCCCACACCATCGGGGGCACGGTCTCGGGGTTGAACACCGGCACTTCGGTGACGCTGCTCGATAACGGCACCGATGCGCTCACGGTGACGGCCAACGGCACGTTCACCTTTAGCACAACCTTGCTCACCGGCACTACGTACAAGGTCACCGTCAGCAAGCAGCCCACGGGTGAGATCTGCGCGGTGACGGGCGGTTCGGGCACCGTGGGCACAATCAACGTCACCACGGTCAAAGTCGTCTGCGCGCCTCCCCAGCCCCACACCATCGGCGGCACGGTCGCGGGGTTGAACACCGGGACTTCGGTGACGCTGCTCGATAACGGCACCGATGCGCTAACGGTGACGGCCAACGGCACGTTCACCTTTAGCACAACTTTGCTCACCGGCACTACTTACAAGGTCACCGTCAGCAAGCAGCCCACGGGTGAGATCTGCACGGTAGCGGGCGGTTCGGGCACCGTGGGCACGAAAAACGTCACCACGGTCAAAGTCACGTGTAAGGTTCCGACCTACACCATCGGCGGCACGGTCTCGGGGTTGAACACCGGCACCTCGGTGACGTTGCTTGACAACGGTGGCGATTCGCTCACGGTGACTGTCAACGGCACGTTCAAATTCAAAACAGCATTGACCAGCGGCAAGACTTATAGCGTCACGGTCAGCGTCCAGCCTACAGGTGAGACCTGCACGGTGACGGGCGGTTCGGGCACCGTGGGCACAAAAAACGTCACCACGGTCAAAGTCGTCTGCGTATCATCGACGACGTACACCATCGGCGGCACGGTCTCGGGGTTGAACAACGGCACTTCGGTGAAGCTGCTCGATAACGGCACCGATGCGCTTACGGTGACTGCCAACGGCGCTTTCACCTTTGGAACCGCATTGCTCAGCGGCAAGACTTATAGCGTCACGGTCAGCGTCCAGCCTACAGGTGAGACCTGCACGGTGACGGGCGGTTCGGGCACCGTGGGCACAACCAACGTCACCACGGTCAAAGTCGTCTGCGCATCATCGACGACGTACACCATCGGTGGCACGGTCTCGGGGTTGAACAGCGGTACTTCGGTGAAGCTGCTCGATAACGGCACTGATGCGCTTACGGTGACTGCCAACGGCGCTTTCACCTTTGGAACCGCATTGCTCAGCGGCAAGACTTATAGCGTCACGGTCAGCGTCCAGCCTACAGGTGAGACCTGCACTGTGACCAACGGTTCGGGCACAGTGGGCACATCCAATGTGACCAACGTAGCAGTCGCGTGCTCTCCAGGTTCCGGCGGCGGCGCATATTGGATTCCCTATTCGGCAACCCCGATCCCCAACGTAACTCCGGTGGGAAAAAATGGCCTGTTCCTGATCCCCTCGGATAAGCTGACCTCGGCCCCCACTCCAACTTTTGTAACCACAGACACGACCCAGCTACTCGGGGTCGGAACCCAGATTTCGGTGAGCGGCGGTGTGGCGACTTACTCGCCTCAGGTCATGATGTATGGCGACACCGACTCAACCGGAACCACCAGGATCTATGGGCTGCTCCTGGCTGGCACGTCGACTTTCCCGACGCCGATCCAGATCAGCAACCTGGCGGTGCCTTCGGGCCAACAGATTTGTCCAGCCCCTGCCTCGTCGGAGACTGACGTCACGAAACCGACTACGCTGTTTGCGGTCATCGAAGTTGGCACCTTAGCGCAGTGCGCCTCGGGTGGAGGCACCTACCAGGTCGTCCATTACCTGGATTCATCGACGACCGCCCCGGTAGTGGTGAGCATCAACACGACCAACATCAATTCCGTGTACCAGAACGGTAAATTGACTGGGTTGCTGCTGTTCGATTCAACCACGAGTTCCTTTGACCTCTATGCCAACGACACCTTCACGTCGCCGACACAGAAGATCACGGGCCTGAAGAGCGTCAGCTATGTTGCGGACGTCTTAGACGAGGCCACCTTGAGCACCTCGGAACTCTTCTACGAGGTCACAACCACCACGTCAGTGAATCACCTGTACCGCATCGACGGTTCCACGCTGGCGGCCACTCAAATCCAAAACCTGATGACTGGGAGTGTTGGCTACCCTGCTGTGCAGGACGACACAAACCTGTACTACATCGACCTCATCCCAGGCGCCAGCAACACCACGACCGCAGCGTTCTATCAGGTTGCTCTCACCGGCGGAACTCCCAAGCTCCTCTACACGTCGCCATCCTTCGTGGCGGCGTCCAGTTCTGGGGTCACGAACTATCAACTGATCGGCAGCAACGATTCACTGGTTGCTTTCGAGTTCTATTCTTACCCGTATACCAGCGGCATCCAGGACCCGACCAAGGCAACAGCAACGCTTTACACCGTGCCGGTTGGAACCGCGACCACCACCCCGACTACGCTTGCGAACTACACTACCGGCAAGTCGCTTCCTGAGGTGTTCCTGGCTGCGCCCAGCGGCAGCGGCTATCCGGGCAACGTCCTGTTCGCAACCGTTCAGAACGCAACCGGAACGTTTCCGCTCTTCAAGTTCGCTTTTTCCGCCGTGTCGATACCGCTCAATGGCGGTACGGCTCCGGCTCCGATTGCAAAGTCCGTGTACTTACCGCTTGCCATCATTTCGTCCCATCTCACCGACAGCGTATGGCAGGTGACTGGCATTACGGACACAAATGGAGGCTATGGCGGCGGCACAGCCAATTCGGTGAATGTGGGCACGCTGGCGGATACGCCGTTTACCACCACCGGCGGCGGAGACTACGTGTTCTCGGCCGGTTTTACGGGACAGCTCTTCGCGATCTCAAGCAATAACATTGCCCTCGGCTTCCTCTTCAATGAGCCGGCTGTCATTCAGGGCAGCGCTACGCTGCAAGAGGACGGCGCTGCGGCCGACTTGACCAAGATCTTCCTGTATCCGGTCAGCCTGACGAATACCTATGTCGTGCCGTATTAGATAGGCGGTAGGAAGGAAGCAACAGACCAGGGACAGGTCTCGAGGTGAGAAGTCGTGGGTTGGCAGAGGAGAAAAGGTCGAAAATCGTCTGCCAGGGCCGACCAATTTCCTCACCCACATAAGCACCATTTCTGGCTTTTCGTTTGCAGCTCTGCAGACGATCCGATCCCCACGGAAATTCCGTGATCTGCCTGATGGCAGATCCCCTGAACGCGAGCGAAGGGAATTTGCACATCCCAGGCGCACCGTAGTAACTAACAATTCTGGGCTGATATGGGGCCATTCCGTTTTTAGCCGCTAAAATGGTTAAAGGGGATGGCCGTCCTAACTTTTTACCCGCCGCCGGGCTGGTTGCTGGGCGACCGTTACAAGATTTGGGGAATTTTGGCGACTGGAGACAAGATTTGGACCGACCGAATGAGCTAGTTCAGGCTCAGGACCACGCTGCCTGCTCTCTGGATGCCAGCTACGTGCTGACTTGGGAGGAAATCGCGAACTTGACGGCGGAACCCGGCAAGCCGGCCGAGACCCTGATGAACGTGGTCGCGTTGATTGCCCGACGGTTTGGCGTGGACGTTTGCTCCGCCTATCTGCTGGAACCCGACCGCGCCAATCTCGTGCTGGCCGCGACGCTCGGTCTGCGCCATGAATGCGTGGGCAAGCTTCGCATGGCAGTCAATGAAGGACTGGTGGGCCTGGTCGCGGAACAGGTCCGCCCGGTGGCCGTGGAACAGGTCAGGAATCATCCTCGCTTCAAGTATTTCAGCGAAGCCGGCGAAGATGCTTACCAATCGTTCCTGGGAGTTCCCCTCATTGATCGCGGCGTGCTGCAAGGCGTGCTGGTGATTCAAACCGTGGAGGCGCGAGTCTTTCCGGAAGATGAGATTCGTCAGCTCACCGAGGCCGCGAACCGGGTGGCGCACGTGGTGAGCGAAGCCCGTACCCTCGACCGTTTTATCGCGCCGGTGCAGGAGCGGCTGTGGGCGCTGGCCCGCAACCTGTGGTGGAGCTGGGACCACGATTCCGCCAGCTTGTTCCGCGATCTCGATCCGCAGCGTTGGAGCCAGCTCAATCACAGTCCCGTCTCGCTGCTGAACGAGTATCCGCTCGAGAAACTCGAAGCGCGCGCCACCGAACTCGCCCTGCACAGCCGGATCAACTACGCCTATCGCCGCCTGCGCGAGTACCAGGATGCGGAGCACACCTGGGGTGCGCGCCACGCCGGTGTGCTGCGGCCCCGCCCCGTGGCTTATTTCTCTGCCGAATTTGGCGTGCATGAATCTCTTCCGGTCTACTCCGGAGGACTTGGGGTTCTGGCCGGCGATCACATCAAGAGCGCCTCCGATCTCGGGATCCCGCTGGTCGGCGTGGGCCTGTTTTATGGCCAGGGATATTTCCGCCAGCACCTCGATCGCGACGGCTGGCAGCACGAAGAGTACCTCGAAACCGATGTCAATCAACTCCCGATGGAAACCGCCATTGGGAAAAACGGCAGGCCAGTCGAGGTGCAAGTTGATACCCGCCATGGTTCGATCCGCGCCAAAGTCTGGCGCGTGAAAGTGGGGCGCTGCGATTTGTTTCTCCTCGACTCTGACGTGGAAGGCAATACCCCCGAGGACCGCGTTCTGACTTCGCGTTTGTACGGGGGCGATGGCCGGGTTCGCGTGCACCAGGAACTGCTTCTGGGTGTGGGCGGCTTGCGCGCCTTGAAAGCGCTCGGCATTACTCCGAGCGTGCTTCACCTGAACGAAGGGCACAGTGGATTTGCGGTCCTGGAAGCGATTCGCCAGCGCATGGAAGAAGAGGGCATCGGCTTCGAGAAAGCCGTGCCGCGGGTTTCCCGGGAAGTCGTCTTTACCACCCATACTCCCGTGCCCGCTGGCCATGATCGCTTCGATGCCGATCTGGTCGAAGAGCACCTCGGACCTCTGCGCGAGGCCCTCGGTCTTTCCAAGCAAAGTTTCATGGCGCTGGGGCGGGAGAATCCCGAAAGCGACGAACGCTTCTGCATGACCGTGCTCGGGCTGAAGCTCGCGCGGCGGGCCAACGCGGTTTCTTCTCTGCACGGTGAAGTTTCCCGCGCCATGTGGACGGGGCTTTCGTCGGGCAAAACCGAAGACATGGTTCCTATCGGACACATTACCAACGGCGTCCACGTCCCTTCCTGGCTGGCCCCGCAGATGTTCCGGCTCTACGACCGCCATCTCGGAACGGGATGGCATCTGCGCAGCAGCGAGGCCAAAATCTGGGATGGTATCGACGACGTCGACGACGGCGAGCTCTGGGAAACTCATTTCAGCCTGAAGTCGCGGATGATCGAATTTGTGCGCCGCCGCGCCGTCAATCAGGCCTTGCGCCGCGACGAACCGCGCGCCGTGCTGCAGCACCTGGAGCGCGTCCTCAGTCCCGATGCGCTGACCATCGGTTTTGCCCGCCGCTTTGCCACCTACAAGCGCGCCAATCTGATTTTGACCGACATCGAAAAAATCGCCAGTATGGTCAATGACCCGAAGCGCCCGGTGCAGTTCGTGTTTGCCGGCAAGGCGCACCCGCTCGACGAACCCGGCAAGCGCGTTCTGCAGCAGATTGCCCAGTTGATGCGCGATCCGAAATTTTCCGACAAATTCGTTTTCGTCGAAGATTATGACATCAACGTGGGCCGCCATTTCGTGCAGGGTGTAGATGTCTGGTTGAATAATCCGCGCCGTCCGCTGGAAGCCTCCGGAACCAGCGGCCAGAAAGTGGTTTTGAACGGGGGCTTGAACCTGTCGGTCCTGGATGGCTGGTGGGCGGAAGCTTACGACGGACTGAACGGTTTCGCCATCGGACACGGCAGAACTCACTCCGACATGAATGTTCATGACACCCGCGACGGAGAAGAACTGCTGCGGGTGCTGCGCGAAGAAGTGATCCCGCTCTACTACCAGCGCGATCGCGATGGTCTTCCCCGCGGCTGGATCCAACGCATGAAGCGCACCATCCGCACCCTCGGCTGGCGCTTCAACGCGGATCGCATGGTGATGGATTACACGCTCAAGTGCTACGTTCCGGCGGCGGGCGGCACCTCGAGCGACCTCCGCCTACGCGTGTAAAAACACAGCTTACGAGGGAGCGGGTGCCTCCCGTAGCCCGCGCCATAGCGGCCCGGTACTACGCTTCCGGTCCTCCACATTACCATTTCGACTTGACAGTTCCGCGAGATCCTATAGTATGGTATGAATATTTATGCAATAGCTTGGATAAATATGCTTTACCTGGGGCAGTGAGGAACGGGCCGATCGGCTGGGACCTGAAGAAATTCCAATGGCGGCCAAACTCAAAACCGCGGTTTTCGGCGCGACCGGCTATTCCGGCCTCGAACTTGCGCGCCTTCTCGGCAGGCATCCACGGACCGAAGCGCCCTTGCTTTTGCGGCGCAGCACAGAGAGTGACGACTCCGGCAATCACAAAGGTAATGGCCATGCGCCGGGACAGCCCTTTTCGTGGTCCGCGTTGGAACAGCATGGCGTGGAACTGCTATTCCTGGCCACGCCGCACGACGTATCGCGCGAACTAGCCCCTGAGGCGATTGGGCGCGGGCTGCGGATCGTCGATCTGAGCGGCGCGTGGCGGCTGAAACAGGAACAGAACCGTGCCGTTTATGGCTTCAAAGATTCGAACGCCCAGGCCGCGGCCGAACTCACGGAGCGCGCTGTATACGGCCTGCCCGAGTTGAAGCCGAATGCGGATCAGATACCGTCAGCCGCGCTGGTGGCGAATCCAGGCTGCTATGCGACTTCCGTCATTCTTGCGCTGGCGCCCTTGCTTTCGTCCGGCGTGGTGGATTTTGATCGCGGCATCATCTCCGACTCAAAATCGGGCGTATCCGGCGCCGGCAAGGAACCCACGGCGCGCACTCACTTCGTTTCGGTGGCCGACAATTTTTCCGCCTACTCGGTCTTCGGACACCGTCACACCGGCGAGATTCTCGAGCAACTGGCACTCAATTCCAGCCAGTTGATTTTTACTCCGCATCTGCTGCCGATTCCACGCGGGATTCTGTCCACGATTTATGTCTACCTGAAACGGGAAACGACGGCGGACGATATTCAAAGTTGTTTTCAGGATTTCTATCAAGGCAAGCGTTGGGTGCGAGTTTTTCCGGCGTCGAGCTTGCCGGAAATCCAGCTCTCCGTGCACACGAATTACTGCGACCTCGGTTTCTGCCTGGCGCGCGATGGCCGCCGGATGGTTGTGGTTTCCTGTCTCGACAACCTGCTCAAAGGCGCAGCCGGCCAAGCGGTGCAGAACATGAATCTCATGTATGGCTGGGACGAAGCGGAGGGTCTGCAGTGAAAATTGTGGTCAAGATCGGCGGCGCGGCGCTGGAGGATAAGCCGACTCTTCAGAAATGTGCGAAGGCGGTGGTGCAGCTCGCCCAAGACGGGCACCAGGTCGCCGTCGTGCACGGTGGTGGCAGCGCGCTGACCCGCACCCTGAAACTCCTCGGAAAGAAAAGCGACTTCATCCACGGCCTACGGGTGACCGACGCCGAGACGCGCGACGTTGCCCTGATGGTGCTCGCTGGCATTGTGAACAAAAATCTGGTGGCAGCGATTGCCGCAGCCGGGCATCCAGCCATTGGCCTTTGTGGCGGAGACGGTGGCGTCTTTCGTGCCCGCAAGAAACAGGACACGGAACACGACTTGGGATTTGTCGGCGAAATCTGTTTTTCCGAGCCGCGCTGGCTCAAAGCCATCTGGGTCGAAGGCGGCATTCCGGTACTCTCCTCGGTTGCGCTCGGAGGCGACGGGCAGTATTACAACGTAAACGCCGACCAGATGGCCGCCGCTTGCGCCATTGCATGCCAGGCCGACGCGCTGATTTTTCTCACCGACGTGCCCGGTGTAAAGCAAGCCGACGGTGCGGTGATGCCTCGCTTGGATACGAAACAAGTTGCCGGGCTGATTGATGAATCGGTGATTAGCGGCGGCATGATGCCCAAGCTCGAAGCCTGTACTCAGGCTCTCAAATCGGGCGTGGGGCGTGTGCGCATCCTGCCCGCAGCGCAGGTCGAAGTTCTGCCCCTGTTCTATTTCACCAGGATCGAATGCGGTACCGAGGTGCTGAGAGCATGAGCCTCAAGTCCGTCTCCCGCATGGAAGCGAAGCTCTTGCTTCCTACCTACGAACGCCAGCCCATTCTTTTCGTGCGCGGGCGCGGTGTATATCTCTGGGATTCCCGTGGCCGGCGCTATCTGGATTTTCTGAGTGGGATCGGAGTCAACGCGCTCGGCCACCACCACCCTGCGATCCAGGCGGCAATCAGGCGTCAGGCGGGACGGTTGATTCATGTTTCGAATCTTTTTTTCCACGAGTATCAAGCGGAACTCGCGCAAATGCTGACGCGAATCTCCGGACTCGACCGCGCTTTCTTCTGCAACAGCGGCACCGAGGCCTGGGAAGGCGCGCTCAAGCTTGCCCGCGCCTTTGCGCAAATGACTAACAAGAACGGCCGCAAGCCCAGTCCAAAGACGCGCATCCTTGCCATGGAGAACTCTTTTCATGGCCGCACCTTCGGTGCGCTCGCCACCACCGGCCAGCCAAAGTATCGAGCCCCCTTTGTTCCACTCATGCCGGGCGTGAGCTTCGTCAAGTTCAATGACCTGGACGACCTGCAACGAAAATTCGATGCCAGCGTCTGTGCCGTGTGCATCGAGACCATTCAGGGAGAGGGTGGAATCTGCCCGGTCAATAAAGAGTTTCTCGAACTCGCCTCGCGCTTAACCAAACGGAGCGGCGCCTTGCTCGTGCTCGACGAAATTCAATGCGGCCTCGGTCGTACCGGACGCCACTTTGCCTACCAGCACTATGGAGTCTTGCCCGATGTAGTTACGGTCGCCAAACCTCTGGCTTGCGGCTTGCCGCTTGGCGCCACCCTGACCACCGAACGGGTTGCGAGTTGCATGCATCCGGGAATGCATGGGACGACTTTCGGCGGAGGCCCGCTGGCCTGCGCTGTCGCCATCGAGTTCCTGCGCGAGGAGAAGAAGTTGCTGAAGCACGTGCGCGCGCTCGGCGAATACTTTCACGTAGCGCTCAAGGCACTCGACAAGAAGCACAAGGCGATTCAGGACGTCCGCGGGGCCGGCCTGATGCAGGCCTTGGAACTAGACTCGCCCGATCTGGCGAAGGCGGTAGCCCGACAGCTGCTGCAAGAAGGAATTATCATCAATCGCACGCACGAAACCGTCCTACGCTTTCTACCGCCTTACGTGATTCAAAAGAAGCACGTGGATCAGGTGATCAAGGCTCTGGACGCGGCGTTACACAAAAATGCAGAGGTCACGCAAACGCGCACGCACAAAGAAGATAAAACCGCTCCGCCGCGGCGCCAGGAGGCCCATGCGCACGCGTGAGGCGGTGCTGCCCGATGCCGAGCAGATTCACGCGCTCATCGCGGCCTACTCCGGCGATGGCACGCTGCTGCCGCGCACGCTGGCGGAAATCTGCGAGAACGTCCGCGACTTTGTCGTCCTGGAGCATGACGGACGCATCATCGGATGCGGAGCTCTCCACCTCTATGGCGTGCACCTCGCGGAGATTCGTTCCATTACCGTCGATCCCGCGAGCCAAAGCAGCGGTGGCGGCAGGCGCCTGGTCAAGGCGCTTCTGGCGCAGGCGGAAAAACACAAAGTCACCTGCGTGTGCCTGTTCACGCGCATTCCGGAATTCTTCTCGCGGATGGGATTCACTCTCGCTGCTCACCAGGATCTTCCCGACAAAATCCACAAGGATTGTTATAAGTGCCCCCGGCTCTACCGCTGCGACGAAGTGGCGATGATCCGTGGAAACCTGCCCACATTTGCAATTTTGCCGCCGCCGAAGAACTGGCTGAAGATTCAGGCATGACAACGCTGCGCCGTTCACCTGAAAAGATTCGTTTGCCTCTGGGATTTTCCTTCTCGGCGGTTGCTGCCGGAATTAAAGCCAGTGGCCGGCCCGACCTTGCGCTGGTGGAAGCCGACAATGTCGCGAACGCGGCTGCGTTGTTCACGACCAACCGGGTCGTTGCCGCTCCCGTAGAATTTGGCCGCGCGTCGTTGCTTTCGACCGGCGGCCGCGTTCGAGCCATCATCGTGAATTCTGGAAACGCCAACTGTGCCACCGGGCGCGTTGGCACTCAAGCCTGCGCGCGAGTCTGTCGCGAAACCGGCAAGCTGCTCGGCGTGCCCGCTGCCGAAGTCTTTCCTTCTTCTACCGGCATCATCGGAGTCCGACTGCCGGCGGGAAAAATACTCGTAAAGTTGCCGGAACTCATAGCGTCGCGATCCGCCAGCCAGCGCGGTGTCCTCGCCTTCACCCACGCCATCATGACCACCGACACGCGCCCCAAGATGGCGTCGGCGCGTTTCCGAATTGCGTCGAAAGAAGCCACCGTGCTGGGCATCGCCAAGGGTGCCGGCATGATTCATCCGCAACTGGCGACCATGCTCGTGTACTTGTTCACAGATGTGAGCGCGAGTCCGCGTGAGTTGCAGCGTCTTCTGCGCGAGGCGTGCGACTATTCGCTGAATTGCATTTCCATTGATGGTGACACCTCGACCAACGACACCGTGCTTCTGCTGGCGAGCGGCGCGAGCGGTGCTGGGGTAAGAGATGTTCGCGTCCGGAAGAAGTTCTCCGCAGCTCTGACTGGCGTGTGCCAGTCCCTTGCCGAGCAGATCGTGAGTGATGGTGAAGGCGTGCAGCACGTGATTCGTTTGTTTGTGGAACAGGCGCGGAGCAGGGAAGAGGCGCTACTGGTGGCTCGGACGGTTGCTCACTCCATGCTCGTGAAAACCGCATGGGCTGGTGCCGATCCGAATTGGGGTCGCATTCTCGCGGCCGTGGGAAGATGCGGCCTGCCCACTGATCCGGGGCGCGTGCAAATTTTTATCGGGAGTCAAAAAGTATGCCGCAACGGAGTCGCGTGCGGGTTCAACGAGCGGCAAGCCCACCGCAGTCTCGCGCAGCCGGTCTGCGATGTTCGCGTGCAACTTGGGCGTGGCCAGCACGCGGTGCGATTTCTCACCACCGATCTGAGCGCCGAGTATGTGCGGATCAACGCCGACTATTCGACCTAGAAAAAGGTCTTAGGTGTTAGGTCTTAGGTCTCAGGAAAACCCGACGGCAAGTTCGGGGCTTCTTCCTAAGACCTAGGACCTAAGACCTAACACCTGCCCTTAGAAACTGAATATCGCCTGCACTTCAATTTTCCGATTTGCGGCCATGCTTGAGAAGGGCCCACCCGCCAGAGCAGTTGACTGTCCGAAATTGGGCGAGGTCAGGGTTCCGTTGGGGGTTGCCGCATTCACCTTGTTGAGAACGTTTCGCGCATTGACACTGAACGTCAGGCTGTAGCGCCGACTGGTAGCCGGGCCCATGCCCCCGAAGCCTCCGCCGCCACCGGGTCCCCGTCCTAAGCCGCCGCCACCACCCGGTCCACCGCCGCCGCGCGGACCACCTCCGCCGGGAGGGCCGCCGCCCTGCTGTGCTCCACTGCTGCCATGAGTTTCCGGCCCGAAGCCGAACGTTTTCGCCAGCCGTAGGTTCAGTGTGAAGTGGTTCGGGCCGGTGAGATAGTTGATGGGAATCTGAGTGTACGAAACGGGCGGAATCATGTAGTGGAGACAAGCGGAGGCCGTCGGAAACGGACACGAACCCGCTGGATTAGTTCCGAATGCGGGACGGTCGTTGAACTGCAAATCTCCGCTTAAGTCCTGGCCCACAGTGACGTTGTAGGGCGAGCCGGAATTAAAAATCATGAATGGACTCACGCGAAACCCGCGCGGCAGGCCGATCGTCCCACCCATAAACAGCCGGTGCCTCATGTCAAAGGAAGCCCGCCCGTAGTCCACGCTCAGATCGTACTGATCCGATGGAAAACTCCCTGCGCCGGAGGCATCGCTGTTCGCGTAATTCAGAGAGTAGTAACCGAACAGAGAAAGCTTGGCACCCGCCCGGATGTTGAAATTCGCGATCAACTGGTTCTGCCGGAAAACACCGTCCGAGGAGTATTGAAAGATGTCGCCTTTGCTTGGATCTGGGCGTGATCCAGTGGGGTAGGGTGTGCCCGGCACCTCCGGAATCGGCGCATTGGTGTCGATCGACAGAAGTTGGTGCACGCCGCGGGAATTCAGATACGTAAGTGTGACGTTGGCGATCTTTGTGACCTGTCGCTCCAGCGTGAACGCGCTCTGCATGATGTAGGGCGCGTGCAATTCCGGGGCGATCTGGTAGATCGAGGACGTCGCTAGCGATGGCAGAGGATTTGGTATGTTCGGGAAGAAACTGATCACCGGGCAAGGTGGCGTCGTACATTGAGATGGAGGTTGTACGGATACTGCGTACTGTTGTTGGGTTACGCCATTCATCCGGTCCGCGTTGAGAACTAGATCCTGGCCGAAGCGGTCGTAGAACAGGCCAAAACCGCCGCGCAGCACGGTGTTTGGCGCGCTCTTTCCCCCTCCGCCGATGCCCCATGCAAAACCGAGCCGTGGTGCCAGGTCCGCATGGTCGTGAATCGCATTCTGCGTTTCAAAGCGCAGCCCGCCGCTCAGCGTGAAGGTCGGACGCACCTTCCAGTCGTCCTGCACGTACAGTCCAGCATCGACCACGGTAACGGGCACGCTGGGTACTGCTCGGCTGGTTGTCTGATCGAGCCTAAACTGAGTCGCGCCTGGGGCCTCAAGGGCGCCCCCCGCAAGAGCCATCTCCGCGGTTTGGTAAGTCGTCAGATCCGGGAAGGTGAAGCTGCCATTGAATCCAGCGCCAGACATATCGATTTCGTGAATTACGCGCAGCCGCCCCCCGAATTTGACGAAGTGCTTACCCAGCGACATCGAAGTGTAATTCTGCAGTTCGTAGTGATCCTGGTGGTCCTTCTGCACTCCCGCACTGCTGCCTCCGCCCGTGAACGCCCCCTGCACGTTGATGGACGGTAGTGTGTTTAACGGAGTCTGCCCGCTGTTGTCGTGCAAATACTGGAAGCGGGTCTCATTGACCACCTTCGCCCCCAGAATCTGGGTATCGCTGAGCTGCACGGTGTGTTCGGAGGATGTGGTATCGTAGCCGGCTTCCGGCAGCGTTGACCCGCCCACCCCTGCGTTTTGCTGTGTGTCACGGTAATACTGGTAGCGGGCGGTGAGCGTATTGTTGGTGCTGATCTGGTAGTCGATCCGCGGGCTGATGTTGGTGCGGGTGCGCGGGTTGGGAACGCTCTCGCTCAGCTGAATCTGATTCAGGGTGTTCGGGTCCAGCGCGGGCGTATTGACGACTGCGATTTCGTCGATGTTGCGCCGCTGAACGTTGAAGAAGAACGACGCCTTCTTGTTGATTGGCCCACCAATGTTTCCCATATAGATCACGGAGTCGTAGGGTTGCGCCTGATCGGCAGCGAGGAAAGGATTGCGCGTGTTCAATCCCGAGCTGTTTCCCTCAACTGAAAACTGCCCATGAAGTTTGTCCGTGCCCGGCTTGGTGAAGATTTCGATTCGTCCATAGCCCAGCTTGTCGTATTCGGCCGAAAACGGATTCTGATTGACGCGAATCTCGCGAATCGATGACTTCGGCGGAAGATCTCCGGCGGTAAATCCGTCGATGTAAATCTGCCCTCCGTTGGGACCGGCCGAGGGCCCCGCCAGCGCTTGCAGGTCAGCCAGCAATTCGTCAGGATCATCGGGAAGCGCTTCCAGATCTTTGCCGCTAAGCACGATGGCGCTGGCATTGCTGGCGGGATTGAGGTCGACTTGAGGGGTTTCTTCCTGGACGTTGACTTTTTCCTTCTGCACACTGATGTCGAGCGAAATGTTGAATTGCGCGACTTCGCCCGCCGCTACGGCCACGTCGGTCTGCACAAAAATGGCGAATCCCTGGGCATTCGCTGTGACCGTGTACTTGCCCGGCGCCAGATTTCCGATTTCGTAACCCCCGCTGCGGTTGGTGGTAGCGGACTGCGTTTGCCTGCCGGATACCACGATCGCCACCGTGGCGTTTGGAACCACTGCCCCCGAGGGATCGGTCACCTGTCCGCGGAGGGTACCTGCCGCGGTTGGTGACGGGGCCGGCGCCTGCGCCGATGCAGGTGCAGCCAGCCCGACCAGCGTTGCCAAAATCAGAATTCCCAGAATGCAGACTGATACCTTCAATACGCACCTTTTCTTTCCAGGCAGATCAAACAGATTGAGACATGGATCAAGATTTGTTCACTACTGCGCCGCTTCACCTTCCCCGCCGGAAGTGTTCAACGACCACGGCGAAAGCAGCGTGGATGCGCTTTGATTGGGCGCCGCCGTCAGGATGGCGTCCACTCCGGCCAGCAGCGTCACCGCCGTTATCGCGCTCGCATCTCCGCCCTCGGTCGCGACGATCATCACGGCATCGCCCTTCTGCAGGTCCGCCAGTTTGCTATCGGGCAAACGGCTCAACAGGCGCTGAAAATCCGGAGGACCATTCCCGCCCGGCCCGCCACCCGGCCGCGCTTCGCCGGCAACCGGCGGACCGCCCTGCGCAGGGTTGTTGCCGCTATGTTGCTCTCCGTTCCCGGCGCCGGCCGTGCCCCCCGCGCTCTTTAGCCGCATGGCGATGCGTTGCGCCATCTCCGCCGGCAGCTTCTTCATTTGCGAATCGACGGACACCTTAACCACCACTGCGCTTTTTCCGATCGCGTCCTGCACCGTCATCGTATTATTCGCCGCGTCGATCGCCTTGATGATTCCAGCAATATTCCGAAATGTGCCGGAGACAACTTCCTCCGCGCTGACTTCGCTGCCATCCGGGTTGCGGGTCCCGCGCGCGCGCAACTGGTCGCCGACCTTGATTTGCGTCATGACCTGGCTGGCGGGCGCCGGCTTCGCGTCATCGAACTTTACCGAGCCGGGAGCGTAGCGGCGCATGATTGTATCTTTGGCAATGTGGACGGCGATACTCCGCGTTGCGCCCATTCCACCGGATGAAATTGTGATGGTGTCCGCGGCGGCGTCCACTTTAGTGACGAGCCCACCCACTCCTCGCTGCTGCCAGTCGTCACGTTCGCGCTGCTGCTTTGCCGCCACGTCGGCCTGTTTCATCACAATCACCGCCAGCGCAGTAATGACGATGGTGTGCCCGTTGCCCTCTGTCGATGCTTGCCCGTGCACCAGCACGCGATCCCCAGGCTGCAAGTCTTGCGCTTGTAGAGCCGTCGCGTTCTTCAGATCCTTTTCTCCTGGAGGCACGCGCAGGATTTTCGTCGAGCCCGTGAGCATTGCCCTAACCTCGCCGCCGGATTCAGCCGCGACCGTGATCGAATCCACCTGAACCGTCTTGATGACCCCCACGGCCTTGGCGACTTGTGTGCCTGTGGAAACTGCCGGTGGTTTATCTTGCGCTACAACCTGGCCCGGCCCGGTCAGAATCAGAGGGGCCAATGCCGTAAGCAAACACGTCGTAAGCAGGAAAATTGGCGGCCGCCTCTGGCAGAAACATCGCATGGTTTAACTTTAGCATCGCCGAACACGCCATATTTACCCCTTTACGAAGTTTTACCCGGCCTTGACGGGGCTTTTACAGGCAGGCTGGCAACTGCACTCCTGCGACGCGCATCCAGTCATAAGTACTCCGCTCAGGTTCACGATAAACGGAGCACAACAAGCGGAGGACGCACGGTGAATGAATCCCGGCCCGATAATCCCGGGCCAGCAAAAGAAATGACCGTAAGGAATTTTACTTGGTCAAAGGCGGGTGGCTGCGCGCTGGTGACCTTGCTGGCCGCTCTTTCAGGAGTCGGTCCGGCGCTGCGGGCTCAGGAGAGCGTGGCCACCATTGCCGTCGACGTCAAAGTGGTCACATTGCCCGTCACGGTTCGCGACAAACATGGCGCGATCGTCCGCGACCTCACCAAAGACGATTTCACGCTTCAGGAAGACGGCCGTCCGCAGGCTATCCGCTATTTTTCGCAGGAAGCGAATCTTCCGCTTACCCTCGGTCTGCTCGTCGACACCAGTCGCAGTCAAACCAGCGTCCTCGACGCGGAGCGCAATGCGAGCCGCAGTTTTCTCGAACAGATGCTGGTGCAAGAGAAGGACAAAGCCTTCCTCATACACTTTGATCGCGAGGTAGAGCTGCTTCAGGACTTGACTTCGTCCCGCGAGAAGCTGCAGTCGGCGCTCGAATTGCTCAAGACGCCATCCGACCGTGAGCGCTCGAACGATCCCAATGACTCCGACGACTCGCGCTCGGGATCGCATCATGGCGGCGGTACTCAGCTTTACGACGCCGTTTATCTGGCATCGAACGAATTAATGAAAAAGCAGCCGGGCCGGAAGGCTCTCATCATTCTCTCGGACGGCGTCGACCGCGGCAGCAAGACGTACTTGGACGGCGCGATCGAGTCCGCCCAACGCGCCGACACGGTCGTCTACTCTATCTATTTCGCGGATACTCACCGCGAGGATCGTGGTGAACACGAGCGGCAGGGCGGTGGCATGGGCCGAAGTGGTGGTGGTTGGCCGGGCGGTGGCGGCGGCTGGCCAGGCGGCGGAGGTGGGTATCCGGGCGGGGGTGGTGGCCGAGGCGGTCGCGGAGGCCAGCGTCCTTCCGAGAGCCCACGTACCGATGGCAAGAAAATTCTGGAGCGGGTTTCCAAGGAAACGGGTGGGCGTTTCTTCGAAGTTTCTAAAAAGGAAACCGTCGGCCAGATTTACGACAGCATTGTTGAGGAACTGCGAACCCAGTACAGCATGGGCTATACACCCGATAAAGACAGCGCAACCTCCGACTACCACCACCTGCAGTTGCAGGTGAAGCGCAAAGAGCTGACCGTCCAAACCAGGGATGGCTATTACGCGGATCGATAGCGGCGCGTCCCGGCTAAGTGACAGGGGAAGCTGCCGTCCAATTGACGCCGGGGGCCTTTCTGCGGTTGGATGGAAGCTGCGTGGCACCTGCGCCTCCCATTTTCGATCCCGAGTCGCGACGGCTTAGCCGTCTCGACGCAGTCTGGGTCACGATCTGGCTTTTCTTCCTCGCCGGACTGGCCGCGCTCCCTCCACAACTCGAATGGCACAAGCAGTTAATTCTCCTTGCCATTGGCATTGTGCAACTGCTGGAGACGAGGTTGATCTCCCACTTTCCCAAACGTGGGGTTGCCTACGTCATCGTGCTTAAGATTCTGCTGGCCACCCTTCTCATCGATCACACTGGCGAAGTCGGCATCAACAGCAGTTACTATCCTATTTATTACCTTCCTGTCGTCACCGCGGCGCTCTACTGCGGGCCGTGGCTGACGCTCGTCTGGACCCTGCTTGCGTCCGCCGCCTACTGCTCGTATCTCTACCCCGCGATGCAGGAATATGAATTGACGGCCGAGGCTTTCGGTTACCTCGGGCTGCGCATCATGTTTTTCCTTCTCGCGGCCATGGTCGTCAATCGCTTCGCGGAGCAGAGCCGGCATCAAACCCAGTTGTACCGGGAACTTGCCGAACGCCTCGCCGAAACCAATCGCCGCCTTGAGCTGGCTCAGGCCGAAGCGCGGCGCTCGGAAAGGCTGGCTGCTCTGGGCCAGCTGTCGGCTGGATTAGCGCATGAGATTCGTAATCCTCTCGGAGTCATCAAAGGTTCGGCCGAAATGTTGACCCAGAAATTGCAAGCTTCCGATGAACTATCCCGCGAGCTGGCCGGCTATATTTCGACGGAGGTCAACCGGCTCGGAGCCCTCGTCACCGAGTTTCTAGATTTCGCTCGTCCTCTTCATGCCCAACCACATCCTGCCGACCTGACAGCGCTTCTCGATCGCGTCCTGCAAATTGTCGCCGGGCGCTTCCCGAGTGAAGCCGTGCGCATCGAGCGCCACTATGCCAGCGGACTGCCGCCCGTCCCGCTCGACGAAAGCCTGTGCGAGCAGGCCTTCCTCAATCTGGTGCAGAACGCCTACGAGGCCATGCAGGACACGGGCCACCCTGGCACGTTGCGCGTCGAGGTTCAACCCACCACAAAGGACGATCGAAAAGGAGTGGAACTCCGCCTGGCCGACACCGGCCCCGGGGTTCCCGACGAACTGCGCGAAGAAATTTTTAACCCATTTGTGACCACGAAGAAAACCGGAGTAGGGCTGGGCCTCTCCATCGTTTCGAAGATCGTGGACGGCCATCATGGAACGATCCACGTCGGGAATGCTCCAGGGGTCGGCGCGGTATTCACGCTCTTCTTTCCGCTACATGAAACTGGCGAGACGCAGGCAACTGCCGAGCTGCGCTCGGCTTGGACGGGCGAGGGCGTCCGTCCCCACACGAGCTAAACGAATGCCAACTATTCTCCTCATCGAAGATGAAGCCAAGATGCGCCGCCTGCTGGAGCTGAACCTGGGCGACGACGGCTTCAAAACTCTTTCTGCGGGCGACGCCGAAACTGGATTGAAGCTGCTCGCCTCCGAGCCAGTTCACCTTGTTCTCACCGACCTCAAACTTCCCGGCATGAGCGGGCTCGAATTTCTACAAACGGCGAAGCAGCAAAATCCCGCGCTGCCCGTCGTCGTCATGACCGCGTTCGGGTCGGTTGAAACCGCGGTTGAGGCGATGAAAGCGGGCGCCAGCGACTATGTCCTGAAGCCGTTCTCCCTCGCCGAAATGCGCATGGTCGTGCGCAAGGAGCTCGACAACTCATTCCTTCGCGAGGAGAATCGCTCGCTGCGCGAGGCCCTCGGACAAAAATACAGCCACCCCAATATCGTCGCGGTCAGTCCCAAAATGCAGGAGGTGCTGGCCACCGTCGAACGCGTTGCGCCCACCAACTCCACGGTTCTACTGGGCGGCGAAAGCGGAGTTGGCAAAGACCTCATTGCCCGCGCCATCCACGAAAAGTCGCGCCGTGCTTCCGGCCCATTCGTCAAAATCAACAGCACCGCCATCCCCGAAAATCTTTTAGAGAGCGAACTTTTCGGCTACGAAAAAGGAGCCTTCACCGGAGCCGCCACCAGCAAGCCCGGCAAGTTCGAGCTCGCCGACAAAGGCACGCTCTTCCTCGATGAAATCGGAGACGTGCCGCCCGCCACGCAAGTTAAACTTCTCCGCGTGCTGCAGGAGCGCGAATTCGAGCGTCTGGGGGGCACGCGCACCATCAAGGTCGACGTGCGCCTGGTCGCTGCCACCAACCGCGACCTGCGCGCCGCGCTCGAAGAAGGAACCTTTCGCGAGGACCTCTACTACCGTCTCAACGTGGTCCCCATCGATATCCCGCCCTTGCGCGAACACAAGGAAGATATCCCCGGATTAGCGAACCTGTTCCTCGCGCGCTTCGCCAAAGATTCCGGGAGAGAGGGAAAGACCACCGGTATTTCGCCCGCAGCCATGCAGTTGCTCGGCGGTCATTATTGGCCAGGCAACGTGCGTGAACTGCAGAACGTCATCGAACGGGCCTGCGCGCTCGCCTCGGGCAGCCAGTTGGAGGCCAGCGACATACAACTCGACTCTCCACGCAATCGCACCAACGCTGCTTCGGATCGTTTTCTTCCTGACGGTATGACCCTCGACCAGTGGGAGGACGAAATGATCCGCGAGGCTCTGAAGCGCGCCGGTGGCAACAAATCGCAAGCCGCGCGTCTGCTCGGTCTCTCGCGCAACGCCCTGCGCTACCGCTTGTCCAAGATCGGCATCGACGACAACGAAGGGGAGTGAAATAGCCCTTGACAGCTCAAAGGGAGGCATCTTAGAATGCCACACCAAGAGCGAGCGCTCGTATTGGTATAAAGAGCGAGCGCTCGTATTGACCGAGCGAGCGAGTGCAGACATGCCAAAGCTTTTGGACGACACCGTCGCCAAGAACCGGCTCAGGATTGAACGTGCCGCGCTTAAGCTCTTCACCCGGCAAGGATTTCACGGCACCACCGTCCGCGAAATTGCCCACCAGGCCGGCGTCTCCATGGGCAAGCTCTACCTCTACTACCCGACCAAGGAAGACATATTCATCGGTCTGGTCCGGCACATGGAGCAGAAGATGGAAGTGCTCCGGCAGAGCAAGATTTTTCCCTTGATGCAATCCCCCGATCCGGAATCGTTGAAGAAGCTGGGGAGGGCCGTTGGCCGCGTCGTCTCGGAGAATCTGGACTACTGGCGGCTGATGTACGTCGATGTCGTCGAGTTCCGTCATAAACACTTCATTCACAGCTATCGAGAAGTTGCCGGAGGTCTGCGCACCTACTCGGCAGCCTTGTTTCAAAAGGCGCCCATCCCCTTTCCCAGCGACGTGAACCCCGGGTTTGCTTATGTCAGTTTGTACTTGCAGTTTGTTACCCATTTTCTGGTGGAGAAACTCTTCGGCGCCGAGCGCTATCTGGGCGTGAGTGACGAAGAAGCTGTCGATCAGTTTGTCCGTCTGTACACGCGCAGCCGGAAGAATTGAGCTGCGAAGCCGTAATTGTGACACAAGGAGGAAATATGCGAATTCGAACCCTGACAACCCTGCTGGCGGCCGCCGCCATTCTCTGTTTCATGACGCCGATGACGCAAGCGCAAACGGCCACCACCGGACAAATCGTGGGCGTGGTGACGGATCCCAGCGGGGCGCTGGTGACCGGCGCAAACGTCGTCCTGACGAGC
>CAVWAN010000024.1:0-186414 GCA_963752985.1 uncultured Acidobacteriaceae bacterium
GCGCAAGAAGAAAGAAGAAAAGGGAACACGTACCGGCTGCAGCCGCGAAGCGGCGAAATAGGAAAACACGGTACGTAAGCGCCGGGTGCGCAAAAGGGCACAAACCCGAGTCCCTTCAGGGACGGCACCGAGTTAAGCCACAGACTCGGCCGGACCGCCGGGGACACAAGATTTAGCCGGTCATGCCATCCAGGTATCGTTTCAGGAGTTGTTCCCCGTCACCTTCGAATTCCACGAATATGATGCCGTTGCCGAATTGGGGATGGCGTGTAACCACGCGCCCGTGGATGACGATGGAGTAGCTGTCGAGCCAAAGTATAACGCGAACGGCGATTCCGACCGAAAGCGGCATGAGCAACTGGACATAGCAGCCGCCGCGACTCAGATCCGTGGTTTCCAGGCGCATAGGGACCTCGGTCCCTTCCTCCCGGAGTTCGACTTGGACCTGGAGGGTGTAACGAGCATGGAGGCGGCGATCGTGTTCGATAACAGCGGGAGTAGCGGGCAGTGCGTCGGGAGAATCCGCGTTAGTAAAATCCATGGCTGGCTCCGGGACCGTCTGCATACAGGCCCCTGGCTTGCTCATCGGCGCCGAGCCGGGGCGACGTTAGAGCGGCGGCGCGGGAAAGCGGTTACCGAAGGGACGCTCCAAGCAGAAGACACAGGGTGGGTGGGGGAACGGGGGCGTACTGCGCCTTGCGGCTAGGACCCCATACTCGCCGAGGTCGCTGGCACGTGCGCTACAGTATAATCTTCGGCTTGAACCAAACCGCATGACAGACATGAACCAAACCACGGAAGCGGCAGCGAGCACCGCCATGGAAATCGGCGATATTTTCAAGATTCTGCCCCATCGCTACCCATTTCTCTTGATCGACCGGGTCATCGAACTGGTGCGGATGAAGAGCATTGTCGCGTTGAAAAACGTGACCATCACCGAACCCTTTTTCCAGGGACACTTTCCCGACAAGCCGATCATGCCGGGAGTGCTGATTGTGGAAGCCATCGCGCAGGCGGGCGGATTGCTGCTCCTGACCGAAGTTCCGAATCGCGACGAGATGCTGATGGTGTTCACTGGGATCGAGAAGGCGCGCTTCCGCCGTCCGGTGGTGCCCGGAGATCAACTGCGGATTGAAGTGGTGGTAAAGGCCTGGCGAATCACGGCGGCGCGTCTGGAAGGCAAGGCCTATGTGGACGGCAAAGTGGCGGCCGAGGCGACAGTGACTTGCCGGCTAGTGCCGCGCGCGATGAGCTCGGGAAGCACGGAAGCGGCGGACGAATAGAGAACGGCGTCACTGACCACTGGGTTTCAATGTCCATTCATCCCACATCCGTCCTCGATCCAAAATGCCAAATACATCCGTCGTGCAAAATTGGGCCTTATTGCGTAATCGGACCCGAGGTGGAGCTCGGCGAGGGCTGCCGTCTGGTCTCTCACGTAGCCATCGAAGGCCCCACCAGGATCGGCGCAAACAACGTCTTCTTCCCTTTTACTTCGATTGGCATGGCACCGCAGGATATCAGCTATGCTGGCGAGCCGACACGGCTGGAGATCGGCGACCATAACGCCATTCGTGAATTTGTCACCATCAACCGCGGCACCGTAAAAGGCGGAGGATGCACCCGGATCGGCGACCACAACCTGATCATGGCCTATACACATATCGCGCACGATTGTCAGGTTGGAAGTCACATAATCATGGCCAACGCTGCCACGCTCGGCGGCCACGTAACCGTCGGAGACTGGGCAACGGTAGGGGCGCTGTGTCCGGTGCATCACTTCGTACGGATTGGAACGCATGCCTTTATCGGGGGGGGAACGACCCTCACGCGCGATGTGCTGCCATTTTCGAAAACCTCCGCCGAGCGCGGAACCCGCGCCTATGGACTGAACGGCGTGGGCTTGGAGCGGCACGGATTCACCAAAGAACGGGTCAGGAAGATTCATCATGCGTACCGGGTGCTGCTAGCGTCGAAGCTGAATACGTCGCAGGCGATTGAAAAGCTGAGGACCGAAGCAGATCTGGGTGAAGATGTGGAGACGCTAATCCGCTTCATTGAAACCTCAGAACGCGGAGTGATTAAGTAGTGAGCATCTTCGCTGCTCACGTAGGGGCGGACGCACTCGTCCGTCCGTCCGCGGGGAACGCGGCAGCCATGTTTCGCTGCGACCGACAACCTCCGTCGAGCTTCGCGCCGCTGGGCGGACGAATGCGTCCGCCCCTACGTGGTTCTTGCCCATGACACGTCTTGGTCTCATCGCCGGGAACGGCAAGTTTCCCTTCCTCGTGCTCGACGCGGCGCGAGCGCAGGGGTACGACGTTGTTGTCGCCGCCATCAAAGAAGAGACTTTCTCCGAAATCGAGTCGAAAGGTGCAGCGTCCGTGCACTGGCTTTCTCTGGGCGAGCTATCCAAACTCATCGACACTTTCAAGGCCGAGGGCGTCACTCGCGCCGTGATGGCGGGACAGGTCAAGCACAAGCAGATTTTTTCCGCCATCAAGCCCGACTGGCGGCTGGCCAAGCTGCTGCTCTCGCTGGGCACGCGCAACACCGACTCGCTGCTGGGCGCGGTCGCCAAGGTTCTGGCCGATGAGGGCATCATGCTCGAGAACTCGACCGCGCTGCTCGAGCCGCTGCTGGCGAAGACGGGCGTGTTCACCAAGCGAACTCCGAGCGAGCAGGAACGCAAGAACATCGAATACGGGCGTGGCGTAGCGCGGCGCCTCGCGGAATACGACATTGGACAAACCGTGGTGATCGCGGAAGCGGCGTGCGTGACCGTCGAAGCCATGGAAGGCACGGATGCGACCATCGAACGGGCCGGGCAGCTGATGCGATCTTTAGAACTGGAATCGGATTCAGGGGGCAAGGCTTCGACGCTGAGCCGGGCCCTGACCGTGGTGAAGGTGGCAAAGCCGGCGCAGGATATGCGTTTCGACGTTCCGGTGATTGGCGTGAAGACGATCGAGACCATGGCGCGCGCCGGCGCGAGTTGTCTGGCGGTCGACGCGGGGCGATGTCTGTTGCTGGATGGCGAGGCGATGACGCGCACAGCGGATGATGCCGCGATCGCGGTGTGCGCGGATTAGGTTGGTTTGATCAGGAGGCACTCAATGTCCGAAGCGGCTCGCATCGCCGACCAACTCCGCCGCGCGTTTAATGGCGACGCCTGGCACGGCGATTCTGTGTTTGAAATTCTGGACGGCGTGACGGCGGCCCAGGCGGCAGCCCGTCCGATCAAGAACGCCCATAGCATCTGGGAGTTGGTGCTGCACATAGCGGCATGGGACGGTGCGGTGTTGCGGCGGCTGGGCGGGGCCACGGTGGAGCTCTCCGATGCGGAGAATTTTCCCGCTGTCACGGACGCGAGCGAGGCGGCATGGCGCAAGACGCTGGCGGAAGTGCGCCGCGTCCACAAACAACTGATTAAGACCGTGGCAGCTCTTCCCGACTCGCGGCTTGATCAGATGGTCCCCGGCAAAGAAGGCGCCCATTACACCTTCTACTACATGCTCCATGGCGTGGTGCAACATGAGCTCTATCATGCCGGACAGATCGCGTTGCTGAAGAAGATGTGAAAGGCCCAGCCATTAACTTCGGACGGCCGAGGGCGGCCGTCCCTACGTATGCACTTTCCTATTGGGGGCTGGAACTGCGACAATAGCCCGTTCTTTCTTCGCGGCGGAGCTTTCACCTGAGCCAGGACTTTCCCATCAATGTTGCGGTCGTTGGCGTGGGCGCCTTCGGGCGCAATCACGCGCGTGTCTATCGGCAGCTGCAGCAGGAAGGCAGCGTGCGGCTGGTGGGGGTGGTTGATCCGGATACGACGCGAGCCGACGCGGTTGCCGCCGAGTTCGGCTGCAAAGCGTTCGGCTCAATCGACCAGATGCTGACCACGCACAGCGAAGTGCAGGCGGCCTCGGTCGCGGTGCCGACCGTCTTGCATCGGCAGGTGGCACGCGATCTGATGGAAGCCGGAGTTGACGTGCTCATCGAAAAGCCGCTGGCCGCCACGCTAGCCGAGGCCGACGAACTGCTTTTGGTGGCGTCCCATCACCAACGGGTGGCGCAGGTGGGGCATCTGGAGCGCTTCAATCCTGCAGTGCGGGCTACTCTGCCGCTCATCAACCGGCCCATGTTTTTTGAAGTGCACCGGCTCAGCCTTTTCTCTCCGCGCGCGCTCGATGTGGACGTGGTCCTCGACCTCATGATCCACGACCTCGACGTGGTGCTGACTTTCGTGAATTCGGAGGTGAAGGAAATCCGAGCGGTCGGGCTGCCCATCCTTTCGGGTAAAGTGGACATCGCGAATGTGCGGGTCGAGTTTGAATCGGGTTGCGTCGCCAACTTTACCGCCAGCCGCGTTTCGACCGAGCGCGTGCGCAAGCTGCGTTTCTTCCAGCCCGGCCAGTATATTTCAATCGATTATGGCAGGCAGGACGTGCTCGTGTTCTCGGTCGGAAGCCCGGCGCCAACGGCCAGCGAGCCCAGCGTAAATCGTCAAATCCAGATGGCGAAGCCGCCGATCACAGCCGAGGAGCCGCTGCTGGCGGAGATCAAGGCATTCCTGCACTCAGTGCGGGACCGGTCGCGTCCGGTGGTTTCACTCGATGCCGGGCGCAGAGCGCTCGAACTCGCGCTGTCGATTCTCGAGGAAATCCGCCGCCACGCAGGCCGGATCGGGGTGGGGAAGACTTAAAGGTCAGATTGAAGAGCCTTGGGTTCACCTCTGCAATCTGACCTCTACAATCGCTCGCAATCGCCATTACCCACGTACTCACTCGGTTCGCACAAAAAATGCGACAATAGAACCAACGGTTGCAACTCCATGATTTACGTAACTTTACGTAAGAACATTGCTCGTAATATTACGCAACCCGGGAGCCTGCCCGTGTCTCTAAGTTGATAGTCGCTGCCTGATGCCGGCCACCCAAATTCCGTCGCGTGATCCCCTGTCTGGCGCATCAGTACCCCCATCGGCCGACCAGCCCGAGCAGCGCGATCTGTTCGAAGGGCAGCACTGGGAGACCGCTTACCGCGGCTTCAATCCCGACGATGTTCCGCATCTTCTCATCCAGTTGCAGGACGATCTCTCGCGGGCGCGCAAGCGTGAAGCCCTGTGGCTGTCCGTCATCCTGCACTTGTTCGTGATCATTCTGTTGTGGAACAGTGAGAAATTGATGGGGCTGTTGCCGCATCGGACGGTCGCTCTGGCGATTCGGACAGACCAATCGAAAGACGCGACGTTTTTGGAGCTGCCGCCCGACGCACAGAAGCTGACCCGCCGTCCCGATGCCAAGGTGATTTCGGATAAAGACCGCATCGCCACCAGCAAAGCGCCGCAGATCAATCACGAAGAATTGAAGAAGATACTGGAAAGCGCGCGCGCTGGACGGCCGGGCGAGAACGCACAGCAGCAGCCTACGCAGGGCCAGCAGGCACCGCAGGAGAATCAGCAGCAGAGTTCGGGATTCGCCCAGCCGCAGCCGAACGATCAGACCGGGCAGTTGCGGCTGCCTCCACAGAATCGCCCGCAGCCGAATTTTAATACTTCCATGACCGCCGGCTCGGCGATCGACCAGGCGCTCCGGGCAGCGGCCGAAAACCGCGGCCACTACGGCGGTGCTGGACAAGCGGGCGATTTCGGGAGCCCGGGAAGGAGCGGGGCGAAGGCGCTGGATCAAGCGGAAATTCTCACCGACACCATGGGCGTGGATTTCGGCCCTTACCTGACTCGAGTTGTGCAAATTGTAAAACAGAACTGGTATAGCATCATGCCGCCGTCGGTGTATCCGCCCATCTTTAAACAGGGCAAGCTGGCCATTGAATTCGTCATTCTTAAGGATGGGACAATCAGCGGATTGGTGAGGGACACCTCGTCCGGTGACGTGGCGCTGGATCGGGCTGCATGGGGAAGTATCACCGCATCTGCCCCATTCCCGCCACTGCCAAAGGAATTTCCCGGCAAACTTCTAGGCCTGCGTTTCTATTATTTCTATAACCTCGAACCCCGCTCCGACGTAAAGTAAGCTCGCGGAATCGGGTGCGTGAATGGACTGAATTCGCTACCATAGGGACATTCGCAGTTCGATGTGCAACCAAGTAAAACTATGAAGATTCAAAGACTGACGCCACTCTCCGCTGTTTTGACAACGCTAGCTCTGCTCTGCCTGCCCATCTTTGCGCAGGATGTGCCCGAAGCTCTCCGTCCGCCCAAGGGTGCACAAGTCGCACTCGTCGTTTTCGAAGACCTGCAATGTCCGCAATGCGGCCGGGTCGCGCCGCTGCTGGTGCAGGCATCGCACACCTACAAGATTCCATTGGTTCAACATGATTTCCCGCTGCCCTTGCACAACTGGTCGTTCGACGCGGCTGTGCTGGCACGCTATTTCGACACCCATTCGAAGGAGATCGGAAACGCCTTCCGCGACACCGTGTTCGCGCACCAGTTGGAGATCAGTCCGCAGAACCTGCGCGGATTTGCCGACAAGTTTGCCGCCGATCACAAGCTTGGTTTGCCGTTCGTGGTCGATCCCGACGGCAAGCTGGCGGCGCTGGTCCGGGCTGACAAAGACTTGGGCCTGAGCCTGCACGTCGAGCACACGCCCACCATCTGGGTGGTAACCAGCAAACGCACTGGCAAGCCCTACGTAGAGGTCACCGACACTTCCCAGCTTTATATCCTGATCGACGCCATGAAAAAGGATTGAAGAAAGGCAAAAGTCAGAAGTCAAATTGAGGAACTAAAAACCTTTTCGGTCAATGCCGCCTAGGGTTAACTTCTTCAATTTGCCTTCTGACTTCTGACTTTCGTCTTTCTATTCCGTCCACCTGCGAAACAGCAGCGCGCCGTTGGTTCCGCCGAAGCCGAACGAATTCGACATGGCGTATGCGAATTCGGTCTTGCGGGCGTGGTTGGGAACAAAATCCATGCCGTCGGTCTCCGGATCCTGATTCTCCAGGTTGATAGTTGGCGGCAGAGTCTGGTCGCGCAGCGCCAGCACCGTCACTCCCGCCTCCAATCCGCCCGCTCCGCCCAGCAGATGGCCGGTCATCGATTTGGTGGAACTGACCGGAATCTTCTTCCCAAATAAATTTCGAATGGCATGCGCTTCCAGCGTATCGCCAATAGGAGTCGAGGTGCCGTGGGCGTTGACGTAGCCAACCACTCCCGGATCCAGTTTCGCATCGCGGAGCGCGTTGCGCATGACGCGGAATCCGCCTTCGTGCTCGGGGGCAGGTTGCGTCATGTGATACGCGTCCGCGGACATACCGTAGCCAACAATCTCCGCCATGATCGGAGCGCCGCGGCGGCGGGCATGTTCGAGCTCTTCCAGCACCAGAATGCCGGCACCTTCGCCCATCACGAAGCCGTCGCGATCCTTGTCCCAGGGACGGCTGGCGCGAGCGGGATCGTCGTTGCGCGTGGAAAGCGCGCGCATGGCGGCAAATCCGCCGACGCCCATCGGAGTAATGGCAGCCTCAGCGCCTCCGGCAATCATTACGTCGGCATCGCAATGCTGGATGATGCGGAAGGAATCGCCGATGGAGTGGGCGCTGGTGGTACAAGCCGTCGCCGTCGCTTCATTCGGACCCTTGGCGCCAACTCTCATGGAAACGTGCCCGGCAGCGAGGTTGATGATGGAGGCGGGAATAAAAAAAGGCGAGATCTTGCGCGGGCCGCCCTCGAGCAGCGCGGTGTGCTCGCGCTCGATCACGTCGAATCCGCCAATGCCTGAGCCGATGTGCACGCCGACGTTCTCGGCGTTTTCGGGGGTAACCTGCAGTCCCGACATCTTCGTCGCTTCCTCGGCAGCAGCGATCGCAAAGTGGATGAAGCGGCCCATCTTCTTCACTTCTTTTTTCTCGATGAAACTGAGCGGATCGAAGTTGCGGACCTCGGCTGCAATCTGGCAGGCAAATGCGGAGGCGTCGAACCCGGTAATGCGGTCGACGCCGCTCTTGCCTGCAAGCAGGGCCTGCCACACTGAGTCTGTGGTATTGCCCAGTGAGCAGATCAGGCCAATGCCGGTAATGACGACCCGTCTTCCCGAAGTGCTGGCCAAATTACTTGCCTGCCTTTGCGTGCTTGCCGATGTACTCGACGGCATCCGACACGGTGCGAATCTTTTCCGCATCCTCGTCCGGGATTTCAATATCGAAGGCCTCCTCGAAGGCCATCACGAGTTCGACCGTGTCGAGCGAATCGGCGCCCAGGTCATCCACGAACGAAGCGCTGGGTGTAACCTCACCCTCGTCCACTCCCAACTGCTCGACAATAATCTGTTTCACTTTTTCATCAACGGCTGCCATGTTTCTCCTCGTTTCCAAGTCTGGGAATCGCGGGTCCGGGTTTCCGGGCCGGCGTTTGTTGATTTATGACTGCATCTCGCTCCAACGGTTCCATGAAGTCGAAACTAGTAGTCTAAAAGGGTTTGGAGAAGTATGCAAAGGAAGTAAAGCAAAAAACTGGTCCTCTGTGAAAATTGCAAGAGCCCACCGGTAGAGACGCGGCTTGCCGCGTCTCCCGCACTGCGTCCTACAAAGACGGGGCAAGCCCTGTCTCTACTTGTACTGGTCCCGAAGCCAGACCTGTCGGTCGGTCATGGGGACTGCCCGTCCCGCAATGAAGACCTGTCTAACATCGGTTTTCACGTCGAGCGGATCGCCGTTCGCCACGACGACATTCGCGGTCTTGCCGGCGTCGAGCGAGCCCAGTTGGTCGGCAACACCCCAGATTTCGGCGGCGTTGATGGTGATCGTTTTGAGCGCCTCGTCATAGGGAAGACCGAAAGCGGTCGCGAATCCAGCCTGGTCGGGCAGGTTGCGCACGTTGTGCGCCGAGTACGAGGCAAATACGATCTTCACGCCCCGCTTGTAGAGCTCCGCTGGAAGGCTGTAGACCGTGTCGTAGCGCTCGTCTTCTTTCGGAGCTTCGTAAATGGGCCCGACGATCACCGGCACTTTGAGGCTGGCCACGTAATCCAGAACGGATTGCGAGTGCGCGATGTGGTTCAGCACAAACTTCAGCTTGAACTCGTTGGCCAGACTGACAGCCGTTTCAAGATCGCTAGGACTCTCGGCCGCGAGCACAATGGTCTTCGTGCCCTCGAGATAAGGGAGCAGCGCTTCCGACTTCAGGTCCCGCTTAGGGGCCAGGGGCTCGGCCTTCTTATCGCGAGCCGCATCGGCTTTCTTGCGTTCGTAGTCGGCCCACTTCGCTTTGTAGTCTTGAGCATCGAGAAACGCCTGGCGCAGTTGTGCCGCCAGACCCATACGCGTGGCAGGGAACTTCTGCTTTTCGAAGCCGCCTTTGTTGCGGCGCTCATTCCCCGTGAAGTTGAGCGGCATGGCGTTATCGCGGATCAGCAGCATCTCGGTGGCGGAGGCTCCAGCCAGTTGAATGAAAGAATCCTGCCCGGGCAGCGTGTCCGCGCCTTCGGGAGCAACCACGGCGTTGGTGATGCCGTTCATGCGGGCCACTGGAATCAGCGCCGATTCCGCGTGAAACGCCTCGGCGGTGTGCATGTGCGGCATGATCTCGTCGCTCATCTCGACCAGATCGTTGGTCATGGTTTCGGCGGAGATTTCAGTTAGCCCCAGACTGGTCTCCGAATCGATCAGACCCGGATAAACGGTCATGCCCGTTACATCGATGACCTGAGCCCCGCTCGGGACATTGACGGAACTAACCGCACCGACGGCACTGATCTTCCCGCCTTGCATGACGATCACGCCGTTCTCGATCACTCCATGGGTGACCGTCAACAGTTTGCCGCCCTTGAGAACCACAGGCGTGTCCTGCGCGGCGATTTGCACCGCTCCAATCAAAATAGCCATTCCGAGCAAAGGGAGGAACCTGCACTGAGCTGAGACCTGACACCTGAGACCTGCCTTTTCATTCTCCCTCCCTATAGTGCGTCGTGCCCAATCCCGGCAACGCCCGGTCAAAGTACACCTCGCCATCGATCAGAACTTTTTCCGGCACCCCGTAACTCGACAGCGGATATCCATCCCAGATCACCAGGTCAGCATCCTTGCCGACTTCAATCGAACCGACGCGATCATCCACGCCAACGATCCACGCGGCATTCAGCGTGATCATCTTCAAGGCTTCTTCTTCGGTGGCGCCGCCGTAGCGCATGGTCTTGGCGGCTTCCTGATTCAGGCGGCGGGTGTAATCCTCGGAGTCGCTCTTGATGGCCACGCGCACACCCTTGCGCATGGACAGCGTCGCATTCCACGGGATCGCGTCCCAAGCCTCCTGCTTATAGCCCCACCAGTCGGAGAACGTCGCAATGGCGATATTGTTGGCAGCGAGCTGGTCGGCAACCTTGTAGGCTTCGAGCGCATGGTGAAAAGCGCGAATCTTGTAGCCGAACTCCTTGGCCATCGCGATTTCAGTCAGCATTTCGTCGGCGCGATAGATGTGGACCTGCACCATCAGTTTGCCGCGCAGAACGTCGTCCAGGGCTTCAAGCTTCAGGTCGTGTTTGGGTGCACTGGCATCCTTATCGCCACGCTTGACTTTCGCGTTATAGGCGTCCCACTCGCGCATGTAATCCTGCGCCTGCACAAGCGCTTCTCGTTGCACAGCAAAATTGCCCATCCGGGTAGAAGGCAGTTGATCGCGGCCGCCATAAACACGCTTCGGATTCTCACCGCTCGCAAACTTGATCGACTGCGGCGCATTCGGAAACAGCATGTCATCGCGCGAGGCGCCATACTTGTGCTTGATGACCACCGCCTGCCCGCCAATCATGTTGGCCGACCCGTGCAGCAGAAGTGAAGTGGTAACGCCGCCAGCCAGCGCGCGGTAGATGGCCTTGTCCTGATAGTCGAAGGCGTCTTTCATCATCATGTGCGGCGTGATCGGGCTGGTGGCTTCGTTGACGTCGTCATCGAGCGCAATGTGCGAGTGCGAATCCACGATGCCCGGAGTAAGGTACTTTCCACCAGCGTCAATAATGGTCGCCGTGGCGGGGGCGTTCACGTTTTCCCCGACAGCCGCGATCTTGCCGTCCTTGATATAGACCGAACCACTTTTGATGTTGCCGTGCGTCACCGTCATGACGGTCGCGTTCTTGATTACGACGTCGTGATGGCCGGCGGATTGCCCGAAGGCAGATGCCAACGCCATCGTCAGCCAGACGCAGTGGAGTGCAAGGGCCTTCGTAGACAGTAGTCGCATGTGTGGAACCCCGAACGAAGAAGTTCGCTGCAGTGAATACCGGATTGTAGGAGCCCCGGCGAGAAGGGTCAAACGCGAAACCATACTTCCTGCGCCCTTGCTCATTCGGCCGAACTCATGTCACGATTTGGACGTGAAAATCCTGACTCTGTTAGCCGTTCCACTTGCGTTAACCCTGTCCGCGCCAGCTGCCGATTGCCCCAAAAATCAGCCGCAGACCGAGGCCGCGCTCATTGAACTCGAACACAACTGGGCCGCGGCCCAAAGCCGCAAGGACACCGATACCGTTGCCTGCCTGCTGGCTGATGAATTCGAAGACGTCGACGTAGACGGCTCCCTGCACACGCGCAGCCAGACGCTGGAGCACATCCCGCAGCGCAAGCCCGGCGTGAATCGTCTCTCCGAATTGCGCGCCCACGTCGAGGGCAACTCCGGATTCACCCGCGGACTCGCCACGCTCGTGGACGCTTCCGGCAACGTCGTGGCCCGAGTCCGCTTCACCGATGTCTTCACCTACCGCGATGGCCGCTGGCAGGCGCTCACTGGTCACGAGACGCTACTCGGCGAGGCGAGCCGCTAAATGCGCGCCGTAGTGCAGCGCGTGAGCCGGGCGAGAGTTACAGTGAGCGACGAGATTACCGGCGAGATCGGCCGCGGCCTGCTCGTGTTGCTCGGCGTAGGCACTGGAGACACCCGCGCAGACGCTGACTACCTCGTCGAGAAGACCATCGGCCTGCGCATCTTTGAAGATACCGGCAGCAAAATGAATTTATCCGTCGCTGAGGTAGGCGGCGCGTTGCTGGTGGTCTCGCAGTTCACCCTCTACGGAGACGCGCGCCGCGGTAAGCGTCCCTCGTTCGACGCGGCTGCTCCGCCCCAGCAGGCGCTGGAGCTCTACGAATATTTTGTGGAGAAAGTCCGCGCCGCCGGGCTGCGATGCGAGACGGGGCAGTTTCAGCAGATGATGCAGGTCGAACTAGTCAACGAAGGCCCAGTCACCATCCTGCTCGATTCAGCGAAAGCGTTTTGAAAGTTAGAACTCAGCGTCTCTCCGGCGTTTGCACTTGATCTTGGGTGGCGCGGCAGTTCACCGACGCGATAACTGCCTCGTTTTCAGAGTCGGCCTTAGCCTCTGAGGGTGAGACTTCGGCACGGAGAATCTCTTTCTGCAGCCTGTTCAGCCGTACCGTAACTATCGCAAAATCACCAAAACCTACCCGCATTTGACTTTGCAACGCCCCGCCCAGTAAATTGGCTACCTGCTGTTCTTGATCTTTCTCAAAATTAGGTTCGCGCATGATCGTAGCCCAGCCCCACGCTGGACTATGGGAAGCGGGTGCAAATCCCGCGCTGCCGCGCAACTGTAAGCGAGGACATCGCGACTGGCCACTGGGCAAAACCTGGGAAGGCCGGTTGTAGTAGCCGGATGCTGAGCCCAAAGCTCACATCCTGACTCGCAAGCCAGGAGACCGGCGTGAACCGCCCCCACCAACCCTTTCGCGTGATAAAGGAGACGTGCATGCGGTTTTCTCATGGATTTGCCAGCGTTGTTTTTCTGTTGTCCATTTCTCTGTCCGTCGCTTCCGCCGAAATTAAACTCCGCGTTGTCGATCCACAAGACGCTGCCATCGCCGGCGCCGAGGTGCAATTGCTCAAACTGGGGAAACTCGTGGCCGTCGAGAGCACATCCGCCGAAGGCCTGGTGATTTTTCGCGAGGCGTCATCCAGTTCTTACAGTGTCCAAGTGTTGGCTCCGGGCTTCGCGGTAGAGACGGTGGACTTTTCCCCAACTGCTACGAACGAAATCATCACCATCAAACTTCGTCTGGCGACGGCGGCGGAAACCGTGGTCGTGACCGCGACCCGGACTCCAGTTCCAAGTCAGGCCGCAGGCGCCGACGTTGACACTCTTAACAGTCAGCAGTTGGAAGTAATGCAGCCCGTGGCGGCGGACGATATCATGCGGTTTCTGCCGGGCGCGGTCGTGAATGCTGCCGGACAGCGCGGCGGCATCTCCTCTCTCTTCGTCCGCGGCGGCGACTCCACTTACAACAAAGTGATTGTCGATGGCGTCGTTATCAACGAACCGGGCGGCACGTTCGACTTCGGCACTCTGCCCCTCACGCAAGCGGACCGCCTGGAATTTGCGCGTGGCGCGCAGAGCACTTTGTACGGTTCCGATGCCATGACCAGCGTGGTGCAGGTGTGGACGCGCGCTGGGAGCACTTCCGTCCCCGAACTCCGCTTCGGAGCCGATGGCGGAAATTTCGGAACCGCCAATGGCTACGCCTCTCTGGCCGGTGCCCATCAGCGCTTCGACTACAACCTCTTTGCCGACCAGTTCAACACCAACGGACAGAGTATCAACAATGCTTACTCGGATTCGCTCCAGGGCGCGAATCTCGGCGTGGCTCTCACCGATGACGTTGCTCTGCGAGTGCGGGTCCGCCATTCGAACAGCCATACCGGGATCCCTGGGGAATGGAACTTCAATGGCGAACCACTTCTGTCACCCGATCCCGGCGAATGGTCGCAACTGAACAATATTCTGGGAAGCACCGAACTCGCCATCAATGCGCCTTCCGGCTGGCAACACCGCCTCACCGCCTTCGATTATCTTTACCGCTATAACGAATTGAACCTGAATGGCGATCCCGCGCGTGTGAGTCCGATCTACGGACCCTTCGACTTTCCGTCGCACGAAGTCGACCACATCAATCGCGCCGGATTTGAATACCAAGGAGACTATTCCAACCGAGCCTGGGCACACACGACCTTTGGATATCGAATCGAAAACGAAAACGGATTCGTTGGAGATGTGGACTTTCCCCCGCAAACCCACGGTCAGCGTCTCAATCAGGATGCCTACCTGCAACAGCAGCTCACCCTAGGCAGGCTGTCGGTCATCGCCGGCGGGCGTTTCGTTCACAGCAGCGCCTTCGGCAATACGGGCGTACCCCGCGTCGCCCTGACCTTGCTGGCGCTCCGGGGTGGAGAGATTTTCTCTGGAACACGCATGCGCTTTTCCTTTTCCACCGGATTCAAAGAACCTCGTCTCGAGGAGACGTTTGCCGGTCCACCCTATTCCATTCCGAATCCTGGCCTCAAACCAGAGCGGGCCCGCGCTTTCGAAGCAGGGATGTCACAGGATTTCTTCCAAGGAAAATATGTCGTGAGCGCCACCTATTTCAACAATCTGTTTCGTGACCAGATCAACTATGAAGAGGTGGATCCCACAGATTTCATTGGCGAATACGTCAACGTCAACCAGGCGTTCGCGCAAGGTGCGGAGGTCGGACTGCAGGCCAAACTTAGCACCCGGTTGCTGCTCAACATCGCCTACACCTACACGTCCACCGAGATTCTCGACAATCCCGCTCCCATTGATCCGCAATACAATCCCGGCATGCCACTCCTGCGACGTCCCAAACACTCGGCCACTACCTCGCTGTCGTATCTCAGCCGTCATTGGGGAGCGAACCTGGGTGGAAGTTTCGTCGGCCGTCGCCCGGACGATGATTTCCTCGGCTTCAACATCAACCACGCCGCTGGCTACGCCCGCGTCGATCTCGGCGGCTGGTACGCGATCAATTCGCGAGTCACCGCCTACGCCAATGTCGAGAACGCCCTCAACGGTCACTACAACGAAGTGGTTGGATATCCCGCCCTGACCGCGAACATCCGCGTCGGTCTAAGGTTTCGCATCGGAGGAGACTAAGGCGAGAAACAGGGTGTCCGCACCGCACTAACGCTAGTCCACGTCTGTGCCGATAGACACTCCAGAGGGTTGGCCTCGTCCGGCCCCCGTTCCTCATGCCAAAGATTCTGATCGCCGACGATTCTCCATTTCAACGGCAATTGCTCGCCTCGTTCTTGAGTGCGAGCGACTTTGAGCCAGTCTTTGCCGGCGATGCCCTCCAGGCGTGGATGGCCGCTCTGCGTTCCTCTCCTCAGTTGATTCTGCTCGATATCAACATGCCGGCAGGCACCGGCCTCGAGGTGCTGAAGCGTCTCAAGATGTCCATCAAGACGCAGCACATTCCTGTGATCGTGGTCAGCAGCGAAGAGGATCCCGCCACCGAATCAATGGCGCGGAGTCTCGGGGCGATGAGCTTTCTCCACAAGCCGGTGGAGCAGGAACAGCTTTGCGCTGCTGTCAACCTCGCCCTGCACCCCGCACACACTACCGGCTAGCGCCGGATGCCCGCCGTTTCTCTGGATTCTCTTTCCGAGCGGAGGTCGTCGCCCTCAACCGACATTTTCGCCTGTGCCGGCTTGCTTCCTCCGTTATAACGGTCGCGCACCGCCACCAGCTTCTCCACTTCCTTTTCGCCGAGCGGTTGCGCGTTGCCGAGCAAATGCGTGACCAGGGAGATCTTCGCAAAGTGCTCTACGATTTCCATCTTCATGTAAGCACTCTCGAGCGACGAGCCGAACGTCACCACCCCATGGTTCGCCATCAGAATCGCATCATGCTGCGGAATCAGCGGCTCGAGAGCGTCGGTCAGCTCAGGCGTCCCCGGAGTGCCGTAGCGGGCGAGCGGAATCGAGCCCAGCCCAACCACCACTTCGCAAACCAGAGGGCGGCTCAGACCATAACCCGATGCGGCAAATCCCGTCGCCGTCGGCGGGTGCGCGTGGACGATGCCATGCACGTCCGGGCGCAAGCGATAAATCAGCAGGTGCATCGCGATCTCGCTCGAAACGATGCGCTTCCCGGCCAGCCGTTTTCCCTGCATGTCCACAATCACCATGTCCGAGGCCCGCATCCTGCCCTTGCAGATACAGGTCGGCGTCACCAGCAGGCGATCTTCGTCCAGACGAACCGACAAGTTCCCGTCCGTGGCCGCCACAAAGCCGTTTTCGTGCAGCATACGGCCGAACTGCACAATCGCAAGCCGATACTGGCGGTCACTGGCCATGGAAACCCTGAGTCGTCATGGTACCGCACCGCTCGGAATCCTTACAACCATTACCTGGTCAAAATCTGTAAATAGAAGCGGCCGATTCCGGAGAAACCAGCCGCAGAGTGGATCGTGTTCTCGGACCCTATAATCTCCTCGATGCTCGTTTCCGACTTCCAGTATGATTTGCCGCCCGAACGCATTGCCCAGGGGCCCTTGCCCGACCGCTCAGCATCGCGCCTGCTGCACCTGCATCGGCTGCCAGGGAATGAGCAGGGGCAAAATTGGCAGGGGCAAAGTTGGGAAGACCGCAGCTTTCGCGAATTCCCCGACTTGCTGCGGCCCGACGACCTGCTGGTCGTGAACAATACGCGGGTGTTCCCGGCCCGTCTCTACTGCCACCGCAGCGGACAGCGCGCTCAGCCCCTGAGCCCGCAGAATCCGGCGGCAAGAGGCTTTCTCCGCGGCCGCATCGAAGTTCTGCTGACACGCCAGCTCGCGGATGATCCCAATGAGTGGGAGTGTCTGGTGCGCCCCGGCCGCAAGATCGGAATCGGGGAGAAACTCTATTTCGGCGATCCGCCCACCCTCGAAGCCGAGGTCACCCGGCGCGGCAGCTTCGGGGAACGGCACATCCGGTTCGCCCCAGTCCCCGATTTTTTTGCCCAAGTCGAACGCATCGGACACGTCCCCCTTCCGCCGTATATCGAACGTGACGACGCGGCAGCGGACCGCGATCGCTACCAGACCGTCTACGCCCAAGCAAGGGGATCGGTGGCCGCGCCTACCGCCGGTTTGCACTTCACGCCCGAAATCCTGCAACAGATTCGTGAACGCGGCATTGCCATCGCCGAGATCACGTTACACGTGGGACTGGGCACCTTTCAGCCGGTGCGAGTAGAGAAAGTGGAAGATCACAGGCTCCATCGGGAGTGGTTCGAGATTCCAGCCCAGGCAGCGCAAGCGATCAACCAGGCGAAAGCCGAGGCTAGACGCGTGGTGGCCGTGGGCACCACCACCGTCCGCACCCTCGAGTATGCGGCGGGACTTTCTGAGAAACTATCAGGCGGAGACCGGATCGAAGCCGGTCGCGGCGAGGCCGACCTGTTCATCTATCCCGGCTATCGCTTTCGGGTAGTCGATGCGCTGCTGACGAACTTTCATCTGCCGCAATCTACCCTGCTAATGCTGGTGTGCGCGCTCGGCGGAAAAAATCTCGTGATGCGCGCGTACCGCCACGCCGTCGAAGCGGGCTACCGGTTCTACTCGTACGGAGATTGCATGTTCGTAGAGTAAGAGATTCATCCTGTAAGCACGGTTCGTATCAGGGCATCGCTTTAGCGATGCCGTAACAGCCGCGTAGTCTGAAAGGTATGTAAACTTGTTTCACGACCCCTTTCATGAATTGTCATCCGGTGATGATTTGTCATCCTGACCCAGAGCTTGTCGAAGGGGAAGGACCTGCTTTTTGCGGCGGATTGCAGATCTCTCGCCTCTTTCGCGACGGCAAGACGTGGCGCCGTGAGCGTCGAACGGCGGGCTCTCATTTTCAACATTGCCGCCTCGCCATTGCAGTCTTTGTCCTCTGTCTGACTCTTCCAGCGCCGGCCCAAAGCAAGCCCGCGCCAGCCGCGAAGCCAGCCGCCAAGCCCTCGGCCAGCAACGATGACGCCCAGCTCTACCGCAACCCGACTTTCGGATTCCGCTATCAGATCCCCTACGGCTGGGTCGATCGCACCAAAGAGATGCAGCCAGGAAATGAGTCGGGTAATACATCCGAAGTCCTGCTCGCGGTTTTCGAGCGTCCTCCCGAGGCTGCCGGAGACACCATCAACTCCGCGGTCGTGATCGCCTCCGAAAGCGCGGCGTCCTATCCCGGCTTCAAGCGAGCCGAAGACTACCTCGGCCCCCTCACCGAACTCGCGACCGCCAAAGGCTTTAGGGCAGAAGGCGAACCCTATGCGCTCGAAGTGGAGTCGCGGCAACTGCTGCGCGCCGATTTCATCAAGCCGCTCGAAGTTAAGACAACCAACGAAAAACTAACCATGCACCAGTGCACGCTCGTCATGCTCGCCAAGGGCCAAATCGTCTCGTTCACTTTCATCGCCGCCAGCGAAGAGGAGCTCGACGATCTGATGGACAGCCTCCATTTCACCCCCGCAAAATCCTCTTCGCACTAGAACTCATCCCACGAAAAATAGATCCTCTATAGAGACGGGGCTTGCCCCGTCTCTGCCGCGAGTTTCACAGACGGCGAAAGTCCGCGGCTTCGTATCAGGGCATCGCTTTAGCGATGCCGTATGTTTAGGGAAAGAAGACGCCCCTTTAGGGGCTGGATTTGGCTGATGGCTGATGGCCGACGGCTGAGGGCTGTTTCCCCGCAGCGCACTCCCCGCAAGGACAAACTTCCCGCAAATAGAACCACGAATAAATTCCCAGATCGTGTTTATCGTTCCACGAAAACTTCAGCGCGTATTTCCCCACCGCCTCCGCCAACAGCGCTTTCATCGCCGGCTTGAACATCGGCAAAGCTCCTGGCGCCAGTTTCGCCGCCTCGCCCGCCTTTCGTCCCGACTTTGTCCGCTCCTCCTCGCAAAGCGCGCAAGGACAAGCATCCCGCAAAAACGCGAACGTGTAGACGGACCGGTGCCCATCCTTCCACTCAATCTCCATCCCCGTCCCCGTCGTCAAATGAATCACCACCGACTTGGGATCGTTCCCCACTCGGGGCGTAGAGTCCGGCAGCGCCATGAATTTCAGTATCGCACGCCACCCCGCGTCGCGACCAAATGTTGGCAAGATTGACTTTGTTTTGAAGGGGCGCGGCTTCGGGGTCTGCTGAAAGACTCCAGCTTCGTATCAGGGCATCGCTTTAGCGATGCCGCAAGCTTTCGAAATCAGAGGCTTCTTAGGGGCCGACCGTCAAGATCGTGAGTCCTGGATTAGTTTTGAAGGGGCGCGGCTTCAGCCGCGCCGTCAAAGATCGCAAGATCAAATAAAGGCGCTCCCAGCCATCACGAACCCAGAAGCTTGCGCCGTATGGCCGCGCTAGCTCGCGCCTGGAAGCTCACACTACCGCCGAGAAGGGGCTGTAAGCCCCGCGTGGCGCGGATTGGGAACACCGCGCCACACGGAATCGGGACCAGTTCCCCAGGGAGGAAATCAGGCTCACCCGGCGAGTTGGAACATCGTCAAGTTATCGTCCAAGCAGCTTGCGGCGCAGGCTTCCGGCCACGAAAATTAAACCCGTGCCTAACAATCCCAATGTGCCGGGTTCAGGCACGGCCAGATTGTTTTTGCCGAGACTTATGCCACCTTTGTGATCCTGGAGCCATTGGTTCGTATACGCATAGATATACTGCGTCGTGGTCCCGTTGACCGTCCGACCGTCATAGTACATCCCCTGGATCGCTCCTGAGAGCGTAAACATGTAATTAAAACCGCCTGTGCCGATGCTCTGCACCGTCCAAATAACCGGTCCGACGAAGCTGCCGTTAAAGAGCGTTACCGGGCCTTGCGGCGCTCCCGGTAGTTTCTTTGTCCAAGCGCCGACGCCACGCACAATAAAATATCCGCCACCGGCCCAGGTTCCGCCGGTCCAAATGCCGCCACTCGTCAGAGCACCGGTAGAAAAGCTGACCGAGCCCAAATCGTATCCGTGGGCCGGTTTGATCGCGCCCCAGCTCATAAGCTCGGACCCTTGGGATACAATTCCCCCCAGGGCGGTAATGGAAACGGTGCCCCACTGGTTAGTTAGATCAATCCCATCTGCCCAGGCTGCTGCCGGTAATAGCAGCGCCAATAGACCCAGAATGACTGCAACTCGCCTCATTATTCCCTCCACAGAATTGATGCGCCCTCGCGGATAACCCTTTGGGGGCGGGTTGCCCGAATCACCAGGGTTGGATTTGTTAAGTTCACGCACTTCTCTACAACAGAGTGCCAAGGCTCCAGATAAAGAGCAGTCCAGAAAGGTCGTGGGAGGGCTAACGAATGTCAAGCTACTCTGCGGCGCGGAAGAAATCTGTGACTTTCGTCACCGTGTGTGGTGACTAAATAAAGGACCCGGGAAGGCGTCTTCCCGCTCCCAGCTGGGGTTTTGGAGCCCCGTTTGCATACGAACAGCCGGGCAAAACTCGGCAGGGAACAGCACTCCCAAGCGCGGAAGAACCTGGGCTTCGTATCAGAGCTTCAAGGTCGGATAAACCGCGGTACCTTCAGAAACAGCACCCAGTCGGGCACAGGCTGGTCCGCAGGCTTTTCATCGACGAAGCAAGCGTCGCGGTCTGTTCGTTACCTCTGCCTGTCCCGCTCTCTCTCCTCGCGTTCTTCCCCTTCCCACCTTCCGCTCCAATGGTCGTTCTCGCCGGCCCATTCGCCGCGGCCCCAGCCCCGGAAGCGCCCGCCGTCAATCATGTCGCCGTCGCGGTACTCAAACATGCGCTCGCGCCCGTTTGGACCACGCGCATAAATCCGCAGCACCTTCGCGTGTCCCTCGTCCGGATCGACATGGAACGTGCGGAAGTCCACCCAGACCTTCACGTTCTGCCGCGCTAGTTCCTTCAGTTGGTTCGTCACATCCACATGCCGGCGCTCACTGCCATACTGTGCGCTCAGAATCACAAACGCACTTTCGACATTCCAGTTGCCGCTCCAGCCGCCATTCCCCCACTCTCCCCGGCCCCAGGCCCGGAACATCCCGCCGTCCACCACGCTGCCATCCAGATACTCAAACATGCGCTCCTGCCCGTTCGGACCCCGCGCGTAAATTCGCAGCGCCTTCTCGCGTCCCTCAGCCGGATCCACATTCATCGAGTCGTGGTTTACCCGGAACGTTCGGTCGTGTCGCGCCAATTCCTTTAACCGATTAGTGACGTCCACATGACGATGCTCCGTCCCATACTGCGCGCTCAGAATCAAGAATTCGCCTTCGTCGCCCCGTCCCTGCGCCGCAACCGTTCCCAGCAGCACAAGGGACAACGCCATCAGCAATAAGGTAGTAAACCGCGTCTTCGACATGAGACTCTCTCCTATTAGACTGAGGTAAATCGAACCGCATCTCACAGCACGCGTATTTTATAAGAAACGCCACGCCATGGACATCGCCAAAATCGCCGCCCTTCTCGATCCTTTCCTCGAGCAATCGCTACCCCCATCCAAGCTCGATCAAATATCGATATACATCGATCTATTACTCCGCTGGAACGCCTGCATCAACCTGACCGCCATCCGCCATCCCGATGAAATCGTCACCCGCCACTTCGGCGAGTCCTTCTTCCTCGCCCGTCACCTCTTCCCGATTCCCTCCAAACCTTGTCATCCTGAGCGGAGCGAAGGACCTGCTGGTGTTCCTGGCTCAACGGCGCACCCGGTACTGGGGACTGACCACCGCGTTCCCCGCGTCCTCGATATCGGCTCCGGTGCCGGATTTCCAGCCCTTCCCCTGAAGATGTGGGCCCCTCAAATCCATCTCACAATGGTCGAATCGAATCACAAGAAGGCCGCCTTCCTCCGCGAAGTGGCCCGCGCACTTACATTGACCGACGTCAATGTAATCACCGACCGGGCCGAAGTCCTCGCCGCCCGCCTCGATTCGCCCCGCGCCGAAGTAGTCACCCTCCGAGCCGTAGAGCACTTCGAAACGATCCTCCCCCTAGCGGTAACCTTCTTGGGCTCCAACGCAACCCTAGCCGTACTTATAGGGATCGCCCAGGTTCCCAGCCTAACAGCCATGACCGCCCTGCAATGGCACCCGCCAATACCGATCCCACAGTCACATGCAAGAGTCTTATCAATCGGTGTACGTAAGTAAAGTGGTACAATCTGTCTTCTGATACATATATAGTGGTCCACTACACCATGTTTCATGGACTGATATGTATTAAAGTGGATTATTTATTATATTGTCTCATAATGATACGCATTAGAGTGGAGCGTTTCACGTGAAACACTTCGCCGTTTTTCAGGCCCATAGAGCTGCTCTGGTCAAGCACCTTACCTAAATTTGGCCGGAACCGAAGCGAATGTTTCACGTGAAACACTTCGCCGTTTTTGCACAAAAAACGGTCATTGATTTCGCCCTGACGTTCACCTATTCTGGCCCGCTACACAAGAAAACTAAAACCTATGGGACGTGTCATCGCGGTTGCCAACCAGAAAGGTGGCGTCGGCAAGACTACGACTGCCATCAACCTTGCCGCTTCACTTGCCGCTGCCGAGGTCAATACGCTGCTTGTGGACTGCGATCCGCAGTCGAACTCGACGAGCGGTCTGGGCTTGGTTAAGGACCCGGAGCGCATCAGCATCTACGACGTGATCATGGGCGTGGCCTCGGCTGAGGAGGCGCTTCTGCTGACGGAGCTTGATCAGCTCTGGCTGATTCCGTCGCACAAGAATCTGATCGGCGCCAACCTCGAACTGGTGGCGACGGAGCGGCGTGAGTATCGCCTCCGCGATGCGCTCGAGAGCTTGCGCGAGCGCTTTCAGTTCATCGTGCTGGATTGTCCGCCAGCGCTGGATCTGCTTACGTTGAACGCGCTGGTCGCTGCGGATGGAGTGCTGATTCCGATGCAGGCGGAGTACTTTGCGCTCGAGGGCGTATCGGAGTTGCTGGACACCATCGAGCGGATACGTGCTGAGCTGAATCCTCGGCTGGCGGTTGAGGGCGTCGTGATCACGATGTTCGATGAGCGGACGAACTTGGCGCAGCAGGTGGCGGAGGAGTTGAAGAAATATTTTGGGGAGAAGATGTGCACGACGACGATCCCGCGGAACATACGGCTGGCAGAGGCTCCGAGCCATGGGCAGCCGGCGCTGCTGTATGACGTGCGGTCGCGGGGGGCGGAGAGCTACATAAGGCTGGCGAAGGAGATTCTGGACCGGCAGGCGCGGGCGGCGAAGACGGGGCCGGGGGAAGCGGCTTAGATTGATTGATGTAAATATTTATGTATGTCGATATACTAAGATCTCAGGTGCCAGGTCTCAGGAAAAACGAGGCAGCGCGCGAGATGGAGCGGCGCGGACAAGAAAGCAGGTCCTTCGCTTCGCTCAGGATGACAAGATTTTGAGGGGTATAAGCAGAACCGCGGAGACTACTTGATGACGACATCGAATGTGGCGGCCGAGAAGGCTGCGGCGGAAAAGGTTCACGAGAAGCTGGTGGAGAAGCGGCGGGCTTTGGGGCGGGGGCTGGAGTCTCTGCTGCCTGGGCCGCGAGCCGTGGTTCCCACCCTTCCGCAAAGTGCGCGGAAGGATGGGGCACCCGTTGTCAGTACCCACGAAATTACCGGTTCACGGGCGGGGACGCCCGGCGCTCCACCGGAGATGGGAACTGTGGACGAATTGCAGGCCGCGGCAGCGGGGCAGGCGCCGCACAGTGAACGTGCATTTGAGCTCGCCCTCGATAAGATCGACCAGAATCCTCACCAGACGCGGCAGGAGTTCGACGCGATGGCCCTCGGGGACCTGGCCGGTTCAATCCAGGCGCAGGGGGTATTGCAGCCGATTGTGGTTCGGCCGATGCCGGTGCGACCTGGAGTGTTGCATCCTGAGGGTGAGCAACGTTACATCCTGATTCTGGGCGAGCGGCGTTTCCGGGCGTCGAAAATTGCCGGGAAGACCACGATCCCTGTGATCGTGAAGCGGGTCTCGGAGCAGCAGGCGGCGGAGATGACGCTGGTCGAGAACTTGCAGCGGCAGGACCTGCACTGCCTGGAACAGGCCCAGGCCTTCGCCAACCTGAGTACGGAATTCAATCTTACGCAGGAAGAAATCGGGAAACGTGTTGGGGTGTCGCGGGAGCAGGTATCGAATTATCTGCGCTTGCTGAAACTGCCGCCCGCAGTGATGATGGCGCTGCGGAAGGGAGACCTGACATACAGTCATGCGCGTCTGCTGCTCTCCTTGCACGACGACGACCAGATTTCGAAAGTGGCGAAAGTGGCGATTGCCAAGAAGATGTCGGTGGCGCTGCTTACCGAGATGGTGATGAACATCAATGTACCCACGGGCTTCCCGCAAGAGCGGCAGCAGAGCGGAGCGCGGTGGGTGGATCCGAATGTGCGAGCAGAGCAGCGGTCGCTGGAGGCGGCGCTGGGAATGAGGGTGCGGATTCGGGATCGGAAGGGGAAAGGGAAAATCACGATTGAATATGGGACGCTGGAGGATTTTGACCACGTGGTGTCGCTGCTGAAGAGGAAGTGAAGTAGTTGCCTGTACTCAGTTGCCAGTAGAACCACTCGAATCCCTGCCGGACCGTCCACACTACCGAATTAGGATGACCGCTGCTTCATAGATGGCCACCTTCTCCCACTTGTTACTCTGCTGATTCTCCCGCCGGACTGTGAGAGTTATTTCGCTTATTGGCCTTGGCTGTTTTGTTTTGCCCTCACAACCCGGCTTCGCTTAGTTTAGAGTTTCGGTGACTTGTGCCCGATTCATCGTCCAGGCCGACTGCTAAGCAGACCCTGCTGCTCATTTTGCTGCCGATGCTGGGGACTGTTTTGAGTCTTCGGCTTTATCTTCACCTGGTCCGGGTGCAGCATATCTATCCGGGCGGGCATCTGGTTCATCATCTCTTCATTGGAATCCTGATCGAACTTCCGGCGGCGTTCATTCTGGCTGGGGCCCGCAACCGGGCGGTGGCGTTCTTGGCTCCGGCGGCTCTCGGAGTCGGTAGCGGAATGATTCTGGACGAGATGACTTACCTGGTGGCTACTAAGGCCAGCGATCAGGATTACGTTTCTCGGGTTTCGCTGGGCGGGGCGATTGGGTTTCTTGCTTTAGCGGCAATCTTGCTGGTGGGGATTTCTTGGGCGCGGCAGGATTAAGGTTTCATTCGGAATCTGGGTAGTAACAGTGGGATGGGACTGGCGCTTGGGGCGTAGATTTGCTGGGCACGGTCTTGGTTCATGGTTGAAAACGGCTTCAAGGTGCGGAGTTTTCGCTTCGATTGGGGATTGTTTACTACAGGGGACACAGAGAGACACAGAGGAATCTGGGTAGTAACAAGTGGGAAAGCCCAGGTACCGTCCCTTGCGGGACTCGATCTGTTTTACCGACACCCGGCACTGACGTGCCGGGCTTTCTATTCCGCCGCTTCGCGGCTGGATCGCGCGTTCCACTCTTCCGCAATCTGCTTCTTCTTACTGCAATTTTTCGTATTCGGCTTTGGCTTGTTTAAGGACGGGGAGATCGGGATCGTCGTCTTTCCAGGCGGCGAAGAAATCCTGGTAGGCGGATTTGGCGGCAGCGGTGTTGCCCTGCAGGGCTTGGGCGCGACCCAGGCCAAGGTGGGAAAGGTTGTAGCTAACGTCGAGAGGGTCAATGCCGCGGTGGTCGAGAATTTTCTGGTACTCGGCTGCGGCCTTTGAGCCCTGTTTTGAGTGTAGAAAAGCTTCGCCGCGAAGATAGTTCACTGAGTAGCCGGCGGAACTGGGACCGCTGCCGAGTTCGTAGGGCGTAGCCACTTCCAGCCGCGCGACGGCCTGTGCCGGCTGGTTGCGCTGCAGTTCTATGGCAGCCTGGGCGAAAGGGACGAAGACCTTGTTGAGCAGGGTGTCGGTAGGATCCTGGCGGACCCGCTCTCCCGCGATCTTCTGGGCACGCGTTGAGTCTCCGGTTAGGGCCAGCAACTGCATGGCAAGTGTCTGAGTGTCGCGGTCTTGCGAGACTGCGAGAGCATCGGCAATTTTCTGGCGAGCTTCCTTGAAGTTGCCCAGTTCCGCTTCGCACCAAGCCTGGTCCGCCAAAATGATACCGCTGAATTCCTTGTATCCCAGGTGCTGGGAAGCAGTTTCACTTTGCGCGTAAGCGGCGCGAGCCGACTGCAGCCGGCCCAGCGCGCACTCGCCCCGGGCGTGAAACCAGCCCAAGATTGGTTCGTCCGGCTTTCCGGTGGCCAATTCCAGTTCGTGCCGCTCGGTGGCTTCGTCGCCGCGAATGAAGGCGAGTTCGAAGAGGGTGAAATGAATCGACCGGCCCATGTTCTGTGCGACCGCCTTCTCGGCCACTGCTCTAGCCTCATCGAAGCGATTGAGACGTTCGTAGGCATCGGCGACATTCTGGTAGGCGTACACGTCCTTGGGGTCGATGCGCATGGCCTCGCTGGAACTGGCGAGCGCTTTTTCCTGCTGCGCAATGGACTGGTAGCGCAAGGCTAGGTTGTCGCGAGGCGAAGTGTCGCGCGGGTAGGTCTGGGTCCACTGTTCGTAGATCTCGATGGCCTTCTCCAGTTCGCGCGTGACAATGTCGTAGTAGTGCGACGAGATATAGAGCCTTTCGCGTTCGCTGGCTCTGTCCTTCAAGTCGAAGGCCTTGCGGATAAAACTCGAGGCCAGCCCACCCTGCGTGAGATTGCTATAGGCCACACCCAGGGTGGCCTGTGCCATGGCGAAGTTGGGATCGAGTTCGACGGCGCGCTTGAGATGGGGAATTGCCTTGTCATCGTCCAGCCTCTGGTGCGCGGCTTGGCCCAGGCTGAAGGCCTGCAAGGCTTCGAGTGACGAGGTGGTGGCCTGTTCGAGCGGGGTGGCGAACTTCTGCACGGAACCAAGGGACTCGCCCAACTTGCCGCGCAAGCTGGAAGCGGCGTGGTCGAGCGACTTGAGGACCTGCTCCTTGCTCTCCGCTTCGATCTCTTCGCGGGCCAGCACGTCTCCGTTTTGGGCGTTCAGGGCAGAAACGGTGATGACGTAGTGAGTGCCCAGGCTGGCGATGGAGCCGGCGAGCATGGCCTTGGCGCCTTCGCGCATGCAGATCTCGCGAGCGATGTCATTGCTGATGTGTTCGTCGGGCGGGCGGCCCATGAAGCGCAAGGCTTCGCGGACGCGGGATTCCGGCAATAGGTTCAGGTAGGGTGACTGCTCAAGTTGCACGGCCAGCGCCTGCTTCAAGGTTCCGTCAAAGACGGCGTCGCCGGTCGTGTTCACGAAGTCGGCGAGCACGACCGTGTCTTTTTCGGTGAGCGCGCTGGCGCTGCGGGAGCGGAAGAATAGGCCTCCGGCGATGAGGACCGCGATCAGCACGGCGGCGACGATGGCGGGAATCTTCCACGATTTCTTCTGCGCCTCAGGAACAGCGGGCGCCGAGCTGCGCTCGGCGGGACGGACGAATGCGTCCGTCCCTACGTGGATCGGAGTGGAAGCGGACGAGATTGGCTGCTGCGCGGGTCTGGAACCGGAATCGTGCACTGCCGCCACCGATCCCGAACTTGCGGCCACGGCGCGTCCAGTGTCGGTGTCGCGCTTCAGGCGTTGCAGGTCGGCGCGAATGTCGGCGGCGTGCTGGTAGCGGAGGTTGCGGTCTTTCTCCAGCGCCTTGTTGATGATGTCTTCGAGTTTCGGGGGCAGGTCGGGATTGAGGCGAATCGGGGAAACGGGGGCGCGATCGAGGATCGCCTGAAAGATCAGGGCTGAGGTATCTCCGCGAAACGGGATCATGCCGGTCGACATTTCATAGAGCACGGCGCCGAAGGAAAACAGGTCGGTGCGGGGATCGAGTTCCTTGCCCTTGGCCTGCTCGGGAGACATGTAGGCCACCGTCCCAATCGCAGAGCCGGGACTGGTCAGGTGCTCCTCGGCGACGCTGGCCTCGACCGTCACGCCGGACGGCTCCGACGGGCGGGTGGCGGGCTGGGTGACCTTGGCCAGGCCGAAATCCAGGACCTTGGCGTGCTCGCGCTTGGTCACAAAAATGTTTGCCGGCTTGATGTCACGATGGACGATGCCCTGGGCGTGGGCGTCGTCGAGCGCATCGGCGATCTCGATGCCCAGCGAAAGCAGTGTGTCGAGTTCCATGGGACGGTTGCCGATGAGATGTTTCAGCGTCGCGCCGTCCAGGTACTCCATGACGATGAAGGCTTTGCCGTCCTGGTCGCCAATGTCGTGGATGGTGCAGATATTGGGATGGTTGAGCGCCGATGCGGCCCTGGCCTCGCGGCGGAAACGCTCGAGCGACTGGCGGTCTCCGGCTACATTTTCGGGGAGGAATTTGAGGGCGACGAAACGGTCGAGGCGAGTGTCCTCGGCTTTGTACACGACGCCCATGCCACCGCCGCCTAGTTTCTCGACGATGCGGTAATGCGAGATGATCTCGCCGACCATTTGGTTCTCCCCCGCGCTGGGCTGAAATCTTACGGTTGGGGATTGGGCAAGTCAACCGGGGAGGGGGGCGCCGCTGGCATTTCAGCGAACCCGACTTAGCGCAGGTAAAATCTGTCGATTAATCTCTCCAGCATCTGTCCTTGCTTATTTGGAGAATAGTCCTTGTCAAAACCAACCGCCGCCAATTGCGTGGTTAAACAATCCCTTACTTGTTCCGCCTCGGCGCGATCTAGTCGGATAGTCGCGTTACGGCAACGCGGGCCTTCTTCCTGGAATCTGAATAGCCTGGCGAGCGATTCGTCGTGCGCCGCAAGTTGCTTGAGATACTCTAGCTCCTCCGCCGACACCTGGAATTCATGGTTAACTTCCATCATTGGCACCCCTGCTTACGGCGCGGCTGAAGCCGCGCCCTTTCAAAACAAGATCAAGAAAGGCTCCGAGGGCGGCCGTCCCTTTCGTGAGTTGTTATTGGTTCAAACTCTCCAATAGTCGGGGCACCAGTGCTGGACCGATTTCTTGATATCGTCGCGGGATAGTTTTTCGTTCAGGGCTCTGATGGCGAGGGCGGGGAGTTCGGCGTCGGAGGCGAAGCGCAGTCCGATCAGTTGCGCTTCGGTGAATTCCGGGATGCGGGGACGAAGGGCGGGATCGAGTAAGCTTGCCAGACGCAATCTTTCTTCGAGGCGGATGACGCGGTCCTGCACTTTCAGGGCGTAGAGGCGGATCTTGAAGATGGCGGCGATCGCCGCGAGCATGACGACAAACATCCAGGCAGAATGCAGTCCTGGTCTGCGGACCAGGTGAACTATGGTCGCGATCAGCGAGATGGCGAATACAGGGAGAATGAAGAAATGGAAGAGCGGATCAAAGCGCGCGTGGCTGGAATAATTCTGCTCGGCCATGGGGAAGGCTCCTTTGGAAGTCGGAACATCATCGCATGTTTAGACGGGGGAAGACAGGCAGGGAATGGCAGCGGTTTCGATTGGCATCTTGGCCGCCCTCAGCGGCTGATGGAGGTCCTGTAAAAGTCAATCTGTGATCCAGCCTTCAGTCCCCAGCCCCTAAAGGGGCACTGATTGCGGAGAGCTTGTGGTATCGCTAAAGCGATACCCTGATACGAACCCGGTGTGGCTGAAGCCGCGTGCCTTCAAACAGATTCCAAACCTGCTATGCAGCGAATTGAATGCCCTTGCGCTCGCGGCCCAGAGCCACCACCACGGCGGCGAGGGTGAACACTACAAGCGCGGTCAGAGCCATGGCGTTGGCGTAGCGGGTATGCTGGGCGAGAATTGCCTCGATGTAGGCGACCGAGCCAGCCAGAAGCACGCCGCACTGGTAGGCGAATCCGGGAAGGAAGCCGCGCACCGAGTCAGGCGACAATTCGGAGAGGTGGGCGGGAATGATGCCCCAGGCTCCCTGCACCATGAACTGGATCATGAAAGCGCCGACGACGAGCAAGGTCAGAGACGGAGCGTAGGCCCACAGAGGAACCATCGCGACCGCACTGACGAGGGCGGTGATCATGGCGCGGCGGCGTCCGAAGCGGTCGGAGAAAAACCCAAAGAGCAGACCTCCGAGAATCGCTCCCACCATGGAGATGGCGGTGATGACGGCGCGCTGGGTCGGACCCATGCCCCACTGACGCTGGAGGAAGGTCGGGAACATGTCCTGCGTGCCGTGGGAGGTAAAGTTCATCATCATCATCAAGAGGGTTAAGTAGAGAAATAACTTCCAGTGGGAACAGATCTCTCGGCCCAGACTGCCCCAGTTAGTGTGGCGAGTTTTCTGCCACACCTCGGACTCTTTGACTTTGAAGCGGACGAAAAGACCGAGCAGAGCGGGCAGGCCTCCGATAAAAAACATTGGCCGCCAGCCCCAGCGTGGGAAGATGAAGTAGAAACAGACGGCGGCCAGAAGATAGCCGAGAGCGTATCCCTGTTGGAGCATGCCGGAAAGAAAGCCGCGCAGCCGGGGTGGAACTTTTTCCATAGCGAGCGAGGCGCCCACGCCCCACTCTCCACCCATGCCGATGCCGAACAACGCCCGCAGCACGAGGAAGGTGGTGAAGCTGTGAGCGAAACCGGTTGCCACCTCGACAGCGGAGTAGAAGACGAGATCGATCATCAGCGGAGTGCGGCGGCCATAGCGATCAGCCATCAGTCCAAAGATGAAGGCGCCTACCGGGCGGAAGGCGAGGGTCAGTGTCAGGGAAAAGGCAATGGCCTTGTCGGGAAGGTGGAACTCCTGGGCGATGGCGGTTAACGAGAGGGCGACGAGGAAGAAATCGAAGGCGTCGAGGGTCCAGCCGAGGAAGCTGGCGAGCACGGCGGCACCGTGGCCGGATGGGGGCGGGGGAGCGGCCGGCGGGACGGGCATGGTTTCTCCTAGCTGTGCAGTCACGGTTGTGTAGTCACGTTATGCCGTCCCGAAGATCGGCGCGGCGATGGCACCGTTGGTGCCGGCGCGCCGCCTGCCAACGGGCTGACAATCCGAGCACTGCCAGTGTAAGGCAAAGCGCGCGGCGTCGTGAGTCGTCGAAGAGGCGGAACTACTTCCCGATGCAGAAGGTGCCGAAGATGAGGTTGAGGATGTCGTCGGTGGTGGTGGCGCCGGTGATTTCGTCGAGGGGGCGGAGGGCGGCGTAAAGATCAAGGAGAAACATCTCGTGGGGGACTCGGGCGGCTACGGCATTGGTGGCAGCGTCCAGCGAGGTTAGCGCGTCGGTAACTAGCTTCTGGTGGCGAACGCTGGTCAGGAAACCGGATTCTTGCTGCGTGGTTCGGTCCCCGGCTACGTGGCGGAGAATGGCTTCGCGGAGGGCGGGGATACCTTCGCCGGTCAGGGCGGAGGTGGGGATGCGGGGCGGAGAGTTGGACTCTGCTGGCGAAACCCTGCCGAGCTGCGCTCGCCTTGGACGGGCGAGGCGCCCGTCCCCACACGAATTCAGCAGGTCGGATTTGTTTTCTACTACTATAGCGGGGCGGCCCTCCACCTGGCGCAGTAAGTCCTGATCTTCATCGGTTCGGGGCTGCGAATGGTCGAGTACCACCAGAACTAGGTCGGCATCGGCTAGGGCTTCGATGGATTTCTTGATGCCCAGGCTTTCGGCTTCGGCATGGTCTGGAGCTTTGCGGATGCCTGCTGTATCCACCAGTTTCACAGGAATTCCACCAATGGCTACGGTTTCGCTGACCAGGTCGCGGGTGGTTCCGGGCTGGGCGGTGACTATGGCGCGCTCGCGCTCTACCAGGCGGTTGAAGAGGCTTGATTTGCCTACGTTCGGACGACCTACTATGGCCAGGGTTAGTCCCTGGTGAACGATGTTGCCGTAGGTGAAGGTGGCGGCTAGTTGCTCGAGGGGGCTCTTTACTTGCGCGATGCGATCGAGGATGGTGGCGTCCTGGGCCACGGAGACGTCGTCTTCGGCAAAATCTATGCCGGCTTCGAGCAGGGCGATCAGGTCAACTAATTTTTGCTTGATCGGCTTCAAGCGATTGGAGAGCGCTCCTTCTAATTGTTGAGCGGCTACTTTCGCTTGGAACAGAGTTTGTGCGTCGATGAGGTCGCGGACGGCTTCGGCCTGGGTTAGATCGAGGCGTCCGTTGAGAAAGGCGCGCATGGTGAATTCTCCAGGCTCGGCTAAACGGGCGCCTGCGGCTAGGGCTAGTTCTACGATGTGGCGGAGGACTACGGGGGAGCCGTGGGCGGAGATTTCTACTATGTCGTCGGTGGTGTAGGAGTGAGGCTTGGCGAAGTAGGTGACTACTACCTCGTCGATGCGGGGGGCCTGGACGGGCGAGTCGCCCATCCCCACACTCTCGATCAGATCGCCGCGGATGGCTCGGCCCGGTTCCAGTTCACGATTTAGGCGGAGCATGGGCTTGGCTATGGCTTGCGCTTTGGGACCGGCTAGACGGACCACACCTATGCCGCCGCGTCCGGGCGGAGTGGCTACGGCGACTATGGTGTCGTCCAGATTCATGGCAGCCAGCACATCGTCTGAGTGGATAGTGATCAAGCACTCCACTTAGTCGACGATGAAAAGTTTGGCCCCGGTCTTGGTCGAGGAGCGATGGGATGATGCACCGTCCGCAACCTGATAACTCTTACCCGGAGTCAGAATAAAGCTCTTGCCGTCAGAGAGAGTGGTTTCGAGTTCGCCTTCGAGACAAAGCAGGACGTGTCCTTTAGAACACCAATGATCTGCCAAGTAGCCGGGCGAGTACTCGACGACACGAACGCGAATGTCGCCGAATTCTTGCGTGCGCCAAAGAGCGGTGCCGGTCTCTCCGGCGTGCTCGGAAGGCACAATCTGAGCCCAGTCCGTGGTGGAGAATGGAAACCCGATCATTTTCATGGGTCGAGTATGCCAGAAGTTCGCAGCTGTGCGATAACATGATCCCGCGAAGAAATCAGCCGGATGCCCCGTTTGCTGCATCTGGTGCGCGTCATTTATACTTACGGTTTGCCTTAAGCCATCTGATTCAATCAGGAGCAGGGATTTTCGATGCCGAAACGTACATTTCAACCCAACCGGCGCAAGCGCTCGAAGAAGCACGGGTTCCGGACTCGCATGAAGACGAAAAGCGGGGCCGCAGTGCTGTCGCGCCGCCGTGCCAAGGGACGCAAGCGCGTCTCGGTGAAACCGGGTTTCCGCGAGTAGTTTTCCCCCGTACATCAGTTGCCAGTCGCCAGATGCCAGTTGCCAGAAGAAGCGGGGGCTCGCTGCTGGTAAGTCGCAACTGCGGCTCTTTCAGGATGGTGAGTTGGTGAACGCTGACGCTCCGAAGCGTACTCCAGAGCAGGCGGGAGCGAGCTTTCCGCGCGCGGCTCGGCTGCTGAAACACTGCGACTTCGAACGCGTGTACAAACAGGGACGACGGCACTTTTCTCCGCACATGACCGTGTTCTATCTGCGGCGGGCGGAGGGCGCTTTACCGGAGACTGGGTTGGCGGGAAGAAGTTCGCGCGTCGGGTTCACGGTCGGTCGCGTGCTGGGCGGCGCGGTGGAGCGGAACCGGATCAAGCGGCGGCTGAGGGAAGCGGTGCGGCTTCGGCGCTCGGTACTTGAGGGCGCGTGGGCGGCAGATGTGGTGATCAACCCGAAGAAGTCGGTGCTGACTTTGGAATTTTCTCTGGTGCTCGAGGAAGTGGGCCGGGCGCTGGATGTGATCGCAAAGAAGCTGGTGGAGAAATGAAGGTCCTCGCGTTGGGGCTATTGCGGCTTTACAAACGGTGGATTTCGCCGGCGTTTCCGCCGGCTTGCCGCTATGTGCCTACTTGTTCGGAATACGCTATAGAGGCGGTCGAGCGCCATGGCGTGGTGCACGGCGGACTGATGGCTGGTTGGCGGATTTTGCGGTGTCATCCGCTGGCTAAGGGTGGTTTGGATGCGGTGGTGAAGGACGGAGCTGTTTGCGGCGTCACCCGAGAGATGAGCTACTGATTTGGCTGAATTCAAGAATCCTCAACAAGAACCCGGGATGGAACGCAGGCTGCTGCTGGTGTTTGCGCTGACGTTCCTGATCATCATGCTGTTCCAGCCGCTGCTGAAGAAGTATGGGCCGCAGCCTCCGGCGAAACCAGAGAGTTCTCAGGCGGCGCCGGTGCAGAATCAGGCGCAGGTTCCTTCGCAAACTCCGGAGAATGTTGCCGGGCTCAGCCCGGCTGGACGGACGAATGCGTCCGTCCCTACGCAAACCTCGGCTCCGAAGGTTGCTGCTAGCGAGTCGGAGACGGTGATTGAGAATGACGTCTACCGGATCGTGTTCACCAATCGCGGCGCGCGGGTGAAGTCGTGGGTTCTGAAGAAATACACCGACGATAAGGGTGGTCAGCTCGAACTGGTGAATGCCATGGCGTCGGAGAAATACGGGTATCCGCTGACGTTGTGGTCGTACGAGGAGGGGCTCCGGAACCAGCTGAACTCGGCATTGTATGTGGCGACACCCACTGATGAGGGTGGACGGGCGGGGACGCCCGTCGCTCCACCGGAAATTAAGTTTGCCTACTCCGACGGCAACGTCTCGGTTGAGAAGAGCTTCAAATTCGATCGCGCAAGCTATGTGGTCGGCGTGAAGACCGCGGTGTATGTGAAGGGCGAGCAGGTCGCGGCGTTTCCGATGTGGCCGGCCGGGTTTGGCGCGGACATGACCGGTCCGCAGTATGCACTGGGGCAGATCGTGTACCAGTACGACGATAAGGTCGAGCGGCTGGCGATCAAGAAGATCAACGGCGGCGGGACGCTCGGAGGCCCGTTCCACTGGGCGGGAGTATCGGACCAGTATTTCGCGGCGGTGTTCTTGCCGAGCGATCCGAAGAACGCAGTGATGGTGACGCTGCGCAACGCGATGGAGATTCCGCACGGCGGCGACAGCAAGCAGATGGACAAGGTGGACGTGCTGGGGGCGGCGGTCGGCAGCCTGAAAGGCGCAACCGAGGCTCGAATCTATGTGGGCCCGAAGGCGCTGTCGGAGCTGCAATCGGTGGCGGTGCCGGGGATCACGGGCGCGGAACCGGATCTGCGGGCGATCGTCGATTTTGGCTGGCTGGGAATCATCGCGCGGCCGCTGTTCCTGTGGTTGAAGTGGATGTACGGCCACATCGTCGCCAACTGGGGCTGGGCGATCCTGCTGCAAACGCTGGTGATCAATGTGGCGCTGCTGCCTCTGCGGATTACGCAAATGAAGTCGATGCTGAAAATGCAGCGCGTCGCGCCGCAGATCAAGCAGATCCAGGAAAAATATAAGAAGTACAGCCTGCGCGATCCGGAAAAAGCGAAGATGAACGAAGAGGTTTCGGCGCTGTATAAGAAGGAAGGCGTGAATCCGGCGGGCGGATGCCTGCCGATGCTGATCCAGATGCCGTTTCTGTTTGCATACTATCGGATGCTGAACGTGGCGATGGACCTGCGCCATGCGCCGTGGCTGTGGATTAAGGATCTGGCGGCGCCCGATCCGTGGCACATCCTGCCGATTGCGATCATCGTGACGATGGTGGCGGTGCAGAGGATGACGCCGCAGGCCGGAATGGATCCGGCGCAGCAGAAGATGATGAACATCATGATGCCTGGGATGCTGGGCATTATGAGCTGGAACCTGGCGGCGGGGCTGGGCCTGTACTGGTCGGCGGGGCAGGTGATCATGATCGCGCAGCAGGCGGTGATGAATCGGACGTCGCTGGGGCGGGAGATGCGGGAAATGATGGAGAAACGGGCGCGGAAGAAAGACAAGTAAGCTTTTGGCTGTTGGCTTTTCGCTAAGAGCCAAGAGCTAAAAGCCAAGAGCTAATTATGCCGATCACTGACAAGGTTGCTGCTGCTAAACAGATTGGGGAATTTTTGCAGGCTGTCATTTCTCATGGCGGCTTCAAGCTGAAGTACCGGATCACGGTGGATCCTCCGATCGCACAGAATCGCGAGTGGGAGCATCCGGAAATTCTGGTGGAGTTTGCGGGACCGGATTCGGGGTTGTTGCTGGAACGGGGCGGCGAGTTGTTGCGATCGTTCGAGTTGCTGGCGTCGGAGATTCTGCACTTGCAGGGCAATGAGCACGAAAAGATCTGGTTCGACTGCAAGAATTTCCGGGCGATGCGGATCGACGAGTTGCAGATGGCGGCGCGGGTGGCGGCGGAACATGTGCGGCGGACGGGCGAGCCGTACCGCTTCGGACCGATGTCGTCGCGAGAGCGGCGGATCGTGCATCTGGCTTTGCGCGAGGAAAAAGATTTGCGCACCGAGAGTGACGGCGAGGGTGGACGACGGTCGGTGGTGGTGTATCCGGGAAATTACAAAACCGCGGCTGCGGCGCCCAGGCGGGAACGGCGGACGATTTCGTAGCGGCGCGGGCTGCGCTCGGCTTGGACGGGCGAGGCGCCCGTCCCCACACGGACATTTACTTTGCACAGTTTGCGCGGCAGTTAGTTTCTCGACACTTGACAGCGCAAACAAATCGCGAGTCGATTTAACGTTTGCGCGGAAGATTTTTGTTGCAAGACACCGACGCGGCGATTTTTTTGTGCTACTATCCCGTTCGTCTCGTAATAAATTTCACCGACTATCGGTGCTGCAAAACAGAAGCTGTCTGCAGTAAAAGAAGAACACATAATTTCACGGCTGAATTTTCCCGGACGTTAGGTGCCGGCGCTTTCGTTATTCTGACAAAAAATGTCTCTCACCAGCTCTGCCATCATCCCGAACCCCTGGGTGCGCATCCTTGACGCCCTGGAAAAGAAGGTCAACCGGCACTCCTACGACACCTGGTTGAAGCCAACGCGATACAGTCACGCCAGCAATGGCATTCTGTTCGTGCGCGTTCCCACTGCCGAGTTTCGCCATGTAGGCGACAAGTACGCGGATCTGATTCAGGAAGCGGTCGACAATCTTGGGCTTGGGTATGAGGATGTGAAATTCGTTACCGCGGAGGACGACCCCTCAAATACGCCGATCCGGCATAACGGCGGGCTGTCGGCTCCGAATGCGGGTACAGGTGCGGGACCGCAGGCGGTGACGGGATTGCATCCGGCGCAGGGGCGGTTTGACTGGGACAGTGCCGCGCAATTGAATCCGCGCTATACGTTTGACGCGTTCGTGATCGGCAGCGGGAACCAGTTCGCGCACGCGGCTTGCCAGGCGGTGGCGGAGCGGCCTTCGAAAGCCTACAACCCGCTGTTCCTGTACGGCGGGGTCGGGATGGGCAAGACGCACCTGATGCAGGCAATCGGGCACGAGGTCAAGCGGCGATCGCCACAGGCGGCGATCTGCTACGTGTCGAGCGAGAAATTCACCAACGAGATGATCAACTCGCTGCGCTACGACAAGATGATCAGCTTCCGGGATAAATTCCGGACGATGGACGTGCTGCTCATGGACGATATCCAGTTTCTGGCGCAGAAAGAGCGCACGCAGGAAGAGTTCTTCCACACGTTTAATGCGCTGCATGAGTCGATGAAGCAGATCGTAATCGCCAGCGACCGTCCGCCCAAGGAGTTGGCGGAATTCGAGGACCGCTTGCGCAGCCGGTTTGAGTGGGGGCTGATTGCCGACATTCAACCGCCCGACCTGGAGACGAAAGTCGCCATTTTGCAAAAAAAGTCGGAGCAGGAACGGGTCACGCTGCCAACGGATGTGGCGTTGTTTATCGCCTCGAACATTCGCTCGAATGTCCGGGAACTGGAAGGCGCGTTGATCCGTCTGGTAGCGCATTCATCGCTGATCGGGGCCGAGATTACGCTTCCCTACACGCAACAGGTATTGAAGAATTTTATCGATTCGCAGGCTCGGAAGGTAACGATTGAATCCATCCAGAAGGCGGTGGCTGAGCAATTCGGCCTGCGCCTGGTGGAAATCAAGGCGAAGAATAATTCGCGATCGATTGTGTACCCGCGGCAGATTGCGATGTACCTGGCCAAACACCTAACAGAAGCTTCGCTGCCTGAAATTGGGCGCCAGTTCGGTGGCAAACACCATACAACGGTATTGCATTCGGTAGATAAGATCGAAGAGGTTCGCAAGAACGACAAGGATTTGAACAGGCTGCTCAATAAACTCACCGAGCAATTAGGCGCGTAAGTTTTAGTTTCCAGCGATTTTTCCACTCATCCAGCCATTTTTCTCGACTTCTGGCTGTGGAGTGTTTGTGGAAACTGTGGGAGACAGGACAGAAGGTTTGGAGGAGTCCAAAGATTCCGATGGCATCCGCTAAGGTGAGGAGTAGTTCTCCACATGAGGAGTTGCTATGGAAGCCACTGAACCGCAGGGACCTGGACCGGTTTTCCACTTCTCCGAAGTACCTACGGTTACTACTGGTCTTCTTGCTTTTGTATTTGGTATAAGAAGAGAACAGAAGTAGAGCTGGTTTTGAGGCTGTACTTGATCCGAACCAGTTCTAGAGTTGGGAGACCCAATATGCCGGTGGAAGTCGCCCCTGCCGCAGCCACAGCGACCATGGAAATTACGGTCAGCAAGTCTGAGTTTCTTCGCGAACTGACAGCCACTCAGGGTGTGGTCGAGCGCAAGACCACGATCCCTATCCTCTCCAATTACCTATTCGAGGCTGGGGGCGATAAATTATCGTTGACAGCGACTGACCTCGACCTGAGCCTGCGCACGTCATGCAATGCCAAAGTCAAAAAGGAAGGCGCATGCACGATTCCGGCGCGCAAGCTTTACGACTATGCGAAGTTGCTGCCAGACGCAGACATCACCATCAAACTACTGGAAAACCACTGGGTCAGTATTCGCTGCGGGCGCTCGAACACGAAGATGGTGGGCATGGCGCGGTCGAATTTTCCCAGTCTGCCGGTGTTTCCGTCAGCGGGAGCGATCAAGATTCCGGCAGGCGTGCTGCGGTCGATGATTGCGAAGACAGGGTTCGCCATTGCCAGTGAGGAGTCACGCTACACGCTGAATGGAGCATTGATGGTACTGAAGCCGGAGTCGATCACGATGGTTGCGACCGATGGCCACCGCCTGGCGCATGTGGAGCGCGGAGGCGAGAAGTTTGAAGGCGTATCCGGCGAGATGAAGACGCTGATCCCCAAGAAGGCGATGGACGAGTTGAAATCGCTGCTCGATTCCGATGTCGAGACCATCGATTTTGCCAAGGATGAGTCCACACTGTTCTTCCGCGTGGGGCCGCGCTTGCTGACGTCGCGGCAGCTGACGGGGCAGTTCCCCAACTACGAGGCGGTGCTGCCGAAAGATATCTCGAAGTCGATCACGTTGCAGGGCGAAGAACTGGGAGCGGCGATCGCGCGCGTGGCGCAGTTCGCCGATGAGCGGTCGCGGGCCGTGCGGTTGCGCCTGGAGAAAGGCGAGTTAAAGATTTCCGCGTCGTCGACCGAGACGGGCGAGTCAGAGGATTCGATCGAAGTCGCCTATGACGGTGAGCCGATGGCGATCGGATTCAATGCTCAATACCTGATGGACTTCATCAAGGCGACCGGGTCGTGCGAAGTGAAGCTCGAGCTGAAGGATGCGCAGTCGGCCGGTCAGCTTCGTCCCGCCGAAAACGAAGACTACAAGTACCGGTATATTGTCATGCCGATGCGGATCTGAGAGGGTCTAATTCGGGGATGGCATCAACCGGGCCCGCGGCGTCATGGTCTTGGCGGCATTGAAGACCACGCTGATACGGCCAGGGCTGATCTTCACACTGGCCTTCGCATAGCTATACTCACCTGAAAAATCCAACGGGAGCTGTTCGTCCAACGTCGTCCTTTCACGGACAGCATCAGTTGGATTGATAGTGAAGGTGTACTCATCAATTCGGAATGTGAAGTGATTCAGAGCATTAGCGATTTTGGCTAGCTTGTCGGCTTCGGGCACCTTTATCCCACGTTCGTACTCCCCGATTGTTGACGCCGAAATATCAACCTTTTCGCTCAGACCCCTAAGGCTCAACTCAGCATCGACCCGAGCGGACCGTAGCTGGGAACCGAGTTGTTCGGCAGTAGTCATGTGCGAAAAAGCGCACAACAGGGCAACATTTTCATTGAATTTTCCGCGAAAATCAAGTAACGTTCGATTAAGGTGTGTGCGAATATTCGCACATCAAGGACAGGCCGATCTGATAGAGTTAGACTAGTAGTTTGTCGAAAGGAGGCGGGCCGTGGCAGGAGATGACATGACGCTAGGTGACTTTGTGAAGTTTTTGGCTGCTTCCCTTGTAGAGAATAAGACACAGATGCTGTTTAAAGAAGAGGCACCATGGCATTACATTCTGTTCCGTCTTTCCGAGGAAGAATTCGACGGGAAACCTGCTTTTCTGGGGCGTCTCAAGTTTGACTGGGGTGGACCGTTCCCAAAATGTAAGGAGCTTTCGCGGTATCTTCAGTTTCTGCACTCGACGGCTTGCGTAGGCGCTATGAATCCGTCCTATGAAGAAATGGTGCTCAAGCCGGAGTTGGAAAGATTGTGGTTGTCGGAGTCCAGGAAAATCGCAGGACCCCAGCAGAAGTTCATGGGCCATGCAGCGGAAATAGCGGCAAAGGAATTCTCGCTCGTTGCGTGAGGGAACCAAATGTTGGAGGGGTATCCGACCCTCACCGCGGTGGTTGCCCGGCTCGACGATTACCTAAAGTCGAAGCACGGGCTTTTTTTTGGCGACAAAGCCGAACATCCCGTCTTAGAGATTAAGCCCTACAAAGATATCCATGATCCAATTTGGGGAACGAACAGCTTCTCATGGAGAGAAGTTGCCCTGATCGACACTCCTCTCATGCAGAGGCTGCGGCGGATACACCAGACCGGATTGGCCTACCATGTGTATCCTTCAGCTCGGCATAGTCGCTTCGAACATTCCCTAGGGGTTGCCATTGTGGCGACCAAGGTCTTCGATGCTGTAGTACGAAGGCACGCGGGGAAGCTGCGGGAAACTGTGAAGATTGTGGAAGACTCTGACGATTATGAGAGTATCGTCTTCCGTTGGCGCCAAGAGCTTAGACTTGCGGCACTCCTACACGATACGGGTCACAGTCTACTAAGCCACACGTCCGAAAGGGTCTACGGCAAACTGCCATTGCTTTTACGAGCGGCAGATGAGCTAAGCGAGCTCGCAGCGGCCGAAAAGAAAGCCGGTGAGGTTGTCTCGTTCTGTTTGTCACGGACTGAGGCGTTGAAATCCGTTCTTTCCCGAGCCAAATCAAAACTGATGAAAGAGTGTGATATCCCGGACGAATTTCAGGGAGAGCCGGACATGCTGAACGTGTCGCTATTGATTGTCGGAAGGTCCCGGCATCCCCTCCTCCAGTTCATGGCGGACATTATCTCGTCTGGATTCGATGCGGATAAACTGGATTACCTCCTCCGGGACGCCGCGGCGGCGGGTCTGCCGCTCAGGTACGATTTGGAGAGATACTTGGCAACTGTCCATCTGCCCGAGTCCAAACTCACTGATGGCAAGGGAAAGCTGGAGAAGCTATACGCAACAGTTTGTCCGCGCAAGCTTGTCAAGGAGAACCCAAGCGAGGAGAGGTTTCCATACTACCGTTCCTTCCGTCTCAAGCTACCTAAGCGTTCGATGAATACCATCGAACAGGTAACGATATGCAAGCTGATGCTTTACAGCTACATCTACCACCACCCGAAAGTGCGGGCGGCCGAGGGGTTTTTTGAAAGGCTTTTGTCGAGAGTTGTGGAAAATTGGCGGGCTAGCGGAAGAAGCGACGAAGAGATCTTGCAGCTGTTCATGGATCTCGACGACACAGGACTGCACGGACCAGAATTTCTAAATTCGCCTAACGCCGAGACGCGTACGCTTGCTTACCGACTGGTCAACCGCCTCATCCCAAGGGTCGTTTATGAAATTGTGTCGTCACCGTCCGGCGTGGAGACGACGCTACTCGGAGACTTTTTCTCTAAACTCGGCGATCCCGGAAGCAAGAGCGCAGTATTGAAGAAGGTCGAGGCCGTGATGGGGAGCGAGTTGTCTAAGCTTCGGCCGGAGCTAGGGGCGGACCCTCAGGTAGCATGCTTGAAAGCAGGGGCCTGGCTGGATGTGCCTTCTCTTCCAACGTTTGAAGGAATGGACGAACTTATTGGCGAAGCCCATGGCAGAGATGCCGTACGTATTGGCGACGTGTTTCCAATAAACAAATGGACTGAAGCTTACCATGCTCATCGCTACGCCATCCGAGTCTATTCCTTTTCAGAGTATTGTTCTGAAGTTGCTGTGGCCGCTCGCAAGGGGTTGGAAGACGTGACTAGGATCACGGACCCAGATTTCTACAAGCGATGCAGGCGCAGTCGGACACCTTGACCAAATGTATTTCTGCATTTACATTTGTCCCCCATTCCAGTAGAGGGAGGAAAGATTATGCTGTCCGGCTTCAAGCAGTTTATCTTGCGCGGTAACGTGGTGGATCTGGCGGTGGGCGTCGTGATTGGCGCGGCATTTGGCGGAGTGGTCACGGCCCTTACCAAGGACCTGCTTACACCTCTGATCGCTGCCATAGTGAAAGCGCCAGATTTCTCCGCGCTCAAGTGGACGCTCAACGGCAGCACTTTCCTGTACGGCGAATTCGTGAACGCCCTGATTTCGTTTGTGCTGGTCGCGGCCGCGGTTTACTTCTTTGTTGTGACCCCAATCAATGCGCTGATTGCACGAACACGGAAGGACCCGGCGCCGGCGGATCCAACCACCAAGAAGTGTCCGGAATGCCTGAGCGAGATTCCGATTGATGCGCGGCGCTGCAGCCATTGCTCGGAGCCAGTGATGGGCAAGGCGGCGTAGCAGGCGAGAGCCCAGCCCCCTGGCGTGTCTTGCTAACGCTTAACGGCATCGCTAAAGCAATTCCCTGATACAAGGCCTCTTCAGCCTTGGCGAAATCCGGTGGATTCCTGTAAAATCATACTTTCGGCGACAGGCCTGGAAGGATTCTAGAGTTATGGCACGAGTTTGTGATATCTGCGGCAAGGGGCCGCAGTTCGGGAACACCATCAGTCACGCCCACAATGTGAGCAAACGGCGCTGGAACGTCAATCTGCGCCCGGTTCACGCCAAAGTGGGAGCGGCTACCAAACACCTCCGCGTCTGCACTTCCTGTCTGCGCAGCGGCAAAGTGGTTAAGGCGTAAGAGATCAGAGCCCGCAGAGATAAAGATGTGGAAATCCTGCGGGCCTTTGTCTGCGTGGACAGCGCCGACGGCTGCCCAGCTTCGGCCGGACGGGCGAGTCGCCCGTCCCCACACAAGCGCTAGCTACTTCACGTCCAGTAGGTGTACATCGAAGACCAGGGTTGAATTGGCTGGAATGACGCCCGGATATCCCTTGGCTCCGTAGGCCAAATCTGGCAGGATGCGGAGCTGGCGCTTGCCACCTACCTTCATGCCGGTTACACCTTCGTCCCAGCCCTTGATGACTTGGCCGGCGCCCAACACGAACTCAAACGGTTTGCCGGTACCGACCGAGCTGTCGAACTTCTTGCCGTTGGTGAGCCAGCCGGTGTAATCGACTTTTACATGCTGTCCGCTTTCGGCGACCGCGCCGGTGCCGACTTTGATGTCCCAGTATTCGAGGCCGCTGGCGGTCTTGGTGGGCGCTCCTGTGACCTTGGTGGGCGTGCTGGTGGGCTTGGCTGCGGCTTTGTGAGCTGGAGCTGTCTGAGCGATGGCTAGGACGCTTAACGTCAGCAGTGTGATGGCGAGGATGACAGTTTTCATGGTGCCTCCATTTCTTATGTCTGCAACATTTCTGACTCGGTTTCCAGGGCAAATCCTACTCAAGCGGTCACGCCAGCGCTATCACGTCAATTTCTACCAGGACGTCCTTGGGAAGTCTTGCCACTTCGACGGTGGAGCGGGCTGGCGGGGCTTGCTTGAAGTAACGGCCGTAGACTTCGTTCATGGCGGTGAAGTCTCCCATGTTTTTCAGGAAGACGGTGCAGCGCAGAACTTTCTCCAGAGAGCTGCCCGAAGCCTGCAAGACGGCGGCTAGGTTCTTGAGCACGCGGTCGGTCTGCGCGCTTGTGTCGCCGGCGATGACCTGCTGGGTGGCGGGATCGATGGCGATCTGTCCGGATGTAAGGATCAGGCCCTGGGCTCGAATGGCTTGCGAGTAGGGACCGATGGCTTGCGGGGCTTGGGCGGTGGCGATTACTTCGCGCATGATTCCTCCTGCTTAAGGTGTTTCGGCGGGGATGATTACGAATAGCGATTAACGCAGATGGGGTGGTGGAAGTCAAACGTAGCAGCTGGCCACTGCCGAGCTTCGCTCGGCTGGACGGGCGGGTCGCCCGTCCCCACACAGGCTAGAACAACGAGCTTTGGCGGCGGTTGGGGGTTATGCCGAAATGTTCGTAGGCTAGCTGCGTGGCAACTCGGCCTCTTGGAGTACGGTTCAGGAAGCCTATCTGGATCAGGAAGGGTTCGTAGATTTCTTCTATGGCGTCGGGTTCTTCGGCTAGCGCTGCGCCTAGAGTGTTGAGGCCTACGGGGCCTCCCTGGTATTTCTCGATGATGGTCAGCAGAAGCTTGCGGTCGACTTCGTCGAAGCCGTGGCGGTCCACCTCCAACATGCTGAGCGCGGACTGGGCGGTAGCGAGATCGATGGAGCCGTTGGCTCGGACCTGGGCGTAGTCGCGCACGCGGCGCAGCAGGCGGTTCGCGATACGAGGCGTTCCTCGCGAACGGCTGGCGATTTCGATAGCTCCGGGACGATCGATGCTGACACCTAGAATTTCGGCGGAACGTTCTACGATTACGCGGAGGTCGTCGTGGGTGTAGAACTCGAGGCGCAGGAGCAGTCCGAAACGCGAGCGCAGCGGCGCGGAGAGAAGCCCGGCGCGCGTGGTGGCTCCGATGAAGGTGAAGGGCTTGACGTCCATCGTATGGGTGCGCGCGGACGGACCCTGGCCGATTATGATGTCGAGTTTGTAGTCTTCGAGCGCGGAGTAGAGGATCTCTTCGAGCGCGGGCTGCAGGCGGTGGACTTCGTCAATGAAGAGCACCTGGCGGTCGCGGAGATTGGTGAGGATCGCAGTCAGATCGCCTTTGATTTGGAGCGTGGGGCCGGAGGTTTGCTGGAACGCGGCTCCGAGTTCGTTGGCGATGATGTTGGCTAGCGTCGTCTTGCCCAAGCCGGGCGGGCCGTAGAGGAGAACGTGGTCCAGCGCTTCGCCGCGGGACTTGGCGGCTTGGATGGCTACGTCCAGATTCTCTTTTACTTTGTTCTGGCCGATGAATTCTTGCAGGCGCTGCGGGCGAAGTTTCAGCTCGAAAGACGAATCGTCTTCGACGGGGGCAGCGGACACCAGGCGGTCTTTGAAATGGAGCGCGGGATTGTCTTTGGCGGCGGGCACTAGAGGCGATGGTAGCAGTTCTGCGTTCTCGGTTCTAGGTGTGGGAGATCAACGCCTCGCTAGCTCCTTCGGCATATACTGACTGCTGCAATTGGTTTGACGACCGAGGGTAGGGACTTGGCAAAGAGACTGTCGCCTGCTGCCACTGTGGCGTTGAAGGAGGCGCTGTGTGCGGTCTATTGGTACAAGGCGGACCTTCGAAGCTTCCTTCAACAATGCTTATCCAACGCCGCGGTGCTCGGCACGCTGAATTGGGGTAACTACAAACGCCAGATCGTTTCAGATCTTGTTGATTACCTTGCGCAAAACCAAGATGAGCACGTGGGCGACTTAACGCGCCTGTGCCACGAGGTTTGTGGAGTCACCACCTACGGTCATTTGGAGCAACTTGATGGCGGTGCGGAAAAGGCGACCCGTGCTCGCGCGGCTGTTGGACAGCTTAAGCGATTGGTCGAGCCACACGATGAAGCGAAGAAAGAGCAAGACGATCTGGCAGAACGGCAGAGGAGGGCGGCCGAGAAACTCCGCGCCAATGCTGCTGTGCGGCAAAAGCTGGACGACATCAAGAGCCGCTACATGGCGCTAGTAATATCCACGAATGTTCAAGGTCGCGGCTTCGAGCTCGAAAAGGTGATGTACGACTTGTTCGAACTATTTGATCTGGATCCCAAGGCTTCCTTTCGCAACACTGGAGAGCAGATTGATGGTGCGTTTTCCCTGGAAGGCACCGACTATCTTTTCGAGGCGAAGTGGCAACAGAACCCCGTGAGCGCGAGCGATCTCGATTCGTTCGCAGCAAAGGTCCGCCGGAAACTTGAGAACACGCTTGGAGTCTTTCTATCGATCAACAGCTTTTCGCAAGACGGAATCGACGCCCATTCCTCGGGAGGTGCGGTTGTGGTTCTCATGGATGGTGCCGATCTGATGGCTGTGTTTGAGGAGAGGATCGACTTCGTGACCCTTCTATTGAGGAAGAAGCGGCACGCTGCGCAGACAGGGAACATCTATCTTAGATTCCACGAGATGCTGCAGTAGGCTCCTGACTGCTCTGTGCGGCCCTACCTCTCGCTATTTCGGAGAAATGCTGGCAGGACTTGCTTATGCCGGATCTACCCACACCGCGATGTCTTCTTCGTTGATTGTCCACTCGCCTGTGCGACCGTCATAGGTGAACAGCCAACGCGAAAGAATATCTCGGCCAATGAGACATTGAATCGGCTGTTCCGGTAGTTCACAACAGATTACGTTAGCGACCTCAATCGTGGCGAGCTTGTATCGCGGGAACTGGATTGAAGCCACGTAAACCCCGGCGTCCTCGTTAATGCCCCCAGCTCGAGCAAGCCGTGTCACATCTACCTGCCGCAGGCCCACTCTTTCGACGGCTGCTAGCGTCAAGACGGTTCGCCCGGCTCCGGTATCTATCAGCGCCGGCATTCTAGAGAACCTGCTCGCGCCGAGAGGGTTAAAGCCGGGTGAAACCGGACCCGATGGGGTGCGCACGATTGGTGGACCGATTTCAACCTCAATTCGCGGTCCATGTGTCTGCAAACTGCGCGGATCGGGCTTTGGAGAGCGGCAAGTGACCACAATCTAGAACACAAAGAAAACGGGTTCGTGTTCGACAATCTGCTTTACGAGAAAATCTATGTTGATGCCCCACGTGCCAGCACCGGCGGAGTAGGCAGCCTCGAATGTGGGATAGAAATTCAACACCTCATCGCCTTTAATGACGACGTACCGGCCCGGGTAGCCCTTCAGCCACTCATTCTTGTGGAGGGCGTAAACTTGCAGCTCCGCGGCCAGTCTAGTTTGTTCTGTAGCAGCCATTATCGCCCCTCCTTTGACAACCAAAGTCTAGATGACAAACGAGCCACAAGCACCGTATGATAGTGCTTTTTATAAAGCACGATTCTTAAAAAGCATATTGCGACACCAAAACCGACTAGTCAAGCAGATTTTCAATGAAACGGACTCCGGACGATCAACAATTCGGCGAAGAGTTTGCGCGTAAATTGCAACCGTTCTATGACCGTGCGCTAGCGGCAGGGGAGACGGAGAAAGTCTTCGCCAGACGTTTGGGAGTCGATAGGGGAGGGCTACAGAGATATCTTAAGAAACATGCCACGCCCAGTCTTCGCACAATTGTATGTGCCTACCGTGAATTCGGCATCGTGATTCCCTACGCCGATATCGGTACAGCACCCCTTATCTCACGCAGAGGTCGCAGGCGTCGCTACATTTCCGATCTGCAAATGACATTGCCGTTAACGATCGAAGCACCAGAGGGCGAAATAGACGTTGTGATCAAGAAAAAGAGCGCGCAAAGTTATCGACTTCAGCTTCAGGTCAGAAAAGTAAGGTGAAGCGTCGGCTGATTTCAATGATTGCTTCACTGCCCGATCACTCCCAGGCGCACGCCCTTCAGCTTGCTCACGTCGAACCAGGCTGTCTTCTGGCCAAACCAAATCTTGCCGCCCGACAGTTTGAACTTCTTGGTTGCGGCCGGGAAGTCGCGCGTGTTGAGCAGGTAGGCTACCGGGGTTTCGCCGTACTTGGCTAGATGCTCCGAGAGCCAACCGCCGCCCGACGGAGCAGCCAGAATCACGGGCTCGCCGGGGAAATAGGCGAGTTTCCCGATGTCTTTTTGGGTTTCGGTGAGCGGGTCAGCCCAGCCGTAGGCTTTGCGGAACAACGCAATCGAGGCATCGAGGTTGTTGACCCCGAGTACGACGTATTCGATGCCGCTGACCGGCGCTCCCTGCAAGCTGGCCGAAGTCTGGACGCGCCAGGCGCGCGGCGTCTGGTCTTCGATGATGAACGGCAGCGTGGAACCCGGCGTTCCGGAGCCTACGTCGGCGGTCATCCACTCGATCGACATGCCGTCGGGACGCTTACGGCTGCCACGCTGCGGAGTCGTGACGGCAACGCCGGCCTTTTTCAGCCGATCCGCTTCCTGCAGCAAAACATTCGAGCCCACCGCCCAGGCGCAGGTGACAGCCTCGTCGGACATGTACCTCGCCCAACTCGAGCCTTCGGTCACGCCCGGCTTAATCGGCGCAATCAACTCCAGGTAAGTCCCGTCGTCGAAGCCGATGCTGGCCATCTGGGTAATGCCGTTGCCGTGGGGACCGCCGAGGTCTGGAGTTAAGCCCACATCGGTAAAGGCCTGGCGAAGCGTGTCCAGATTCGAACCGCAGACGGACGCGTGGTCGAGTTCCAGAACCACGGTTTTGCTCTCCTGGGCCATGGTGGAGCGGGAGATCAATAAGAGAACGAATGTTGCCACGTACAAGCGGGAGCAGATCGGGGAAGTCCGCTGGGGCATACGTGCCTCCTAGAAAGAAGAAAGAAAGAAGAAAAAGGAATGGTACGCCACAAAAGGCTTCGGGTGAATTGCTATTTTGGACGGCTGAGGCGGCCCTCCTTAGCGAGCGTGACGGGGCGTAGCCCCGTCACCACACGAAATTATTCTTCTTCTTCCTTTACCTCGCCGCGCTCGGCTTTGGCCTTCTCGATAATCTTCTCCTGCAATTGTTGCGGGACGATGTCGTAGTGGTGCATTTCCATAGAGAAGCTGCCACGGCCCTGGGTCATGGAAGTGAGATCGGCGCCGTAGGTCAGCATCTCGGCCATGGGCACCTCGGCTTTCACGATGGTGTTGCCGGCTTTGTTGTCCATGCCTTGGATGCGTCCGCGGCGGCTGTTGAGGTCGCCCATGATGGTGCCGGCGAACTCGTCGGGCACGGTGATTTCAACGGTCATGATGGGCTCGAGCAGAGTCGGCTTGGCGACTTCCATCGCTTTGCGGAAGGCGATGCGGCCAGCCATCTGGAACGACAGGTCATTCGAATCTACATCGTGGTAGGAACCGTCGTAGAGGATGGCGCGGAAGTTCACCACGGGATAGCCGGCGAGGTAGCCGCGCGCGGCTGCGTCCTTGATTCCCTTTTCCACGGCGGGAATGAAGTTGCGAGGGATCGCTCCGCCAAAGATATCGTTGACGAATTCGAACTCGGCCCCGCGCGGCAGCGGTTCCATCTTGATTTTGCAGTCGCCGTACTGGCCGTGGCCTCCGGTCTGCTTCTTGTGGCGTCCCTGGACGTCGGCCTTGCCGCGAATGGTTTCGCGATAGGGCACCTTGGGCGCTTTCAGGACCACTTCGGCGTGGTAGCGCTTCTTCATCTTCGAGACCACGACTTCGATGTGCTGCTGTCCGGTGCCCGCGATCAGGAATTCTTTCGTTTGCGGGTCGCGGAAGAAGCGCAGCATGGCGTCTTCTTCCATCAGCTTGTGGAGGCCTACGCCTAGTTTGTCTTCGTCGGCGCGGCTTTTCGGCTCAATGGCGAAGGTGATGGCGGGCTCGGGCAGCTGCACGGCGGGATAGCGGATCGGAGACGATTTGTCGCCCAGCGTGTCGCCGGTGAGAGTTTCTCTCAGTTTTGCGACCGCGCCAATGTCGCCGGCATGAATCTCATGGATGGGAACCGCTTGCTTGCCCTGGATCAGGGAAATGTGAGCGAACTTCTCTTGAATATTGCGATTGTAGTTCTGGAGCGAGGCATCGTTTTTCAGCACGCCGGAAAAAACTTTGAAATAGGAAATGCGGCCGGCAAAGGCGTCAGACAAAGTCTTGAAGACGTAGACGGAAGCGGGCTCATTGTCGGTTCCTTTGCGTTCGGCCGGGGCGCCGTCAGTGCCCTCGGCCGTCCAGCCGGTGAGGGAGTGATGTTCGCTGGCGGCGGGCGTGTAATCGACGATGAAATCCATCAGCTCGTCGACGCCGACATTGCCCAAGCCGGAGGTGAAGAGAACGGGAAAAAGTTTGTCTTCCCGGATGGCTTCGTGCAGTGCGGGTACCAGATGCTCCTCGGGGATGGTGCCGGTTTCGAAGAACTCTTCCATCAACTCGTCTTTGCCCTCGGCTACGAGCTCCACCAATTTTTCGTGAGCTTCCTTCGCGACGCCGGCCATGTCGGCGGGGATGGGGCCTTCCTTGCCCTTGCCGTTTCCACCCATCTCGTAGGTGTAGGCCTTCATGCGGACAAGATCGACAATGCCGCTGAGACTTTTCTCGCTGCCGATGGGAAGTTGCAGTGGGGTGACGGCACGGCCGAAGGCGTTGGTGAGCGATTCCAGTGTGCGGTTGGCGTCGGCGCGCTCACGATCCATGCGGTTGACGAGGATCATGCGCGGCAGGTTAACCTCGTCGCAGTAATTCCAGACGCGCTGGGTTACGACCTCGACACCGGCTACACCGTCCACAACGACCAACGCCGCGTCGACCACGGGCAGCACCATCTTGGCCTCGTGGACGAACATGTTGAAGCCGGGAGTGTCGAGCAGATTGATCTTGACCTTTGCATCCGGCTTGCCCCACTCGACGAAAGCCAGGCCGGTGGAAATGGACATCTGGCGGGCGATTTCTTCTTCGTCGTAGTCGGTGGTGGCGGAGCCGTCATCGACGCGACCGAGGCGAGGCGCGGCTCCGGCAGTGTAGAGCATGGCGGACACCAAGGTGGTTTTGCCGGCATGTCCGTGTCCGACGAGGGCAAGGTTGCGGAGATTGGCTGCTGCGTACACTTTCACGGGTTGTCTCCTTCCGCAGGCTTACAGGAAGGGTGATAAGGCCCGGAATGGGGATGAGTACAGGGTACAGGCCAGCCCAACAACGCCTGCGAAACTTCTGATGCTAACACATGGGGTGGGGAAGGTTCCACGTAGGGACAGCCGCCCTCGGCCCTCCCTGCGCGAGTCTTGTCAACTACAGCGTCGCGCTCTTCTCCGCGATCAGGCTCTTAATCTTCTCCACAAACTCCGCCGTGGCCATGTCTTCGGTCTTCTCTTTTCCCCTGGTGCGGACGTTGACTTTGTCGGCTTCGGCTTCTTTATCTCCTACCACCAGCAGGAACGGAACTTTCTGCATGGCGTGTTCGCGGATCTTCGCGTTCATCTTTTCGTTGCGGCTGTCCACTTCCACCCGCACTCCGGCGGCCCGCAGTTGCGCCGCGACTTTTTCGCCGTACTCGGTATGGCGCTCGGCTATCGGGATCATTGCCACCTGCACCGGCGAGAGCCACACCGGGAAGGCTCCGGCGTAGTGTTCGATGAGCACGCCGAAGAAGCGCTCGACCGATCCGTAGAGGGCGCGGTGGACCATGAGCGGCTGCTTGCGGGTGCCGTCTTCGGCTACGTATTCGAGCTGGAAGCGCTGCGGCAGGTTGAAGTCGAATTGCACGGTTGAGAGTTGCCAGAGTCGTCCAATGGCGTCTACCAGCTTCACGTCGATTTTCGGGCCATAGAACGCGGCTTCTCCGGGGATGGTTTTGTATTCGATGTTCAGCTTCTTCAGTGCGCTTTCGAGCGTGTGGTTGGCCAGGTTCCACTGCTCGTCGGTGCCGAGAAAACTTTTCTTGTCGTTTGGATCCCAGGTAGAAAGCTCGGTCTGGAATTTGTCGAATCCGAACGCCTTCAGCACGGCGAGCGCGAACTCCAGGCAGCCTACGATTTCAGCCTCGATTTGATCGGGCGTGCAGAAGATGTGGGCGTCGTCCTGGGTGAAACCGCGGACGCGCAGCAATCCGTGCATCACTCCCGAGCGCTCGTAGCGATAGACGGTGCCGAGTTCGCCCAGCCGCACGGGCAGATCCCGATACGACTTCAGCGAGTCTTTGTAGATCAGGATGTGGCCGGGGCAATTCATGGGTTTGAGACGATACTCGGCGTCGTCGAGCTCCATGGCATCGAAAAAATTCTGCGAGTAGTAGCCTTCGTGGCCCGAGGTAAAAAACAACTGGCGGCGCGCCACATGCGGCGTGCAGACGAGCGCGTAGCCACGGCGCAGGTACTCTTCGCGCATCCAGTCTTCCATCTCTTTGCGGATAATGCCGCCCTTCGGATGCCAGAAGATTAGGCCGGGGCCGGCTAGTTCCTGGATAGAGAACAGGTCTAGTTGTTTGCCCAGTACGCGATGATCGCGCTTCTTCGCTTCTTCGATGCTGTTCAAGTAGGCGTCGAGATCTTTTTTCGAAAAAAACGACGTGCCGTAGATACGCTGCAGTTGCGGATTCTTTTCGTCTCCCAGCCAGTAGGCGCCGGCGATGTTGAGCAGCTTGAAGGCTTTGATTTTTCCGGTCGAAGGCAGGTGCGGGCCCCGGCAGAAATCCTGGAACTTGCCAGTCTTGTAAACCGAAATCTTTTCATCGGGCTTAGTGAACTGCTCGATGAAGTGGCATTTCATGAAGTCGCCTTCGCCCTTGAACTTTTCCAGACCTTCCTTACGCAGCAGAAATTCGCGCGCATAGGGCAGATTCTGCTGGACTAGCTCCTGCATTTTCTTCTCGATCTTTTCCAGATCTTCGGGAATGAAGGCGGTGGGGCGATAGAAGTCGTAGAAAAATCCGTTCTCGGTCGCGGGGCCGTGTCCGAGCTTGGTTTCGGGAAAGAGCTCGAGCACGGCCGCCGCCAGCAGGTGCGCTGAGGAATGACGGTAGACTTCTAGTGCCTCAGGGTCGCGGTCGGTGAGGATGCGGAGGTCCGTGTCGTGGTCGAGCGGGCGAGTGAGGTCGATCAGGTCGCCATTTGATTTGGCGGCGAGTGCGGCGTCGGCTAGACGCGGGCTGATGGACTTGGCAACGTCAAGCGCCGTGGTGCCCCTCGGGACTTCCTGAGTGCTGCCATCGGGGAGCTTGAGATGAATGCTGTCAGACATGGATTCGCCCTGTATTCCACTGAATCTCTTAAGTTTATCATTTGCCTACGTAGGGGGCAGGTGAGGGCACCTACCCCTACGCAAACAGAGGATTATGACGGATCAGGGAGAAAATGGTCGGCGGGTCAGGTCGACGGGTCAGGTCGACGGCCGAGGGCGGGCTTTGTCCTTACGTGGTTCTTGGTGCGGCGTGCAGCGCTTCAATTGCCGCCTTCACTTTGGCTGACACCTCTTCGGTATCGCGCACGGTCAGCCCAGCGGTGGAGATTGGTGCACCAACCCGCATTTCCAGCGGCTGACACTTGATGTGGTAGGTGTTCATCGGCAGCAGGCCGAAGGTGCCGATGAGCGCGATGGGTACGATATCGGCCTGTGCTTTGATGGCGAGAAAGAATGCGCCCGGCAGAAAGGGTTGAACCTCGCCATCCCGGGTGCGGCCGCCCTCCGGAAAAATCACCAGCGGCATGCCGCTGCGCAGGCTGCGCAGCGCCGACTTGACGGACCCGATCGAAGCCGCCGGATTCTGCTGGTTGATGCAGACTTGCCCGGAGCGCTTCAGATGCCAGCCGATAAATGGGTAGGCGAGCAATTCGCTCTTGAAAACGATGCGGAATTGAAAGGGCAAGTAGACGTAGAGAATCGGGATGTCGAGCGCCGAGGCATGCGTGACCGCATAGACGCGCGGCTTCGATGTGTCGATCTTGTTCTTATCGATGGCGGCGTTCATGCCCGCGATTTTCACCGGCGACAGGATCGTCTTCATGATCAGCCACGACCAGAAGCGGGCGAAATCGTGCTGGATGCGCCCGCTGCGGTCGAAGAACGAGGAGAGCAGGGAAAGCGTGGCCAAAATCAGGGTGTAAGCCCAGATCAGCGGGTTAAGAATGAAATACGAACGCAGACGGCTGAGCCAGCCATGGTGGAGTTTGGGGCCAACTACCGGACGCAACTCGACCCTCTCTTTTTCCAATTCCGCGGTGGTGACAATTTCGTTCACGGTTTCAAAGTGCAAGGGTTCAAAGTTCCAAATCTCAATTCAGCATAGTTTGTCATCCTGAGCGAATCCAAGGACCTCGGCATTCCGGGACTGCAAGCCAATTCATAGGTCCTTCCCCTTCGGCAAGCTCGGGTCAGGATGACAACAGATACTAGCAACTCTACACCCGTACATTAGATGCAGATGCCGAGGATTCGCATCGCTTCTCCTACCACATAAATCGAGCCGGTCACTACGATCAGGCCGCTGGGACCGGCAATTTTTCTCGCTTGCTTCAGTGCCGACGCTACATTGTTCGCCTCTGCAATATCCATGCCGACGGCCACACGGGCGGCTGCCTGCCGAATCTCCTCCGGGCTTGCCGAGCGCGGGTTGTTGGCGTGGGTGACGATCACGTGCTGGGTGATCGGAAATAGAATCTCGGTAATTTCTCGAACCGCCTTGTCGCGCATGACGCCAAACACGATCGTGATTTCGCGGCCGTCCTGGTAAGCGGCCGAAAGCGTCGAGCGCAACGCCCAAGCCCCGGCCGGATTGTGCGCGACATCAAGCACATATTCAGGGTTGTCTGCCGTGGCCGGCACCACTTGGAAGCGGGCGGGCCAATGGGTCCTGTGGATGCCTTGCGCGATGGTTTCCGGCGTGATCTGCGTGATTCCCTGGTGGTGCAGTTCCTCGGCCGCCGCGATCGCCAGCGCCAGGTTGCGTAATTGATGGCGCCCCACCAGCGGCGACTCGACCATAATCGTCTGACCACAGACATCCAGCGGATACCGTTGCCCCTGACCACTAGCTCCCGGCCACTGGCCACTGCTAGGCGACACCGGCGGGACATAGGGTACGGCATTCACGGCGCGCGCGCCCGCCTTCAAAATTGCGTTTCCGATCACGTCGTTGGCCTCGGGCAATTGGGGCAGCGTCACCACGATCCCGCCCGGGCGGATGATCCCGGCTTTTTCGCGGGCAATCTCCGCGATCGTTTCACCCAGATACTTCTGATGATCGAGGGCGATGTCGGTAATGATACTGAGGCGTGGGTCGACCACGTTGGTGGCATCCAAACGCCCGCCCATGCCAACCTCAAGCACAACCATGTCGGGCCGGTTGCGGGCGAAATATTCAAAGGCCATCGCGGTCAGCGTCTCAAAGAAGCTGGGATGCCACGGGAGATCGCCTTCCCCAAAGAGGCGCTCGGCGGTGCGGTCGACTACGTCATGGAGCAGAGCGAAATCGTCGTCGCCGATGGGCTCGCCATTCAGGCGAATGCGCTCGTTAATGCGGACCAGATGCGGCGAAGTATAAAGCCCCGTCTTCAGCCCGGAAGCTTGCAGGATAGATGCGAGAGTCGCGGCGGTGGAGCCCTTGCCATTGGTACCGGCGACCAGCACCGACGGAAAACGATTTTCCGGATGCCCCAACGCAGCCAGTAACACACGCATATGCGCCAGATCGAACTTGTGTGCCGGCGTCTGCGCCAGTTCGTGGCCCAAGGCGTACATCTGCGCGACTGCGGTTTCGTAGGACATCGGTCGTTAGTCGTTAGTCGTTCATAAACTCGGGGAGTACTCATCTTCCGCAATTCGCCCGGCGAGCCCATTTAGGGTAGCAAGTCCCGCCGTCCGTTTCGACTCTCTCTCATTAGAAGGAGGCTGTCGGAGGTCAAAGTGCGCTCCAAGAACCCTGAGCAGAAATCTCACCACTGGATCATTAGGGGAGTGGGTTTTGCCAACGACCAGCGACGAACGACTGCCTTTACGCTGCCTGCACCATGAAATCCAGCGCCCGTGCGATGTAGGCTTTCAGCTCCTTGCGCGGCACCACGGCATCGAGCATTCCGTGTTCCAGCAGAAACTCGGAGCGCTGGAAACCTGGCGGCAGTTTTTGACGGATGGTCTGCTCAATCACGCGCGGCCCGGCGAAGCCGATCAGGGCGCCGGGTTCGGCAATGTTGAGATCGCCGAGCATGGCAAACGATGCGGTCACGCCGCCGGTGGTGGGATCGGTCAGAACCGAAATATAGGGGACGCGGGCCGAATCCAAACGGGCCAGTGCGGCCGAGATCTTGGCCAGCTGCATCAGGCTGATCACGCCTTCCATCATGCGCGCGCCGCCCGATGCCGAGACGATGATAATCGGCGTCCGGGTCTGCATGGCCTTCTCAATGGCACGGGTAATGGCCTCGCCCACCACCGCTCCCATGCTTCCACCGATAAACGAGTATTCCATCGAACTCACTATCACCGGGCGGCCGTTGAGCTTGCCTTGGGCATTGATAACGGCGTCCTTGAGGCCGGTGCCGGCCTTGGCCTGCTTCAGGCGTGAAGAGTAGGGTTTCAGGTCGACAAACTTCAACGGGTCGTTGGAGACGAGATTGCCGTCGAAAATCTCGTATTGATTGTCGTCGAGAAGTTGTGCCAGACGGGTGCGGGCGTCGATGCGGAAGTGCTTGTCACACTTCGGACAGACGTTCAGATTTTCTTCGAGGTCCTTCTTCCAGATAATCTGGCGGCAGTTATCACACTTCACCCATAGACCTTCGGTACGTACGGTCTTCTCGCCCGAAGTGTCCAACTCGCCGGATTGTCGCTTGAACCAAGTCATAAAAAAGCAGGTCTCAGGTGTTAGGTCTCAGGAAAACCTTTCCGGGCCACGCTCTTAACTGAGAACTGACAGCTGAGAGCTAATATTCGATTCCTCTCTGCGCCATCACACCTTGCTCGTAGGCGTGCTTGACCTGTCGCATTTCGGTCACGGTATCAGCCAGTTCGACAATTGTCGGATGCGCGCTCCTTCCGGTCAAGATGACGTGTACCGCCTCCGGCTTGCGCTTCAGCGACTCCACCACTTTCGCCGGGTCGAGCATACCGTAACTGATGGCGTAATTGATTTCATCGAGCACCACCAAGTCCCATTCCCCGGACTGGATCGCTTTCTCGGCCTCGGCCCAGGCCTCCTCCACCATGCGCACATCTTCAGGGTCGGGCTTCTCGGCGCCGACTTTCACGAAGCCTCGTCCCATCTGCTTGAGGATAAACTTGTCGCCGAAAGCCTTGACCGCGTCGAGTTCGCCGTAATGCCACGAACCCTTCAGAAACTGCAGCATCAAGACGCGCATCCCCTGCCCGACAGCCCGCAACGCCGTCCCCATGGCGGCGGTGGTCTTCCCCTTGCCCGGGCCAGTATTCACGATGATGAGACCGCGGCGAAGATCCGACATAAAGCCGAATTCCTTATTCTACGCGGGTGGGGATCGCCGTGCTGAGGAATTGCACAATTACAAACTCATCCTCAAACTTTGATGAAGATCTTCCTGCGCCAGAGAAGCCACAACAAAACCCAGCAAAATAAAATTGCGGCCGCGGAATACATCAGGGACGCATTGGCGGGATTCGTGCCCAGCGAAATTAATCGCTCCTGGGCGGCGTCGTGCCAGGTAATGTCCGTTCCGTTCGCGCCTTTTACCGTCAAGGTGTAGCCGGGGCCGTAGACGAAAGAGTCGACGACAAATCCGGCGATCGCATTCATCCCGAAAACCAGAATCGGTATCGTCCAGGCGCCGCGCCACTGTTTGATTTCGAGGATCCAGTACAGCAGCGCCAGAAACACCAGTGCGAAGCCGCCGCTGAACAAAGTGAACGAACTGGTCCAAAGATTCTTGTTAATGGGGAACCACAGGTTCCAGACCCCGCCCGCAACCAAACCGAGAATCCCGAAGAGCAGCATACGCACGGCGATGGTGCCGCGATCTCGACCCGAACGCAGCCAGTCGCCGGTCAGCACTCCGATCAATGCTGTCGCGATCGCCGGAATCGTGCTGATAATTCCTTCCGGATCTCGATTTCCATTGTAGAGATGCCCCGTGAACAGCTTGCGGTCGAGCCACGCGACGATGTTTCCATTCTGATCCATAAACGGTATATCGCGTCCCGGCAGGCCAAAACCAGGCACCGGCAAGAAGCGCATCATCGCCCAATATCCCAATAAACAAGCGGCGATCGCTATGATTTGTCCACGGCGGTCTGACCACAGAATCAGAATGGCTGCGGCAAAGTAGCAAAGGGCAATCCGCTGCGTCACTCCCTCAAAACGAAAGCCGTGCCAATCGACCCCGATAAATGGCATGCCATTCACGAACAACCCAACCGCGATCAGGATCAGGCTTCTCCTGAAAGCGTGGAGCAATATCTGGCCTCGCGATTCGCCTCGACGGAGCCGCGCCGAGAATGAAAACACCATCGACACGCCAACCAGGAACAAGAAAGACGGAAAGATAAAGTCCGCCGGCGTCCAGCCATTCCATTCGGCGTGTTTGATGGCCCAGTATGCCTTGTCGTCGCTGCCTGGGTTGTCGACGAGAATCATGCCGGCAACTGCGAGTCCGCGAAAAACATCAAGGCACACCAACCGTCCGTCGTGCGGTTTTGCGCTAGCTGCTTCGCGGAATGCCGTAGGCACGGTAAGCGTTTGCGTGGTTGACATGACAGAACAATATAGTCCTGCCTGCGGAAGCCGTCGTCATCAACGCAATTCTCTTCCTCACAAACAAAAAAGGCGGACGGTTTTGGTTTCCGTCCGCCTTGCGTCAGACGAGGAAGATCTTCTAAGGCATTTCGACGACTCGAGGCAGCTGGGGCTGACTCTCGCCCTTGGCTGCGGCCGGGTCCTCGGCGCCCAGCAAACGCGCGGCAAGGCGCAGAGCCTCGATTTCCTTGCGGACCCGCAACAGCTCCTGTTCCTTCATTCGCAATACGTCGTACGGATTTTTCATTGGGGGAGGGCCTCGCTTACAAATCAGACGTGTTTCGCCTGTTAAGACATACAGTAAGCCAAGTTCGCGACGCTGGGAAGCTGCCAGAGGTGCATTGGGGATCGGAATCGAGTTACGCGACCATGGGGCTGACTGGCCGCTGCCCCGTTACCATAAAGTTAATGCCCTACATGGTAGGGATGGTGCTTAAGAATAGTGAAAGCGCGGTACAGTTGCTCAACCAGTACCACGCGGGCCAGTTCGTGAGGGAGCGTCATCTTTCCCAGGGACAGCGTAAAAGCGGCGTGGCGGCGCGCTTCTTCGCTAAACCCGTCGCTGCTACCGATAGCAAACAGCAGCGGTATCGCGTTCACCTGCTCGCGTTCCAGAAACTCGGCGAGTTCTTCAGAGGAAAGTTGTTTGCCGCGCGAATCGAGGAGAACGAGTTTGTGGCGCAGCTTTCCGCCGGCTAGCGATAAGATTGCAGCTTCGTCTTTCACGGCGAGGCCGGCAATGTCGGCGTAGCGCGAGATGCGTTTCAGATACTCGTTGGTCAGAGCCTCGATCGCCGCTTCTTTCGTTTTGCCGATCCATGCGACTTTGATTTTCATGGAGATTATCAGGGTGAGCGTTAGAACTCGGACGCCCCTCCGGCGCTGGATTCAGGCTTTTCCCGATACGAAAACAATCTCTGCGCCGAAGCGGATCTCATCGCCGACGCGATAGCGCTCGATCGCCGCCTTTGCCTCGGCGCGGATCACCGGCCACTGGTCGGCTGAGATTCTTTCCAGCATGGGCCGGAATGGAGCTGACACTTGGCAAACGTATTCGAAAACTTCTTCCGCGTCTCCCGGCCAGGTCCAGGGCAGATTCTGAGTCGACTCTTCCCCTTCGTGAAATCCGGCGGCGCTGAGCACCTCGGAGAGAGAGCCCGCCGGCGCGAATCGAAACGGATCGGCTCCTCCCGCCGGGAGAATGCTTCCACCTGCATGCCGGTGCACAATTTTGATCGTGGTTTGCCAGTAGGGTTGTTCCACTGGACCCCAGGCCGCAAAGCAGGCGCGAGCTCCGGGCTTCAACACGCGGCGCAGTTCCCGCAGCGCTCGTTGGGGATCGCTGAAAAACATCACCCCAAAGCGGCAAGTGGCAAGATCGAAGTTCTGGTCAGCAAACGGCAACAGGTGGGCATCGGCTTGCTGGATCGAGAAATTGGAAAGTTTCTTATTGCGGGCGCGTTCCGCAGCAATGTCGAGCAGTTCCGAACTTTGATCCACCGCTGTGACTGAACCTTGGCGGCCAACGCGCTGTGCCAGACTGATCGCCGGTTCGCCGGTGCCGCTGGCCAAATCGACGACACGCATGCCGGGCAGCGGACGTGAGTATTCAACAATGGCGTCGGTCACCGCACCTCCCATCGCCGCCGATTTTGCTTTCCACTTTTCGGCAGCCACCAGGCGGAACGAGGAACCCCACGGAGCTGGATTCGAAGCAGACATTTTCAGCTCTTCTTTTTTCGCGGTTTCTTAAGCGCCGCGGAAGGGGTCTTGGGGGTGGCGGACGGCCGCCGCGCCTTTGGTTTGGCTAACAACTCCGCAGGCTCCAGGCGCTTGGCTGACTTCCACAGGCGTTCCAGATCATAGAACTGGCGGGCTTTCTCGGAAAAAATATGGACGACGAAGTCCACGTAGTCGAGCAGCACCCACTCCGCCTGCTTGTAGCCCTCGGAGTGCGTCACGCGCAGGCCGAGTGCCTCCAGGCGCTCGTCCACAGCGTCGGCAATGGCCTGGATTTGGCGGGGATTCGCGCCGCTGCACATCACAAAATAGTCGGTGAAGGCTCCCGAATCCTTTTCCAGTTCAAGAATCGCGACATCTTCGGCTTGTTTGTCCTGGCAGGCTAGGAGGGCTTCAGATACCTGGTGTTTGAGGTCGTCCTTTTTCTTCATACGGGCTTATTGATTGTAACCTGCGGGGGAGGTGGTCGAGTTGTGCTCGGTTTGGACAGCCGGGGGCGGCTGTCCCTACGCGTACTTCCCGCGGTACAGGCCGTACTTCCGGATGTAATCGGCGACGCGCGGGTCCAGCCATCGCGCCAGCGGCTTGCCCTGGGCCGCCGCTGCCCGAATCGCGGTCGCGGAAACGCTCTGGTTGACGCCTTCCAGCAGGTGCAGGGCTACGCCGGGAAGAACAAGATCACCTTTTGCGGGCTGCTTGTGAAACGGACGCGTCACCGCACTCGGAGGCCGCAAGCCTTCCGGCAACGACTCGGCTACGTCGCGCAACGAATATCCAGGGCGGCTGGCCACGATGAAATCGCATTCCCCGAGAAGGGCGCGCGCCTCGTGCCATTTGGCGACATCCTTGAAAGCATCGATTCCGATCAGGAAAAAGAGGCGATCGAATTTCTTGAGAGATCGTTTCAGGTGCCGGACTGTATCGATGGAATAGTTCACGGCGGTCTTACCTGCGTATGCGGTTGCGAATTCTGGAGCCTCCAGCAGCGACGGCTTGAAATGCTTTTCGTCCTGGGTTGCCAGCGCCACCATGGCATAACGATGGATGAAGGCGGTGAGCGGTTGCTTCTGTTTATGGGGAGGAACGTTCGCCGGCACAAACAGCACCTGGCGCAAAGAGTAGCGGCTGGCGGCCGCCAAGGCCAAGGCCAGGTGTCCGCGATGGATGGGGTCGAAGCTGCCGCCGAAAATACCGATATTCATTCGGAGATTCCCTGAAGTCTTGCCGGTTCTGCCCCGTTAGTTTCGTCGTTGCCGGGCACGCTTGCAAGTCCTGTTGCCAGAGTAGGCCCCCGAACGCCGATTGGCACCTGTGAGTTTTGCGGAAGAAAGGGTTTGAGACTAGGCTAGTGGCAGGACGGGTCGTTTTTCCTCGACGTTGCCCCTAGGTTGCTGCTTAAGTTGTGCCTGGTCGGTGTACTTCTGGCCACTGTGCCGCTAGGAAACTGCGGTGGACTGGCGTAACTCGCTCGGCGCGCGGTTGGCGCATAACATGAACCCATGCGAATGAAACTCCCCATCATCCGCAGCTTGGCCGTACCTCCTTCGCGCGATCCCCTGCTGCGCTATGGAGTTGCTCTCCTGAGTACGGTGCTGGCGCTGATCCCGACCTTGTTTTTTTCCGATATCGCGGAGAGCCGGCTGGTGGTGTTCGCGGTCGCAGTCATGGTGAGCGCCTGGTACGGAGGATGGAAGCCCGGACTCGCCGCCACCTCTTTTGCGCTCACGGTCAGCGCTTACTATTCGCTTAGCGGGGAACAGACTCCTGCGGAGTACCGGAAAGCGATCGCGCACCTCGCCTTATTCTTCGCAGTGGCCCTTCTGATCTGCTGGTTCAACGCTGCCCTGCGCGCCACCCAGGAAAGCCTACGCCGTTCGGAGAGCAATTTCCGCTCGCTGGTGATGAATGCGCCGTACGGCATCTGCCGCTGCGATGCCCACGGGACCCTCCACGACGCAAACCCGGCGCTGGTGGCGATGTTTGGTTATGAGAGCGCCGCCGAACTCACGGGCCGGCACTTGGGAAGCCTGTACGCCGACGCCCAACAATGGTTTCAAACCGCCGATTATTTTCATGCCGGCAAAGAATTCAACGACCTGACCACGGAGTGCGTCCGGAAAGATGGTGCGGCGATCGTGGTGCGCATTACCGGCCGCTCGATTGCGAACGGCAAAGCCGGAGGCACCTTCGAGATTTTTATGGAAGACGTAACGGAAACCCGCACCCTGGAACTGCAATTCCGTCAGGCGCAAAAGATGGAAGCGATCGGCCGCCTGGCCGGGGGCATCGCGCACGACTTCAACAATCTGCTGATGGTGATCTCCGGCTACTCCGAGTTTCTGCTGGAGCGTCTCGGACCCGATCCCGACCTGCGCGGGCCGGCGCAGGAAATCGCCAATGCCACGCAGCGCGCTACTTCGCTGACCCGGCAACTGCTGGCTTTCAGCCGCAAACAGATGCTTGCCCCCAAGGTGCTCGACCTGAATGAAGTGGTAGCTGAAAATCTGAAAATGCTTACCCGCATGATCGGTGAGGATATCGATCTGGTCATGGTGCCCGGTCCGGGTTTGGGCGCGGTCCGCGCCGATCCCGGCCAGATCGATCAGGTCATCATGAACCTTGCGGTGAACGCTCGCGACGCCATGCCGCACGGCGGCAAGCTGACCATCGAGACCGCCAGCGTCACGCTCGACGAGAACTTTGCGCGTACGCACGCGCCGCTCACCCCGGGCGACTACATCATGCTCGCCATCAGCGACACCGGTATCGGAATGGACAGCGAAACCCAGTCCCGCATCTTCGAGCCTTTCTTCACCACCAAGGGCGCCAAAGGCACTGGGCTCGGACTCTCTACTGTGTATGGCATCGTGAAACAGAGTGGCGGCTTTATCTTCGTGGACAGCCAACCGGAACGCGGCACAGCTTTTCGCGCCTATTTTCCACGGGTCTATGGCCGAGAAGACGCCGCTGCGGCGCAGGATTCTCTCGGCTTTCCCCGCCGCGATCATGGGCAGGAGACCATTCTGCTGGTCGAAGATGAAACCCATCTCCGGCGTCTTGCCCGCCAGTATCTGGAAACCCAGGGTTACACGGTCCTCGAAGCCGAAGACGGCGCTGCAGCCCTGCAAATCGTGGACGGCTACCGGGGCACCATCGACCTGCTGCTTACCGATGTCGTTATGCCAGGGATGAATGGTCGCGAATTGGCTACAAACATTGCCAAGTTACTCCCCGACGTGCGAGTGCTCTACATGTCGGGTTACAGCGAAAATGCGGTTGGTCACGACGGGACGCTTGATGCCGGCGTTAACTTGCTGCAAAAACCGTTCAGCCTTCCCGCGCTGAGAGACCGGGTCCGCGAAGTGCTGGATTCCGAGCGCAATCCCCTGGAGGCCACTATGTCATCCCGCACCGGTTCAAGCGTGGTTGCTGAAAGAAAAGTTCCACCGTTCCGAGCTCGCCGCTTCAATCTCCATCTTCCGCTGCGCTATCGGCCGCTCGGAGAACAGAACTGGCGCGCGGGTACCACCGAGAACATCAGCCGCTCGGGCTTGTTGTTCCAGGCGCAGGAACTGCTCCATCCGAACGCAATCCTGGAGATCAGCCTGGTGCTGCCGGCGGAAATTGCCGGGCTGGCAGCCACCGAAGTCATCTGCCGCGGAGAAGTGGTGCGCTCGGTCGAAGGGCAAAGGCAGGGTGTGAGCCCGGCGCTGGCGGCAAAAATTCTCCAATACCATTTTCAGCACGGTACGCGCGTCGGGCAAGCGTAACCGTGTGGAGACGGGGCTCCCTCCCGCCGCCACACAAATCCGAAACCCGTCTTACCCTTGGACAACTTCCCTCCGGGGCTGTTACATTGCGGCCAGTAGTTTTGCAGCGGTGGGATAACGATGTCTCTGGTCGTAAAGCTGGAAGACGATCTCGGCGAACGCAGCGAGTGGGTCCTGCTGCACGGGGTGGTTCCCACCGGCGGCCATGCTGATTTCCTGCTGCTCAGCGGCATTGATCCGTTCGGTAAGACCGTGTTCAACCATCTGCAGATGGAAGCCTTCCTCCAGGAATGGGATCGTGCGAAAGCTCGGGTCCACGATGACTCGCAATTAGAGGCCTGGGAGAAGGTGAAACAGATGGCGGAAACCTGCCGCGACGACCGGGACCTATATCTGCGCTTCGTGGGTAACTAGAAGCCATCGTTCTACTTCTCGGGCAAATTGGCCTGCAAGAACTTCACCACGTTTTCTCCCATAATGCTGCGGATTTCCTGCTCGGAATAGCCTGCATTAAGCATTGCATCGGTGATCTCGACCAATCCGGTCGTGTCGAAGGGAGCGGTGACGGCTCCGTCAAAGTCCGAACCGAGGGCTACATGCTCCACGCCCACAAGGGCGGAAACATAGCGCATCGCTTTTACAATCGCCCGGGCATCGGTCCCGCAAGTCGCCGTGTCCCAATACCCGATGCCGATCAAGCCGCCCTTGGCCGCCACCGCGCGAATCCGGTCGTCGCTGAGGTTCCGGTTGTTGTTGCATGTACCCTTCACGCCGGTGTGAGAAACGACCAGCGGACGGCTGGCGATTGCCAGCACATCGTCAATCGTCTTGGCGGAGGCGTGGGCGAGGTCAACGATCATGCGCCGCGCTTCCATTTGCCGTACCCACTCGCGTCCCTTTTCGGTGAGCCCGGTTTTATGAACTCCCGCCGCTGAGCCTCCAATATCGTTATCGAAGAAATGGCTAGGCGACATCATGCGGTAGCCGGCGCGGTACAGAACGTCGAGATTCTCCAGCTTGCCGTCGAGCGCGTGTGCGCCTTCGATGGAAAGCAGTCCGGCCGTCAGCCTGCCATTCCGCCGGCGGCGCTCCAGGTAGGTGGAGAGATCGGCGGAACTCTCAATCACCACGAAACCGCCTCGCGAAGCGCGCGCGAACTGATGCAGACGGCGTGCATGATACAGCGCCCGCTGGGTGAGACTGGTCCAGGTTGCGGGAGGCCAGCGGTCTACGATTGCCAGCCAGAAAATGTCATCGTTCTTGTCCTCATTGCTCTCAATGTTCAAACCGTGCGGGCTCTTGGTGGGCAGGGAAAACACTTGCAAGGCGACGTTGCCGTCGGCGAGGCGGGGAATGTCAACGTGCCCATAGGTACCACGCTCCAGCAGATCGCGGCCCCACAAGAGCGAGTCGGCGTGAAGGTCAGCGATGGTGAGCTGTTTGTGCAGATTGAACGCCCGCGGGGATGCCGTGTAGGGCGGCTTTTTCACGACCTTATTCTGGTCTTCGTCCACCAGACGCGGGATAGCCATAAAGAAGGCGACCAAGACGCACAGGACCAGCAGAATGATTGGCAGCGACCGTCTACGCACGAAACCTCCCACGATTCGAATGAAGCTGGGTTCCAGTCCCCCGCGCGCAAAATCACTTTGACAACGAACCCAGCGCCTCGCGAAAGAGCACGTCAAAGTTCTGAGGACTCTTGCTGCCCCGCGCCGCCAGCAGCGCTTTGTCCGCCGCAGCCTTGGGATAGCCGAGATTGACCAGGGCGGAAATGACATCTTCCTCGACCGGGCTGGCCAGGGGCGCGCTGATTTCGGACACTCCTCCCGCAGCCGGTAGCTTGTCGCGCAGTTCGAGCACCATGCGCTCTGCCGTCTTTTTGCCGATGCCTGGAATGCGCGTGAGCCGCGCCAGGTCGCCGGCGCGAATCGCTCCTACCATCTCGTCGGCCGGCATGCCGCTCAGGATCTTGATTGCGAGCGTCGGACCAATCCCGCTGACGGTCAGCAGCTTCTCAAAGAGATGCTTTTCGGCCAGACGCAAGAATCCGTACAGGCTGAGCGCATCCTCGCGAACGTGGGTGTGGATGTGGAGCGATACGTCAGCACCTGCCGCTGGCAGTTCGGTGAACGTCGGCACGCTGATCGCTACGTCATAGCCGACACCGTGAGTTTCCACGATGGCCTGGTTGGGATGCTTGGCCAGCAGCGTTCCTCGAAGGTGCGCAATCATCTGATGTATTGTACCGGGGGGTATTGTACGGCAGTTCGCCGGTTTTCCCGCCGCGCGCTGCGCCAATAAAAGTACACCTTTTCCTTTCCTTTCCACAGGAAGTTCCGCCGCTCCACAGTATTTACACAGTGCGGCCGCAGTTTCCCGTTGCGCAAAGTTTTCCGCTGCCGCACAGTGCTTGCAGTCACACGCGTGAGATGTTCTGAATCTGTTCGGACACAGGTTCAGCGTTGCCGGTGATTTTCTCGAGAGTGAGTCACCGGGGGAAACTCGGCGCATGTCCAGTGCGCCGGCGCCCGGGCTTTGCGGCCTCCTCAGAAATCCTTCTTTCAAGAAGGATGGAAGCGCTGAATCCTGACCCTGAAGCGCGAGCCTCAGGGGAGCATCGATGCAATAGCACTTTTGCGAGTGCGGTGGCGCGATGACGGCAGGCAGAACGTCCACGAAAACAATGCGGCTTGGGTGGCTGGCCCGAGCCGCATTTGTTTTTTAGCTCTTAGCTGTCAGCTCTCAGCTCTCAGTTACAACCCTTCGAAGCGACTGGCTGGTTTTTCTGCCTATTTACTTTAGAATTACTAACCAACTAGTACCCCACCCCTCCCCCCCCAACCTCGGTCTTTTGGAATCAAAGATTTAGGAGGAAGTTCCTGCCAGATCTTTGAGTTTAAAGGACTTGCGCATAAAATATTTAAGAATCAATGAGTTACGAGATCCATTCCCCTTCGGCTGCGCTCAGGGTCACGCCCGCTAAACGCCTCAAGTTAACTTGTCAAAGAGCGCAGTCTTTATCGTCACGCGCACGGGGTCTTAAGTCAATGGACTTCCTGCCGGTGTCTGAGTTGTTTGTAGATGAAGGAGGTGGGGCGCGCGTTTGCAGTTCAGCCGTCCCGTCCGGGACTGGCTCGGCTTCGTCACTTTTTTCCCGGTGCTGAAGCGCCGGGCTATTCGCAGACGTCCCTCCGGGGCTTGGCAGAAGCGTCTGTTTCGGGTCCGCTCTATTTTCGATCCTCCGGCGGCTGCACCAGCTCCGGGACGTTTGCAATCGCGGCCTGATCGGGGGGCTTGAAACTCAGTTCCTTGACCAGAAATGCGATTCGGTCGCGGCGGGCTTCCGCGTTCAGGGCGTGCGGTGCCTCATAAAACTTCAGGGACTTCGGTTCGCTCACGATTGCGAAATACTCTCGCGCCCGCTGCGGCGTCAGGAAGTCTTCTTTGGTTGCGTATTGCAGAAAGACCGAGGCCGGGGCAGCGTGCGCGATGTACTTGCCTTGATCGAGCCAGGCGTACTTGGCTCGGTAGGCGTCCATTTTCTCCGGGCCGATTTGTTTTCGGAATTCCTGAAATTCTTTGGACTTCATGTCCACTTCGTCGGAGAGGTTGCCAGCCATCAGCACAAACGCCTTGAAACGCTTGTCGATTCCGGCCAGAAACGCGCCGGTGGCCGCGTTGTAACTGTGGCCGACATAAGCGAGCCGTCTCGGATCCACATCGTTGCGCGCCAGGAGGGGATCGGCGCCTCGCCGCATATCGAGAATCTGCTGCACTCGATCGTTGATGTAGCTGTCGCTGAGCGGATCGGGATCGCGCAAAAATCCGGGCCGCGCGATGGGGCCATCGGTGAGCAACGAGACTACGCCTGAGGCCGCCAGCGCTACCGCTTCGTCGAGAAACTCCTTGCGGTTCAGGAAGGGAGAGCCGTCCTGATACCAGTGTCCCCAGATCACGGCGGCAAAAGGCCCTTTTGCCCTTGGGGACGACCAGATAGGCGGGGACGCGTCCGCCTTTGGGGCTGGCGTAGGAAATGTCGTGGATGGCAACGTCGCCGCGCTGCTGGACGCCGACCTCCTGAATGTCGAGCGGAGCTTTCTGGTCGTAGTCGAAGTGGCGGAGGAGAGCGGTGTCGACATTTTGGGCAAAGAGACTTGAGACAAACACGAGGATGAAGACCACAACGCGGGTCATGAGGGCCTCCCGTGGGCGCTGATATCAAAGACAAACTTCCGTCGTCGGAGTGGCATTCCAAAAGCCTATGCCGTCGATGGACAAAACGGTAGTTGGCCTAACATCGCAAATACTCCAACAATCACCCAAGACTCTCTTAAAATATTTGCGTTTTGTTCGCCCTCTAGCATACTGCGTTCGAGGTGCTACCTCGCTTCGCTTGGCTGGACGGACGAGTGCGTCCGTCCCTACGTGGGAGAACATTGCCGTCGGTCTTCGGTGACGCTGGGCAGTACGAACCGAGGTAGGGCAAAAGAAAAACCGAGCAATATTGCGCAGATTCACCTTGAAATCCTGAGGTAGCTTAAGAGAGTTGCGGGGATTGCTCACCGTCGAGAAGAACCACGAGGAGTCGTCAATGTGGCCTTTGCAGATCTAACGCTAGACTGCGGTTCACAGACTGTACCCCCGTTTTGAACAAGGAGATAGATCATGAATAAAGAACAAGTTCTAGGCAAGATTGACCAGGCGGTTGGGAAGGTTAAGCAGAGCGTCGGAGAAACGGCCGGTAACGAAAAGTTAGCCAACCAAGGAGTTGCCGACCAAGCGAAAGGTGCGGTAAAGGAAACTTGGGGCAACGCGAAGGACGCTGCGAAGCAGATCCACGAATCGCACAAGGACGCTGCTGCAGAAAAGGCTGATGAGGCCCGAGGCAAAGTCAGTCAGTCCGTGAAAGACACTAAGGACAAGCTGAAAGACAAAATCGAGGGATTCAAAAAGCGTCATACCGCGTGACATTTTCAAGAATTGTTGATCACCGGGCTCGGAATCCGGAAGGCAATGATGATCATGCGAGCTAAGAATGGACGGCCCCGGCTCCGTGATGCGTTGACTTTGTCGGCGCTCCTCTTGATATTGCCTGTGGTATATCCAGCCCGAGAGGCAGATCGCTTCCAGCTTTCTCCCCCTGCACTGCAGGCGGGGCGGCAGGTTGATGTTGAGCTTCAGTCAGGACCGAAGCCGCCATGCGCGACGGAACCCGTTCCGCCCTATCCGGGTCTGGATGACTTGGCCATTGTGAAATCATGGAGCAAGTCTGACCTCGGCCCCGACTGGAAACCGCCCGCGTGCACCGGTTGGGCTGAAATGGGCTTTACGGCGTTGGTGACCATCGCCGCGCGATTTCCCCATACCTCGGAAGCTGGGGGCTTGCTTCGTGACATCGGAGCAATCTCAGAACTCGCGGGCATGCGCTACTGGTCGACCACTCACAAGCAGTGGCGAACGTTAATTGTGGACGCCTATGCCCTGACCGGCTGGCCGTCAGGTCAACGCCGCGAAGACTTCACGTCCGATGAGATGAAGGAAGGCAAGGTGCTCTACTTCGAACAGGTCGACAACCTTTCCGGCAAGGCCATCTACCGAATGCACATTGTCGAGGCTTCGGCGACGCGGCTCGTCTTTGACGTGGAGAACGTCAGCACGATGCGCTATTTCTTCATCCCTATCTTTCCACCGGGTGAGTTGCAGTCGATGTACTTTCTAGATCGCGAATCGGATAAGGTCTGGCGCTACTACAGCATCGTGCGCACAGGAAAGAACGTCAACGGGCTGATCGCGGGAAATGAGTCTTCCTCGGTCAACCGGGCGGTTGCGTTCTATCGTCACCTGGTCGGAATTCCAACCGCCCAAGAGCCGCCGGGGGCGCGATGAAGACAAGAGTCGCGAAAGCCTTCGGCGTTTCCTCACGATGTCGCTATTTTGCCGCTGGGGAACCCTCGAGGCCCCTGTACTTCAACATCGCCTTCGTGTTGGGTGGTGCACCGCGCCAGGCCTCGTACATTTTTCCGAGGTCCTGAGTGTTGCCGCGAGAGAGGATCATCTGACGGAAGCGGTCGCCGTTAGCACGCGTCAGGCCGCCATGTTCAACGAACCACTGGAAGGCGTCGTCGGCGAGCATTTGGGTCCAGAGATAGGCGTAGTAGCCGGCGCTGTAGCCATCGCTTCCCCAGATATGGGCGAAGTAGGAAGAGCGATAGCGTGGTGGCACGTAGCTGACATTGAGGTGGGTCTTATCGAGCGCCTGCTTCTGGAACTCATCGGGGTTCTGGAGTGGGGCCGTGGACGGAAGCGAGTGCCACTGCATGTCGAGTTCGGCCGCGGCCAGGAGTTCGGTCATGTCATAGCCCTTGTTGAAAATGTCGGATTTCCTTAGCCTCGCCACGAGCTCCTCCGGCATGGGCGCACCGGTTTTGTAGTGCTTCGCGTAGTGGGCAAAAACCAGGGGATCGCTGGCCCAATGCTCGTTGAACTGCGAGGGAAATTCGACGAAGTCGCGGGCGGTCGCTGCACCCGACAGGGTCGGATACTCGGTGTCGGCGAACATGCCGTGCAGGCCGTGTCCAAACTCGTGGAACATGGTAGTCACATCGCTGAAGCTGATCAAAGCGGGTTCGCCTGCGGCCGGCTTGGAAAAATTCGCGACGTTGTAGACCACGGGGAGCTTCCCCAGCAAGTGTGACTGGTCGACGAAGTTCGACATCCAGGCCCCGCCGTTCTTGTTGTCGCGCTTGAAGTAGTCGCAGTAGAAGAGCGCGAGTTGCTTGCCGCTGGCGTCGAAGACATCGAACACCCGCACATCCGGGTGGTAGACGGGAATGTCGTGCCGCTCTTTGAAAGTGAGGCCATAGAGCTGGTTGGCGGCGTAGAAGACGCCATTCTGCAGCACGTTGTTGAGTTCGAAGTAGGGCTTCACCTGCGCATCGTCGAGGTCGTACCGGGCTTTGCGAACCTGCTCGGCATAGAAGTCCCAGTCCCAGGGCTGGAGTTGGAAGCCACCCTTCTGGGCGTCGATGACGGCCTGGTTGTCTTTCGCTTCTCTCGCGGCCTGTGCGGTTGCGGCGGGCACAATCGCATCCATAAATTGCAGGGCGGCTTGGAGCGTCTCGGCCATCTGGTCTTCAAGCTGCCACGCGGCAAAGTTTGAAAAGCCGAGAAGTTTGGCCTTCTGCGCACGGAGTTGAGCGAGACGGGCGATGGTGTCGCGAGTGTCATTGGCGTTGCCGCGCTCAGTGCGGTTCCAGGAATGCTCGAAGATGGTCTGACGGGTGCCGCGGTTGGTGAGCGAGTCGAGATCGGGCTGCTGGGTGGTGTTCTGAAGCGGAATGACGAAGCCTTCGATCTTGCGGCTCTTGGCAGCCTCGGCAGCGGCCGCGATGCGAGCCTCGGAGAAGCCGGCGAGCGCGGTTTTGTCGGTGGTGACGAAGGCGCCCTCCTTGGTGGCCGCGAGGAGTTTGTTGAGGAAGGTGTCCGAAAGTGAAGACTCCTCTTGGTTGAGCTTCTTGAGTTCAGTCTTGTCGGCTTCCGAGAGGTTGGCGCCGGCGTGTACGAACTTCTTGTAGTCATACTCGAGCAGGCGCATAGACTCGGGATCAAGCTTGAGCGTGTCGCGCTGCTTGTAAATCGCGGCTACACGCGCGAAGAGTTTTGTGTTGAGGTAGATGAAGTCCTGCTGGGCAGCGAGTTTGGGAGCCTCGATGGTCCTAACCTTCTGGAGGGTATCGTTGGTATTTGCGCCCGTGACTCCATCGAAAACTTCCGCGACGCGAACGAGCAACTGGCCGCTCTTCTCCAGGGCGACGATGGTGTTGTCGAAGGTGGGGGCATCGGGATTGTCGGCGATGGCCTGGATTTCGGCCTGCTGCTGCGCCATGCCGGCCTCCATCGCGGGCTGAAAGTCTTTGTCCTTGATCTTGTCGAAGGGCGGAGCCTGGAAGGGCAGCGCACTGGGTGCGAAGAACGGATTCGATGGGCCAAAGTCGGCGGCAGCGGCGAATACGGGGTTGATGGAACCGAGCGCAATGGTTCCGGCAGCGATCACGGTACTCATGAATAACAGCATAACCTTTGTGTTGCGGACTCGAATGAACTTCATCATGGCCATAGGGCTCCTCGTCTGTCTGATTGTAACGGGTGAGCAGGCTTTAATGACGTGGAGTGCGGCTCCAGCGGGGACGGCGAAGGGGTTAATTGTTGGAATATCGCCTTTACACTTGTTGACTGGCGGTTGAAACGTGAAATGCTTGGTTTCGTCAGTTACACCGAACAATTCCACTTCTCGAATGGTAATCTCTGGCACATGCCACTACAAAAGCCAATAAACACTCACTTTGTTCTGGAACGTGATGAGTTCGGCAAAGCATCGAGGTTCGTGCTCCGCAATCTGCCACCAAAGATTAAATGGGCCGGATATGTGCAATGCGGACTACTGATCGCTCTGATGTTGACGGGGGCAGCGTTCAGGCCGGGTGGCAAACTGCAACCTGTTTCTCTCGTTATTCTCATTCTGGTTTGGCTCGTATTCTTGACAGGTCAGATTGCACATAGAGCCGGGGCAGATCTTCGTTTCGCCCCGATGGCAGGCAGGGAGATTTGGTACGAATTCGACGAGACAGGCTTGCGTTGTGGTCTGCCAAACGCGGAGTCGCGTCTGAATTGGCCGGCCATTTCTAGCTTCATCGAAACCGACGCACTATTCGTCGTCGTGGAATCAGGCGTTCTGTATTACACAATCCCGAAGCGAGCGCTTGCGGCGGATGACGTCAGCTCCCTACGGCAGTTGCTGATGGAGAAGGTGTCTGCTCGGGCGTAGATTGGCGATAAATCGGGATAGAACTCATTGACCCGAATCAAACGTCACTTTGGATGCTGCTGAAACTGACCGACAGCAACGTTCCGGCAGACTACCCCGACTGGGCAGGCGCCAAAACTGAATACTACAAATTGGCGGTCCATATTTGCTTTTTGTTCGCCTTGTGGCATACTGCGTTGCAGGGTGCCGCCTCGCTTTGCTCGGCGGGACCCTTCGACTTCGCTCAGGGCAGGCTCCGAGGGCGGCCGTCCCTACGTGGGTTTGGAAAATGCGCGGGAGCTTGGCTGGCGGGAAATATTTATTTTCGGACGAGTTTTCCTGCTGTGCTCCTCATACGTCCACAGGCGGAAATAAATTACGATGCAGCGCACGCACTTAAACATCGTGGCCACTCTGGAAACCAGCATCGGGCGTTTGCCGGCGAATATTGAAGCCGAGCGCTCCATTCTGGGCGCGGTGCTGCTTGACAATCACGCCTTCAACGATGCCGCCGAGCATCTTAAGCCGGAAGACTTTTCCATTGACTCGCACCGGCGGATCTATTCGCGGATGATGGATCTGGCTGAATCTTCGCGGCCTATTGACATCATCACGCTGGTCGAAGAGCTGGAACAAAAGAAGGACCTGCAGGCGGTCGGCGATGTGGGCTACATCTCCGGGCTGCTGGACGGCGTGCCCGACCGGCCTTCGATCGAGCACTACGTCAAGATTGTGCGCGACAAGGCCATTCTGCGCGGGCTGATCAGCGTCTCCAATACCGCTATCGCCAAGGCCAGCGAGCAGGCCGACCCCGCCGACGAAATTCTTAACGACGCCGAAGCTGCCGTCTTCCAGCTCTCCGAGAAGCGCATGGGCAAGGGGTTCCTGGGGATCAAGGAGATTGTCCGCGATTCGTTCGGGTCGATCGATGCCCTGCTCAAGCGTGGCCAGCGGATCACTGGCCTGGAGACGCACTTCACGATTTTGGACGAGATGACTACGGGGTTGCAGAAATCCGATCTGGTGATCGTGGCGGCTCGGCCCTCGGTGGGAAAAACGTCGTTTGCCATGAACATCGCCGAGAATGCTGCTATCGACGATGGCAAAGTAGTGGGAGTATTTTCGCTGGAAATGTCGTGCGAGGCGCTGGTGCAGCGGTTGCTGTGCTCGCGCGCCATCGTGGACGCGCAGAAATTTCGCACCGGCACATTTTTTTCGTCCGACATGCCGAAGATTCAACGGGCGGCTGAGGAGCTGACGGCTTCTCCTCTGTTTATTGACGACTCGCCGGGGCTCTCGATCAGCGAAATGCGCGCCAAGGCTCGCCGCCTGAAACAGTCGCAAGGACGGTTGGACTTGCTGGTGGTTGACTACCTGCAACTGATGTCGGGCGGCAGCAAGCGCTTCGAGAACCGGACGCAGGAAGTTTCCTCGATCTCGCGGGGGCTGAAAGCGATTGCCAAAGAACTTGGCGTGCCGGTGCTGGCTTTGTCACAGCTTAGCCGCGCTCCCGAGAGCCGCGGCGGCGACCACCGGCCGCAGCTCTCCGATCTGCGCGAATCGGGATCGATTGAGCAGGACGCCGACGTGGTGATGTTTATCTTCCGCGAGGAGATCTACAAGCAGGACGACCCCGACCTCAAGGGGCGCGCCGAAATCATCATTGCCAAGCAGCGTAACGGACCGGTGGGCAAGTTCAATCTGGCGTTCCTGCACAATTCGACGCGCTTTGCCAACCTGCTTGAAGGCAACAACGAACCCGGCGAGTAGGGAGAACTGTGTAGTGGCGGGGCTTCGCCCCGCTGGACGGGGCCCTTCGGCTCCGCTCAGGGCAGGCACAGCCCCGTCACCACACGTGCCCAAAAGCCCGACCCTGAGATACTTTTACCCTGTGGAAAAGATTGTGGATGAGAAGGTCGGTGCTTGGAATCCGGCGAGACCGAGCGGCTGGTCGGGATATTTCGGAGCCATCTGGACCTTCCTAAGGCTATGTTTCTAAGTTGGTTACCTCTTATGAGGGCGTAAATCGGCAGAACCGCTTGGAAATCAGTACTTTCGTCACAAAATCTGAGATTTGCACATAATCCGGAAGTCTGCCTCCAGCTGACGCTCACGTAAACCGTATCGTAACTGCCTAAAGTATTTAGGGGCGGAGGTGTGGTCTGCGTCACAGACAGGGGTGACGGGTCTCACCGCGTTTGCGCTCGGCAAAGTTCACCCTCTGATAGGTAAGGAGGGACTATAGGTCCCCCTTTGTAGTAGTGGATCCCAGCAGTTTTGATGGTGCCGCCGGAGAGCGCTGGCGTTTTCTCCACTTCCAACTCGGCAGTACATGCGAGTTCCGCGCCTTCGCGCTTTCCAGCAGCCGTCAAAGAATTCCATTCCTATGCCTTCTATCCTTTTCGACTGGAGAAGCTTCTATGCTGCATCTCGATACTGGTAACACAGGCTTCATGATTCTCTGCACCAGTCTGGTCATGCTGATGACACCCGGCCTCGCATTTTTTTATGGCGGACTGGTGGGGCGCAAGAACGTGCTCGCCATCATGATTCAGAGCTTTGTTTCGATGGGCTGGACCACGGTGATCTGGTACTTGTACGGCTATTCGCTGTGTTTCAGCGGCGACTGGCACGGGGTTATCGGCAATTTCCACCTGGCATTTTTGCGCGGGGTGGATCTTACGACGCCTTCGCCGAATAACACGATCCCGGCCTTTGTGTTCATCGCTTACCAGATGATGTTCGCGATTATCACTCCCGCGCTCATCTCGGGAGCATTCACCAACCGGGTTACGTTCAAGGCATACATGCTGTTCCTGACGGGCTGGCTGACGTTCGTTTATTTCCCCTTCGTCCACATGGTTTGGGGTGGAGGTTTCCTGCAGCAATGGGGCGTGAAGGATTTCGCGGGCGGCATTGTGGTGCACAACATCGCGGGCATCGCGGCTTTGGCATCGGTGCTGTACGTGGGAAAACGGCACACGGCGGATCGCGGTCCGCACAGCATCCCGCTGGTGGCCCTGGGAACTGGCTTGCTGTGGTTCGGATGGTACGGCTTTAACGCGGGCAGTGAAATGCGCGTCGATTCGGTTACCGCGACCGCATTTCTCAACACCGATTTGGCAGCGTCGTTCGCGGCTGTCGCCTGGTTGTTTGTGGCATGGCTCAACGAAAAGAAGCCTAAGCTCCTCGGCTTGCTCACAGGAGCGGTTGCCGGATTGGCTACGGTTACGCCGGCGGCCGGATATGTTTCTCCCACCACCGCCGTCATTATCGGCGTGGTTGCTGGAGTGGTTTGCTATTACGCCGTGGAAATGAAGAACAAGCTGCAGTGGGATGACGCACTGGATGTTTGGGGAGTTCACGGGGTAGGCGGCTTCCTCGGCATCGTCATGCTGGGAGTCTTCGCCAACAAGCAATTTAATCCCGACGGCGCAAACGGACTGCTCTACGGCGATCCGACGTTCCTGCTGAAACAAGTCACAGCGGTAACGTTTTCGTCGGTCTGGGCCTTCGTGTTTACCTATGCCATGTTGCGCGTCATCGACATGTTCACGACAGTGAAGGTCGACGAAGTGAGCGAGGAAATCGGCCTCGATGAATCCATCCACGGCGAACATGCCTACGAGGAGATTCCGGGGCACGATGATCTCATTCATGTTGGCACACACTAACCAGGTTAAAACCGGCTGGTGGAAGAGTGGGAGGATTGCCGGGCGAAGGGTCCGGCAGTCCTTGAATAAGTGGATCTTGGCGGGGATGATCGTCGTGTCATCCCTGCCTGTCCATGCTCAAACTGGCGATTCCGCGCCGGCCCCGGTCTCAGCTCAAGTTGCCAGTACGGCCGATGGGCGACCCTGGTGGCGGGGCATCACCACTGACGGCTTCCTGTCGCTCTCCTACACCTACAACGACAATGTTCCCGCAGATCGCATCAACCAGTTCCGGGTTTTCGACTTCAATGACGACGATCCCCAACTGGATGTTGCTCAGCTGGTTATTCAACGCGCCATCAGCGAACCGAAACAATTCGGCTTCCGCTTCGATTTGATCGCAGGTTCCGGGGTTCCGGAAGTCACCGCTGCTTATGGCCTCTTTCGCAATACGCACTCCGGAGTCGCGCACCATGTGGATATTCCACAATTGTTCGTCAGCTACATCGTTCCCGTTGGCAAGGGTCTGCGTCTGGATGCTGGGAAGTTCGCTACCCACATGGGATATGAGGTCATCGGCGGGTACGACGGCTATAACGACAACTTCAGCCGCGGGTTCATATTCGGGTACGGAATACCGTTTACCCACACCGGCCTCAAGGCGACGTACACCTTCAATAGCAAAGTCACGGCCATGGCTTCCATCTGCAACGGGTGGGACGACGTCCAGCGGCTTAACCATGCTTACACGGCTGCGGGACAGGTGGCGGTCACTCCCACCAAGACCTTTAATCTGACGTTCAATTTTATTCACGGCCCGGAGCGCCGCCAGGATGCTCACGACCAACGCATGGTTTACGAATTGGTTGCGACCTGGAAGCCGGTTTCGAAAGTTACCCTGGGCGGCGATGGACTCTATGGTCACGAACAGAATGGCGTTGCGATCGGCCATGACGCGATCTGGAGAGGGCTGGCCGGATACGCGAAGTCCAGCCTTACGTCCAAGTTCTCGCTGGCATTCCGCGGAGAGGTTTTCAACGACGCCGGAGGTACGCGCACCGGCACCGATCAGACTTTGCAGGGATTCACGTTCACTCCCGAGTACGATCTGAACGCTAAACTCTCCCGGTTGAACTCGCATTTCAAGAAGGCGGACGGGAAATTTGTGGTGCGGGGCGAGGTGCGATGGGACCTGTCGGACAAGGATGTGTTTCTCGTGGGCAGCAATCCCACCACGGATCATCAGTTCACGCGGGCCGTGAACTTGATCTATCTATTCTGAGGCGGCTAGCTGCTGTCCTCGCCCACCTTCAGCAACGCTAAGAACGCTTCCTGCGGAATATCGACGCGGCCGATGCGCTTCATCCGCTTTTTGCCTTCTTTTTGCTTTTCCAGCAACTTGCGTTTGCGCGAAATGTCGCCGCCATAGCACTTGGCGATCACGTTCTTGCGAATCGCGGGCACGGTTTCTCGGGCAATGATCTTGGCTCCAATCGCTGCCTGGATTGCCACCTCGAACATCTGCCGTGGGATCAGTTCTTTCATCTTCGCCGCCAGCGCCCGTCCGCGGTCGTAGGCAAAGTCACGATGGATGATGGTCGACAAGGCATCGACCGGCTCTCCTGCGACCATGATGTCGAGTTTGGCCATCGGCGACACCCAGTTGCCCGACAGATGATAGTCGAGTGAAGCGTAGCCTCGCGAAACTGACTTCAGGCGGTCATAAAAATCGAGCACGATTTCATTGAGCGGCAACTCGTACTGCAGCATTACGCGCGAGGAGCTGACGTATTCAAAACTCTTTTGCTTGCCGCGCTTCTCCTCGACCAGCTTCAAAATGCCGCCCACATACTCCTCGTTGGTCAAAATCACGGCGAGAATCACGGGCTCTTCTACTTTTGCGATCTCGCTGACATCGGGCCAGCGCGACGGATTATCTACCTCGATCACCTGGCCGTCGGTCTTGGTGATCTGGTAGCGTACGCCGGGAGCTGTTGTGATCAGGTCGAGATTGTATTCGCGCTCCAGCCGTTCCTGGATGATTTCCATGTGGAGCAGGCCCAGGAAGCCGCAGCGGAAGCCGAATCCGAGCGCTACAGAACTTTCCGGCTCGAAGAAAAATGACGAATCGTTGAGCTTCAATTTCTCCAGCGCATCACGCAGCTGCGTGTGTTCGTGCGCGTCGACCGTGTACAGTCCGGCGAAAACCATGGGCTTGATTTCTTCAAACCCTGGCAAGGCCTGGAGCGACGGCCGGTCGTCGTCGGTGATGGTGTCGCCAATCTTCGTGTCCGCGACGTTCTTGATATTCGCGATGATGAAGCCAACCTCACCCGCCACCAACTCGTCGATCTCCACCGGTTTCGGCGTGAGCACGCCCAGAGTTTCCACCTGAAAAACGTGCCCGTTCGACCACAGCCGGATCTTCTGCCCTTTGCGCAAGCGGCCTTCGAAAACGCGCGCCAGCACCACCACTCCGCGATAGGGATCGAACCAGGAATCGAACAGCAATGCTTGGAGATGGCGCTCCGGCGCGCCTTTCGGCGGCGGAACGCGCTTCACGATTGCCTCCAGCACGTCGGGCACACCCTGGCCAGTTTTTGCGCTGATCAGCAAGGCATCGGAGGCATCAAGGCCAACCGCGCTCTCGATCATCTCCTTGGTGCGGGCAACGTCGGCGCTCTGCAAGTCGATCTTGTTGATCACCGGAATGATTTCGAGGCCATGATTGATCGCGAGATACGAGTTGGCCAGGGTCTGCGCTTCCACGCCTTGGGAGGCGTCCACCACCAGGAGCGCGCCTTCGCAGGCGGCCAGCGAGCGCGAGACCTCGTAGGAAAAGTCGACGTGGCCAGGGGTATCGATCAGGTTGAGCTGGTAAATCTGTCCATCCTGCGCGGGGTATAACATGCGGACGGCATGAGCCTTGATGGTGATGCCGCGCTCGCGCTCCAGGTCCATCGAATCGAGGACCTGCTCCTGCATTTCGCGCATGGCGAGCGACCCGGTCAACTCCAGCAGGCGGTCGGCGAGCGTGGATTTTCCGTGGTCAATGTGCGCAATGATCGCAAAATTGCGGATGCGAGCTGCTTCCATGAATAGGTTGATTCTAGCAGGGTGGATGCGGGCGATTGTGTGGCGCGGGCGTTCCCGTCCGCGAACCCCACCTACCCGAACACGAACTTGGGATCGTAATTAACGCCCGATTTCTTCAACAAAGCCAGAAATTCATCCTCAAAAGAACGCTTCTTATGATGCTCGGCCTGGTGCTCGATGTATTGGAGGACTCCATCCCGATTGGAGGCGCTGACACTGAAAGCTGCGTAACCGTGCTGCCATGCAAAATCGATTCCGTGTTCTCCCATCCAGCGCGATGAATTTGCCTTGAAGGTCTGCATTGCCTTCGCCAGAGTGATGCTTGCGGGAAGAGCAATTAGCAGATGAACGTGGTTGTCAGTTCCTCCCGCGGCGATGACCGGAACGTGGATGTTGGATCCGATGCCATTCAGATATCTGAGAAGTCCGGGAAGGAGATTTTCAGGAATCGCCGATCGGCGTTCCTTGGTGCTGAAGACGCAATGAATCAAGACATTCGGATATGTGTGCGCCACAAGTGCCGTCCCTTCGGGACTCGTTCGTCCTGGCTGTCTACCCGGGGCTTACGCCCCGGGCTTTCCTGTGTTGGCCCTTCGGGCCTGGGTTTTGCCGTGTCGGGATTCCGGCTTCGGCGTATAGGCCTACCCGGGGCTTACGCCCCGGGCTTTCCTGTGTTGGCCCTTCGGGCATGGACTCGCGATACTTTAGGGCTCCCGTTCTGGCGTATGAGCGTACGCCTCAACCAAGTTCAGCCGGCGGAGTCGTCCCAGCCAAGTGTTGCCATCAGCAATGCCCAGAGTCTGTGCGCGGTGTCACGACGAAATTGTTCGGTTTTGTGAAGTGTGCAGCCAACCCAGGAAATCGACTGTCCGATGGTCAAGCCGCGAAGCGGCGGAACAGGAAAGCCCGGCACGTAAGTGCCGGGAAATGTGAGGCTAACGCAAAGTTCCGTAGGAACGACACGGTCCTACGCTCGGCCGGAAGTAAGATACGGCCGGTGGACACATCGGGCATCAGAATCCGGTATCATAATAAATACAACCTTCCCGGAGGGGTAATGGCAGTTCCTGTATCTCAGATGTGGACAGTGGCCTCGTATGTCCTGCGCCAAAAGTTGGCCGGACGCACGCGCTATCCGCTCGTGCTCATGCTGGAGCCGCTGTTCCGCTGCAATCTGGCTTGTGCCGGATGCGGCAAGATCCAGTACCCGGCCCACATCCTGAAGACCGATCTCTCGCCGGAAGACTGCTTCAAGGCGGTCGATGAGTGCGGAGCGCCGATGGTGTCGATTCCCGGCGGCGAGCCGCTGATGCATCCGCAGATCGAGAAGATTGTTGAAGGCTTGGTCGCGCGCAAGAAATATATCTATCTCTGCACTAATGCTCTGCTGCTGAAAGAAAAGTTGCACCTGTTCCAGCCCAGCAAGTACCTGAGTTTCTCGGTTCACGTGGACGGACAGAAAGAGCATCACGATTTTTCCGTGTGCCGCGAGGGTGGATACGAACTTGCCCTCGACGGGATCCGCGCGGCCGTAGACGGTGGCTTCCGCGTGACCACCAACACGACTCTTTTCGATGGCGCCGACCCCAACAGCGTGCGCAAGTTCTTCGACGAGATGATGGAAGTTGGCGTCGAGAGCATGATGGTCTCGCCTGGATATTCCTACGACAAGGCGCCCGACCAGAAGCACTTCATGGGACGCGCCCGTATTCGCCGCATGTTCCGCGCCATGCTTTCGAATCGCAAGAAGACGTGGCGCTTCAACCAGTCGCCGCTCTTTCTCGAGTACCTGATGGGCAAGCGCCACTACCAGTGCACGCCCTGGGGCATGCCGACCTACAACATCTTCGGGTGGCAGAAGCCCTGCTACCTGTTGCAGGATGGCTACGCCGAGTCCTACAAAGAATTGATGGAAACGACGGAGTGGGCCAGCTACGGCACCGAGTCGGGCAATCCGCAGTGCGCCAATTGCATGGTGCATTGCGGCTACGAACCTTCGTCGGTGAACGACACGTTCGGATCGCTGCGCGGATTCGCGGACACGGTGAAGGCTACCTTCTCGCTCTATCCCGACAAGGACGCGCTTGCCGATCTCGACCGCGAGGTGCGGCCGGTGCACTCCTACAATCCGCTGGTGCAGATCGAAGCGGGTGCTGCTGCGCCGCAGGCGGAAGAAAGCCGGGTATGAGCGGCCGCGAGCATGGGCACAATCCTTTGCTGCCGCATGGCGCCCAAGCGGTGGCTGCGCCGCCCCCGCACCCGACCCACGAACTTCCGAGCGACAAACTCGAAGTTGTCCCCGGCTTCGAGCGCGAGAATCTTCAAGGATGGATTCCGCAACTCGCCACCGACGCCGAGGTGCGAGCGGTTATTGAAAAAGCATTTGATTATCGCGGCGACGTAACCATCACCCGCAAAGATGGCGCGGATGTCACTGGATATCTTTTCGACCGCCGCGTTGGCCCCACGCTAGCAGATTCCGTCGTTCGCCTGATCCTCGCAGCCAGTAACGAGCGGCCCCAGATTCCCTATTCCGAAATTGCTGCCATCGCCTTTACCGGACGCGATACCGCTGCTGGCAAGAGCTACGAAGCCTGGGTGAAGAAGTACTGGGAAAAGCGCGCCAAGGGCGAGAAGAACATTTCGATTGAGCCGGAAGCGCTAGAGTAACGTGTTTCGTCTTCGGCTTGCCTCGATCACACAAGAAGCTGCGTCGTGAGTGAAATCACCTGTGGCTGTTGAAAAACTCTTTTCAGGGAATTTCAACGACGGAATTCGCTCGTAAGTTATTGAATTTTGGTTCGCAGTAGACGCTGAAATTCACAAAAATTACTGCTTTGGTTCCTTTTTCAACACTCACACCTGATTACGCCAGCTATCGTGGAGACCCTGTTGCATCGGCGGATCAATCCCGTCGCGAGGGGCTGGATGTTGATCGCCGCTGCTGCCTTAGCTAAGCGCCCGGTACTTAATCAGTTCTTCCCAGCGAGTGCAAAATTACAAATGACCACCGTTTCCATTTCGACCGGGCTGCCATTCAGCATGTACGGGTGGTACTTCCATTGCTTTACTGCGCCCATGGCTGCCGGTGCCAGCAGTGGGTCGCCGTCAATCAACGTCAGTGATGTCACCTCTCCCGTCTTGCTAATAATAGCGAGCATATTCACTCTGCCCTGAATTCCCCTATTTTTCGCTTCTGTCGGGTAATTCGGTTGCACTCTACTCAGAACCAGCCCGTTCGAAACTCTTGGCTCAACACGAACTCGAACTGATGGCTGCGATTGCTGTTCTGCCGGAGACTGTTGCGAAGAAGAGACAATACCTGGTGATGCAGGCTGATCGCTGGTGGATTTCTTTGATATTGTCCCAAAGCTGATGGTGCTGTCCCACCGAAACTCGCCTTCGATAAACATGAAGTAGCCGATGGGTTCGCCTCTCGTGTTCTTAGCGTCATCTGGCTTCTTCCAGCTGGCAAAGTAGATGTCGACTGGCTGTGTTACAGCATGGAGCATTCCCCACTCCAACCCTCTGCCGGGTTCTGGGGAGTCGTTGACCTTGCGCGTCGATAGCCCGCCTTCCTTTTGCGCAAGCCGCGCAAAGAATTCCTGCATCGATCTTTCATTTCTGTCGAGGTTTTCCCCATACGGTCCTACCCAACTCTTGCCAGCGTACAGGAAGGTCTTAGGAAACCAGGTCTCATAGTTCGGGATTTCCATCGCCTTCACAAACATCGCAACCTTCGCCGTGTCTCCAGTCCTTGCGGCCGCTAGAGTATCTTGCAGAAGTTGCCGAAGTCCGTCGGCTGTGTCGGGATACGGAGGCGGAACTACCGCACGCGATACAGAGGGCCCGTTCTTCTCTTGCGAAAGCATCGGCGGGGCAAGAACTAGTAAAACCACTGAGAGTACCAGGGCACTTTTTACGTTATGCCTCATCGAGGTGTTGAACTCCGTTAGCCTGACCAGTTGCCTCCGGCATTATACCGATCTCCAATGGACAGCCGCGAGTTGACCGAGGCCGCTGCGTTTCCTTCGGCAACAGAACGACCGGGTAACTGTCGGAACATCCCGATCTCACTCATCGACTGCTAGCCGCCCAATAAAGACCCTTACAATGTCTCCATGCTCGTGCTCGCCTCCGCGTCGCCGCGTCGTCAGGAATTGCTGCGCAACGCCGGGATCGCTTTCGAAGTCCAGCCCGTGCACATCCCGGAAGACCCGTTACCAGGAGAAGCCGCAAGAGACTGCGCCGAACGCCTGGCGCGTGAGAAGGCGCTAGCGGTGGCGCGTCAACGTCCGCAGGATTGCGTGCTCGGGGCCGACACCGTGGTGGTTGTGGCCGGCGAGCTTCTCGGCAAGCCCTCCGATGCTGCGGACGCCGCTCGCATGCTGCGCCAGCTTTCTGGACGTGAGCATCAGGTGATTACGGGAGTCTGCTTAGTGGTCAGTGGTCAGTGCTCGGTGGCCAGTGGAACCACTTCGGTGACGATGTCGGAAATTTCTGAGCAGGAGATCATGGACTACGTCGCCGGCGGCGAGCCTATGGACAAGGCGGGAGCCTACGCGATTCAAGGCATCGCTTCCCGCTGGATTCCTCGCATTGAAGGGGACTACAGCAACGTGGTGGGACTGCCGGTGGCGCTGGTGTGGCGGATGCTGCGGCAGGATGGGGTGATGTAGCGCAGATTCTTGATTGTGCCAGCACGCGGGCGAGGGCACCCGCGCCACACGGTCTAGGCGGCTGGCGGCTTGGGCGTCTCTTTTTCCTTCTCGTCCTTCGCGGGCTCTTTGACCGCGGCCTTGAAATTCCTTATGCCTTCGCCCAGCCCTTTGCCTAAGTCGGCAAACTTACTCGGTCCGAAAAGCAGCAGCGCAATGCCAATAATCAGCAGAATATGCAGCGGTTGAAACAGTCCCTCACCCATAAAGCCTCCAGTTATGCCCTCGAATGCGACAGGGCACACTCTGACCCCAATCGAATTCTAGGTTAGTGTGGACCCTCAGGTCAAAGCTGCCTGTATTGCGCGTCACAGGCGCTTGTGAACTGGGTCACATTGCCTCGGTCATACTCTTTCAATCAAACCCGCGATGAGCGCGGCTCGGCGCGGCAATTCCGAGATCAGGATGTGCTCGTGGGGGGCGTGGGCGCCGTCGCCTACGCCGCCCAGGCCGTCCAGGGTCGGAATGCCCAAACCGGCGGTGAAATTGCCATCGGAGCCGCCGCCGACCGCCGCTTCGCCTAGCTTCCATCCCAGGTCGCGCGCGATGGCGACGGCCTGCGCGTACAACGCAGCCACTCCGGCGGTGCGTTCCATGGGCGGACGATTGATGCCTCCAGTGATCACGAGTTTGCACTTGCGATTGAAGGTGCGGAGGCTGCGCATCTTCTTGTCGATACCGGCCGCGTCTTTCATGCGTGCTATGCGGACGTCTACCTGGGCCGACGCTTCGGCTGGAACCACGTTGGTTCGCGATCCGCCGCTTACGATGCCGACGTTGACCGTCAACCCTGTTTTCAGATCGGTGAAGCTGGAAAGCTTTTCGATTTGGCGCGCCAGCTCGAGAATCGCGTTTACCCCTTTCTGGAAATCGAGGCCGGCATGAGACGCCTTGCCGGTAACTTTGACCTGGTATTCGCCAACTCCTTTGCGCGCGGTTTTCACGGCACCTTGGGATCCATAGGAAGGCTCGAGGACGAGCACGGCCGCAGCTTTTTTCGCCAGCGACTCGGTGATGGCTCGGGAGGAGTCGCTGCCGACTTCCTCGTCGGAAACCAGGAAAATGGTTACGGGACGCGGTAATGTTCCATGCCAGGCTTGCAATCCAGCGAGGGCTTGGAGCATCAGGGCGATGCCGGATTTCATATCGAGGACGCCGGGGCCCGTCAGTTTGTTGTCCACGGCTCGGCAAGGCATGGTTGCGAGCGTGCCCAGCGGATAGACAGTGTCGTAATGACCGAGCAGCAGCACCGGCCTGGCGGCGCCGTCGCCGCGAAAATCTACTTGCAGATGATTGCCAAAGTCTCTCGCGGGGTGAATTCGTACTTCGCCGCCGAGCGGGGTGAATTTCTGCGCGACGGCGTCCGCAAGGCGGTCGACGGCGGCTTTGTTGTCGCTGGGAGATTCGATTTCGACCAACTCGCGGATGGTCGAGACAAGCTCTTCGCGGCGCTCGCTGAAATAGGCTAGACGACGCTGCGCTTCGGCGCTCGCGTCAGAACTCGGTCGTCCCGCTGGGACTTTAATCATTTCTCCTACTTTCCCCAGCGCTGAAGCGCTGGGCTAAGCTCGGTCGCCCCTCCGGGGCTGGATTCTCGTGCGGCTCGTTCGACTGGACTGCTTGAGAACTAATTTTCCAGCGCACACACAACCGCGCAAAATCGGATATTTCAATCTTCGAGCGTCGGCAACGTCTTCAGCACTTCACTGGCCCGGGGCCGACTGGGAACCGGATCGTCCTTGCGAATTTTGCCGTCGCGGAAGACCAGCACACGCTTGGCGAATTGTGCGATGTCGTGCTCGTGAGTCACCAGGACGATGGTCAGCCCCTTGTCGTTCAGGTTCTGGAAAATCTCCATGATCTCGACCGAAGTTCGGCTGTCGAGGTTGCCGGTGGGCTCGTCGGCCAGCAGGATGGAAGGACGATTGACCAGGGCTCGCGCTATGGCCACGCGTTGCTGCTGTCCTCCGGACATCTGCGACGGGAAATGTTCGGCCCGGTTGGCAAGGCCGACTAGGGTCAGCGCGTCGATGGCACGTTTTCGGCGCTCGTCTTTGTCGATTTTCGCGTACAGAGTCGGTAGCTCGGTGTTTTCCAGCGCTGTGGTTCGGGCCAGCAGATTGAAGCCCTGGAAAACAAATCCAATCTTCTCGTTCCGGATGAGCGCCAGCGCCTTCTTGTTGTGCTCGGAAACATCGATCCCTTCGAGCAGGTATCGTCCCGAACTAAGGCGGTCCAGGCACCCCAACGTGTTCATAAAGGTCGATTTGCCGCTACCGCTCGCCCCCATGATGGCCACGAATTCGCCCCGCTGAATGGCAACGCTTACACCGCGCAGCGCGTGCACCCGGGTCTCGCCCAGTTCGTAGTACTTATGCGCTTCTTCCACACGGATGACCGCGCTTGCGGGAGAGGCGGTGGACGTGGCTTCGAGTTGGTTAACAGTGGGTATCGATCCCATAGGATATTTCGAGTTGCCGATTCAACACCCAAAACCAGCGCCTAAAGGCGCTTTCACAGCACGGCACTTATGGTTGGTATGCCTGAAGGCATACCCTGATACAAGTCGTACTTGCACCAGGCGTCGTTCAACGCCGTATGCTGCCGGGAGCTTGGGTTTTGGGGGTTACGGAGCGAATAATTACGTCGTCTCCTTCTTTCAGCTCCCCTTTGAGAATTGCGCTGACTTCTGTAAATGCGTGGTCGGTGATGCCTAGAGAAACCTCGACCGGTTCCATCGAGTGATCGGGGTGGAGCTTCCAAACCACGGCGCTCTCCGCTTTCGGGGCGCGAGGCAGATTTTGGGCGGCGGCAGCCGATTGCTTCGCATCCTCGGCGGCGGAGCTATCACCGGCCTGTATCCCCGCAGTTCCCTCGATTCCATAACGCTTATAAAGAGCCAGAATCTCCTCCGGGTCCATCGGGGGCTTGTACCGCAAGGCCGTATTGGGGAGTTTCACTGCGTTCTGCACCGTCGCTACCGGAATGGTCACGTAGGCCGTCATGCCGGGGAATAATTTCAACTCAGGGTTGGCAAATTCGATGATGGTGTCGTAGGTGACCACGCTTTGCACCGTCGTCGGGTTCATCCGGATTTGGCTGACCACTCCCTGAAAGGTTTGTTTGGGGAGGGCATCCACCTTGAAGGTGACTGCTTTGCCCACCTTAATGTTGTCGACATCCGACTCGTCAGTCTTGGCATAGACCCACATCTTGGTGAGGTCCTGGGCGATGGTGAAGATGGTCGGCGCTTGCAAGGATGCGGCTACGGTTTGGCCCACATCCACATTTCGCGCCACTACCGTGCCGTTGATGGGAGAGCGGATCACGGTGTAATCGAGATTGGTTTGGGCTACTGCGACCGCAGCTTCTTTTTGACTGATTTGTGCTTCGCCCTGGGTGATGTTGGCGGCCGCAGCATCCACGGATGCGCTGGCCGCGTCATAGTTCGATTTGGCAAGATCGAGTTGTTGCTGGCTCATGACGCCGTCTTTGGTCAAGCCCACGGCCCGATCGTAGTCGGCCTTGGTCTGCACCAGTGCGGCCTTCGCTTTTTCGAGGTTAGCTCGAGCCGCTTCCAGGTTGGCCTGTGCGTTCTTCAAATCGGCGGTCGCCTGCAGCAGGGCCCCCTTGAATAATGCGGGATCGATCAGGGCGACAATGTCTCCCTTGTGCACGCGGGAATTGAAGTCGGCATTGAGTTTTGCGATGGACCCGGAAACTTGCGATCCCACTTGGACGGTGATCACGGAGTTGATGGTTCCGGTGGCTTCGACGACGTCATCGATTTCGCCGCGTTCCACCTTGGCGGTAAAGTGCTGCGTTTGCGTGCCCCGGTTCAGACCTAAGGCGACGAACAAGCCTGCCGCGACTGCAACGCCCGCCAAGATCAGCCACTTACGCTTTGTCTTCATGTCCTCAATTCACCATAGCTGTCATTCTGAGCGAAGCGAAGGATCTGCATCTTGCGGCGAACAGCAGGTCCTTCGCTTCGCTCAGGATGACAATTCACGAGTGGTGTAGCTTGTGCACGAATAGTCATCACAGCCCCTAAGATTCTTCACTCATATCGCAGGGCTTCGATGGGATCAAGCCGAGACGCCTTGCGTGCCGGGTAATATCCGAAAAATACTCCGACAGCGACCGAGAACATGGCGGCTACCACGACCGCCTCCACTGACATCTGGATGGGCCAGCCCAGAGTCTGTCCAACCAGGTAGGACCCAAAGACCCCAACCAGTACACCCGCCGCGCCCCCGACCAGGCTGAGCATGATCGATTCTCCCAGAAACTGAAGCTGGATGGCTTCTTCGGTCGCCCCCACCGCCACTCGGACTCCGATCTCACGGGTACGCTCGGTTACAGAAACCAGCATCACGTTCATAATCCCAATGCCTCCCACGATCAGGGAAACCGATGCGATTGCGATCAGCAAAATAGTCAGAGTCTTGCTGGCGTCGAGCTGGGCCTGAATGATGTCCTCAGGATTTCGAATATTAAAGTCATCTTCTTCTTCAGGGCGCAGATGGTGGCGGTCTCGCAGCACAGCCGTGGCTTCCTGTCCGGCCATTTTGACGACATCTTGTGACACCGCCGAGCACAGAATGTCGTCCAGCCAGGTAATCCCTTTGAGCTTCTTCTGAGCGACGGTGTAGGGCAGAATGATGGTATCGTCCTGGTCTTGCCCGGAAAGGGATAGTCCCTTGGGATGGAGAGTAGCCACCACCTTGCAGGGGAGACTATTGACGCGGATCACTTTTCCAACCGGCGCTTCGACGCCAAAAAGCTGTTGCTGAACGGTGCGCCCAATCACACAAACGTCGGCCGCTCGATCCACATCGTCCTGCGAAAATATTGCCCCCTGATCCACGTACCAACGCTTGATCTCGAAGAATTCAGGTGAGACGCCGCGGTAAGAGGTGTGCCAATTCTGATTGCCGTAAATGACCTGGACCGGATCATCCACATTCGGCGAAACGCTTTTGATGAGAGAAATCTGGTTCTTGATGGCCACGGCGTCGGCCATAACCAGCGTCTTCGTGTCATGCGTGCCCGTGCGCACACCGTTGACGGCGCGGCCGCCAGCTTCGACCCAGACGAAGTTGTCTCCCAGATTGTTTAACTGTTGCTGGACACGTGCTTGTCCGGCATTGCCAATCGCCACTACACAAATCACGGCGGCAATTCCAATGGTGATCCCCAGAACGGTCAGGATACTGCGCATCTTGTTTCTAAGCAGGGCCACCAGGGCGGATCGAAACAGAGCTCCGTAGTTCACAGGTAAAGCATACCTGAAGCGCTGCACCACCCGGCATCAAGAGCAGAATCGAGTTTTCCGCAGACTGTTTGGGAGCGCCCGTTACTTTCGTATGCAAGAGGTGCTTGCATGGTCACCTATAATTCTTCCATGCAGCGCGGCACGAGATTTGGAATCTTCCTTCTCATCGTCGGCCTTGCGGTCCATTGCAGCGCCAAACAACTTGCCGTCGTGGTGGAAAAAGGGAATGCGACCGCGGCTCTTACTTCCGTCAATCTAGCCAAGATCCTTAAGGCTCAAACGCGGGCATGGCCGGATGGCTCGGCAATCACGGTGGTGATCCGGGAGCCAGGTTCTCCGGAAATGCAAATCGTGCGAGACCGGCTGTACAAGATTTCGCCCGACGAGCTGAAGGCGCTGATCATTTCGCACAAAGGGTTCATCGTGGTCGCCAGTTCGGATGAGGACTTGCTGCATATCGTTGAAAGCACGCGCGGCGCTCTTGGACTGGTGGACGTGTATTCCATCACCCATGGAGTCAAAGTCTTGAAGATCGACGACCTGCTTCCGCTGGAAGCGGGATATTTGTTACGAGGGAAATAGAGGCTTTCATGTCCAGCAAGCGTGTAGTGATTCTTGCATTTTTCTTCATCATCGCTGGACTGCCGTTGGCCTATGCGGCAGAGCCTGCGCTCCCCGAAGAGACGCTTCCCATCACCACCCGCTCGGCCCAGGCACGGCATGTGTTCGATAAAGGGCTGGCTCGCTTTCAGAGCGACCTGAGGGTTGAAACCGCAGTGAACACCTGGAAATTGGCGGTCAAGAAAGATCCCAATTTCGCTCTGGCGCACGGATTTATCGCTTTTGTTGCCCGGGACCCTAACGAGCAGGCCATCCATCGCCAGGCAGCTCTGGGGTTGTCGAAGAAGGTCACGAAAGGCGAACAGTTGCTGATTGCCTGGATGGCGGACGCCGGGGACGGCCATTTTCTTGACGCCATCGCCGACATGAATCAGCTTTTGGGCCTCTATCCGCATGACCAGAATCTGACGTGGTTTGCGGGTTGGTGGCTGATGCGCCAGAACGAGGACGGAAAGGCCATTCCGTTCTTTGAACGCACGACGAACTCCCCCGGCTCCTGGAATGAACTTGCGTATTGCTATGCCGCTCGTCACGATTGGGAAAAAATGCTGGCAGCGGCTCGGAAGTACATGGAGTTGGCTCCCAAAGAGCCCAACCCGCATGACAGCCTCGCCGAGCTCTCGCGGGTGATGGGAAAATTCGAGGATGCGTTCTCGGAGTATCGGATCGCCTTGCAACTTGATCCAACCTTTTCCTCGGCTCAGCTTGGCATAGCGGATACTTACGCATTAACGGGAGGTCAGGTACGCGCCCGCGTGGAATACGATAAGGCGATCAAAATGGCTCCGACGGAGGCGCAGGCGGCAGATTGGGCGCTGCAGTCGGCGGCTACTTACGTGCGCGAGAAAGATTTCGACGGCGCCGATAAAGCCTTTCGCGCCGTGGCCAGCCAGACCCGGGTGAAGGGACTGGGAGAGCTGGAAGCTGAAGCGTATCGACAGATGGCGCTCTACCAGAAGGATCCGAAGGCGGCTATGGAACTACTGAGTAAGGCGGCCGATGTGTTGAAGGAAAACAAGGGGATGAGCAAAGCCTCGCGGGAACAGGAAATGGCGGTTGTACTGTATGCGCGGGTTCTTCGCGATCTCGATGCGGGCAATAAGGAAGAGGCTAAAGCTTCGGTAGCTGAGCTTAACCAGTTGGCGACGTCAAGCCGGCGCACGACGATCCTGCATGCCTACTACAGCGCGCACGGAGCGGTGCTGGCCGCCGAAGGCAACTGGGACAATGCCGTTCAAGACCTGGAGGAGGATGATCGCGATCCGTTTGCGCTGCGAACGCTGGTGCTCGCGTACCAAAAGCTCGGCAAGATGGAGGAGTCGAACCGGGTAGCGGAAGTGCTTTCGAATCTGAATCGCCCCACCCTGGAACAGGCTCTTATCGTTCCGGCGTTTCGCCTGCAGCGGCAGGGAGAACAACGCAGCCATCTCGGCAACTCGGGGCCAGAAATTGCCGACAACGCCAGCCGACGAATCAATTAGGCCGGTGTTAAGAGGTTACGGGAGAAGTCAGTTTCCGATCCCCCAGCCCCTAAAGGGGCATATGTTCTCGGAGAACTTACGGTATCGCTAAAGCGATACCCTGATACGAAACTTTTCCGCAGCGTGCGGAGTCGCCCTGCCCAGACCGACGTATCAAACCAGCTCTAGTTAAGCCGCCAGACGATCCAACTGATCCATGGTGCGGGCTGCGATTTCATCGGGAGATCCCTGGGCCACAATCGGCAGCAGCAGGCCGAGATTCTTGTAGAACTGGATGAGCGGCGCGGTGCTTCGCTCGTAGGCTTCCAAACGCACGGTGATGGCTTCGGACCGGTCGTCTTCACGCTGAAAAAGTCGTCCGCTGCAGCGATCGCAGACGGCCTCGACCTTCGGGGGCCGCTCTTTAATATGGAAAACCGACTTACACTTTTCGCAGGTGCGGCGGCCACTCAGGCGCTGGACAATCTCGTCCACCGGCAGTTCGTAGTTCACTACTCCGCTGAGCGTGATCTTCTCCTTCTCCATCATGTCTTTGAGGGACACTGCTTGGCCGAGGGTGCGCGGGAATCCGTCGAGGATGAAGCCGTGGCAACTGAGGATGCAATGGCTGCGCTCGCGCACCATCTCCCAGACGATCGAGTCGGGCACCAGTGCGCCGCGGCGCATATAGTCCTGGGCCGCCCTCATGGCAGGAGACTGATCGCAGTCACGCAGCTTGCCGGCGGCTCGAAAAACGTCTCCGGTCGAGAGATGGCAGGCCCCTAGACGCTCGGTCAGGAGTTCGGCTTGCGTGCCTTTGCCTACGCCCGGCGCGCCGAGCAGGATCAGACGCCATGGGTTCTTGCGTTCGGGTGGAGGAGCCGGGGGCTTCGTTGAGCAATCGGCCGCAGGCCCTTGCAACCACGCGGCGCGATCGTTCTTGACGGGTGCGCTCATTGCCATAAGTTTGCACAGGAGCGCGGGGCTGGCTGTGATGGCGGTCACGGGATGAAGTGCGGCACTACGATGCTGATGAATTCGCGGGATGTAATGACCTTGGTCTGCTTCCAGAACTTTGGGAAATGGCGCTGGTTGCCGGTCACCAGGTAATCGGCGCGAGCGGCGTCTGCGCATTCCAGGAACTTATTGTCGTCGGGATCTTTCGCCACCTGGAGCACGCGCGCGGGAGTAATGAGCTGCGCGTGGTTCTTGATGAGCTGGAGGAGTTGCTGCCGAAGGCCCTTGCGGATTTTTAATTCCGGACGCCCGAGCACGTCACGGTACTCGGCGAAAATGCCTTCGGTGACGTAGAGTCGGGCTGGTTTGGTGATCGAAAGTACCAGCACAGTGCGCTGGAGCCCGTCCGGTTTCAGGGCCGCCGAGACTAGGATGTTGGTATCGATGATTAGGCGGAGCGGAATCATCGCTGTCGGGTCAACGACGCTTCGGTTTTTGATCGCGGGCGGCCTTGATGATCTGGTCAATTTGGCGCGAGTTGAGTCTGTTCGTGCCCTTGCGCTGTGACTCCTCTCCGATCAGCCTAAGTACTTCCGGTTCGGGGGCGGCAAGTCGCACATAGTCCCGGATGCTCAACAGTACCGCTTTGGGCGTACCGCGCTTCTCGATGACCAGGGAGCGGCGCTCGTCCTCGACTCGGCGTAAAAGCTTGCCGAGATTGGAGCGGGCGTGGAGGGCGGAGACGACGATAGCGTCATTCTTGACAGTTCTCAGCATAGGTAACTCTCCAGTTCACCAATTCGAACTGTACAGTTGGATTCTATTGGCGTCAAGCCGCATCGGACTCTACTAAGCCAGGCCCCAAATTTCCCCGATTACGCGCTGGAAGTTTGCGCCCAGTACTTTCTCGATCACCGACGAGGGCTGGCCGCGTTTGGCGAGCTCGGTGGCGATGATTTCCATGTGGTCGGGGCCGTTGAGGTCGGGCACGTAGGGATAGCGATCCTCGCCCGGGGCGCCGATGCCGAGTTTCTTGCGGCGTGCGATGTCCTGATCGAAGGCGGCTTTCTGTTCGACGGTCAGAACCGTTTTCTGAATCGAGCCATCAGATCCGATGCCCACGTGATCGGCGCCGCATATTTTGATGGCGTGCACGACGTGGTCGAGCACGTGTTCGCGCGTGGGTACGGTGGGCGAGGCTACGACGTAAGGCATGAGATAGACGCCGAAATAGCCGCCGCGATCGGCTAGCGACTTAAGGATTTCATCGGGCTTGTTGCGGGGATGGGCATAGACGGCCGCGCATCCGGAATGCGTGACCAGCACCGGCTTCGCGGATTCGGCGATGCCTTCGGAGGTGGTGCGGTATCCGCTGTGGCTGAGGTCGACGGCGACTCCAAGGTCATTCATTTTCTTGACGGCGGCGATGCCCGCTTTGCTGAGACCGGCGTTGCCGGGTTCTAAGCATCCGTCGCCGAAGAGGCTGCGATTGTTGTAAGTGAGCTGCATAATGCGCACGCCTAACTGGCGGAACGTTTCGATGCGTTCCGGCTTTTCTTCCAGGAAAGTGGTGTACTGGAACCCGGGAAGAATCCCGATCTTGTTTTCTCGCTTGGCGCGGACGATGTCGGAATGGCGGCGCACGATGAGGAAGGTTTCGGGATGCTGCTCGACTAGCGATTCCACGGCAGCGATATTGCCGACCGTGCCCTCGAAGGTCGGGTCAGAGATGGTGAAGTTGATGGCGGTGATGCCCGATTGCTGCACCGCTCGGAGGATCTCGGGCGTCAGTGGGGCGTCCATGTCCACGAGCGGGCCGCAGAGGGAATCGATGACGATGGCATTCTTGTAGAGAGTGGCGATGGAAGCGGTGGTGTTGGCGGAATCGATCGAGCGGGCGAACAGGCGCGGGGCGAAGAGCGCCGCGGCGGACATTTTGAGGATACCGAGATTAAATTCGCGACGATGCATGAGCATGGCTCCTGCGGGATTTTAACGCATGCGAAGGATTGGATGACCAGCCGTTAAAGGGTACAGGACATCCCGTAGAGACGCGGCTTGCCGCGTCTCGGCGTCACCGGAGGCGCGGGCAAGACGGGGCAAGCCCGGTCTCTACAGCGTGAGTGTTTCCCGAACGCCGTCAGATCGCGTCCCAGTTTCGAGGAACATTCACATACGAGCGATCAAGCTCGGCGATGGACGGGCAGCCGAGCAACCTCAGCGTGCGCTCCAGATCCGCGCGCAGAATTTGGATGGCGCGATTTACGCCAGCTTCTCCGGCGGCGGCCAGGCCGTACGCGTATGCGCGTCCACAGAGCACGGCGCGGGCACCGAGGCAGAGGGCCTTGACGATGTCGGTGCCGCGGCGGATGCCTCCGTCCATGAGGATTTCGGTTTTCCCGTTGACGGCCTTGACGACCTCCGGCAAGGCTCGCAGCGACGAGGGAACGCAATCAAGTTGGCGTCCGCCATGGTTGGAAACGGAAATTGCGGCGGCGCCTTCATCGACGGCGCGGCGTGCATCGTCTCCGGTGAGAATGCCTTTGATAACGATGGGGCCCTGCCACAAGTCGCGAATCCACTTCAAGTCGCTCCAGGTCACTGCGGATTCGGCGAGGGCGGCGGCGACGTCGATGAGGGGCATGGGACCTTTGCCGGGAATGACGACGTTGAGGAGTGGAGGCATACCGCCGTCGAGCAGAAAACTCGCAAGCCATCCCGGGCGCGAGAGCATTTGCGGAAGAAAGGGAAGTTTTTCGAAGAAGCCACCGCCGACGAGTTCCTTCATTCCGTTGCGATAGTCGCGCTCGCGGATTCCGGCTACGGGGATGTCGATGGTGACGACGAGCGCGGAAAATCCAGCGATGCGGGCGCGTTCGAGGGCGGCCTCGGCGGCGCCGCGGCCACCCATCAGATACAGTTGATAGAAGGCGGGTCCGGCGGAAGCAGCTTTCACATTTTCCAGGCTGTGCCCGGAGATGGTGGAGAGAATGTAGGCGGTACCGGCATTGCCGGCGGCGCGAGCGGCGGCCACTTCGCCTCCGGGGTGCATGAGGCGGCTGTAGCCGACAGGGGCGAGCAGGAAAGGTAGAGCGAGATCGCAGCCGAGAATGCGGGTGCGCAAGTTGCAATCGGCGAACGCGACCGCATGGCGCGGACGGAAGGTGATGTCCTCATAGACGCGGCAGTTCTCGCGCAGAGTGACCTCGCCTTCGGCGCCGCCGTCGAGGTAATCAAAAACCGCTCGGGGCAGGCGGCGTTGGGCTAGGGCGCGGAAATCTGCGATGTTGACTACGTGGGGAGAGGCTACGGAGCGCGAGGATGGAGTCATTCCTTGATGCCCATGCTGGGAGTTGGAGAAAGCAGGTTGATGGTACCACCGAGTTCCACAGCGGTTCATCCGGACACTACCGAATTTCGTCATGCTTCGAAAGCGGCGCTTCATCTAAACTGGATAGCCGAAACGAGGGTTGGCTAACTTGCACAAATTCTGGTCGTGTTTGAATCGTCGTCTCCTGCCTGGTTGTTTTCTGTTGCTCACCGTCGCTGCGGTTGCCCAGCCGGTTCCTCAGGAACTGATGAATGGCCTCAAATGGCGCTTAATCGGCCCTTTCCGTGGAGGACGCGTGGTGGCCGTGGCCGGCGTGCCGGGCGACTCGACAACTTTCTATTTCGGTTCAGTCGATGGCGGAATCTGGAAGACAACCGATGCCGGAGTTGTTTGGACTCCGATTTTTGACGGCCAGCCTGTGGCCTCGATCGGCGCTCTGGCCATGGCTCCTTCCGATCCTAAGACCATTTATGCCGGAAGCGGCGAGACTGACATTCGTTCCGACCTTTCCACGGGCAATGGCGTCTACAAGTCCACCGACGGCGGCTCGACGTGGACTCATATCGGTTTGGAGGACACTCGCCAAATCAGCCGGATCGTGATCGATCCGCAGAATCCGGCTGTCGTTTATGTGGGCGCCTTGGGGCATGCTTATGGCCCTAACGCAGAGCGCGGCGTCTACAAATCGGTGGATGGCGGGACGCATTGGACGCGGGTTCTCGACCTGGGGCCGGCAATCGGCATTTCCGATCTGGCGATGTGTTCTTCCGCGCCGCAGCTCTTGTTTGCCGGCGCATGGAATTCGCATCGTCCTCCGTGGAGCACGTATGCTTCGATCGATGGACCTGGGGGCGGTCTTTACCGTTCTCAGGATGCGGGCAAAACCTGGTCGCGTCTTGAAGGACGCGGACTGCCCGAGGGCGATTGGGGGCGGGTCGGCGTCGACGTTGCGCCGGACGGCAAGCGCGTGTATGCGGTGATCGAAGCAAAAAAATCCGAGGCAGGAAAGTCCGGCCTCTATCGCTCTGACGATGGAGGCAACACCTGGGTGCTGGCCAACGCCGATTCCCGGCTGACCAGCCGGGCGTGGTACTTCAATCGCGTCACCATTGATCCGCAGAATCCCGATGTGATCTATGTCCCGAACGTTGCGCTCTACCGGTCCGAAGATGGCGGGAAGTCGATTTCGGTTCTGCGAGGGGCGCCGGGTGGAGATGACTATCACCAACTCTGGATCGATCCCAGGAATTCCGCCAGCATGGTCCTCGGAACGGACCAGGGAACCACGATCAGCCTGAACCGCGGCCAGACCTGGAGCAGTTGGTACAACCAGCCCACGGCGCAGTTCTATCACGTGACGACCGACAACCAGTTTCCCTACGTGGTGTATGGCGCGCAGCAGGATACCGGCGCTGCCGCGGTGGCAAGCCGCACCGACCACGCTCAGATCACGCCGCGGGATTGGTTTCCCGCCGGCCCCAGCGAGAGCGGATACCTGGTGGTCGATCCGAATAACCCCGACATCATTTACTTGAGTGGAACTTTCGGTACCGTGGCCCGCTTCAACAAACGGACCGGCCTCAGCCAGGACATTACTCCGTGGCCCGCAATGGCGTGGGACGCGGAGATCCATGAGCGCAAATATCGCGCGCCCTGGACTCCGCCGCTGGTTCTCTCCCCGGCCGACACGACAACGCTTTATCTCGGGACGCAGTATGTGATGAAGACTGTCGATGGCGGTTTGCACTGGGAGACGATCAGCCCCGATCTCACGGGAGCGACTGGTGAGGCGGGTGGTACCAAGGATAAGAAAGCGCCGAGTCCGCCAGCGCAAGTTCCGCCGACGAGCGAAGAAGCTAAACGCGCCGGTTATGGCGTTGTGTTCACCATCGCGCCCTCACCGCTCAACCGCGATTTGGTCTGGGCAGGAAGCGACACGGGATTGATTCACCTCACCCGCGATGGCGGAAAGAACTGGAAAGATGTCACCCCGCCAGGGCTGAGCGACTGGAGCAAGATCTCGCTGATCGAAGCGTCGCATTTCGATCCCGCGGTGGCTTATGCCGCCGTCGATCGCGGCCGCCTCGACGATCAGACGCCCTATATCTATCGCACTCGTGACTACGGAGCGACCTGGCATCTGGTCACGAACGGGATTACGGCTCCGGCGTTTTTGCGCGCGGTTCGAGAAGACCCTCAGAGCAAAGGACTACTCTTCGCCGGAACCGAATTCGGAGTGTACGTATCGTTCGACGCGGGCGACCACTGGCAATCCTTGCAGCTGAACCTGCCCACCAGTTCGATTCGCGATCTCACCATCCACGGGGACGATGTGGTGGTTGCCACGCACGGGCGGGCCTTCTGGATTCTGGATAACATCACGCCGCTGCGCCAGGTACTGGTGGCGCAAAAAGCCGGTAGCCCGTGGCTGTACCGCCCGGCCACCGCGGTCCGCGTGGATAACGACTTTTTCACCGGGACCCCGCTTCCTCCTGAAGAGCCAACGGCGGAGAATCCTCCCAATGGCGCGGAGATTGATTATTTCCTGCCGTCCCCGGCGAGCGCCGTTCGACTGGAAATATTCGATGCGCAACAGAATCTGGTGCGGCGGTTTTCTTCCGAAGATCAAAAACAGCGCACGCAGAAGCACCGGCCGCTTCCTATCGCCGAGCGCTGGTTCCCCAAGCCTGAAGTGCTTGAGAAAACAGCCGGGATGCACCGCTTCGTCTGGAACCTCGCCTGGGGAAGTTCCGGAGGCCCGGATGCGGACGAAGACTCGGAGTACCGCAATCCCAGCGGGCCGAAGGCGGTGCCGGGAATCTACCAGGTCCGCTTGACGGTGGATGCAAAAACGCAAGAGCAAGCGCTGAAAATCATCATGGACCCGCGCTCGGCCGCGACTCCCGAGGTACTCGCGCAGCAATTACAGTTGGGTCAACAGATCTTTGGCGAGACCATCGAAGCGCGACGCGCACTGGCCGAGATCGGTTCGGTTCAGAAACAGCTTGCCGACGTTCAGCAAAAATTGGGGCAACAGAAGTCGGGGGCAAAAAGCGCACAGCTCAAGACGGCGCTGGGGGAAGCTCAATCCGAAATCGCAAAGATTCTTGCGAACAAGGAACACGCAGCCGGAGGCCCCGGGTTGCAGGATGCCTACACGAGCCTCGCATCCGCGCTGCGAGTGGTCGAAAACGGGGACCGCGCCGTGCCCTCGCAGGCGATCGCGGTTTACCGGGAGTCAAGCCAGCAGGTAAAGGCTCGCATCGCGGAGTGGGCCGGATTCAAAAAAACGAAATTGGCCCAGCTCAACCAGCAACTGCGTGAGGCTAACTTTGCGCCCATCGCGATCTCCGAAATTGAGGGAGGGGTCGAATTTCTGGTGTCGGGCTAGTTAGGATTGTGACCGCGCCATGAGAAAAGACTGGCGGAGAGGGAGGGCGGATCCGGGGTCACGGGCGGGCCGCTCGTGGCAGGAGTTGGGAAGAGTTTCTGGTTGGCTGACAATTCGGGAGTCGGCCCGTCAATGACCACAAGCGCGTTCGTCGGTACCAATTCGACGGACGAACCAACGACCTCCAGCTCGCCCATGATTCGAGATTAATTCCGAGGAGCTCAGACTTTTCCTGTTGATACTGTCTATTCTGACAGTAACCGGGGGCAGCACGGCGGTCGTAAATTCACCTGTGAACAGGACTGTGTCTGGGTTGAAGAATGTCCGCCCGGTGACAACCTCGACTTTGTTCCACGGTGAAACAGTTATTCAATGCCATCGATCCTTCTCCGTTTCGCGACTTCCAAGCAACACGTTAGCGAGGCAGTAAACCGGACTGAGAAAAGAGCGCATTCCAGAAATTGCTCTTCCTCTCCGGTCCGAGGGTCAGTGATCGGCCGGCTCAACCAGTCGCCGGTTGTTTTTGAGCTCCGGCAGTACCTGAAGGTGACCCGACACTTTAAGTTCGACGTCCTTCTGGGCTGGTACACCGTCAACTCCGTCCACTGTCAGGCGCAGGGTGAATTTTCCTTCTCTGGTGTAGGCATGAGAGACGTTCGCACCGGCGCTGTTGGTTCCGTCCCCGAAATCCCAGTGATACCGAACGGCAGGCACGCCGCCTGCATCAGCTTGCGCCGAAGCACTGAATAATTCGCCCGTGTTGACGATTGAGGGCACCTGCACGGTTACGGTGGGTGCGGCCTCAGGTATGTTCATGTCCACTATTTTGATCACCCGCACGGATTCGGGTGCCTGACCCTGAATGTGCAGACTACTGTTGTTGATAGCCAAACCTTCCGTTGGGTTCAGCACGTCGGTTGCGGAAAACGAGTGATTGCCAGGAAGGCCAAGCTGGTCGAGCTTGAGTTCGCGGGTCCGGTTTTTTTTCGTCCAGTTGAATACCGTCAGAATGCCAAGATGGCGGTCCTCAGGTAAAAAGAAGATGCTTGGTTGTTCATCCTCGGGCTCGTAACTCAACAGGTCGATGGGAGTGGAGGCGCGGCCGATCTTCGCCATGTTCAGCAAATCTCGATTCTGGACCAACGCCAACCGGTCTTTTTCCGAACCCAAGAGCAGCATGTCATCCCCGATTTCGTACATGCCGCCCGATATTGCCGAGAGTGCGATGGATGCTTGCGCTGCCGGCAGCGACACCAGCGGTTGCGGCTCCCGCATGAGATAGCTGTCGGTCACATTAAAAGCATCCGGATCGTCGAGAAAGAAGTTCCGGTGCATATAGAAGCGAGCCGCGATCCCCGGCGCGGCGCTCTTCGTTCTCTGAAAATTATGCCCCGTATCCACCGAAATCCGGCCGGTATCGACCAGACCCACAGGACTCAGCATGGGACTGCCGTCTTTGTCTAAGATCACATCCTTGCCGACTGTATCCCGGATGATCTGCAATCCAATGCGCTGCGCCTCCAGCGCCGTCGTATTCGGCCGATAGTAGTACCCTTCGATTGCGGTAGTGTCCATGAAATCGAGCTTGATGAACCCGACACCCCATTCCCGCACCAGGGTCTTGTAGGTCTGCCGCATGTACTGCTGCGCTTCGGGCTGAGTGGTATCGAGCGCATACAGCACGTCCGTGTTCTGATTCCAGACTTTGCCGATGGGAATCGGCTGACCTTTCGCATTGTGCACCAGCCAATCCTTGTGCTGCTCATAGATCCAGGATCGGTCCGACACCTCGAAAGGAGCAGTCCAAATGCCCAGGATCAAGCCATCTGCCGTGATGCGGTGACCGACGAAACCGACCCCATCCGGGAATTGCGTCGCATTGCTCGTCGTAAATTCGCCGCGCGCGTACTCGTAGCCATCATCAATCTGGAAGAACTTGTAGCCGAGCTCGAGCAAATGCTGGGCTTGCCATCGCGCGTTGGCCAGACATTCACCTTCGTTGATGCCGCCGTAATAGGCCGTCCAACTCCACCATCCGATCGGTGTTTCACCGGGTACACGGGCGTGGTGCAGCCGCCGAATGACGCCTCCGTAAGCGAGTAATTGATCGTGGTAATCCGGCCCTGCTTCGAACAGTAATCTTTCGGAAGCTATTTCTTCACCGCGCTTCACGGGGAGTCTTAACTCAACCCGGTCCTCCGGCGGTGAGTGCTTCAAGTCGAAATCGTTCTGAATCTCGGTTGTGCCAGTCGATTCCACCGTATAGGACACTAGGTTCGTATCTGCCCCGCTGCGTTGTGTCTTCAAATGGAAGATGGTTAGGAAGCGATCTGAGGTGAGGACGCCAAGAAATAAGCTTTGCTTGCTCTCCTTGTTATAGATGAGTTGGCTTCCCACGGCGCGGTGCATTCCGTTGGGTGCCTGGCCAAGATCGTAAATCTTCAGGTCAGGCCAGTCTTCGCTAAAGCTGTCAGACAGCACCCGGTCCGCGGAGGGATTGCCGCCAAGCTCGACGATCGGCTGACCGATAGCCTCTACGGAACGGATTGCCTGTACGCTGATGTCTTTGCCCGCTGAATTTCTTACCTTCACCTGAACGGCGCCGTAAAAGTGTTCGGCATAAAGCTGCAGGACGTAGACAAGATCAGGCTTACCGCTAAGGCCGCTGAAGGTCACGGTAATCTCGCGGCCGGAGCCCAAGTCGTCATTAAATGCAGATTCCGAAGTGTGATGCTGCGGGTACGCACTCGATTGCAGCCACTGATTATCCACTTCTGCTGCCACGCCGGCGCTGAGAACAGGTTTTCCGTTGCGGATGGCTAACTGATAGGAACCGTCTTGTTTCACATCCGCGGAAAGTCTGTCATTCGTCAGTTGCTGAGCCGGGCACAGCAGAGTGGACATTAAAGCAACCATCCCGGTTGCCGCAGTCAGCATTTGCTTGAGGAACACCTTGGATACGTGCATCTTCTCCCTTCCATTTGCGAGCCGAGACAAACTAGGCCGCCTTCAGCCCGTTCGGAACCATGGGGAGTGAGCGAAGTCGCACACCCGTCGCGTCGAAAATGGCGTTGCCGATCGCGGGAGCTAAACCCACCATGGGGCATTCGCCGGCGCCAGCCGAAGGGATGTCCTTACGATCGAGGAGGACGGTCTCGATCGTGGGTACATCGCTAAACCGCGGAACACGGTAGCGCGAGAATCGCCCGTTTAGGACACGACCATTCTCGAATTCGATGGCCTCGAAAAGCGCGCCACCCAGTCCCATGATGTTTGAGCCCTCGATCTGATTCCGCAGGTTATCGGGGTTGACGATGGCGCCACATTCGAAAGCGGTGACCACTCGCACCACCTTGACTTCTCCGGATTTTCGATCGACCGCGACCTCGACGCAGGTCGCGATGTTCCCAGCCTTCTCGAATCCGCCGCCCATTCCGAAGCCATGGCTCGCGGCTTTCGCCTGTCCCCAGCCGAACTTCTTGGCAGCTGCTTCAAAGACGGCGCGCAGCCGCTCGTTCTTCAGATTCTTCAGGCGGAACTCCAGCGGGTCCATGTTCACCAGGTGAGCCAGTTCGTCCATGAAAGATTCGCGGGCGAAGTGATTCGCCGTGGCCGCCAGCGCGCGGTACGAACCCTGTCGCAATGGAGAGTGCGAGGGATGAAATTCGATCCGCTGGTTCGCAATATCGTAGTAAGTTCGAATTCCTGCCGCGCCGGAATTGTAATTATGAAATTCCCAGGCTGCGATGGTGCCGTCGCTGCGAAGACCGCTGCTGACTTCGATAACGCCTGCCGGGCGGAAATACGCCCAGGTGAATTCTTCTTCGCGGGTCCACACCAGCTTGACCGGCCGCTTCGCCGCCCGCGCCAGTCGCGCCGCTTCAATCGCTGCTTCCCCGGTGTGCTTGCCCCCGTACCCCGATCCCGTATCCGGCATCAGCACGCGGACGCTTTCCTCTGGAATCCGAAAGGCCTCGGCCAGTTCACCCCGCACGCCGAAAGGCCGCTGCGTGCCCGTCCAGACGGTTAAATTGTCGCCCGACCATTGCGCCAAGGCGGCGCGGGGTTCGAGCGGCGCATGGGCGATATAGGAGACCGTGTAAGTCTGTTGCAGGCGATGATCGGCAGAAGCCAGCGCTTTTTCCACCGAGCCTGCTTCATAGCGGGACGCGTCCCCTGTCGGGTCCTTGCCTGCGGTCGCACTCTTCTTCAAATACTCAAATAGCTCTTTGTTCGAGAGCTGCGGTTCAGCCTTCCACTCCGTGCGAATGGCAGCGACGGCACGAGAGGCAATTTCTGCGTTCGGAGCCACCACTCCAACAAAATTGCCATCGTGGACAACGGTGACGCCCGGAATTTGTTCAGCCTCGTGTGCGTCAATAGAAACAAGAGTTGCTCCAAAAGAAGTGGGCCGTAGAATCTTGCCGTGGAGCATTTCCGGCAATTTCTGGTCGGACGGATACCGATGCTTCCCCGTGACAAAATCCCGGCCATCGACTTTAGGCAGTGATTGACCTTGAACCGTCCACTGAGTCGCCGGAATGAGAGGCTCTTCCGCGGAGATGGTTTGGGTGAGTTGTTGCCCCTTCACAAGAGCTGCGTACTCAACAGACCGTTTGGTCTCTGGGTCCGTGACCTTGCCGTCAGCGGCGACCAGGCGCTTGCGGTCGATCTGCCATTCAGTTGCCGCCAAACCAATCAGCAGATCGCGAGCGGCCGCGGCAACTTTCCTCAGTTGGGGACTCATGGTGGGGGTGGTGCGACTGCCGAACGTCCCCATGTCGAACGGAGTAAGCTGCGTATCACCCATCACCATTTGGATTCTGTTCACCGGGACGTGCAGTTCTTCGGCGACGCACTGGCTGAGAGATGTCCGTATGTTTTGCCCGACCTCCACCTTGCCGGTATAGACCGTCACTGCGCCGTTTTCTCCAAGGTGCAGCCAGGCTCCGATTTCCTTCGGGAGCGATTCGTCCATCCGCCTGACTGCACCCGATTCCTGGAGTGCGTGGGCGTTCTTCAGAACACCGACAATCAAAATGCCGGCGCCAAGGAATTTGAAAAATTCGCGCCGATCAACTTCGAAGCGGTATGCGGGCGGCGCGCTAAGTTCGTAGCGTTCGGGTTCCAGCGAAATTTGGAAATCTGGCTTGCCGCTCATTGTCCGGACTCCTTCATGGAACGATTCATGGTTTTCGCTGCCCTTTGGATCGCCGCTACGATACGTGGATGGGTTCCACATCGGCATATGTTGCCCTCCATGGAATGCGAGATGTCGGCGGCGGATGGGTTGGGGTTTGCGCGCAGGAGCGAAACGGCAGTCATGATCATCCCGGACGTGCAGTAGGCGCACTGCATCGCTGCCTCTTCAAGAAAGGCCTTCTGTAAAGGATGTAAACTGTCCCCCTGGGCGAGGCCTTCAATCGTTGTGACTTGTTTCTGACCGACGACTCCCACCGGGGTGATGCATGATCGGCGGGGACTTCCATCGATCAGGACCGTACAGGCGCCGCACTGGCCTTCTCCGCAGCCGTACTTGCTTCCCGTCAGATCAAGTTGATCGCGCAACACGCTGAGCAGACTGATGTCCGCATCCGCATCAATGGTGCAGGAGCTTCCATTCACATTTAGCTTCGTAACCTGAGCCATGCGAAACCTCGTCATCGGAGGGATGCTGAGGCAGAAGAACTCTAGGGCAACTGAGCACCCGTTGGCGTGTCTGAGCCTCGTGTCCATCCAATGATATACCTGAAGAAATTCATCCGTAATGGAAGGCGACGCGCGATGATTCACTTTGTGTGAAAGATCACAGCCACCCCCCATCCCCGTTAATTGTTCTGCCCACATGACAACAAATACTCACTCATCCGAGATGTGCGCCACTCGCCAGGCGGAAGACAAGGTTGGTAGTGATGGAGCGCCGTTGTGACCTGAGCTTAGACCCAACCTCGAGGCGCAGCCAAAGAGGCAAAGGCACGGGCCAGCGGATGCTCGGAGTCGTGTGCCGTATCTCGCGGGGTGGGAAAAGAGGTCGACATGATGATTACCCTGCAAGAGCCATACCAGCCCGGCATAAATTGCCTTAGAACGCTCTCATGGGGAGTGCGGAGGGAGACGACCTGTTGCCGGAGTTGCAGGGCGCCGGAAATACCTTTCCGTAGAGACGCGGCTTGCCGCGTCTTTCCAACAGCGCTAGCGCGAACCGCGAAAGCTCGCGTCGCTGAGCCACAAATGCTCAGGCCGAATCACCATTTCGCCCTCGGCGAGGATCAGCGCTCGTTCAATCACGTTCTGCAATTCGCGGATGTTCCCACCCCAAGGCTGCGTCTTCAGCAGTGCGAGCGCCTCGGCGGACAATTCCGGCGCGGGCGGGCGTGAAACATATTTTTCCAGAAAGTGCAGGGCCAGTTGCCGCACGTCTTCGGTCCGGTCGCGTAAGGGCGGAATTTCGACGGGAAAGGCGGAGAGCCGGTAGTACAAGTCTTCGCGAAACTTTCCCTCCCGTACCAGGGTCAGCAGGTGCGCGTTGGTGGCGGAGATGACGCGGGCATCCACCCGCACCACTTCGGCGCTGCCCAGACGCTGCAGCTCTTTCTGCTCCAGAAAACGTAACAGCTTGGGCTGAAGGCTCAGCGGCATTTCGCCGATTTCATCGAGGAAGAGTGTGCCCCCCTGTGCCGTCTGGATTCTTCCCGCATAGGATTGCATCGCCCCGGTGAACGCCCCGCGAGCATACCCGAACAGTTCGGCCTCGAGCAGGGTCTCGGGAATGGCCGCACAATTCACCACCGCAAAGGTGTGCCCGGCGCGCGGGCTCAATTGATGAATGGCGCGGGCCACGACTTCCTTGCCGCAGCCGGTCGGGCCCGTGATCAGGACGGTGGTGTTGCGCGCCGCCAGCAGGCGCGCCAGATGATACACGGGCTGCATGACGCGGGAGTTGCCAATCATCCCCGGCAAGGGAGCTTCGAGCCTGGTCTGGGCGGCGCCGGTGGCCGGCGAAGCCTCTACCTGGTCGTCCTTTTTATGGTTCTCGGACGCGACCGGCCACATCTCCGGAATCAGATTGTTTTGCTCTTCGGCCACCCCCGGGGCGGTATCGCTCGGCGCGTCGAGCAGCACCACCTCGATTCCCGGAAAACGCTGGCGGACGGTCTGGCTCAGTTCCTCGGCGTCGAGGTCGGGCAGGCTGCGATCGAGAAAAAGCACCTGCCAGGAGCCGCTCTCCAAATGGACCATGGCTTCGGCCCCTCCGCTGGCTTGCTCGAAGCGGCGGGCCGGGGAACGCAGACTTTCGAGAACACGCTGGCGCACCGCTGGACTGGGGCTAGCCACGAGGACGCGGTCAGCATAGTTGGCAGGCATCGGGTAACTGGTCATAGCACTCATTCGAAACGAATCAGGTTAGAAGGAGATTAGATGGAGATTAGAAGATTCTCTTGAAACGAACCCTTGGTGTAGCGCGCTCGGCAAATTTTTCTTTACAAACGGCTGTACCAGAGTGGCGGCATTTTCTGCAGCGGGTGTTATTTCTCCACGAATACGAGCTCGCCGTTTTCGACTTTAAGGTCTTTGACGTTGTCGGGCAGCTTGAGTTGATCGCGCTGCTCGGCCAGTTTTTTCTGCAACATCTCGTTGACTAGCGAGGCGAGCACGGAAAGATCGCCAACCTTGACCTCGGTGGCATCGAAGGTGGCGTAACCGTCTTTGGAGCCGAGATGTCCGGCCAGGGTGAGGTAGACGTCTTTGCCGGCAATCTGCGTGAGGAACTGACCGCGAACGATGTCTCCATCCATGGAGACCTGGTAATCCTTGATATTGGGAACCGCTCCCGGGAACTCCATCGCCGGGCTTGCGTCGGAAGAGCTGGGGGCAGAGCTGGCGGAAGGGTTGGTGGAAGCATTCGCGGCCGTGGCTGTGGGCAGCAGTCCGGCAGCTTGCGCCAGGGCGGCCGCCAATTCTGCGGAACTCATGCGAACTTCAACCCCAGCTTCGCCTGGCGCCTTGGGCTGCGCGAGTTGGTTCAACTTCTCCTGGAACGACTGCGCATTAGCGGCCGAAGCAGCAGGCGCGAGCGCGGGCGCAACCGGCGCAGGCCGCTTTAACACCAGGAAGAGTGTAACGACCGAGATTGCAAGGGTTGCAAAACTGATGATCTGCCGCAGCTTCACGAAGACACCTCCGCCGTTGCCAGCTTAGTTTCTATGGTACGCGCGGGAAGAGGTGGGCTTGAGATAACGTAGGTGCTGGGGCTGGGGAGGTTTTGGGCCGTGGCCTTGGAGAGTGTGCGCGAGAACTGGACCGTCCGTTCGCGAGCCCGTTCCGCGCGTGTTCTTATTCCACGATCGCCAGTACATCGCCGGGGTTCACTGCCGCCCCTGGGGTCGCCGATATCTTCTTCACCACTCCCTTTTTCGGCGACTTGATTTCGTTTTGCATTTTCATGGCTTCGACCACGACGATGCCTTGTCCTGCTTCGACTTCGGAATGTTCCGCGACCAGCAGACGCACCACGCGCCCAGGCATGGGCGCCAGGATTTTCCTGGGCCCCTTTTCGTCTCCGCCAACTTTCTGGCGCGAGCGCAAAGAACGTGGATCGCGCAACTCGACCGCCAGGCGTGTACTACCTACCCACATGTGGAGATCAGTGGCCGTTTGTTCGCGCTTGATTTCATAGGCCCGTCCATCGACCAGCAACGACAGAACGTCGCGGCGCGGGATGACGGCATCGATATGGACCGGCTGCCCGTCCAGGCGGCATTCCCATCCACCGCCGGCTTTTTCCAGTTCGAGCCGGTGGGATTTGCCGCCCTGTTCGCCGCCGACGATGACTTCATAAACCATAAAATCAGCGCAGTCCTTCCGAACGTCCCTGCTGTTTCCAACTGGATGGAACCAAAGCCGGCCCGGTGGTGTTCCCATTCTTGCCGACCGGCGAAGCCGGGTCGAGCACGGCAAACATTCCAGCGGCAATGGCGGCGATTGCCTCCAAAGATCTGATCTCAGCTCCCGGCGCGCTCGATGTGACAGGGTGGTTGCCATTTGCCAGCAAACGATCCAGGTATCCGGTATCGAGTTTCCCGGCCTGAAAATCGGCGTCTCGCAAAATGCGCTGGAACAACGAAATATTCGTCTTGATGCCGGCCACGAAATATTCGTAGAGCGCGCGCTCCAGCCGCATGATGGCCTGCCGCCGGTCGCTTCCATAGCCGATCAGTTTGGCGAGCAACGGGTCGTAATCCACGGGAACGTTCCAGCCTTCGTACATGCCGCTGTCGCGCCGGATTCCCGGTCCCGAGGGCTGCAGCAGCACCGTGATCTTTCCCGGGCTGGGAAAGTAATTGTTGTCGGGGTCTTCGGCGTAGATGCGGCATTCGATGGCGTGCCCGCGAATCAGCACGTCAGACTGCTTGAAGGGCAGCTTCTCGCCGGCCGCGATCCGGATCTGCAGATGCACAAGATCGAGTCCAGTGGTCAACTCGGTGACCGGATGCTCCACCTGCAGACGTGTGTTCATTTCCAAGAAGTAGAAGTTCTTCTGCTGATCGACCAGGAATTCGACCGTACCGGCATTGGTGTACTTGGCCGCCTGCGCAACTTTGACCGCGACTTCGCCCATGCGCCGGCGCATGTCAGGGTCGACAATCGGCGAAGGCGCCTCTTCCAGAACCTTCTGGTGGCGGCGCTGGATCGAACACTCGCGCTCGCCCAGCCAGACGGTGTTGCCGTGCTCATCGGCCAGCACCTGCATTTCGATGTGCCGCGGATTGACGATCGCCTTTTCAATATAGACTTCGCTGTCGCCGAAAGAACGTTGCGCCTCGCTCTGGGCCGATTCGAGCGCGGAACGAAGTTCCTGGCGGGTATTCACCAGGCGCATGCCTTTGCCACCGCCGCCAGCCGCGGCCTTCAGCATCACCGGGTAGCCAACGCGCTCGGCAACTTCTTCCCCTTCCTCGGGCGAGGCCAGACCGCGCGAGGTTCCGGGAACGAACGGCACTCCGGCCTTTTCCATCTGCTGGCGAGCGCTGGTCTTCGATCCCATCAGGTTCATGGAATGTGGAGTCGGCCCGATAAACTTCACGCCTGCGTCGGCGCACGCCTGAGCGAACTTAGCGTTTTCCGAGAGAAAGCCGTAGCCGGGATGGATGGCCTCGGCTCCGGAGCGTTTGGCTACGTCGAGGATCTTGTCCATCCGAAGATACGATTCAGCGGCGGGAGCCGGGCCGATGCAATAGGCCTCGTCGGACTTGCGGACGTGGAGTGCTGCCCGGTCCACGCCGGAATAGACGGCAACCGTGGCAATGCCCATTTCGCGGCAAGCGCGAATGACGCGCACCGCGATCTCTCCTCGATTAGCGATCAGAATCTTCTTGAACATTTCTGGCGTGAATCTACTCGTTGCCCACGTCTGTGCCCGCGTGAAGCCTTGATTTTACCTGCGGGAACGGGGATGTGCGTGATGCAAATCACTTGCGGCCGTGATTAGCAGACCGCGGAAGGACTAGAGTTCATAGACTCGGGTTCGTAGCCATGGGTTCGTATCAGGGCATCGCTTCAGCGATGCCGGAAGTTCCTCGAAATCAAACGCCCCTTTAGGGGCTGGGTTCGATTCGCGGCCGGTGATAACGCGAGCGGCCCGGCAGTGCTCATCGTGGACAGCCGGGGGCGGCTGTCCCTGCGCAAACGCGGGGACGGACGAGAACGTCCATCCCCGCGCGAGCGGAAATGCTTACTTGTTCTGATCCACGACGATCTGGCCGCTGGGCTGTTTTTCAGCTTTGGCCTTCTTGGTCGCCATGGTTTTGTCGACCCACTCGTCGGCCGTCTTCAGATCGGCGTTGTGGGCTTCCGGGTCATCGCACTGGATATCGGCGCGTTCCCGGTACATCAGGTTCATGTAGGCCATGGCGTCGTCGTAATCAGGACGAAGTTTGAGCGCCTTGTTCAGGTTATCGATACCTTCCTGAACGTTGGCCGTATTTTGCTCCCTCATCGTGGCACAAACCTTCTTGTCCTTGGTGGGCAGCGGCTCCTCGGGCTTCATGCCAAGCTTGGCGCGCTCTTCCTGACGGGGCACGTAGGTTTGTGTCCAGTCAATGACGGCGACCGAGTAATACGGCTCGGGGTCGTTCGGATCGAGACTGGAGGCTTGCTTGTAGTAGTCCTTGGCCTGAGGGAACTTCTTCATCTGCAGGTAGAGATAGGCGATGCCCTTAATACTGTTGATATTCCTGGGATCGGTTGCCAGGACTTGCTTGTACTGGTCAATCGCCTGCTCGCCAAAGCGGTTGTTGTCTGGAGCATCGACGCCCGGGATGTACTGCTGAGCCAAAGCTGTGGCCAGATACAGGCGGGCATTAATCAGGGTCGGATCGAGGGCGACGGCCTGCTGGAAGTGGTCAATCGCCTGTTCGAATTTGGAGTTTTTGAAAGCTTGCACACCCTTGTTGAGGTGGTCGCGCGCCTTGAGCTTGGCGCATCCAACGCTGGAGAGAATCACCAGCAGGGCGGCGAAGATCACCAGTAGTTTTTGAGTTGTTTTCATTGCCTTATGAATCTCCCTTTACCACGGAGTGTAGAAATGTGAGGTGGAGAGCCGGGCGTCCCCGCCCGGCTGGACGGGCGAGACGCCCGTCCCTCCATCGTAAAACTGATTCTAACTGCCCGCTTCGATCTTGGCCGTGATCAAGCCGACTTTATCGACGCCGGCCGAGTGCCCGATGTCAATGACGTTGGCGACGTCCGCGAAAGGCACATTGTCATCGCCCTTCACAAACATGATCTTCTCGGCGCGGGTCTTGAAAATATCTTCCAGGCGGCCCTGCAGAGTTTCCCAGGTGACGTCGTCCTGATTGATCTTAACCCCCGGAGTGTTGCCCGGGCCGCGGTCAATCAACTGCACCACGATCGTGCGATCGGGCGTGGGCGGTGTTTTCTGATCCTTCGGCGGCGGCTGCGGCACCAACGCTTCCAGACCCTTGGGCGTCAGCGGCGTAATCACCATGAAAATGATCAGCAGCACCAGCAACACGTCAATCAGTGGCGTGACGTTCATGTTCGCGTTCTGACCACCTTTGGCGCCAACTGCCATACTCATATCGATTCTCCTATCAAACTCCCCGATCTAACTCACGACGCCTGCGTTTGCTGACTACTGCCCGCCCGTCGGCGACGTGGCTCCGGTCGGCGCGGCCAGGGATCCCGCCTTCTTTTGATCGGTCAAAAGACCGAGTTGGTCCACGCCGGCGGCGCGAACATTATCGACGACTTCGACCACCCAGCCATATTTCGCCCGCTGGTCGGCCTTCAGATAGACGGTTTTGTCAGTCCGGTTCGCGAGCTTGTCTTTGATCTTGTCGGTCAGTTCATTCACCTGCACCTGATCCGGCCCGAAGAAGACCTTGTCGTCGCGAGTGACCGCAACCAGCAGCGCGTCTTCCTTGTCGGCGTCGTGCATGTCCTTAGGACTATTGACTTTCGCCATATCCACGGGGACGCCGTGTTGCAGCATGGGCGTGACCACCATGAAGATGATCAGCAGCACCAGCATCACGTCCACCATGGGTGTGACGTTGATGTCGGAGGTGACGTTCGCCCCTTCGTTTCGCTTTGATAATGCCATGGAATTCTCTCTCCTGCGTATGCTTACACTGCCGACTCACCCGTGTGCTTGCGATGGAGCGCCGGGCGTCCCCGCCCGGCCGGACGGGCGAAACGCCCGTCCCTCCACCAGCAACTCATGGGTGCAACCGTCCGCCTTAGGACCGGCGCATGCTCCGGCGCTTCAGGAAGTAATCGATCAGTTCGCTCGAGGAGTTATCCATCTCCACGTCGAACGCTTCCACGCGACCGGTCAAATAGTTGAACATCATGACGGCCGGAATCGCCACGAACAGGCCGACCGCGGTGGTTACGAGCGCTTCCGAAATGCCGCCCGCGACCGCTGCCAAGCCGGTTGCCTTTTCCTTGGCAATACCGTTGAACGCGTTCAGAATGCCGACCACCGTTCCGAACAGTCCCACGAAGGGAGCCGTCGAACCGATTGTCGCCAGACCGCCCAAGCCACGCTTCAGCTCGGCGTGCACGATGGCTTCGGTACGCTCCAACGCGCGCTTGGAAGCTTCAATGGTCTCGCCAGGAATCTCGCCCGGGCTATCCTGATGGGCTTTAAATTCCATCAGACCCGCCGTGACCACCTTGGCCAGGTGACTCTTTTTGTTGCGCTCGGCGACCTTGATCGCCTCGTCAATCTTGCCCTCTCGCAACGCTCCGGCAACCGCGGGAGCGAACGAACGGGACTGATTGCGGGCGGCGTTGAAAGCCATCCAGCGGTCAATCATCACGCCGATCGACCACCCCGACATGATGAACAGAACGATAACCACGACCTTCGCCAGAATGCCCATCTGCTTCCACAGCGAAATCGGGTCCCAACCGACCGTGCCCTCGTCAAAGAGCCAGGCGGCGAAAAGATGGAAATTACAGAGTGCGACTGCTGCCAAGTTCACTACCATGAGTTGCTTTTCCTCCTCAGAAATGAGTCGTACCAAGGCATCGCTTAAGCGATGCCCCAAGCGCTTCGAAATCAGGCGTCCCTTTTGGGGGCTGGGCAATCGAAATTCGATTCCTTCGACCGCCTACTCGTCTGAACCGTTTGATGCAAGAAAACCAAAGTGGGCGGAATTGCCCGGGGCGCCAAAACCACCCTGGTCTCCCGCCTGCGGAAAAAGGCGGGACGGGGAAAGTTTCAATCGCCACAAGCCGGCCGGAGAGTCTAGCCTCCGGACAAGCTAAAGTTCACAACCACCTGGGTCTCCACGGCCACCGGCTCGCCATTGAGCAGGTATGGCTTATAACGCCACTGTTTCACGGCCTCGATCGCCGCCGGCGCCAGCATGGGGTGCCCACTGATCAATTGCAGGTTCTGAATCGTGCCCTCTTTGCTGATTTCCGCCTGCAGCACCACAGCCCCCTGAATGCGGGCCTGTTTTGCCAACGGCGGATAATTGGGCGTAACCTTCCGGATCAAAAGACCGGTCGACACACCCGACGAAACACGGATGCGCTGCGGAGTCGCCACCTTCGGGAGGTTGGCTGTCGAGCTGACGATACCGCCGATTACGCCGCCCGCCGAGCCTCCCGGAATGCCGCCCGGGACACCACCCGGGACGCCGCCAGCACCCAGATCCGGTGGTGCTTCTTCTTCTTTGATCATCTGCACTCTCTGGGGAATCTTGGTGGGTTGGCGCAACTGGCCGTTGATCAGTTCGCTCTGCATCTTCACCACCTTGACCGCAGCGACTGGCGGCGGAGGCGGCGGAGGTGGCGGAGGTGGCGCGACCAGGAAGGTCATCAGCTGCGTTTTGGGCAGCGCGTCGGTATAAATCAAGGGGATCAGGATCAAGATCGCGATGAGCAGGCACTGCAGAGTGAAGGAAAAGATTGTGGTGCTCAACCGCTTGGTCTTGAATCTATTACCTGACTCAATAAGGCTGTCTTCAAACATAAGCTTTCTCCTACACGAAACCCTTAAGACAATTTAGACACCGCCCGTATCCTCTTTGCTCCCGTTCTTTCCAACTTTCTGCTCCCGTATCCCTGCCTCTGCGGGCAGGTCCATGATTTTACGCCACATGGCCCGTATTTATACCTTAACTTTTTCCTTCGACTGGGCCCCGTTGCCGGACCGCAATGGCATGGCAATCGGCTTTTTACCGCGCTCGCCACGCCATTCCTGGTAGGCAACCAGAATGGGGGCAGCAATCGCGATCGAGGAATAGGTTCCGATCAGGATTCCGATGACCAGGGCGAAGCTGAATCCGTGCAGCACCTCGCCCCCGAAAAGGAACAACGCAAGAACGGTAAGGAAAGTCAGGCCCGCTGTCAAGATAGTTCGGCTTAAGGTCTGATTAATACTTTTGTTGACAATGTCCGCCAGTCGGTCCCGCCGCAGCAGTTTGATGTTCTCCCGGATGCGGTCAAACACGACGATGGTGTCGTTATTGGAGTATCCGATCAGCGTCAGGATGGCGGCAATCACGGTCAGGGAGATTTCCCAATTCAAAAGCGAGAAGGCGCCCACCGTAATCAGAGTGTCGTGGAACACCGTCAACACCGCGGCCACACCGTAGATCCATTCGAAGCGCAGTCCCAGGTAGATCAGCATCCCCGCCAGCGAATAGAGGGTAGCCAGGATCGCTTGCTTGCGCAGTTGCTGTCCCACTTGCGGCCCGACGATCTCGACGTTGCGGATACCAAAGTCGGAGACGAAGAAATTTTCTTGCAGCGAAGCGACGGCTGCGGGATCGGCCACGCTCTTCAATTCATCAATCGAGCCCAGCACGCCGCTTTTCGTCTTGTCGCGATAGTCGACAATCGCTTGAGCCATGGCGGTGTAGCGCGGGTTGGCGTCGGCGCCCGCTCCGAGGAGGAGGGGATCCTTCTCCAACAGATAATTCGCAATGGTCAGGGAACTGGAGTTGTTGAGATCCTGCTTGCCCGGGCTGGCGTTGCTTTCGAGCGCCTGAATGATCTGGGTTTTCCCCTTGTCCAGAGCCTGCTCGCTAGTCTCCTGAATATCGAGGGCGATCAGCACTTCGTTATTGGCGGCTTGCCCGTATCTTTGAACGCGGGCGTTCTTCAACCCAGCGCGCTCGATCTCGTTGTGAATGCCAGACGGATCGGGCGTGTGCGCATACTTCACGTAGACCAGCGTGCCGCCGCGGAAATCAACACCCAACGGGATACCGTGCCAGAACGCCATGGAAAGCACTCCGGCCACGCTGAAGATCAGCGAGAAGGTCAGGAAGTACCACTTCTTCCCGAGAAAATCGAAGTTGGTGTCTCTAAAAAATTCCACGCTGCGTACGATCCCTTCACAATCTGTCGTTGGTCGTTAGTCGTTGGTCGTTCGGGGTACGTCGTTCGTTTCAGCTTCCCGAGCGACCAACGACCACCGACTGCCTTAAATACTCAATGCCTCACCACGCTCTTTCCGGCTCAGCACCCAATCAAAAATCACGCGCGATACAAACACTGCCGTAAACAGGTTTGCGATCAGACCGAAGACCAGCGTCGTGGCAAAGCCTTTCACCGGCCCAGTTCCAAACAGGAAAAGAATCGCGGCAGAAACAATGGTCGTAACGTGCGTATCCACAATGGTGATCCAGGCGTGGCTGAATCCCTGCTCCACCGCCGAGGGAGGCGTCTTGCCGTTCCTCAGTTCTTCCCGGATACGCTCAAAAATCAGTACGTTCGAATCCACGCCCATGCCAACCGTCAGAATGACGCCGGCAATGCCCGGCAGCGTCAGTACCGCTCCAAAGTAGCCCATAAACCCGAGCAGGATGACCAGGTTCAAGATCAGTGCGACGTCGGCATTCACGCCCGCCCAGCGGTAGTAAATCAGCATGAAGACAAGGACGGCGAGCATGCCGTAGATAGCCGCATGAACGCCGGAACGTATCGAATCGGCGCCCAGCGACGGCCCCACCGTGCGCTCTTCCAGATACTTGATGCTGGCCGGCAGAGCCCCTGACCGCAGCGTCATTGAAAGGTCTTGCGTCTCCTGCTGGGTGAACCGCCCGTTGATGATGCCGGTATCGTGAATGGCTTCTTTAATTACCGCTACTTCCTGCACCCGGTTGTCGAGAACCACGGCCAGGTAATCGCCGACGTGCGCGGAAGTAAAGGAAAAGAACTTGCGCCCGCCCTCGGAGGTAAGGATGAAGCGGACCGCCGGCTGGCCATTCTCGTCGGTGGACGGTTCCGCAGTCCGAAGATCGCGGCCGGTCACGGCCGAGGCGCGGGAGATGAAATACCACTGTTCGCCGCCTTCGCTGTTGCGCGAACCGATGCTCTTCCCCTGCATCAGCACGGCATCCGGAGGCAGCACGCCACCCTTGTCCTGCAGTGCCTGCTCCTGGCTTCCATAGGGCCCGCCCAGCGATTGCTTGATTTCCAGCATGGCCGTGGACTGCATGATTTCCTTCACGCGCGCGGGATCGTCCACGCCCGGAAGTTGCACAAGAATCTGGTATTGGCCGAGGCCATGCTCCTGGATCACCGGTTCGCTCACGCCCAGTTGGTCAATACGGTTGCGGATGGTCTCGATCGCCTGGGTGACTGCACGGTTCTTCAAGTCGGCGAGGTTCTGGCTCTTCATCGAGATGGTCCAGGAGTTTTCCGCGCCCGAACTGGCGTCGTACTCCGGCAGCCGGTCGGAAACAATGCTCTTGAAATCGCTGGTCTGATCCGGCGGAACGCCCTTGACCACGATCATGTCCGGATGGTTCACCCGATCGGGTTTGTCAATATCGGCGTAATTGATCTTGCGCGTCCGCATGTCTTCCTTGAGGCGCGCAATCGCGTTCTCGGAATCGGCGTTGACCGCGTCATTGACCTGTACCTGCAGGATTAAATGCGTCCCGCCCCGCAGGTCGAGTCCCAAATGAATGCGGTCGGTAATCGACGCCAGCATCCCTTTGCCCGACCAGTCCTTCGGAATGCCGAAGATGCCGCCCAGGAAGACCAGCAGGATTCCGATGATTACTGTCAACTTCCAACTGAGATTCTTATTCATGAACAAACCGTCGATGGTCGTTAGTCCTTAGTCGTTAGCAAAACCGTTCAAGCCTACCGCGCTTGCCGAACGACCAACGACTAGCGACCAATGACTATGATTTAGTACCTTCTTCCGCCGTCGTCACCGATACCACCGATGCACGGCTGATTTCGAGTTTCAGATTGTCCGGCGGCACGCGCAAAACCAGCGTATCGTCCTTAATACTCATGATCGTCCCGCGCAGCCCGCCGCTGGTTACGACCTTGTCGCCATTTTTCAACTCGCTCAACATGCTCTGCCACTTTTTCTGCTTGCGCTGCTGCGGCAGAATCAACAGAAAGTAAAAAATTGCAAAAATGAATACCAGCGGCGCCAGCGTCAGCAGGTTTGTCCCACCCGGCATCTGCAACCAAAACGCCAATCCGCCTGTAATACCGCACGATATGCCAGACACAATCATTTCCACCGCCGTCACTTCTCGCTAGTCAACCTTCTCTGCTGAATTGCGGGAATTCTCTTCTCCTGTGGCCCGGAGGACCACCTTGCAGGCTAGAACCGGCGATGCCGCACTCCGGTTTCGCTTCGGAACGGCACAGAAGGAAACTGACCTTGTTCCCAAGTTAACTAGAATGCCGGACCGCCGCCTAAGGTGTCAAGGACACTAGACCGAATTTACATCAGCGAATCGCCCGACTGCGCTCGTGTGGGGACGGGCGACCTCGCCCGTCCATGCCGAGCGCAGCTCGGCAGTTGCCTGGACTTCGTACAGTTAGCCGGACGCTTTGCCTGCCCGTATCCACTCCCGCACCGTCCGCATGGTGGCCAGGTAATAGTGCAGGTTGTGGACCGTATTCAAAACCTGGGCCAGCAGTTCATTCGAAGCGTAAAGGTGCCGCAGGTAGGCCCGGGAATAACGCAGGCACACGCGGCATTCGCAGGCCGGATCGAGCGCGCTGTCGTCCTGCGCATACCGCGCCTGCTTGATCGAAACCTTGCCTTCGGAAGTAAACAGCAATCCATGCCGGGCGGCGCGCGTAGGCAGCACGCAATCCATCATGTCAACCCCCGACTGCGCATACTGGGCAATCTCTTCCGGAGTTCCAACTCCCATCAAATAACGCGGCTGGTTGGAGGGAAGATGCTCCAGCGTGGATAAGACAATGTCGCGGGTAAGCTCGCGAGGCTCGCCCACGCTAAGCCCCCCGATGGCATATCCAGGAAACCCAATGTCAATGGTCCGAGCAGCCGATTCGCGGCGAAGTTCAGGGTCAATCCCCCCCTGCACAATGCCAAACAAAGCCTGCGTCTGATCCGCTCGCGTAGGGGCGGACGTATTCGTCCGCCCAGCGGAGCGAAGGACCTGCTTTTCCTGAGAGCTGACAGCTGACAGCTGAGAGCTGCTCCAAGGCACTTCGCCCTTATGCTCTTCAAAATAACTCTTGCAGCGCCCAGCCCAGCGCAACGTCAGCTCCATCGAGTCGCGAACCCGCTGCCGATCCGCCGGATACTCCGTGCACTCATCAAACGCCATGATGATGTCGGCACCCAGCCCGATCTGCACCTCCATGGCTTTTTCAGGACTGAGAAAGTGAGGAGACCCGTCCAGGTGCGAGCGAAATGCCGCGCCCTCTTCGCTGACCTTGCGCAGATCGCTCAAACTGAAAACCTGAAACCCGCCCGAGTCGGTGAGAATTGCCCGATCCCACGACATGAACCGATGCAGCCCGCCCATCTGCCGAACCGTTTCGACCCCCGGCCGCAGAAAAAGATGGTAGGTATTCGCAAGCAGAATCTCGACCCCAAGTTCTTCCAGCACGTCCTGCGAAACGCCCTTGACCGAGCCGAGCGTCCCCACCGGCATGAACACCGGCGTCTCCACCTCTCCATGAGGAGTGATGAGCTTGCCGGCACGGGCCGAACCGCGGGTCGCTTCAATCTGCAGACGAACAGTCACCGGGCGATTCTAACGGAAGTTAGAAGACGAAGCTGGCCGAGGCGCACACATCGAGCAAGCACAAAAATCGGCCAGCGGCGACGCTCCGGTATTATAGAAATGTAGATTGCCCAACGGGAGGCCCATCGCAATGATAATGATGAAGACAAAAGTTGTCGTGTGCCTGTTGTGGCTCGCGGGTTCTCTGGCTAACGCTCAGGATCTTGCTGCGTCCGCAAATGGGAGCGAAAGTTTATTGATTGCGTTGGAGAACGGCTGGAACCAGGCGCAATTGCATCACGATTCGAAGGCTCTGGACGAGTTGGTGGCCGATACCTTCATCAGCACGGATAATGACGGTACTTTCATGACGAAGGCCCAGTTCCTGGCTGACAATAAAGATCTCTCCTACGCCCCCAGCATTATGGCAAATAGTGACCAGCGGATTTTCCTATATGGAAACGCCGCCGTGGTTGCTGGAATCTATCACGCCAAAGGCCTTAACAAAGGTAAGCCCTTTGATCACTATGGGAGATTTACCGACACGTGGGCTTACTTAAAAGGTAAATGGGTGTGCGTCGCCAGTCATACCAGCACCCTCAAGAAAAAGCCTTGACCGTAAAGGTCAACCTCGCGAGCATGACCGCCAACTTGCCGATTTAGAAGTTTTGCCCATCGCGGTTCGCTCTTGCATTCTGCCTTCTTGATTCTGTAGTTTCTCTTTCATTTCGCATACTGATTCTTGACCACCTCGCCGCCCTTCATCACAAACTTAACTCGTTCAAGCGTAGTGATGTCCGCCAGCGGATCGCCGTCGACAGCAACGATGTCGGCCCACTTCCCCGCCTCAATCGTCCCGATCTTGTCCGACCATCCCAGCAGATCGGCATCATTAACCGTCGCCGCCTGAATCGCCTGCAGCGGCGTCAGTCCCAGCTTCACCATGACCGCAAATTCATGCGCATTGAGCCCATGCGGATACACAGCCGCATCGGTGCCGAAGCCAACTTTCACTCCCGCGGCAAATGCCCGCGCCACATTCTTACGCGCCGCCGGCATCACTTCCCGCGCCTTCGCAATCAGCTCTGCGGGCGTGCCGATCTTCTCCGCATTCTCCAGAAACCAGTCGGCGAGATAAAGCGTCGGCACCAGATAAGTGCCGTTCTTCTTCATCGTGGCGATGGCCGCGTCGTCAATGTAGGACCCATGCTCAATCGAATCCACGCCCGCCTCCGACGCCCAGCGGATGCCTTCCGCGCCATGCGCATGCGCCGCGACCTTGCGCCCCAGCCGGTGCGCGTCGGCCACAATCGCCTTCATCTCCTCCAGCGTGTATTGCGAGGCCTGCGGATTATCGCCATGCGAAAGCACGCCGCCGGTAGCACAGATTTTGATCAGGTCGGCGCCGTACTTGATGATCTCCCGCGTCTTGTGCTGTACGGCTTCGACGCCATCGGCCACGCCTTCGCCCTGAATGTGCCATTCAAACGGCAGCAGATTGTCGTCGCAGTGCCCGCCCGTAATGCTCAGCGCCGGACCGCTGACCAGCATGCGCGGCCCCGGCACGTCGCCGGCGTTGATGGCATCGCGCAGAGCAACATCGGTGAAGTCGCTCGCGCCCACATTCCGGATGGTAGTAAAACCGGCGTCCAGCGTAACCCGAGCATTGCGCGCTCCGGTAAGGGCCTGGCGCGGCACCGAAATCGCCAGCCGCGAGTAGCCAAAGTTGGTGGTCATCGTGACGTGCGTGTGCGCGTCAATCAATCCCGGCAGCACGGTGGCGTTCGACAAATCCACCACCTGCGCTCCCGCGGGCACAGCCGTGTCGGAGCCAACGCCAGCGATCTTATCGCCCTGAATGACGATGGTCTGATTGGCAAGCGTCTTGCCAGTTCTCACGTCCAGCAGATGTCCAGCGCGGATGACCACCGTCTTCGAAGAGGCGGCGGGCGCGGCTTGCGCCCAGGAAAAGTTGATACACAAAAGCAAAAAGATCGACGCCAACAGAGTACGGCGGAGTTTCATTCCATCCCCCAAATAGAAAACAGAATTGAGCCTAGGCCGAGTACCTTACAGCTTCGGAGAGGCCCCGGCAAGCTTTTCGAATTCGCCACCTGACCGGCCGGTGATATAGAGTCAATGGAAAGTAGCACTGAACGGAAAACGATTTCCCGCTCGTATGCCGAAGCCTCGTCGCAATATGGCGTCACTCCCGCTCGACGACACCCTCTTCGCCGTCAAACAGCGCAAGCCTGTCCCACATGCATTCGTGCTCGATGCGATCGCTCCGCTATCGCCCAAGACCCGCCCCATGTTCGGCTGCCTCGCGATCTATGTTAAGGAGAAGATCGTTCTCATCCTCCGCGACAAGCCTGACCAGACGGCGGATAACGGGGTGTGGCTTGCCACCACCGAGGAGCACCACCAGAGTCTGCGGCAAGAGTTCCCCGACATGCGCTCCATAAAGGTATTGGGGAAGAAGGTCACGGGCTGGCAAGTCCTTCCAGCCGATGCGCCGGACTTCGAGGAAACCGCTCTGCACGCCTGCGAACTCGTTATCGCCGGCGATCCTAGAATCGGCAAGGTGCCCGGTGCGCGGCGCGCAGCAAAATCGCGAACCAATAAGGCGGCGAAAGGTCGCACGAGGTCGTGACGAGCGTGTGGGGACGGGCGACTCGCCCGTCCAGCCGAGCGCACAAACTTTACTTCTTCGCCCGCGCCGCCACTTTCTCCCCCACCCGCTCGCTGACGGTGAACGTCATCTTCCCCGTCTTCTTATCCGCGTCCACGACCACGTGGTCCCCATGCAGCACCGCGCCATCCAGAATTTTCAGCGCCAGCGGATCCTGCACCAGCTTCTGAATAGCCCGCTTCAGCGGACGCGCTCCAAAATTCGGATCGTAGCCTTCGGTGAAGAGCAGTTCTTTGGCGGCGTCGGTCAGCTCCAAAGAAATCTTGCGGTCGGCCAGCAGCCGGCGCAGGTCCTCGAGCCGCAAATCGACGATCTTCACCAGTTGTTCCTTGCCCAGCGGACGGAAGATGATAATGTCGTCCACGCGGTTCAGGAACTCGGGCTTGAAATGCCCGTGTAGCGCTTCCATCACCTGCTTTGAAGCCCGCTCGAAGCCATCGGCAGAACGAATGTTTTCCGACTGCAGATACGCCGAGCCCAGGTTCGAGGTCATGATGATGACCGTGTTCTTGAAGTCCACCTTGCGCCCCTTGCCGTCGGTGAGGCGCCCATCATCCATAATCTGCAGCAGGATGTTGAACACATCCGGGTGCGCCTTTTCGATTTCGTCGAAGAGCACCACCGCATAAGGGTGCCGCCGCACCTGTTCGGTGAGCTGCCCACCTTCTTCGTAGCCAACGTATCCCGGAGGCGCGCCAATCAGACGCGACACGGCATGCTTCTCCATGTATTCGGACATGTCAATGCGCACCATGGCGCGCTCGTCGTCAAAAAGAAATTCGGCCAGCGCCCGCGCCAGTTCGGTTTTTCCGACACCGGTCGGCCCCAGGAAAATAAACGACCCGATCGGCCGTTTCGGATCGCTCAACCCGGCCCGCGAGCGGCGAATGGCGTTGGCCACTCGTTCCAGCGCGGCATCCTGCCCGATGACGCGCAGCCGCAGCCGGTCTTCCATGTTGATGAGCTTCTTGACCTCGCCTTCGAGCATTTTGGAAACCGGAATCCCAGTCCACTTGGAAACGATCCGGGCTACGTCTTCCTCGTCCACTTCTTCCTTCAACATCCGTGCACGTGTGGGCACGGGCGACTCGCCCGTGCTGCCGTCCATCTCCGAGGTAATCTTCTGCAATTCTTGCTGCGTCTGGCGAATGAGCCCATAGCGGATCTGCGCCACCCGCTCCAGATTTCCTTTGCGCTCCTCCGCCGCTTCTTCTATCTTGAGCTGCTCCAATTTTTCTTTCAGGGCGCGCGCCTTCGCAATTATGTCCTTTTCCAGTTTCCACTTCGCCTTGAGCACGTTCGACTGCTCGCGGATTCCCGCGAGTTCTTTCTCCACCGCCGCCAGGCGTTCTTTTGAATTCCGGTCGTCTTCCTTTTTCAGTGCCTGCTTTTCGATTTCCAGCTGTGTGGCCCGCCGTTCCAGCTGGTCGATCTCCGTGGGCATGGAATCGATTTGGATGCGCAGCGAGGCGGCAGCCTCGTCGATCAGGTCGATGGCCTTGTCAGGCAGGAAACGATCGGAAATATAGCGGTGCGACAGCGTTGCAGCCGCGACGATGGCGGAATCTTTGATGCGCACCCCGTGATGCACTTCGTACTTTTCCTTCAGCCCGCGAAGAATCGCAATCGTATCCTCGACATTCGGTTCGCCCACAAACACGATCTGGAAGCGCCGTTCGAGCGCCGCGTCTTTTTCGATGTACTTGCGATACTCGTTGAGCGTGGTCGCTCCGATGGCGCGCAGATCTCCGCGGGCCAGCGCCGGCTTCAGCATGTTCGAGGCGTCGATTGCGCCTTCGGCGGCGCCCGCGCCGACCAGCGTATGCAACTCGTCGATAAAGAGAATGATCTGGCCCTGCGAGTCTTCGATTTCTTTCAGGACGGCCTTCAGTCGATCCTCAAATTCGCCGCGATATTTCGCCCCCGCCAGCATGGCTCCCAAGTCGAGCGATATGACGCGCTTGTTCTTCAGGGCTTCGGGCACGTCGCCCGAGACGATGCGCTGTGCCAGGCCTTCGACGATGGCCGTCTTGCCCACGCCCGGCTCGCCAATCAGCACCGGATTATTTTTTGTGCGCCGCGAAAGCACCTGCACCACGCGGCGAATTTCTTCATCGCGTCCGATCACGGGATCGAGCTTGCCGCGTCGCGCCTGCTCGTTCAGGTCGCGGGCATAACGCTCCAGCGCCTGGTACTTCGCTTCCGGATTCTGGTCGGTGATGCGCTGCGATCCGCGAACCGCGGTGAGCGCCTTCAGGATGACGTCGTGCGTCGCACCATGACGAACGAGCAACTCCTGCGCCGGATCACGTTTCAGAGCAGTCAGCGCCAGCAGCATGTGCTCGGTCGAAACGTATTCGTCCTTGAAGGAGTCAGCTTCTTTGAAAGACTTCTCCAATAGCTGGGTGACCTGCGACGACATCGCCGGCTGTTGCGCGCCGCCGCTGCCCGAGACTTTCGGCAGCTTTTCTATTTCTTTGTAAAGGTCGCTGAGCACGGCCTGCGGCCCGATGCCGATCTTCTCCAGCACCGGCGTAACGATGCCTTCTTTGTCTTCGACTAACGCGGCCAAGAGATGGGCCGGGGCGAGTTCCGGATTACCGTGTTCCGAGGCGAGTTCGTTCGCCCGCTGGACCGCTTCCTGCGCTTTGACGGTGAATTTGTCCCAACGAATCGGCATGGCTTTTGCCCCCATCATTACCCTGTCATCCTGAGCGTAGCGAAGGACCCATGCATTGCTTCGCTGCCACCAAACTGCATAGGTCCTTCGCTACGCTCAGGATGACAGCTATTTTAAATGCAAGTAAAACGGGAGGCGCTTGTACTTGCCACCTCCCGCTGAGTTTACAACTGCCGAGCTTCGCTCGGCATGGACGGGCGAGTCGCCCGCCCCCACACGAACTGTTACGCGGCTTTGCCTGCGCTCTTCGGCTCTTTGCCTTCCAGCGTCTTCTGCCCGCCGACGTTTACTTTGATCTGCTTCGGCTTGGCTTCCGCCTTCTTCGCCAGCTTGATCTTCAGCACGCCCTTGTCATAGTCGGCCTGAACGTTGTCATGGCTGACGGTGTTCGGGAGGCTGAAGGTGCGGGTGAAGCTGCCATACTGCCGCTCCACGCGACGGTAGTTCTCTTCTTTCTCTTCCTTCTCGAACTTGCGCTCGCCGTGCACGGTCAGCGTGTTGTTCTCGATGCGGACGTCAATGTCCTTCTCGTCGATTCCCGGCACTTCGATCTTCAAAGTGATGTTGTGCTCGTCCTCATAGACGTCCACGGGCGGAGCGAATGCGGTCGTGGTCAGCGCTTCATCCTGCTCTTCCGGCCCACGGGGAACCCGGAACAGGCGGTTCATTCGTTCTTGGAGAGTGACAAACTCACGGAAAGGGTCATAACGCGTAATCATGGTCATACAGGTAAATCCTCCTACTGGAAGTTCATTCGGGGAGCTTTCAGAAGCTCCCAGGTTTCTAATTAGTGTACATAAATCATAAAATCTTAGTGTATTATTGTCAAGTTGTATATCGTGTTATTTATCAGTCGCTTACATTAAGTATCAGGCACTGCAAGTAGCTAGTCTCCGGCACATTCAGTAGGATTGGATGGTCCTTAGCCGCTCCCCGGTTCTCCACCACCCGCAAAGACTTGTGGGCGTCCTGGGCCGCGTCGGCGACCACTTTGTGGAAGTCCGCGGCCCCGACGTGGAAGGAGCAGGAACACGTGACCAGGACTCCTCCCGGCCGCAGCATCTTCATGGCGCGCAGGTTGAGCTCTTTATAGCCGCGCAGGGCTTTGTCTAGGTCGCGCTTGCTCTTGGCAAAGGCCGGCGGATCGAGAACGATGGTGTCGTAGCGCCGGTTCACGGCGGCGTATTCCCGCAGCAGGTCGAAGGCGTTGCCCTCGATCCACTCCACTTCACGCTCGTTCAGAGCCGCGTTCTTGTCCGCCATTTCGAGCGCCGGACGCGAGCTGTCGACTCCGGTAACGCTCGAACATTTCGCCGCAAGATGCAGCGCGAATCCGCCCTGGTAGCAGAAAGCGTCCAGCGCTTCGCCGTGCGCGTATTGCGCCGCGGAAGCGTAGTTTTCCCGCTGATCAAGAAACGCTCCCGTTTTCTGCCCTTCGAGCCCGTCGTAATAAAACCCGACCCCGTTCATCCTGTATTCCGTCGAACTCTTCTCTCCCCAAAGCAGTCCAGATTGCCGTGGCGGCAACTGTTCCAGCTCTCGAATGCGAGCTTCGACGCGCTCCACGATCCCCGCTGGCCGCAGTTCGTCTCTCAGCGTTTGCAGGATCGCGTCGCGCACCGGAGTGGTATCCATCGCCTGGGTGAGAATCTGGACCGAGAGTACGTCGCCATAGCGATCGATAATGAGCCCCGGCAGAAAATCCGCTTCGCTGAAGACGATGCGGTAGGCGTCGGTATTTGAGACGAGTTCCTTACGGTAAGCAATGGCGGCACGAATGCGCTCGGCAAGCAGACCAGGCAGATCGTCGACCGATCCATGAGAGATCATGCGGATCGCGATCTGTGACGACGAACTAAAGAGCGCGGTCCCAAGAAACTTCCCCCGCGGATCCTGCACGCGGACCAGCGCCCCCGGCGGTATATCGTCCGCTCCAACAACATCCGACCGGTAGACCCAAGGGTGGCGTGATAACAGGCGCGTGGCCCCGCGCAGCGAGAGTTTTACGGAGGGGTCCGCGCGCTTAGCAGAGGCGGCAGGTTTTTTCGGCATGAATTGATGTTATAGCGAAAGGGTTACGTAGGGACGGACGCATTCGTCCGTCCAGCCGAGCCTAGGCGCGCACGACCATCCCGCCCCGATTCCGTTTGCGAGGTAATTCTCCAAAGCCAGGAATCGCCCCCACGCTAGCCGTCACCGCCCCCGTCATCACCTTCTGCCAGGCCGCCTGGAACTGCTCCATCTCCGACCCGGTCCCAACCGTGATGCGCGCGTAGGTCGGCCACAGCGGCCAGATGCGTCCAATAATCACTTTTTGCTTGGCCATGGCATCGATCGCCGCCTTCGCCGGACCTTTCGTGTCCAGCATGAAGCAGTTCGATTCCGAAGGAACGTAAGAGTATCCGTTGCGGTCGAGCCAGGCGAACACGCTGTTGCGGATGCTGGCGTTGATGCGCTTGCGCTCGGGCAGCAGTTGCGCGTCTTTCAAACTAGCGGACGCGGCCACCATAGCCGTGATCGGCATGAAATTCCAGCCGCCATAATTTTCGATTCTCTCCATCAGATCAGGCCGGGCAAACACCGCGCCACAGCGCAGCCCCGCCATGCCATAGATCTTTGAGAACGTCCGCAGCAGGACCACGTCCTTCCCCGCTCTCACCATGTCCATCACCGAAACCGCATCGGAGAAATGAATGTAAGCCTCATCCACCAGCACGACCGAACCCTTAGGCTTTTTCTCGACCAGGTATTCGATATCGGAATGGCTGGTCAGCGTCCCCGTAGGGTTGTTCGGGCTGCAGACATAGAACACGCCCGCATCCGGAGCCGCTGCCAGCATCGCCTTCACATCGTGCGCGTAGGTCTTTGTCAGCGGAACTTTCACCACCTTGACGCCGATGGCCTGGCAGGCAATAACGCCAGCTTCGTATCCCGGATCGGCAGTTACGTAGCTGCGCTGTGCTGAGGTGAACGCAGCCACCGTGTGATGCAGAGGCGGGCTTGATCCCGCATCGACCCGAACCTGTTCCGGTTTCAGCCCTTCCATGTCCGCCAGCGTTTTCACCAGATCGTCGGTCAGCCAGTCGGAATAACGTCCACCCTGCGGGACGATGGCGGCTGCCGCCTCGCGCGCCGAAGCACACGGCCCGAGCGGGTTTTCGTTGGCGTCAATCCGGATCGCATCTTTCGGGTAGTTGTGCGGGCGAGCGTGAGCCAGCATAGGTTCGGTCACAATGCGCAATGCGAACGCCGCCGAAGCAGCGGCCGACAAGCCAAGAAACGAACGGCGGGACGTGGAAGGAATATTGAAATCGTTGTCGCTGGGAGCCATCACGAACCTCGTGGGCGCAATCTTACAGCAAAGATAAGATCCAGCGGACTGTGCATGGAAGATTTGTATCAGGGTATGCCTTCAGGCATACCGTAAGTGCTGTGCGATGAAAGCGCTTTTAGCCGCTGGTTGTGAACGCTGGAGTTTCACCACAGGCTGCTAGTGCGCGGCCGGTTGTTCTGCCGGAGAGCCAGCAGGCTTGTGGCTAGCCCGGTGCTCGCGCCGGATGGCCAGCAGATCTTTATGCAGAAGATCGAGCACATTGGAGGGTATTTCTGAGCCCCACTCGTCCATCTCTTTTTCTTCCCAATGCCCATTTAGCCGGAGCGCGGCCTCGGTCAGGTCCTCGGGAAACGCCTGCCGGTAATTGCCTTCGCGCATCAGCACCTCGCCGAACTGGCGTCCGGTGTGCATTTCATAGATGCGCCGCGTTGCATTGCCGCCGTTATTGATAAACACCAGCAGCACTTCGCCTTCTTCCGGGTAATCCGGACGGTAGAACCAGGCCTGCGGCGCATCCGCCTTGGGCCGCGCCCGCTTTCTGCCGGTCACGGTCACCACTTCGACTTCCGGCTTCACTTCGTTCGCGGGAATGTAGTAATAGATTCTCTGGCAAGATTCGCAGTACATCACCGTCTCGCCCTTGCGCGCTTCGTTGTAAATCTGCGGACGCAGCATCACCTGGCATCCCATGCACTTCTGGTCGCGGACTTCGGCGAGCCCGGTGCCGCGATGCTTCGCCACCCGCTCATAGCGATGCAGCACATCTTCAGAAATTCCCTGCCGCAGCGCGTCCCGCTTGGCATTCCACTCGGAGAGCTTCTTCTGATCTTCAGCAGTAATTTTCCGCTCTTCTTCTTTCTCTTTTTCGATCTCGGCCGTCTCCGCCTTCAGCTCGGCCTCAGCCTTCTTGACTTCCGCATCGCGCGCGTCGACGTTGACCATCACCTCCAGGATGCGGTCTTCGTTCATCCGGATCTCCTGCTCCGCAAACTGGATCTCGTGCAGCAAAGCTTTGTACTGGTCGTTGGTTTTTACGTCGAGAGACTGGTCGCGATACTTGGAAATTTTGCCTTGCAGGTCTTTGATATTGGCTTCGAACTTCTTGCGGTTGGCGTCGTCATTCTTGGCGGTGGCCCGGACTCTTTCCAGGTGCGCCTTGGTTCCAGCCAGTTTTTGCTCAATCGCCGCGACGCGTTTCGGCAGCGCCGCCACTTCGTCCCGCAGTTTGCGGATCTCCTGATCCGCCACCTGCAGTTCCAGCAATTTTTCGATATCAGGAAGCATCGGCCCCAAGCATCACAAGAACGATTCTAGCATGTAAGGACGGTGGGCCTGCGGGAGCGCGGGCGCGGCTGGGCGCTTGAGGGCGGTAGTGGTAAAAGGTTAAGATGAAGCGAGGTTGGAACATGGCAACTCTCGATTGGTCGCAATGCCCCGCGGTTGAAAGCGTGCCGGGAAGATTAAGCGGCGCCTGGGTATTTCGCGATACCCGTATGCCCGTATCCGCCGTGTTCGAAAACCTCGAAGCGGGAGCCACCATCGATGAAATTACCGAGTGGTTTCACATTTCCAAGGAGCAGGTAATCGAGGTTCTGGAGTTTGCCGCTCGCAGCCTCACCGCCCCAGTTCCGATTGCGAAAGTATCCGCGTCCTCCCCCGATGCTCGTTCTTTTTGATCACAGCGTCCCGGCCCCGTTGGCTTCTGCCCTGACCGGCCACACCGTCACCGAGGCAAGGACCCGAGGTTGGGACACCCTTTCCAACGGCGACTTGCTAGCCGAGGCCGAGCGGGCTGGGTTCGACGTTTTTCTTACCGCTGACAAGAACATCCAATACCAGCAAAATCTTGCTGGCCGAAAAATAGCTGTTCTGGTGCTGAGCACTCCGCAATGGCCGCTGCTTCGACTGCACATCGCGAAAGTTGCGGCAGCGCTAAACACGGCCAAGCCCGGTGGCTATGCCGAAGTTCACATTCCCTAACCAAGGGGGCCATAGAGAAACCATGGCCCCATTTTCATTGCAGGAGGCTCGACCAGTGAATCCATCACTTCCAGAACGCCCAGGACGTCCCATCTACTTCATGGGCATTGCGCAAGCTGTCCGCGAACGGGCGGATTGCCGCGGTCAGAAGGTCGGAGCCATCATCGTGGTCGACGACCGCATCGTCTCCACCGGATACAACGGAACTCCCACCAAAATGAAGAACTGTTCCGACGGTGGCTGCCTGCGCTGTGCCAACCGCGACAAGACCTACAAATCGGGCACCGCCTACGATCTTTGCATCTGCGTTCACGCCGAGCAAAACGCCATTCTCTCGGCCGCCCGCTTTGGCATCAGCGTCCAGGGAGGAACCGTTTACTCCACCACCCAGCCCTGCTTCGGTTGCCTGAAAGAAATGCTGCAGGCCAGAATCGTCGCCGTCTACTACCTCCATCCGTGGATAACCCTGCACGATCCCGAACAGGAGCGTCAACACAAGGCTCTGCAGGAAGCCTTCCCGCATGGAGTCCACCAGCTGGAGATGCCAGATCCGCGAGCCGACTGGGCTAAAGGCACGTCTGGGAAAGCGACGGTATCTGACGAACACGGGATGCAGACACCATAACCGGGTGAAGGCTGGGAATTTTAGGTACCCCTCCCCCTCCCATCCCCCGGTCTTTTGGAATCAAAGACTTAGGAGGCGGCTCCCGCCAGGTCTTTGGGTTTAAAGGACTTGCAGGTAAAGTCTTTAAGAACCAATGACTTGCGAGATCCGTTCCCCTTCGACTGCGCTCAGGGTCACGCCCGCTAAACGCCTCAACTTACGAGATCCATTCGCTTCGCTCAGGATTTCGGCAGCGGGCCCCCGCTTCGCTCACGCCCGCTAGACGCCTCAACTTAGCTTGTCAAAGAGCGCTGAAAATGGGTTTGGGGCAGTTTCGAGGTTCGTCCGGGTTGAGAGACGCAGCTCGAAACTGCCCCAATTCAGATCTCTAGCGTGATGCACAGCGGGGCTTAAGTCAATGGATTTCGATCGCCGTTGGGGGCGTGATAAAGAATTACGGAGAGTCGGTACGCAGCCAAGCCAAACCCTAGGATTGATGCGGCCCGGAAACCCAGGTCTCGAACAACGCGAGACCTAGGGCACCCCCTTAACGATGTGATGAAAAAAACAGGTCAATGGGAATGGATGAAGGCCGGGGATTACAATTGCGTGACTAGCTCATGCCCTACAGATTCCATCAGCTCTTAAGAAATATTGGGAAGGCGTGTGAGAACTCATCACCCACTGAGGCCGAGGTCGAGAAGCTTTTTCAGGAACATGATTTCTTTCTGGAGCTGGGGTACGAGGGAATAGGAAAAGACATCCTGGCACAGCGATCGCGTTCCCAGAAGCGGTATGACACTGCCCTTTTGGGTTTCGGCGGCCGGATTCGAACTGTAATCGAATTCAAGAAGCCAGGAATCGAGCGACCGCTAGAAGATCATGCTGAGGAACTCCTAGAGAAGTACATACGGCCTCATTCTGCAACTGTCGGGGTGCTCACCGATGGCGTAGACCTCGCTTTGTATTTCAAAGTAAACGGTGATTTTGCGAAGCAGTTCGCTTTTCGGCTCGCCGAGGCCACCGAGAGCGATGCCCGAAAGCTTGAGGACGCGATACGCAAGCGCCGGGTTGACCTCGAATCGTTGCCCAGTGTGCTGGACTGGCTGAAAGAGAACCGCAAGGGTCCATTGCTGATCTCCGACAGCGAATCCGAACCCGCCAGGATTTTCTTTCAAGTTTTTCAGCTACGGCCAGAGTCAGTTTTTGGCCGCCTCGTTCTCAGGCTGAAGGAAATCCTGCCAGAATCGATCGACTCCTCCGGGTTTACTCGTGGCTCTTACGAGTTCTGGTTGAAAACATATGCCCGGGAACTCAAACCGCAGGATACGCCTCGCAGTTGGCGCGACTTCTTGCTCCTCAGCTCGACGGAGGAAATCGCCCGCTTTTCGTTCGCGCTGGAAACTGCCTACACGATTGTTTCACGGCTGATTCTAGCCAAAGCGGGTGATGACCAGCGGTTTCCCGGCGTCCGATTTCTGCCCCGCTTGCAGGAAAGCTATAGCGAACTTTCCTTGCGAAACAAACTCAAAGCGGAAGACCATCTCGAAGTAATTGGACGGTCGTTTCAGCGGGCGGGCGAGACACTCTTCCACTCCATTTTCTCGCAAGATATTTTCGATTGGTGGTTTGAGACCAAGACGCTAGACAACCGCCTCCTCTGCTTGGCGATTGGCGAGGCTGTGTTGACCATCGTCCAGTTTGATTTTGCGGACCTTTCCGGCGATTTGCTCGGCGGGTTGTATCAGCGATATTTCGACCGTGACACCAGGAAGGCTCTGGGGGAGTTCTACACGCCTAGCGAGGTCATTGAATTTATCCTCGACGAATGCGGCTACAAAGGGCAGCGTGCCGAGCGCCTGCTTGACCCTGCGTGCGGTTCAGGTTCGTTCTTGGTGGCAGCGCTGCGGCGATATCTTGCCAGGAATAAAAGCCAAGAGAAAGAGGCACTGCTTCGTGATTTGACTGAAGGGCTGCGTCTGGTTGGACTCGACATCAATCCGTTCGCAGTGCTCATGTCGCAAGTCAACTATGCCGCGTTGATTCTCCCGTTATACGCGGAAGCTGTTTTTCACAACCCGGAATTCCGCATCTTGCGCTTGCCCGTGTTTCGCACGGACTCGCTTCGTCTTGAGGAAAAGGAAGTCGAGTCTGATTCAAAAAAGAAAGACGCTTTAACGATCAACCTCCAATTCGAAGAGCGAACTTTAGATGTCAGTGTCTACCTACCGATCACGGAGTCCAAAAAGCGCTTTGTGCAGATGAGTATTCGCGTTCCACGCTTTGCGGACGCGCGCAAGCAAGGACTGGTGGGCAATCTCGAAGACTATGTTGCCGTGCTCAGTTTGGTATTTCAGGCTGCTCGAGACAAGCGGCACAGCTTGGCGGCATTGTTGAAGAACCGGTTCGGCGCACGCGCCAGCGATCTCGCCAGTTACCTGACCGATGTCTTGGACGGTCTTAATTCCACCGTGGACACGTTGAAAGGAAAATACAACGACGGGCGCTTTCTTAAAACGATCGAGGACTTGGTGCTCGCGGTCTCGCTCAAACAGGACATGCGGTATGACTACGTTGTGGGCAATCCGCCCTATGTGCGCATTCAGAAAATACCGCAACATGTTAAGGAATATTGGGACGGAAGATACGAGTGGGCTGAAGGCAACTACGACCTGTATATCCCGTTTTTGGAGCGGGCCATCCAGTCAGCCGGACAGGATGGATGGCTGAATAAGGGGGGACGGCTGGGGTTCATCACGTCTGACCGGTTTCTGAACGTTGATTACGGCGTCAAACTCCGCGAAGAACTGCCCAAGGGGCTCAAGGTGGACTTACTCATTGACTTCCGCGACACCCGCGTCTTCGAGGGGGCGCTGAATTATCCCGCCATCTTGATTGGGCAGCGGGGCGCGGGTTCCGCCGGCGAGATGGAAGCAGCACGGATATTTTCGAGCGAAACCCCACTCCCGGAACTGCTGAACGAATTCAGAAGCCTGCGGAAAAAAGTGGCGGATGAGAGTGCGCAACGTGGAAATGCGGTCGAGGTTTTTCGCTTCCCCCGAAACCAACTCAAGGCAAAGGGTTGGTGGCTGATGCCGCAGCAGGAACGGCGTGTCTTTGATCGCCTCCGAAATTGTGAGGGCCAAAGTCTAAACGAGCTGACGGCGAGCGCAAGTGGAGGATTTGCTGGTTACCAGACAAGCGCAGATGCCGTTTTGGTTTTTGACGAGGTGGAAGACTGCGGGCGAATTTTGAAACTCGTGCCGCGTCACGAGCCGAAACACTGCGGCTGCGGAAGAAATCCTGTTGAAATCGAAAAGGAAGCACTACGGCCCTTTCTCTTCGGGAAAGACGTTACCCGCTGGCTCATCGATTGGAAGAAGACTTGGGTGATGTTCCCCTACGATACCTATCAGAAGAAGGAAACTCTCTACGACGAACTGTCTGTCATCGAAGGCTGGAATCTGATTCCCTGTCGCGAAAACATTGATAAGTTCAATTTCGCCAACGCGGCTGCGATCACGACGATAGAGGAACGATTTCCGAAAGCGTGGAAGTATCTGCGCAACCATGAAGAGGTGCTGCGCAAGCGTGAAAATGGCAAGTATGCTAAAGACAAAGCGGAAGGATACGGCTGGTACGGGGCAACTTATCCGAGAGCGTTAGAATACTACTTCCGACCCAAGTTGGTGCTCCAAGTGCTTTCGCGAGGCCCATCGGTCGCATTCGATCCAGGCGGAAGTTTCGTTTTCACCGCCGGAGGAACGGCCGGTGTCTATGGGATCGCGCTACGCAAGTCGAATTCCGTCGACTTGAAGTCCGCCGCGGCGCTCCTCAATTCCCGAGCTGTAGATTTTCAGGTGAAGCAGGTTAGTTCCGTGTTCGGAAGCCGTTTCTATTCATACGGAGATCAGTTCATTGAAAAAATCGTTCTCCCGACACAGAGCTCCAAACTTGCATCGGCGGGCCCAATTGCAGACACGCTCGTGTCTTTAACCGCTTTACGAGCTCGATTAGCGCACAAACTGCGCGACTTTCCCGAAAGTTTTGTGTCCGATCTGTCGAAGTTTGAACTCGACACGGTGAAACGCCTTTGCGACAAGCAGCCGCAATCGGAGAACCTCAAGATTAGCCAGGACGCCATACGAGTAGAACAGGCGCTTTATGGGTTCGAGGTGCATTATGGTACCCAGACCCCGTTTGAATTCGAAGTCAGAGAACACGCGGAATGCCTGGCGGAAGGCCTGCGAAACCAAAAGAAACAAAACATACAAAGAAAAGACGTGTTGAGCTGGCGTCTTCCGGCCACAGTGACAGGGTGTAAAAGCCTCCTCGAACTCGCGAAGAGCACGCATACAGAGTTAGAGAAAATCCGGCAGCAGGTCGGCTCGCAGGAAGCAGATCTGAACGACTTGATCTTTGAGATTTATGCGCTGAGTAAGGACGAACGAAAAGTCGTGGATGACTTTCTGCTCCGGTACAGCAGCGGGCCGGCAGTGGCCTCTGAAGTCTTGGAGGAGGGAGGGGATGAAGAACCCGACAGTGCCGGGGAATGACGCCAATCGATCACTACTGGCGAGGGTCTAAACGGTCGCGCAGGAGGGTCGAGCAGCGGCCTCAGTTCTCTCCCGGCATCGGATGCCGAGCTTCATCCGCGTGCGGCACTAACTGCTGATAGATCGCTTGCGGCACGTGCGAATCCCAGTAGCCCGCCGTCTTGGCAAATCCAACCACGCCAAAGAACAGCGCCGCAATCCCCGCCGCCATGGCCCACACCGGCAGTCGCGCAGGCTGAGGCGCGAGCGCTGGAGTCTTCTTTTGGGAAAAGCTGGCCAGGGACAAGCTGGGCAGCGACATGCTGAGCGCATCTTTTGCCGGACAGACCGCCACGCACTCCAGGCATCCGGTGCACTCCGCCGACTTGATGGTGATCAGCCGGTCGACGGGCAGCGCTGAAGGACACGCCTTGGCGCATTTCGCGCAATCAATGCAAGTCTCCGGATTGCGCCGGATGCGCGCCGGGCTGGCCAGCGACGTGATTCCCAGCAACGCTCCGTAGGGACACAAATAGCGGCACCAGAAATTCTGGACCAGCAGCGACCCGACCGCCAGCACGCCGAGCGTGATCGCGCCCGCCTCGCCCAGATAGCGGAAAAAGTTCAGCATCTTCACGTCGGCAATCACGCCGTAAGGACTGTTCATGAAGGCGGCCAGTTCATCCGCCGCCATCGAAGTGACCGCCCAGACGAAGAAGCCGAGCAGCAGATACTTCAGCCCACGCAGCGGAATATCCAGCCAGCGCGGCAGAACAAAGTTGCGGCGAAAGAGTTTCTGCCCCGCGCGCCACAGGTATTCCGAAATCGTTCCCACCGGACACAGCCAGCTGCAGAATGCCTTGCGGAACAGAAATGACATGGCCAGAAACGAGATCAGCAGAAACATTCCCGCCGGATGCAGCGTTGGCACATGGTGAGTAAGGATGAAGTACCGCAGGTTCATCAGCGCAGCGATCGGCAGCCATCCCTCGATGCCAGCCGGACGCTGCCAGGAGGTCGGTGAACCGCCCGGCTCAAATTGACGAACCCAGAAGTAAAAGATGCCGCCGATCCAGACGTTGAGCAGCAGAAACGCAGCCTGGAAGCTGCGGCGCGTGAGCTGCGAGTGGTCGCGATCGGTGCGGCGAATCAGTTTCTTCTTAGGCTTAGCCGCCGGTTTAGGCCGCGGCTCGACCGGCCCCGGAAACAGACCAGGCGGAATTTCCGGCCGAATTTCAGTATGAAGTTGCGTCGCCATGAGGCCATTCCTACACATTCAGCGTAGATGGCCCGCAACCCGATGGCTGTGACTTCTGTCACGGGTATTTCTAATTTCCAGCTCGCGGCCAACCCGTGATACATCTTGTACTTGGCCCTGCCAACCGTCATCTCCCTGTTTGTCGCCGGAGCGCTCGGCGGCGCGCTGAACGCCGTCGCTGGCGGTGGAAGCTTTATCGCCTTTCCGGCGCTGCTGTTCAGCGGAGTCGCTCCCATCGCGGCCAATGCCACCAACACCGTCGCGCTCTGGGTAGGAACGACGGCCAGCGGCGGAGCGTATCGCAAGCATCTCGACATCTCGCGCCGCGTCATGATTCCACTCACCGTCACCAGCCTGATCGGAGGAATCGCAGGCGCGTATCTCTTACTGCACACGCCCGCGCAAACCTTCCTCCGAGTTCTGCCCTGGCTCATGCTGGGGGCGACGCTGCTGTTCGTGTTCGGCAACCGCCTGTCGCGCGGCTCTGGAGGCTCCATCGCCCGCGATGCTTCCACCTCCGCTCTGGCCATTGCGGCGCTGTTCGAGCTGATCGTCGCGGTCTATGGAGGCTATTTCGGCGGAGGTGTTGGGATCCTCAATCTGGCCATGCTCGCCGCCCTCGGCATGACCGACATTCACGCCATGAACGCCCTGAAGGTCGTGCTCGGCGGTCTCATCAATGGCATCGCGGTCATCACCTTCATCGTGGCCGGAGCTGTGGTCTGGAAGCAAGGCAGCGTCGTGACCTTGGGCGCGCTCTTCGGCGGATATTTCGGCGCCCACTACGCGCAGAAGCTTCCAGGCGCGTGGATTCGCGGCTTCGTCATCGCCGTGGGAACCGTCATGACCGCGTACTTCTTCTGGAAGGGTTACCGCTAGAGCAATCTACAGCGGCGCCGAGACGTGCTCGTGCACGATCAGCCACTTCCCATCCTGCTTCTCGAAGACGGCTGTCCAGCGGAAGTTGCTCATGTCGACTTTGCCAGACTTGTGCGTCATCTCGTAGGCGACGGTTGCGGTGATCCAGACGGCATCGCCGCTCTTGTGAATCTGGGCATCGTCATTCACCCTGCATTTTGCGGACTTGTAGTCGGCGAGAACCTTGGTCACTCCGTCCTGATATTCGTCCCAGCTGGCATACTTGAGCGGCGTGATGTCGAAAAACACGTGCGGACCCTGCGCGTAGTACTGTTTCACTGCGGCCGGATCGAGCGTCGCCCAGCCATCCCAGATCTTCTGCAGGTAGGCCTTATCGACCGCTCCGGCTCCAGCCGACGCTTTCGTCCCCTTCTGCGCAAAACCGGCCTGCGTTAAGCCCGGAATCATCATGCAGATCGCCACCACCAGCAAAACCATTCGTTTCGTCATTTCGTCTCCTCCAAACGGTGGAGCATTCTCGCATGCGCGGCGCGATTGCGCCAACTTCCCGGAAACGCGGCCAATACCGATGGCTGACTTTCGTAATCTGCCCTGCCGCCGCCGCGCGGTGAGATACTAGCCCGAGAATGTCCTCCGCCGCCAGCACGCAGAAAAAAGGACCAAGGGGCTCGCGCGTCAAGCTCGGCGGTTCGATCCTCGCCCTGGTGCTGCTCGAAAACGGACGTCAGCTTCGCGGACGCATGAATCAGCTCTCGGTCAACGGAGGACTGCTCTCGCTGGAACGCCCGCTCGACGAGGCCATTCAGGTCACCGTCGTCTTCCACCTCGGCTCGACCAGCATCCGCTGCCGCGCCCGCATGCTGTTTCCCATGTGGGCCACTCAGGGATGCCTGCAGCCCTTCCGTTTTGTGGAATTGCCTGAGGCTGACCATGCCAGCCTGAATCGAGAGTTGGAAGCCCTGGTCCGCGCCGGCGCGTCTCAGGAAGAGGAAGAAACCGAGTAGGGCATTCAGCCCCTGAAGGGGCGTCGAATTCCGAGAACTTTCGGCATCGCTGAAGCGATGCCCTGATACGAACCACGAGTCTTTCGGCACCTCGGACCAACCAGAAGTTTATTTTCGTGCGGCCGCCAAAATCTCTGCCAGCGAATACTTCTGCAACTCCCCGATCCGCTCCACCGTAATATCCGGCTTCGGATACTTGGCTACCAGCGACGGATCCAGCGCGTAGTGCCCCTGACGCGGAAACACCGTCGTCACCCGCTGACCCCAATGCTGCTTGATTGCCGCCAGAATCCGCACCTTGTCGTCCACCATCACGTAATGCTCCGCCGGATACTTCGCCTCCACATCGTCCAGTTCCAGTTCTTTGTGGATATAGATCAGGACGTGGCCCTTGAAGGCTTCATAGAGGCCCGACCGGTCTACCTTGCGCGGCTGAAACACCACATCGCCGTCGCTCAGGATTACCGCCCGCCCCAACTTCTGGGCGTATTCGACCACATCCAGCGCCTCCGGAAACAGCCGGTCGGCAAAAGGATAATTGATCATGAAGCTCGAGACGGCCAGCAACTGCGGGTCGTGCGGCCGCTCGGCGCGGTAGCGTTGCAACGCGCCCAGATAGTCCGCGTATCCAAGTTCGGTGCGCAACTGCTCGAAGATTTCCCAATAGCGCTGCTGGCAGGCCTCGCCGACTTTCTTCGTGAGGTATCGCTTCAGGTCTTCCGCCACGCGATCGTTGTCGAGCAACGTATTGTCCACATCGAAAAAGAACACCGTGCCCGGGTTGCCAGCAGTGCGATTCACACGATCTCCAGGATTTACTTCGCCAGTTAGAGCGTGGCCTTATCATGCCAGAAATCACAGGTCCATGTGGTAGCCGTCACCGTCGCGATTCCGGCGGTTCCTGTACACTTGAGCCATTCCGAAACATACAAAATTTGCGCCCGCAACAAAGGGCTTGTCAGGTCCGTTGCCTTGTAGTACAAAAGCGGGCGGTCAACCATTGATAAGTTATTCGAGGCGGCGCAATGTGACTCCGCCTCATAAACCGGGCGAATCCGTTCTTGCCCCTCGTAGGAGCTATTTTTCGTGGAACACATCGATCCAGCCGTCATTCATCGCTTTGATACCCGCTCCAGCCGGCCTTGTGAATACTGCCGGGAGTTCGACGCCCAATTCCGGGAACGCAGGCCGCTAGATCAGATGGTGGCCAGCAGTCGTAAAGCCGTTGCCTCGGCCCATTTGACCGAGGATGGCTATGTGCGCCACCGTATGCTCGAACTGCGGCAGATGACATCCCGCGCGCCCCTCACCGCGGCGTAGGCGTCAAGTTCTGCCTGGGATTTCTGCCCCAACGCAGATTTTTCACGCAACTTTCGCGGTGGCCGCGAGTTCTAATAGGTTAGGCTCCCAATTGGTGTACCCTGTTGCAAGGGGGAGGCTTCCCATGCTGGCCGGTTTGCGGTTCTGCGACCTGTTTTCCTTCTTATTGGCGTTCTCCGTCGCTGGCTGTTTGCCGGTTCAAGCTCAGATTAACGGCGTCCCAGCCTCGGTCACTTCGTTCGGTTTCGGCGGCAGCAACAACCCCACTCCCGGCGTCCGAGCCAGCGTAACCTCCCTTGGGCCAAACGGTTTCGGCAACATCCGGCCGGCTTTTGGAAACTGCTGCGCCAACTTCTTCATGCCGCCGAACCCGAATCCACCGTTGTTTATTGATCGTCAGTCCTCAGATCGTCGGTCCTCAGACCGTCAGTCTTTACGGCATCGCCACCACCACGAGGATGGCGCCTTTTTCCCCGTTGGCGTCGCCATGCCGGCCTACATTCCGTACGCTGTCCCCTACGCCCAGGAAGACGACGAAGACTCCCCCGATGTGGACCCCGCCTACTCCCAAACTCCACGAAAAGGCCCGCGGAACCCAGATTCGCCAACCACGAGCGCCCGGGGTCGCGATTCGGCTCGGAAAGTTGCGGCTTCCGCTGAACCAGTTTCCGCTGAACCAGAACAACCCGTGACCCCTCAACCCTCGACTGTGCTGGTTTTCAAGGACGGCCACCATTCCGACGTGCTCAATTACGCCATCGTAGGAGATACGCTGTTTGACTTCGACGCCGGACGAACCCACAAGATTCTTCTCGCCGACCTCGATCTCCCCGCCACTCGCAAAGCCAACGACGACCGGGGCGTGGACTTCCAGGTTCCGGCGAGCACCCAGCAGCAGTAAATCTTAACCACAGAGGTCCCTTCGGCTTCGCTCAGGGCAGGCTCCGAGGAACACAGAGGATTGAGATTTCCCTCCGTGCTCCCTGTGGTAGCCGCCCTCCTATTTCCCGCTTGACACGGCGCCCTCGATGAATGGATACTTATGCAGTCAACTGCATTTTTATTCATGTCGAAAACAGCGCGCCACAAAGCCATCCTCGACCTGCTTGACCATGGCCCTGTCGAAAGCCAGGACCTGCTCCAGCACCGGCTCGAACACAAGGGCTTCGAGGTGGGCCAGGCAACCCTTTCTCGCGACATCCACGAACTGAAGCTGGTCAAAGGACCCGAGGGCTATCAGCGCGCGGACGAGAGCGTGAACGCGGAAAGCGTTTTGCCTTCGGTCATGCATCTGGTCCACCAGTTTGTGGTCGAAATCCGCCAGGCCCAGAACCTGCTGGTGGTGAAGACCACGGTGGGCAGCGCGCAGCCTGTCGCCGCCGCGCTCGACGCCTCCCACTGGCCGGAAGTTGTCGGCACGCTGGCCGGCGACGATACCGTGCTGGTCATCGCCACGGACAAGAAGAAGGCGCACACGCTTGCCCGGCGAATTCAAGAATTAGGTGTCAGGTCTTAGGTGTCAGGTCTCAGGTCTCAGGAAAACCAAGTCTGAGACCTAAGACCTAGTGCAAGGAGCGCACATGTCTAAGCAAGAAACCATTGTTCTCGCCTACTCCGGTGGGCTGGATACCTCGATCATCATCCCCTGGCTCAAGGAAAACTACGCCTATGAAGTGGTCGCCATGGTCGCCGACGTGGGCCAGGGAGATGACGTCGAGGCGGTCGTCAACAAGGCCTACAAAACCGGAGCCAGCAAAGTGGTGGTCGAGGATTTGCGGGAAGAGTTCCTGACCGGCTACGTTTGGCCCGCGCTGAAGGCGGGTGCGGTGTACGAGAACAAGTATCTACTGGGCACTTCGCTCGCCCGCCCGGTGATCGCCAAACGTCAGGTCGAAGTGGCGCTGCGCGAAGGCGCCTCGGTGGTCGGCCACGGATGCACCGGCAAAGGCAACGACCAGGTGCGCTTCGAGATGGCGTACCAGGCGCTTGCTCCCGAACTGAAAGTCGTGGCGCCATGGCGCGAGTGGGATCTGAAGTCGCGCGAAGACTGCCTCGACTACGCCGAGAAGCGCGGCATTTCCGTGGCCGCAAGCCGCGAGAAGATTCACAGCCGCGATCGCAATCTCTGGCACGTCAGCCATGAGGGTGGGGAACTCGAAGACGCGGCCAATGCGCCGTTCCCGAGTACCTGGCAAATGACGAAGTCGCCGCAAGAGGCTCCCGACCAGGAAGAGCAAGTCGAAATCGGATTCGAAAAAGGCGTGCCGGTCTCCGTGAACGGGATGAATCTCGATCCCGTATCGCTGGTCGAGCTACTGAACGAAATTGGCGGACGCAACGCGGTGGGACGCATCGACCTGGTCGAGAACCGCTTCGTCGGCATCAAGTCGCGCGGCTGCTACGAAACTCCCGGAGGCACGCTGCTCCTAACCGCCCACGGCGAACTCGAAGCCCTCTGCCTCGATCGCGACCTGCTGCACTTCAAGCAGCACGTGGCGCTCAAGTACGCTGAACTCGTGTACTTCGGCATGTGGTTCACGCCGCTGCGCGAAGCGCTCGACGCCTTCGTAGAAACCACGCAACAGAACATCACGGGCTCGGCTACGTTGTCTCTATACAAAGGCAACGTGAGCGTGGTCAGCCGCAAATCGGATTACTCGCTCTATCGCACCGACCTCTCCTCATTCACCATGGGCGCAAGTTATGATCAGAAAGACGCCGAAGGCTTTATCCGCATCCTGGGATTGCCCTCGCGTTGCCGCGCCCAGACGGAGGCCAAAGCAAAGCTAGAGGTCGCGTAATGAAGTCTCGAGACGTGGGCCGTCGTCAGCGCCTTGCATAACTTGTCGACGTGAGGTCCGTATCAGGGCGCGCCTTCACAGCTTGCGGAAAAATGCAATCTGACGAGGAAGAACGACCACCGGGGCTAAAGCCCAGGCTGATTTCAGAGGGCTTACGCGGCCCTGAAGGGCCGCTCTTCCACGGCGATACGGACACTTGTGACTATTTCTGCAAGCTGTTCAGGCGTGCCGCAGGCCCGCTTATAATTGCGCCTTTAGGCGCTGGGTTTGGGACGCGAACTAGCAAGACCAGCCCCTAAAGGGGCATTAGGCCTTGAAGCGATTTTCGGCATCGCTAAAGCGATGCCCTGATACGAACCAATGCGAAACCTAAGGGTCTTCGCAGTTTGCTAGAGGTCGCGTAATGAAGATGTGGTCCGGCCGCTTCCGGCAGCCGCTCGATCCGGAATTTGAAAAATGGCAGCGGTCGTTTCCCTACGATCAGCGGCTGCTGCCCTTCGAACTGGCCGCCAGCCGCGCCCACGCCAGGGCGCTCGAACACGCCGGAGTGCTTTCCTCGGAAGAGCTTTCGGAGATCGTGAAAGCCCTGGGAGAAATCGGACGCCGCGCCGAATCCGAGCCCGAATTTCTCAACGATCCGGAAGCCGAAGACGTTCACCATTTTGTCGAAAAGCAACTGGCCGCGCTGGTTGGCGCAACCGGCTACAAGCTGCATACCGGACGCAGCCGCAACGAACAGATTGCGACCGACCTCCGCCTCTTCGTGCGCCAGAGCATCGACACCCTGCAAAACCTGATCGCCGATTGGGTCGAGGCGATTCTGGCGCGTGCTGAGGCAGCCGGAAACGCGGCTATGCCTGCCTACACGCACCTGCAGCCGGCCGAACCGGTCCTGGTCGCGCATTGGCTGCTGGCTTATGTGGAGATGTTTCTCCGCGACGCCGCGCGCCTCGCCGACTGCCGCAAGCGGGCTAACGTATGCCCTCTGGGATCGGGTGCCGTAGCCGGAGCCACGCTCACGCTCAATCGACAAGCCATGGCGGCGGAGTTGGGGTTTGACGGTCCCACGGCGAACAGCATCGACGCCACCAGCGACCGTGATTTCGCCATAGAATTCGTCAACGCTCTCTTGTTACTCGCTCTTCATCTCAGCCGCTGGGCCGAAGAGATGATCTTGTTCTCGACGCCCGCCTACGGCTTCGTCGAGCTGCCCGAGCCCTACTCCACCGGCAGCAGCGCCATGCCGCAGAAGAAAAATCCCGACTTGCTGGAGCTGGTGCGCGGCAAAGCAGCACGCGTCATGGGATGCGCCACCACGCTGCAAACCTTGGTCAAGGGCCTGCCCCTCGCCTACAACAAAGACATGCAGGAATCGCAGGAGCCGCTGTTCGACGCTTCCGACACCGTCATCGGCATGTTGCCGCTGGTGACGGGATTTATGAACACCGTCGAATTCAACGAAAGCAAGATGAATCAGGCGGCGCAAGCGGGCTTCATGAATGCCTGGGCCGCGGCGGCATACCTGGTCGAGCGGGGAGTGCCCTCGCGCCTCGCCCATGAAGCGGTCGGCAAAGCCGTGCAGTTGGCCGTGGAACGCGGATGTGAATTACAAAAGCTGCCCCTCGCCGACCTGCAAGCGATCCACGGCAGTTTTGACGCAGCTTTCCCCTCTTGCCTTGGACTTACGGAGGTGCTCGCGCTGCACGACGTCCCCGGCGGCACCGCGCCCCGTCACGTCAAGCGTGCCCTGCAGAATGCCCGGGAGCGGGCTGGCTTGCTGCGCTCGCCGGAACCACTCGCCGCCGGTTAGGCGCGGACACGGCGAGCGCCCCGTCTGAGGCATATCCCTTCATTAAGCTGTCCGGAACCACCTGAATCGGCCTCCCCGAGGCTGCGAGAAAAAACAATCTCCTGTGACGTAGCTCACTGCGCCCCGTGAGTCGGGTACGGATACTGTTGGCTGCTCACTCGGGCCTCGTCCCGAGTTATATTGTTTCGATTGCCATTATTTCCAGGAGGACATTTGGATGCCGCAAGATACCTTGACCATCACTGACAACCGTACCGGGCAGAGCTACACCCTTCCCGTCGAAAACGGAACCATCCGAGCGATGGATCTGCGCAAGATCAAAACCGGCGCCGAAGATTTCGGATTGATGACCTATGACCCTGCCTTCATGAATACCGCGTCCTGCCGCAGCGCGATCACCTACATTGACGGCGATAAGGGAATCCTGCGGTATCGCGGTTATCCCATAGACGTTCTCGCCGAACACTGTACCTATCTCGAAGTTGCCTACCTGCTTCTGTTCGGCGAACTGCCCAATGCGAGTCAATTGAAGAGCTGGGTAGATGACATCACGCACCACACCATGCTTCATGAAACCACCAAGAAGTTCATGGAAGGTTTCCGCTTCAACGCGCATCCCATGGCGATGCTGGTGAGCACGGTGGCGGCCCTGTCGACGGTGTATCCGGATGCGAAGAACGTCCACGACCCCGCAACCCGGCTGCTGCAGATCAAGCGCCTGATTGGCAAGATGCCGTCGATTGCGGCCATGTCCTATCGCCACAATGTGGGATTCCCCTACATCTATCCGGATAACGACCTCAGCTATCCTGCCAACTTCATGAACATGCTGTGGAGGATGGTCGAGCCAAAGTATTCCGCCAATCCGGTGATTGCGCGGGCGCTCGACATCCTGTTTATTCTGCACGCCGACCACGAGCAGAACTGCAGCACCAATGCCATGCGCGCCGTGGGCAGCTCGCAGGCCGACCCCTACCTGTCCACCGCTGCAGCCGCCGCCGCTCTTTCCGGCCCGCTGCACGGCGGGGCGAACGAAGAAGTGCTGAAAATGCTGGACGAGATCGGTTCCAAGGACAACGTCCCTGCCTACATCAAGAAGATCAAGGAAGGCAAAGGCAAGCTGATGGGCTTTGGGCACCGCGTTTACAAGAACTACGATCCGCGGGCCAAGATCATCAAGTGGGCCGCCGATAGCGTATTCGAAGTGACCGGACGCAACGCCAAACTTGAGATTGCGCTGGAACTGGAACGCATAGCGCTCGAAGACGACTATTTCGTGCAGCGCAAGCTCTATCCGAACGTGGACTTCTACTCCGGCATCATGTACCAGGCAATGGGCTTCAAACCGGAGATGTTTACCGTGCTGTTCGCGATTCCGCGCACCATCGGCTGGCTGGCGCAATGGCAAGAGATGTTGACCGACCCCGAACAGAAGATCGCGCGCCCTCGCCAGGTCTGGATCGGCCACGACACACGGGCCTTCGTACCGATCGAGAAGCGGTAAAGTCTTTTTCAGAGTAACCGGGGAAGGGACCATCTCCCTGGAAAGTCGAACGCGGCCAGCCCAAGATCACCCTGCACGGGTCTGGACTTGATGAGCGGGAGAGCCATTGGCAGTTGGCGACGTGGCGTGGGGGCGTCGCTTCATTCCTCCCACTCTGGAAGCCGGGAGCGGGGGGTTTTTCCGGAAACCGGACGTACACGCCCTTTCGGTAACCCCTGGTAATCGTCGGTAACCATCGGACTGGTTCCCCTCAGCCTTACAATGAGCTTACCCCGCGATCCCAGTTGCGCGGTTAGCGGGGTTTCGCCGGGAAATCTCCCGGCGAGGTTCGAACCCGTTCGGCAGCGCTCGAGGAAAACACGGGCGGGCGATGAGAAGAAGGCTGGAGTCCGCACTCTATGGCGTTTGGTTTCGGCTTCAACAAACAGAAGGTTCTCAGCGCCGCAGAAAAGTTTGTCCAGCAGGGCAAGCTGCAGAACGCCATCGCTGAGTACGAGAAGGTCCTGCAGCACGATGCCAAGGATCTTACCGTCAACAACACCATCGGCGATCTCTACGCGCGGCTTGGCGACAGCGCTAAAGCCATCGAGTGCTTCAAGACGGTGGGTGATGCCTATGCGGCGCAGGGCTTCACCGTCAAGGGCATCGCCATGTACAAGAAGATCACCAAGCTCCAGCCGAGCATGGATTCCTCTCTGAAACTGGCGGAACTCTACACCCAGCAGGGGCTGTTTAACGATGCCCGCGCCCAGTATCTGCAAGTTGCCGAAGACTTCATGAAGCGTGGCGACCTCGAACAAGCGGTGCGCCTTTTCCAGAAGGTCCTCGAAATGGATCCGGAAAATGTGCCCATGCGGGTCAAGCTCGCCGAGGTTTACGTCCGCCTGGGAAAGAAGAAAGAGGCGTGGGAGATTTTCAGCGCGGCCGCGGAATCGTTGCGCTCGCGTGGATCGCTGGCCGCCGCCGAAGATGTTCTAAAGCGGATGCTGACGCTCGATCCGGGCAATGGCTACGTTCTGCTGCTGCGCGGAAAGGCCGCCCTCGAAGCTGACGATCCCAAGAACGCCATCGCCTACCTGGAGAAGACCTCCGACTTGGATTCTCATCCCGAAGGTTTGCGCGATCTGCTGAAAGCGTACCTGCAAACCGGAAACTTGACCAAGGCCGCTCCCATCGCCGAGAAGTTGCTCACGGTACACAACGATCCGGAGGGGTTGTTTCTGCTGGCGGAAGGCGCGGTCCGCCTCGGCCAGTGCCCCCAGGCGCTTGACATTTACACCCGGCACGCCGATCGCCTGCTGGCGACTGACTCGGCCAAAATGCTGGCCAGCCTGCATACCATGATCGCTCGGGTGCGCGACGATTCGGGGGCGCTCGAGGAGTTGTTGCGGTTGCTCAGCAAAGCCGGCGACAACACCCACGTCAACGAAGTCAACGAGCTTTTGGCCCACGCCTCGGTCCAGGACGGAAATCTGGCCCGGGCGCGCGATCTGTATCAGATGCTGGCCGCCGCCGAGCCCCAGAACACCATGCACCTGCAGAACTATCAGCAGGTGGTGGAGCGCATGGAGAGCGAGGGAGCATCGCCCGTCAGCGGGATCACCGCCGACGAGGGGGCGGTCATCGTCGAGGAGTTGGAAGCGACCGCGCCGGTTATCGATCAGGTTTATCCCGATGCTGTCGCTATCGCGGTGCGCTCGGCAGTCACCGATGCCGACCTGTTCCTCTCTTATAATTTGCCGGACAAAGCGATCGTGCCCCTGCTGGGCGCTCTGCCGCAGGCTCCGCGCGATGTGCGCCTGAACCAGCGCCTGGCGGCGCTCCATACCCGCTTCCAGCGCTTTACCGAAGCCGCCGTCTGCTGCCGCACCCTGGAAAGCGTGTACCACGACGCGGGGTACCCGGACGAAGCCTTGCGCTACGGAGAACTGGCTGCCCGCTATGAACAGAGCGCGGAAGCGGCTCCCTCAACTGCCACGCTATCGACTGCCGCCGTAGCGACTGCCGCTTCGCCGGCGATAGCTGCGCCCGCCCTCGTTTCCCAGGACGCCGTTCCGCCCGAGCCCGCCGCTGCAGCGGCTTCGCCTGCACCCTGGCCGATGGCCGCGCCGGAGGCTTCTGATCATGACAGTGCCGCGGTCGCGCATCCGGAATTTGCCATCCCGGAAATGACGGTGCATGCGCACTCCGACGAGCACGACCCCTCTTCGGATCTTTCCTCGGAGTGGGAGCAATCCCTTTCCGTGGACGATCCCGCTCCGGCGGCAGAAGTTCGGGCCACGGTTGAGGCCGATGCTTCCAGCAACCCCGAGATCGCCGAGACGGTCGAAGAAATCCGTTTCTATCTTGAGCACTACATGACCGACCAGGCTCGCGCCGGGATCGAGAAGCTCGAATCCCTGACCAGCGACGCCCGAATTCTCGATCCGTTGCGCGCCGCCGTCGAATCCGGCGCCGCACCGGTGGCCGAGCCCGAACCGGAAATCACCGAGATCAACGCCGACGAGCCCGCGGATTTCGAAGTTGAAATGGAGTCCGTGGACGGTTCGGAGGCCGCCGCCACGTCCGATCTGCGGACCGGGCACCACCACGAGACTCCCGATCACGCTCCGGTGGACCTCACGCCGGAACCGGCACACGCCGAAGAAGTGCACGCGGAGGCCAGTGACCTGACCGCGTTGGTAGCGGATCTGGAAGCTTCGCTCGGCGATTCTTTCCCGCAAGCGCAGCCGCCCGTAGCCCCGCTTCCCGACGCCCAGCCCTTGCCCGGCTGGCCAACCGAGCCGGCAGCAGCCCGATCACCCGAACGGCAACCCGAGCCCGTGGCAAGCTTCGAAGGTGAAATTTCCGCCCCTGCGGCCACGCGCGCGACCGCCGCATCGGCGGCAGGCGCCGCAGCCGCCCCCGCCCCGACCATGAGCTACAGCCCTGCCCCGGTACGCCCCTTGGGAGCCGGTGCCCAGGCCATGCATGCCTCCGACAGCGTCGATCTTTCGGAGATGTTCGGCGAGTTGAAACAGGAACTCGAAGAAGAGGTTGCGGCCGGCGATGACGATCCGGACACCCATTACAATCTCGGCGTCGCCTTCCGGGAGATGGGCCTGCTCGACGAAGCCATCGCGGAATTGCAGAAAGTCTGTAACGCGATCGAGCGTGGCAAGCCGTTTTCGCAACCCGTCCAGACGTACACCTGGCTGGCCCAGTGCTTCCTCGATAAAGGAGTTCCCGACGCCGCTATCCGCTGGTATGAAAAGGCGCTTCATATTCCCGGACTCGATCAAGAGGCTCGCCTGGCCATCAACTACGAACTGGGGTCGGCCTGCGAAACAGCTCAGGACAAGCCCGCGGCACTGCGTCATTTCACGGCCGTCTACGGTTCGAATATCGATTATCGCGATGTGGCCGAGCGCATTCAGGCTCTGAAGTCGTAGAATGCACCCAGTGGGTTCGAAATTTGCGCTGGGGATGCAACCCCCCTCCCGCACCCATCCCACGCCCTTACGAACGACGATGCGTGCATGATTTCCGATCCCAAGCTACCTTTTACCAGCAACACCACGAGTGTCGGAGAGCTCAAGTCTCCGGAGGAAGCATCGCTCCCGCTGGTCCCTGTTTCCGTTGCGAAACCATCGCCTTCGGTGGCGCGTCTGTGGTTGCGGCGCGTCGGAGTGCTGCTGTTCGTGTTTTTGTGCGCGACGCTTGGGGTGATGCTGATGATTTTGCCCTGGCGCCCCGAGTGGTCCGACAACCCTCTGCTCATGCCCTATCCGGCGATTCGCGCCGTGGTAGCCAGCGGCTTCGCGCGCGGGGTCTTGACCGGCTTGGGTGTGATCAACGTGTGGATCGGATTTTGGGAGGCGATTCAGTATCAGGAAGAATGAAGAATTGTGGGGAGATTTGTAATTGGTGATTTGTAATTTGCAATTTAAAACCAAGCCGCTGATGCAGACCGAACGGTTCAGATTACCAATTACAAATCACAAATTACAAATTTCAGCATGGACTCAATGTAGCGATCATCACTTATGACTGATCAAAAACTCAAGCCCGCTCCGCTCGCTTATCAGAACGAGCCATTTCTCAACAGTCCTGACGGCAGAATTTTGCGCCTGCTGTCCGAGTACAGCGAGCCGCTCTCGCGTTTCCGCCGCGAGCAGATTCAGGACACGGTCGTCTTCTTTGGCTCCGCCCGTATTCACAGCGGCGATAACGCCAACAGCCGGCTAATCGAAGCCCGCAGCAACGGCGTTCGAGTCTCCGCCGCACAGCAGGCCGAGGAGATGAAGCGCGCCGAGGCCGCCGTTGACATGGCCCGTTACTACGAAGACGCGCGCCGGCTGGCTCGCCTGCTGACCGAATGGTCCACCCAGATTCCCGCCAAGCGCCACCGCTTTGTCGTCACCACCGGCGGCGGCCCCGGCATCATGGAAGCCGCCAATCTTGGCGCTCACGAAGCGGGAGGGAAAACCATCGGGCTGAACATCAACCTGCCCTTCGAGCAGAATCCGAACCCTTACATCACGCCCTCGCTCAACTTCGAGTTCCATTACTTTTTCATGCGTAAGTTCTGGTTTGCCTACCTCGCCAAAGCGCTGGTGATCTTTCCCGGAGGTTTCGGCACTCTCGACGAATTTTTTGAGATTGTCACCCTCGCCCAGACGGAGAAGCTGGCGAAGAAAATTGTCATCGTCATGTATGGCAGCGAGTACTGGAAGAAGATCATCAATTTCGAAGCCCTGGCCGACGCCGGCATGATCTCAGCGGCGGACCTGGAACTGTTCAAGATGTCCGATTCGCCGGAAGAAAGCTTCGAGTTCCTGAAAGAAGGACTGACCAAGTACCATCTCGGTCCACAGCAACCGAAGCGCCAAGGCGAGGCAGCTGTCCCCGAAATCGCCAGGACGCGCCCATAGCCTGATTTAGCCCAGTCCTTTGCTTCCCTGTAGAGACGCGGCTTGCCGCGTCTCGCCTTGTACTCCGCTACATTCTCTCTGCTCCAAACAAGACGGGGCAAGCCCCGTCTCTACTCTTGAACTACTGGCGCCCCGTCTCCGTATACACTCCTACCAATCAGTGTTTCCGGAGACAAACAAGATGCCCTTACGAACCGGCTTGGCGACAACACTCTGTTGCCTGATTTTCTTCTGCGGAGCTTTCGGCACTACTCCCGCGCTCGCTCAACCACCAGCCGCGAACCAGATGCCATCCGTGATCCAGGTTCCAGCCGAGGCACAGGCCTCATCGCACTTCGATGCCACGGCAGCTACTAACGCTTATTTGGCGCAGATTCCCGCCGACAAGACAGCCCGTTCCGACGCCTATTTCGAAGGCGGTTACTGGCTGATCCTCTGGGATTTTCTCTATGGAGCCGTAATCGCGCTGCTGTTACTGAATCTGCGGTGGTCGGCCCGCATGCGGGATCTGGCGGAACGGGTCACTCGCTTCAAGCCGGTGCACACGTTCGTGTACTGGGTGCAATACCTCGTTCTCACCACCATCCTCATCTTCCCGCTCACGGTCTACGAAGGTTACTTCCGCGAACACAAGTACGGACTCGCCACCCAAACCTTTGGCCCCTGGATGGGAGATCAGATGAAGTTTCTGGGGGTAAACCTGGTGCTGGGTGGCCTGCTGGTGATGATGCTGTTCGGCGTTGTGCGCCGCCTCCCGCGAACCTGGTGGATCTGGGGAGCGGTCGTGGCCAACCTGTTCCTGATCTTTGTGGCGCTCATCGCGCCCGTCTATATCTTTCCCATCTTCAACAAAGTCACACGCCTCGACGATCCGAAGATTGTCGACCCTATCTTAAACATGGCGCGGGCCAATGGAATTCCCGCCAAGGATGTGTACACGGTAGATGCTTCACGACAGTCCACCCGCATGAGCGCCAACGTCAGTGGCTTCGCAGGTACCATGCGCATTACCCTCAATGACAACCTATTGCGCCGCGGCTCTCCGGAAGAAATTCAGGCGGTCATGGGACACGAGATGGGGCACTACGTCATGAACCACATCTACAAAGGCATTATGTTCAACTTGATTGAGACGGTGCTGGCTTTTGTCTATTTGTACTGGGGACTCGGTTGGGCGCTCCAGCGCTGGGGCGAGAAGTGGCAGATTCGGGGCGTGGGTGACACGGCTGTGCTTCCGCTCGTGCTGCTGCTGGCTTCCATCTTTAGTTTTGTATTCACTCCCCTCGATAACACCTTCACCCGCACCCAGGAGCACGAAGCCGACATGTACGGCCTGAACACGAGCCGGCAGCCCGACGGCTTTGCCCAGGCAGCAATCCATCTCGGCGAGTACCGCAAGATGAGTCCTGGCCCCGTCGAGGAATGGATCTTTTTCGATCACCCCAGCGGACGCAATCGCATTTACGACGCCATGCGCTGGAAGGCGGAAAATTTGAAGTTGTTCGCCGTGCAGCAGTAGCGCCCGTGTGGTGACGGGGCTCCGCCCCGTCCCAGTTCGCGTAGGGACAGCCGCCTCCGGCTGTCCAAGCCGAGCACAGCTCGGCTTCCAGTAGTACGCTGAGAGTTGATGGCTGACGGCTGTCTGCTGTATTACATCACCGACCGAACTCAGTTTCGCGGCGACGAAAGCACCCGTTGCCGCGCCCTGCTCGCCAAAATCGTCGAGGCTGCGCGAGCCGGCGTCGACTACATCCAGCTCCGCGAAAAAGATCTGAGCGCGAGAAAACTGGAAATACTGGCATTGGATGCCCTAAGCGCCGTGCGCAACAGCGCCCCACTGAGAACTGAGAACCGGGAACTGAGAACTCGTCTCCTCATCAACTCGCGCACCGACATTGCGCTGGCTGTGGGGGCCGATGGCGTTCATCTCCGGGCGGACGATGTCGCACCTCCCGAAGTGCGCCAGATGTTGGAGCTTTCTGCCCGCCGACAACTGACCACTGACCACTTTGTAGTGGCTGCCTCCTGCCACACAGCCGCCGATGTCTTCCGCACCGAATCTGAGGCCGCCGACTTCGCCGTCTTCGCTCCGGTATTCGGAAAAAGAGGCGCCGCCGGAACTCCCCCCGCCGGCCTCGCCGCCTTGCAGGAGGCCTGCCGGGCGAAGATCCCCGTTTTCGCTCTCGGTGGCGTCACAATCGAAAACGCCGCATCGTGCCTGGAAGCCGGAGCCGCCGGAGTCGCCGGCGTTCGCATGTTCCAGGAGAATAAGATTGAAGACGTCGTCCGCGCTTTGCGGGCGCGCTGATTCCATGGATGCGAAACTGCTCTCCCGAACGCGAGCGGAAGAATACCTTCCCACCTTAGTCCGCATCCCAGCCGGATGGTTTCTCATGGGCTGCGATACCGGACAGGACAACGAGAGGCCCGTGCACCGTGTCTGGGTTGATGAATTTCTCCTTGCGGCCCGCCAGGTCACCAACGCTGACTACGGGCGCTTCCTGAACGACACGGCGTCTCCTCCGCCACCGTTCTGGAACGATCCCGCGTTCAACCATCCCGAGCAGCCTGTGGTCGGAGTGTCGTGGCACGAGGCAGTCCGCTACTGCGAATGGTTAAGCGCAAACACTGGCCGGATGTTCCGTCTGCCTACCGAAGCCGAGTGGGAGCGCGCCGCACGTGGGGGCAATGAGAACGCCGGGGCGTTGTTTCCGTGGGGAGACGCTCCTCCGCAGTCGCTGCCCGGCTATGCAGATCGTTGCGCTGGTTTTTGGAAGACTGGCCCCGAGCCCGTAGGCCGCGCTGAGCCGAACGCATACGGCCTCTACAACATGTGCGATAACGTGCACGAATGGTGCAGTGATTGGTATGCGCCCGGCTACTATGCGGAATCGCCGGAGCGCAATCCACAAGGCCCGGAAACCGGCGACCGTCGCGCTTCCCGCGGAGGCTCCTGGCGCCACCACATCAAGATGTCGCGCTGCGCGGCCCGCTCCAGCATCCCGCCGGAGTTCAAGTATGCCGACTATGGGTTCCGCGTAGCTTGCGACGTAGCACTGGTGTAAATTTTGAGCTTTCTCGCGAAAGGAGAACCATGTACTCTCTGCGCTCAGTCGACGTTTGGTCTTGCGCCAAGATAATGGGCGCCATTTATGGCTGCCTCGGGCTGATTTTCCTGCCGTTCTTGCTGTTGGGTGGAATCGGCAGTCTGCTATTCGGACGAGATTCTGGGTCAGTTCCGGGAATTGCGATGTTGTTTCTCGCGATTCTCGCCCCGGTCTTCTACGGAGCCATGGGTTTGGCTCTCGGAGCTTTAACCGCCTGGGTTTATAACTTGGTTGCGCGCCGGATTGGTGGCATCCAGCTAGAATTGAAACCCTTGGTCGCCAATTCCCAGTCAAATCTCGGCCTCATCTGAGTTTTGCATGGGACCCGGCAGAGCAAAGAATGCATATGACTGACCTTGCATCCCATTACCTCGAAGAAATCAAGCGCCAGTTTCGCGGCCACAAGCGTATGGGCGAAGCTGCCATGGCTCAACTGGAGGACGACGATTTCTTTGTCGCGCTCGATCCGGAATCGAACTCCGTTGCTGCCCTGGTCAAGCACATCGCCGGCAACGCGCGTTCCCGCTTTACCGACTTCCTCGCCAGCGACGGCGAGAAGCCGGACCGATTTCGCGATCAGGAATTTGAGGTGTCGGCGAGTACGACGCGCGAGGAAGTCCAGCGCTGGTGGACGGAGGCGTGGTTGCATGTGTTTTCCACGCTGGACTCGCTCCGGCCCGAAGATATGCAACGCACGGTGACCATTCGGACCGAGCCGCACACCGTCATGCAGGCGCTCAACCGCGCGCTCGCTCACTACGCGCAGCACATTGGACAGATCGTCTTCCTTGCCAAGCACCTGCGCTCCGCGCGGTGGCAGACGCTGAGTATTCCCCGCGGCAAGTCTGAAGATTACAAAGCCGGCAATCCCAAGGGATTCAGCCGCGGTACTCTCGACCCCAAGGCTTGAATCGTACAAATCACTGAGTGGACCGCCTGAAATTCGGAGATCATGACATGCGAAAGATATTCATCATCGCGCTGCTCTTAGCGGTGAGCACTGTTTTATCCGCGCAGCAACCAGGCGTGCACGCCGACGCGAATGCCACCGCGGAAGCCGAAATCAAAGCTCTGGAACTGAAGCTGGCAGAACTCATTGTCCACGACGACTGGGACGAATACGCGAAACATCTAGCCTCGGATTACTTGCACACCCGCGACAACGGCCATGTCGAAGGCAAAGACGAGGCGCTGGCGAGTCTGCGCGACGTTAAGCGCAAGGTCATCGTGATGGAAATGGAGCCCGCGGATCTTGCCGTCCGCGTTTACGGCGACACGGCGGTGGCTAACGCAGAGTTCACGATCAGGGTTCGGGACTCCGGGCAAGTGAAGAGCCGCCGCACCCGCCTGACCGGCGTCTTCGTGAAACGCGACGGGCAATGGAGTCAGGTCGCTGAACAGGAGACGCCGATCGGCAAATAGTTCTTAAGCGCGATCCCACCTAAGCGCGACTCGGCCTCGGGCATGTCCACAGTGACACGCCACCCATTCTAGAAGCGCCCGCCTTCAGGCTGCGCCGCGCCAGTCGAGTATGACTTTTGCCGCGTTGCCGGTTTCCATTGCCGCGAATCCTTGCTCATATTCTCGCCATGAGAACCGGTGCGTGATCACGGGCGAAATGTCGAGGCCGGACTCCAGCATCACCGTCATCTTGTACCAGGTTTCGTACATCTCTCGTCCATAGATGCCTTTGATCGTCAGCATGTTGAAGATTACGCTGTGCCAATCGATCGCCATCTCGGAGGCTGGAATCCCCAGCATGGCAATCTTCGCGCCATGGCTCATGTTGGCGAGCATTTCGCGGAAGGCTGCCGGGGAACCCGACATTTCCAGACCCACGTCGAATCCCTCTTGCATGCCAAGCTGCTTCTGCACCTCTTTGAGAGGCGTCTTTCGCGGGTCTACCGCCATCGTAACTCCCACCTTCTCCGCGAGTGCCAGGCGATAAGGATTCAGATCGGTGATGACCACATGGCGCGCTCCGGCGTGGCGTACAACTGGCGCCGCCATCAGACCAATCGGGCCCGCTCCGGTGATCAGGACATCCTCGCCCAGGACCGGGAACGACAACGCCGTGTGTACCGCGTTGCCAAACGGATCAAAGATCGCTGCAATCTCAGGATTGATCTTGGGATTATGTTTCCAGATATTGCTCATCGGCAGAACAATAAATTCCGCGAAGCATCCCGGCCGATTGACCCCGACTCCTTTTGTGTGTGCGCACAAATGCCGGCGGCCGGCCAGGCAATTACGGCAGCGCCCACAAATGACGTGTCCTTCTCCGCTGACCAGCTCTCCAACCCGGAAATCCGCAACGTTCGAACCTACCGCGGCAATCTCACCCACAAATTCGTGGCCGATGACCAGCGGCACGGGAATGGTTTTCTTCGCCCAATCATCCCATTGGTAAATATGGAGATCGGTGCCGCAGATCCCGGTGAGCAGCACGCGAATCTTGACATCGTTAATGCCGATTTCCGGCTCGGAGACATCTTCGAGCCATAGACCGCGCTCAGAGCGGCTCTTCACTAAAGCCTTCATTGGGAATTCTGTCCTTTCGTGCTGTTACCGAGTTCTCCGCGCACGAGTTAGCCTTTATCGGAAGCGGACGCGGTGGGAAGTTTCCTATATCGTTGTAACACCAACCGGCCATCGCAGTGAAGTGCATGAGTCACTGCGATTGATGACGAAGCAAGATTCTGGATTATTCACACAGAAGTGAGAAGTGAGTGGCGAGGCCGCATGACTGCGCAATCCAGGCCAGCCCGAATGTTCTGTTCGCTATTCTCGGCTTCGCTGGCATCGCCTCTGCCATAAAATGAACTCTGTAGTAAAACAATAAGAGCCGCGGAGAGGTGGCCGAGTGGTTGATGGCTCCGGTCTTGAAAACCGGCGTACCCGAAAGGGTACCGGGGGTTCGAATCCCTCCCTCTCCGCCAGTACTTAATCGGTCTCCCTCGGAACAGTTTTGCGCCGAGACTCGGCGCAACCCTGGCTCCTTCAGGTAGGAACGCCAAGTCTTGGCAGAAGCCATTGTGTCAAGACCACATAGGCGACAAGCAATGCCACTCCCCAAACCCAATTGGGCATGTTCACTTTCTCCTATCTGCCGACTCCAAGTTTACGCAGAAACGTCATCATCGGGCACCAGTTGGTGAATCCAGACTGAAAAAGATTGAGGCCAACAAAAGCCGTGAAAAGGTACCAGTACGGGCTAACGTAGTGCCCAAGTGCCAGGGACAATAGAATAAAGCTGCCAGCGATCAAACGAAGCGCACGTTCTACGGTCATAGCAGTTCTCCTTCAGAACTACAGATTGTTCGGCGCAATTTCGCATTGCGGTGTTTCGCATTCAGCGACATTTTCCGGGGAATGCGGATGCATCGGTGGAAGTGAGTTTCCCCTCTGAGAGAGGTAGTAAAGAACCGGGACTGCCATCCGCGACAGGACGGTAGACGCGACCTCTCCTGCCATCAACGACAGTGCTAAACCCTGAAAAATCGGATCGAACAGGATCACGCTCGCTCCCACCACCACGGCGGCCGCGGTCAGCAGCATGGGACGGAAGCGCACCGCGCCCGCATCCACGACAGCGTCCTCCAGCGACATTCCCTGGGAACGGCGCAGTTCGATGAAGTCGACGAGAATGATGGAATTGCGAACAATAATGCCGGCTCCGGCGATGAAGCCGATCATCGAGGTCGCAGTGAAAAATGCCCCCATCAGCGCATGCGCGGGCAGGATGCCAACCAGCGTGAGCGGAATCGGCGCCATGATGACCAGCGGCGTGACGAACGAGCGGAACCAACCCACGACGAGCACGTAAATCAGAACTAAGACAGCCGCAAAGGCGAGTCCCAGGTCACGGAAGACTTCCACCGTGATGTGCCACTCACCATCCCACTTCATAGAGAAGCGGTCGGTGCGCTCCGGCATGGTCGTGCCCTTGTATTGCCTTACCCCGTAGCCATCGGGCAATTTGATTTTGTCGATGGCGTCACTCATTTTCATGATGGCGTAGACAGGGCTTTCTTCTCCGCCCGCCACATCACCCGTCACATAAACGACTGGCTGCAAATTCTTGCGGTACACGCTGGTGTCGATGGTCGTTTGTTGAACGGTCGTCACTTCTTGCAGAGCTATTTGTCCACCGGAAGGCGTTGGCAGCTTCAGGCTGCCCAGGTCTTCGATTCCCGAGCGATCCGGGCGCGCCAGGCGCACTTCGATGGGGATGTCTTCGCGGGAACGGGGATCGTGAAGCAAACCGGCGTTAGCTCCGCCGAGCCCCACTTGTAGTGTGCGCGTGACCTCAGCGGGAGTGATGCCGTGAAGGGCTGCCTTGTCCAGATCCACTTTCATGTCGTACTTGGTTTGAGGGTCTTCGACGTACCAGTCCACATCCACGACGCCGGGCGTCTGCTGAAAGACCTTCTTGACTTGAGCTGCCAGTGCAATTTGCCCTTTGTAGTCTGGTCCATAAATTTCGGCAACCAGAGTTTGAAGCACGGGCGGACCGGGCGGGACTTCGGCTACTTTGATGCGTGCACCGAAAGGCGCGGCAATCTTGTCCAACTCCGGCCGCAATCGTCGTGCGATCTCGTGGCTCTGCGTCTTGCGCTCGTGCCGTGAGAGCAGATTCACCTGGATATCAGCCTGATTGGGCTGGTTGCGCAAGAAGTAATGGCGCACAAGACCGTTGAAGTTGTAAGGGCCGGAGGTCCCCGCATAGATCTGATAATTGATGACCTCGGATTGCTGGCCGAGATACTGTCCCAGTGCCTGCGCTACCCGAGTTGTCTGCTCTAGCGGTGTCCCATCCGGCATGTCGATGATGACTTGGAACTCACTCTTGTTGTCGAAGGGGAGCATTTTTACGCGAACCCACTTCAACGGTACAAAAGTGACCGCGGCGAGCAGCAATAATACGACGCCACCGAGAAACATCCAGCGGCGACGTGCGTCGCAGATGAGCGGGTTCATCATCCGGCGGTACAAGCGGGTGGTCCAGCCTTCGGTCTCATGCCCGGACTGGTCACTGCCGGCTGCGTATTTCCTCAGCAGCCTCAATGCCGCCCACGGCGAAACGACGAAGGCCACCATTAACGAAAACAACATGGCTGCCGACGCACCCACCGGAATCGGGCGCATGTATGGACCCATCAGGCCGCGCACGAAGGCCATGGGCAGGATGGCGCCGATGACCGCGAACGTGGCAAGAATCGTAGGATTACCAACTTCGTCGACGGCCTCGACCGCGACTTCAGATAAGGATCGCCCCCGGCTTTCTGGCAACCGAAAATGGCGCACGATGTTCTCGACCACAACGATGGCGTCGTCGACCAGGATGCCGATGGAGAAGATCAGCGCGAACAGTGTGACCCGGTTCAGGGTGTAGCCATACAGGTAGAAGACGGCGAGTGTAAGGGCGAGCGTGACCGGCACTGCCAGAAGTACGACGCCCGATTCGCGCCAGCCCAGCGCCAGTGCAATCAGCAATGTGACCGACAAGGTTGCGATCAGCAGGTGTTTGAGAAGTTCGTCGGATTTATCCTTGGCGGTCTCGCCATAGTTGCGAGTGACCGTGATGTTCAGATCATTTGGCAGCGCATAACCGCGCAGCGCATTGACTTTTTCCAGCACACGCTCGGAAATATCGGTGGCGTTCGTACCTTTACGCTTGGAAAGCGTGATGGTTACCGCGGGATATTCCGCGCCAGCAGTCTGTCCTGCGCCACCGCGGGCATTCGCAAACAAAACGTAGGTGTCCGGCTCGGCCGGCCCGTCTTCCAGTTTCTCAGCTACGTCACGCAAGTAGACGGGACGTCCGGCGTGAACCCCGACCACGACCTGACGCAAGTCTTCGAGACTGGTGAAAAAAGTGCCTGCTTCGACCTGAAACTCGCGATTGTCGCGCGCAAAACTGCCGGCTTGGCCGCGGCTGTTCGCGTTCTGGAGTTGCTCCACGATCGCGCCCGGCGTAAGGCCGTAGGCCGCGAGCCGTTGGGTGTCGAGCACTACTCGGATTTGCCTGGGCTGCCCGCCGACGATCTTGGTCTCAGAAGCATTGTCGAGTTGCTTGAGCGAGTTTTCCAGTTCGCCAGCGATTCGCCGCAGGCGGTAAGAATCGTAGTCTTTCCCCCACAGCGTCAGAGCCATGATCGGCACGTCGTCAATCGAGCGGACCTTGATGATCGGTTGCGAGACTCCGGGCGGGATACGATCGAAGTTGGAGTAGAGCTTGTTGTACGTCTGGATGATTGCGTCTTCTTCTTTGGTGCCGACGTAGAATCGCACCACCAGCATGCTCACGCCCGGATGGCTGATGGAGTAGATGTACTCGACGCCCGGCACTTCGCGCAGCAACTTCTCCATGGGAAGGCTGACTCGTTGCGCGACTTCTTCCGACGATGCGCCCGGCATCTGCACAAACACGTCGAGCATGGGCACCACGATCTGGGGTTCTTCTTCCCGTGGGGTCTTGAGAATGCTGAAGGCGCCGAGAAGCAGCGCAGCGACGATCACCAGCGGTGTTAGTTTCGAATCAATGAAGGTGTGGGCAATGCGACCCGCCAGGCGCAAAGCCTTCGGGGGCTGAATCGCCGACTTGGATTTGCCATCAGCCATTACTGGACCTCAATGCGTTTGCCATTCAGGTCGACTGCACCCGGTTTGGCCACGAGCCGCTCGCCTTCCTGGAGGCCCGCCAGCACTTCGACCTCGGTCCCGGAAGACTTTCCCAAAGTGATGTAACGCAAGTTAGCAACCTGGTTTTGATCCAGCACGTAAATGCCTTGTAATTGGCCGCGTTCGACGACAGCCGAGCGAGGAATCAACAGCGCCTGCCGCTCGCCACGGGAAAATTGGGCCCGTCCGAACAGTCCGGAACGCAGCCGTGCATCTGTTGGCAACTCGATCTTTACCAGGAACGTGCGACTTGCCGAGTCCGCGGCTGGGACGATCTGCACAACCCTGCCGTTCAGCCCTGCGTTGTCGAGAGCATCGATCACGACCGAGACCTGTTGTCCGGTTCGTACATATCGGAGATCGTTCTCGTTGACGGTTGCCTCCAGGCGATAGCGGCGCACATCTTCGACGGTGAAGATCGGCCTGCCAGGTGAAGCCAGCGTGCCGGAATCGGCTTTCTTCTCCGTTACAACGCCGTCGAACGGCGCTCGAATGTGCGTGTAATCGAGAGACGTGCGTGCCTGGCTCAATGCTGCCTGCGCCTGGGCTTGCCCAGCCTTTGCGATATCGCGACGCGCGCGAGCCGCTTGCTGACGGGCCTTCACTTCGTCGAACTCCTGCGGGCTGACCGATTTTCGTTCATAGAGGCTCTGATAACGCTTCAACGTCGATTCCGCCAGCGCCAGGTCGGAATCTGCTCCGACCAGTTGCTGTTGGGCGGCAAGGTTGGCTGCGGCTGCGCGGTCTACGGCAGCTCGCGGCTGGGAGTCGTCGATTATGGCGAGCACCTGACCTCGCTGAACGCGGTCTCCTTCGTGAGCCCGGATCTCGACGATGTTCCCCATCATTTGGCTGGCGGCGTCGCTGGTCTGGGCGGCACGAACCGTGCCTACCGCTTCCAGCACATCGGGCACGCTGGCTTGCTGCACTGCAAACACGGAAATGTTCCGCACGGTTTCCGGCGACGGAGCCGTGCGGGTTTGATCGCTAGAGCAACCGGCGAGGCCAATGACCGCCAGAAGCGCCAATAACGAAAGTCCGGGTCCAGTATTCATACGATTCATGGCATCACCACGGGAGATTGCGGATTCAAGCTTCCGCTCGCCAACTCCAGGTTGGCGTAGCTGGTCTGGAAGTGATAAACGGCCTCCCAGTAGTCGGTCTGGCTGCGGCGCGCGGCATCTTCAGCGCCCAGCAAATCGGTAATTGTGGTCAAGCCGCTTTCGTAGCGGTCCTGGTTGATGCGCAGACTCTCCTGCGCCTGGGCGGTTGCCGCTCGGGCGACGTCGATCTGCTGCCGGTTGGCATCGGTTTCATAGTAGGCTCGTCTCACTTCGAGGCGGACTGCATCGCTGGCTGCCCGCTTCATTGCCACAACCTTTTCTTCGAGGGCTCGCTGGCGCGAAAGTTCCGCCCGTTTTGCACCACCTTGAAAAATGTCTAATTGCACTTCGATCCCGCCCAGCCAGTTGTTGCCCCCGCCACCGGCAACGAACGTAGGGTTATCCATTTCCCAGCCTGCGAAGGCGTTCACCCGCGGACCGAATGACGACTTGGCCATCGACACGCTCTGCCGCTGGGCCGCCTCCTCGGAGGCAATGCGCTTCAAGTCGGGACGATTTGCGATTGCCTGCTTCTCGACTTCCCCGAGCACTGGGGCGGGAAGCGTGCGCTCAGCCAACGCGTCGATAATCTGGAACGGAGAATCAAGCGGCACACCCATCGCCGTGTTCAGCTGAGCCCGCGCCACTTCCAGAGTGTTCCTGGCCCGGATCACTTCCTGCTGTCGCGCCGCCATGCGAACCTTCGCGGTCAGCAGATCGGACTCTACGGTCAGCCCGCTGTCGAATCTCGCCTGGCTACGGTCCATGATCGAGTTGGCAGTTTTGGCCGATTGCTCGGCAACTTCCAGTTCCTTGGCTGCCAATAGAACGTCGTAGTAGGAGCTGACCACCCGGAAGACAATCTCCTGATCCGTGCGGTCTAGCTGGTGTCCGGCGGCCTCGTTCATTTGTTTTGCCTGATTGATGCCGTGCCAGCTGGCAAATGAGTTGAATAAAGTCCAGCTTCCTCCAAACCGCGTGGCGAAGTTGCCTAAGGGGAGCGGCGTGTTCAGCTTGTTCAGAGTGAAGTCGGCCTCAGTGAAACGCTGCTGCCGAAGCTTGCTGCCGAACACGTAGACCGGATCATCACCGCGAGTCGCTGTCTCGGAAAAACTCAAGTGAGGCATGAGGAACGAGCGCGCCTCACGAACACCTGCAGAGGCTACTTTTGTGTCTGCGACAGCTGCCTTGCGCAGAGGATTTTTGTCCAAGGCGATGGTCACCGCTTGCTGCAGAGTAAGCGTCGAAGGCTGGGCCTCTTGCTGAGCCGACGCCGACACGCAAGGTAGCCACAGTGTGGCGAGGCTCAGAACGACTTTGCAGAAAGCTTTCAACCTTGCACTCCCGCGGCCTGGGCCGGCTTCATCCACTCAGTCTTGTCTTCAACGATTTCGTAGGTGGTGTGGAAACTCGCCGTCTTCTGCAGCATGGCCCCCACGGAGCAATATTTTTCTTCAGAGAGACGAATGGCCTCCTCCAGCGCGGCGACGTCGATTTCAAAGCCGGTAACTACATGGTGGATTCGCACTGCCGTGAACACCTGGGGCGGGCGCTCCGCTTGATCGGCTTCCACCCGCACCTCGTAGCCGGTGACTTTCTGGTGGTATTTCTGGCGGAGGACGGTGACGACGTCGAACGCCGTGCACCCGGCTAATCCGGCGGCGATCAGTTCAATCGGCTTTGGACCGGTGCCTCCGGCGGCATCGTCCAACAGCAGATGATGGCCGCTTCCGGTCTGGGCCACAAATTGCCGCTGCTGCTTAAGTGGTTGAGTCAGTTCGACTTTGGCTGTGATCATGATTGCCTCCAGCTTGGATGTATCGACCAAGCACACGAATAAATGCAGGAACTTGGATTTTGTTACAGAGAAAAATTGGCCGGGAGCCTGGGGTCGTAAGGAGGGCTACAATTTTGGTCTGACCACCGCGAGCGCTTGTTCGTAGTTTCTCAGCAGTTGCTTGCGGAGCCGGACGGTCTTTTTGCTCGCAGGGCACTCCGCCGGGGACGTTCGGCACTGCTCAATCGTCGCTTCGAGACTGGAGAGGAACGCCTTGCACGGTTCGCAACCGCCCAGATGCCGCTCCAGTTCGTCACAAAGCGAATCATCCAACTGCTCGTCGAGATAGTTCGAGAGCTCAGCAAACATGGCCTTGCAGCGGGCGGGTCTGGGCTGTTCGTTGCCTGGCTGTTCTTGGGAAGAGGCCCGCGAAGCGACGGCTGCTCTCCCGGCGCGTGGTTTCAACCCTTTCATCTTCATCAGTTCCTTCCGGACAAATAACCTCGCACGGTGTAAACGAACCCGCACTGTTCCAGAACGTAGCCCGGTGATCTCGGCCACTTCTTCGTCGGTCAACCCTTCCATATCGCGGAGCACCAAAACAATGCGGTATGGTGGCGGCAGCCGCTGAATGGCGTCTCGCAACCGTCCCGCTTCCTCGCTCCGGATGGCAAACGCTTCCGGGTTGATGCTGCCATCGGTCCCCAGTTGTTCAAGTTCCTTCCGGTCCGGCATGAGTTCTTCCAGGGAGAGGTCTGGGTTGGGAGCAAACTTGCTCCGGCGGCGGCTCATCAGGCAGCGGTTCTTTGCGACCTTATAGAGCCACACTACGAGCGCTTTGGGACTGTCGAATTTCGGCAGGTGCGGAACCGACTTCAGCAGCACTTCTTGCATGGTGTCTTCCGCGTCCTCGCGCTGGCCGCAGACGCGCATGCTAAAGGAGAACACGGTATTTTGGAGTAGAGCCAGAGCCTGCTCCAAAGCTGCGTCGTCACCCCGCTGCAAGAGTTGCACGGCTTCTTCTATTTCGGAACGCATTGCGTTCAATGTAGCACTTCTGTCGCCTGCCTTTGGTGACTGCCATCAGACACGAAACCCATGATGCTTGCCATGTCGTGGACCTAGCCCGATGGTATGATTCGCACCAGAGCAGCGGACCAGGCTTGGAAGACCATCTGCCGCATCTGGAATCAGCATGAAGGAACAACAAGTTGTCGAACATCGGCTGGACGATATCGGCTGGAAAATCTTAAGCGAACTGCAACAGAATGCGCGTATGCCGTTCGCAGAACTCGGCCGCATCGTGGGACTCTCCACTCCCGCGGTGACCGAACGTGTTCACAAGATGGAAGAGGCCGGAATCATCGTCGGCTATCGAGCTCACATCGACCCAGCCAAAGTTGGCCTGCCAATCATGGCCTTCGTCAATGTCAAAGTTGGCGGCGAGAACCTGGGCCATTTCATGGAAGTTGCGGGCACGCACCCGGAAGTTCTGGAATGTCACCGTGTCACTGGTGCGGAATCCTTCCTGCTCAAGGTAGCTGTTTCCGATGTCATGCATTTGGAAGCATTGCTCGATGCGCTGATGCCTTATGTTGCGACCACGACTTCGATGGTGCTCTCGACGGCGTTGGCTTGGGGCAATATCGTCGAACCGGACACCAATCCACGGCCAGGAACAGCCAGATCGAGTGCATAATCCTTTTCCGTCTCCGGCCTAATGAACTAGAACCCGGCTGCATTTTCCACCTTCAGCCTGCTGGTCATATCTGGAATCAATCAGAAGTTCGTCATGTATTTCTTCTTCCCACTTTCCTAGGATTGGGAAGATTGGTAAGAGTTTCTGCAGTCTGCGCGCTGGATACGAGGCGACATGGACTCATCGCAAGGGATTCTTCGAGTGTTTGCGTGGAATGACCACGAGGTGGAAGTGGACGAAGAGGGATTCATTCAACAACCGGAGCTTTGGAACGACCAGTTGGCCCTGGCCCTGGCCCGAACCGACGGGGTTGCAGAGCTGACTGATGCTCATTGGAAGATCATCAACTACATCCGCACTTACTTCCAGGAGTTCGAGATTGCGCCCATGGTACGCAAGCTCTGCAAAGAGACCGGCTTCTCGTTGCGGGAGATTTACGACCTGTTTCCCTCCGGACCGGCCAAGGGCGCGTGCAAAGTAGCGGGACTGCCCAAACCAACAGGCTGTGTGTAGCTACGCGATCCAGGTGCACGCGGCTGCACGTAGGTTGACAACTGGTACAGAACGATGCTGACGGTGATGCTGATCTCCGTAGCGCTGGTTGTCTTCTTCGCCGGCAATGCGATCCGGGTGGTGAAGACGCTGCGCATGCCCGCCCATCTGCGCTGGGAACTTTATCCCATCCCAAAAGGACCGCGCGAACGCCAGCGCTACGGCGGTTCCTACTTTGAGGACTCTGACTGGTGGACGAACCCCCGGGACACTAGCCACAAGAGTGAGGCGGCATTCGTTCTGAAAGAGGTATTCCTCCTCCGCGGTGTTTGGGAGAACTTCCGCGCCCTATGGCTGTGGTCGTGGCTTCTCCATTGGGGCCTGTACCTGTACTTACTGACCACGCTATGTGCAATTGCCGGGGTTTTGCTGCCAGCCGGTACCAGATTTCACGTGCTTCACGCAGTGGTGGCCTACGGCTACCGGATGGCGTGTCCTCTGGGGTTGGCCGGCACTCTCGGTCTCCTGGGCATGCGAACATGGCATTCGCGTGTTAGAGCTTTCACGACGCGCTTCGGCATCTTTGACTTGTTGCTGCTGGGATCGATCTTCGCAACGGGCATGCTGTCCCTGAATGCCGGGTCCGCTGGATTGGACACCATGGTCCGCGATGTGGTGCGGTTCCCGACGTTTCTGGGCGATCATCCAGCTAGCTGGCATATTCACGTAGGCTTAGTTGCCTTTTTTCTAGCCTACTTTCCCTTCACACACATGACGCATGCCTACATGAAGTACTTCACGTGGCACCACGAGCGCTGGGATGACTCACCCATTTGCCATGATCCGCACGCCGCAAAGACCCTTGCCGTCAACCTGCAACGCAAAACATCCTGGGCGGCTCCGCACATTGCGGCAGGCGGTACAGCAACATGGTCGGAAGTGCTTACGGATCCAAACGGAGTGGGGAAACGTGCTTAGGCTCAGCGACATCGCCACACAACCCGGACAGCTGAGCGAAGTACCGCCGCAAAGGCTCCTGCCACTGCCAGCGCCCTACGATGACATGGCAGAGCCGACTCCCCGCAAAGTACTCGATCGGAAAGTGCTCGACCGAATCGATACCTCGCTCGATGGCTTCTCCGCGCTCGGACTGTCCCGTCCTCAGACACCGGAAGAAGAACAACAGTTTGTCGAGCAGTTCCTTTCCGGTCTCGAGAAGCTGCTCAGCGAAGACAACAACTGGCCTTTCCTCGAGCAACTCCGTCTTTCACTGGATCACTGCACACGTTGCCAGGCCTGCGTGGAGGCCTGCCCAATCTACACCGCGAGCGGGCATGATGAGGTGTACCGCCCTACGTTCCGCAGTGAAATCTTTCGCCGCCTGGTGAATGAGTACGCCAAACCTGGGGGGAAAGCTGTGGCATGGCTCAAGGGCGAACATATCGAGCTGAATGCAGCCACTCTCGGTCGGCTGCTCGAATCCGCGTACCGTTGCACACTTTGCCGTCGCTGCGCACAAGCTTGCCCTATAGGTGTGGACAACGCGTTGCTGACGCGTGAGATCCGCAAGCTGTTCAGTATGGAGATGGGAATCGCTCCAAAAGAGATCCACGAGAAAGGCTCGATGCTCCAACTCCGAGTCGGCTCATCGACGGGCATGAATGATCGCGCGATGCGCAACAACGTCAGCTTTCTCGACGAGGAGATCCACGACCAGACCGGTCTGAAGATCGAGACACCCTGGGACAAGGAAGGCGCGGACGTCCTGCTGATCCATAACGCAGGCGAGATCCTGGCATGGCCCGAGAACCCGATGGCCTTCGCCATCATCCTCGAAGCGGCGGGAATAAGTTGGACGATGTCGAGCGAACTCGCCGGCTATGACAGCGTCAACTACGGCCTGTGGTATGACGATGTCCAGTTTGCGCGCGTGGCCGTGAAGCAAGCCGAAGCCGCCAGAAAACTCAAGGTGAAAAAGATCGTTCTGGGCGAGTGCGGTCACGGACATAAGGCATCCATGGTGACTGCCGATCGCATTCTGACCGGCGACCTGAACATTCCGCGCGAGAGTGCGCTGGTGCTGCTGCGGGACATCGTCCTAGGCGGACGGCTGAAGCTCGATCCGGTAAAGAACGACTTCCCGGTCACGTTACACGATCCCTGCAACATGGTACGCATGATGGGAATTGTAGAACCGCAGCGCGAAATCCTGCGCGCTATTTGCCCGCAGTTCCGCGAGATGACGCCTCATGGAGTCAATAACTATTGCTGCGGCGGCGGCTCGGGCTTTGCCATCATGTCGGGATACAACTTCGAAGATTGGCGGTTCTCTGTCGCGGGAAGAACAAAACTCAAGCAGGTTCTGGATGCCTTTGCGGACTCTCCGAGCCCGGACGTGAAGAAGTACGTCTGCGCGCCGTGCTCGAACTGCAAAGGCCAGTTCCGCGATTTGTTCCAGTACTACGGAGTTTGGGAGAAGTCCGGAATCTTGTACGGCGGCCTGGCCGAACTCATCGTGAATGCCATGGCCGATTTAAAGCAGCCGTTCATCAAATGGGAGTTCCACTGAGCCTGTGGGGCTTCTGGTAAGCAACTGCAGGCATGGAGCGAGCAATGGAAAAAGCACTGATCTATTTCGATAATGCAGCAACGGTGTGGCCCAAGCCAGAAAACGTTTACCGTTTTATGGACGAGTTCTACCGCACGCACGGCGTCAATCCGGGACGCAGCGGATACGATCTGGCGATTGAGGCCGGTTCACTACTCGACCGCCTGCGCAAGCGCTTGACGAAGTTCTTTGGCGCTGACAAGGATGCCTCGGATCGGCTGGTCTTCGGCTATAACGTAACCGACGCGCTCAATCTCATCATCCCGGGGCTAGTTTCGTCGGGCGACCACGTCATCACCACGAATCTCGAACATAACTCCGTGATCCGGCCAGTCAACCACATGGTCCGCGACCATGGCGCGGAAGCGACCTTCGTTTCGTTCGACGGAGCAGGGTTCATCAACCCGGACGACATCGCCAGGGCGATGCGGCCTAACACCAAGATCGTGATCGTTAACCACGGGTCGAACGTGATCGGTACGGTACAACCCATCAAAGAGATCGGCAGGATCTGCCGCGAACGCGGTGTGACGTTTGTCGTGGATACCGCTCAGACCGCCGGTATCATTCCGATCAACATGAAGGAGATGAACATCGACGTCGTTGCATTCACCGGCCACAAAGCGCTCATGGGGAGCATGGGTATCGGCGGCCTCTGTATCGGCAAGCACGTCGAGGTAAAGCAAGTGCGCAGCGGGGGCACCGGCGTGCGATCCAGTAATCCCTACCACCTCGATGAGTATCCCTGGCGACTTGAGTACGGTACTCCGAACATGGTTGGGGTGGCGTCGTTGTGGGCTGGGCAGGACTGGTTGGACGAACACGGTATCGAGAATGTACATGCGCGCGAGATGCAGTTAGCGCAGAGACTGGTGGATGGCTTCCGGCGAATCGAAGGCGTAAGGCTGTACTGCTGCGACAGCCTTGAAAACCACCTCTCGACCATCCTCATAAACCTGGAGGGCGTTGATCCCGGTGATATCGGGGTCATGCTCGATGTGGATCACAACATCGCGACCCGCACGGGCCTGCATTGCGCACCGCTAGTGCACAAGCAACTTGGAACTATCCAGAGAGATGGTGGCGTGCGATTTTCGATTGGCGCCTTCAATACGGCCCCAGAAGTGGACGCCGCCATTGCGGGGATCGCCGACATTTCCCAGTGGGCACACGAGCGGGCGACGAAGTTGCACGGCGCTTCGGCAATGAGGTACACGAGGGCATAGCTGTGGCAGACTCGATCTGGACCATTGGAAGTATTTCGTGTGTTGGGATATGCCAAGACCGGCCCGGACATCCAGTCATGAACGCAAACTCCTATTGTGTCGAACTGAGTTCCGAAGAAGAGCGCGTCAACGTGGAAGTTGCGGTAACGCACGTTGCCTCCCGATACGCCATGGATTGCCTGTACGGCAACTCTTTGAACGATGGAGCCAACGTGGAAACAGTCGAGCGGGACCTGGTCCGTTGCTTAGTAGAAAGGAACTCGGAGATACAAACAACGGCTGGAATCCACGGAGTACGCGGTGGCTAACCATCGACAGCCATGATGTCCAGGAGATAGTTCAACAGCTGGTTTCCGGCTACCGGCCGGTGTGAACTACACCTTCAGCGCGAAAGCCAAGGGCCGTAAGTTCGGTGAGGTGTCTCCAGTCGTTTGCTGCAGGTGGGGTCTGGGGAAGGGGACGGCGATTGAGCCCCCTTCCCCAGCAGCCCTGTAGAAGATTGAGCCAAGCTGGCGAAGAAAGTCATCGTCGCCGGTTTCGAATGTGCTGCCTCACTTTGGTCCGGCGAGCGTGCCCTCTGCAGCGTTCAGATTGCCTCGGAGGCGACTCCGTCGTCTCCATCGACGTACTGGCGAGCGCGGGAAACTCCGATCACGTCTCCGGCCGATCACTGAACAAGTTTGTCGTATTCTTACGTGAACGAAAGCAGGGGGGCAGGTCACCCCCGCGCACGTTTGACCCTTCTTTTCAGGGGCCTGTAAGATCAATGATTCCCTCCTTCTGCCGGAAAAATCTGGCGGGCTTCGCCCGGTTGGACGGCTGAGGGCGGCCGTCCCTACGCGACCAGGATAAACATGCCGCACGAATTGCCGAAAACTTACGAACCGGGCGCGATTGAAGCGCGCTGGGCCGAGTATTGGGTCCGGGAAAAACTGTTTCACGTGGAGACGCCTCCGGCGCCGAGCCTGTCGGAAAAAGACGCGCGTCCGGTGTTCACGCTTTTGTTGCCGCCGCCGAATGTGACGGGGCGGCTGCACATGGGGCACATGCTGAACCAGACGCAGATGGATATTTTGGTGCGTTGGCATCGCATGCGCGGGTTTATTACCTTGTGGCTGCCGGGCACGGACCATGCCGGCATCGCGACGCAGATGATGGTGGAGCGCCAGCTGGCGAAAGAGGGCAAGAAGCGGCGCGAGATGGGACGCGAGAAATTTGTGGAGCGCGTCTGGGAGTGGCGGCGCGAGTACGGCGGCGCGATTCTCGATCAGATGAAGCGGCTGGGTGCGTCGGTTGATTGGGGACGCGAATACTTCACCATGGACGACAAGCTGTCGCACACGGTGAAAGAAGTGTTCGTCCGGCTCTATGAAGAAGGGTTGATTTATCGCGGAAAGTACATCGTGAACTGGTGCTCCGACTGCGGCACCGCGATCTCCGATCTCGAAGTGAAGCACGAAGACGTTGCGGGCAAGCTGTATGAGATCCGTTATCCAGTGATCGGTTCGAACGAATTCATCACGGTCGCGACCACGAGGCCCGAGACGATGCTGGGCGACACGGCAGTTGCGGTGAACCCGAAGGACGAGCGCTACACCCATCTGCACGGCAAGCATGTGATGCTGCCGCTGATGAATCGCGAGATTCCGATCATCACCGACGAACTGGCGCAGCCTGAGTTCGGAACCGGCGCGGTGAAGGTGACGCCGGCGCACGATGCCAATGACTTTGAGGCCGGTCAACGGCACAACCTGCCACAGATCGAAGTGATCGACGAGCACTCGAAAATGAATGCGAATGCCGGCCCATACGCGGGACTGGATCGCTTTGAGGCGCGCGCGCATGTGGTGGAAGACCTCTCCGAGCAGGGTTTTCTGGTGGGCACGAAGGATTACACGATTGCGCTCGGCAAGTGCACCCGCTCGGGTACGGTTGTCGAGCCGCGGCTCTCGACCCAATGGTTCGTCAAGATTGCGCCGCTGGCGAAGCGCGCCATTGAGGTTGTCGAGAAAGGATACATCCGCTTCGCGCCGGAGAACTACGGGCAGATTTATTTGAACTGGATGCATGACATCCACGACTGGTGCATCTCGCGGCAGTTGTGGTGGGGACACCGGATCCCGGCTTGGTATTGCGGCTCGTGCAAAGAAGTGGTCGTAGCGCGGGAGGCACCTTCGGCGTGCAAATGCGGCAGCACGAAACTGGAGCAGGACACGGACGTGCTCGACACCTGGTTTTCTTCGGGACTGCTGCCATTCACGACTTTGGGCTGGCCTGCGGCTACGCGCGACGAAGAAGTCTTTTATCCGAATTCGCTGATGATTACCGGCTTCGACATTCTGTTTTTCTGGGTGGCGCGGATGATCATGCTGGGGTGCTGGTTCATGATGCCGCCGCACAAGCCGGGCGGAAGTTCTGAGACGACTTTGGGATCTGGGGAGGATTCGTTGCGCGCGAGCGTTCCCTTTCGTGAGGTCTACATTCACGCGCTAGTGCTCGATGCGGACCGGCAGAAGATGTCGAAGGTGAAGGGGAACGTGCTCGACCCGATCGAAGTCATCGGGAAGTACGGGACAGACGCGACCCGCTTCACGCTGGCGGCGATGGCGGCGCCGGGGACCGATATCGCGTTCAGCGAAAGCCGCACGGCAGGCTATCGGAATTTTGCCAACAAGATTTGGAACGCGGCGCGGTTCATGTTCATGAATGTGGACCGGATTGACGCGGGCCTGCGGCCCGGTGACGGGCGGGACGCCCGTCTCTCCACAAGCCTGGGTGTTGCTGGGTTCCAGACGCAGGCGCTTGAAGACCGGTGGATTCTTTCGCGGTTCAATCGCGCGGCTAGGGACGTGAACGATTCGCTAGAAACGTATCGTTTCGATGAGGCGGCTACTCGCATCTACGATTTCTTCTGGGGCGAGTTCTGTGACTGGTATCTTGAACTGATCAAGCCGAGTCTGAATGAGAAAGGTGTAGCGGCGCGAGTTGCTTGTGCAAACCTGGTAAACCTTTTCGAAGCGTCGCTGCGGTTGCTGCATCCGGTGATGCCGTTTATCACGGAAGAAATCTGGCACGCGATCTACGATGGCGCGCCTCCGCTGAAATCGATTGCACTGGCGGCTTATCCGGCGGCGGATGAACAGCAGATTGATCTCGGCGCCGAAACGGAAATGGCGATTCTGCAGGATCTGATCGTCAGCGTGCGGAATCTGCGGGCGGAATTGAAGGTCGAGCCTAAGGTCAAAGTGCCGATCGAAGTATTTGCGCATGAGCCGGCGATTCGCGCGATGATCGAGAAGAATCTGGGCGCGGTGCTGCGGGATCGTCCGGCGAATGTGGAGAAAATTGCGTTTGTGGAAAGGTCGCTCGCGAACTTGCCGGGCGCGCGCAGCACATCGCGGTTCGATGTTCATGCCATCTACGAAAAAAAGATCGACGTTGCAGCCGAGCGCGAGCGTCTAACCAAAGAGCTGGAGAAGATCGAGAAGCAACTGGCGAGTGCGCAAGCCAGACTTGGCGACGAGCAGTTCTTGAGCAAGGCTCCTGCGCATGTCGTGGAAGGGCTGCGCAAACAGGCAGAGGAAGCAACGATTCTGCGAGAGAAGATCGTGGCCAATTTGAAGGAGCTCACGTAGGGACGGCCGCCCTCGGCCATCCAGTCGAGCGCAACTCGACGCAGCATCGAGTAGCGGCTCTTCGAGCCGCTGGACAGCCGAGGGCGGCTGTCCCTACGCAAGTTATGGACTGGAATTCACGACGCATTACCGCGATTCTTGAGAACGCGCTGAACGAAGACCGGGCGACGCGCGATGCGACCAGCTATGCCTGCATCGATCCCAACCAGCGCGCCTCGGCTACGATTATCGCCAAGCAGGAGTGCATTCTGGCTGGACTGGGATGCGTGCCGCGGATCCTCGACGTCTATGCGGCGCTCGACGGGGCAGTCATTTCGCACTACGAGGTGACAAGCCACCCCTCGATTTTTGATGGGGTCCGCGTGCACGCCGGGCAGCAGATTGCGGTGATCCGGCATAATGCGCGGGTGATTCTGTCGTGTGAGCGGGTGATCCTGAATTTCCTGCAACGGATGGCCGGAATTGCCACCACCACGCGAAAATTCGTCGATGCGGTGGAAGGCGCGCGCGTGCGGATTCTCGACACCCGCAAGACGGCGCCGGGGCTGCGCTTGATTGACAAACACGCCGTGCGTTGCGGCGGCGGGCAGAATCACCGGCTCGATCTCTCCGACGGCGTGTTGATCAAGGGCAATCACATTGCGCTGGCCGGGGGCGTGATTCCGGCGCTGGAGCGTGCGATTCACAACCGGCGTGGGCGGCAGCCGATCGAGATTGAAGTGCGGTCGCTGGAGGAAATGCAGCAGGCTCTGGAACACGGGGCGGAGGCAATCCTGCTCGACCACGTGAGCGTTGAGAATGTGCGCAAGGCGGTCGAGATCTGTTCGCGCCAGCCCCGGCGGATTCCGCTGGAGTGCGCGGGAGGAATCAATCTGGAGAACGTGCGTGCGTACGCCGAGACCGGCGTGGATTTCATCTCGGTGGGGGCGCTGACGCATTCATCCACCGCGGTGGATATGAGTCTGCGGGTCACGCCAGCGTAAAACCCCGTCGTCGGTCGTTAGTCGTTCGCCGGGCTGGATCATCCGGGAATTCGGCTAACGACCAGCGACTAGCGACCAACGACTGTTTATAATCCCTCCATCTCCACTTCCATGAAAACTCGCAGCCTGCCGTCCGTGCACAAGGCGACCGACGTTCGCCTGGGGCGCATCGTTCGCCTGCTGATGGGCCACGCTATCGTGGTCGTCAGCGGCACCAAGATTGCGGAAGAGATTGGGACGAGCCGATCGGAAGTCTGGCGGCTGATTCAGCAACTGCGCGGGCTGGGCGTGGATGTCGCTGGACATCCGGCGACCGGCTATCAACTGCGGTCGGTCCCGGACCTTCTGTTGCCGGAGATGTTGGCTCCGTCGTTGAAGGGGACGGTCTTCGGCGCGAACTCCGGCAAGCAAATTCACCACTACTACAAGATTGGCTCGACGAATGTGGAGGCGATGCGAGCGGCGGCGGAAGACGCTCCAGAAGGCAGTGTATTTCTTGCCGAAGAACAGTTGGCCGGGCGGGGACGCGGCGCGCATACCTGGCATTCGGCGCGGTCGGCGGGCATCTACTGCTCGGTGATTCTGCGTCCGTTGATGCCGCCTTCGGATGCGCTGATTTTCTCGCTGGCTGCGGGACTGGCGGTACGCGCGGCGGTGGCGGAGATTGCGCCGCAACTGGTGGCGGACCTGAAATGGCCGAACGACCTGCTGCTGGGCGGCAAAAAGTTCTGCGGCATTCTTACCGAAATGAACTCCGAAGCCACGCGGGTGCGGCATCTGGTGGTGGGCGTGGGCATCAACGTGAACCAGGTGAAGTTCCCCGCTGAGCTGCGCGAGATTGCGACTTCGTTGCGGATCGAGACGGGCACGGAGTGGTCGCGCGTGGAGCTCTGCGCCGCTTTGCTAAAATCGCTCGACCGGGAATATCGCAGCCTGGTGGAAGATGCGGGAGCGCGAGAGGCGATCCTGCGTCGGTTCGAGCAGAGTTCTTCCTCGGTGCGCGGCGGAAAAGTGAGCATCATAGTGAACAGCGATGAAAACGGCGGCCTGGCAGGCGTTTCCGATGGATTGGATGAGCGTGGTTTCCTGCGGGTCAGGACCGAAGAGGGATTGCGAACGGTAGTGAGTGGAACGGTGAGGCTGGACGGGGCATAGCCCCGTCACCACACAACCCGTCCCCTCGCGTGGTTTATCTATGTTGCTGGTGATTGATGTCGGAAACACGAATACGGTGCTGGGCGTTTTTGAACAGACGGCGCACCGTCCGGGCGAGGATGTAACCACGGACCCTCCGCGTTACGAGCGGCTGGCCGCGAACTGGCGTGTCGGTTCGCATCTGGCACGCACGGTCGACGAGTACGGGGTGATCTTCCGCAACCTCTTCTCGATGGACAACCTGGAAGTTTCAGATGTGCACGGGATCGTAATTTCATCGGTGGTGCCTCCGCTCGATCCGGTTCTGCGACAGGTGTGCGGGCGCTATTTCAACAGCAAGCCGCTGTTCATCGAGCCCGGCGTGAAGACGGGCATGCCGGTGCTGTATGACAATCCCGCGGAGGTAGGTGCGGACCGGATCGTGAACGCGGTGGCGGCGTTTGAGAAATATGGCGGGCCCTGCGTGATTGTGGACTTCGGCACGGCGACAACCTTCGACTGCATTTCGAAGAAGGGCGAGTACATGGGCGGCGTGATTTGTCCCGGGATCGGCATTTCCGCGGACGCGCTGTTTCAGCGCACGGCGCGGCTGCCGCGGGTGGAGATTCGCAAGCCGGCGCGCATGATCGGAACGAATACGGTGGGCAGTTTGCAGTCGGGGCTTTATTACGGGTATCTCGGCCTGGTCGACGGCATCCTGGAGCGGTTAGTGGACGAACTGGGCGCGGAAACTCGCGTGATTGCGACGGGCGGGCTGGGATCGCTGATTGGCACCGCTTCGCATTTCATTAAGGACGTGGACGAGTTTCTGACCCTCGATGGGCTGCGCATTATCTGGGATCGGAACCAGTCGTCCTTTATCCGCCGCGAAGCCGCGCCGAAAGCGGCAAAGACTCCCGTCAAGCCGTTGGATGCCAATGCGAAGCCGTGGCCCTCGCCACCGAAGTCTTCCAAATCGCGCTGAACCGTCGTGGAAAATTACTTCAACTACTTCACGGAAATCGAAGAGCACTTTCAGCGGCGGCGCGGCGGAATTCTGCTGCTTTCGACGCTCGATTGGGCTTTGATTGAGACTTGGAAGAACGCCGGCGTGCCGCTGGAAGCCGTGCTCCGCGGGGTGGACGACTCCTTTGACAAATACGACCAGCGTCCCTCCAAATCCAAGAAGGTGAATAGCCTGGCCTACTGCTCGCAGGCCGTGCTGGCGGCGGCGGAAGATATGAAAGAGGCGGCGGTCGGTGCGGGCAAGGCAGGAAAACCTCAGCGAGAGCCTGGATTCGAGGCGGCGCAGATCGCGGCGTTCTTGCGGGGCAACGCCGAGCGGCTGGGAAAAGCGAAGCTGCCGGAGCGCGAGGGATTCGCGACTGGAGCGTTGGCACGGGAAGAAGCAGGTTCGTTACGTGAGATGGCTGACGCAATCGAGAGCAGCGGGAAGCTTCCTCGGCTGGAAGATTTGGAGCGGCGGCTGACTGTGTTGGAGGAGAAGCTCTTCGCTGTGCTGATGGCGGCGACTCCGGATGAAGATCTGGTGAAGGTTCGCGCGGAAGCGGATCGGGACATTGCGCCTTACCGGCGCAACATGACGGTGGCGCAGGTCGAGCAGTTGCACAAGCAGTATGTTCATAAGCGGCTGCTGGAGCGGTGCGGCGTGCCACGGCTGAGTTTGTTCTATATGCACTAGATGTCGTGGTAAGAAAATCGCGACATCTTGAATTGTCATCCTGAGCGAAGCGAAGGACCTATGTACTGGACGCCACAATGCATAGGTCCTTCGCTTCGCTCAGGATGACAGCTGGAATTTATGCCCCTTACACGTCAAACGTAATGCTTCTTTCCATCGAAAAACTGATCTATGGCGGTGACGGGCTAGCGCGGACTCCGGCCGGCGCGGATGGGCGCAGTATGGCGGTGTTTGTGCCGTTTGTATTGCCGGGGGAGCGGATTGAGGCCGAGGTCCGCCAAGAGAAACCTGGATTCGCGCGCGGCTCGCTGACGCAGCTGATCGAAGCGTCGCCCGATCGCATCGAGGCCCGCTGTCCATACTTCGGGCAATGCGGCGGATGCCACTACCAGCACATTCCCTACGATCGGCAACTGGAGTTCAAGGCTGGGATATTGCGCGAGACGCTGCAGCGGATTGCGAAAATCGAGTTGCACTCCGAGATTCGCCTACATGCTTCTCCTCCCTGGAACTATCGCAACCGGACGCGGCTGCAGGTACGGACCTCGCCGGAGTTTGCCTTGGGCTACTTCCGGTTCAGCTCGCACGAATTTCTTCCGGTGCGCGAATGTCCGATCAGCTCGCCGCTGCTCAATCGGGTAATGGCGCAGGTGCTCGAACTCGGCGGATTAGACTGCCCATCGGCAGTGGAAGAAATCGAGTTGTTCGCCGATGCGGCGGATGAGCGCTTGTTCGCCTGGGCCTTCTGCGGCCGCGAGGCAGACCAGAGAGATCTACTGCGCTGGGCCGAGGCGCTCGAGCGCGAGTTGCCGGAAATCATTGGCGTGACGTTTTTCTCGTCGCGGCGCCGGATAGAAGAAGATGAAATGCCCGACCCGAAAGCGTTGGCGCAATCGGGCGCCAAGTCGATTCGCTATCGGACGAAGGGCCACGATTATCAGGTCAGCGCGGGCGCTTTTTTTCAGGTGAACCGTCATCTGGTGGACGAGCTGGTTTCGGTCGTGACCGGCAATGCTCGCGGCGACCTCGCCCTCGACCTGTATGCCGGCGTGGGGCTGTTTTCAGTGGCTTTGGCGCAAAGTTTTCATCACATTTTTAGTGTAGAGGCGTCACAGACATCGCATGGGGATCTTGTGCAGAATGTGCCTGCGAACGTGAAAGCGGTCGGCGCGCGAACCGAGGAATACTTGAGAGGCCGGCCGGTGCGAAACAGACCTGACTTGGTCGTGCTCGATCCTCCCCGCACTGGCGCCGGCAAAGCAGTGGTCCGCTCTCTGGCGGAACTCGGAGCGCCTCGCGTCCGATATGTTTCGTGCGATCCGGCCACGTTGGCCAGGGATATCGCCCCCATGCTGGCGGCCGGCTACCACATCGAGGAAGCACACTTGTTCGATCTGTTTCCTGGGACGTTTCACATCGAATCGGTGATGCTGCTGGCGCGCTGACCGCTTTCACGTCGTCCATTTCCTCCTCCTTGACATCGACCTGGAATGATGCGCAACCACAACCCGCCGCGGCAGCCTTTGTTCTGGGCGGCGCTGGTATTCTCGCTCGGTCTGTGGACCGGCGTGCGCGCCTGGAGGCCCCCGTCGTGGTGGGTGATCGCGGTAGTGGCCTTTGTTTTCGCAGCGTCATGGTTTCTTCGGAAGCGGGCATGGCTCGCCAAGACGCTCTCACTCGGTACGTGGTTCCTTCTGGGCGCTTTTCTGATTCAGATTCGCGGCCAACAGCAGGGTGATCCTCGAATTTCCCCCCTGGCCGATGGCCGCGCAGTCACGCTTACGGCCCACGTGATTCGCGAAGGATATGCACGGGCCGCTGGGGCGCAGCAGATTCGCGAATCCATTGATGTGGAGACGGAAGAGATTGCGAGCCAGGGACAAAGCTGGCCGGTGCGGGCTGGAGTGCGGCTGACGATTTATGAAAGACCAGAACTGATGGAGCGCCGGGCGTCCCCGCCCGGCCTCGATGCCGCTGATGGCGCACGCAGGACGGGCGAGTCGCCCGTCCCCACACTTGCGTTGCCGGCGCTCACATACGGCACACGATTGCGGATTCTTGCCAAACTGCATCCGGCTCGCAACTACCGCAATCCCGGAGCCTTCGATTATGAAGGCTATCTGCGCGACAACGGCATCAGCGTGCTGGGGTCGGTGGAGGCAAAAGATATTGAGCGGCTTCCCGGCTTTTCCGGCAGCCGGATTCAACTCTGGCGAACGCGCGTCCATGCCAGCATCGTGGCTAAAATCCACCAACTGTACCCCGCGTCGCAAGCTTCGCTCATGGACGCCATGGTTCTTGGCGAAGAATCATTCCTGCGTAACGCGACGCGCACTGAATACCAGCGCTCGGGCACGTATCACGTGCTGGTTGTTTCGGGAATGAATCTGAGCATCCTGGCGTTTGCCATCTTTTGGACGCTGCGCCAGTTTCGCGTGGACCCTGCACTGGCGGCCATCACCACGGTTGTGGTCTCGTTCGCATACGCATTCGTCGTCGGGGTCGGTCCGCCGGTGTGGCGCGCCGCGCTGATGCTGGCAACATATTTGGGCGCGCGTCTGCTGTATCGCGGACGTAACATGATGAACGCAATTGGAGCGGCTGCGCTGGGAGTTCTGATCGCCGATCCACATGCCCTGTTTGGCGCCAGTTTTCAGCTGACGTTTCTCGCGGTTTTCATCATCGCGGGCATCGGCGCTCCGATGCTGCAGCGGACAACGTTGCCCTACGCGCGGGGTCTGCGGCTTTTGAAAGCTGCAAGCTACGACTTGCACGTTGCTCCCGAAGTCGCGCAATTCCGGCTCGACTTACGGCTAATCGCAGGGCGGCTGAAGAGATTCATCGGCGACCGACTTGGCCTGGCAGTGCCTGCAATCATAATGCGCGTCGCAATCGGCGTGGGCGAACTAGTCTTCATCTCCGCACTGATGCAGGCGGGACTGGCGCTGCTCATGGCCTACCACTTTCATCGCGCGACCACTATGGGAATGCCGGCCAACCTGGCGGTGATTCCGCTCACCCAGGTGCTCATGCCCACCGCTGCCGCCGCCGTCGGTTTGGGATACATCTCAACCACGCTGGCCAAGCCCGCGGTGTGGATTTCCGGCCTCGCGCTCGAAGGCATCGCGGGAACGGTACACTGGCTGGGCGGCGCCCAAGGCGTCGGAATGAAGGTCGCAGGCACATCCATCGCCGACCTGCGCGTGGCCATGCCCTCGCTCTGGATGATCATGGCTTCGATCGCCGCGCTGGCGCTCGCCATGCTGGCGGTACGGCGTGCTCGGGTAGCCGCTCTCGCTTCCGTGGTGTTGCTGTTTGGCGTTGCGGGCTGGATCGCGTTTCTCCCCTCTCGTCCTCATCTTCGCGCCGGCGTGATGGAGATGACGGCCATTGATGTTGGGCAAGGTGATTCCATTCTGCTGATCACACCCGAGGGCCGCGCGCTGCTCATTGATGCTGGCGGCCTGCCGCTGTGGATGCATTCTGACTTTGATATCGGCGAACAGGTGGTCTCTTCTTATCTTTGGAATCGAGGGATCGATCGCCTGGACGTGGTCGTAATCACGCATCCACATGCCGACCACCTCGGCGGGATGCCCGCGGTGATAGCAAACTTCCATCCGCGGGAACTCTGGGTGAGTATTGATAAGCCGGTGGGCGAATTGGCGCCGGTCGTTGCGCAAGCCCAGAGGGCGGGCATGAACATCTCAGTCAAGAAAGACGGCGATGCATTCGATTACGGCGGGACGCATTTCCACATGCTGGCTCCCGGACGCGATCAAATCACCGGATCGATGCGGCCGAACGACGATTGCCTGGTGTTTACGGCCACTTATGGCGGGACGACCGCTTTGCTCGAGGGAGACGCGGAGCGTCCCGTGGAACAACGCGTTGTGGAAGAGCATCCGGAAGCGATGCTGCTGAAGGTCGCGCATCACGGAAGCGCCAGTGGAACGTCTGCCGACCTCCTTCGGACGGTTCATCCGCGCTATGCGGTCATTTCTGTCGGCGTGCGAAACGTCTACGGGCATCCCCGTCGCGAAGTGCTGGAGCGGCTACAGCAGGCGGGGGTGAAAACCTACCGCACCGACGTGGAGGGCGCGGTCAGCTTTTATCTGGATGGCAAGGCGGTGACTCCGGAGGTCGCGCTCGTGCATTGAGCTCGTATCTGTAACAACGATGACCCTATGATTTTTTGCGGATTCCCGACACGATCTCCCAGACCTGACCTAGGTCAGCGTCGGTCGATCCCACTGTTATCCATAACCCTGTTGACGACTTGCAGTGCCACCTCAGCGGATCGACATCGTACATCCCCCTGCTCCTTGGCTCGTCGCCCCCTGCGCACGAAATCGTCCCGCCACCCGCGTTGAACGTCCGTCGCAAAACAGGTTCCACTCCGTCTTTTTTCAGAGACATCAAGTCGAGAGACGTGAGACGCGCGAGATCCAGATCGTTCAGGGGATTCTCGGGGAAAAGCAATATCGAGGCGTGCGCCTTCAGTTTCTTTGACGGCATCTGATCGCTGGTGTCGATCCTGACCAGCAACTGGCCCCCGCCCTCTTGACTCTCCACATACCAGTTCGCCGGAACTGGGACGACGTGATTACCGACGTTAATGGAGGTACCGTGCCGAAGATGCCAGAGCCATGCCTCTATGCGGACGCAGTGGCCATAGGCCCCCCACGCTGCTGCCAGGACTACTAGTGCTAGGACGATCGACCTCACCCTCGGCCGTTCCATAAGGCTCCCCATCTGAACTTCATTGTCCATCCAGAGAGACGCGGCGAGACGCGTCTCCACGAGAATCTCTGTCACCCAGGGATATCGGCGGTCTCGTCGTCGAGAGGCGGCAATTTACGGTACGCCGCGATAATCTTTTCCGCTTCGAGCGCGTCTTCTTCGCGCACAAGAATGACCGTTCCGCCAACCCCGGGAAACGCGTTCTGGACGGCGTCAATGGATTTCAAGTCTGACTCGATGCCGGCAGATCCCAGCAAACCCTGCACGACGATGGCTTCGTTTTCCTGCTCGGTGTCGAAAATCTTGACGAGCTTCTCATTAGGCTCGGGTTGGGGCTCGGGTTGAGACGAGGAACTGGTCGGCTCTGGCATGCTTCCTCCGTAATATTGCCTGTCAACAGATTACGGCAGTCACGATGTCTCTGTCTTGCGGTGTACGCCCAAGGGGAGCTTGATTCGCGGGCGGAAGCTGGCACAATGGCGACTGGGGCGCAACGCGAGGGGCTTGGCGAACATCCAAATCGAGTGAAGACGGAGGCAGTATGGGAGTGCAACGGGCCCAGCAACCAGGCGGAGAACCGAGCGAGCGCATGGAGGAGGCCCGAAGACTGCGGCGCCTGCAGGTGATGATGAACATGGTGATGTCGGTGATCAGCCAGGACCCCGATCTGACGTTGGAAGAGGCAGCGGAAATGGCTGCGAACGCCCGCTGCGCCGCGCTCAACATGTTTCCCGACAAGGAACTTGCCTACGATCTCATCTACCGGCCGCGGCTGCAGCGGCTGATGGACGAACGCTTCCGGTTGCAGTAGGCGCTTCAAAGCGCAGCGGCTCGCTTACCAGTTTGGTCCTAAGCCGCGTTTCCGCCGTTGACAGTCGCTCGGGGCGGGATAAGCTGAAGGACAGCTCAAAAACAGGAGCCCCGAGGGTGTCTCATGAGGAAACTCGTGTGCAGTAGGTCGTTGTGTGTTGCGTTGCTCGTCTGGTTTTTCTGCGCCGTGGCATTCGCCCAAGATCCCACCAAGGTCGAGCCCACGCATTACAAGCTGGCTTTTGAGAATGAGTATGTGCAGGTGGTGAACGTCCACTATGGACCGCAGGAAAAGTCGAGCTTGCACGCGCATCCTGGAGGCGTGGTCGTCGTTCTCACCGCCGGGCACCTCAAGTTCACCGATGAGAATGGCAAGACACAAGAGGTATTTGCCAAGCCGGGTGAGGCCCGGTGGTTCCCGCCCTTCAAGCACAAAGTGGAAAACCTCGGGACAACTGCCTACAACGCAATTTATATCGGGATCAAAAACAAGCGTCTCAACGAAGAGATCAGCACAAAGACTGGGTCATTGGAAATGGATGAGCAGACGAAGAAGTTTGTGGCAGAGGCGCTTCTGGCAGCGATGAAGTAAGGTCCTACTTCTCAATCCGTTGCAAACGGAACAGCAGTGTGCCCCATCCCAACTTGGCGCGCATCTGCACCGGCGTGTGACCTGCATCCTCCGAATACCATACCCAAACTTTGCCCTTGGACTGCAGCGGGCCGGAGATGGCTTCGGCCGTAACCAGTACCGTGGGGAACGATCCGGCCGGGGCTCTAATCTGCTCGCGCTTCTCCACGGTGGCGCGGACGATGGTCGTTTTCCCGTCACTGATCGGGAATTCGTAGCTGGCGCCCGGTTGCAGCGGCAGCGACTGCAGATAGTAGAAGCCGGTGATGACGTCGGTGGCGCAAGCGGCAAGGTCGTTTTCGACGTGCTTGGTCTCGCCCGTCTTCAGGTTCTTTTCATCGAGCGCGCTTTTCTTGCGCGCGTAATCGAAGTGAATCGAAGTCTCGCGTTTGTGCGAGCCTTCCTCGCTGTGCTTGAAGATCGAGAGCGAGCAGAACGTGCGAGGATCGAAGCGCGATTCGAAGCGGTCATGCACAGGAAAAATGATGTTGACGGCTCCGGAAGATTCGGCAGATGCGGTGACTTTACGTTCGTCGCCGGCGGCGTCCATTCTTACGACCGCGGTGCCGGCGGTGATCAAATGCCACTCCGCCGAATACACATAGCTTCGTCCGTCGGGGAAAGGATAGTTAGGACGTGGAGGCGCGATTTCGACGGGAGCGGGCCCGATTGACGCCGCGGGCGGGGCTTGCTGCGCCGGCAAGGTGGCGATCAGAAGAATCGGGAAAAGCAGCGCAAAGAGCGTCGGCAGGTTGCGAAAACAATTCCGCTTCGTATCAGGGCATCGCTTTAGCGATGCCGGAAATTCTTCGAAATGAGATGCCCCTTTAGGGGCTGCGCGGCGGAAGTCTAGCACTATTTCTGCGGTCCTTGTATGGAGAAACCTCCCGGCAGACTACCACACCAGCTTGACGACGAGGATGGCCAGCACGACCAGGCAGCCAATGCCGGCCTCATATTCGCGGTGTTTCCAGTAGCGCGCGGAAGAGTACGCGCTCTGCTGGTTGCCGTAGCGCGTAAGGCGCGGCAACATGCGGGGCACGTGGCGCGCATAGTCGTCGTAATCGGCGAACGTCCTCCGCAGATAACGTTCTTCGCCGGCAATGACCGGGACATAAATTACGGCAAACATCAGGAGCATGACGGCGACGATCCACCAACTGCGCGCCGCGATGGCGAAGCCTGCCGCCAGCATCAGCGAGCCGAGGTAGAGAGGATTGCGAGTGTAAGCATAGGGGCCGCTGGTGGTAAGTTGCTTGTCTTTTTGTACGTGGCCGGAAGCGAGTCCGCGCAGGAGTAGTCCGGGAAGCATTACCAGCGTGCCCGCGATAAGCGAATTTCTTGTTGGCCGTGCCAGCAACACGAAGACAACCGCAAAGATAAATCCGACCGGAACGCGGATGCGGCGGGCCACGCGCGACCAGGTATCGCCGGTGGTTGGCGAGGTTGGGGGTCCGGATTGTGAAACTTCATTCACCTTGGTTCTGCAGCAGCTTCCGAGTCGCGGCAACGACTTCGTTGACCGTGATTTCGAGTAGCCCTTGTTCCGGCTCGTGGTGCCGAGTGTGATCGGTCAGACTGCTCGCGCTTCGCAGCACAATCGACCGTGTCCCGAATGGGCCGTTGCGCGCCGGGTTGGTCGGGCCAAAAATTGCCACCACCGGAATTTTCAAAGCGGCTGCCAGGTGCATGGGCCCGGTATCGCCGCCGATGAGCAGGCGGGCCCGGCGGGTGAGCGCGACCAACTCAGAAACCGAGCAGAAGATTTTTCGCGCCGTCCCTTCGGCAGCGGCTTCCACGGCCACGGCCAGCTCTTCTTCTCCGGGACCGTAGTTTACCAGCGACGATAATCCATCTTTCGCGAGTTCCCTGGCAACCTGTCCGTAACGCTCGGCCGGCCACCTCTTTGCCCCCCAGCCCGCGCCGGGATTGAGAATCGCGAAGCCCTTTCCATCCGCCACCAAGCCCGCAATGTTGGCCTCCGCGTCCGGGTCCAGGGGAAACTCTGCCTGGACTGCCGCCGGGGTTGCAATGCTTGCCGTGGAAAGGACTGCTCCAGCAAGCGCCAGCGCCTGTTCGACGACATGAGCGCCGTTCGCCTTCGAAAGTACTTTTCGCGTGTAGAACATGCTGGCGGCATTCTCGCGCGGCTGTATGCTGCCATACACAACGGGCGAGCCCGACCAGCGTGCCAGCAGCGCCGAACGCACCGCACCTTGAAAATCAATCGCCGCGTCGTAGTGAACTCCGCGTAACTGGCTCAATCCCACCGCCATCTGCTGCCAGGTGTTAAATGAGAGCGGCGCGCGCCGCCATTCCGCGGTGTTGACGGAATGGACGCGATCAACCAGAGGACGCTGTGGTGAGCGCCGTCCCGAACGCGGATAACGTAGCGTGCACAGCAATTCCGCCCAGCGCTCTTCGACGAGCCACCCTAAAGTGGCATGAGGGAATGCCTGGCGCAGCACGGCCGCTGCAGGCAGAGTGTGAATGATGTCTCCCATGGCGCTGAGACGCACGATCAGCAGGCTACTGAATCGCGGAGTGACGGCCGGGGAGGAATAAGAGCTGGTTATCATGGTCGCGGAGCCCATTCCCATCCGCACCGCCTCACGATTTTCGCGGCCCCAGCCGCGATTGGATAATCTCTGTGGCGGAGTGATTCTTGGGATCACCAACGATGATGACGCGGCCGCCACAGGCTTCGACTACATCGTGCTCGGGGACGCTCTCCGCCGTGTAGTCGGTGCCTTTGGCATGAAAGTCAGGACAGACCTCGCGAATGATGGCGCGCACGTCTTCTTCTGGGAAGACAACGACGGCGTCCACATCCGCCAGCGCCGCCAGAATTTCCGCGCGTTCTTCGGCAGGCATTACGGGCCGCCCTTCACCCTTCAAAGCGCGCGCGGAAGCATCGCTGTTCACCGCGACAATCAACTTGCCGCCGAGTTCCCGGGCAGCATGGAGGTAGCGGACATGGCCGACGTGCAGCACGTCGAAGCACCCGTTGGCCAGCGTAACGCGATTGCCGGCGCGCCGCCAATCCGCTACACGCTGCCGAAGTTCAGTGCGCGAAACAATCTTCTGATGGAGTGATGTGGTCAATGATGTCGACTTATCCAGCTGCCGAAAAACTCATGTTTCGTATCAGGGCATCGCTTTAGCGATGCCGACAAAATCCGCTTCCAGCGCCTGAAGGCGCTTTCATAAATGTAGCTCTTACGGCACGCCTGAAGGCGTGCCCTGATACGAATTGCACTGCGCCAAGGGAGCTAATGTTCTCTCGCGACCGGCGGCGCCTTTTCCAGCGCATCCAGCAATTCCTGTTGACTGACCGTGGCTGTCCCGCGCTTCATGACCACGATGCCGCCCGCGTAGTTTGCCAGGTGCGCCGCCTCTTCGGCGGTTGCGCCCGCAGCCAGAGCAGCGGTAAAAGTCGCGATAACAGTATCGCCCGCGCCGGTTACATCGGTGACTTCGTCGCTGCCATAGATCGGAATATCCACCGGCTTGTGGCGTCGCGGGAAAACCACCAGGCCATCCTTGCCGCGGGTGATCAGCAGCGATTCCAGGTTCATCGCGCCGGTGATCTGGTCTCCGGCGGCCAGCAGGCGCTCCCAGTCGTTGCCAATGCGGATGCCGAGAACCTCTTCCACCTCAGATTCATTCGGCGTTGCGGCCGTGACGCCGGAAAACTCCAGCATGCGGTGGCGTGAGTCAAGCGTAACGGGAACTTTGTCGAGCCCACGCTTTTCGCGAATCACGTTGAGCAGTGCCGGCGTAGCCGCGCCGTATCCATAGTCGGAAACCAGCAGCGCATCGGAGGCGCGGGCGTATTCACGGGCAGACAGCACAAGCTCGCGGCGCAAATGAGAATTGGGGCCTTCGGCGGGCTCGCGGTCCAAACGCACGACTTGTTGTCCGGCGGTATGCGCGAATCCGGCCAGAATGCGAGTCTTGGTCACGGTGGAGTAGGACTTGTCCTTAAGAACGCCGCTGACCGGGATGCGTTTGTGGCGGAAGGCGCGCAGCAGCAGCCTTCCCGGCTCGTCGTCACCCACGACTCCAACCGGCAGGACGTTGACTCCGAGGTCGGCAAGGTTGTAGATGGCATTCGCGCCACCGCCCGGAACCACCTGGCGGTCGCGATGCTTCAAAATCAACACGGGTGCTTCGCGCGAGACGCGCGAAATCTCGCCGAACACGAACTCGTCGGCGACCAGAT
>CAVWAN010000025.1:0-364705 GCA_963752985.1 uncultured Acidobacteriaceae bacterium
GGTGATGCGCACGCGCTCCACGCGGCGATCGGTGGAGTCCAGGACTTCGAACTTCAGGCCTTCGTCTTCGATGACTTCGCCTTTTCTGGGAATGCGTCCGGCAAGTTCGCTGACCAGGCCGGCTATGGTGGAGGACTCGCGGCCTTCGGGGCGCATGCCGAAGAGTTCATCCAGGCGATCTACGTCCATATTGCCGGGGACTATGTAGGAGTGGTCGTTTTCCTGGACTACCTGCGCTTTCTCGTGTTCATCGCCAATTTCTCCCACAATTTCTTCTACCAGGTCTTCGATGGTTACCAGGCCGGCTACGCCTCCGTATTCATCTACTACTATTGCCATGCGGATGTTACTGCGCTGCATCTCGCGGAGGAGGTCACTTACTAACTTGCTTTCCGGGACAAAGTAAACGTCTTTTCGCATGAGGCTGGCCACGGTGCGGGTGTGGGCCTCGGCGTCGGGGATTTGCAGGACGTCCTGGGTGTGGAGAATGCCTTTGATGTGGTGAATCGAATCTTCGTAGACGGGTATGCGCGAAAAATGCTTGCCCCGGAGCAACTCGACCACGTGCTCGACGGTGCAGTCGGCAGGAACGGCAACCATCTCCGGCCTGGGTTTCATGGCTTCGCGAACCGTCTTGCCGCTGAATTCGACTACCGACTGAATCAACTCGCGATCGCCTTCCTGGATGATGCCTTCTTCCTGTCCCGCTTCAATCAAGGCGTCTACGGCTTCGGAGGAAGTTTCGGGTTGCGCGTCGGCGTGCTCGCGGGTGAGGGCGGCCACGGATTGGCAGAAGCCCAGCACCAGCGTCACCGGGAGGACCAGGTAGATGAGCACGCGCAAGGGGAGCGCCCAGTGCTGGAGCCAGCGTCCCTGGGTTCTGGAAAAAAAGACGAAGGGTAGGAGGCGGTTGAAGATGATGATGATGAGGATCAGACTGAGCGTGGCTTCGAGGACTTCGTAGACGCTCCAGGCGCGGTCGCGAAACACGGTGAAGCCTACGATCATGGCGATGGCAGCGGTAACCAACTGGGTGAGGATGGCCATGGAGAGCGCGGCTCGCTCGCGGGTGACTCCGAGGCGCGGCTCGACGAGTTGCTCGAAGGCGTCGATATTGTCCTGGAACTCGCGAGAGAGGAATTTGCCGAGCTCCTGGTAGAGACGGTCTACGTAGGAGACCAGGGTTAGCAGGCCAAAGAGGAGCACGAGAGCTATGCCGACGCCGGTCATGGTTGTTATTGCTTCCTCTTCGCAGAACCCGAGGCGGAGGCCGAGGCCTGGTGAGGCTTCGCGCCGCTGGACAGCCGAGGGCGGCTGTTCCTACGTGGTCTTGTTCGCTCGATTAATCCGAGCGGAAGGTGGAGTTTTGCGCGCAACTGTTTTTCGCGCCTGGCCATCTCTCCATTGTCGCACTCGTGATCATAGCCGCGCAGATGCAGGATGCCGTGCAACACCAAGATTTTAACTTCCTCGGGAGGCGAATGTCCCAGGGCCCACGCGTTTTGCGCTGCGATCTCGGCGGAGATGGCGATTTCTCCGGCGAAGTGTTCTTGCGTGCCGGGTTCAGAGGGAAAAGAGAGCACGTCGGTCGCCTTGTCTTTCCCGCGGAAACGGCGGTTGAGGGACTTCATCTCGGCGCTTGAGGTAACGAGCACGTTGACCGTGCCTTTCAATCCGGCGGCTTGGCGGGCGCGGGCTACGAAGCGGTTGAGCGCCAATTCAGTCAGATCCGCGACGCGCTTTTGAAAGATGACCAAGCTCCCACCCTTGTTTTCATCCCCACCTAGTTGTCATCCTGAGCGAAGCGAAGGACCTGCTGTCTTGGCGCGCAAGAGACAGCAGGTCCTTCGCTTCGCTCAGGATGACAATTCAATTAAACGATGACAATCCAAATTCTCATCGCGCTAATTGCGCAGGTGCGGCTCTTCGGGCGGCGTCTGCGGCGCCACCGGCTTTGCCTCGAGCAGCGATAACTGCTGTTCCGCCAGCCTGGTCTTGTGCTCGTCGTAGGCGCGGATGATTCTCTGCACCAGGTGATGACGGACAACGTCGCTTTCGTCGAAGTTCACGAAGGCCAGGCCGTTTACGCCTTTCAGAATTTCTGCCGCTTCGATCAAGCCGCTGCGGCGGGCGGTGGGCAAATCAATCTGCGTTACGTCGCCGGTGATCACCGCCTTGGAACCGAATCCCAGGCGGGTGACGAACATCTTCATCTGCTCGGAGGTGGTGTTCTGCGCCTCGTCGAGGATGACGAAGGAATCGTTCAGGGTGCGTCCGCGCATGAAGGCAATGGGAGCGATCTCGATGATATTTTTCTCGAGATAACGCTCGACGCGCTCGGGGTCGAGCATATCGAAGAGCGCATCGTACAAGGGGCGCAGATAGGGATCGATCTTCTCCTGCAAGGTGCCGGGGAGAAAGCCCAAACGCTCGCCGGCTTCGACTGCCGGTCGCGCCAGGATGATGCGGTTGACCTGCTTGTTCAGCAGCGCCGAAATCGCCATGGCCACGGCGAGGTAGGTCTTGCCGGTGCCGGCGGGACCAACGGCAAACACCATGTCGTGCTGCTCGATGGCTTCGAGGTAGCGGCGCTGGTTGGGGCTTTTGGGCTGGACGGTACGGCGTCCAAAAGAACGCTGGCGTCCGGCTTCGGCGAGGCCGCGGAGAGTCGTGTTGGGATCGCTGACCACCACGCGCAACATGCTGCTCAGGTCACCGTTCACGAACTGGTGGCCGGACTTCCGCAGATGCTCGTAATCGGCGAATAGCTGCTCGGCGCGGGCCACGTCGCGAGGCGCGCCTTCCAGTTCAATGCGGTCAGAACGCAAGTCGATATTGATGTTCAGGCCGTCTTCGAGCACGTGGAGATTTTCATCGCGGGTGCCGAACAGGGTCTCGATGTCGGGGGTGAGTGCAATACTTTTTTTCATTCAGGATGCGACGCCGCCTCCAGCGGCCGGACTTGGGCTCACTGTTTGACTCTGGTTACCAGGATGGAGTTCGCCGCCGGATTCTGGCAATCCGCTGCCGGCGTTTTTTGCACGCAAAAAACTGGATATGGAAGTGGAGCGAACCGGATTGCGCACCCCGACTACGGGGCGGTTACCAACCATTTGAGATCAGCGTAGCGCGGGCGGACGGGGGAGTCAATGGGAAGGAAAACAACCATCCGCAAACTGGATGGAAGAACGCCGTTTTTGAAATTGGATTGATGGAATTGGACTTAGAGGCGTGCGTACGTCACAGACGGGGCGAACTGGAGAATGCTAGGCTCCCGGTCATGGCCGGGTATTCCATATTCGGCGAGGCGTTGGTCCTTGGATTAGTTTCCGGGCCGGCTTGCGTGGCTTCGTGTGGACCCGTCGTGGTTCCTTCATTGCTGGCGGAGGGGGCGGGCATGCGACTGAACGCCCGCTATCTCTCCAGCTTTCTGGGAGCGCGCTTTGTGGGATACCTGCTGTTTGCCGCTGTGGCCTGGGGACTCGGCGCCCTGGTATCGCTTCCGCCAGGGCAGCGCTTGCTCGTGGTCGGCGTGGTTCACGTATTGCTCGCTTGCGTGTTGCTCTGGTACGCGTACTCGGTTAGGCACGCTTGCGCTCAGACGTGCTCGGATTCGGAACTGGTGACGATTGGTGGGCCGAGGAGACGCGGCGTGCCCGGAGCGGCGGTGCTGGGTTTCCTGACCGGCTTCAGTCTCTGCCCTCCGTTTATGGCCGCCGCGGTTAGGGCGGCTGAACGGGGAAGCATGACCGGGGCACTGCTTTTTTTTGCGGTGTTTTTCGTTGGAACATCGGTGTGGTTTGTGCCCTTTGTGAGCCTGGGCTGGGTGCGGCGCAACGAAGCCGTGACCACCGTCGCACGAATGGCGATGACGCTCATTGCTCTCTATTACTTCTATTTGGGAGCGATGATGTTGATGGGGAGAAAGGTGTATGGCTACTGAGGCTCGGCTCCTCGAGTTGCGACAGACCGAGTTGCGAAAGACCGCGCCCCGCGGCACGGGCAAGTCCCTCCTGCTGACCTTGCCAGTCGCGCTCTGGTCACTGCTCATGTTCTCGCATTCCTGGCAAGCAAATCGGGCGGCACAGATTGCCAGCATCATAACCGCGGTCTTCATGATTGTGCTGTTCTTCATGATGATGCGGACGCGACGCACCTATCGCTGGCGGCGCTGGTTCTTCGTGGCGCTGGGACTGCTCTTTCCGGTGGGCTTCATCCACACCGTCATAGTGATGCGGGGAACGATGGGCATTCCGATCGAGGAGATGATCGCGGGCCGAACGCCATTCTGTTTCCTGCCCATCCCACTGCTCATCCTGCCGGCGGCGTTTACTAAGACGGTCGTGTTTCCGGGTTCGATCTTGCCGGGTGGAGGCATGTCGGGCGCGGGAATGGCGGCTATGGCGGGCTTGTGGCTGGCGATGACGATTGTGGTCGGCAAAGGCTGGTGCAGCTATTTGTGTTTCTTCGGCGGAATCGAAGAAGGCATGGCAGCGGTCGCGCCACGCGCGAAGTTGAAGAAGATCGACGTGCGCTGGCGCTACGGCCCATGGGCTGTGCTGCTGGCCATGGTATTGCTGTCGCTGGCGCTGTTTGATTCGGTTTACTGTATGTGGCTCTGTCCCTTCAAGGCGGTGTCGGAATACGTGGCGGCCCGCAACACGTTGGGGACGGTGCAGAACGGCATCTTTATCGTGTTGTTTGCGGGACTGGTAATCGCGCTGCCATTGCTCACAAAAAAGAGAACACAATGCGCATTCTTTTGCCCGTTTGGGGCATTTCAATCAATCTTCAACAAGACGAGCGTGTTCGAGGTGAAGATCGACCGGACGCGCTGCTCGCCCTGCGTGCTCTGTAAGACGGCTTGCCCAACGATGTCGCTGACGGACGAATCGATCGCGCAGGGCGAGACGCTGATGTCGTGCATGAAGTGCGGCGCGTGCGTGGATGTTTGTCCGAAAGACGCGGCCGTGTGGCACATCAAAGGGACGGAAGTCGCCAGCAAGCCGGAACGCGCGCGGTTGCTGCTGCTGTACGCTGCCTGGGGGATGGCGATTATGTTCGGCGGCAGCATCATCGCTCAGGGCCTGGAGACCATATTGCATGTCTTCATTTAGTTGGCGTGGTTAGGAGGGGCGCATGACAGTACGCGCAAAACTGGGCTACACGGCGGCGGGAATGACCGTGTTCGCGGCAGTGCTGGTGCCTTTTCTGCTGACGGGAGTGTTCACGAAAGAGTTTGCCGGGTTGGGCCTGCATGTGGATGAGATGTACTCCGGTGGACCGACGGCGCGCACGATTCAGGCCGCCGGCTACAGCATCGAAATTCACCGGCCCGTTTCTCCCCACATGCTGCAATTCGAGAAGCCATTTGTGCAGTTGGACTGGAAGCCGGTAAGCGCGCTGCCCTCCCACATCTCCGACGTGGTGGACGTGGATGGTGACGGGCAGCCTGATATCCGGGTGAGCTTTGATGTGCCGAAAGACGCCAAGACGCCGCTGCGCGTGAATGTGGAGGCGCTCAACCCGCGCTACGAGGCCATGCGAAATGTGGGGAAAGAGAAGTTTTCGCGGCTGATCGTGCGCTTGGATGACGCGATCCTGGTGCGGGTTCCGCTGACGCAGCGCTAGTCTTTGGTAGTGGGCGATTTGCCAAACCGGTACTTCCGTGCTTACAATGTAATTACATAGGTGTTTCTGGATATGAAAACAGATCTGGTTCGGATCGGCAACTCCCGCGGCATCCGCATACCGAAGCCACTGATCGAGCAATGCGGATTCGGTGAGACCGTCGAAGTGCGGGTCGTGCGCGATAGTTTGATCGTCTCCCCGGAGCACCAGCCACGCCAAGGCTGGGGCGAAGCCTTCCGCGCATCGGGCCACGCCGCGGCAGACGAGCTTATGCTGGAGACTGCGGGATCGAATGAATTCGACCGTGAGGAATGGCGGTGGTGAGCGCGCCAAGAAATACCCCGCAACAGGATGAGGTATGGCTAGTGACGCTGGACCCCACCCAGGGGGTGGAGATCCAGAGGACGCGCCCATGTTTGGTCATTTCTCCCGATGAAATGAACCAGCATCTGCGAACCGTCATTATTGCTCCCATGACTACCGTCACCCGCCCGTACCCCACACGGGTAGCGGTACGATTTCAGGGGAAAAGAGGACAGGTGGCACTGGACCAACTCCGCGCCGTAGACCGGCAGCGCTTGGTGCGAATGCTGGGGGCGGTGTCGGCAAGAACTGCTCAGGACGTTTCCGCCACGCTTCTGGAAATGTTCAGCCGAGTGTAAGGGAGCGGCCTGCAGGGATGCGTGCTAACATTTCGCCGTGGCGATCACCGATACAACCCCTGAGGCGAGGGCCCGCCAGCTTGAAATTCTACGCGCGATGTCGGGAGAACAGCGGATGATGCTGGCATACGAGATGAGCATGTTCATGCGCGAGATAACGAAGGAAGGCATACGGCGCGATCATCCCGACTGGACCGAAGCGCAAATTGCACGAGAATTGTTGAGGCGGGCGTTCTTTCCGGCGCCGTTGCCGGCCTGGGTGAAATGAGTGTTGCGAATCCTCAGACTCGCTATTTGAAGTGCGTCAGAGTTTGAGGCGCTTCAGTTCGATGACGCCAGTTCGCAATGAGTCGATGCAGTGGCTGGGCAGTTCGGTATTTTGGCGAGTCCATTCAAGCATAGTCCCCGCCGCTTGCGGGATCAGGTCGTTCCAGTCGTCCCTCGTAGTCTTGTAATCGGATATTTCGTCCACTTCATCGCCCCTTAGACAAAGAATCCAGGTTTCGACATTGCGCTTTGGAACCAGCCGGGCAATTTGCTCATGTTGAACATCAACGCGCTGTTTTCCAGCTTCCTCAATGGCCCCATCGAGCTGCTTCCATCTGTCTTGGACGGTATGAGCGTCTGCATCGATAACTACAATCAGGGCCGTCTTGGCCGGCCGAGAACGGTACACGTTAACTTCCTTGACAAATGTTTTCCGCACCCACCCTTCGGCGTTCCCCCGGCCCGATGGAGATCGCTCAATCCTCATCTCGCGCTCTCCCATCCCGTGCTTTTTGAGATATCTGCGGACCAGCATTTCGTGACGAGAGTCTTCCAGAACCACGATGACATAGACCCGCGATGATTTACTCATCCTCCTGTCCTCGCGCGATCAGCTCCGATGGCAGAAAAGTTCCACTTGGGTCGGTCTTGAATTTCTCCGTACGAACGTGGCCATTCTCCTCGCGAAAGAAACGCAACCCATGCTCTTGCGCCCATTGATTCAGAATTTCCGGGTGATGGGATATAAGGATGAGTTGTCCATGATGGTCTTCGACCGCTCCCTCCGCCGCCAGGAGCCATGGCTGTATTTCGCGGAGGGAGATGAAATTGTCCGGTTCATCGATAAATACCGTATGTCCCTCTTTGGCCATAGAGAAGTGAAGGATCATGTATAAAGCGAGCAGACACCGCTGACCCTCAGAAAGCTCGTATATCGCATAATTCACCCCCTTCTTCTGCGGAGCCGTACAATCCACGCGAAGATTTCGCCTGCCGTCTTCGTCGGAAGAAAATCTCAGGGATTGAAATCCGATCAGCGCATCCCTCATGGAATTTAGGAACGCCACATTTTCATTAGGGTACGCTTGCACTAAATGACGGTACCACCCGGCGAAGTTCTCAAGTTCGTCGTCGGGATCTCGTTCCTCTTTGTCGGCACTCTCATCCATCGCTTCTGGGTACGCGTCGATGGAAAAACAATGGACAGATTCCATCCATTCCACGAAACGGTGGACATGCACGTTGCTCAACTGCGACAAGTGCAATGCGGACTTGGTGGTTTCTAGCGGAATAGACTTTGCTGCGCCACTGATATTTGGGAAAAAATTGATCTGTCCATCTGCCAACTCAAATACGGATGCGCCAGAGACTTTTAATCTTTCCAGTTTCACTGACGGTTGTCTGGTTTCAGGCTTAAATCCGATCTCCATCCGGTATTCATATTTCTGGCGATCCAAAAGAGCTTCAATCTCCACGACCTGGAGAGGTTTATCCTGCCAACGAGTGCGCGTGGACTGCGTGAAGGGATTCTCGTCGCCCCCTATAAAGCGCTTAACATAGCGAATTGCATCGAGCAACGACGACTTGCCACTGCCATTGGGGCCGAGCAGCAGCTGCTTCCGTTCCGGCCTGTACTCGAAATTTACGAAGCTACGGAAGTTGTCGATGTAGATCCGGGTTAGCATGGCTACATATTATACGGAGAACACTCTGAGGTACTACCCTCATGCGCCTTCATGCGCCCTCGCCTCTCGCTTCCGGTGACGAAGCCCAAACCGCCCGATCCTTTGCCCACGCCCGCAGCTCGGCAATCTCTTCGGCACGTGTAACCGACAACGGCACCGTGGATGAGAGGGCGGTCAGCAGGTCCCCGGTGCTTAAATCCTGTTTGCGGGCAAAGGCGGCGTAGAGGGCGGTTTGGACGGCCGATTCTATTTCCGCCCCGGAAAAGCCTTTGGCTGCTTCGGCAATCCGGTCCAGATCGTAGTCGCCGGGGTTGCGTTTGCGCTTGATCATTTGGATGGAGAATATCTGCTTGCGCTCGGCGACGCTGGGGAGGTCTACGAAGAAGAGTTCGTCGAACCGGCCTTTGCGGATCAGTTCTGGCGGCAGGACGGTTACGTTGTTGCAGGTGGCGGCTACGAAGACGGCGGGCTTGCGCTCCTGCATCCAGGATAGGAACGAGGCCAGCAGGCGGGACGAAACTCCTGCGTCGGCGGAGGCGGAATCGGGACCGCTTCCGGCAAAAACTTTTTCCAGCTCGTCGATCCAGAGGACGCAGGGGGCCAGGCCCTCGGCTACTCGGAACACTTTCTGGATGCGCTTTTCGGTTTCGCCGATGAATTTGTCGTAGACCGCGGCGGTGTCGAATTTTACCAGCGGCAGTTTCCATTCTCCGGCTACGGCTCGGGCGCAGAGACTCTTGCCGCAGCCTTGCACGCCTAGAATGATTACGCCTTTGGGCGGGTCCAGGCCGAACTGGCGGGCTTGGTCGTCCCAGGAGCCCCGACGCTGAGCTAGCCACCGCTTCATGTTCTCCAGGCCGCCTACGCTGGCCATGGTGTCGGTTGAGTCCACAAACTCCAGCATTTCGGAGCGCTTTAGCAGCGCTTTCTTGGCTTCCAATACATCGGTTAGGCACTCGGGCGAAAGCGCCAGGCGCCCTACCACGGTCTGGGAGATGGCTCGTTCGGCGGCTTCTTCGGTTAGACCGCGCAGATTCGCGGCCATCGCGTCTACGCCGTTGGCGTCTAGTTGGAGCTTCAGGGTGTGGGTACCGGCCATTCTGGTGTAGGTTTCGCGAATGATTTCGCGCAGGCGGTCGCGGTCGGGCAGCGGCAGATCGAGAAATTCCACCAGGCCCGCCAGTTCGGGCGGCATTTCGATGGCGGGGGCGGTCAGCACCAGAGTTCTTCGGTTGGCGGAGAACTTCTGGCCTACGTCGCGCAGGCGGCGCACTACGACCGGGTTCTCCATGTGGCGATGGAAATCTTTGAGCACGAAGACGGCCTCGATGGTCATGGTCTCGAGGTTCGCCAGAGCCTGTACGGGGTCGGTGGTGTTGTACACGGCAGACCTCTGACTGAGACCAGGGGCGGCGCTGGCATCGGAGCCGACCGAGGAGAGCACGGCTCGCGCCAGGCGATCGGCTTCGCTATTGCCTTGCGGAATCATGCTCCGCGGCTGAACCGGCTGGGGCGCGGCGACAGCGCTACCGGAGCGTACCAGGCCGTCGGCGATGGTCCACTCAAAGACCGCCAGACTCAGCTCGGAGCAGGCGAGGCGCACCAGGGCCAGGGCGCGGACTTCCTCGACCGTCTCCATGACGACGATGGGGGTGGAGGAGTTGATCAGAACTTTCAAGCGGTCGATCGGACTCTGGGGCGCATTCATATGTATTTGACCGGGCGCGACTTGCTCCCGTAGAATACTAGCTTCGGTTCCCACCGGAACATCTTCCTGGGGCAATCGAGGACAAGCAAAGGTAATCAAGCCACATGGCAAACCATTTTTCGGCGATGAAACGCGCCCGTCAGACAGAGAAGCGAACCGTCCGCAACCGGGCCAACTCATCGCAACTACGCACCGCTCTGCGAAGCCTGCGCGAGAGCCTGGAAAAGGGCGATAAGGCCGCTGCCGGACAGACCTACCGGGAGACGGTGTCGGCGCTCGACAAGGCAATCCAGAAGGGCGTTTTGCACGAGAACACCGCGTCGCGGTACAAGTCGCGGCTATCGGCGCGGCTGCATGCGCTGAAATAGACGCTGCGGACTGGGCCGTCCCTCCGGGACTTGAATCATTACGCTCACGTTTCCCAGCGCTGAAGCGCTGGGCTAAGCTCGGTCGCCCCTCTGGAGCGCTAGGCAGGTACCGGAAAAGTTACCTTTTTGGCGGGGAATTCCGGCGCAAATTGTTCTTGACCTTGCCTTGCGGTTTGTTATACTTAGGTGTTCTCAGGACATCAAAGCAGTTTCTGCCGGTCCTTCGGAACCTCCGCCCGCGTTGTAGCAACTCCTTAAGAATTAAGCAACTTTCGGGCTGGGCGGGGCATCTATTTGGGTAATTCTGGCAAATCCCTTTGTACCTGGCCCGCATTGCAGTTTGGCTAGCCGTAAACGACCATCACGTAGTGGGCGGACGATGGGATTCGTGGCTTAAAAATTATCCCCGTTGTAAGGAGAACTAGTAAACATGCGCTCCGATCGTGTATTTGACGCTCTACATACTCTGCGGAACCGGTATATGCTCTGTCAGCTTGCCTCGAAGGCAACGCGACGGTTCCATAAACCGAACACCCGCATTCAGGAAACCATGAATCAGGTGTTTGACAAGATCGCGGATGCGGAACGTCACGACATCCTGAGCGAACCCGAGAACTTTGCCGAAGCACAACGGCGAGCTGCATAAGCAGCTCCGCCGTGTGCCCGCACGGCGGCAAAGCAATTCAGTCCCGCGAGAGAAAACGACAATCCCTCCCGAAGAAAATCATCCACGTAGGTAAATATGACCATTGCAGAACTCAAAGAAAAGAACATTACCGAGCTGACCAAGATCGCCCGATCGTTGGAGCTCCCCGGCGCCAGCGGACTACGCAAACAGGACCTCATCTTCAAGATCCTGCAGGCGCAAAGTGAAAAAGAAGGACACATCTTCGCCGAAGGTGTGTTGGAGATCCTCCCTGACGGCTACGGCTTTTTGCGCTCGCCCGACTACAACTACCTGCCGGGTCCGGACGACATTTACGTGTCGCCGTCGCAGATCCGCAAGTTCGACTTAAAAACCGGCGACACCATCAGCGGCCAGGTACGTCCTCCGCATGAGGGTGAAAAATATTTTGCGCTCGTGAAGATCGAGGCGGTCAATTTCGAGTCGCCCGACGAGGCGCGCAACAAGATTCTGTTCGACAACCTGACGCCGCTATATCCGCAGGAGCGGTTGAAGCTGGAAACCGTGAAAGAGAATATCAGCGCGCGGGTCATGGACCTGTTGACGCCGCTGGGCAAAGGACAGCGCGGCTTGATTGTCTCGCCTCCCCGCGCCGGCAAAACCATGCTGCTGCAGAACGTGGCGAACTCGATTACGACGAATCACCCGGAAGTGGTGCTGATGGTGCTGCTGATCGACGAGCGCCCGGAAGAAGTCACCGACATGCAGCGTTCGGTCAAGGGCGAAGTCATCTCCTCGACGTTTGACGAGCCCGCTGCCCGCCACGTGCAGGTCGCGGAAATGGTGATTGAAAAGGCTAAGAGGCTAGTCGAGCACAAACGCGACGTGGTCATTCTGCTCGATTCGATTACGCGCCTGGCGCGCGCTTACAACACCATCGTTCCGCCCTCGGGCAAGGTGCTCTCAGGCGGCGTCGATTCGAATGCGTTGCAGCGTCCTAAGCGTTTTTTTGGATCGGCCCGCAACATCGAAGAAGGGGGCTCGCTCACCATCATCGCTACCGCCCTCATCGACACCGGTTCGCGCATGGACGACGTGATCTTTGAAGAATTCAAGGGCACGGGCAATTCGGAAATCATCCTGGATCGCAAGTTAGTCGACAAGCGGACGTTCCCGGCGATTGACATCCAACGCTCGGGCACGCGCAAGGAAGAGCTGCTGATTCCGAAAGAAGATTTGCAACGCATCTGGGTGCTGCGCAAGGTGCTGAACCCGCTGTCTCCGGTCGAAGCCATGGAGTTGCTGATCGAGAGACTGGCCAAAGCGACTACGAATAGTGAATTTCTGGCTAAGATGAGCTCGTTGTAGTTTGTGGAGAGACGGGCGCCCTCGCCCGTCCTGCCCCTGAAGTAGCCCAGGTAGCGGCCTTTTACGGGACTCGATTTGTTCCAGATCCGACTTCCCGGAACTTCCGTGCCGAGCTATCCTGTTCCCACCGCTTCGCTGCTGGAGCCTTGTTACTTTCGTCTTGTAATACGCGTATTCGTCCATCTTTAGTCCGGGTGAACCGTGCTAAACCACTGTTTGACATCGGCGAAATGCCGATGGTCATGCGGGAGCACGGTTTATGTTGAAATCCATATTGAAGTATGTTGCCGTCCTGAGCCTGCCGCTAATGGTGTGCGCCGCGCCGGCAAAGTCGCAGTCGAGAACAATTCCAGGGGATGCACTGCAAGTTCAAAGAATCGCGGCCGAGCGCGAGGCTCTGAACAACGCCACGTCGAGTGAACCACAGCAGCGGCTCGAACACGCCCAGATCGCGAAGCTCATCGCGGAACGGCAAGCGCAGCTGCGGATTGACACTGCGAAACTGGTGGCTCTGACCGCAGAACTTAAGCAGCATGTGGACCAGACCGGCGTCAACATCCTTTCCATGGATGTGATCAAGAAGGCGCAGGAAATCCAAAAGCTGGCCAAGAGCGTTCAGGACAAGATGAAGAACGCCTACTGAGAGCGGCTAGAGCGGCCCCCTTCAAAACAACGTTAAACGCCGGACGCCGTTGCTCCGCTGCTGAGACGCGGCAAGCCGCGTCTCTACTCTGTTGTTTCCCGGTGCGCATCGGCCCACCCATGCCCACGGCACTACCAGCCACATCGCCATGGCGGCCAGGGCGAGTTGATGAGGGTTGGGAGGCGGGGGGCCAAGGATCGCTGCCAGCCATCCCAGAAACAGGAACGTGAGCAAACTCCAAAGGCCATACTTGCCGACCCGGTCGCGGCCGCGAGTGGCGCTGATATAGAGCCAGATTCCCGCCGCGAAGAATAGAACCTCCAGGGAAATCGAGGCCGGCCACGAGTTCCAAAGTCCCAGGCCATACTTCGGACCACCGGGCCAGAGTGGCAAATCCGGGCGATGCACCAGGAAATCCAGCACCCAGTGACTGAGTACCAGGCCGCCCACCACCCATGCTCCCCGGCGATAACGCCGAATCAGGTAGTAGACCAGTCCGACGGCAAGCGACCAGCGGATGGCCATGGTGAGGCTGTGCGAGAGCGGATAGTCGTAGAAATCAAAGGGCTGGACCTTGGTGATGCCGGGCACCACTCGCACATGCTCGAGGCCGAGTAACAGAAACACGGGCCAAAGCAAATCCAGAAACTGCGTGCCCACGATTAAGGCGGCAAGGGAAGTCCGCGGAGCGATGCGCTTGGCGGCTAGTGCTACGCCAAAATGCCCGATGAACATGCTACCAAGCTAACAAATCGCAGGGGGAGGCGCGAGTTAGTATTTCCTCAAATCAAGAACGCCATCCAGTTGCGCTGGATGGCGTTTTGCGTTTCTTAGATTTCGCTCATCGAACCGCTGGACGGACGAATGCGTCCGTCCCTACGCGAGCAACTTACTCCGAACTGATGCGCATCCCGTAGAACGACCGGTACACGAAGAAGTAGGAGACGGCGAAGAAGGCTATCGCCAGCACCGTGGTCAGGGCGGTAGCGTGACCATTGGGCTTGAGCGTTTCCGCCAATTCGACGGCCAACAACCCAAACAGGGTGGTGAACTTGATGACCGGGTTCATGGCGACGGAAGACGTGTCCTTGAAAGGATCGCCAACCGTATCGCCGATCACCGTGGCGTCGTGCAGAGGCGTGCCTTTTTGCTTCAGCTTGGTCTCGACAATCTTCTTGGCGTTGTCCCAGGCGGCGCCGGCGTTGGCCATGAAGATGGCCTGGTAGAGGCCGGAGATCGCGATCGAGATCAGGTAGCCGATAAAGAAGAAGGGCTCCACGAAGGCAAAGGTCAGAGTCCCGAAGAAGACGGCCAGGAAGATGTTGAACATGCCCTTCTGCGCGTACTTGGTGCAGATTTCAACCACTTTCTTACTGTCGGAAACGGAAGCCTTCTCTGCGCTTTCAAGTTTGATGTTGGCTTTGATGAACTCAACGGCGCGGTAAGCGCCGGTGGTCACGGCCTGGGTGGAGGCTCCCGTGAACCAGTAGATCATGGCGCCACCGGTGATCAGACCCAAAAAGAAGGGAGCGTGCAGTAACGATAGATTCTCCTTGTTTACAGTCAGTCCGTGAGTGAGGGCCATGATGATGGAAAAGATCATGGTGGTTGCTCCCACAACCGCCGTTCCGATCAGCACTGGCTTCGCTGTCGCTTTGAAGGTGTTGCCGGCGCCGTCATTTTCTTCCAGCAGGTCCTTGGAGCGGTCAAAATTCACGTCGACGTTGAAGTCCTTCTTGATCTCCGCCTTGACGTTGGGAATCTGTTCAATCATCGAGAGTTCGTAGACGGACTGCGCGTTGTCGGTGACCGGACCGTAGGAATCGACCGCGATGGTCACCGGGCCCATGCCGAGGAAGCCGAAGGCAACCAGTCCGAAAGCGAAGACTGCCGGAGCGAGCATCCCTGCCGCCAGTTCCAAGCCCATCGTGCTCACGTAGTAAGCGACCGCCATCAGGCCCATCATCGACAGGCCCAGGTAGTATCCGGAAAAGTTCCCGGCAACAAAACCGGAAAGGATTCCCAGCGATGCGCCGCCTTCCTTGGCCGAGGTTACCACTTCGTTTACGTGGCGCGAGTTCACCGAGGTAAAGACTTTCACCAGTTCAGGAATCAGGGCCCCCGCCAGCGTCCCGCAGGAGATGATCGAAGCCAGCTTCCACCACTGCGTGATGTCACCGCCGAGGTTGGGGATGATGAGATAGGAAATAAAGTAGGTGGCGATGATCGAAACGATCGAGGTGAGCCAGACCAGCGAAGTCAGGGGATGCTCGAAATCCATTTTATCGGCCTTGCCGTACTTCGCCTTCGCGATGGCGCCATTGACGAAGTAGGCCAGCGCGCTGGAGACGAGCATCATGATGCGCATGACGAAAATCCAGACCAGTAGTTGAACCTGGACCGTCGGGCTCTTCACGCCCAGCAAAATGAAAGTAATCAGCGCGACGCCGGTGACGCCGTAGGTTTCGAAACCATCGGCCGACGGTCCTACCGAGTCGCCGGCATTGTCGCCGGTGCAATCGGCGATGACGCCGGGGTTGCGGGCATCGTCTTCCTTGATCTTGAAGACGATCTTCATCAGATCGGAGCCGATATCGGCAATCTTGGTGAAGATGCCGCCGGCAATACGCAAGGCAGCCGCGCCCAGCGACTCGCCGATGGCGAAGCCGATGAAGCAGGGGCCGGCATAGTCGCCCGGCACAAACAGCAGAATGAAGAGCATGATGAGCAGTTCGACCGAGATCAACATCATGCCAATCGACATCCCGGCTTCCAGCGGAATCTGATACACGGGGTACGGTTTGCCGGGGAGAGAAGCGAAGGCGGTCCGGGAATTGGCGAAGGTGTTGACGCGGATTCCGAACCACGCCACACCGTAGCTGCCCCCGATTCCGACCAGGCTGAACGCCAGGATGATCACGACGCGCTGAGTCTCGAAATGCTGCAGCACGCCAAAGTAGAGCACGATGATGGCGGCAATGAAGGCCCACAACAGCATCAGGAACTTTCCCTGGGTGAGGAGGTAGGTCTTGCAGGTTTCGTAAATCAGTTCCGAGATTTCGCGCATGGAGCGGTGCACGGGCAGGTTTTTCAAGCGCATGAAGATGGCCATGCCGAAGCCGAGGCCGAAGACGCAGAACAAAAGGCCAATCAGCAGGAGTTTGTGGCCGTCTATGGCGTTGTTCAAAAAGCTAACCGAAGACAGATCGGGCAGTTTGAGGGCCGCCTCGCCGCCCGCTTCGGCAGTTTGCGGGGCGGGTTGCGCCAGCGCGCAGCCGGCGGTTAGAAGCAGCAGAGTGGCAAGCGTTGCGAGAGCTTTCGCAAAGTGGCGTCCCACAGACACAGAATTGGCGTTCCCAGTGCGCATTAGAATCCTCCTCAGCAGGTCCGAAACGCGCTTCCACCGCCCGACATATCAGAATTAAAAGGAGTGCCGATTTGGCCGCGTCGGAAAACTTGTTCCGTTGGTATGCAGCCCAGCCTCAGGCTGCATGCTAGAGCACGAAGCACTCGTTTATAGCATCTTGGCGGAAGGCGGGTCAACGGCGCACATCACAGCGCAAGACGCGGCTTCTGACTGCGTCACCAGCTATTCCCAGGAGGCTGCGGAGAAGATAGTTTTCGATCCCAACCCCTAAAGGGGCATCTGTTCTGGGGAGCATACGGTATCGCTAAAGCGACACCCTGATACGAACCCGAGTTTTGCCGCAGTGCGGGAGACTGCGCCTTGGGTCCGCCGGAATCGGGCGGCTTCCGTATAATTGAGCGTCTGCCATGCCAGCCTCTCTGGACTCGATTGTCGCCGCCACGCGCCAGCGCCTGTCTCTGAATCGGCGAAACTGCGACCTGCGAGCGCTGGAGCGCGCGGCCGCGGGGCACGCTCCGCGCGGATTTCGAAATCAACTGCACCGGGTGGCGCAGGATGGAATCGCAGTTATTGCCGAACTGAAAAAGGCCTCACCCTCAAAAGGCTTGATCCGCGCCGATTTCAGACCTTCCAAACTGGCCCGGGAACTCGAGCAGGCAGGCGCCGCCGGGCTGTCGGTGCTGACCGACGAACAATTTTTCCAAGGCTCGCTGGATTATCTGCGTGAGGCCTCCGCGAGCAGTTCTCTTCCCTGCTTGAGGAAAGATTTCATCGTCGATGAATTCCAAATCGTGGAAGCCAAGGCAAACCGCGCCGATGCCATCCTTTTGATTGCCGCCGCACTGGATCAGAAAGAGTTGGTAGCGCTGGCGGGGAGCGCGCGAGCACAGGGGCTCGACGTTTTGTGCGAAGCGCACAACGAAGACGAATTGCAACGGGCGCTCGATGCTGGCTGCGACCTGATTGGCATCAACAGCCGTAATCTGCGCACTTTCGAAGTCGATCTCGAAACCGCATTCCGGCTGGTGGAAAAGATTCCCGCCGAGTGCGTCCGTATTGCCGAGAGCGGGATCCGGTCGGGCGCAGACTTGACTCGTTTGCGATCGGCCGGGTACGAGGCGTTCCTGATCGGGGAATGGTTGATGAAGGCGGAACATCCGGGTGCTGCGCTGGCGAAGTTGATGGAAGACGCGAAAATAGTGGTTAGTGGCTAGTTGATTGTACTGAAGACTGCCAGCTGATAGCTGACAGCTGTTCTTATGACTTGGATCAAGATTTGCGGGATCACGAACCTCGACGACGCGCTTGCCGCCTGCGATGCGGACGCTAACGCTCTGGGCTTCGTTTTCTATCCGAAAAGCCCGCGCCACGTCACTGTAGAGGCGGCGCGCTCGATCGCCGCCAAGGTGCCGCCGGGAATCGAGAAAGTCGGAGTCTTCGTCAACGAAACCGTGGACCGGGTGCGAGACACTGTCAAACAGGCAGGGCTTACGGCGGTGCAATTGCACGGGGACGAGAGCGTGGAATTCAGCCGCGCGCTGTTCAAGAAGCTCGGGAATGGATCCAGCCGCCCCACGATTTTCCGCACCTGGGCGGCGAAAGTTTTCGATGTTGCCGAGGGAGAATCTGTGAGATGGGATCCGGTGGCGGTTGGGCTGGTAGAGCCGGACGAGGCGTACAAGGGCAAACGCGTGCACAAGATCCATGTCGCCAAGAATGGAGACCTGTTTCTCGAAACCCATGGCTTCCGCCACGGCGTAATCTCTGGCGTTCTGCTCGATTCCTCAAACGACGAAAAACGCGGCGGCACGGGGCAGACTTTCGACTGGGAACGCGTCCAGCCCTGGGCCGGAATTATCAACAGCATCAGCAAGCTGATTGTCGCCGGCGGCTTGCGTCCGGGCAATGTGCAGGAGGCGATCCACCTGCTGCATCCTTGGGGGGTGGACGTTTCCTCTGGCGTCGAGCGCGAGCCCGGCAAGAAAGATTCCCGAAAAGTCCGCGCTTTTGTTCAAGCTGTGCGGGCGATGGAAGAGACGAACTGACGATGGCGACCGCGACCACAACCAAAATATCAACCGGGAAAGTTGCGCCAAAAGCCGCTGCTGCTGGACGTTTCGGCGTCTATGGCGGGCGCTACGTTCCGGAAACTTTGATGGCAGCGCTGGAGGAACTAGAGCGCGAATATGAAAAAGCCAAGCGCGACCGTAAATTCCAGCAACGCCTCGACCTGCTGCTGAAAACATATGCTGGACGTCCTACACCGCTGTTTTTCGCCCGACGACTAACGACAAAACTTGGCGGCGCGAAAATTTACCTGAAGCGCGAGGACCTGCTCCACACGGGCGCGCACAAGATCAACAACTGCCTCGGACAAGGCTTGCTTGTCGAACGTATGGGCAAGCATCGCGTGATCGCGGAAACCGGCGCCGGGCAGCACGGCGTCGCTACGGCTACCGTCTGCGCGTTGCTCGGGTTCGAGTGCGTGGTTTATATGGGCACCGAAGACATGCGCCGCCAGGAACTCAACGTCTTCCGCATGAGGCTGCTGGGCGCCGAAGTTCGCGGTGTGGATTCGGGGTCGCGAACGCTCAAAGACGCCATCAACGAGGCCATGCGGGACTGGGTCACTAACGTGCGCACCACGCATTATCTGCTGGGCAGCGTGCTGGGAGCGCATCCTTATCCGACCATGGTGCGCGATTTTCATCGGGTCATTGGACGCGAGGCGCGCGCGCAGATTCGCAAAGCCGAGGGCAAACTTCCGAAAGCTATCATCGCCTGCGTTGGGGGAGGATCGAACTCTATTGGCATCTTCTACGACTTCCTTAAGGACAAGAAGGTCGAACTTATCGGAGTTGAGGCCGGCGGGCGCGGCTCGGCGCTTGGTGACCACGCGGCGCGTTTTCGCGGGGGCTCGCCGGGGGTTCTGCAGGGGACTTATTCCTATGTGCTGCAGGACGCGTTCGGTCAGATTGCTACCACGCACTCGGTTTCCGCTGGGTTGGACTATCCGTCGATCGGGCCTGAACACGCCATGCTGAAAGATACGGGGCGCGCGCAATATGTTCCTGCTTCCGACGCGGAGGCTCTCGACGCGACGCTGCTGCTCGCTCGCACCGAAGGCATTATTCCGGCGCTCGAATCCGCGCATGCCGTCGCCGAAGTTATCAAGCGCGCTCCGAAGATGAAGAGGTCGGACGTGCTGATCGTCAACATCTCCGGCCGCGGCGACAAAGACATCGGAATCATGCGGGAGAACTTGAAGTTGGGCTAGGCGGCTGCCTACGGCGAAGGATTTGGGGTAGGGCACGACTTTACAGGCTGCGGAAAAACTCAATCTCGGGCTTGATTTTGGGTGGCGCAGCGCTTCAGCGCTGCGGTAACTGCTTTGTTCTGAGTCCGGCTTTAGCCGCTGAGGTGACACTGTCTGGTCGGGAACGACTTTCTCCGCAAGCTGTTTAGTTGTGCCGATAAGAGTGAGGGCTTTAGCCTCTGCGGTCCACCTTCCACTTTAGAAGAAAGACAGAACCTCATTGCCCCAACCCTTGAATCGCAGACAATAGTCGGCGCCGGGCACATTTGCATCGGCGGGCAAGATTTCAACCTTGGAATTGGGATTTAGCAAGTAGGGATCGTTGGGCTTTACTCGTTCCACGGTATAAACGTCATCTTTGGCGACCTCATGCCAGAAGACCTGCCCTTGATAACCGTAGCTGGCTCGATTAGTTGTCACCACTATGACCAGCGTAGCGGCCGGTAGCTGCTTAATTTCATACTCCGTGTCCGTTTCTTTGCCTTCCAGTGATACTGATTTCAGAAGCAGCGTGGCACATTTTCCATTGCTCCAGTGCCCCCAAAGGAATTCGCGCATTTCAACTTCTTTCGCCTTGCCCTGGGTCATTCCAACCAACCTATCGAGACGAACCTCCAGTTTCGCGCAGTCTTCCTCCTTTCTCTTGCATCCGCAAAGAATGAGGGAAAGAACTAACGCGAGAACGGCGCTAACGCGCATTCAAGGCCTCGGGCATCCCAATTGTATTGACTCCGGAAATGACGGGACAGTTCCCGGAAATGGGCTCGTGGCTCACTCAAGCCGTCCTTTGGCTTGAGTAGGCTAGTCCCAACGCGCCTCCCGTTCACACGTCACTTCGTCGCCGTAACTGCCTGTTCCAGCGTTTCCCGAATGAACCGCGTATAAGGTATACCGCGCGCCTTTGCCCGAGCCTTCACTGCGGCGAGCAGCGGCTTCGGCATGCGCATGTTGATTTGTTCCTCCTTCTTCTCGAATTCAAACCGCACTGGTTTAAACTGTGAAAAATCGAGGTTAGAAAGGTCCTGGGCCAAAAACGCCTCGGCCTCCTTATCGGTTTTCAGGCGTGGCACTTTCTTTTTCATAAGCTGCGATCTCCTTGGCATGCATATGCCGAGCGGTCACCGGGCGGATTAGGCGGCGGCCTTCTTTTGTCCGCATCGTGAAAGCCACAAATAGCGGCTTTCCCGTGCCTGCTCTCCCCACCGCAATCAGACGATCCTCGTCCCTCGAGTGCTTTGGGTCGGGCGCAATGCGTGGGCCGTGGGCAAAGAGCGCCTCGATTTCCGCAATCGACACTCCATGTTTTTGGCATTTGGAGCGGTTGCCGTCATCCCAGTCAAATCCGTTGACCTGTGTAAAGTCATAGTAACTTGGAACTATACAAATGTATATACGAAAGCGGTGGTGCAACTCAAGCCTCGCCCCTCGATTTCCACGTAAAGTATTTATTTCTCAATAACATACAAAGAAATATCACTTCAAAATAGTAGCCGGTCCGATCCTAAGTTATTGATTTAAAAATACTTTACACGCAAGTCCTTATTCCTCAAAGACCTGGCAAGAATCTCCCCCTAAGTCTTTTGTTTTCAAAGACCACACCAGGGGGGATCTTTCACGGACTACTAAACCATACCTCCAACAACCGCTCCAACTGACCTCCAAACTCGACTCCACCCTTTGCGCCCTTTGCGAATCCTTCGCGTACTTTGCGTTAAGAACTTTGCCCGCAATGTTCGCCAGGCAAGTCGCAAAGTCCGCCAGCGGAGTCTAAACTCTGAAACTGCACCAGCACCTGATTTCCCGCTCGATGTGCTCTCAGCCCTCCGCAATCTACAATACTTTCGTGCCCTTCCACTTCGAAAACAAGCCCGCCCTCGTCGCTTACGTAACTTGCGGCGACCCCGATCTCACCACCACGCGCGAAGTCATCCTTGCAGCCATAGACGCGGGCGCAAGCGTCATTGAACTGGGTGTCCCGTTCAGCGATCCACTCGCCGATGGTCCGGTCATCCAGCGCGCCAGCGAACGCGCGCTTAAACACGGAACATCGCTGCAGAACGTGCTCACGCTTGCCTCGGAAATCCGCGAGCATTCGCAATCTGTCGGACTGGTGATTTTTTCCTACCTCAATCCCATCTTGCGCATGGGCTTGGCGAAGTTCTGCCAGGTAGCGCGACTGGCGGGAATTGATGGAACGCTGATCACCGATCTGCCGGTTGAAGAATCCGGCGAGTATTTGCGTGAGGCGCGCAGGAATGATCTGGCAACCGTTTTTCTGGCTGCGCCTACCTCTACCGACCAGCGTCTGAAGTTGATTGCGCAGGTCTCGACCGGATTTATTTATGCGATCTCGCGCACGGGCGTCACCGGCGCGCGGCAGCAGATGACGGGAGACGCAAAAGCTCTGGTCAAGCGCATCCGGCGTTTCACCAAGCTTCCTATCGCCGTCGGTTTTGGAATTTCAACTCCGGCGCAATTCGCGGCTGTCGGCAAGTTCGCTGAGGGAGCGGTCGTGGGCAGCGCCATCGTCCATGCCATCGAACAAAATCCCGGACGGGAAGCGGCGACTGTGGCAGAATTCGTGAGGCAGCTTTTGGCTCATGGCTCTTAGCTCCGAGCTTCTTGCCGCAACGTTCATGATTGTTTTATTTCGCCGCCTCAGCCCCTAAAGGGGCGCCTGATTTCGAATGACTTGCGGCATCGCTGAAGCGATGCTCTGATACGAAGCCAGAGCTTTACGGCAACCTGTTAGGATTTCTAAGGCGCGAGCAAAACAAAAGCTGGAAGCTAGCAGCGTCTTTATGGACATTTCCGATTGGCGCAGGAAAATCGACGACTTGGACCGCAAACTGGCGGCGCTGCTTAATGAGCGGGCGGCCGCGGTCGTGGAAATTGGACGATTGAAGCGCAACACCGGAATGCCCATTTACGAACCTGATCGCGAGCGCGAGGTGATCGCCAATGTGCATCGCAGCAGCACTGGTCCCTTGGTCGAACGTGATCTGGCACAGATTTACGAACGAATCATCGATGTGATGCGCAGTATTCAGAAGCACGAAATTGTTCCCGACGACGGACAGGCTGGCCACGACACGAAAATTGATTCCCAATATGAGGACTAGAACTTTCAGCCACGCCGCTGTGCAGTTTCCAGCTTGCTCCGGCGGGGCAAAACGAGTGCACTCATGATCGTCGCAATGCAAGATTCGGCCAGTGAAGATCAGATCCAGCAGGTGATCGATCAACTGGTTCAATTCGGGTTTGAAGTCCACCGCTCCACGGGAGCGCGGCAGACCGTTCTTGGCGGCGTTGGAGTTCCCCATGATTTCGACACCCGCGAAATTGAAATGCTGCCGGGGGTGCAGGAAGTGCACCGCATCACTTCGCCCTATAAGCTAGCCGGGCGCAACTTCCGGCCTGGGGGCACGGTCGTCAAATTTGCGAACGGGATTGAAATCGGCGGCAAGAAGATCGTGGTCATGGCGGGACCTTGCTCGGTCGAATCCCGCGAGCAGCTTTTTACTGTCTCTGGACTGGTCGCCAAGGCCGGAGCGCGCGTGCTTCGCGGCGGCGCTTTCAAGCCGCGATCTTCTCCTTATTCGTTTCAGGGACTCGGGGTCGAGGGCTTGAAACTGCTGCGGGAGGCGGGCGACCGGTTCAAACTGCTGGTGATCAGCGAAGTCATGGAGATTTCGCAGATCGAGCTGATGCTGCCTTATGTCGACATCCTCCAGGTAGGCGCGCGCAACATGCAGAATTTCAATCTGCTGCGCGAACTGGGCAAGGTCCGCAAGCCGGTGTTGCTCAAGCGCGGGATCGCGGCCACGATCGAAGAACTTCTGTGCTCCGCGGAATATCTGCTGGCTGGCGGCAACTACGACATCATTCTGTGCGAGCGCGGCATTCGCACGTTCGAAACTTACACGCGCAACACCATGGACATTTCCGCGATCCCGATCATTCATAAAATTTCGCACTTGCCCATGACCGCCGATCCATCGCATGGCACCGGGCGCCGCGACAAAGTGGCTCCCATGGCGCTGGCATCGGTTGCGGCCGGCGCCGATGCCATGCTCATCGAGGTTCATCACCAGCCGGATAAAGCGCTCTCCGATGGTGCGCAGTCGCTTTACCCAGAGCAGTTTGCGGAGTTGATGGACCAGTTGCGGATGATTGCTCCCGCGGTTGGACGCGAGATCGCATAGGCATCCGTGCAGTTCGCTGCAAACTGCAGATCCCTCGCTCCGCTCGGGATGACAAAATCAATTTATGGCCTTTAAGCAAGTGACCATCATCGGAACCGGGTTGATCGGAGGTTCGCTGGGGCTTGCCCTGAAGAAACGCCGGCTTGCCGGACGAATCATCGGATGCGATCGCGCTCCGGTGCTGGAACGGGCCGAGGAGTGCGGCGCCATCGAAGGTGGGAGTACCCATCCTGCAGACGCGGTGCGGGGCAGCGATCTGGTGGTGCTGGCTACACCGGTGATTCCGATCCTCGATTTCATCGACCGGCTTGGTCCAGCGCTGCCGCCTAAGACGCTGGTAACCGATGTCGGCAGCACCAAGGCGGAGATTGTGCAACGCGCCGCAAAATCATTTGGGCGAAACGCGGGGCACAGATTTCTGGCCGGGCATCCCATGGCCGGCAAGGAGAACGCCGGGGTAGAGTTTGCCGATGCCAATCTTTTCGAAGGCGCTGCCTGGCTGTTTACACCGCTCCCCGGCCAAAACGTTTACGCCGGACTTTGTGGAAAATTCATTCAGTGCGCGGAGAAGATGGGCGGCAAAATAGCAGCCGTCGAGGCCGCCGATCACGATCGCTTCTGCGCCTGGATCAGCCACCTGCCGCAGATGATTTCCACTGCGCTGGCGGCGGCGCTGGTTGACGAATTCGGCTCGGACGCTCCCGTTCTCGACATCGGCGGACGAGCGCTGCGCGAGATGACTCGCATCTCCGGCAGTCCTTATTCGATGTGGCGCGATATCGCCATTACCAATCGCAAGAATCTTAGCGACGCTTTGCAGAAACTGGAACAGCGGCTGGCGCACATCCGCGAGAATTTGGATTCGCGCGAACTGGCGGCGGAATTCGAGCGGGCTCATGAGTTGAGGAAAAGCTCACCGCGGAGACACGGAGACACGGAGAAGAATCGGGTCATCGGGTGATCGGGTCATCGGGCGATCTCAGTGCACCCGATGGCCCGATGATCAGATGACCCGATTTCCTATAGAATTCTTCTGCTATGCACAAAGTTGTCGCGAACGCTGACGAGGCGATCCAAGATGTGTTTGACGGCGCCACTATTATGGTCGGCGGATTTGGTCTGTGCGGGATGCCGGAGAACCTGATCCGCGCTCTCGCCCGCAAGGGGGTCAAAAACCTCACCACCATCAGCAACAACGTGGGCGTCGACGGCCTCGGCATGGGGTTGCTGCTAGCCAATGGCCAGATCCGGCGGCACATCGGAACCTATGTCGGCGAAAACAAGCTGCTCGAACAGATGGTGCTGAACGGCACGGTACACCTTGACCTGGTTCCCCAGGGGACGTTCTCCGAGCGAATTCGGGCTGGGGGGGCTGGAATTCCGGCATTCTTCACTCCCACCGGCGTCGGAACCATAGTGGCCGAGGGTAAGGAAGCGCGCGAGTTCGACGGCCGCACTTATATCATGGAGCGCGCGCTGAAGGCCGATTTCGCCTTCGTCAAGGCGTGGAAGGGCGACAAATGGGGCAATCTTGTCTATCGCAAAACCGCGCGCAATTTCAATCCCATGATGGCAACCGCGGCTAACATCACCATCGCCGAAGTCGAACACCTGGTGGAACCGGGAGAGCTCGATCCTGATATGGTGCACACGCCCAGCGTGTATGTGAAACGAATCTTCCGGGGGGAACTGTTCGAGAAGAGGATCGAGCGCAGAACGGTGCGGAAAGCGGTTGCGAGTGGCTAGCAGCGCTTGGTGAAACTCCAGCGGCTCCAACCAGCGACTAAAGGCGCTCTCACTGCACAACACTTATGGTATGCCTGAAGGCATACCCTGATACGAATCTTACTTGCATCACGGGCTGCTAGTGGTCAGTCCGAATAGGATTTCCTGAGACCTAACCAATGCCAACAGAAGCGAAGCCTTCCAAAGATACCGACAAACGTGAACGCATCGTGAAGCGGATTGCCCGCGAATTGCGCGACGGATTCTATGTCAACCTGGGCATCGGGCTGCCTACGCTGATTGCCAATTTCGTTCCGCCGGGGATGGACGTGATTCTGCAATCGGAGAATGGGATGCTCGGCATTGGGCCGTTTCCGGTTGAAGGCTCGGAAGACGCGGACTTGATCAACGCGGGAAAAGAGACGGTCAGCGAAATGGCGGGCACCGCGTATTTCTCCAGCGCCGATTCTTTTGCCATGATTCGCGGCGGGCACGTTGACCTGAGCGTGCTGGGCGCGATGGAAGTGGACGAAGGCGGCAGTCTGGCGAACTGGATGATTCCCGGCAAAATGGTCAAAGGCATGGGCGGCGCCATGGACCTGGTCGCGGGGGCGCGGCGGGTGATTGTCGGGATGGAACATGCGACCAAAGACGGACAGCCGAAGATCCTGAAAAAATGCACGTTGCCGCTGACCGGCGTACGGGTGGTGGACACGATCGTCACCGAGATGGCCTACATCCGCGTGACACCGGAAGGCTTGCTGCTGGAAGAGATTGCGCCCGGACTGACGGTTGAGGACGTCCAGAAGGCTACCGAGGCAAAGCTGCGGGTTAGTGCTGAACTGAAAACGATGTAGGGGGAGCAGGTCTTAGGTCTTAGGTCTTAGGTCTTAGGTCTTAGGTCTTAGGCGTCAGCTCTCGGCTCTGCTTGGCAACTTCGAACTTTTTACCTTCTGGTTGCGTATCATATTCAGGAGGAGGTGTCTTCATGATTGCCTTCCTACTCTGGTGCATTCTGTTTGTAGTGTGCTGGCCCTTGGCTCTGCTGGCATTGATCCTTTATCCGTTCGTGTGGCTCCTGTTGTTGCCCTTCCGGCTAGTTGGGATCGCCGTCCATGGAGTGCTGGCTTTGGTCTGGGCGGTGGTGATGCTTCCGGCGCGCTTGCTTAGCGCTCCGTTTCGGCTGTCGCGAATCTAGAAGCGCGCCGGGCTTCGCCCGGCTGGGCGGGCGAGGTCGCCCGCCCCCACACGAACTGGTCAGGATTCAGGCTCGGCTAAGTATTTCTGCAGAAATTCCAGACTCCTGAGACCGGCGTCGCGCCAGATTGTTTCGTCCTCGAAACCGTGGCCGGCCCCGGGATAGATTTTGATTTCGTAGGGAATTCCCTTTTTCTCCAGCAATTTCTGCAGTTGGTAGGCTTCCTCTACGGGGATGGTCTGGTCGGCCTCGCCGTGCAGGATTAGCACCGGGCAGAGGCGTCTCATGAAAAGGTGCATTTCTCGGGGCATGCCTCCGAAGAATTCGACTACGGCTTTCACACGAGGGTCGATGGCGGAGTTGGCTAGCGAAAGGTAGGCTCCTAGCGAAAAGCCCAAAAGCGCGAGGCGCTCGCGATCGACTTGCGGCTGGGTTTCGACGAAGCTGATTGCGTCCCAGAGGGTTTTCATCCACAGCGGGAAATTGCGCACGATCGTCGGCTTGTCGGCGGATTCGGTGCCGGTGCGGTCAAAGTAATGGAGTACGTACACGGCGAAGCCCTCGGCAGCCAGCGCGCTGGCGTAGCGCTCCATGCCGGAGACATTGCCTCCGGCGCCGTGAAGTGCGACTACGGCGGGGAGGGGGCCGTCTTGGTTCTTTGGTAGGTATGCGCCGAGGCGGATGGGCTTGCCGCCGCTTTGGAAGGTAGTTTCGGATTGGGAAATGCTGTGCATTGAGAATGCGCCGCAGGAGAGCTGCCGGGCTTCGCTCGGCTGGGCGGACGAATGCGTCCGCCCCTACGTGAGCTCGGACAGTTTCCTTAGCGATTCGGTGTACGGGGCTCGGGCTATGCCTCGTTCGGTGATGATGGCGGCTACGTACTTTGCCGGAGTCACGTCGAAGGCTGGGTTTTCGATTTCCACTCCATCCGGCACCATCTGCTTGCCGGCGATGTGCGTCACTTCTCTTGGGTTGCGCTGCTCGATGGGAATCTTGCTGCCGTCGGGGGTGGCTAGATCTACGGTTGAAATGGGCGCGGCTACGTAGAAGGGAATGCCGTGCTCTTTGGCTAGGACGGCTACGGTGTAGGTGCCGATCTTGTTGGCCACGTCTCCGTTGGCGGCTATCCGGTCGGCGCCCACTACTATGGCTCCGATTTTGCCTTGCTGCATCATGACTCCGGCCATGTTGTCGGAGATGACAGTGGTGGGGATGCCGTCTTTCATCAATTCCCAGGCGGTTAGGCGCGAGCCTTGCAGGAAGGGGCGCGTCTCGTCGGCGTAGACGTGAATCTTCTTGCCTGCTTCTACGGCCGCGCGGATTACGCCGAGAGCGGTGCCGTATCCGGCGGTGGCCAGGGCCCCCGCATTGCAGTGGGTTAGCACGCCTCCGCTGGACGGCATGAGTGTGGCACCGTGGCGTCCCATGGCCTGGTTGGCGGCGATGTCTTCGGCGTGCATGCGCTGGGCTTCTTCGATTAGCTCCTGCTTAATTTGTGGGATGGGGCGAATGCGGATGCGCTCGAATTTCTCCGTCATGCGGCGGATCGCCCAGAAGAGGTTGACGGCGGTGGGGCGCGTCTGGCGGATGGTTTCGCAGATCTCGTCGAAATCCTTCTTAAGATCGGCGCCGTTCTCAGCTTTGGAGTTCTTCACGCCCAGCGCTATGCCCATGGCGGCGGCTACGCCGATGGCAGGCGCTCCGCGAACTACCATGTTGCGGATTACGTCGGCGACCTGCTGGTGCGTGGTGCAGGTTACGTAGACTTCTTCGGTGGGCAGCTTCGTCTGATCGATGAAGCGTACGCCGCGGCGGGTCCATTCTAAAGTGTGGATCATGGGTCAGTCGTTGGTCGTTGGTCGTTCGCTGTTCGCTGTTCGCGGCTAAATGCTAAGTGCTAACTGCTAAGTGTTCTTTCCTCACATCGGTTGCCGTGAAAATTGATATGAAATTTGCTGGCGCGGCGGCTTTTTCTACGTTGGGACGGCCGTGGGCGTCCTGGCGCTCTACCAGGCACATCACTCCGATCACTTCGAAGCCGAATTCGCGGGCGGCTTCGATGGCTTGGACGGTGGAGGAGCCGGTGGTGCAGACGTCGTCCACGATCACTACGCGCGCGCCGTTTTCACGGAAGCCTTCGATGCGCTGGCCGGTGCCGTGCTGTTTCTCGGCTTTGCGTACTAGAAAGCCGTGCAGGGATCCGCTGGTGACGGCTACAGCCACGACGATGGGGTCGGCACCCATAGTCATTCCGCCGATGGCGTCGGCCTCCCAGCCTTGCTCGCGGATTGCGTCGAGGAAGACTTCGCCTACCAATTGGGCGCCACGGGCATCGAGCGTGGTGGTGCGGCAGTCGATGTAATAGTCGCTGGTGCCGCCGGACGACAACTGAAAGTCGCCCAGGCGAAAGGATTTGCTGGCTAGCATTTCCAGGAGCTCTTGGCGTGCGGTGGACATGGAAGATCAGGTCTTAGGTGTCAGGTCTTAGGTGTCAGGTCTTAGGTCTTAGGGTATAGCGAACAGCTTACGACTGCCAACTCGAAGTTGAGGCCTGAGACCTAAGACCTAACACCTAAGACCTTTTCTTATTGGTTGAGTTTCTCCAGATGGCGAAAGCCGCTGGTGGCTACGAACATGGCTACGGCTATGGTCCCGTTGTAGGCCATGTGGATGAGGACACCGGCAGCTACGGAATTCGTTTTGGCTCGCACCATGGTCAGTACTGTGCCTACCAGGAAAATCACCAGCACCGGACCCCAGGCGAACATCAGTTGCGCGCCATGCAGCAGGGCGAAAGCGAGCGCGGTTACGAAGACGGCGACTGTCAAACCTAGACGGCGCGCCAGCACAGGATACAGAAAGGCGCGGAAGAAAAGCTCTTCCATCAGAGGCGCCAGAGTCACGCTGAGAATGGCGAGCGCCCAGGCTTCGGCGGGGGTTTTGAAAAAGCTGTCGATCGGCAGTTCTTTGGGAATCGGCAACAAGTGGGCCAAGAGTTGCAGAGACAGTGATAGGGCGAAGCCGAGCAGGACGTAAACAGCAATGTTCGCGGGCCAATTCCAGTGGATGGCGGCGAGAAAGTCAGGACGGCGGCGCTCGCGCGTGACCAGAACATACATGTAGGCAAGGATCAGAAGATAGGCCAGAGATTGTCCGGCGACGATGACTAAGGGGACGCGGGCGAGTTCACTGAGACTGCGGTGCGGGTACACCCAAACACGCGCGATGAGTAACACGGCAAAGACACCGACGAAGAGCGCGAAGATGGTGATGAAGGTGAGGCGGAGGATATCCCAGCCATCCCAAGCGGGGTCGGGCGGCGGGGCGGGAGCGAGGTCGGCGGGTTGGGCGTCACTGGCTGCTACGGCGAATGCTGAGTCGCCATGGCCACTGGCATCTGCCGAGCTTTGCTCGGCCGGACAGCCGGGGGCGGCTGTCCCTACGGGGACGGGCGAGGGCGCCCGTCCCCACACGGGCACCGCATCCGCAGGTTTCGGGTTCTCGGGGAAATCGTCGGGAGGAAGGTTCACACGGGTTCCCCTGTGCCGGTGGGAGCGAGGACACCTTTTAATGCGCCATTTCTTGACGAGCCGTTGAAGTAGGCGGCCAGTGCCTGGCCGGTGTAGGACTTTTTCACACGCGCTACTTGTTCGGGCGTGCCCTGGGCAACTATGCGGCCGCCTTCTTCTCCGCCTTCGGGCCCGAGGTCGACGATCCAATCCGCGTTCCGGATTACGTCGAGGTTGTGCTCGATGATGATGACCGTATTACCTAAATCAGTGAGACGGTGCAGGACGTCGAGCAACTTGCGCACGTCGTCGAAATGCAATCCGGTGGTCGGCTCGTCCAACAGATAAAGGGTTTTGCCGGTCTGGCGCTTGCTGAGTTCGCGGGCCAGCTTGATGCGCTGGGCTTCGCCTCCAGAGAGAGTTACGGCAGATTGACCGAGGTGAATGTATCCCAGGCCAACGTCAACCAGGGTTTGCAGCTTTTGCTTGACCTGCGGGATGTTTTCGAGAATCTGGAGCACATCCGACACGGGCATTTCGAGCAGGTCGGCGACGGAGGAACCGTTGTAGTGGACGGACAAGGTTTCGTAATTGTAGCGGCGACCGCCGCAGACTTCGCATTGCACGTAAACGTCGGGCAGGAAATTCATTTCGATGCGGCGCTGGCCTCCGCCCTGGCACGCCTCGCAGCGTCCGCCGGAGACGTTGAAGGAGAAGCGCCCGGGTTTGTATCCGCGCTCGCGCGATTCGGGGAGCATGGCGTAGAGATCGCGAACTGCGGCGAAGATGCCGGTATAGGTTGCGGGATTGGAACGCGGGGTGCGGCCGATGGGCGACTGGTCGATGCGAATGACCTTGTCGATCAACTCGGCTCCGGTGATGGCTTTGTGAATGCCGGGTTCCTCGCGGGAACGATAGAGTTGCTTGGCGAGCGCGCGGTAGAGGATGTCATTGACCAACGTTGATTTGCCAGAGCCGGAAACGCCGGTGACCACCGTCATCACGCCTAGGGGAAACACGACGTCGAGATTCTTGAGGTTATTCTGGCGCGCGCCCAGGACCGCGATGGCTTTGCCATTCGGGCTGCGGCGCTCGGAAAGCATGGCGATTTGCCGGCGTCCGGCGATGTAGGCTCCGGTGAGGGAGGCGGGCGCGTTCATGATCTCGGCGGGCGTTCCTGCGGCGACCAACTCGCCGCCATGACGGCCGGCTCCGGGACCGAGATCGATGACGTAGTCGGCGCGGCGGATAGTTTCTTCATCGTGCTCGACTACGAGCACGGTGTTGCCGAGATCGCGCAAATTTTCCAGCGCGGCCAAAAGACGGCCGTTGTCGCGGTGGTGCAGGCCAATCGAAGGCTCGTCTAGAACATAGAGAACGCCGCGCAGCTTCGATCCGATCTGAGTCGCTAAACGGATGCGCTGGCCTTCTCCGCCGGAGAGTGTGGCGGCGGAGCGGCCGAGTGAGAGGTAACCGAGTCCTACGTTGTGCAGGAATTCGAGACGCTCGGTGATTTCGTGGGCGATGCGTCCGGCGATGGTCAAGTCCCTGCCGGTCAACTGGATGCTGCGCGCGGCTTCGAGCGCGCGCGCAATCGGGAGGCTGGTGAAATCGGCAATGGACATGCCGTTTACTTTTACTGCCAGGCTCTCCGGACGCAAGCGCATGCCGTGGCATACGGAACATTCGGTGGCCGACATGAAATCCATCAGATATTCGCGGTAGGTATCGGACGTGGAGGCTTCGAGATTCTGCTTGAGGTGGCCGAGAATCCCGAGAAAACCGGTTTTGCCTCCGCGCTGCGGCTCGCCGTTCAGCAGAAGGTTCTGAATCTTGTCAGGAAATTTCTCAAAGGGCGTGGTCAAGTCGAAGCCGTAGGCCAGGACCAGCAACTGCAGGCTGCGAAGCAGGTTCTGCGATGACGAACCGGGGCCCAGGCCGCCATCGAGCAGCGGCTTTGACCAATCGACGATCACCTTGGCAGGATCCAGATCGTAGCGGCTTCCGAGGCCGTGGCACTCGGGACAGGCTCCATAGGAACTGTTGAACGAAAACGAACGCGGCTCAAGTTGCGGGACGCTGATGCCGCAATCGGGGCAGGCCAAACGCGAAGAGTAGAGGGTTTCGTCTCCGTTGACGACGGCTACCAGAACCAGACCGCCGCCGAGTTTCATGGCGAGCCCGACCGAGAGTTCCAGGCGATGTTCGATTCCCGGTTTCACCAGCAGGCGATCGACGACTACTTCAATAGTGTGGTTCTTGCGCTTGTCGAGCGCGAGATCGTCCTCGAGGTTCACCAGTTCGCCATCGACGCGGGCGCGGGAGAAGCCGTGCTGGATGAGCTTCTCCATTTCTTTTTTGAATTCGCCTTTGCGGCCGCGGACGATGGGCGCCATGATCATGACTCGATCATCGGGTGTGAGCGCCATGACGCGCTGCACAATCTGCTCGGCGGATTGGCGGGTGATGGGCTTGCCGCAATTCGGACAATGAGGCACACCGATCGACGAATAGAGCAGGCGCAGGTAATCGTAGATCTCGGTGATGGTGCCGACGGTGGAGCGCGGACTGCGGCTGGTGGTTTTCTGCTCAATGGAAATCGCCGGGCTGAGGCCGTCGATGGAATCGACGTCGGGACGCTCCATTTGGTCGAGAAACTGGCGGGCGTAGGCGGAAAGCGTTTCCACGTAGCGGCGCTGGCCTTCGGCGTAGATGGTGTCGAAAGCGAGCGAGGATTTGCCGGAGCCGCTCAGACCCGTAATGACCGTCAGAGTGTTGCGAGGGATCTCGACGTCAATATTCTTCAGGTTGTGCTGGCGGGCGCCGCGTACGGAAATCGTGGTAATCGCCATTTAGCACAGAGCGTCATGAACTCCCGTAACGTGGACGGAGCCCAAGAAATATTGGAGAGTGGAAATACGCAGTTTGATTCTCGTATCTTATTTGCTAACAGCGGCGGGGGTCAAATGCGGATAGAGTAAAACATTTGCAGCCGCGCGATTTACAGGGGTGGTTGCCAGCAAGGGTTGGTAACGTGAACGCACTTTTCGTGACCTTTCTCATCGGTAGCACCGCAATTTTGAGTGTAATTCTGGGTATTTTCGGCGCGTATTGCGCAATTCGCGGTGTATTGGCCGTGGTTAACCCCTCTCGACCGTCTAATATCCTGCGATCCCTGGTACCGCATCAAAGCCACGTCAGCGGCGACTAAGCCGCCCTGGTGCCGTCCCTTGCGGGACTTGATTTGTCCCACTTCCGCCTTCCCGGCACTGCCGTGCCGGGCTATCCTGTTCCGCCGCTTCGCAGCTGCTGGACCGTACTGCCACTTTCTTGCTCGACCTTTGGCTACTGCTGGGGCGGTTGCTGTGGGGAGGGCGGTTGCGGGTTAGCGAAGACGGGGCCTCCGGGCTGCTGCCGGCGAAGCATCTCCAGAATCTGTTCTGGGGTCTTGGGCCCGGCGTTGGGGTCGGGTTGCTGCGCCTGATCTGGGGCATTTCCGCCATTCGCTTCGGGCTGACCGGGCTGGGCCTGCTCGTCCGCGTTCTCTTCGGCGTTATCCTGCTCATCGTTTTGAGCGCTATCGTCGCCTTCGGCATTTACCGGTTGTACATTCCCGGGTTGCGGGACAAAACCTGGCTGGGTGAACGGTTGAGGCTGGGGAAAGCGGTTCGGAGGCATTACCCCCGGATTGTTCTGAGGCTGGTTTGCGGCAGTCTGGGCCTCTCCTGCCGCCGACGGCTTGGGCGTAAGGATCACACTCAAAATCGCGGTGGAATCGGAACTCGAACCAAGCAGTACGTAATTGAACGAGGAGCCGTTGAGCAAGCCCGCCAGAACGTCCAGTGGCGGGGCGGGCCCGAGGTGAGTGACTACGCGCTCGCCAGCGCCGGAGCCGGACGGAATTTCAATTGAAGCACCGGTGACCTTGCGCACGTCGCGCAGGATCTCACCTAAGGTGGAATTTTGAGCCGAGATCGTCAGCAAGCCGCCCTGATAGCTGACTTTCGCCGGCGTCGCCGGAATCTGGTCCATGGGCAACTGACTGAGCGGACCGCCCGGCAAGGGCGGGAGCACGAGTGGCGTCGGGGCTTTATGGGACTTGCGGTGCGGAGCGGTGGGGTGCGCGGGCTGGACAGGAGTTTGCGCAAGCAGAAGCGGAGCTGCCAGCAGGAGTCCCAACGCAATCCATCTGCGTGTTCGCGGCATTCAGATTCCCCTCATTTTCGCTAGCGGCCAAGACTTCGGCAGCCACAGCGCCCTGGCTGATTTTACCACTGCTGGTAGAACGCCGGAGGGCTGATTTCTTGCGTTTTGATGCCCCCTTCAGGGGCCAAAGTTCGCATTGATTGCAGAGGTTTACGCGGCCCTAAAGAGCCGCTCTTCCACGGTGATGTACGCATTTGGGGGTTTTTTCCGCAAGCTGTGAAGCCGTGCCCCTCCCAAAACCGACTTGTGAAACCAGCTGCAGACTTCTCTGGGGCGGAACAGCGCGTAGAATGCCAGCGGAGGCTCTCCCCTTGGGTCCGGCTTCGAAAAGCACGCTTCTGAATCGACGGCGGCGGTTGTGGCTTCTAGTTCTGGGAGCATCGATCGCGGCTCCGCTAGCGCGTGCCCAAACCTGCCAGACCGTGGCGGACATGGATGCCGCGGTACGGAGCGCTCTCGAAACCACGGCGAAGCGCTACTTCGATATGTCGGCGCACGGCGATACATCGGCCCTGCAGCAGAATTCGATTGCATCCGTGGCGGCCAGCTTTGCCGGAATCGAAGCCGCCGTCAAAGAGAACCAGGCCGCGTTCAGTGGCGCAAGCGCAACGGTGCGTCCGCCGTTCTTACTGACAGCCGATGGGCCGGAACCACTCGCACGCGCCGAGTTTCTTTGTGGAGTGTTTGGGAAGACGGGGCAGACCAGGGATAGCGCGGTGTTTATGCTGCCCGATCTGCCACCCGGAAAGTACGGCATAACCATTCTCGACGTGAATGGCGGCGAGAATCCGAAAACGCTGACGCTCGTCCTAAAACAGGTGGGAGCCGAATGGAAGCTGGCCGGCTTCTATGCCAAGTCGTCGCAGGCGTCGGGCCACGATGCCGCATGGTTCACGCAGCGCGCCCGCGATTTCAAGAGCAAAGGGCAGAACCACAACGCGTGGTTATATTACCGCGAGGCGATCGCCCTGGCGGCGCCGGTGGACTTCATGAGCACGCTCGCCACCGACAAACTGTATGACGAAACTCAGGCGGCGCAACCCGCAGATGTGCCGGTGAACGGCAATACGGTGGAGATGAGCGCGGGAGACAAGACCCATCCTTGGACTTGGACCTGGACTGAAATCTTTCCGCTGGCTGTGGGTGCCGATCTTGACGTGGTGGTGAAGTACCAGAGCGGGGATGTTTCGAATACTGGGCGCGCGTTCCAGGAAAATACGCTGGTGATCAAGGCACTGGTGGCGAAGTTTCCCGAACTTCGCGAAGCTTTTGCGGGAGTAGTGGCGCGCGCGGTGGAGCCCTCCGGCCGCGACTACGGCACGCTCATGACCATGAAGGAGATCAAGTAGCAAGTCGCCCTCAGCGGCTGAACAGGTTGCGGAAGAATGCAATCTGACGAGGAAGAACGACCACCGGGGCTAAAGCCCAAGCTGATTTCAGAGGCTTACGCGGCCCTGAAGGGCCGCTCTTCCACGGCGATACGGACATTTGCGACTTTTTCCGCAAGCTGTGAAGGCGCGCCCCTTCAAGACAAAATCAACCCTCGAGATCGATGGGCGGCCCTTAAAGGGGCATCTGATTGCGAAGACCTTGCGGCATTGCTAAAGCGATGCCCTGATACGTATCAGGCGCTTCGTATCAGGGGCTTCGAAGCTCGAGTCTTCCGCAACCTGCTACGTGTTTCCAGACGGGGCCAAGGAAAGGACGTAGGATCTGCCGGCCAGAGCGGCGGGTATCTCGGTGGCGGAGCGGGCGGTAACGATGACGTTGTAATCTGCACTGGCCCGCAGACGGCTGAACACGGGGGTCGCCTCCTGCGGTTGGACCAGCGCCAGGTACCTTAGGAAAGCGAAGACGTCTTCGGTGGGTTCCAATCCCGGGGCGACGAAGGAGACTTCGACATCTTCGTGGTGGAAGTGCCATCCCAGGGAGGCGGCCAGACGCACGGCTCGCTCATACAGCGGTGGCGGCAGGACCCCGGGGGCGGGATTGTCGAATACGACGCGCAGCTTGCGTTCATCTTCGCGGCTGAATTCGCGCACTTTGAGGGCGCCGGTGCGGGCCGTGGCTTTCCAGTCCACATGGCGGGCGGAGTCGTCGGGCATGTACTCGCGAATGAGATAAAGATCGTTGCCGCGTCCGCGCACAAAGGTTTCGAACTCGCCGGTGACCATGGGAAGAACTTCGAGGAACTGCTCGGTGGGCTCGACGACGGGATAGACGATCACTTCGCGGGCGAGGTTAACCCGGCGGGTTTTCAGGAGGAAGGCAAAGGGAAAACGGGTGGCTAGTCCAAAGTCTTTTTCCGCGTAGCGGCCGCGGGCTGGGAAGGTCATCTCAAGGTCGGCACGAAGTTCCTGTCCAGCGGATAGAAAAGGGAAATAAACGGATTCTTGCAGAATCGGCTTCTCTGCTTCCTCGTGGACGCGGCGCAGGCGGCGGTCGGGCAGGCGGAACCACTGGTCCTGGGGCGGCCGGTTGGGAGGCCAGGCGAAGGTCACAGCTTCCCAGCCCCAGTGGTCTTTGTTCTTGTGCTTGGCAGGAACGACGCGCACGGAAAAAGATGGCAACCACGAACTGGTGTTGAGCAAGAGCAGGCGCGCCAGCATCGGGCGTCCGGCAAAGACGTGTTCCGGCAGATGGACATCGAGTTGGAGACTACGAAGCACCAGCGCGGAAGCGACGCCAGAGACCAGAACGGCAGAGAGCAGCGCGGCAACGATCACGTAAAGCAGGTTGTTCCCGGTATTGATGGCGGCGATTCCGATGACAACGCTGATCAGGATGTAGATCAAGCCGGGGCGCGTGACGTCGTAGTCCATGGCTTCGCGGACGCGGCTCACGACCACTCGCCGCGCCAAGTAGGGCACGGTGGTCAGGCCGACAAAGGTGGCCAGCAAGAGTGCCAGCGACGCCATAATCAGAGTTCCCCAGAGGCTGCCTGCCTCGCGCTCGACCGTGGAAAACAGCGCTGCCCCGAAAGCCAGCATCAGGCCCACGATGGCCAGCAGGAATCGCACCCAGACCTGCGAAAGTCTCAGCTTCGGAAAGCGGCGCCCGGGCTGCGGGCTGTTCAGTGCAGGTTCGGGAATCACGAATCTCTCCGGGCGATGCTTAAGCCAGCATATGACGGCGGAGGGTGGAGTGGAAGTGACGGAAGATACTTTCGACCGAAGACGGGGCAAGCCCCGTCTCTACAGGAGGATCGGTTTCAATCATCTTCCGATGGGGGGCAGGCGGCGATATCTCCACCAGAGAAACAGGATCACGGCGACGGCGACAATCAAAATGGCGATATCGAAGCGCTGCACGACTCGCGCCAGGCGGCGCCAATGTTGGCCGAAGAGATATCCGGTGCTGGCGATGACGGTGACCCAGACGGCTGCCCCAAGAAAGTTGAAAATCGCAAAGGCTCGCCAGCGCATGCGCAGCACGCCGGCCAGTGGTCCGGCGAAGACCCTCATGCCGAAGACAAAGCGGGCAAAGAAAATGGTGGCTGCGCCATAGCGAGCAAACATTTCCTCGCCCCGTTGCAGCGTGGTCGATGAAATCCGAAAGAAGGTTTGATAGCGATCGAGCAGCGGACGTCCGCCATAGTGGCCGATGGCGTAGCCCAGATTGTCGCCGAGGGTGGCGGCGCACGTGGCAATCACGATGATCCACCCGAGATGGAGCCGGTGTTCCGAATAGGCCAGAAAACTTGCCAGCAAGAGAGCGCTTTCACCGGGTACAGGGATACCGGCGTTCTCGCAAAGGAGCGCCAGCGCTACGCCCCAATAACCGTAGGTGACAACGAATTCGCGGAGCGCGTGAGAGATCGTGTGATGCATGAATGGATGAAGCGAGTTCTCAGTTCTCGGTTGTCAGTTCTCAGTGAGCCCAGCTTTTCTGAATCAGTTTCCTTTTTCGCCGGTCAGGAAAGCAAGTAGCGCGCGGTTGAAGTCCTCGGGCACCTCTTCGTAGGGGAGGTGGCCTACGCCCTCGAACGCTATCAGGCGGGCATTCCGAAAATTCTGGCGCAGAGTCTGGGCGGACCGGAAATAAACCGCGCGATCTTTCGTTCCCCAGATGAGCAGGGTGGGGTAATCGTGAATCTTGGGGAGCGCAGTTTCCAGTTCCGCGAGGTCTGCTGTCCAGTCCTTTACGATGCGCGCAGCATGGCGCAATACGTGATTCTTGAGTACTGGCAGGCGATAGCCTGCGAGCGAATCGGGTGGAATCCTTGATCCGTCGCCAAACATGCGACGCAGCCAAAGGTAGTCGAGGGAGCGCCAGCGTTCGATCGTGTAGTGGAAAAGCATGGAGCCGAAGGGACTGGACAGAAAGGGTGCGAGTCGCTTGCCGCGCGGCGACCAGGGATTGACGGGCGCGACCAGCACCAGGCGTTGCAGACGGGCATGGTTGGTTTCTGCACATCGTTCCGCACAAGCCGCTGCCACCATGATGGCGACACCGCCGCCGTGGGAAGTGCCCAGCAGATTGAAATCCTTGATACCCAGCGCGTCGGCGAACTGCAGGATGCGTTCGGCGGTGGCGCGCACGGTGCAGTCCATGCCCTCTTTCGATGTCGAGAATCCGGCACCCAGATTGTCCAGGGCATACACGGTCGCATGGGGCACGAGCGCGGGGATGGTGAATCTCCAGGAAAAGGAGTAGCCCATTAGTCCATGAACCAGGATGAGCGCCGGGCCCGAGCCGGCCTTGAGGTAGCGCATGCGGCCGTCGGGAAGGTCGAGCCAGCACTCTTCGATGACAGGTCCAGTAATTCCGGGGATGAATTTTTCTTCGGAATGTGTTTCGGTGGGCAACGAAAACCTCGTCGAGAGAGTCTTAGTAAGTGATATCGCCTCTATCGCTCTTGGGGGAGCTGAATTTTAGCTCCCCTTCTTTCTTGTACAGCGCCGGGGTATCGTCCCTTGCGGGACTCGGGTTTCCACTCCCACTACCCAGCACTCACGTGCTGGGCTTTCCTATGCCGTCGCTTCGCGGCTGGACTTTCTTCGTTTTTTTCCTAGCAGCTTCTTCAGTACTCTAATGCCTTTGTCCACGTGTTTCTCTTGCAGCAGGAACGGCGGTAGGAAGCGCAGGACGGTGTCCTGGGTCGCGTTGAAGAGGACGCCCTCAGCCAAGGCTTGCTCTACCAATGGGCGGGCGGGAATGTCCAGCACCAGGCCTTGAATGAATCCCCGGCCGCGGGCTTCGCGGGTTGCGGCGTACTTCGCGACCAGTTCCTGGAATTGCTGATGCAGGTATCCGCCAACCTTTACGACGTTTTCGAGTAATTTCTCTTCTTCGACGATGGCCAGATATTCGAGGCCCACACGGCAGGCCAGCGGACCTCCGCCAAAAGTGGTGCCGTGCTGCCCGGGCGAAATTGCGGAGGCGAAGGGTTCTTTCGAGAGGAAGGCACCGAGAGGCACTCCGGCGGCAATGGGCTTGGCGATGGCAACGATGTCGGGTACTACGCTGAAGCTCTGGAAGGCGAAGAACTTGCCAGTGCGGCCGAGACCGCACTGGATCTCGTCGAAGATGAGCGCAGCCTGGTGTTGGTCGGCAAGGGTACGACAGGCGCGCAGGAAATCTTCGGAGCACTCCAGAATCCCGCCTTCGCCAAAGATGGGCTCGAGCACGATGGCACAGGTGTTGGCATTGACGGCAGCTTGCAGAGCTTCGACGTTGTTCTGCGCCACGAAGGTCACGTTTTCGAGCAGCGGCTCAAAACCTTTGCGGTACTTGTCCTGGCCGGTCAGGGACATGGCTCCGAAGGTTCGGCCGTGATACGAGCCTTGCAGCGCCACCAGTTGCGACTTGGTAGCGCCGCCTGCCTTGTGTCCGGCTAGACGCGCCAGCTTGATAGCGCCTTCCATCGCTTCGGTGCCGCTGTTCGAGAAGAAGACGCGGTCGAAATTAAGACCCGAAAGCTGGCACAGCCGCTCGGCCAGTTGTCCTTGATATTCGTTGTAATAGAGATTCGAGAGATGAATAACGCGGGCCGCCTGCTCGCGGATGGTCTTCACGATGCGGGGATGAGCATGGCCTAGAGCGTTCACTCCCAGTCCGGCGACGAAGTCGAGATACTTCCTGCCTTCGAAGTCGAAGAGGAAGACACCCTTTCCACGCTCGAAGGCAACGGGATAGCGGTTGTAGGTGGGGAGAAGAAAGCGCTTCTCGAGATCGGCGATTTGATCGAGGCGGGACATGGGTTCAATTGTAGAACGAACGGAAGTGGAAGGTCCGCAGCCTGAGACGGGGCAAGCCCCGTCTCTACCGTAGAGTAGAGACGCGGCTTGCCGCGTCTCCGCGTGCGGCACCCGTAATGTTGTCCGGATCTTCTAGCCAGTTTTAAGGATTACGGTCGATGTAATCTCGAACCGCGTTCACGGAGGCGTTTGATCGCAGGATGTGATCGTGGAACCTCGACTGCCAGTGAAAATCTTGGATGCCTTGAGAGCGACATTTCCGGCTGACTCCCGCCTTGTAACCTCCAATCACGGCGGAGATCGATGGCTTTGAACAAGTTGGCGTGGGTTGCAGGACGATATGGCCGGGAGAGTACATATGGCATCCGTCGATCACAATAATGGCGTGTACATGATTCGGCATCACAACGTAGCGGTCGAGGATTACATTTGAGTAGTGGATAGAAATGGCTTTCATTTCTACGGCAGCGATTACTCCCGCGTCTGAAAGAGCAATTTGGTCACGGAGAGCGGTACCGAGGGAGCATTTCTTATCCTTGGTGCAGACCGTGACAAAGTACCAGCCGCGTGAGGAGTAATCCCAACCCTCCAGACGCGTGGACTCGACCCGATATCGATTTTGAAACAGCGCCATCGACGGATCATAAGCAAAGCAGAATCCTCAAACAGTGAGCAGCATCACGACGCGTTGGGTACATTTCGGCGCACGCGGAGACGGGGCAAGCCCCGTCTCTACTCTCGGGTCTTAGGGGTTCCTCGGGGGTTTTCAGGATCTAATCCGGCTGCGGACATGATGGCGCGTCCCAGTTCTTCGGCGGACACGGAAAATCCTACGGCTGGCGCTTGGACAATGGCAACTTCTTCTTCCGCGGTGGGCGCTACAAAGCGATATCCCCGGCCGACTACAGTCTGGAGGTACTGCGGTTCGTCAGCGTCGTCGGCCAGGGCGCGGCGGATCTTTCGGATGGCGGTATTGATTCCCTGCTCGACGTCGACAAAAACATCTTTGCTCCATAATTCACTGGCGATCTGCTCGCGGGTGACCAGTTGTCCCCTCTTTTCGACCAGGAACATGAGCAATTGCAGGGGCAGACCCTCCAGCCGAACCGGGCTGCCCAGATGGCAGAGCTGAAAACGGCTGTAATCCAGCTCGAAACCGTCGAAGCGGATTTTCTTATCGGGCGTTTCTGGCAATGGACAACCCCTGGCTCATACCGGAGGCGTGGCAACCCGCGCCTCTACGGGATAAATGGATCGTCAGAAATTCTGGTCCGCCGGGCTTAAGGTGTCAAGCACGCGATGGTTAATTTCTTCAGATCAGTTCAGATGGCTTCAGACTGGCTCCATGGACGTTTCCGGGAATCAGGCGCAATATCACACTCACTTGCACGGTTTGCTCACCTCTGCTAAGCGAAAAGCTAAGCGAGTCAGGTGGGACCAGTAAGTGGGGGGCTCGGGAAACGGGGAAGGTTCTCGAGCCCCTCAAACACCAATCAGGGTTTGGGCACGTCACCTCACTGCAGAAAACAGTCCAACCACAAAATCCGCTCGCTCCCTCAAGCTTACCCAGCTCCCAGACCCTCTTCCCACCGCCCCATATGGCATCCCAAAAAGCAGAAGCTTGATTCCATAATTCATAGCCGTCATTCCAGATTCCCTCTATAATTCTGGAAGTCGCTCTATGGGAGTGACTTACGGGCACTGGGCGAGATTGGAGGGTGGCAGTGAAGTTGCTTATACCAGAAGGGCGGCGAATCTCTGGCCGCGCCGCCACTGCGACCATCCCAGTCCGTGAGTCGCGAACCATGAACCGCGAATTTGAGGCCCGGTTTACCGCCATCCTGCTGGCTCTGCTTACAGTAGCAGCGGTAGTTTTCGCCGGTTTCAACTACAAGATCGAGCACCAGTCCGCCATTCCCGACGACGGGGCGTGGTGGATGGAGCGGAACGGCCATCTGGTGGCCGATCGGCTGGAGCCGAACGGGCCGGCAGAGCGGGCAGGAATTCGTCACGGTGACGAGGTGGTCAGTGTCAACGGCCGGGCGGTGGACACATCGGCGGCGGTGACGCGGCAGATCTACTACTCCGGCGTGTGGTCGAAGGCGACTTACTCGCTAATCCGCGGCTCGGTTCCGCTGGATGTGGAAGTGGTGCTGGCTCCGGCCGAGCGCTCGATGAACGACTGGCTGCGGCTGATCGCGCTCATTTACCTGGGAATTGGGTTATATGTGCTGCTGCGGCGCTGGACGGCGGTTGGGTCCACGCACTTTTACATCTTCTGCCTGGTCTCGTTTGTTTTTTACTCGCTGCACTACACCGGCAAGTTCAACGCTTTTGACTGGAGCGTCCTGTGGGCCAATGAAGTAGCGTGGCTGCTGCAACCAGCGCTGTTCCTGCACTTTGTATTGACCTTCCCGGAACGGCGGGAGTTCGTCGGCAAGCGCCGCTGGTCGATTCCGCTGCTGTACCTGCCGGGAGCGGTACTGCTCGGAATCCAGATCCTCGCTTTCGAATACTTGAAGGCCAGCGCTGGTCTGCTCTTCAATCTGAACCGGGTGCACTGGGCTTATCTGACGATCTTCTTCGTCTCGGCAGCGGCGGTTCTGCGAAACAACTACCAGCAGGCTACGACTCCGATTCTGCGGCAGCAGCTCAAGTGGATTACGCGGGGCACCATCCTTGCCATAACGCCGTTCACGCTTTTTTATGTGCTCCCGTATCTGTTCGGAGTGATGCCTTCACTCACCATGAAGGTATCGGTGCTGTCGCTGGGCCTGCTTCCCCTGACTTTTGGCTACGCCATTTTCCGTTACCGGCTGATGGACGTGGATCTGATCTTCAAGCGCGGCATGGCATACACGCTGGCGGCGGCGGCCATCGTAGGAGTGTACTTCGCGGGCGTGGCTGCGATTGCGGAACTGGTGCACACGCGCGTGCCTAGTTCCGGGCCTTACGGGCTGATGGTGGCCATTGTGGTCACCGCTCTGCTGTTTGATCCGGTGCGGAAATGGATCCAGGAGAAACTTGACCGGTTCTTCTTCCGGACCGGCTACGACTACCGACGGACGCTGATCGAGTTTGGACGCGAATTGAGTTCGGAAACCGACCTCGACAAGATGCTTTCCTCGCTGGTGGACCGGCTGGCACGCACACTGCTGGTGGATCGGATCGCGATCTTTTTGGGAAACAACGACTCTTCGCGCTTTGAACTGGCAAAATCGTTCGGGCTCGCTCCCGTCACCGGTCTCGACCTGTCGTTCCTGGCGAAACCGCGAATTGAGGATGCGGTCGGACATATCTTCTTCGAAAATACGCGCCAGTTGCCGCGTGAGAATGCCTCGGCGCAGGAAGCGATTGGACGCCTGGATCTGAACTACTACATTCCGTGCCATGCGCGGCAAAAGACGATCGCCTTCCTTGGACTGGGCAAGACCATGCAGGGTGACTTCCTCTCCAGCGAAGATGTGGAGTTACTCGAAGCTCTGGCTGGATACATAGGCATCGCCATACAGAACGGGCGGCTGTATGCGTCACTTGAACAGAAGGTGACCGAGTACGAGCGGCTCAAGGATTTCAACGAGAACATTGTTGAATCCATCAACGTCGGCGTGATGGCGGTGGACCTCCAGGATCGCATCGAGAGCTGGAACTCGCAGATGGAAGTGATGTATGCGCAGCCGCGCTGGCAGGTGGTAGGGCGTTCGTTGAACGAGGTTTTTCCGGCCGCTTTCGTCGAGGAGTTTTACCGGGTGCGGCAGAATCCGGGCATCCACAATCTTTACAAGTTCCGGTTGGCGACCCCAACAGGGGAATCGCGCATCGTGAATGTTGCGATGGCGCCGCTGGTCACGCGCAAGTTCAACGTGGTCGGCCGGCTGGTGATCATGGACGACATCACGGAAAGGATCGAGCTGGAGGTCCAGCTCACCCAGGCCGACAAACTTTCTTCGATTGGACTGCTGGCGGCTGGGGTGGCACACGAAGTGAATACGCCGCTGGCGGTGATTTCCTCCTACACGCAGATGCTGGCGAAGCAGTTGCAGTCGGATCCGCAGAAAGCGGGGCTGCTGGAGAAGATTACTAAGCAGACGTTCCGCGCCTCGGAGATCGTCAACAATCTGCTGAACTTCTCCCGCATCACGGGCACGGAACTGACGGAAATCAGTCTGAACAAGGTGATCGCGGATACGCTGGCGTTGCTCGAGCACCAGTTCAAGGTAGCGCACATCCAGGTGCAACCCGAGCTTAGCGAGAGCCTGCCTTTAATTCAGGGTAACGCGGGGCGCCTGCAGCAAGTGTTTCTGAATCTGTTCCTGAATGCCAAGGATGCGATGGCCGGGGGCGGAGTTCTGAAGGTGGCGACACTGAACGGCGAATTCGTCAGCGTGCGGGTTTCCGACACCGGCTCAGGCATTGCACAGGAACACATTCACCGCATCTACGATCCGTTTTTCACGACCAAGACGTCGCCCGCCGAAGGGCAGAATCGGGGCACCGGTCTTGGACTTTCTGTCACCTACGGCATCATTCAGGAACACGCGGGCAATATCCGCGTGGAGAGCCGCCCGGGCGAAGGCACCACCTTCACCCTGGATTTTCCATTGATATCGGCATCGACGAGGAAGGCGATCCATGTCTGAAGTAGCAATGTCTGAGGTAGCAGTCATTTCGCGCCGGAGCGGGCCGCAAAGCGTGCCGCAAAACGCGGGCAGAATCCTCATCATTGACGATGAAGCGGAAATCCGGGAGTCGCTGGAAGCTCTTCTTCAACTTGAGGGGTACACGGTGGTAGTCGCGGGAACGGGACGGGAAGGCTTGGCGCAAATTGGAGAGCGGGCGTTTGACGTGGTTTTGCTGGACCTGGCGCTGCCCGACAAGAACGGGATGGACGTGCTTTCGGAGATCCGGCTGCAGAATGCGCAGCAGGCGGTCATCATGATCACCGCCTACGGCACGGTGGAGAACGCGGTCCGAGCCATGCAGTCGGGCGCCACCAACTTCATTCAGAAGCCGTGGGACAACGAGAAGTTACTGGCTGACGTGCGCGCCGCTGTCGCCCGCCAGAAGGCGGAAGAAGAAAACATCCAGCTGAAGCGCGCCCTCAAGCAGCGCTACAACTTTGAGCACATCGTGGGCAAGAGCGAGCCCATGCTGAAGATTTTCGATCTGGTGGCGCAGGTGGCGCCCAGCCGCTCGACAGTGCTGTTGCAAGGCGAGAGCGGGACGGGCAAGGAACTGATCGCCAAGGCGATTCATCTGAACTCGACGCGGCGCGACCGGCCGTTCGTGCCGGTTAACTCCGGGTCGACACCGCCCGACCTGCTCGAATCCACGCTGTTCGGGCACGTCAAAGGCGCTTTTACCAGCGCGGTCGCGTCGAAGAAGGGGCTGTTCGAAGTGGCCGACCGGGGCACGCTCTTTCTGGACGAGATCGGCACCATGAGCATGGACACGCAGAGCAAGATCCTGCGCGTGTTGCAGGACCGCAAGTTCATGCACCTGGGCGGCGTGCAGGAGATTCAAGTGGACGTCCGCATCATCGCCGCCACCAATGTGGATCTTCGCCAAATGGTGAAAGAAGGGCGCTTTCGCGAGGACCTGTTCTATCGCCTGAACGTGATCAGCCTTGATCTGCCACCGCTGCGGCAGCGCCGCGAAGATATTCCGCTGCTGGTGGAACACTTCCTGCAGAAATACTCCGAGGAAAATGAACGGCCCCGGCGCCGCATTACCACTGAGGCACTGCGCCCGCTGGTGAGCTATTCCTGGCCGGGAAATGTGCGCGAACTGGAGAACGCGATCGAGCGCGCGGTGGTGCTCTCTTCCGACAGCGACATTGGCATCGATCTGCTGCCCGACCACATCGTGGGCCGGGGCAGCTCGGTTCCGGCTATGGATGCAAATCCGGGGGGCACGCTGTTCAGCATCATGGAAGACTGCGAACGGCGAATCATCGTCGACATGCTGGAGAAGTGCGGCTGGAACCAGACGGAAGCGGCGGAACGGTTCCATGTCCCGCTCTCCACCCTGAACCAGAAAATCAAGCGGCTGGCCATCGAGATCAAGAAGAAGAACAACCACCGCGAGTAGCACGCAGGGACAGCCGCCCTCGGCTGTCCAGGCGAGCGCAGCTCGCCAGGGTTTCGTGTGGTCCATCCTTCATCTATCCTTCAGGCGAAGAGCGTGGCCGGGCTTTGCCCCGCCGGACAGCCGGGGGCGGCTGTCCCCACGCGAATCCTCTGCTATAGTTCCTTGAGCAGAAGTTCCCTGACGAGCCATGGCGCTTGAACTCGAACTGACTTCGCCCTTTGAAATCGCCAAAGATATTGCGCTGGCGGTTCAGGAATACACCCTGCTATCGGCGCAATCGCTGGCGAACTTCTTTCGCCGCCCCCTGTACATGGGCGACATGCTGCACCAGGCGGACCTGATCGGGGTCGGCTCGCTTCCTATCGTGATTCTGACCGGACTCTCCGTAGGCGCGCTTCTGGCGCTGAACGCGGCCAGTACCTTGCAAAGATTCGGCTCAGTCACGCTCATCGGCCAACTGGTGTCGATCGGCATGGTCACCGAATTAGGCCCGCTGATCACCGGACTGATGGTGGCCGGGCGGAACGCCTCCGGCATGGCCAGCGAACTGGGCTCGATGATCGTGACCGAACAGATTGACGCCATGCGGGCGCTGGGCACCGACCCTACCAAGAAGCTGATTACGCCGCGGGTTGGGGCCACCGTCTTCATGCTGTTTTTCCTGACCATTATTGCCGACTTGCTCGGGCTGATCGGCGGATATGCGGTGGCGCACCTGCTGTTCGGAGTGGACACGAACCAGTATTGGACCTCGGTATGGCAGATACTGGTGTTCCGCGACGTCTTCACCGGCTTGGTCAAGCCCACGCTGTTTGGGTTCATCATCGCCACCGTCGGCTGCTACTACGGCATATCGACGCGTGGCGGCACGCAGGGGGTGGGCCGTTCCACCACCCAGGCGGTGGTCGCCGCATCGGTGCTGATTCTGATTGTGGACTTCTTCGTCACCAAGTTGATCTTCGCAATTTTTGGGTACAGATGAGCCATGCCGACTCCGACTCCTACTTTGCCCAGCGAAAATCCGTCGGCTACGGGGGCGAGTCCCTCCGGCTATGCCATCGAGTTCGACAAGGTCTCGATCGCGTTCGATGAAAAAGTTGTGCTCGATGGGGTATCGTTCCAGTTGCCGCACGGCGAAACCAAAGCTCTGTTTGGCGTCGCCGGATCGGGAAAAAGCATCTTGCTCAAGCTGGCTATAGGGCTGCTGCGCGCTGATAGCGGCCGCATCTTCGTGCTGGGAGAGGAAATCACCCGCATGCCAGAACAGGAACTGTTCGAGCTACGCCGGCGGGTGGGCATCGTCTTCCAGGAAAGCGCGCTCTTCGACTCGCTCAAAGTGTACGAAAACGTCGCCTTCCGACTGATGGAGGAGGGGATCTCCGCCGAGGAGATCGAGCGGCGAGTGCGCGAGACCCTGCGCTTCGTGGAGTTGGAACAAGCCTATGGCATGCGTCCGTCCGAATTGTCGGGTGGCATGCGGCGGCGCGTGGCCATTGCGCGCGCCATCATCACCGAGCCTGAGGTGCTGCTCTACGACTCGCCCACCGGCGGACTGGATCCGGTGACCTCGAACACGATTGTCGAACTGATCGTGAAGCAGCGGGACGTCTACAAAACCAGCGCCCTCATGGTGACCCACCGTCTGCAGGATGCCTTCACCATGGCGACGCACGAGTTCGATAAGGCGAGCAATCAGATGGTCGCTCTACCCAAAGGAAAACGGGGCGAAGTCCCTATGAGCTTTCTCATCCTGCGCGAAGGCAAAGTCATCTTCGATGGCGACGGTCACCAGCTCGCCAGTTCGCGCGACGAGTATATTCGCGAATATATTTCGTAGGGAGGATTGCAGAGGTCAGCGGTCAGATTGCAGAGGTTGTCTGGGTCAGAGCCCGGATTCCATTCGAATAGCCTGTAACTCCGTATGCTAGACTCTGCCACATGAGCGATGCTGAGCGGCGACACAGGCTCTTATCTCTACTTCTGTCGCTCTATCTGGCAACAGTCGGAATCGCGGCCGCGTACTACAACTGGGAATACGCGCGGACCAATGGATTCTTGCGATGGGCCATCCTCGGTGAGATAGTACCGACAGCAAAAGCAATCGTGTGGCCTTATTTCTCCTTTCGCAGCGACCCTATCAAAATCGCAAATCCCGGCAGAACAGAACTTGAAGAAACGCGCCTGACGGCCAAACAAATCTCCGAGATGGAGGTGAAAAAGTTCGTCCTCGCCATCAACTACTCCCAGCAGGCGACTTACCTGTTAAATTCTGCTCCCCACGAAAATCTCGAGGATTATCCGAACCTTCAGGACATCTTGACTTATCGTCGTAAAGCGATCGAGGTGGGTAAGGCCGTTGATACAGGGGTTCTCAATAGCGTATTCCCGAGCCTCGGTGACAGATTCAAAGGTGAGTTTGTCGAGGCCATGTCCTTGTTCGTTCACGGTTGCGAGACACAATCCGATGATGAGCTACGCCAAAGCAAGCAGCTAAATGACGAGTGGGCAGACTGGTACGGGACGCACCGTAAGGCCATCGAAGATGCTGCCAACAATGCGATGGGGGCGCGGTGAGGGTGCACAAGGAAAGCTTCACAAGGTGGCAGAGCACCACCATTCAGCAACTCGGCTATTCAATCAACTTGCTTTTGGCTCTTGCGACAGCCTCTTTGGGGTTTGCGTTCAATTTTGCGAAGGATTGTGACTTCCACACCTACTGTTGGAGCAAGACCCTGCTGTCTTTCTCTCTTCTGCTTCTTATGTTGTCTATCGGTCTGGGAATTGCGGGCACGCTTAATCGGTTGTGCGATTTCAGGAAGACCACCCATATCGCGCATGACCGGGAGCAGTGGATCGAGGACGGCGTTGCAGGGGCAGAAATTGACAGCAGACTATCGCTGCGCCGATCAGAGACTAAGAGACTTGGCGATAGGACTTGGTTGTGCTTTTACGGGCAGATTGGCACGTTTGGCGTTGGAATATTGCTGTTGATTATCGCATTGGGGATCGTTTATCACGTAAACCTGTTTTGACTTCGACGTCCCAACGCGCCCATCAAATTTCAGGCTTTTTCTTCTCATTTCTTCCCGGCAGCCCCACTGGACTTTCGTGGGTGCGTTCTCGGAACCCGCCTTTCATTCCCCGGGCTAGACCGATGGTCGCTTCGCCAAACTTGTCGCGCAGATGATCCGCGGCTGCGAGAGCCTTCTGCCAACGCTGTTGTTGTGCAGGCTCCAGGAGATCCAGCTGGGCCGGACGCGAATCGAAATTCGAGGCTTGCACTCCCAGCAATCGCACCGGCGCGCCCGGCTTCCAGTTGGCGAAAAACAGACGCCGCGCCTGCTCAAAAATCTGGTTATCCATCTGGGTCGGCGCGTCCAGCGAATGCGCTCGCGTGATGGTCGAGAAATCCTTGTAGCGTAGTTTCAACTGGAGGGTACGCGCGAAGTATCCGCCCTCGCGCAGGCGGCGTCCGACCATTTCGCTGAGGCGCATCAGCGTGGACTGCAAGCGCTCGGCGTCGCCCGTATCCTCATCGAAGGTGTGCTCATGGCTGATGGATTTGGGATCGACGTCTTCTCCGACTTCGGTGTCGAACCATCCGCCGGCATCCTCGCCCCGCGACTTCCCTGCCAGGGCTAGACCCCATTTTCCGAAGCGGCGTTCGAGGTCGTCGTCTTCCAGGCGCGCGAGGTCGCCAACTTTCTGAATGCCGATGGCATGCAGCTTCTGTTCCATCACCTTCCCGACGCCGGGGATGTCGCCAACTGCCAGCGGAGCCAGGAACTTCGCCTCCTCTCCGGGCAGCACCCAGAGCACGCCATTCGGTTTGGCCTTGGCGGAAGAGACTTTCGCGATTAGACGCGAGGTGCCGATCCCGATCGAGCAGTTCAATTGTGTAGCCGACTTCATGGCGTCATGCAGCCGCTGCGCGGAATTGAGCGGGCGGCCATGCAGGCGCTCAGTGCCGGTCATGTCGAGATAAGCCTCGTCGACCGAAGCCATTTCGACCAGCGGAGAAAAATGGCCGAGTACTTCGTGTACCTTCCCGGAATACTCGCGATAGCGGTCGGGATGCCCGTTCACAAAAATCGCTTGCGGGCAGAGTTTCGCCGCCGTCCGCAGCGGCATAGCCGAGTGCACGCCAAACTTGCGCGCAGCATACGATGCGGCCGAAACTACGCCTCGTTCGTCGCGCTGCCCGCCCACCACCACCGGCTTGCCTTTCAGCGATGGGTCAAATAATTCCTCAACGGAGACGAAGAAGGCGTCCATGTCGACGTGGAAGATGGTGCGAGGGGAGGTGCTCATCGGAGTGCGGTATGCCTTGGAAAGTGTACCGCGAGATCTTGTCTTTTCGACTTTCGAAAGTTTACTGCAACCCTCGGCGTCGAAACCGGAGCGGGCTCACCCCAAACTCTCGCCGAAAGGTCCTATTGAAATTCGAGACATCTCCGAATCCACAATCCAACGCGATATCCAACACCTTTGCCCGTTCCGTCGCCAGCCGCATGGCTGCTTCTCGCAGCCGCACCCGCATCAAATATTGGTGCGGCGTCACGCCCGTCAGCTGCTGAAAACTCCGCAGAAAATGATAGGGGCTCAGCCTAGCCTCGCAGGCCAAGCGACGAACCGTCAGTGCTGATTCCGGACTCTCTTCAATGATTCGCGCGGCGCGCGTCACTCGTGCGACCACGCTGGGCAGCGGGTCCCTCGCCTGCTGCGCGCTGTCGTTTGCCAGACGCACGGCGGATGCAGCCAACTGAATCCCTAATTCCTCCCACGAGACTTCCAAATCCCGTCCGTCCCGCCCCGATTCCCCCGCCAGTCGCGCGCACGCCTGCGCCGTCAGTCGTGAAAGAGAGCGCATGGACGGCAGCCGGAGTCTGCGGAACGAGCACCCGCCTCGCCCTGCTGCCCCGTCACCCGTGATGTTCTCGAAATAATCCGGCGCATAGGAAAACGACAGGCAGCGATCTCCCGTGCCGTGTTCATGGCCGCATTCAAAACTCTGTCCCGTGTTGCCGAGCAACAGAGAGCCCGGCGTCATCAACTCGCCCCTTCTGCTGCCGTCGGCGGCGCGGTACTGGAAGGTTCCCGCCACCACGATGGCGATGGAAACATGCGAATGTTGCTCTTCGAAAGGACGGTCCCGCGGCCCGGAGGTGCAGACCACATCGGCCACGCTCCATCCCTCGCCCCGCGCCAGCACGCGTGCAGCGAGACGGCCCGCCGCCGCACCTGTTAGGGTCCGCTGGGCCACGGCCCGCTCGAGTTCGACCGCAATTTTCGCCAAGAACGCGCCTCCGGGAAGAGTTATAACTCTTTTGAAGAATGTCGCAAAGATTTAGATGATTGGAGGAGACTCAAAGATGACGACAATCGCACCGGCAGAAAAGGGGAATTTCCAAACCGTCTTGTTTGCGTCGAGCCGTTCCCCTGAAATTCTGGAGTCCGCCGACGTCTATGGGAGGTTGATCGGCAGTTGGGAACTGGAGGTTCTGCAATACAAGGCGGCCGACGTTTCCTCCCTCGGCCTTAGAGGAGAGGTTCATTTCGGATGGGTACTCGAAGGCCGCGCCGTGCAGGACGTCTGGATCATGCCGCGCCGCCCTGAGCGCACCGTGCACACCGGTAAGACCAACAACATGTACGGACTACGCTTCGGGTTTGGGATCCGGCGATTCAGGCTTGGCAAATAAAGTGGGTGAATCCCGTGACGGGTCACTACGAAGAGCAGATCGGACGCCGGATCGGCAACGACATCGTTCAAGTGGGCGCTCGCGCGGATGGCACGCCAACCCGTTGGAGATTCACTGAAATTACCCGGGACTCCTTTCACTGGATCGGGGAATCTCTCGCCCCGGACGGCGAAACCTGGAAACTCGAAGGCGAGTTCCGAGCGAAACGAACACGTGAATGAGCCAGCCCTCGAACCCTATCCGTTGGGTGAAGCTCGCGCGTAGATTACAGGAAGAAGACGAAAAAGAAAGGAATCCGAACCATGGCAAAGGACAAGGCTTTACGCCAACACTTGTTGAATATGCTCAAGGGCGGTGACGCTCACGTGGATTTCGACGCCGCCGTCAAGAATATCCCGGCCAATTTGCGGGGCAAGAGGCCGGCGGGCGCAGGGCATTCACCTTGGGAGGTGCTCGAACACCTGCGCATCGCGCAGTGGGACATCCTGGAGTTCTCGCGCAAGCCCAATCACAAATCGCCTGACTTCCCCAGCGGGTACTGGCCCAGCACGCAAGCGCCTCCGAACGAAAAAGCCTGGGAGCAGAGCGTGCAAGCCTTTGGCAAGGATCTTAAGGCGCTGTGCGAACTGGTGGCCGATGAATCGATCGATCTACTCGCTCCCATTCCACACGGCGATGGCAAGACCATTCTACGAGAGACGCTGGTTGTTGCCGATCACAACGCCTACCATTTGGGCGAACTGGTGCTCCTACGCCGTCTCCTCGGAGCATGGCAGTAGCGCAGTGGTGGTCTTTACCCCAGCACCGGCTCTTTTTTCAACTCCGCCGCGGCGGTGACTGCATCGGCGCTGGCCCGAGCCTGGCGCGCTCGCTCGTAGATCTTGCCGTATTCGCGGGCTGACGCTCCCCAGGAAAAATCGCGGACCATTCCGTTGCGCATCAGAGTCTGCCACGACGAGGGATCCTGATAGGCGAGCAATGCTTGTTTGATGGTCGCGAGCAGCGCCTCGCCGGTGTAGTCGGTGAACTTGAAGCCCGTGCCCTTGCCGGTGCGCGCGTCCCAGGGTTCGATGGTGTCGTCCAGACCTCCGGTCGCCCGCACGATGGGAACGGTTCCATACTTCAGACTGTAAATCTGGTTTAGGCCGCAGGGCTCGTAGCGGGAAGGCATCAGGAACATGTCCGCGCCCGCTTCAATCTTGTGCGCTATGGCGTTGTCGAACGCGACCTTGGCGGCAATTTTGTTGGGGAACTGCTTGTTGAGGCGCTGGAACATTTCTTCATAGGGCTTGTCGCCGGTGCCGAGCGCTACCACAATCATCTCTTCGCGCGCCAGGCGGTCCATGATTTGCGCAATCAGGTCGAAACCCTTCTGCGCGGCGAATCGCGAAACGATGCCAATCACCGGAACTTTGGAATCAGCGTTCTTGACTCCGAAGGCTTGCAGCAAGTCGCGCTTGCATTGCAACTTCCCGCTGGGATCCTGTGGCGAATACTTGGCGACGGCGAAGCGGTCGGTCTGCGGGCTCCACTCTTCGTAGTCCACGCCGTTCAGGATGCCGGTTACGGTTGCGGCGCGATTGCGCAGCACGCCTTCCAGTCCGAATCCATATTCGGTGGTCTGGATCTCCTGACTGTATTTCTTGCTGACGGTAGTGACGTAATCGGAGAGCACGAGGGCGCCCTTCAGAAAATTCACCTGGCCGAAGAATTCCATCTTCGAGATAGTGAGCAGATCCCAGGGCAGCATCAGAAGGGGCAACGTCTCAGGCGGGAACAAACCCTGGTAGCCCATGTTGTGGATGGTGAAAACGGTGGCAACTTCGCGAAACGCGGGATCCTCGGCGTAGAGCGTGCGCAGCATGACCGGCACGAGTGCGGACTGCCAATCGTGGCAGTGGAACACATGCGGCACGCCCAGAATCTTGGAGGCTTCGAGCACTGCCCGCGAAAACATGGCGAAGCGCTCGGCGTTGTCAGGATAGTCGCCGGCCGGGGTACCGTAGAGCGCGTCCCGGTCAAAGTATTGCGGATATTCCACAAAATAAAATTTGATCCCGGCGCTACTGCCCGCAGTCACCACGGAGCAGAAGCGATACTTGTCGTCGTAAGGGACGGTGATGCTGCGGACGACGGTCTGCGGATCGGTCAGCTTGGTTTGGCGATAGCGGGGAAGATATACGCTCACCTGATGTCCGAGAGCGGCCAGTGCACGCGGCAAGGCTCCGACCACATCGGCCAGGCCGCCAGTTTTGGAAAAGGGAACGCACTCGGATGCCGCGAAAGCGATATGCATGGCGAAGTGGCCTCCTCGGCCAGAACTCGAAATGCCCCGCACACGTTATGATTAGGTTTCCGTAAAGACGCGGCATGCCGCGCCAACTCCGTCAGTCTAAAGCCGGAAAGAAAGAGGGTCAACGTGCCAAAGGGCGCGACCATGCAAGCGAGTCCACGCAAGCCAAAATTAGGGCAGCATTTTCTAGCGAGCGAAGCGGCGGCGGTGCGCATTGTGGAGGCGCTGGGCGATGTTTCCGAGGCCACGGTGCTGGAGATTGGCCCCGGCCGGGGCGCCATCACCGAGTTGCTGGCACGGAAGTCACGGCGGCTGATCGCGGTGGAGTTGGACCGTATCCTTTCGGCGCAGCTCCGCATGAAATTCTCGATGCGACCCAATGTCGAGATCATCGAAGGCGATATCCTGAAGATTGAACTGGACACCGTCTTCGGGGCGAAGCCAGGCAGCCTGCGCACTGGACTGAACTTCGCGCCCGAACCGGCGCGCGCCATCGGCAATCTGCCGTATTACATCACTTCCGATATTCTGCTGCGGTTGCTGGAATATCACCGTTACTTTTCAACCATTGTCCTGATGGTGCAGAAGGAAGTTGCCGACCGCCTGGCAGCTTCGGCTGGAAGCCGCGACTATGGCTTGCTTTCGGCGACGGTGCAGCTCTACGGAAAGGTCGAACAGCTCTTCACGCTTCCGCCGGCAGCGTTTACTCCACCTCCCAAGGTGCATTCGAGCGTGGTTCGCATTACGATCAAGCCTCGGATGGAGGCGCTGCGGGTTTCCGAAACCGAGTTCATTCCGTTCCTGAAACTGTGCTTTGGGCAGAAACGCAAGACTCTCTGGAATAATCTGAAAACGGCGTACGATGAGGATGCGCTGCGGGCCGCGCTGGCGAAAAGCGGTGTGAAGCCTTCAATCCGGGCTGAAGCGCTGCCGCTGGAAAAGACCGCCGCTTTGTTTCGGGCGCTGGGCGACAGCGGCGCGTAGTTTTCGCGGCATTGTTTTCGCTCGCTGACTTTTCGCGGGCGAGGGCGCCCGCGCTACACAGGCTGCCTATGACTTCCGCTTTGCGAACTCCGGCTGTTGCTGGCAGGTTTTATCCGGGGCGCGCCGAGGAATTGTGGCGCGAGATTCAGCAATATACTGCTCCGGTCGAGACCGCCCGCATTGCCGCTATCGGATGCGTCGCTCCTCATGCGGGATACATCTACTCGGGCAGCGTCGCGGGCGCGGTGTATTCGCGGCTGGAAATCCCAGAGCGGGCGGTGATTCTCTGCCCCAATCATACGGGCAAGGGACGACCGCTGGCGGTCATGGCCAACACTACGTGGCAGACTCCGCTGGGTGAGGTAGAGGCTGACGCGGAGCTGGGCGCCCGGCTGCTACGCCGCTTCCCTGGGCTGCAAGAGGACAGCGCAGCGCACCGCGGCGAACACGCCATCGAAGTCCAGCTTCCCTTCCTGCAGGCGCGACGGCGGGATTTGAACATCGTTCCGATCGTGATTGGCACCAGCGACTTTGACGTGCTCCGCGGATTGGGCGAAGCGCTGGCGGATGTGCTTGGCGAGCTCGAGGAGAAAGTCCTGATCATCGCCTCCAGCGACATGAACCACTACGAATCCGATGCCATCACTCGCGTCAAGGACCACAAAGCCATCGAACGCGTGCTGGCCATGGACGCGTATGGACTCTGGCAGGTGGTAATGAATGAAGACGTCAGCATGTGTGGGTTTGGGCCGACGGTTGTCATGCTCACGGCGGCAAAGCTTCTGGGGGCGACTTCGGCCACGCTGGTGAAGTATGCGACCTCGGGAGACGTCTCCGGCGATTACGAATCGGTGGTTGGGTACGCGGGAATTATTGTGCGTGAGAACGAAGTTAGATGAAGTGTCGCGTCCCGCAAACTCGCTATAACTTTTGGGTTGCCAACCTGATTATGATTGTCATCCTGACCCTGAGCGCAGTCGAAGGGGAAGGACCTGCTTATTGCGGGAACAGCGGGTCCTTCGCTTCGCTCAGGATGACAAAGTCTTGACGAATTGAAAACAACTCCTGTTTCAGTGAGGACGCGACGGCGGGGGCGCTGGGGACCTGTGAGGCGCCGCCATCGGAGCTGCTACCGTAGACCCGCTTCTCGTTGAACTTGAACTCGGACCCCAACCCGCTGTCGATGTCGTGGTCGTGGCGGGCGGCGCAGTCGCAACTACGACGGGGCGAGATGTTCGCTCCATGGTTTTCGCAACGTGACCGAGGTTGCGCACCGAGCCGCGCGGCACTCCGAAGCCGGCGGAGCCGGGATTGATGGTCAGGCGATGGGGCGCTCGAACTCCGACGCCTGGATTGGCGGCCAGGCCCTGTCCCACCATGACTGTCTGACGTCCGCTGGTAGGCGCTGTCGGCACTTTGGTTCTGACCGGCGGATTCACCACCTGCGGTACCCCATACCAGGGATTCCAGTAGCCCGGCTGCCAGACCCACCCAAAGCCGGGAGCGAAGGCCCAGTTGCCGTAACTGTAGGGCATCCAGCCCCAGGGATAGCCCGACACCCACATGTAACCAAAGCCCGGATAGTTGGCCCAGCCGCCATCCTGGAAGGGGCTCCAAGCGGCGTCGATGAAGTAGGGCTGCCAGACGCTGCCATAGCCGGGCACGGTCATGAAGTTTCCGTAGTAATTCAAGTCGCTCATGCCGTAACCGTACGGCGAGTTAATGCTGGAACCTCCGGCGGACGCGTAGCGATCGTGGTAGTCGTTCTGCTGGCGATCCCAGGCGTCGGAGGGATCTTCTCCGTAATTTTTGGCGATCACGAAAGTGTCTTTTTGGGCGGGAGCGGACAGATCGATGGTCGCGCTGTGTTTCTCGGCGACGTCAAATTGTCCGGAGGGCGAAGTCGCGCTCAACTTGCCTTTGAAAACGGCTACGGTAGCTGCGGCGTCTTCGAGTTGCACGCGGAAATGCGCGGGCTCGGACACGCTGACGGACTCGCGGGCAAAATTCAGCAGGAATTGATCCCCGCCTTTTTTCGGATGAAGATTGGCGTAGACGGTGCCGGAGACAAGTTGCACGGTGCTCAGTTTCTGACCCCCGTCGCTGAGGGCAAGACGAGTGAAGGCGACCTCGCTGTCAGGCCCTAGGCGGAGCGCGCTGCCATCTTCGAATTCCACTTCGGCGCGGCCATCTTTACCGGTCTTCAGCCTGGAGCCTTCGATCACGGGCAGGTTGATAAACGCTTTATCGAAACCATCGCCAGCGCCGCGGTCGATCTGCACCTTGCCCTGCACTTCGCTCAAGCGCACGATGCGGGCTTTCGATTCGGCCGACGCCGAGACCGCCAGAAACGCCGCTGCTAGCACGGCCAACACTGCCAGTGTTCTTCCGAGCTTTGCGATTGCCATATGCTTCTCCCGGGACTGCTCCCTCATTGCCCAGCCCCTGAAGGGCGCCTTATTTCGAAAGACATGCGGCATCGCTGAAGCGATGCCCTGGTACGAGGCTCGATTTTTCCTACAGCCTACTTAGAGTTAGAGTTGCTGCAACATTCGTGAGTTGCCAACCGGGCTCCCAGCACCACTCGGAGAGTCCGCTAACGCTCGTTCGGCCCGTTCCTGCACAAGTTCGGTGGCGCGGCAAAATTCGCGCGCAAAATCTTCAAATAATATGACTTAGCGTACTCCTATGGCTTGCCTTGATCTGCCTTGAGTTTGCGAGCGTCCGGGGCCTAAGTCAAGCGGGATTTGGGACAATCGGCGCCCTGCACTTCAGATTAATAGATTAATGAGCGCCCGCTCGCTCCAGCAGGCGTTGGGCGCGGGCGCGGGTTACGTTGATCACGGACGGATCGGCGATGATCTGATCGAGGATGGGCTGAATGGAAGCAACATCGACCAGCGAATTGCTGCGTGCCATCTCTTCCATGCGTTTGAGTTCTTCGTCGAGCGCCAGCTTCTGGTACTGGCGATCGTACTGGAGGCGATGTCCGAATTCGAGCGTGGCGGAGAGGCTCTGGAACAAGGTGGTGAGATCCTGCACGGCGGGGTTGGAGGAGTAGTTGTAAGTGGATTCACCGCCGCGGTGCTCGTCTTTGTAGGTGAGCGTCTTCTTCCCGGTAAAGGCGATGCCCTTGTGGTGGGAGTCGACGTCCTTCTGAAAATAGCCGGCCTTGGCCGCGAGGTCGAAAATTCTCTGCCGCGTTTCCGGGGTTGCGGTGAAGGCAAACTCGAAGCTGTCGGTGTCGTCGGAATCGGCGGAGATGCGGCCGCTGGACTGGTAGCGGGACTGGCCATCAGATTGAACGCGAATCGAGTAGTGCTCGGGCTGGGAGGCGGGAAAATCGAGGGTGAAGGTGATGGCAGCCGGAGTTTCGGCTTGCGGATAAGCGAGGAGCGCAGAAAAAACCAGGAGGCAGAATATCTGAAATGAGCGGGGCATGGGCCGCTGTAATGATTGGGGATGGCGGGGACGAGTGTCAAGGGCCAGCTTCTGGCTACTGACTCCTAGTTCGTACGCGAAGCGCTTACCTGCAGACTGCGGTGTAGCCCAAGCTGGCGCCCGGCGAAGTAGATCGGGCCGGAGATCAAGCCGTTGTTGTTGATGCCACCGGCCGGGGAGAATGCCGGGCGGCCCCGCAGGCGATGTTTATGACGTAGGGGTCCTTCGACTCCGCGGCTCGCCTCGCAAGCGAGGCGGGCTACTCCGCTCAGGATGACAATCAATAGGGCTCTGACGCTCGTGCGTGGCGGCGGTGTGCAGATGGCAGATGGCTATCGCTAAGGCATCGGCGGCGTCGGCGGGTTCGGGAATTTGATCCAGATTCAGAAGACGCGTCACCATTTGCTGGACCTGATGTTTTTCAGCGCGGCCGTATCCGACCACCGCCGACTTGATGGAAAGCGGGGAGTATTCGGCGACCTCGAGTCCGGCGGATGCGGCAGCCAGCATAGCGACTCCGCGCACCTGTCCGAGCTTTAAAGCAGATTTCACGTTGGCGGCGTAGAAAACGTCTTCGATGGCAACGCGGTCGGGGCGGTGCTTCGCGATGAGTTCCCGCAGGCCAATCGAGATAAGCGACAGACGCGTAGGCATGGGGTCACGCGGGGAAACTTTGATGGCTCCGCAGACGATGCACACCAGGCGATCATGGTTGCGGTCATCCGCCAGCAAGTCGACTATGCCGTATCCCGTATATTCGGTGCCGCAGTCAATGCCGAGAACCCGCATGTCGCATCGAGTGTAACCTTTGCCGGCAAATTTTCCGAGCGAACAGTCAGACTTCGGACAGAGCGAGCTGCGATCTTCCCTTGGGGTTCTGAGTGCTAACGCCTGGTTTCGACACCCATCTGGAGTTTTGATCGGTCAGGGTGTACATTCCTTCGCAATGAAAGCACTAACAGACCAGAAATACACAGTTCGGTTCTGGGTGTTGGGAGCCTGTGCCGTGTTGCTCTCCGCCGCGTCTGCCTTCACCTTCCTGAACTACATCGGACAAGGAATCGTAGTGGGTGACTTGCTTGGCGTAGGTGGACGTGAGGCGGACGTAGCCATTGCACAACGATGGGCAATCTTCTGGCTGAGCGCCTCGTGTGTTTGTTTTGTGGGGTCGAGCGTGACGGCTGCCCTCGTGTCGCCGATTTATCCAGATGCGCCACGGGTAGCAACGTTCATGGCACGTTTAGCTGTGTCCGCGACACTCTCGTTGGTACTCACGGTGCTCATTGCGTTGGCGTCTTTCTCAGTCATCGCAGCTTCCCATCGGTCGGTAGTTCACTGACCGTAGTTGGCGAAACATCCCCTTTACACTCACAACCCGGCCCCGGTGGGGGTTCTGAGTGTAATCGCCTGATAACAGGAGTTATTTCGCAGCCACTTCCGCGTGATGTAAAAAAGCCGCCCAGACGGGCGGCTTAACATTACGAAGGGCGCTGCGTTCCTAGCGGCTTGGAGCGGCTGAGAAGGGCTTCTTCAGCGGCCGGAATGGCCCGCCCGGCGCAGGAGTACGAAGCATCGGGGTAGAGTAGCTGGAACCTGACTGTGATGTGAACCAACCCGTTGGGTCTTTCTGTGCGACGTCACATTCACGGGACACCTGATAAGGGCGATACCTGAAGTAGGTATGGTCAGGCAAAGTTGCGAGACAGTGTTCGGAGTTAAAGAACTGCACGGTTGGCGTGTGGTTGAGTGCGTATTGTGGTGTCAGAATCCACCAATCAAGCCAGTTTGGATGGCCAAAATTCATGTCCAAGAGGGCGATCATATACTTTGTAACCACTTCATGTGCATCCGCCGCAGAAATCGTTGCAGGGTCCCAACCCGTGCTCGCACACGGCCACGAACTCTCCCATGCCGCCAAGTCATCGGCCGAAATCCAGCCGAGATTAAACCAGACATAGGCAGTATCACACATGTTAGTAAATGAATAGTGATTGGAACCGTTGACATCGACGCGATAGGAATCGTCACGGCCAATTGCGGCATGCGGGCGGGCGATCCAATCCCTCATATCGGGCCCTCCTCCCAGGGCCTCGGAATTGTCTACTGTCTCGCCCATAATCAAACTGGGCACCGAAATCCTGGCCAGCTCACGGTAGCGCAGCAACTGCGAGGAGCCATCCAGAGAGATCATTGTCTTAATACGAGGATCTGGGGGTGTCGGCACACAGGTATCCGCGGGATAGGGCAAAGTATCGTTTCCACTAAGAGCCGGCCACAAAGCGTCACAGACCAAATCGTCCCCAGCTGCAAGTGTATAGGTGGCGTATCCACCAATCGAATGTCCACTCGCGGCGATTCTCCTTGGATCGATGGCGCGAAATAACAACTCTCCCCTTGTCCTGCTTTTCGCAAGCAATTGCGTTATGGCAAAGGAGACGTCTCGGGGACGGTTGACCATAGCCGTTAAGAGATCATCACAGAGGCCCCAGGACCACTCACAATCGGCCCAGTGTTCGAGCGACGCGACGACATAGCCGTGACTGGCCAATCGGGTTCCGATGAAGATATAGCACCAATAGTCACAACCCCATCCCGGCGAAACCATAAGCAGTGGGAATGGCCCACGATTGGAGGGCGTTGGCCCCTCATAGGCGGGATCGTACCCAATGTTCTGCCAGTCGGTCGAATACGTGGGTGGCAGGTAGTCTGTGCCCGTGTACGGATCGGTAATATACTCGGCCGGTGGTGTGGAGGGATTAATAATCCCGGCATCGACTGGGTACCAAACACTGAAAAACACGGGGCGGTTGCTGCGATTACTGTCGACGAATTGATAGCTGGTATGTCCTACTGCGTACGGACCAAGTTGACCTGGGTCGTCGCCTTGTGCGTTCACGACGCCCACCGCAAGTAGAACGACCACAGGAGTTAGAAACAAAATTCGGTAAATTGTCCTCAACATAAAAAATTCTCCTTTCGGCGCTATTTCATTTCTCAACGCATTGGGCACGGATACTTCGTCGAGAGCTGCTCTGCCGCTGTGAGCGGTGTGCTCATCCAAGGGGAAGACGATGTTCGCCTCAGGGGGTGTGCTTGTTCTCAACGGGCGGGAGCCGCGCTTCGGAGAGGCGAAGCGGAGTGATTTAACACCAATTTGCGCGAAATGTCGGTGAGGATTGTCACGTATGGATGTGAGGTGATCGCCAGGGCCGCGCGGCGCAAGGCAAGACTGTCAATTGGCGAAACATCACCATTACACTCATTACCCTGGGCTTGACGGTCCCAGGCACTTCAGCAGCAGCCCATTTTCACATCTCCGGAAACGGTGAGCGGAGGACCAAACGCCTCCTGGGGAATCGGAGCACCCTGGAACACGCGGTACCATCTCCACGCGGCGTTGAACACTACAAGGATCACTCCCACGATGAAGATGGCCATCAGCGTCGAATCCAGATAGCCGGTGAACACCAGGCCAGGCTTCGACGTTAACGGCCAAAAAATGTTCTTGATCGAGAGGACCCCTGCAGTCACCGTGGTCACGCCCACCAGGCACATCGGAACGGCGGTGATCCAGGCATACCTGGCTTTGCCCATGTTGATCAGAAATGTGGTGGTCACCGAGAGTGCGATGGTCGCCAGCAATTGGTTGCCGGTGCCGAACAGCGGCCAGATGGTAGAAATGGTTCCGGTGTAGATCATGTAGCCCCAGCCGAGAACCACAAAAAAGCTGGTGATCAGGTTGCCGGGCAGCCAGGCGCTGTTGCCAAAGGGCTTGTGAATTTTGCCCATGAGTTCCTGCAACACGTAACGGGCAACGCGCGTACCCGCGTCCACCGTCGTCAAAATGAATAACGCCTCGAACATGATCGCGTAGTGATACCAATACCCCATCAGGCGAGTCATGCCGGGCAGGCCCTGGAAAATCTGCGCCATGCCAACGGCGAGCGATACCGCGCCGCCCGTGCGTCCCGCCAGTTTCTCCCCAATTGCCTGCGAGAACATGTCCAGGTTCACGGTGGCGAAACCGAGTTTGTGAAACACCTCCGGAGTGGCGTTGATGGCGAAGTAATCGCCGGGATACAGCGAGCATGCAGCAATGAGCGCCAGCACGCCCACCAGCGACTCGCAGACCATGGCGCCAAATCCAATGAAGCGGGCATCGCTCTCCTTGTCCAGCATCTTGGGCGTGGTGCCGGATGCGATCAGCGAATGGAACCCTGAGATGGCTCCACAGGCAATCGTCACAAACAGAAAGGGGAAGAGTTTTCCTTTGATGATGGGGCCGCCTCCGCCGACAAACGGCGTGAAGTTGGGAAACCTGATATCCGGATGAACCACGAATACGCCCACAATGAGAATGACGATCGTGCCCAGCTTGACATAGGTCGAGAGATAGTCGCGAGGCGCGAGCAGCAGCCAGACCGGCAGGACCGAAGCGACCAGACCGTAGATAGCCATCAGGATCGTGATCTGGTGGGGCGTGAAGGTCAAGGCGCCCGCTACGCTGGTCTGGGCAACCCAGCGTCCGGCAATCACGCCACCGATCAGAAGCACGACGCCGAAGATGCTGGGACCGGTGACGGTAATCTTGCCGGCATGGCTCTTGAACATCCATAGACCCATGATGATGGCGATCGGAATCGTCATGCCAATGGTGAAGATTCCCCAGGGACTATTCGACAGCGCGTTCACCACCACGATGCCGAGGCCGGCGAGGGTTACCAGAAGAATGAAAAGCACGGCAATCATCGCCACCAGTCCGGCAAAAGGACTGATCTCGGTGCGGGCAATATCGGCGAGCGAGCGGCCGCGGTGCCTGACGGAGGCCACCAGCACGGTGAAATCCTGGACGCACCCGGCCAGCACCGCTCCAATCACGAGCCAAAGGAATCCCGGGGCGAATCCGAATTGCGCCGCCAGGGTGGGACCGACCAGCGGGCCGGCGCCTGCAATCGCGGCGAAGTGGTGGCCAAACAGAACCCACCGCGGAGAGGCAACATAATTGTGGCCATCCGCGAAGGCATGTGCCGGAGTGGTGCGGCGGTCGTCGAGTGCCAGCGCTTTCGCCGCAATAAAGGCGCTGTAGTAGCGGTAGGCCAGAGCATACACGCATAGAGCGCCGATCAGAACCGGCAGCGTATTCATACGGCCCTCCGGCAAGCAGTTTCAAAACGGACCGATGGGATCGTACCGTCGTGCGAGTTAAACATCTTACTTCAAGTCCAGAGTCTGGACTCGCAGAATCTGATAATCTGATTTGTTCCGTCCCAGTTGTGATCATTTACGGGCGGTTAGTCTCCGCTCCGGGTGCGGACCGAATTTTATTCTTATAAGGAGCAGGCAATGAAAATAGGAATGCTGACGGGCGGGGGCGATTGTCCCGGGCTGAACGCAGTCATACGGGCAGTGGTGCGAAAAGGCAGCTTCCACTACGAAGACGAGTTCGTGGGATTCATGGAGGGATGGCGCGGGTTGCTGGAGAACAAGACCATGGAACTCTGCCTGGCGACGGTGGGGGGCATCCTGCCACGCGGAGGCACCATCTTGCGCACTTCGCGCACCAATCCCGTCAAGCATGAAGGTGGCCTGCAGCAATGCATTGATACTCTTAAGAAACATGGTTGCGACGCGCTGATCGCGATTGGCGGCGATGACACGCTCTCAGTGGCGAAGAAACTATTCGACAACGGAGTAAAAGTGGTTGGCGTTCCGAAGACGATCGACAACGATCTGGCCGGTACCGACTACACCTTCGGCTTCGACACGGCAGTGAATGTGGCCACCGGCGCGATTGACCGCGTGCATACGACGGCGGAAGCGCACAATCGCGTGATCGTGGTGGAAGTGATGGGACGCGCCGCGGGCTGGATCGCGGCCTATAGCGGCATCGCCGGCGGCGCCGACGTGATCCTGGTCCCCGAGATTCCTTTTGATATTGAGGAGGTGGCGGAATTGATTCGGCAACGCCACGCCCGCGGAAGATATTTCAGCATTGTGGTGGCCGCTGAAGGCGCGAAGTTTGCCGGTGGCGTGGTCGAGGCGCAGGATGGAGCGTCCGAGGGACGCGATGAGTTCGGGCATCTGCGCTTGGGCGGAATCGGCCAGACGCTGGCGCACGAGATCGAAAAACGGACTGGCTTCGAGTCGCGGTCGGTGGTACTCGGCCACATCCAGCGCGGCGGAACGCCCAGCGCTTTCGACCGGGTGCTGGCCACGCGCTACGGACTGGGCGCCATCGACATGGTGCACCGGGGCGAGTTCGGACAGATGGCGGCGCTGCGGGGAAACAAGATTGTTTCCATCCCGCTGGCGGAGGCCATCGCTTCGAATCGCAAGGTGGATAAGGAGATTCTTGACGCCGCGACCGGCATTCTTGACAAGCTCGACGCAAAGGTTTCCTGAGCGGGCGCGGGCATGAGAACAGCCCCGGCATAGCAAAAGCTATGACCAGACCGGGATTTGCTTGGCATGGGGCGGATTTGGGGGCATACTTACTCAGCGATTCGCGACCCGCGATTACAATTTCGAGGACGCTCCCGTACCTATGTTTCAAAACGAAATCCAGCCCGAGGACCGTCTGGAGAGGGTCACACCACTTCCCGTGCAACCCGCGTCGCAGGACGCGGATGTGCAACGCAAGCGAATGCTCATCGCGCTGGGGATTCTGCTGGTGGCGCTGGGAGCAGTGGTTCTGAAAGACTGGGATTTCTGGTTTCCGCAGGGCATCGAGGTCCAGGAAGCTGTGTTTCACAGCCGGAGCAGGAGTACGACTGCGGCTCCAGCAACTGCGAGCGTGCCGGCAACTCCGCCGCGGGAACGCAAATCAACCAAGTCTCCGGCACCGGCGGCGGCCGAAGTTCCCTTCGCGGCAGCTGCCGAGCGGGCGGCGCTCCCTCCGCTGCAGGTAGAAGTGGTAGCTGGAAACCGGCACATCAACGTGCCCGCGAAAAGCAATGCCATTCATCTGGATGTGAACTCGGGCGCGACGTCGGCTGCGTCCGGCGCTCCCGCATCGGCCAATGCAGTGGTCAGTGTCGGCAACCGGGTGCAGATGTCGCCGCAAACGGCGCAGAGTGTGAGCGTTTCGGTGCCGCCGGATTATCCTTTGCTGGCACGGCAGATGAAGGTGCAAGGCGCGGTGAGCCTGCAGGCGCTCATCTCGCGAGAAGGCACTATTCAGGAGCTACAGATTCTGAGTGGCCCCAGCATTCTAGCGGCCGCGGCTCGCGAAGCCGTGAAGCAGTGGCATTTCAAGCCATTCCTGCAAAATGGACAGCCGGTGGAAACGCAGGCGCGCATCACGGTGAACTTCACGATTTCGACAAATTGAGCAGAGCAAAACCAAGAAGCAGCAGCAACGGCCGCGGACAAGAGTGTCCGCGCCACACAATCACTCGGAAAATTAAACGGGCGCCCGAATTCTTGCGAATCCATGACGCCCGGGCAGCCCTCCCCCAGAACTGCTCAATCGGAAAGGTAAGACTAAACGGCAAGTCTGAAAATGGCACGCGGGTGCCAGACTTGTCCCCCAAAAGTGCCAGCCCTGTGAGGCATACGTCACGAAGCCGGTAATCGGATTCCAATCCGCTTGGCACTGAAGCAACCGGCGAGTTTCATTCGCCTGGACAGCCGAAACCACCCCAGCCCGCGAAAAGCGCGCGGTCTGGGGACCCCGGCGAGGGTGGCTGTCCCTACGTGGGCTACTCGGAGAGGACCATCTTGCCGGGCGGCGTTCCGGTGGAAAAAGGCGAACCCGAAATTATCGTGGGAACGCCGGTCGAGGAATTGTAGGTATAGGCCGCAATACCATTTCCGGTCTGAGTTCCGGTATAGAAATAGTTGCCGCTGGGGTCGATGAGGGCGAACAACCCGCCCGCAGCCAGGCTGAATGGTGAGCTCGTCACCGGCACCAGTTGCCCGTTGGTGGGAGTAATCGTAAAGCACCAGATTGAGTCGCTCGACCCTGCGGCGGTCGCGTAAAGAAACCTGCCGAAAGGATCGAGGGTGAGCGCGGTGGGGGAGGCATTGACCGTGGAAATTCCAGAATTAAATGGCGAACCAAGCATCTGGCTCAGGGCGCCGGTGTTCGGGTCGATATTGAACCCGGAGATGTTGCCGGTGGTGTTCAGCGAAGGATTGGGGGCGGAGGGGTTGGCAACGTAAAGGAATCGTCCGCTGCCATCAACCGCCAGGCCGAAGGCTCCCGCGCCGGAAAAATACGGAGACCCTGGCACCCCCGGGACCCCTGGCACCTGGGTGAGCACGCCGTTCGAGAAGGTGAAAGCGGTGACCATCCCGAGGCCCGGATTGGTCACGTAGACGAACTTGCCGGAAGGGGTAATCAGAATCTCGGTGGGATACTCATTGGCGAAGAAGGGCGATCCCGATCCGGTGAGTTCCGACAGAGCACCGCTGGCGGAATCGATGGAGAGAACGGACACGCTGCCGGAAGAGTTATTATTCGTCACCAACAAGTACTTGCCGGTAGGGTCGATGACCATCGCGTCCGGATTCGAGCCGCCGGCCGGAATGGGCGTGCCGCTGAGCGTCAAGGTGCCGTCGCTGGCGACGTTGAAAATGGAGATCGTCCTGGCGAAAGAATTGGCCACGTAGAGAAATTTCTTCGACGAGAGCAAGGCCAAGCCGGCGGGCGAAGAGTTCTCCACTTGCGGAGTTTGGGCTCCCTGGGTAATGACGCCGGTGGCGCCGTTGATGTTCAGCAGAAGCACGGAACCTCTCTGCGGCAGGGTTACATAGGCATTGTGGTTAGGCGCCGACCTGGTGTAACCGCTGCCGCCGCAGGAAAGAGAAAGTCCGGCCAGAACAACGACCATGGCCACAAGAACCGCAGGAAGACCAAATTCATTTACCAGTGCGGCGCGCGCCGCCCTCAAAAAGCTCATTTGCAAACCTGCTCCTCAAATACTCAGATGCGAACGAAAAGGTCGTGTTTACTATCGTGCATGAAAAAGTGGGGATAGCGCAACTGCATCAGGACATCGGGTGATCGGGTCATCGGGTGATCGGGTCATCGAAAGTCAAGGGCATTTGACCTTAGATCGCCCGATGGCCCGATGACCCGATCGATTTCGGATGTGTTCTAATCTACGTATCGAAGTGACGCTGTGATCGACATCCACTGCCACCTTTTGCCCGAGGTCGACGACGGCCCCAAGTCCTGGGATATAGCGGTCGAAATGTGCCGGATGGCGGCGGCGGACGGCATTACCCATGCTGTGGCCACTCCGCATGCTAACGATCGTTACGCCTACGATCGCGTATATCTCTCGGGGCTTCTGGACGAACTGCGCGAGAAATCCGGTTCCATACTGGCGTTGAGCCTGGGTTGTGATTTTCATCTTTCGTTCGAGAATCTGGAACGCGTCCTGGAGCAGCCCCACACCTACACGATTGGCGAAACCAACTATCTGCTGATTGAACTCAGCAACTACAGCGTGCCGACGCAGCTTACCGATTGTTTCCGGCGCCTGGGAGATTGTGGGCTGACGCCGATTCTGACCCATCCCGAACGGAACCCGATCCTGCAGCAAACGCCGCAACGCATTTTGGAATGGGCGGACCAAGGCTGCCTGATTCAAGTGACGGCCTCGGCACTGACGGGGCTGTGGGGAGAGCGGCCAGAAATCATCGCTCGCTGGCTGCTGGACCGCTCGGCTGTCCACATTCTGGCTTCGGATGCTCATGACACCAAGCACCGCATCCCAAATCTTTCGGCGGCTCGCGCTGTAGCTGAAAAAATCGTAGGGCCGGAGTATGCGGAAGCGCTGGTGGAAGACAACCCGGGGGCGATCGTCCAAGGGTTGCCGATTCCCTACTGCCCGCGGCCGGTGCTGGATTAAGGGTACCCCCCCTCCCCCGATCTTTTGGAATCAAAGATTTAGGAGGGAGTCCCCGCCAGATCTTTGAGTTTAAAGGACTTGCGTGTAAAATATTTATAAATCAACGACTTACAAGATCCGTTCCCCTTCGACTGCGCTCAGGGTCAGGATTTCGGCAGCGGGCTCCCCCCTTCGACTGCGCTCAGGGCCATGCCCGCTAAACGCCTCAACTTATGTTGTCAAAGAGCGCTGAAAATTGGTTTGGGGCAGCTTCGAGGGCCGTCTGGTGGACGGACAGGCCTCGAAACTGCCCCAATCAGATCATTAATCGTCGCGCTCGACGGTTCTTATGTCAATGGATTTCGATCACGGACGGTTGGGGTCAGAAAATCAGAGCCCGACCTCTCTAGCCGTTCTGCCTTCTGCGGCGTCTCTGGGGTGCGGCAAGGGGAGCGACGTATTCAGAATAGAGTGCGAAAAGATACTCTAACTGATCGAACTCGCTTGAGAACGCTGCCGGACGGTAGCAGCGTTCAACAGCGCGATCCAGTTCTGCGTGTGCACTTTGCAGGTCCGGCGGCATCGTGAGCGGGTCATAAAGGTCCGCGAGCGTGGACTCGGGATAGCGCGTTCTAGCGTCTAACACCCGCTGCGCGGCATTAGTCACACGCTGCCGTGCTCCCTCCGTGACTTCCCTGGGCCACGGAAAATTGTTGTACACGATGCTGTTTGAATAGCGGTATCGCCCCTCTAGCCTGCCTGCCACCGTGCGCATCCAGGCCATGTGCATCGAGGAGGTAAGAATTCCAAAATGGTAAGTGGTAAAACCCGGGATCATTTGCAGTTCAGTGTTGGCGATGATTTCAGGTCCGAGGACAGCAATTGGGATGTAGCGGCGACGTTCGGAAGATGTCTTCGGGATTACCAGATATGAAGTTGTCGGTTGCCTGTCCTCACCGAACAGCGTTGGCGTGGCGGCCAGCACCCGCGTTTGCTCACGCGGGCTGTTCCGCCTGTGTTCGGCCACCTGCTGGACACGCCGAAGCACGTGAGGCAGACGCCTCAGTTCCGCGGGGGAGGCGCCTCTCAACCAGAGGCAATATCTCTCAATTCCGTTAATGAGCTCCTTCGAGCCCACGAATCTCTGCATGAACTGCCGTGCGGCCGGCTCCTCTCGCAAAAATGCGCTGCTCTCGTCCGCCGTAAACAGCAGCGCCCCACCGTCATTCGGCATGCTGCCAAACCGAATCTCAGGCACCCCGGCGGACAATGGGGTCGTCCTTGAGGTAACGAGAATGTCTTCGTTCACTTCGATGAGGTAGGGATTGATGCGGGCGACCCTACGCTCAACCGGCACTGAATCAGGGCCTTCGTAGTCGAAAATGGATTTGTTTGGAACATCCCGGCTCGCGAACCCGATGACGACGCAGAAGACAGCCGCCTGGTCGGGCGCCTCGTTTCTCCAGTTGAACGTCCTATGGGCGAAGAAAATTCGCATCCCACGCCGACGCAGAAAATTCCAGAGCACCGCGACCTGCTCCCCCTGGGTAATGGAGTTAGTCGCCACGAAGGCGGCCTTCGCTCTCGTGCCGTCCAGAACCTCGGACGCCTTTACGAACCAGCACGTGACGTAGTCGAGTACACCCGAACCGCGTATCTGGGAAAGGACGAGTTGCTGATCCGCATTTTGATCTTCCGTGCGGTTCGCCTTCGACACAAAAGGAGGGTTGCCGAATATGAAAACTCGCCCAGAGATCAAGTCGTTGATATCGAAAAGCTCGCGCCAGTCCCGCCGCAGCGCGTTTTCCCGAAAAATACGCGCGGCTTTGACCAACGGTAGCCGAGTGAGAGAGCCGCCAAACGTCTCGTTAAGCTGCTGGTTCATCTGGTGGTCGGTAATCCAAGTCGCGACCTCCGCAATGGCAGCAGGGTTCTCCTCGATTTCAATTCCCGTCAGCTGGTCGACATCGACCTTGCACAAAACTGAAATGTCGGAGACCGATTGTGGATCAAGCGCGACTATCCTCTCCAGCACTTTCGTTTCGAGTTGGCGCAGCTCGCGGTAGGCGACGACTAGGAAGTTCCCGCATCCGCAAGCTGGGTCAAACAGTTTGAGCGTACTGAGTTTGTCATTGAACGCGCGCAACAATCGGAGGTCGTGCTGAATGGACAGGAACTCTCCGTTTAGATCATCCAGGAACAGCCCTCGGAGCACCTTCAGTATGTTGCTCTCCGAGGTGTAGTGTCCGCCCAACGAGTGCCTCCGTTCGGGCTCGCGACTCATCGCCGCTTGGAACATCGAGCCGAATATCGCCGGGGAAATAGTGCTCCAGTCGAACTCGAAGCACGCGAGCAAGAGATTGCGGGTGTGTACGTTAAATGTGGGTATCGGGAGAACCTCGCGGAAAAGGCCGCCATTGACGTACGGAAGGGTCCTGAGATCTTCGTCCATCGCGTCCGGGCGCTGGCCGGGAGGCGTATTTAGAATCTGGAATATGTAGGAAAGCAGCGACCCAATATCTCCACCGTCGGGGCGCGATTTCTCCGCCACCTGAAAATGAAATTGGTCGCGGGTTTGGAAGATGCCGGTGTCGTCAGCGAAGAGACAATAGACGATGCGGACCAGAAATATTTCGAGAGGGTGACCGCGAAATCCTGCGTCATATAGCTGGTCATGAAGCTGGCCTATCGTTGCGGCGGCGTGAAAGTTTACGGGGTCGGCTTCCTTGAAGGTGGCCTTCTGGTAACCAGTAATGAATCCGAACAGGTTCAGATTCCTGCTTAGGTGCGAGAGCAGGAAATCCTTCTGTTCGCCCGTCTCGAGATCGTGCAAACGGAAGCGGCGGAAATCGGAAACCAGCACAAACCGGGGAAGCTTGCTTTCGGGGAGGCCTGGGAAATAGTCGATGGCTTGCGCGTGAGCGCGGTCAAGATCCTCGCCCTCTGATTTGTGTTCGACAATCAGGACGCCCGGCCAGAGCAGGTCGATCGAACCGCGTCGATCGCCAAGCATCCTCACTGGTTCTTCGAATGTGGCAACGCGCCGCCGCGATATGCCGAAAATTTGGAAGAATTCGTTCCAGAAGGTCTGCGCGTCAGCACGCTCGCTTCGCGCTGACGCCCACTCGCGCGCGAACTGCTCCGCGCGTACCCGTAGCTCGGATTGAGAGAGCGCCATCCCAAGAGCAGACTAACGGTTTATCCGGGCGTTGTGTAGTGATTCATTGGGGGACGAGGCAGGTGGGGCTGTTGGAGTTTTGTTATTGGTCGGTTCCCGGGCGCAGGCTCGACCGTCGCCCTCAGAGGCTAAAGCCCCAATCAAGACGGAGCACTTACCGCAGCGCTGATGCGCTGCGCCACCCAAAGGCAAGCCTTTACTATGGGTCTCAACGGCGCGGCTGAAGCCGCGCCCCTGCAAAACAAAATCAAAATCCCAAACAGTCGGCGGACGTGGAATCCCACCCTAACGTCGCAAAACAACGCGACGTTAGGATTGATTGGATAAGAGCGAAGGCTCGATTCGACCCGGTAGTCTTGATTTGAGGACCAAAGACGCTGGGGAGAAAGGAGTCTTCGCATGATGATTATAGGGTGTGATTTCCATCCCAGCTGGCAACAAGTGAGCTGGCTGGACACGGAGACAGGAGAGACCGGGGAACAGAAGTTGGTGCAGGTCTCGGGCGATGCCGAGCGGTTCTATCGGCAAGTGCCAGCGCCGGCGTTAATCGGCATGGAAGCAACCGGGAACTGCCACTGGCTGGTGGATCTGCTGGCTGAACTCGGTCACGAGTTGTGGGTAGGGGATGCAGCGCAGATCCGGGCGAGTTATGTGCGGCAGCAAAAGACGGACCGGCGAGATGCGGCGCACATTCTGAAGCTGCTGCTGGAAGGGCGGTTTCCGCGCATCTGGATGCCGTCGAGTGCGGTGCGCGATCTGCGGCAGTTATTGTTGCATCGCTACAAGCTGGTGATCATTCGGGCGCGGGTGAAGAATGAACTGCAACATCTTTGCCTGAATAAAGGAGTGCAGCGTCAGCACAAGCTGTGGACGAAGGCGGGACAGCAGGTGCTGCGCGAGTTGCCGTTGAAGGCGTGGGCGGGGCGTCGAAGAGACGACTTACTCGGGCTGCTGGCGATGCTCGACCAGCAGATCGAACCGCTCGACGAGGCGGTAAAGGCAGAAGCGCAACGAGACAAAATGGCGCTCCTGCTACAAACCCAACCGGGAGTGGGACCGATCACGGCGTTGGCTTATGTGCTGACCATGGGCGATGTCCGGCGCTTTCCGCGAGGCAAGCAGGTGGCGAGTTACTTGGGACTGATTCCGCGCGAGCACTCTTCGGGCGGACGGCAACATCTGGGTGCGATCTCGAAGCAAGGCAATCGCATGTTGCGGATGTTGCTGGTGGAAGCGGCGACGACCACGGTGCGACTGGATCCGCAGTTTCGCAAGGAATATTTGCATCGCTGTCATCAGAAGCCGAAAGCGGTGGCCAAGGTGGCGGCGGCGCGCAAGTTGGCGGTACGACTGTACTGGATGCTGCGCACGCAAAAGCCGTATCCGGAGGTCGTTCGTATCGAGAGCAGCCCGCGGGTGCCCCTGGTCGGCGCGAGCTAGACCGAAGGACTGATTGGGCGCTCTCGCATCCCGTAAGCGACGGGATGTTCGCATAGAAGAATCATGGTTGATGTTAAGGCCGAATCGATGGTTGGTGGAACGACGAGTCCACCGCAGGGTGATTCAGCGTGAGATTTCCAGAGTCTTGGTCCTCAACCTCTCTGGCAATGCAAGCGGTGCTCTGGCGCCGCCCAGGATACTTTTGTCCTTGACAGCGCCTTCGCTCTTATCGATGCAACATCTTTGCCTGAATAAAGGAGTGCAGCGTCAGCACAAGCTGTGGACGAAGGCGGGACAGCAGGTGCTGCGCGAGTTGCCGTTGAAGGCGTGGGCGGGGCGTCGAAGAGACGACTTACTCGGGCTGCTGGCGATGCTCGACCAGCAGATCGAACCGCTCGACGAGGCGGTAAAGGCAGAAGCGCAACGAGACAAAATGGCGCTCCTGCTACAAACCCAACCGGGAGTGGGACCGATCACGGCGTTGGCTTATGTGCTGACCATGGGCGATGTCCGGCGCTTTCCGCGAGGCAAGCAGGTGGCGAGTTACTTGGGACTGATTCCGCGCGAGCACTCTTCGGGCGGACGGCAACATCTGGGTGCGATCTCGAAGCAAGGCAATCGCATGTTGCGGATGTTGCTGGTGGAAGCGGCGACGACCACGGTGCGACTGGATCCGCAGTTTCGCAAGGAATATTTGCATCGCTGTCATCAGAAGCCGAAAGCGGTGGCCAAGGTGGCGGCGGCGCGCAAGTTGGCGGTACGACTGTACTGGATGCTGCGCACGCAAAAGCCGTATCCGGAGGTCGTTCGTATCGAGAGCAGCCCGCGGGTGCCCCTGGTCGGCGCGAGCTAGACCGAAGGACTGATTGGGCGCTCTCGCATCCCGTAAGCGACGGGATGTTCGCATAGAAGAATCATGGTTGATGTTAAGGCCGAATCGATGGTTGGTGGAACGACGAGTCCACCGCAGGGTGATTCAGCGTGAGATTTCCAGAGTCTTGGTCCTCAACCTCTCTGGCAATGCAAGCGGTGCTCTGGCGCCGCCCAGGATACTTTTGTCCTTGACAGCGCCTTCGCTCTTATCGAGGGGCACCCCGGCGTTTCGGGGGAAAGAACTGGAAGGTTTAGCATCGTTGCGGAAGGGCTCGGAGTGGCGGCGGAGTGGCGGGGCGGGATGAGCTGGGGTACGACCGTCGTCGCATGGCCCTCAGGGGCTAGAGCCCGTGCCTTAATTGCTCTTGCGGCATGGCTAAAGCCATGCCCTTCCACGAATCTCAGGTTCACGCGGGCGAGTCGCCCGCGTCCACACAGCTACTGTTTCGGAAGGTTGTCTTGCGGCGTCGCTGGTTTTGCCGCGGCCTTCGGATCGGCTGCCGCTGGGGCGGCGGGCGTCGTCGTCATGGCGCTTTCGGGATTGAGCAGGTGGTCGTGGCTGGGGCCTAATCCGAGTTTGATCAGGGCTCGGGAGTCTGGAATCTGCTTCGACTGCCATCCCTGATCGGCCTGATAGCGCTGCATGGCGGCTTGGGTGGCGGCGTCCCACTTGCCGGAGGGCTCGCCTTGCATGTAGTGCTCACGAATGAGGGCGGTCTGAATTTCGCGGGCGCGGTCCGAGTCAATCGCTTTCTGTCCGGGTTTCTTCGAGGTCTTCTTGCCGTGGGAGCTTTTCTTGTGAGCTGATTTGCTGGCCGGGCGCGCGGTGGCGCGATGCTTCGGGGCTGCAGCCGGGGATGGTTGCTCCGGCTTGTCTGGTGCGGCCGGCGTCTGCGCTATGGCGAATCCGTACACGGCGAGGCAGAGCAGGGTCGAGAGCCCGACTTGCCGCCAACGTCGAATTTGAATCGCCACGCGCATCTATAGACTTCAGCCTTTCGCAGCGCCTGAAGGCGCTTTCATCACTCAACATCGACGGCATGCCTGAAAACATGCCCTGATACGAACCGCACTCGTGCCGCCGAGAGCCGCGGAGCTGCGCTCGGCTTGGACGGGCGAGTCGCCCGTCCCCACACTAGCAAGCCAAACAAAAAACCGGCGAGACCGGGCCACCCTTATGGTCCCCGAAATGGGGAGGGAGCGCCAGTCCCGCCGGAGTTGTTACCGGTTACGGAAGTGTGCCTGCCAGGAAAATGGTTCCATCCTGAGCTCTTGCGCCTCGCGGACGCACCAGGAACACGACATCCTGCCCGCTCTTGAGCGACGACTCGATCTTGGTGAAGTCGTCGGGAGTGTTCACGGGCTGCTTGTTTACTTCCAGAATCACGTCGCCGCGATTCAGGCCCAGATCCTCGGCAAACGATCCCTGCTTGACGTCCGAAACGACGACGCCCTTGCCGGCGGCCATGCCCATGCGGTCGGCGAGGTCAGGAGTGATGTTACGCACCGTAATTCCGAACTTGCTGGCCTTGGGCACTTCCTCGTTCTGGTTTTCGTCTTCCTCGCCCAGGCGGGAAGCGAACAGTTTGGAGCGATCGGCGATGGTCACCGTCGTGTCTTGCTTCTTGCCGTTGCGCACAAAGGTAAGTTTGGCCTTGGAGCCCGGCTTGCGCGAAGCAATGTCAGCCACGAGATCGTCGCCGCTCTTCACGTCCTTGCCATCGACGGAAGTGATGGTGTCGCCGATCTTGAGGCCGGCCTCGTCGGCTGGACTGCCGGAGACCACGTTCGACACGGTTACACCCGATCCGTAAATGCGCGCTATGGCGGGATTAGGCTGGGCGGAGAACTCGATTCCGATGGACCCGCGCGAAACCCGGTGTTCCGGACCAATCAACTGGTTGTAGACCTGGGCCACGGTGTTCGAAGGCATGGCAAAGCCCACGCCCGCGTACGAACTGGTCTCGGTCAGGATGGCGGTATTGATGCCGATGACTTCGCCGGCCATGTTGACCAGCGGTCCGCCGGAATTGCCGGGGTTAATGGCGGCGTCGGTTTGAATGAAAGATTGGAACTGCCGGTTGGGAACGATGTTGCGTCCCTTGGCCGAGACGATGCCGGCGGTCACGGTTTCCTGCAATCCGAAAGGACTGCCGATGGCGAGCACCCAGTCGCCCACTTGCATGCCGTCGGAGTTGCCGAGTTTGGCGGCGGGCAGGGGACGATCCAGATCGATCTTGATCACGGCCAGGTCGGTTTCCTGGTCCATGCCGATCACTTTGGCATCGTGGCCGGGAGAGGCCGGGTTTTCATCCTGCAACTTCACACGAATGCGATCGGCTTTTTCCACCACGTGGCGGTTGGTGACGATGTAGCCCTTGGAATCCACGATTACGCCGGAACCTAGCGAGCGTTGGCGGATGTTACCCGCGTCCGGGCCCTGGCCGCCAAAGAACTTGTCAAAGAAATCCTGGAACGGGGTGTCTTCATCGCCGTTACCCTGATCCTGGTCCGGATCGGGGTTGGGGTTAGGACGAATGCGGGGCCCGCGGCGGTGCGGATTCTTTATGGTTGATTCGGTATTGATGTTGACCACGCTCGGTTCAAGCTGCTTGGAAATCTGGGAAAAGGCAGTCGAGAGCTGCTGGGGAGCGGGAACGGTCAGCGGGGTTGCGTCCGATGCCTTCTGGCCCTCCTTGCCCTTGACGCCATAGGAAACGACGGTACCGATCAGAATTCCAACCGTCAGCGTGGCCAGAATCGTAAGAGTGTACGCCCAACGGTTGGCTTTGAGACGCACCCAAAAGGCGCTTTCGCGCGAATCCATATCTTTTCTCCTGAAACTGCCTAGTTTTTAATTATACCTTCGCTCCAGGCAGGGATCGGAGGGAAGGGTATCCAAATCATTAGACGCAGGAAATGGGGTTGGGGTTACCGCAGTCTTTAGAGTTTGTGCCCCGGTGATGGGTATAGGGCATCGCATTAGCCAAGCCTAGGTTCGTATCAGGGCGTCGCTTTAGCGATCCGGTTCGTATCAGGGTATCGCTTTAGCGATGCGGTTCGTATCAGGGCATCGCTTTAGCGATGCCGAAAGCAGCACTCTCTTGGAGCGCCTTTAGGCGCTGTGGCGGCGGGTCCAGTTCGAATCCTGAACGTGCCGACGAATACGGATGATCTGCCCCCACCGTCACGAGGAAGCGCTTCACCGGATTCGCATGAATATATTCTCGAAATCCCAGGAAAGCCTCCCGCCCATTGACCCGGACTTCCGAAAACCCTTTCTGCCAGACCGGCGTACGGAACCCTAGTTCGCGCCCGGCCCGAAAGGCAAAACCGCCTTTGATCAGCTGAACGGCCTTCTCTACGGTCATCTCCTCGTCCACTGTGATCAGCACGTGGAAGTGGTCGGGCATGATCACAAACTCGTGGAGAAGGTATTTTTGCTGTTGACGATAGTGATAGAGGACATCGATAAATAAGCTACCGCACGGGCAGATTGCAGTAGCCCTCGCTTCTCGCACGTTGAGGAGGTGACGAAGAAAGTGCGATCGCTGGCGATGGCATGTGATGGATCGGCATTGCGAATGGGAATCGACATTTCAACCCCAGCGCCTAAAGGCGACTTCTTGAGGGTGCGATAGCGTCATCGCTAAAGCGATGACCTGATACGAATCTCACACCATACGAATCTCACGCTGGCGGCGGGGATGCAGTGATGAGCGAACATGCCGGAGGTGATGATTTCCTGGGCGGCGGGCGGCCTATGGCAACCCGTGGTGTTGGTGTCCTAGAGTTTCAGGGTCATCAGCGCCAGAAATAGTCCGGTATAGGCGGCGATGACCAGCAGAACGAACAACGCGCTAAAACTGAGGACGTTGAAGATTCCCCACGGCTTCTGGACCGCGCCCAGGGCCAGTTTCCACAGTCCGAAACAGCTGGTTAGGGCGCAGGCCGGCAACACCATCAGGCCAATCGCCCGTCCGTGCGTCACCCGGGGAAAGACTATCAGGAAGGTCACTGCAGGAAGGAAAATCAGCGCCGGGACAATGGCCAGCGGAGCGCCGATCAGGAAGGCGCGTTCCCTGTCTTTATATTGAATCATTGAACCATTTAGTCATTGAATCATTTAAATCATCGGATCATTAAATCATCAAAGATCAGCCAATGATTCAATGTCTCAATGACTCAATGATTCAATGATTCAATGTTGTACACGGTCTTGCCGCCGACTACGGTGCGCAGAACTTTCGTCTGTAGAATTTTCGGCGGCGGGGCTGCGGTGATGTCCTGATCGAGAACCACAAAGTCGGCCAGCATGCCGGGCTCGAGCTTGCCTTTTTGCTTTTCGGCGAATTCGGCGAAGGCCGCACCCGTGGTGTAGGCGGCGATCGCCTGCTCGATGTTCAGTTTCTGCTCGGGATAGTAACTCTTCTTTCCGTCTTCGCTGGTGCGGGTAAGGGCGGAGTAGATTCCGCGAAATGGGGTAACCGGTTCGACCGGATAATCGGTGCCGAAGGCCAGCACCACCCCGTGGCGAAGGAACTCAGCCCACGCGTAGGAATGCTCCGCGCGCTTCGGCCCCAGACGCGACTCGGCCCAGTTCATGTCCGTTAGCAGGTGGCTGGGCTGCATGGACGCGATGACCTTGAGCTCCTTGAAACGCAAAATCTGTTGCGGGGTGGTGACCTGCGCGTGCTCGATGCGAAGGCGGTAATCATTCTTATCGCCGCCGTCAGCCGCTTTGACTTTGGCTTCCTTTGCCGCCTTCTCGGCCTCGGCGAAGGCGTCTAGCGCCATCTGCACTCCTTTGTCACCTATGGCGTGGAAGCCGATCTGATATCCGGCCAGCACGCGCTCCTTGGTCATCGCAGTCAACTTGGCAGCTTCGTATTGCGGCAGGCCGCTGTTTTTTGCATCGTCGCTGTAAGGTTCGAGCAACGCGGCGGTCTTCGAACCCAGCGAACCATCCATGAAGCCCTTCAACATTCCGGTGTGGAGCATGTTGTCGGACGCGGGATGGAAGTCGCGCTTTTTGTTCAGCTCCTCGATCGAGTCGTCGAAAGGCAGCCATTCTGAAATTCTGGCGGTCAGCTTTCCCTCGCGTTCGAGTTCCTCATAGATCTGAAAATCTTCCCACTGCGAGTTGTCCTGCGCGGAGGTGATGCCGTGACTGGCCAGATCCGCTAAAGCGACTTCGATGGCTTGGCGGCGCTTCTCGTGGGTCGGTTTGGGAATGACGGCCCGCACGGCCTCCTGTGCGGTTTCACGAAGGATGCCGTTGGGCGTGCCGGCTTCATCGCGGTCGATCTTTCCGGCCTCGGGATCGCGACTGGCGACGGTGATGCTGGCGAGTTGCAAGGCGCGCGTGTTGGCTACTGCGATATGCCCATCCACCCGGGTCAGAAAAACCGGATGGCCGCTGCTCACCTCGTCCACATCCCAGCGCGTGGGTAGCACGGTGACCGGCCAGAGAGTTTCGTCCCAGCCGCCGCCTACGATCCATTCTCCGGGCTCGGCTTTGTCGGCTTTGGCTCGGATGCGCTCGCGGAACTCATCCAGCGTCTTGACGCCGACCAGATTCACGGTCATCTTTTCCAGACCGGCACTGGCCAGGTGCATGTGAGCGTCATTGAATCCGGGCATGACGAAGCGACCCTCGAGATCCACGATCCTGGTCTCTGGTCCCTTCAACTTCATGATCTCGTCGCGCGCACCGACAGCGAGGATGCGGTCGCCACGGACCGCCAACGCCTCCGCGCGCTTACCCGCTCCCAACGAAGCGGCCGGATCGACGAACCCGGTGTAGATGTTGCCGCGGGTAAAGATCAGATCCGCTTTCGGCTTTTGAGTGCTCGGGGTGGGGGCGCCAGTCTGCGCCTGCAAAGAGCCGGCCGCGACCAGCAGTAGAAGTGGAGTGAATCGCCTCATCGATTATTCTCCTAGCAGGGCTGCGAACCAACGCTGGCAGCATCTGATTTTGGGTGGCGCGGCGCTCCAGAGTGTGCGCAAAAACCCGGTCGTCCCTCCGGGACTTGAAATCATTTCTTCCGCTTTTCCCAGCGCTAAAGCGCTGGGCTAAGTCCGGTCGCCCCTCCGGGGCTGTATTCTCCTGTGCTTCGTTCCACCATTATTCTCCTACCCCCGATAGAGTCAGCATAGTAAGCAGAATGCGCCTTAGGCCGAGGCTTCGTCCATCGCAGTCGAACCATTCTTGCAACGTGTGGGCGCCGCCTCCGGAGCCGCCGCCTCCAATGGCGATGGCCTCGCGGCCGAGCGATAGCGGAATGTTGGCGTCGGTGGAGGCACGCTGCACCTGCGCGTTGTTGCCCAACTGGGCATCCACGGCGCGAATTACCTTGAGAAGCCGCGCATCCGGGGCGAGTTCGCCGGCCGGACGATTTCCGATCTCCAGCACTTCACTCTGCAGCACCTGGGGCCGTCGGTGCGCGTGCTGGGCCGCGGCCCGATTCTCCAATACTACGGCCTGCTCCAAGGCGAGGCGCAAGGCACGCTCCAGCCGGTCAATTTCCGCCATCGAGGTGGAGCGCAAGTCGACTCTCATGCTAACGGATTCCGGAATCGAATTCACGGAAGTTCCGCCGCGAATCACTCCTACATTAAACGTGGTCTTGGGCGTGGCCGGAACCGGCGTCTGACTGAAGACCTCAATCGCGCGGGAGAGCGCGATGATGGGATTGGGCGCGCCAAAGTCGCTCCAGGAGTGACCGCCGGGGCCGCGCACGATGACTTCGAAGCGGCGGCTGCCAAGGGCCTCGGCTACTACGGTGTCGGTTCCGGCGCCATCGACAATGACGCTGTAGGCAATCGCATCTCGCCAGCGCGGCGTCGCGAAAACGTGGCGCATGCCGCGCAGATCGCCTTCGCCTTCTTCTCCGACGTTCCCGATAAACAAAAACGGCATGCCATGCGAAATGCGCGCGCTGGCGAGCACACTGGCGACGGCCAACATGGCCGTAATACCTGCGCCGTTGTCGGCGACTCCCGGGCCATACAGCCGACTGCCCTGCTGCCGGACGCGCAACGGTGTGGTTGCCGGAAATACGGTATCGATATGCGCGCTGAGCGCGACGTAACGGCTGCCGTAGCCGGGACGAATGCCGAACACGTTGCCGACCTCATCTACCTGAACGTCAACGAGCCCGAGCTCGCGGAAACGATCGGCCAGCCAGAGACCGCGCGCAGTTTCTCCGAATGGAGGGGCGGGCACACGCGTGGCCTCCAGTTGCCACTGCGCAAACTGCGATTCCTGCGAGCGGAAGCTGTCGAATGCGGCGCGCACTTCCGGCGAGCCGGCGAGCCGAGCGACTTCCTCCTGCACCGGGGGATAGGAATCGGAAATTGCCGCTTGCGGAATTGGCTCCATGGCTTGCGCTTATCTTATAACGTAAGGGCGTTAAGGTTGGGATGCCGAACTCTGAGCATCGGCGACTGCCGAGCTTCGCTCGGCTTGGACGGGCGAGGGCGGCGGTCCCTACGCAAAACCTGGGCGCCCGTCCCCACACTTGCCCGGTTTTGATAAACTGAGCACGAATTCTGGTCCGCGCCGTTGTCCCTACACTGGGTCCCGCCTTTCAGGAGGTATCGTCATGAAGAACGTACTCAAGATTATCGGCATTGTCGTCGCGGTATTGCTAGTGGTTGCCATCGTTGTCCCGTTCCTGGTGAACGTCAACGCCTTCCGTCCGCAGATTGAGTCGAGCCTCAGCTCGGCTTTGGGACGGCCAGTGAAAGTTGGGAATTTGAGCCTCAGCATCCTCTCGGGCAGCGTGGAGGCCGACCAGCTCTCCATCGCCGACGATCCGAAGTTCAGCAGCGCCCCGTTTATCCAGGCGAAAACGCTGCAGGTGGGCGTCGAACTGTTGCCGCTGATTTTCAGCAAGCAGCTCAATGTGACGCAACTGCGCATCGAACATCCGCAAATCGGTTTGCTGCGCGACCGCGATGGAGTGTGGAATTTCTCCTCGCTCGGAAACCAGTCGGGGCAACCGGCCAAAGCGGCCGAAAAAACGTCGAGCGCGCCGGCGAACGTGAACGTGGCCAAGCTTGACCTGACCGACGGAACGGTTACGCTGGGATCGACTACCGGCAAACGGAAACCCATCGTCTATGACAAGGTCACGATAACGATGCGCAATTTTTCTTTTACCAGCGCATTTCCGGTGACCGCTTCGGTTGGCCTCCCTGGCGGCGGCAGCTTGAAAATTGATGGCACCGCCGGTCCCATCAATTCGACCGACACGTCGCTTACGCCGGTACAGGCCAAGGTGACCCTCCACAAACTCGATCTGGCGCAGTCAGCGGTCGTTGACCCGGAGTTGGGGATCGCTGGATTAGCGGATTTCGACGGCACGCTCACTTCTGACGGTCACATGGCGAAGGCCAACGGAACCTTGAAGGCTACGTCGTTGAAGCTGGTTCCCAAGGGCACTCCTGCAGCGGTGCCTGTCCAGGTCGTATTCGCAGTGGAACACGATTTGAAGCAGGAGACCGGAAAAGTGCTGCAGGGCGACGTCGGGATCGGCAAGGCGCTGGCGAAACTCACGGGCACTTACAATATGCACGGTGAAACCACTTCAATCCAAACAAAGCTGAATGGACAAGCCATGCCGGTCGACGACCTTGAAGGCATGCTTCCTGCCCTCGGCGTGGTTCTTCCCACGGGTTCGAAGCTCAAGGGGGGAACGCTTTCGGTGGAGATCGATTCCAATGGCCCGCTCGACAAACTTGTTTCCACGGGCTGGGTAAAGATGAGCAACTCGGCGCTCGCGGGTTTCAACCTTGGGTCCAAGCTCTCGGCAATTTCCGCGCTTACCGGCAAGCAGACGGGCAATGACACCACAATTCAGAATCTGAGTTCTGACGTGCGTTACGCGCCGGAAGGCACGCGGCTCGACAAGATCAACCTGGTGATTCCTTCGCTGGGAACCGTCACTGGAGCGGGCACTGTGAGCCCGAGCAATGCACTCGACTTCAAGATGCTGGCCAACCTGGCCGGGGCCGGGGCCGGTCTGACGAAGGCTGCAGGCATGGGGTCGGGGGGCATTCCGGTGGCGATTACGGGTACTACTTCGGACCCGAAGTTCATGCCAGACATGAAGGGCATGGTCGGCAATCAGCTCAAAGGGTTGATACCTGGCGGCAAGAACAATCCCTTGGGCGGGCTATTCGGGAAGAAGAAACCGCAGTAGCTTGTTGGGATGGGGCTTTGCCCCGTCCAAGCCGGGCATAGCCCCATGGCTATTGCGCGGACCAATACCGCTGCGGATGCCCGACACGGTTCTGGGGATTCGCCACAAAACGGATGTTCATCGATCACAGCGTGATGCACCCATTGCGCGGGACAATAAAGCAAAAGTCCCCGGAGGGGACGGCTGCCACTAGCCCGGCGCTTTAGCGCCGGGTTTGCAGAACGTGAAGGAGTACGTCCCGGCAAGGACGGCTGAAATCGTGTCACATACTTACTTATGTTTCGGCGCTTTTTCATTGTGTATTCTCCACCAAGGAACGGCGTGGACTGATTCCACCTGCGAAACAGGCAGATGTCTGGTCGTATCTCGGTGGAATTGCCCGCAAAAACAGCTTCAAGCTTCTCGCCGCTGGCGGCACTGACAATCATGTTCACTTGCTCGTCTCTGTGCCGGCAACCCTGCCTATAGCGAAGGCAATTCAATTGCTCAAAGGCGGCTCCTCGAAATGGATGAATGATTCTGGAGCAAAGGGCTTCGCATGGCAGGAAGGATATGGTGCGTTCTCCGTGGGCATCTCACAGTTGAGCGCCACAATTGCTTACATTACTTCCCAGGCTGAACATCATCACAAGCGGGGATTTGAAGAAGAATTCTTGGCGTTCTTGCACAAGCACGGGATCACTTACGACACGAAATACGTCTTGGGTTGAATTCAGTCGTCCCTCCCGGGACTGGGGCGGTCACGTTCTATACGCACCCGGCGCTGAAGCGCCGGGCTATTGTCGATGGTCCCTCCGGGACCTCATTCTCGTTACACCGCAGATGCACCAGCATACCTCATTGCTCGAGCGAGGCCGTGGGAGCCCATCGTCGCTCCGTGAGCGAGATTGAGGACAGAACACTGGCGGGCGCTCCCGTCAGCGAATGCCGCGGAGGGTGGTCTCGACGGGCGGGGATTCGAGCATCTTCATGCCGTTCAGGATGGTGGCGATCACGTTCTCGTCCCCAACTGCGGTATTGATCATCAGGTGATAGAGGCTGCGCACCGGCCAGTCGGCATTGAAGTAGTGCTTGATGTAAGCGACCCGCTCTTTGTCCACGTTGTCAACCAGGTCCTTGGCCTCTGCCGGATTTTTCCCCATGGCCAGCAGGCGCCGGATTTTTTCTTCGCGCGGAGCGTAGGTAAAGACGCGGAAAGTGTCGTCGCGTTCGCGCAGGAAGAACGGGGAGCCACGGCCGACAATCACCGCATTGCCCTCAACCGCAATCGTGCGCATGATCTCTCCCACCATGGCCATCATTCGGTCCGTATCAAAAGTAAGAGAATCGGCCAGAGGAATGCTGTGTTCGTAACTGCCCCGCCAGAAGGCCTTCGCCAAACGGTAGAGGCGGCTATCGACCCGCTCATCGCACAAAGCCACGGCCGATTCCGCCACCTGGGCACGCTGGGCAATCTCGCTGGTCAGTTGCTGGTCCCATAGCTTCCATCCCAAGCGGCGGGCCAGTTCGCAGGCAATGCCTCCGCCGCCGCAGCCGAATTCCCGTTCCAGAGTAATGATGCGCAACATTGCAAACCTCTTTCGTCGTATGGTGGCCGGGCGAGGACGCCCGGCGCTCCACTAGTGCGCCACGATCTCGCCTCCGGGCCTCTGCTTCTTGATCAGGAACACGGCCGGGATCAGGCAAAAGATCGCGACTCCGAGCACCCAGAAATTATCAATGTAGGCCAGCATGGTCGCCTGCCGGATTACATTCCCCTGCAGCATGGCATAGGCATGCTGCTGCGCGGTTCCAGGCCCGGAACCTGGCCCAGCGACGCCGCCGCCCAAGACAGTACCCGTGATCCCGTGCAGCGCGGACTGAAACTGGGGATTGGCGGCATTCAGCTTCTCCACCAGCCGCACCTGATGAAACTGGGCGCGGCGAGCCAGGCCGGTGGTGACAAAAGAAATTCCGACGCTGCCTCCGATGTTTCTGGCGAGGTTCATCAAGCCGGACGCGGCATTGTTCTTCTCGCGGGGCAGAGACGCATAGGCGGCGGTGTTAATGGGCACGAACAGGAAAGCAAGTCCTATCCCCTGGTAGACGCGCGCCATGATCATGGTGTGGAAATCCACGGTCAGGTCGAAGGTCGTCATATGGAACAGCGAAAACGAAAGCATCGACAAACCAAAGACCATCAGCCAGCGCGGGCTATAGCGCGAAAGCAGAAATCCAACCAGCGGCATCATCACCATGATCGCGAAACCGCCGGGAGAGAGCGCCATCCCCGACCGTTCGGCAGTGTAACCGAGCAGCGTCTGCATGAACAGGGGCAACAGCAGCGTGCTGCCGAGCAGGGCGAACCCGAGCATGAACATGAGGAAGTTGGCGGCGGCGAAGGTACGTTCGCGGAATAGATGCAGTTCGACGATGGGGTCCTTGTGGTTCCACTCCCAGAAGATGACGAAGATCAGCGACACGGCGGAGACGATGGTCAGCCCGACGATGAAGTGCGACTCGAACCAGTCTTCGCGTTGTCCTTTGTCGAGGATCACTTGCAGGGTTCCGAGGCCGAGCGCTATCAAGCCGAGTCCGATGTAGTCGATTTTGGTTTCACTCAGCTTGCGGCGCCTGAGATACGGAGGATCCTGGATGAGTCTTTGCGTCAGCAGAAGCGAAAGAATGCCAACCGGGATATTGATAAAGAAAATCCAGCGCCAGCTGAAGTTGTCGGTAATCCAGCCTCCGAGGGTAGGGCCGACGGCCGGAGCCATCACCACGGCGATGCCATAGACGGCGAATGCCATGCCGCGCTTGGCGGGAGGAAAGGTATCGGCGAGGATGGCCTGCGAACTTGGTTGCAAGCCTCCGCCGCCCGCACCCTGAAGAATGCGAAAAACGATCAGCATGGCGAGATTGGGTGCGAAGCCGCAGAGAAACGAGCTGATCGTGAAAATCGCGACACAGCCCATGTAAAAGTACTTGCGCCCGACGATCGAAGACAGCCAGCCGCTCAGCGGTAACACGATGGCATTGGAGACGAGATACGACGTCAAGATCCACGTACTCTCGTCTTGGCCCGCCGAAAGGCTGCCGGCCACATGGGGCAGAGCCACATTGGCGATGCTGGTGTCGAGCACCTCCATGAACGTGGCGAGGGTGACCACCATGGCGATGACCCACGGATTGACCGGGGAACGCCATTCGGCGGCGTCATTCATGGTTATGGCGGCGGCGCCCATTACTTAATCCAGACCTTGGGCACAACCGACATGCCGGGGCGGAGTTCATGTTCCTTGATTTCGCCCTTGTCGAACACGATCTTGACCGGGATGCGCTGCACCACTTTGACGTAGTTGCCGGTGGCGTTCTCGGGGGGCAGGAGGCTGAAGCGTGCGCCGCTGGCGCCGGCCGTGGAATCGACGTGCCCCTTATAGGTCTTGCTGTTCGCATCCACGGCGATCTCTGCCGGCTGGCCCGCCTTGATGTTCCTAAGCTGCGTTTCCTTGAAGTTCGCAGTGACCCAGAGGTTCGCCTCATCGAGCGGGATGACTTTCATCATCTCCTGGCCGGGCTGCACGTTTTGCCCAACCTCTACGGTGCGGTTGCTGACGGCTCCGCTGACCGGCGCAATCACTCTGGTGTACTGGAGGTTCAGTTCCGCCTGATCCAATTCGGCCTTTCTGCGATCGGCATTGGCTTGCGCGGAAAGGGCGCGGGCGCGGGTGACGCGCATGGTTTGCGGCGCAGTGTCGGCAGTGCGAAGGTCGGCGCCGGCCTGCGCCAACCGGTCCTGGGCCTGATCGATCTGCGCCGCGAAAGCGTCGGCCCGGGCGCGCGCCGCTTGCACGGTTGCGGCAGCGGCCTGGGCGCTGGCAACGGCTTGGTCGTACTGTTGCTGCGAAATCTCCTGCTTGTCGATGAGTTGTTTGTAGCGGACAAGATCATTCTGCGCTTTGGTGTTGTTGGCCTCCGCTTCGGTGACCTGCGACTTGGCCGCTTCCAGTTGCTGGCGGGCAGCCGCGATTCCGGCCTGCGCACTGGAGACGCCAGCCTGTGCGCCGCTGACCTGGCTCGCAGTGCTCACATTGGTGATGGGGACGTTAATGCCGGCGGCGGCGGCCTGCGCCTGGGCGTCGGCGTATACAGCTCGTGCCTGCGCGACGGCGACTTCGTAATCGGCCGGGTCGATTTCCACCAGCACCGTGCCCTTCTCTACGTACTGGTTGTCTTCCACGTTGAGCTTCAGCACATGGCCGCCGACGCGCGCGCTGACCGAGTTCACGTGGCCGTCAATCTGCGCGTCGTCGGTGGACTCGTAGCTTCCGAGATAACGCCACAGAAAGAAAACGGCGATCAGAATCACGAGGCCGGCGAGAATGGCTCCCAGCTTGGTGTGCGGATGGTTCAAGATCGCGTCCCGCCGCTGATAGAGGGATTCGCCGTCCGGCGGGGACTGGGATGGCGGCGACTGTGGCGCACGGGCTTCCGGTTGCGGTTTGGGCTCGGCTACAACGCTGCTGGTTTGGTCCATAGTCTACTTCCCTTTCAAGTATTCGCGAACGCCCTCTTCGGCGCGCCCCAGGGCCCGGGCAAAAGAAACTTTGGCGAGATTGTGAAGATAAAGGCTCGATATCAAACTCTCGTGTGCAGCCGCCACCACTTCCTGCGCCTGAACCACTTCCAGGTTGTCAGTAACCCCGGCGGAGAAACGATCCTGCGATTGGGTGAGCGCCTGTTCGGCAAGATTCACCGAACTCTGGGCGACTTCCACCTGATCGCTGGAGGACTTGAGGTCGAGCAGCGCGTTGCGAATGTCCTGATCGATCTGACCGCGGACGTCCGCCATCTGCGCCTGGGCTTGCCGCAAGCTGGCTTCAGCCTTCAGAACATCTCCATGAACCCTGCCACCCTGAAAGATCGGAATATTCAGCGTGCCGACGACCCCATACGTCGGCAACACATCGCCGGGAGCCGGGCCGATCTCGCCAAAGTTTACCGCCATATCGATGGTGGGGAAATACCCGGCGGTGGCGGCGCTGCGCTCCAGTTGCGCGGCGACCAGACGATCTCGCGCCGCTTTGTAGTCGGAGCGCAAAGAATACGCGCGCTGCAAACTCGTTTCAAGGTCGGGGATGGGGAAAGCCTCGTAAGGAGCTTTGTCGGCCAGTTCGAATTCCTGGCCGGAGGCAAGTCCAATTACACGGGCCAGCGAGATTTTCTGCTTGGCAAAATCGTTGATGGCGACGATGAGTTGCTGCTGGCGCGTTTGATATTCGACCTGGGCTCGCAGCGTGTCGATAGCCGGAGCGACCCCGGCCTGCTGTTGCGCCACCGCCTTCTGGTAGAGAGCGCGCGCCGACTCCACCTGAGCTTGGGCGGTTTCCACGCGGGCCGCCCCGGCAATCGCCTGCAGGTAAGCGTTGCCGGTTGCGAGCACGACCAGATCGCGCGCGTCCTTCAGATTGAACCGGGCCACGCTCTCGCCGATCACGGACGAACGGTACTTCTGGATTGCCTTCCAGTCGAAGACTCGCTGGGTAGCCGAGGCGCGCACGTCAAAGTAGGAGTAGGGCCCGATGATGGCAGGAATACCAGGAAGCAGCTTGGCGCTGAATCCTTCCGCTTCCGTGCTCAGTTTCTGCCTGGTTTCCTGCACGTCTCCGTTGACGTTTGGAAGCAGGTTGCTGAGTTGCTGCCACTTTTGTCCCCGGGACTCGATGGTGTTGTACTCCGACAAAAGACCAGCCAGGTTCTGGCGCAGCGCCCGCTCGATGGCGTCGCTGAAGGTCAGTGGCAGGACTCCTGGGGTGGGCTTGGCCTCAGGCACGCTGCCAAACAGCGGATTCTGCGCCGAGGTTGGAACCGGCATGGCCCCGCCCGCCGAAGTGGAGGAGGAGTTCGAGCTTTGGGCGCACAGCGCCAGCGGCAAGATGACGATTAATACGGCCGGTAAAAGGATCCGGAAAACAGCCGATCTATTCATTGTAATTAACCAGTTAGTTAGATATTAACCATATCCATCTCGCGCTGGCAAGCCGGGACTGGGGAAATGCACGCACGCGCAGCCCTTCGCGAGTGGGAGGATCCGGCAAAAAACCATGAAAACCGGCCCTTTCTTTACAGAACAAAAATGATATGTCTTTGGACTCCTCCGGACGAAGGTGCGATGCAAATTGTTGAGTCGCCTGGACGATGGAGGATGGATCGCCGGCCAACGTAGCCTTTTTGCACCAGCGTTCCGAGTGGTGACCGTGACCTTGGTCATCTTGTGTAACCTCTGGTTGCAGTTCAATCTATGCAGTGAATCGAACACTTCCCTGCGAGCGCGACTGGCGCCAGGGAATGCTGCACGTATGAGCGAAACCACGAAACTGCCGCCCAAGGGATCAGACTGGACCCGTCTGCTCACGGATCCGGACCTGGTCAGCCATCTCGGAAAACTGCTGCAGACCTACCGCGAAGTGCCCGCGGAACAGCGTGAAGCGGCTCTGCTGCTGGCGATGCGCGAGATCAAAGACGCTGCCGTCAAAGCTCGCGAGATACGGGAAAACAAGCCCGCTGCCGCGACGCCGGCGCCACCAGCCGTGCTTCACCATCCTGAGCCAGTGGAGCAAACGCCCCCGTTTGAACCGGATTTGTTCACCCCGATGGAGGGATCGGATCGCCGCCGTTTTCAACGGATCAAGTGCTTTGTGGCGGTGGAAATTCACATTGCGGACGTGGAAGAGCCGGTTTGGGGGAATCTGGTGAATGCGGGCCGGGGGGGATGCCTGGTCGAAACCGCCAGCGTGGTGCCGGCGGGCAAGGCCCTGGAGATTGGGTTGTGGGTGGCAAGCGGCAGGATCTGGGTGAAAGGCGTAATCCTGAGCGGAGTCGCGACTCGGAGCGCGCCGTCGTACGGCGTGCGGGTGAAATTCTCAGAGGCGGAACTGTCGGAAAAAGAACATCTGCGGGAATTTCTCAAATTCGTCGAGAGCACCGCGCGCAGTACGCAAAGCGGAAAAGCCTACGTGGCGAAATTAAAGGGCTAGTGCGAAGAAAACGGCTCCCCTCCCTACCCAACCTTGCCAGCACTTTTCCTTGCGATCCAGGTTCACTCTCAATGGTCGTGATCTTCTAGCGCGGCACCGACCACGGCTACGCCAACGTGATGTTCGTCCTGGGCGGGCCGGTTAAGGGCGTCCGGGTCTATGGACGCTGGCCGGGACTTGACCAATCGCAGTTGTACGAGGGACGCGATCTGGCGGTGACTACGGATTTCCGGCTGGTGCTTAGCGAAGTGGTGTCACGGTATCTGGGGAACGGAGATTTGAAGACGGTGTTTCCGGGGTTTGAAGGGCGGGCGGGGCAATTTGTGAAGTTGCTGAACCAAAGTTAACTGTCGGATTGAAATTGCATTACCCAAGAGCGCCCTTTATAACCAATGCGGCAGCTAGAAGGTCTGGGACAAAGCGATCAGGCACAACGGCCAAGGCGCCTTCCTCTCGCCCTGACTTCCCCGTCTCTACCAAGATCGACATGCAGCCAACTGCTTGGCCCGTGGCAATGTCAGAACTCTTGTCACCGATGATATAGCTCGCCCGGAGATTGAGGTCGAAGTCCTTCTCCGCTTCCCATAACATTCCAGGAGCAGGCTTTGAACACTCACACGGGCTCGCACCCGGCTTGAGATCTTTAGCCTCTAGGTGCGGACAAAAATAGAAGGCATCGATACGTGCGCCAGACACCTCCACGAACGACCTCAGCACGGCATTGAATTCAGACATTTGCTCGCGCGTAAATCGGCCGAGCGAGATCCCGGCCTGGTTCGTTACCACGATGATGTCGAGAGGAAGCGCAGAAAGAATCCGTAGACCTGCCAACGAGTTCGGAAGCAACTCAAGGGCATCTCGGCCAGCAGGATAGTGGCTATCCAGGTTGATGGTGCCATCCCTGTCGAGAAACACAGCGCGCCTGTTGCGTGGTTCAACCCTGTTTTTCGGCCAGTCTCTAATTCTTCTTCACCTTTTGCAAGAGAAATGATGTTGCCAAGCCGAGGGCTAAATAAACCACGACAGCAACGATGAGCACGCATCGAAACCGTGTTTCGCCGCATTCCTTGTATCCAACATACCCCAGAGAAAACGCGATGACGACCCACATCTGTACCACGAAAAAAGTACGCCTGATTCCGACCTTCAGATCACTCTTCTTATACCAAGTCTCCCATTCCTTCGCGGTGGCGACCCCCGTTAAAGAAACAAACTGCGGCTCGATTTCATCCCGGAGGTAGATTGCCAGGACGTCGTGAATTCTGTAGCTAAAGAGGATCAGCGAGGTGAAGTAGATTGAGACCAGTGGCGCGACGAGAAAAAGCATGTGAGTGCCTTTCGCCGAAAAGGCACCGACAGCAACGGCACCCAGAGCAACAGTCAGTTGCATTGAGTACTGGTCTCTCTGCTGAATTCTGCGCTTCACTTCGTCGCGTACATCTTCTCGTAGCGATTCCAGGTGTGTGAACTGATTGTCTTCGGGCATCGGATTTTCCTTCTCAGCAGAATGCTCCGGATTGGATGTCGTCTCGTTCATTCGAGCGTGTACTGTATCCGCCTGCTTCGTGAATTCCGAAGTCTACGCCAAGCAGGAAGATACTTCAGTCGTTATTGCTTGGGATCACAGCTCCACGAGCACATCCCCGCCCTCAATTTTCACCGGATACACCGCAATCTCCACCCCTGGCTGACCGGCCTCGCCGGTTTTCGGGTCCCACTCCCAGCCATGCCAGGGACAAACGACTTTTCCTCCTGAGATCACGCCCTGGCCGAGCGGGCCTCCGCGATGCAGGCAGATGTTGTCCATGGCGCTGATTTCGCCGTTCACGTTGGCTACGCAGATGGTCTTGTCGCCGCAGGGGAATTCTTTGGCTTCGTTGAGGGCGGGGAGTTCGGATTGGGCGGCGATCTTTATGAACGGCATAGCGCATCTCTAGCGCAGCAAGAAGCAGGTCCTTCGCTTCGCTCAGGATGACAAGAGCATATAGGAGCGGTTTTACTGGGAACTGAGAACTCCCAGCTGACGGCTACTTTGGCTGCATGGTCTGGGCTACCATAACCTGGCGCTTGAAGTTCTCCATCATGCTTTCGTCCAGCCGGACTTCCGTGGGACGCTTCGCGATCGTCATGGTGTCGATTTTGTCCTGCAGCTTGAGCAGCGCGTAAAACAAATTCTCCGGACGCGGCGGGCAGCCGATCACGTACACATCCACCGGCACTATGCGGTCCACACCCTGCAGCACGGCATAGGTATTGAACGGGCCTCCAACCGACGAGCACGCTCCCATCGAAATCACCCACTTGGGCTCGGGCATCTGGTCGTAAATTCTCTTGACCACCGGCGCCATCTTTAATGTCACGGTGCCGGAGACGATCATCAGGTCCGACTGCCGCGGGCTGGGGCGAAAGACCTCCGAGCCGAAACGCGCGATGTCGAAGCGCGCGGTGGATGACGCGATCATCTCGATGGCGCAGCACGCCAGGCCAAACGTCATCGGCCAGAGCGCCGACTTGCGCGCCCAGTTGAAGACGTAGTCCACCGTCGAGATCATGAAATTCTTTTCGAACTTGTTTTGGAGCCAGCTCATGGGGCCTCGTTCGTTATTAAGGATAACCCAACGATCATACGCCTGGGGGTGATGGCGGTCACACTCCGGTTGCGGCCTAAGAGATTGCCAGTGGAGAGCCGGGCGTCCCCGCCCGGCCGCCGAGTTGCCCAAGGACGGGCGAGGACGCCCGTCGCTCCACTGGCCCGCATAGCTAGTAGATCGTGTACCCCGGCGCCGGATTCCTTACATCGGGCTTGGACGCCATCAGCAGCAGGGCGCCAATCCGCTTGAATGCTTTCATATCGTCGAGCGAATGGAATGACGTTGTCTGGTAATTTTCGGGTGTGGGCGTGTCGTCGGGAATCTGCGCATACTCTACATTTTCGAACGCATGCTTTTTCAGCAACTCGACGTGCTCTGCCGCCGAACGAACGTGGACCGGCACTTTCAACTTGGGCACCCATTGCAGCGAATATGGATTGTCTTTATAGAGATTGATCAGAATGAACAGCCGCCCATGCGGGGCCATGACGCGAAAGAGTTCGGCCAGGGCGCGGTCCTGGTCCGGGTAGTAATAAAACGACTCCACTGAAAGCACCTTGTCGAAAAAGTTTTCTTCCCAGGGGATCTGCGCGGCCGAGCCGACTACGAACATCACGTTCTCGAAGTCTTTCGAAGCGGCTCGCGCCTGGCGGATCATTTCGTCGGAGATATCGATTCCTACCACCTGGCCGAATCCCTCCGGGCCTTCGCCAACCATGCGCGCGAGCAGGCGGGTTGCCCAGCCCGACCCGCAACCGAGATCGAGAATGCGCTCGCCGGGACGCAGATCCATGCGGCGCATGGTTTTTTCGGTGATGTCGAGGTGATGGCGCTCCATCTTTGCACCCTCACCGTCATCGGCCCAGCGGTTGAATTCGTGCTGCAGGCGATCTTCGGGAGATTGGGGTTTGTCGGCAGTCATGATTTACGATCCGTTCCACGGGTCAACAACATCAATACCACATTCCATGAAGTCTTCCACGTTGCGAGTTGCAAGCTTCGCTGATCGCACATTTGCAATGGCCGCGATCTGCGCATCCGCCTGGCTGATCGGTCTGCCCAGAGTGCGGCGAGATGCGGCGATCTTGGAAAACACCCGCGCTGCATCACTCTCGAACCCGAAAACTCGGCCCCCTAAGTCTTCGGCAAACATGGACTCTGCCGCCAACAGCAACCTCTCCCGGCGCTTGCCTTTGGCGAGCAACTCAATTCCATAAAAGATTTCTGCTTCGGTGATCGAGGTCGTGAACATTTCCGTTGCTGGTTGTTTGGCAATCCAGGCGACCACCCGAGCGGAGGGGTTGGGCCTCATCAACTCTGAAAGCACGTTGGTGTCCAGGATGATCATTTGTTAAATCGATCATTCGAAAAATTGGGGGCCTGACGCATGGCGTCGCGTCGCGGCAACTCCAGCTCGACACCGCCAAACGCCGCAAATCGACGCCGAATGCTCTCCGCCAAATTGCCCGTTGTGGGTGAGGGGACAGTTAGAGAGGCGCGCAAAATCTCCCGGGCCTCTTCCTCCATTGAACGCCCGTGATGGGCAGCTCGGATCCGCAAGCGGCTTTTGATGCTCTCCTCGAGTTGTCGAATGGTGATCGCAGCCATGCCATCAATGATATCATTGATTGCAACGACTGCACAATGATTATTCGGCAATAAGCGGCAGGCCCACTACTCGCTGGTCAGGCTGCGCAACGCGCCAAAGAACGCCGGATACGACACTCCCGCTGCGTCCGCTCCTTGAATCGTCGTCTCGCCTTCGGCTCGCAACGCGGCTACCGCGAATGCCATGGCGATGCGGTGATCGCCGAACGAATCCAGTTTGGCGCCATGCAGATGCTGGCCGCCGGGAATCTTCATTCCGTCGGGGCACTCTTCGACTTCCGCACCCATTTTTCGCAGATTGGCGGCTACGGCGGCGATGCGATCTGATTCTTTCACGCGCAACTCTTTGGCGTCGCGCACTTCGAGGCCGCCATCGGTGTACGGCGCAACCGCCGCCAGGACCGGAATCTCGTCTATCAAGGCAGCCGTATCGGCGCCGGCGATTACGGTTCCCTTCCACGCCGCGCCCCGCGCATCAATCGTGCCTACCAGTTCGCCCTGATGTTCTTCCAGGTGCGCTACCGAAACCTTCAATCCCATCTGAATCAGGATATCGAGCAGGCGCGCCCGCGTTGGATTCAGCAGAATTCCGGGCAGAGTGACCTGGGATCCGGGAAATAGCGCCGCGGCGCAGAGAAAGAACGCGGCACTCGAAAGATCGCCGGGCACATGCGCCTCAATCGCGCGCAGCCGCTGTCCGCCCACGATGCGCGACGCATTGCCCTTGCGCTCGACTTCCGCACCAAAGGCGCGGAGCGCAATTTCGCCATGATCGCGGGTGCGGATGGGCTCCTCGACAACCGTCTCGCCTTCGGCAAACAGTCCGGCAAACAGCACGCACGATTTCACCTGCGCGCTGGCGACTTCGGGCTTGTAGTGGATTGCTTTGAGCGGTCCGCCTTGAATTTTGAGCGGAGGCCGGCCGCCCTCGCTCGCCTCAATCTTCGCGCCCATCTCGGAAAGCGGCTTCATGATGCGCGCCATTGGCCGCCGCGAGAGCGATTCATCTCCACACAGCTCGCTCGAAAAGGGCTGGCCGGCAAGAATTCCGCTCAACATGCGCATGGTCGAGCCGGAGTTTCCACAATCGAGAACCTTTGCCGGAGGGTTCAGCCGCGGGCCAAGGCCGCGGACTTCAATGGTTCCGTCGTCGAGATGTTTCCACTGGCAGCCGAGCTTGGCCACGCAATCGAGCGTGCTCTGGCAATCGCGCGCCGCGGAAAAATTATGGAAAAGGCTGGTGCCTTCGGCAATCGCCGCCAGCATGGCATAGCGGTGCGAAATGGACTTGTCGCCGGGGATGCGAACGACTCCGCGCACCGCGCGCGCTGGACGGACGATGACCGTGGAACCGGGAGGCATGAACTCTAAATATAACGAAGAAGTCGGCGGCTTGCTTTGTCGGTGGTGCTCAACCAGACGATAGGGCAGTCGAACTGGATGGCCAGAATCAATCGCTCCTCGCGGCACGATTTGCGGTTCGCCTCCTCTTCGCGAACCACCCTAGCAGCGCAAAACACAGGGCTGAATAAGTTATGGCATCAACGGTCAAAGCGATGCCTATACAACGCAGCTTGTCGGCGATTTCATCCGCGTTTGGACAATCAAGTCCACCCACGACTGGAAACAAAGATATGGGCCAATACGTCAGTCTCGCCATTACCCCGGGCGAAAACGAATCCCCGTCAGCTCGATAATCACGGGACAGGGCGGAGGAGAGAATTATGGGAAGGAAAGCAAGGCAGGTGCCGAGAAAGACAGCGAGCAAGAACCGTTTCAAGAGTCTCGACATGGGTTGAAAGACCGGGGCACGAGCCCGCAAGTTTCATTTCGAGTGCCGGGAACTAGTTCGCTTTCGCCCGACTCTTGGCCTCTTGCAATATTTCCTGCGGGATTTCCCGCAGCTTAACGCTGAATTCGAACATGGGCGTTTCCGTCCCGCGGCCCCACCGGCCTACTTCCCAATGTGCGCGGATGAACTTAACCTCGAGCCTCGCCGCGAGATCGAGCAGCAGCGGAGCTTCCTCGCGATAAAACTTCTGCGGAAAAGCCGCGACCGGATTCGGATCCCAGGTTGCGCCGTCGGCTGACGCGAAGATGCTGACGTCGAGCGATTCCTGCTCGACGATGTTGGTAATGGCGAGGGTCAACAGGAAAATCCGGCCCTGTGCCCGGCTTAGGTCGAGGGCAGGACCGTCTCCTTTGGCGTTGACCACCGTATTTTCAGGAACTACGAAGGCTTCCATCATGACGCGGAGATTTTAGCAGAGAGACCACGCCGCTGGCTGTGACAAGACGCAGCGCATATCATCAACCTGCGGAAGTGAGGTTTCAGTTTCTCTTGGAAAGGCTCGACAAGGCGGCCGCCGCGACCATGCTGGCCGGCATGTGCACCTTTCTCAATGTCTACTCCACCCAGCCCTTGCTGCCGCTGTTGCGGGAAACTTTTCATGCCTCCGAGTTGGCAGTTAGCTTGACCGTGAGTGCGACGATTTTTGCCACCGCTCTCACCGCACCTCTCATCGGCATGATTGCGGAGCGCCGCGGACGCAAGAAAGTCATCGTACCCTCGCTGTTTCTGCTGACGGTACCTACTGCCCTGGCGGCGACTTCCACCAGCCTCAGCGCGCTGATTTTCTGGCGTTTCGCCCAGGGCATTTTCGTGCCGGGGGTCGTCGCGGTCATGCTAGCGTACGTAAATGAGGAGTGGGCCGGACGCGGCGTAGGCCGCGCCATGTCTGCGTATGTGGCGGGAACCGTGCTGGGCGGGTTTCTGGGGCGCTTTATCTCAGGCGTCATCGCTGCTAACTGGCATTGGCGCGCTACCTTCCTGGTGCTCGCCGCCCTCAACTTGATCGGCGCAGTGGTGGTCCGCGCCTGGCTTCCTCTGGCTAGGAATTTTGTCCGTGCCGAACACCTGCAGCAGGTTCTGGACCATGCTAAGGGCCATCTGCGCAATCGGCGCCTCCTGGCCAACTTCGGCATGGGCGCGAGCGTGCTCTGCGCGATAGTGGGATGTTTTACCTATGCGAATTTCTACCTCGCGGCCGCGCCTTTCTATTTGAACCCGGCACAGCTGGGCAGCATTTTCTTTGTCTATCTGCTGGGAGTCGTCATCACGCCGCAGTCCGGCCGCTTCCTCGATCATTTCGGATTTCGCCACACCACGGTCCTCTATTGCGCCATGATGATCGCGGGACTTCTCCTTACCCTGGTCAAATCGCTGCCGGTCGTTATCGCCGGCCTCGCTATTTTTTCTTCGGGAGTCTTCGTGGCGCAGGCGTCAGCCACGGTGCAGACCGGAGCCATCGCAGGTCGAGCCCGCTCCTCTGCCGCCGGACTCTACGTGGCGTTCTACTATCTGGGAGGCAGCGTGGGCGCCACGCTGACCGACTTGTTCTGGCGCTGGAAGGGTTGGCCCGGATGCGTTGCCCTGTTGGGAGGAGTTTCGCTGCTGAGCATGTGGCTGGCGCGCATCAGCAGCCGGCCGCTGGATCAACTGGATTCGGCGGAGATTGAGTTGGTCGGCGATTGAAACCGGTTTTAGAAACCAGGAAGGCTTCCATCATGACGCGGAGGTTCTTCGTGACTAGTACAGGCGAAAAGACATCTCGACCTTGATGGGTGTCTCGATGGGTTGTCCGTCTCTGAGCTCCGGTTGAAACTTCCATTTCCGCATGGCTTCTACCGCCTTCTCATCCAAACCGTAACCCAGTTTCTTCTCCACTTGAATATCGTGAGCCAGCCCGTCGGTCCCCACGGTGAGCGACAACACCACGGTTCCGTTGATCTTCTTCTTGCGGGCTTTATCGGAGTATTCGGGCTCGGGAGAATATATGGCACGAGGGCCGCAACTTGCCCACCCGAGATTGACGATACCCGAATCTGCGTCGAAAGGAACAAAGGCATCGGCTTTCTGCGAAACCAGTCTCGCGAGTATGTACCGGGAACCGCCTTCGGGCAGGCCAACTTTTAGCCATGGGCCTTGTTTTCCAAATACGGCTAAGCTCTGCCCGCACGCGAGCCTAACGTCTGGAACCTTTCCGCAGGCATCGAGAAAGGTACGGGTAAGCTGGTCTTTGTCTCGACGTGAGCAATCCACATACCCGACTAGCGAGCTTTTCTCGGTGGGCGCGGGGGCCTGGTCATCCGCAGCCCACGCTAAATGGCCGAGGGCCAACACCGAGATAAGCCAGAATCCACGTCTCATGATTGGCTATCTTGCAACTGGAATTGGACAGGTGTCAACGGACAGTCAACGGTCATCGAGCGTGCGAGTCGTCCAAGAACTGGCGCAGGATCTTGCCGACCGCTTCCGGTTGCTCCCACGGCGCGTAATGACCCGCTTTGGGGAGCACCTTCAACTGGCTGCCGGCGATATTCTGGCGCATCAGTTCACCGTCGGCTACGGTGGAGAGGACATCTTCTTCTCCGATAGCGATCAGGGTAGGCACGTTGATGGTCTTCAGATCGGCGACCGAGTCGGGGCGCTCCGCCATTCCTTGCTGAACCTGGCTGATATCCTCGGCTGACATTTTGCGCATCATGGCACGCGCTCCAGCGACTAAGTCGGGACGCGTGGCGACCGTGGTGCGGCCCATCAGCTTCGGAATCATGCTCTCGATGAACGGTTCGGTTCCCTGCTCGAGGACAGCGGCTGCGGCTTTCAACCGATTCGCCCTGGCTTCTGCGTTATCGGCTTGGGGGCGCGTGTCACAGAGCGCGAGCGCGGTTACCCTTTCGCGAAAGCGGCGCCAGAATTCAAACAGGATGTATCCACCGATGGAACAAACGATGAACGCGGCCTTGCCGCTGCCGACGGCATCGAGCACCCGGCTTACATCGGTGGCGTGCTTGGACATGAGGGCGGGGCCTTCGCCTATCTCCGAATCACCGTGTCCGCGGAGATCGGGAAGAATCAGGCGGTAGCGGGTGTCAAGAGCGGCGGCTATCGGATTCCAGAATTCGTGATCGCACGGAAAGGGATGGAGAAGAACGATGGGCGTGCCGGTCCCGCGAATTTCATAGAAGATCTTGGCGTCGTCGCTGCGGAGGTGTTCCATGGGAGGAAATTATATGTCGAACAGGGAACGGGTCTGGTGGAGAGCCGGGCGCCCTCGCCCGGCGGCCTAACTGCTGGACGGGCGAGGCGCCCGTCGCTCCACCGCATGAATCGGTATTAGCTCGTTACTGGCTGTTGCGACGCTGCAACCGGCATGAATAACGGCTCCTCGGGGATGATGATCCATCCGAGCAGGTAGGCTACGACGCCGGGAAAGATGCCGCACGCGAGCGTGATGAAGAACCAAAGGATGCGCACGAGCGATACGTCGAGATCGAGATGGTGGGCCAGACCAGCGCAAACGCCTCCGATCTTTCTGTCGGTGCGCGAGCGCATCAGCCTCTTGGGCGTGGGCTGAATCCCGACTACGTTGCCGCAGTAAGAGCAGAAGCGGCCATCCTCAGCGATGGCTTTGCCGCAAGCGTTGCAGTACATGGTGCGCCTCCTAAGTTAGGATACGGCAATGGCAGGGAAAATGTTCCAAGATCGGATCCGGCCAAGAGCGGGTGCCGTCCCTTGCGGGACTCGATTGGTCCCCGTTCCGACTACCCGGCACTCACGTGCCGGGCTATCCTGTTCCGCCGCTTCGCGGCTGGCGGCTTAAGGGCGGCCGCTACTCCCGGTACGCGTCTTTGATTCTCTTCCTGGCTTTGTCGGCTTCGGCATTGCCGGAATTTGTGGCTACCACCGCTTCGTATTTCTTTACCGCCAGGTCTCGCTTCTGGAGTTGGTCATACATTTCGCCGGCTCCCAGATTCGCTTTCTGCAGCAATTCCGGGTCGGCGCTCGTGACCTCACTCACCAGTTCATAAGCCGCGGCCGCCGCCTGATATTTCTTCTCGCCGCGCAGCAGGTCGCCCAGGCCTAGCGCTGCGATTTCGTAGTGCAGACTGCCGTACTTTCCCTCGCGTCCGTTTTGCCAGACCCGGCGATACTGCCCCTCGGCTTCGTCAGTCTTGCCGGACGCCCGCAGCAGGTTCGCCTCTTCTAACGGCAGAAGGTAGTTGCGTGGAAACCGGGGACTGATCGTGCCGGCGATCTGCAAAGCCTCGCCATAACGATGTTCGCGGCGCAGGAAGACCATGAGAACGATCCCGGCGTCGACACTGGTTTCGCCATTGGCGTGGTAGGCATCGTTCAGGTACTGAAGTCCCTTTTCTTTATCGCCGCTCAATCCAACGAGCGCGACGGCGATCTTTACCGCCAGCGGCAAGCTTCCCATCACGTAGTTATGGGCACCCACTACCAGTTTGGCGTCGGTGTCCTGCGGAGCCAGTTCCAGGACCCGCTCGTGATCGCGGCGTGCTCCCACCGCATTGCGCAGAGAAGAGAACCAGGCGCGCTCGATCAGCGCCGTATAAAGCGCGAACTGTCCGCGCGTAACGCCGCGGGCGTAGAGCATATCTACGTTGTTCGGGTTACGGGCCAGCTCGGCGTTTTCCAGCTTCTCGGCCTGCTGGACAAGCTGCTTGATACGTTCTTTCTGCGCGGGATCGGCGGGACGGTGCGCTTGTCCGATGAAGTTGTCGTTGGAGTATTCCCCGCTATTCATCGCGCCCATGCGATACAACTCCCGCATCTGAATCGCCGAGAGCAGGTGATTCACGGCAAAAGGATCCGTCGGATGACGCACCAGGATCCTCTCGAAATCCTGGATCGCGGCGTCGTGGTCGAGGTTGTAGTAGTGCTCGAAGGCGGCCTGGTTCAGAGGATCGGGGGGACGAAACACGTTCAAAACCGCAGGGTCAGCCGCCAGGCAGACTTGGGCAAGAGCCAGCAGTGTGATTGCGGTCAGAGCAGGGCGGTGCTGGAACGGGAGGAAAAGCACGCCTAACTAGTCTAACAGTTCTCATTGGGAAGCTGTCAGCTCTCAGCAAGCCCTTGGTGTGCCGGCAACGGAGACCTGACAGCCGACTGGAACCAAACCGGGTACGTCCGCAACCTCATCGAGTTGTGGAGAATGGGAAAATCCGGGTTGGATAGCGTAATTCTTGCTTGCTGGAGCAGTCGCCCTCCCCTTGACCAGCTCGTAAGTATCGTTTTTGCAATAACTTGCTTTGGTGATTCGCTTGCGATCCGAGAAGGGGTCGGGGGGAGTAGGTCAATATGTCAGAAGTCGTCGATCAGGCTCAGCACGAATATTGGCGGCCGCCCATGCCGGCGTCCGAAGCTGCCGCTAACCTCGAAGGAAGCGACGACCGAAGCGTAACCTGCCAGTGCGGAACCGAGTTCATCGTCAGCTCGCTCTACTGCCACGCTTGTGGCGCGCGCCGGCGCGATCTGGGCGTTAGTGTTGCGCGGACGCTGGAAATCCCTGGTCGGGCTGAACTCGCCTGGCTCGGGGAACGGCTCGGGCTCACGACGCCTGCCCTCATGGCTTTTCTGCTTGGCGCGCTCTGCGTGCTGGGAGCTTTGGCGGTTAGCGTGTTCTTTAGCGTCCGGACGGCACTGGATTGGCAGGCCATTCAGATGTGGCGAATCGAGTGGCTGCTGGGCGCGATCGCCGCCTTAATGGCTGGCTGCCTGCTTAAGAAATAGTTGCCAGTTCTCAGCGCTCAATCCATTCCATCAAATCTCCTGTAGAGACGGGGATTGCCCTGTCTCCCCGTCCGCCTTAGGGGCAACTGGTTCCCAACACCGCGTCCACATTCAGCAAGGTACCCGCCGGAGCAACCCCTCCGCCAACCCGGTCATAGGCGACCTGAGCGTCGTTGATGATGTTGCCGGCCACACTGTCAGTATCGCACTCGAACTCGATGGCAACGCCCGCTTTGGTAATTGTGTTGTTGTTGGCAGTGATGCCAATCGACTGCAGATCAATCCCCGTCGACGTGTTCGATATCTTGTTGGACTTGACGAGACTTCCCGACTCCCAGCCCGTCGCGATTCCCGTGCCGACGTCGGCGAGCGTGTTGCCGGAGATAGTCGTTGCCAGAGTAGGGCCACTCTGATTGAAGATGCCGATCGGTCCGCCGGTCACGGCATTGCTGTTGACCGTCCCGGTGACGAAAAATGTTTCAATGCCATAAGTGCCTCCGGCCCCATAAACGGAGTTTCCTTTGATCGGAGCGACCAGAACCGAGTCGTAACCCGCCGTCCCAACAAAAATACCCGCATAATCAAAATCGTGGATGCTGCTGTTCTCGATGGTTACGGTTTGCGTGCTGGGAGGACCATTTTCGACCCAAATCCCGTTGCCGCAGGACTGATCGAGTTGGTTGCGCGTGGTGACGCGGTTCACGGTTCCTGACGATCCACTGGCATAAAAAATTCCGGCCAGCCACTCCAGCGTGGTCGAACACCCGAGATTCGCCCCGGCGCCGTCCACCGTTATATCGGTAATGTTCACTGGACCCGGAGCCTGCACCAGCACCTGCGCGGCAAATTGGGCGAAGTAATAAGTCCACACGCCGGTGACCGTGCTGGTTACATTAGGCCGGAGACCCGCGGCGGCCGGCACGGCAATGACTGCGCGCGCTGCATTACCGCTGACAACGCCTTGCAGGGTGAGCGGTTGCGAGATCGTTACCTGCTCGTAATAAGTGCCTGGGCAAACCTTAATGGTTGATCCGGGCACTACCGCGATCACCGCCGCTTGAATACTGGTGAAAGTCATCAGCTTCGGCAGGCAGGTTCCAACCGCAACGGTCGTCGCCAGCGCGGAATGCGCACTCATGAAAAGCAATGGAACGAAGAGAATCCGCAAATATTTGTGAGGTGTCATCGTGTCTTCCGCCCGTCCTGTGCCAACTCTGGCGACTGGAATTTTTCCTTAACCCTGCAGTCGGTTCAAAAAACCGGGGAGTAGCTCTATTCCAACTCATCCTTGTCGCGCAAGGGTTTTCGTCAGTGGCATCCAAGGACCCTCTCTTCGGGAAGTCAGTTTCGCGAATGGACGTGCTCGGTTTCAGAGATGATGGCGCTCTGGCGCCGCTGCTGGCCCAGGCGGTAGAGGTGATGCAAGGGGCCCACACCCTGGCCCAGAGGATAGGCATTCGCAATCGCGGCCGAGATATAGGCTTTGGAGAGAAGAACGGCCTCGGGTAGTCCTCGCCCCTGCGCCAGGTGGCAGGCCAGAGCCGTCGAGAAGGCGCATCCGGTGCCGTGGGTGGAATTCGAGCGCTGACGGTCCGCCTTGAAAATCTCCTGTTCGGTGCCTCGGGGAGTGGTGAAGCTGAGGAGGTCGATCGCCTTCTCTTTCTCCAAGTGGCCTCCGGTGACGACCACATTCGCCGCTCCCAGAGAGTGCAGACGAGCTGCCGCTTCGCGCATCTGGTCGAGATTGGTGACGGGTATCCCCGTCAAGGCGCTGGCCTCGTCAAGATTCGGGGTGACCAACTCCGCCAGCGGAATCAGCCTCTCGATCAAGAGCCGGGTCCCCGCCGCATCCAGCAAGTCCGCTCCGGAACTCGACTTCAGAATTGGATCCAGGACGATATGAGGCGGCCGGGCTTTTCCCGGAGAAGCCTGGCCCAGAAAATTCGCCACCACCTCGACTACCTTGCCATTGCCCAACATGCCGATGTGGACGGCTGCCACGGTCAGGTCTGAAACCAGTTCCTGCAGGGTCTCGGCAACGATGTTGGGGTCCACGCCCTGGATCCGCCGCACTCCCTGGGTGGACTGGACGGTTAAGGCCGTAATGCAGGAAACGCCGTAGCATTCATGAGCCGCGATGGTCTTGATGTCAGCGGTAATTCCAGCACCCGAGGAGGGGTCAAACCCGGCGATCGTCAACACTATGGGAGGGGTCCCAGCCATGTCGTCACTCTACATCAGCCATGAGCTGACAGCCATCAGCTTTCAGCCATCGGGGCAAACTGAGGGCTGGGAGCTGAAGGCTGACCTTCAATCCTACTCTGCGGGTTTACTCATCCGCCATCATTCTCCGTCGTATGTCATTGATTGTACAGCGTTTATCTCAATAAGATTGTAAGTCCATCATTCGATAGCAGGTTGCACGAATTCGTCCGGAGCTTAAATTCATGTATTAACTATAGAATAAACAGCGCCTACTGACTTATTTCAATGACATACGGGTACAAATCCATATTTTTCATGGAGCTAAGTTATTGATTAATTACTACTTAGTAATTTTGTCCCTGGTTTTTCTGGTTGACAGGACATGCCCACTTGGATAGCATTTCACAATCGTTTGACCAAAGGAGCATACGACCAAAGTAACGACTTCCCACGACGAGAGGTATCTGAATGCGACGACGTTTAGCCGAAGGCCTGGCGCTGGTTTTATCAGTCGCCAGTCTGGGGGCCGGAGCCGCATCCGGGCCAAGCAGCCTGGAAGCCGCCAAGGTCACAAAACTGCTAGTCATTGCGACTAGTGGGCAAAAAACACGAAAGACCAACAGCCCGAAGTCGAAGGCTTACCAAGTAGGGACCGCGTCCTGGTATGGCGAGTATTTCCAGGGCAGAACGACAGCCAGCGGAGAACCCTTCGACATGCGCGATTTAACGGCCGCCCACCCCAGCCTTCCGCTGGGAACGTTCGTCAAGGTCACCAACCTGAGGAACGGCAAGGCGGTGGTGGTTCGCATCAATGACCGGGGTCCGGTAGTGGACGGCCGGATCATTGATCTCTCCCGCGAAGCCGCGAGCGCACTGGGCTTTAAAGCACGAGGTTTGCAGAGGGTCCGCTTGGACGTCTACCAGCCCACTAACCTGGCGCTGCTGCAACCCGTAGCCAACCCGAACTAAAACCGATACACTCGGCAACGGTAGTCCGAAGATCTTATGGACCCGCGCCAGCGTCTCATCGTTGCCTTGGATGTATCTACGGCGGCGGCCGCCCGGAAGATCGTGGCGGCCGTCGGCGACTCTGCCCTCGCGTATAAAGTCGGCATGCAACTCTATACTGCCGAAGGTCCCGCCATGGTCCGCGAACTGGTGGGCGCCGGACACCGCGTCTTTCTCGACCTCAAGTATCACGACATCCCAAACACCGTGGCAGCAGCGGTCCGGGAGGCAGCTCACCTGGGCGTGAGTATGCTGACCGTGCACGCCTCCGGAGGCGGCAGGATGCTGCGAGCTGCGGTCGAGGCGGCACAAGCTACCAAGCCCGACTTGCTGGTGCTGGCGGTCACGGTGCTGACCAGCCTGGATGACGTCGAACTGGGCAAAATTGGATTGCGGGGAGGAGTGCTCGATCAGGTCCTGCGGCTGACCGCGCTCGCCCTTTCGAATGGATGTAAAGGGGTGGTGGCATCGGCGCAAGAAGCGGCCGCTCTGCGTGAGGAGTTTGGACGCAACTTTGTGATTGTGACGCCCGGAGTGCGCCCTGCGGGCAGCGGACACGACGATCAGGTACGCGTGGTCACTCCGGCAGAAGCGATTGCGGCGGGGGCATCGCACATCGTGGTAGGGCGCCCGATCACTGAAGCCTCCGACCCGGCGGCGGAAGCGCGGGCCATTCTGGGCCAGATTGGGTAGGACAGTGGTCTACGCCCCTCTACTGCGACTTCCGAATCGAGGTAGGAAATGGGTCACGGAGCATGGCTCGGATCGCTGCCGTGAAAACAGATCGCAGCGCCGCCTCCTGTCCGGGCGGAACTGCTTTCCACAGCAGGAGCGTGGTGGTTCCGTGTGTCAATGCCCACAGGGCGAGTGCCAGCCGCCTGTGATCTTGCGGCGTTCCACCTAGTTGTTCTGACAACATCCTTTCCATCAAGACGAAGTTTGGCCGCGATTCCTTTAAGGAAGGCGCGCGCCCAGAGCGGCCCGGGCGGGATAGTTCGCCGATGTGCTGATAGAAGAGTTCGTATTCATGGGGTCGCTCCAGGGCGTGCCGCAGGTAGGCGGCGACCGCTTCTTCGACCGAGCGGCAGGTCTGCAGGATGCTGCCGAACTCTTGCTGGCTGCGGCGGAGCAATGCGCGCACCAGATCCCGGCGGTTTCGAAAACGCCGGTATACCGCGGGCGTGTTCGTGCCCGCGGCCCGCGCCACGGCCCTCATGGTAAGCGCCTTGGAACCATCTTTCTTCCATAGCTTGTGCGCCGCGTTGAGGATACGGTCTTCCAAACCAGGGTCAGGCGGCCGTGGCATTCTTGCCTCCAGGGGCATACTACCAGTCCTTACATGGCGGGGGAGAAGAATTATGTTTACAGCGTACATATAATTGTTGTATAGTTGAAATCCAGTAAGCCCTCCCCCTCCCCCACATTTCCATATTCCCCCCAGGCAGTGTGGGGCATTCTTATTCTGTTGACACTGTATACGTAACACGGTAGAATTCAAGTCACTTGTAGTCGGGGCCCCTTCCTTGCACTCCAGCACTGCTAAATTTTCAGGAGTTTGCCAGATGTATTCATGGGATAAAGCGGAAGATCGCGCCGCCATTGCGCAAATGAATTCGGAATTGCAACATGCCCAGTTGGAGCTGCTGAGCGCCCATTGCGCCACCCACCAGCTCCGTCTGCGCTTTTCTGTCGAAGATCTCGCCCGTTATGGCGAGCGGGACGTGCTCCGCAAGGCAGCCGAAACAGCCAGCGCTTTGAGCGAGTATTACTCTTCACTCTTGGAGAAGATCCGGAGCCAAGAGGCGATTCCAGCGGTCGCTCCTGGTCTCAGTGTCGCTCCTGGTCTCAGTGAAGACCGGGTGCGCGAAGGCATCGATCGGCTTTCCTCCTGGCTGCGGCAGCAGCGCGAGCACTATTTTGCTACCGCCGTACCCCTTACCGGGCAGCACAAAACCCACATGGGGCGGTACTTCTCTGCATCCTTGCTCGACCAAGTGCGTGTGGTTGAACTCGAGGGACAGCGTTTGCTCAATCCGCCTTTTTACGAGGAAGCGAAAGGGCTTCTCGCGAACTTGCCGGACCTTACCCACATGGCATCTGTGACCTTCCTCGATGTGGTCGTATGCAATGGGAAACTAACGGAGCGATCGCTGTTTCATGCGCTCGTCCACGCCGTTCAGGTCCACGTGCTTGGCCTTGAACGTTACGCTGAACTCTACGTTCGCGGCTTCGTGGACACGAAACTTCATTTCACCGTCCCCCTGGAGGCCCAAGCCTTTTCGCTGGAGTCAAGGTTTTCCAGCCCATCCCCAGAGAGGTTTTCCGTAGAAGATGAGGTTCGGCTGTGGCTGAAGCAAGGCCGCTACGAGGGAAAACGAGGACCTGAATCGCTACGTCACAACTTCTCAAAAAATTCGCAGGCAGAGCACGAAATGTAAATTCCGCCGGGCACGCCGCGCTCGCGATCTTTCATGCGCTTGACGATACGGGTTTCCTTGCCGCACTTGGGACAGTTGGTTGATTTCGCGGTATCCATGACCTTCTTCCGGTCGGCTGTCTTTGCAATTTTCGCCATTCAGTCTTTCTCCTGACAGGAATGTGCCGCCGGCCCGAAGGCCGCGGTTCTACCTGGTAGTTGGGGAGTATCAAGAAGCGCAGTATCGTCGTTGGATAAACCAAGTTGGATAACCAACGAAAGCCGGCCATCTTGAATTGGCACCCGGCAGGATCAACCCGCGCAGAAGCGGTGCACTGTACTCGCCACTAGAATCTTACACGAATTGGCGGCACCAGGCAGGACCGGAGCCTACGGCCGTTCGGCTTCTGGATCGGAAGCCGGTGCGCAAGAAAAAGCCCCGCATCTTCTGCGGGGCTGGATTCACAGCAGCAAATTTCTCAGTTCCCGGTGCCGGTCAGGGTCGAAATCTGCGGGCTATTGCTGGCGCTATCGCTCACGCTCAACGTGCCCGTCCTCGTCCCTGTGGCTGTCGGCGTAAACGTCACGCCGATTGTGCAGGAGGACTTGGCGGCCAGACTCGTCGTGCAGGTCGTCGTGGAAATACTGAAGTCCCCGGCCGTTGAGCTCGCAATGTTGTTCAGCGCAACGCTCTGTTTGTTGGTAAGAGTAAACAACTTCACTGGACTGGTCGTTCCGACTTTTCGCGCCGAGTAGGTCCCGGTGGCGGGGGTCAACGTTGCCTGAGCGACACCCGTTCCCGACAGTGGCACCGTCTGTGGACTATTCGGAGCATTGTCGGTAATTGTAATGTTCCCGGTCCGCAGGCCGACTTGGGTTGGAGTAAAGGCAACCTTGATCACGCAACTTTTTCCCGCGGCCAAAGAGCTGCCGCAGGGGGTCGCCGACGTCATTTGAGCAAAATCACCGCTGGTCGCGATGCTGCCGATGTTGAGTGTCGCAGTGCCGGTGTTCTTGACGGTGACAGACTTCGCAGAGGAGGTCGTGCCTAGTACGATGCCGCCCCAGGTAAGTGCGGTTGGCGTCAGACTGACGATCGGACCCCCGCTAGCGTTTACGGTCAGGCTCACGGTGGTCTGGTGAGTGAGGCTACCCGACGTGCCCGTGATGGTCACCGTATTCGTTCCCGTGGCAGCCGTTGCAGTGGCAGCCAGTGTCAGAGTGCTGGTTGAGGTTGCCGGATTCGGAGTGAACGTCCCCGTCACTCCGCTGGGTAGACCCGTGGCGTTCAGGGTTACGCTGCCGGTAAAGCCGTTCACCGGATTGACCGTGATTGTGCTCGTCCCCTGACTCCCTTGGGAAATGGTTACAGTGGCCGGCGCCGCGGTCAGACTGAAGTCCGCCGAACCCGAACAAGTGCTGAATGCGAAAGATCCGATGTTCGTGTTCCAGTTGAAGACACCGCTGACCTTCTCGTACTGGTCCACGTACCAGAAGGTACAGTCGTCGGCAGGGTCAACCACCATAGCGGTATAGTCGCCCCAACGGTTGCCCGCGTTCGGGGAGGGAGTCTGCGAGCCAGTGCCGGTCACGAAGGTGGCTTCGCTCTCCATGGCGCCTAGAGGATCGCTGGGCACTCGGCCGGTAAAGCGAATGCCAGGATGGATGGTGCTGCTGGACGCGCTGTATCCCAGCCCGATATCGCCACTTTGATCCTCGGCCATGCTTGCCATCCAGCGATAGGTGGCATCCGGGGCAAAAGTTCCCTGCTGATTAAGCGTGACGGTGCCGGCCGGGTCATAGAGCTCATACCAGCGGACCGCCACCTGGCTGCCGTTGGCGACAGCGTGGTTGATCACGGCCCGATCGTGATCGGCGAAGTGCCGGATGGCAAAGCGGTACATCAGCCGGTCGCCAAGAGTGTCCAGGGTCTGCGTTGTTCCCAACTGTGGAACGCACGTGCCGCCGCTACCGCAGGCCAGGTTGTCGTTCGCCACGTTGATGGTTGTGGGGGAAGAAAGAGTGGCCGTGCCCGCCGCGAAGTTCGGGGTAAGCTTGCGAAGGTACAACTGGCCAGGATTGTTGTTCTGCCAGCTGATGAAAAGCCCAGGCGTGCCATCCGCGGGAGGCGTGGGGCCGTCGTTATCGGAAGGAAGGTAGCCGAATTCGCTACTGGGAGTCATCTTGCAGAGCTGGGCTGCGGTCGAGTTACCTGCCAGCATTTTGGTACGGTCGAAAGCGCAGAGGTCGGCGCCGATGAAGAACTGCCCATTTTGAAAAATGTTATAGGTGGCGAGGTATGCGCTGTTGCTGGCGGTGGGCCAAACGCTCAGCTTGTCATAGTCGTTCAGATTCGTGCCAAAAGAATAACCGTACAGATAATATGCGCCGGCTGGATCGTTGGTCTTGGACACGGCAACGCATTCCGAAATCGTGGCGTTGGTTCCGATCATGGTGATGAGCCAGCGGTCGGCCTGGCGGTCGTAGAGTACGATGGGATCGCCAAAGGTGCCGTTGCCGCAGTCGCCGCCGATCGGAGTGAATAGGCTCTGGATGTCGGTAGGACCCGCCAGAATTGCGCCGCTCTTGTTGTAAACGGCGAATTGGACGTTTACAGTCTCCACAATGTGATTCGGACCGACTGCCAGGTTGGAATCCGAAGGCACATAGCCGGGCGAAGGGATGCCGTCGAAATCAACACCTGGAGTGGCCGAAACCAGAGGTCCGGCTTCCTTCTGCAGCACCGGGTCTTCCTGTTGCCAGGGACCGAGGGGGACTTTCAACCGCAGTGGGCCCGGCCTGGGTTCGGGAGCTACGTGATTGGGGAAGATCGACACATCCAGGGGAAGTTCCGATACGTTCCGCGAAACTCCAAAGGCGGATGGGTAAGTCACGATGGTCTTGCTTTTGTCAGTTTTGGCAAAGGCCACCGTTGCCAGTGCCAAGCCACACAGGATGAGAGTTCGAACCACCGTTCCTAGGCGAACCATTGATTTCTCCTCGTGAAATTTACTTGGGGACGAGCGGCGACGTGGCGCAGTTCCGCGAAGTCATCTTTTCCGCGAAGCCGGAGCAGAAGAATCTTCCCATCAACATCGGTGGATTCAACCTCTCCGCCCCTGGCAACAACGACATGGTTTGCCGTCAAAGAGAACATTCACAGTTCTGCCTTATGCATTTCGTAGACGCATAGTCTCTGGTCAAGATCCGCTGGGGCGTGGGCGGGACCTGCGGAAACGCTACAAGCTTCATTGGTTTATATACGCGTTTCAGGAAAAGGCCAAGCAAAAACTGCTTGCAGCAAGGTTCTCAGGCTTATGGTTGAATTTGATTGCACAGAAAGGGCAAAACCAGATCCTCTCTGGAAACAAAGCCCGACCAGGAACCAGCCACGTGCTCAAGAGGTGTGCGGTCACCTCAGGGTTACCCCGCCAGCGGAGGTGCTAGCCAGGGACCGCGCTCCCTTTCGAGTTCTGCGGCAACCGCCAGCACTACTTCTTCCTGCCACGGCCTTCCGACAATCTGCACGGCGATTGGCAAGCCTTCTTCGGAAGAACCCATGGGGACAACGGCGGCGGGAAAACCCAGCAGGTTAAACCACTCGCAATAGCTCCAGGCGTCGAGATACTTTACCGTCTGCCCTTCCACCTGCCACTCCCGCTCGCCATGATGAAAAGCGGGGATCGCAGCAACGGGGCAAAGCAGCACGGGATATTTCTGCATCTGCAGGAGAATCTTCTCCCGCACCTCGTCGCGCCCCAGCCAGGCAGCCAGCAGGGAGTCGCCAGTGTGCGGGGGCGCGGCGCTGGTCCAGGCTTGGAACTCGCGCAGAATCGGGCTCAGTTCAGACTCGTGGCCGCGCAACGTTGATTCGAGAATCATGGGTCCGAGAATCATGCCTCCAGCTGTGCCGAAGAATTCCCACCACAGTTGACGCGCGGGTTCGAGCCCTTCGGGACGAAAGGGCTCGACAGAAAATCCGCGACTCGACAAAAGAGACACGGCATGATTTACCGCCGACCTGGTCTCTCGCGTTACTGGAGTTCGGCCATCGTCTTCGAAGAAGCCGATGTTGATGCCCCGGAACGCCGTTTCCTGAATCTCACGCAGTTCGACCGGGGCGGCACAAGGGTCTCCATCGTCGCAGCCGGCCATCACTTCGAACAGGGTTCGCACGTCTTCTACGGTGCGCGCCATGGGCCCGACCACACCGATAAGGGCAAAGGGGCCTCCAGATTTTGGAAAGTGTCCGGTCGAGGGAATGCGTCCGGGGGTAGGCTTCAAGCCGCAGATGCCGCAGAAGTGCGCCGGGACGCGGATCGAACCGCCGCCGTCGCTGCCCACGCCGCCAGCGGAGAGTCCAGCGGCAATGGCAGCGGCCTCTCCACCGCTCGATCCGCCCGCGGTGCGGGTCACATCCCACGGATTGTTGGTGCGGCCATAAAGAAGATTGTCGGTCTCCCATGCCATGAGCAGTTCGGGCGTGTTGGTGACGCCGAGGATCACGGCTCCGGCAGCGCGCAGGCGTGCGACCAGAGGGGCGTCGGCAGCGGCGACGTATCCGGCACGCAGACGCGAACCGGCTTCACAAAGATGTCCGGCCACATCAATCGAAGACTTGATGGAAACAGGTACACCATGCAGCGGCCCGAGATTGTCTCCGCGCAAGATCGCTTTTTCGGCGTGCCGCGCCTGGGTAAGGACAGTTTCCGGCTGGTGATCGACGAAGGCGTTCAGCTTGGGATTCAGGCGTTCGATCCGCTCGAGGTGAGCGCGCGCCACCTCCACGGGCGAAACTTCTTTGCGGCGGATCTGGGCCGCGATTTCGCGCGCGGAAACAAACAGAGGGTTTGGCATCATGAAGTGTGTAGAGCGAGGCAGCGCAATTCAGGATACCGCGACACAAGAAAAAAAGCCGGAGCCCGAAGGCTCCGGCTGTCCAGTTGGTTGTGTGCCCGGATAAAAACTGATCGTGTGGGGACGGGCGGCCTCGCCCGTCCAACCAGCGCGCTTACGCGCTCCGTCGCGGCCGCACGGTCAAGTCCCGCACCTGCGCCAGAATGCTGGACATCTGCATTCCGTTCAGCTGGGAAAGATACGGCATAACCTCAGCCACGAATTGATCTTCCATCAACTCGCGAACTTCTTCCTGCCGGTTCCGTTCTCCGCCAGAGAGCAGATCGGGCACGCTGACTTCGAGCGCCTTGGCGAGCCGCTCCAGCGAAGAGAGGGTCGGCGTCGCCTTCTCGTTTTCGATTTTCGACACGTAAGTCCGCGGCACGGACATGCGCAGCGCCAGTTGCCGCTGGCTCAAGCCATTGCGCAGGCGCAGCGATCGGATCGAATACGCCAGCTTCAGATGCCCGCGCCCGCTAGAATGAATGTTGATCGGAACCGTTTCGGGCGCCGGGGTCATAGCGGCGATCTGCGCCTCGTCCTCATCCAATGACAGATGACAACGGCGGCAGAGGCTGTTAGATGTGCGGAATTGCACTAGAAGACAATGGTCGCAGCGTACAACTTCCCGTGAGTCCACGGGGGTTAATGTGGTAGCCATTCAGGTTTTGCGAGTGCCAGAGCGGGGCTACTCTCAAAGCCAACTAGCGTGTAATCTGCTGCATTGGGGCTGTGGAAGTCAAGACAAATGTAGGAGAAAACAAAGCATTTATCGGATAGAAGCAGAATCAAGAGGCAAAAATCGGCAGAAAACAGGTACAAACCATGAATCAACGGGATACGGCATGGTGTTTACTAACTGAGTTCACCCAATCGGAAAGTCTTCGGAAACATGCGCTGGCGGTTGAGGCCTGCCTGCGCGCTTACGCCCGCAAAGCCGGCGGTGACGAAGAATTGTGGGGCATGGTCGGGCTTCTCCATGACTTCGACTACGAAAAATATCCGAGCGCGGAGGACCATCCCTATAAGGGCTCCGAGATTCTGAAAGAGCATGGCTACTCCGAAGAAGTGCGCCGCGCGATAATGTCGCACGCCCAGTACACCGGCGTGGCGCGGGTCTCGCCGCTGGAGAAGACCCTCTTTGCCTGCGATGAGCTCGCTGGCTTCATCACGGCATGCGCCCTCGTCAAGCCGGGAAAATCGTTGGCTGAAGTCGAAGCGCCATCCGTCCGGAAGAAAATGAAGGACAAAGCCTTCGCCCGCAACGTTCACCGCGAGGACATTGTCGAAGGCGCCACCGATCTCGGCGTGGATCTGGAAGAGCACATCGCTTTCTGCATCGCAGCTATGAAGACGATTGCTAAAGAGTTGGGCCTTGCGGGTGTTGGGTAAAGAAAAAACCCTGCCACCCGGAGATGGCAGGGTAATTTTGAGGTAGTGCCGGTGGTTATTTTCCGTAGAAGTAGTCGGCGAACGCTTGTCCGTTCGGCGTTCCTACTCCGGTCACGTTGTCCCAGCCCTTCTTCGTATGCAAGGCCAGAGGATCGTTGCAGGCAGTCCCGTCAAAGGAGGATTCAGGGACATCCGCGCAATCGCTGCCGAACGAAATCGCAAGCGCCGTGAATTGGAAATACGGGTAATCCCACAGCGCACTGACGAAGTTCGAAGCTGCGGCACCGCCCATCACTGCGTTGGGGTTGTAGCTGTTTGTGCCGGTAGATTCTTTAATCGATGCCTTCACGTTGTGCTTCGATGTAACCGGAACGACATCGTAAATGGTTCCCGTGGGCATGGAGTATAGATAGGGCGCAGCCTGGCCGAGCTCTGTTCCACCACCAGCCAGGGCTTCCTGGTTGGCGATGGCCCACAATCCGGAGAACATCGGAGTCGAGAGGCTTGTGCCCCCCCACACCTGCCACACCTGGGGCGGAATCTGCCCGGGAATGCTGATCAGGATCGCGGCTCCGGTCCACGGATCCGCGAGCCAGGAGATGTCGGGGAGTTGACGATATTTGCCAGGAAGTTTCTTTTGGTACGACGGCTTGGGGAAGCCGCCGAGGCAGTTAAAGTTGACATCCTGGACAGCGCAGTTGCTGGCGCCTCCGCCAGCACCAGACTGGAACCCGAAAGCGAGCGGCGGATCGGAGACGAAACCTGTCTCGGCGAGCAGCGTTTCATTGGTTCCCCAGCCCGCTTGCCAGGCAATCGAGTTGTCAGGATTCAGCGCCAGACTTACACCCCCAACGGCAGTAGCCCAGGGAGAATCTGCCGGGGAAGAGACTGTCTGAGGGATGCCGTAGACCGAAAAGTCGCCGGTATCACCCGTCGAGTAGTTGGTTGAAATGCCCGAGGCAGCAGCCGCCTCTGAGATGGAGTTCTGTATGTCCAGCTCGGACATCGACGTGAATGCTTCGATCGAACCATAGCTGCCCGAGAGCACGTTGCCCAGACCCAGGTTCACGACCTCAAACTCCGCCTCGTTCACATCCGAAAAGTTTGCCGACGGAGGAACGACGAGGTTGATGTTGGCACCGGGTGCGATGGCATGCGCCCACTCCACGTCGAGGTTGATTTCGACCTGGTCATAACCGATGCAGAGACTGGGCGCGGTGTAGGTAATGGCGAAGTTCGTTCCCAAAGTCAACTGCGGCAGGCCATACTGCGCCGAAAATGCGTTGGCATCGCTTTGAATCGTAAACGAACCACACCAGTCTACGATTGCGATGGTCTGGCCGGTACCGTCGTATCCCTCGTTGTATAGGCCGGTGAGGTTGTATGCCGTCTGAATCGATGGCGGCTCGTAAGCGCAGCCCGGGCTGGTCTGGGTCTGCAGATTCAGCTTGTTGCCCGAATATGTGCCGATGGGCAACGAGCCATCATTGTTGTTCGAAAACGACTCAGTCTCCGTACCCGTGAAGCACTGCGACGAATAGATGGTGCTGGCGATCGTGTCCCTAGTCACATTCCGCGCATTCGCCGGGACGGAAGCGGGTTTGCCGCTACCGAAGCTCGACGAACGGGCGATGAGGGGATGCTCGAACTTCCCCGAATCCAGCCCCGATACGGCTCTCACCAGCGGCCCCGCCGCTCCATCCACATAAGGGTCCCCGGCATTGGCGCGCATTGTTTTGTCGCCGACCTGGTAGTTGTTGAGTTGCACGTGGAACGCTTTTTCCACATCGCCGACTGTGCCTCGCGCTCTCACGTAGAAGTTGCTGGGGCCAGTTTTCACGACCTTCAGATTGTGTGCCGTGAAAAACTGCCGTACCGTCTTCGCCTCTTGCGCCGTTGGCCCGAAGCGAGCAGCAATGTCTTTCGGCTTCAGCCAGTGATGGTAGTTGGGTGAAGTGCGATCATAGAGCGACTGAGTCAGAGCATCGAATTGGCTCCGGTTGTGAAGCTGCAGCCAGATGCTCACTTCGATAACCTTGGCTGGATCCTCGGTTCCGAGATTCTTGGCCGTCGCAACGTAGTTCGGTGTGTTGTGGGTTATGAGTTTTCCGCCCACGGTGCTGGCGGACAACAGCGCACAACCGATCACGACTAGAACTACGATTCCTAACCACCGAAAACTAACACCTGCATTTGTGGTCATATTCTTTTTGTTCATTACTCCCTCCCATGGGAGAAGTTGCCTGAAGTCGGGACCGAAGCGTCCATGCCCTGATGACGTGCCGGCCGTCCTGATCCAAAACTTCAGAAGTGAGGAGCGTTGAGACATGGACCTGAGGGTCGTGCTTGAATGCTGGCCCCACGACGACGACCCCAGCCCCTGGAAGTGAAACCCCGCCATGCTAGCGTGTTCTTGTATGGTTGGCAATGAGTTCTGACGTTTTTTTGCTTACATCCACTCAACTGTGCATTATTTTGCAGCAGTACCTCGCCGGCATATCAGGGAGGGTTTCGACTCAGAGTTTCGTGTTGGGGGTCGCTAGCGTTATAGAAGGTTTCGTGCCAGTGGTTGCGTGGCAATGGCTGAACTCAAAGATCCAACGTTTCAGGAACATTTCCGCGCGAAACCGTTTGACGTTGCGGGAACTGGCTTACCCGCTGGCTTTACCGCACTACCTCCGCCACCTTGCCGCTGGCGATCAAGTCCGCGATGCGCGCGAAATCCTGGTACATTACCCGATCCTTGTCCATGGTCGCGCATACTGCCCGGATGGCCGCGTGCGCCCGCTGCAACGGCTTCGAAGTCTTGAGTGGCGCGAGGAAGTCAATCGCCTGTGCCGCCGCCATGGCCTCGATGGCCAGCGTGTTGCGTGTGTTCTCAACCACTTTCTTCAGCTTGTTCGCGGCGGTCATGCCCATGGAGACGAAGTCTTCTTTGTTTCCGGAGGTCGTGATTGAATCGACCGACGCGGGATGCGCCAGCACTTTGTTCTCACTCACCAGCGCGGCTGCGGTCACTTGCGGCATCATGAAGCCGGAATTCATTCCCGCACCCGGCGCCAGAAATGGCGGCAGGCCTTCGCTGAGCGCGGGGTTCACCATGCGCTCCAACCGCCGCTCGCTGATGCCGGCCAGCGCGCTCAAGGCAATCGCCAGAAAATCGAGCGCGAACGCCAGGGGCTGGCCGTGAAAGTTTCCGCCGGAGAGCACGTCGCCCTCGCCGTCCATTGCCTTCGGATTTTTGACAAAGACCAGCGGGTTATCGACGGCCGAGTTCATTTCCGTCTCAAACACGGCGCGGCAATGGGCGAGCGTGTCGCGGACCGCACCATGTACCTGCGGGATGCAGCGCAACGAATAGGCATCCTGCACGCGGCCGCAATCGCGATGCGAATCGCGGATCTCGGTCTGTTCGAGCAAACGGCGCAGGTTCGCCGCGGTCTTGATTTGTCCGGCATGGGGACGAGCCTTTTGAATGCGCTCGTCGAAGGCGACGTTGGTTCCCTGGAGCGCGTCGCACGCCATCGCACCGATGACGTCGGCGGTATCGACCAGCGTCTCCGCTGCCAGCAGCATGAGAGTGCCGATGGCGAGCATGGCCTGTGTGCCATTGATGAGCGACACCGCCTCTTTCGCTTCCAGCACCAGCGGCTTGATCTGAGCGCGCTTCAAGGCTTCAGCACTTGCGACGCGCGCGCCTTTTTCGTCAAAACACTCGCCTTCACCGATCAATGCCAGCGCCAGGTGCGCCAGAGGCGCTAGATCTCCGCTCGCTCCTACGCTTCCCTGCGATGGGACCATCGGAGTCACGCCGCGATTGAGCATCTCGCAGATGGTGTCGATGGTGAGGCCACGCACGCCCGAGTTGCCCTTCGCCAGCGAGTTGGCGCGCAAGATCATCATGGCGCGCGTGTCGGGAATCGAAAGCGGTTCGCCGACGCCGACGGCGTGCGAGCGCACCAGGTTGACTTGCAACTCACGAACCTGCTCGCCGACGATGTGCACATCGCTTAGTTTGCCGACGCCAGTCGTGATCGCATAAGAAATTTTATTATTGGCGACGAGTGCGTCGACAACCGCGCGGGCGCGGTTGACGGCCTCGCGTGCGTCGGGATCGAGCAGGACGGGGCGTTTTTCGGTGGCGACTTCACGCACCGCCTCGAGAGTCAGGTCGTTTCCGTTAATGTGCAGAGCTTTCAAGGTCAGTTCCCGGCTCTCAGTTCTCAGTTCTCAGTCGTCAGCACTTAGTTCCCAGTACGCGGTTCGCGGTTGCTTGGCGTTTCGTATCAGGGCATCGCTTTAGCGATGCCGCAAGTTCACGGAGTCAGACGCCCCTTTAGGGGCTGCCCACCGCGGCCCGAAATACTTTTATATATTTTTCCGGCAGCGCTCGGGGCTTCATCATTGAATCGGCGACGATGTGCGTGGTCTCGCCTTCAGCCAGCAACTCGCCGGTTTCCGCTCTTCGCAGTTCGTATCCGAAGCGGATCACTTTCTCCCGCACATGTTTCAGGTGCGTGCGCACGATGACCTCGTCATCATAATGTACGGGAGCCTTGTAGCGGCACTGGGCATCGACTACGGCGATAAAGCAGTCGTCTTCTCGCTCCATATCCTTATAGCTGAAGCCGAACTGGCGGAGGAGTTCGACCCGTCCCACTTCAAACCAGATGAAATGGTTGGAGTGATAGACGACACCCATCTGGTCGGTTTCAGCATAGCGGACGCGGATGCGAGTTTCATTCACCGTCGCCGTTTTGCCTGGATTCGCAGACATGGATGTATGTGGACGCGTCATCGGCCCGTCCACTTTGGCTTGCGTTTTTCGAGGAACGACTCGATTCCTTCGCGGAAGTCGGCGCTCTCGCGGATGCCGGCATTTTCGCGGATCGCGGCTTCAATCTGTGAATCGAGTTCGGCGCGTGCGTGATCGGTGAGCAGATGCTTGGTATGGAAAAGGGAGAGCGGACTGTTCTCCGCCAACTGCGCGGCGAGTTCGCGGGCGCGGTCGAGCAGCTTTTCCGGAGAAACAATTTCGTTGATCAGGCCCAGCTTCAGGGCTTCCGCGGCGTCGAAGATGCGGCCTGTAAGCAACAGGTCGCGGGCGATTTTCTCGCCGACCTGGCGCAGCAGGAAAGTCGAGACGATAGCGGGGACGAATCCGATTCGGACTTCGGTATAGCCAAACTTGGCTTCCGGCACAGCCAGCGTGAAATCGCAGAGGAGAGCCAGTCCGGTGCCGCCGGCTATAGCCGCACCGTTGACCGCGGCAATCGTTATTTTAGGAAATTCATAGAGCGAACGGAACAGGCTGACCATGGTTCGCGAGTCCGCGAGATTCTGCTCGGGCGTGCGGCCGATCAGAGCTTTCAGGTTGTCGAGATCCAGGCCGGAACTGAAAGCCTTCCCTGCCCCGGTCAGGATCAGAATGCGGGCGGAAGAGTTGTTCACTTCGTCCAGAGCGCGGATGAGATCTTCGATGAGTTCGTAGCTGATGGCGTTGCGCTTGTCGGGGCGGTTGAGGGTGATGGTGGCGACGGTGGAGTCGAAGGCGAGTTGGAGCGTTTTGTAGGTCATGCGTAAACCTAGAATGGGTGTTCTTGCACTTCTCTTTAATTGTTCATCTTCAACAACAACTTTGTCATCCTGAGCGAAGCGAAGGACCTGCTTTCCGTCGAACCACGACGTGCTCAGGTCTTCCCAGGTCGGGTTCTCCGCTTCAATCAGCGCAATCTTCTTTCGCCGCAGCCATCCTTTGATCGATTTTTCGCGGGCAATGGCATTGTCGACATACTTGAATGTTTCATAGTAAACGAGACGATGAACTTTGTAATCGCTGGTGAACCCAGGATTGACGTCGTTCTTGTGCTCCTAGGTGCGGCGATAGATGTCGTCGGTGATGCCGGTGTAAAGCACTCTCGATTTGCTGGATAGAATGTAAACGTGGAAATGGCGCATGGGAAAGCAGGTGCTTCGCTTCGCTCAGCATGACAAATTGGGGTGGGAGGGGGCTGTGCGAATCGTCCTTCGCTTCGCTCAGGATGACAATTCCATTTAGGGTATCCGGTTAAGGCACGAGAGAGGCTTTATATCGCGCTCCGATCTCGGCTGTCGCGCGCAACAATGCGTCCAGCGGCTTCAGCGAGGGCAATTGCGCCCCGCGGCCGCGCAGGGTTTCGATTACTGTTTCCGTCGGAATATTCCCAACCAAGGCATCCTGCGCAAAGGGGCATCCGCCGAGGCCACCGATGGCGGAATCGAAGCGGCGGCAACCGGCTTCGTAGGCCACGACGATTTTGGCGGCGGCCTCATCAGGGCGACTGTGCAGGTGGACTCCGATTTCGAGATAGTCGTACTTCGCCATCACCGCGGCAATCACTTCGCGAATCTTTTCCGGCGGCGCCACGCCTACGGTGTCGGCAAGCGAGATCATGCGAATCTCCTGCAACTCGAGCAAGGCTACGGCTTCGACAACCTCATCGACGGTCCAGGGGTCGCCGTAGGGATTTCCGAAGGCCATGGAGATGTAGACGACGGTTTCAAGCCCGGCTTCGTCGGCTTTCTTTTCGATCTTTTCCAGTTCCTCAATCGCGTCTTCCAGAGTCTGCCGTTGATTATTCTGTAGAAAGGTTGGCGAGATCGAGTACGGGAAACCCAGGGTGCGGACGGCATCAGTCGCAATCGCCCGCTGCGCGCCTTTTTCGTTGACCACAATGCCGATGATTTCCACGTCGTCGGGCGGGTCGAGTTCTTTCAAAACTTCTTCGGAATCGGCCATCTGGGGGACGGCGTTCGGAGAGACGAAACTGACGGCGTCAATGTGCTTGAAGCCGGCGGAGATCAGAGCCTGGAGATAGTTCGTCTTCAGATCAGCGGGGATCTGGCCTTTGAGGCCTTGCCAGGCATCGCGGGGACATTCGACGAGTTTGACGGAATTTGTTGTCGGCATTTGCTCTGCGCTGCTTGCTGCTGCCCAATAGCAAACGATGAAGGATGCAGTTGACGAAAGCAGGTCCTTCGCTTCGCTCAGGATGACAATTTCTATTTTAGTGGTCCGTCTAACCAATCATGTTTGCAGCACCCCCACCTTGAACTCCGGTACATCCGGATTCAACGAAGCCGATTCCAGCGCCTGCGTTATGGCCTGCCGCGTTTCCATAGGATCGATAATCTTGTCAATCCATAAGCGCGCGGCGCCGTAGCGGGGGTCGGTTTGCTCGTCGTACGTTTTCTTTGTCGAGTCGAAAAGTTCTTTTCTTTCTTCGTCGCTCAACTTTTTGCCGCTGCGCTCGAGTTGCTTGACTTTGATCTCCACCAGCGTTCCGGCGGCCGCGTCTCCGCTCATGACCGCGTATTTTGCGGTGGGCCAGGCGAAGACAAAGCGCGGATCATACGCTTTGCCGCACATGGCATAGTGTCCGGCGCCGAAAGAGCCGCCGACGATCACGGTGATTTTGGGAACGACGGAGTTCGACACGGCATTCACCATCTTCGCCCCCGCCTTGATAATGCCGCTCCACTCGGCATCGCGTCCCACCATGAAGCCGTTGACGTCATGGAAAAAGACGAGCGGGATCAAGTCCTGGTTGCAATCCATGATGAAGCGGGCAGCTTTTTCGGCGGACTCGGTATAGATGACGCCGCCGAACTCGATGCGTTTGTGGCCTTCGTGATCGGTCTGCTGGGCGTGGAGTTTCTGGTTGGCGACAATGCCTATGGCGAAGCCTCCGATGCGGGCGTAGCCGCAGATCAGGGTTTTGCCGTATTCGGGCTTGTACTCGTCGAAGCGGCTGCCGTCCACGATGCGCGCCAGAATTTCTTTCATGTCGTAGGGGCGCGCGGACGAAGCATCGTAGGCACCGTAGATTTCTTCGCCCGGCATCGCCGGGTCCACGGGCTTCTTGCGATCCCAGACGGATTGGCGGCGGTATCCCCACTTTTCTATGAGCGAGCGGATGCGGGCGATGCAGGCCTGGTCGTTGGGTTCGCGAAAGTCGACAGTACCGCTGATCGCGGAATGCATAGCGGCTCCGCCTAATTCTTCGGCAGAAACTTTCTGCCCGATGGCGGCTTGCACCAGCGCGGGGCCGGCGAGGAACAGGCCGCTGCCGTCGGTCATGAGGACGTGATCGCACATCACGGGAAGATATCCGCCTCCGGCAACGCACATGCCCATGATGGCGGCGATCTGAGGGATGCCCATGGCCGACATGACCGCATTGTTGCGAAAGACGCGGCCAAAATCGTCAGTGTCGGGAAAGACGTCTTCTTGCAGCGGGAGAAAGACTCCGGCGGAGTCGACCAGGTAAATGGTCGGGATGCGATTTTCCATGGCGATGTTCTGCGCGCGGAGGACCTTTTTCGTGGTCATGGGGAAGAAGGCGCCGGCTTTCACGGTGGCGTCGTTCACGATGAGCATGACCATGCGGCTTTCGATGCGGGCCAGCCCGGTGATCACACCGGCGGAGGGTGCGCCTCCCCACTCTTCGTACATTTTGTGCGCCGCATAGACTCCGAGTTCGAAAAAAGAGCCGGGGTCGGCGAGCAGGTTTATGCGCTCGCGAGCGGTGAGGCGAGATTTGGCGTGCTGGCTCTCGATGGCTTTCGCTCCACCGCCCTCGCGGATTTTCTCCTCTTCGTTACGAACCTGGGCGACGAGGTCGGCGAGCGCGCGCATGTTGGATTCGAAGCGGAGGGAGCTGGAGTCAAGTTTGGTGGGAAGGACGTTGTTGATGGAGAGAGACGTGGAATCGATACGTTCGGGCATGAGGGAAGATTTCAAGACTACTTACGAAACCCTTACTATACCAGTGAGGCATAGGGCCGAGCGGAGGGATTTGGCTGGTAGACTCAGCAGCGGAGTTTGTGGTGGAGGGTTTATCTAGAATGCGGCGAAAGCTGGAGCCGCGAGCGGACTGGCAGATCGCTTTCGCGATCACGTCGGTGTTGCGCGTGATTTATATGGTCGTGGCGGCGGTCGCGGCGCGGTTTCTGCATCCGGACGCGCGTTTAATTCAAAGCAATGCATTCACCGGGACCCTGCCTGCACCGGGTGGTTGGCATTACGCGCTGCTGGGGATTTGGGAGCGTTTCGATACGCTCTGGTATTTGCGGATCGCCGAGCGTGGATATGATCGGCCGGCGGGAGTTGTTTTCTATCCTCTGTATCCGTGGCTCATTCGAGGCGTAAGCGGACTGGCCGGCCCGATGGCTGCGGCCTTGCTGATTTCCACGGTAGCCGCATTTTTCTATTTCTGGGGAATGCTGCATCTGGTGCGGAGTGAATTTCCCTATGCGCAACCGCTGCGGACGCTGATGCTGGCGGCAGTGTGGCCGGCCAGTTTTTTCTTTTTCGCGGGATACACGGAGGCTCTTGCGGCAGCGTTGATCGTCTGGTCGGTCAATTGGGCGCGGGACGAGCGTTGGATGTTGGCAGCGGCGTGCGCTTTTGCGGCCGGGCTGACGCGGTCGGCTGGCACGCTGGCGATCGTGCCATTAGCGATCATGGCGTGGCGGGCACCGCGCCTGGCACGATGGCCAGTCGTAATTGCTCCGCTCGGAACGCTGGGATATTGGTTCTGGCTGCGGCAGACGGGACACCTGAGTGTGGCGGCCGCTTATCGAACGTTTTGGAACACGGAGGTGGTTAGTCCGTGGACGACACTGTGGCGGGCGATTGGTTCGCTGGTGGAGCGCATCGACTCCCTGGTGGCGATCAGCCTGGTTGCGCTGATTCTATTTTTCGTTGCGGGAGTGGTGGCGCGGCGGCGGATGCGGATCGAAGACAGGTGTTTTTCGGCAGCGATGATCGTGCATCTCCTTCTGCGGCTATGCCGGCCCCCGCTGCTTGGTGCTCCGCGGTATCTGCTGCCCGTATATCCGGCTTATCTGACGATGGGAAATTGGGCGGAGAAGATGGAGCAAACCCGCTTCGCATTTTTGTGCGGAGCTCTGTTTGCGTTCAATCTGGCCTGGATGTGGGCATTTCTGAGCTGGTCGCTGGTTTTGTAGCGCGGTTTCACGGTCGCTTTACCGGAAGCGACGTTTCGGTTGCACGCAGGAGACGCGGCGAGCCGCGTCTCTACCCAGCATTTCTTCTAGCTGGACGCGGCTGCGAGTTGATGCATGGCTTCTGCGATGGTGTCGTTGGTGACGGCGTCGACCATCCCGATTTCATGGGCACGGACGGCAGAAACCTTTTCCGCGGCGATGAAAAGTTCCAGCGCCCTGCCTTTTCCGATCAGGCGTGGCAAGCGCTGCGTGCCTCCCCATCCGGTCATGAGTCCGAGAGCGGCGCCGCGATGTCCGAAGATGGCGTGGGGAGCGGCTATTCTGCGGTGACATGCTAGCGCGAGATCCAGTCCTCCGCCCATGCAGTGGCCTTCGATGGCGGCGATGACGGGCGCGGGATAGCTGGCGATTGCGTTCATGAGCGCTTGTCCCATGGCGGAGAACTCATAGGCCTCGGGGCCGGTGAGCGCGGCGATTTCGTTGAGGTCGGCACCGACCGAGAAAAAATGGCGATTGCCGGCGATGATCAGCGGGCGGATTTGATTTTTCAGTTCATCTCTTGATTCGGCGACGGCAGCGGTCAGTGCGAGCACGCAGGCGCGGGTGAGGCGGTTAGTGCCGTCGAGCGAGGTGAGACGGAGGATGCGCACCGGACTGTCGGACTCGATTTGAAAGAGAGCAGACACGGAAACATGATGCACTATTGGGCGCGTGAAAGGCGCGATCTTCGTTGCAGCGTGCCAAAAAAAGCAGGTCCTTCGCTTCGCGAAGGATGACAAATTTTGAAATGGGGATAACAAAATTGTGGAGGTGGGACAGATTCTTATCGGCGGCTAAACCGCTGGCACGCCTTGCGGCTTCACGTGCTCGCGGATGAACTTCACGATGCTGTCCATGGGGGTGCCGGGCTGGAAGATGGCGGCCACGCCGATTTTCTTGAGGCCCTCGATATCCTGATCGGGGATGATGCCGCCGACCAGCACCAGCACATCGTCCATTTTGTTTTGCTTCAGCAAGTCCATTACGCGCGGAACGATGGCGTTGTGCGCGCCCGAGAGAATCGAGAGTCCGATGACTTGCACGTCTTCCTGGAGCGAGGCACTGACGACCATCTCCGGCGTCTGGCGCAGGCCGGTGTAAATGACCTCCATGCCGGCGTCGCGAAGGGCGCGCGCGATGACTTTGGCGCCGCGGTCGTGGCCGTCTAGCCCGGGCTTCGCCACTAGGACGCGGATTTTCGGGTCAGTAGGCATCGAGATCATTTAACCACAGGGGGCACAGCGGAGCACAGGGGAAACCGGCGGCATTGAACTGGACGGGCGAGTCGCCCGTCCCCACACATTCTCAGGCTATGGTTTCATTCCCAACTGCCAGAACAGGAACGAGTACATATCGGTGCTTTCTTCTATCTGCTTCGTGACCGGCTTGCCCTGGCCGTGTCCGGCTTTGGTTTCGATGCGCAGCAGGATCGGCTTTTGCTGGCTGGCGCCGTTCTTGGCTTCGGCTTGCATGAGTGCAGCCATCTTCTTGGCGTGCATTGGATCGACACGCGTGTCGGTATCGCCGGTCATAAAGAGGATGGCGGGATACTCCTCGCCCGGCTTTACGTGATGATAGGGCGAGTAAGCGTAGAGCCACTCGAACTGCTTGGCATCTTCGGCAGAGCCATACTCTGGAACCCAGAGTTTCGCGATCTGGAAGTTCTGATAGCGCAACATGTCGAGCAACGGGACGGCGCACACCACGGCGCGAAACAAGTCTGGCCGCTGCGTAATCATCGCACCCATGAGCAAGCCGCCATTCGATCCGCCTTGAATGGCCAGATGATCCTTGTCGGTGTATTTCTGAGAGATCAGATATTCGCCGGCGGCGATGAAGTCATCAAAAACGTTTTGTTTTTTCTCCAGCATGCCGGCGCGATGCCAGTCTTCGCCGAACTCGGCGCCGCCTCGCAGGTTGGCGACCGCGTAAATGCCGCCGTGCTCCATCCAAAGAAACATGCTGCGGCTGAAGGTTGGCGTCTGCGAGACGTTAAAGCCGCCGTAGCCGGTCAGCAATGTTGGGTTCTTGCCGTTCTTCTCGATGCCTTTCTTGCTCACGACAAACATCGGGACCTTCGTGCCGTCTTTCGACGTGTACCAAACCTGCTGCACGTCATAAGCGGAAGGATCGATGGAGGGAGCATCCACCTTGGCCCAGAGCGCACTTCTCACGTCGTTCAAGGCAACTTTGGTCAAATCAGCGCGGTAGATCGAGGGCGGCACAGTAAAGGACTGGAATCCGAAAAAGATTTCGTCGCGGTCGTACCGGCCAGATACGCTGGCAACGCTTCCGATAGCAGGCAGCGGAATGTCGGCAAGCTTTTTGCCGTCGAGCCCGAACAGTTTCAATTCGGAAGTCGCGTTGTGTTCATACTGCGCTAGCAGCTTGCCCCCAGTTACGCTCGCCCCTTGTAACACGGCGTCGGACTGCGGGATGATCTCTTCCCAGTTCTCACGCTTGGCATTGGAGGCATCGGCGACAAAGACGCGATAGCGGGGAGCGTCTTCGTTGGTGGTGATATAGAGTTTGCCTTGGTAGAAATCCGCGCCATAAAGGAAATCCTTGCCCTCGGTGATTTCGACGGGAGGATTTTTCGAAGAAAGATCCTGGAGGAACATTTGCGTTTTCGTCCAGCCGTGCTCTTCGTCGATCAGCAGCCAGCGTCCGTCTTCAGAAAGGGTGACGTTGGGCCACCACTCAGGGTCGCGGCCGGCGCCGAAAATCAGCGGGTCGGTCGCTGAATCGGTGCCCAGGGCGTGGTAGAACACGTGCCGGTTGTATACCTCCTGCCCCTCGGGAACGTCTCCCTTCCTGGGATAGCGGGTATAGAAGAATCCGGAATTGTCGGGTTTCCAGGCGAGGCTGGCGGCCCGGGTCCGATCAATTGAATCGGGCAGCAGCTGGCCGGTGGCGGTCTCGATCACGCGCAGGGTGCTGATCTCGGAACCGCTGGGCGACGTCCCATAGGCGACGTACTTGCCGTCTTCCGACGAGTACCACCAGTCGAGGGCAACGGTTCCGTCAGCCGCGAGTTGGTTGACGTCAAGCAGCACGCGATCGTCGCTATGGAATGCGCCATTGAGGCCCTCGCGCACATAGAGGATAGGCTGGTTCTGGTTGCCCTCGCGGCGGGTATGGAAATAATACTTGCCGCCCATCTGCGGAGCGCCGACAGTGCCGATCTCAAGCAGCTGAGAAAGGCGCGCATTGATCCTGTCGCGGCCGGGGAGCGGGTCGAGGATGGAGCGCGTGTAGGCGAGTTCCTGCTCGACGTAGAGCTTGGTGTCGGGGTTGTTCGGGTCTTCCAGGTAGCGGTAGCGATCGACGATCTTGTGCCCTTGGACAGTATCTTCAACCGCGGCCACCTTGGCTTTCGGGGGACTGGAAGGACGAGGGGAAGAAGCGGTGGAATTTTCCGCTCGGGAATCGTCCGCATACACCACGGCAACGATACCCACGAGAAGAATCGAGGAAAAAATCAGCAAACGCGGACCTCCCAGCATAAACACCCCACTCTTGCGTGTGGACGAAACGCCGAGAAATAGGTTAGCAGAACCGGCGAATTGCATGATTGAGGTATTGAATCGTTGACACATTGAAGCCTTGAACTGACTCAATGGACTCAATGTTGCTCGCGAGTTTCCAATCCGCTGCAGCCTCTGATATGATTTTGTTGGCAGTTCAAGCACACAAGCAAGCGTGCTCCCACTCCTCAGTAGCTCAATGGCAGAGCATCCGGCTGTTAACCGGAGGGTTGTAGGTTCGAGTCCTACCTGAGGAGCCATTCTTTCAATGGCTTAGCAGAATCCGCAATCCGCGTGCAATCCGTTTACGCTAACTTCCCGAAAGCAAGCCCCGCTACCTTAGAACTGGCAACCGTCATTTCATCGGTCACGATGTCTCCATAGATGTTCATCGTTGTGCGAATGTCGGAATGACGCATCAGTTTTTGCTGCACGGCAATCGGCGTTCCCACAGCGTCTAGCCAGCTTCGGTATGTATGCCGGAAAGTGTGAGTGCCCAGCTTCCCGATCCCTGCATCGGTTCCGGCTCGTTGAAGCTCTCGCCAGAATCCCGTGTAGGAATAAGGCAGCCGTCCCTGTTTCAGCGGACTGGCAAAAATCCAATCCTCAGCCGATGCAAAGTCGGTTGTTTGTCGCCACACCTTCAAGCACGCTAGAAGTTCGTTGGCAATCGTCAGGGACTTTCGGGAGCCATCAGTCTTAACGTCACCGACTTTCTGCTCCACGATGCCGCGCTCAACTCGAAGAGTGCCGTTGAGCCAGTCCACGTCCGACCATCGCAGAGCGAGACATTCGCTGATGCGAAGGCCAAAACAGACGCAAACCATGGCCATCGTTCCGAAGGGTTCCCTTAAATGCTGACTAAGCTTCTGGAACTGCTCTACCGTGAGGCTTCGGGGTTGCCGTGTTCTCTTCGTTGCCCCCTTGACAACTACAAGATCAATTGGGTTTCGAGAGACTTCGAGGATGCCCGCCCACATTGCGAAGTCAACGAGTACATGTAGCAGGTTCCGAACATGCGACTTGCTCTTCGGAGCCAACTGCAACTGCCTTAACCAAAGCTCTACAGGCCGGGGCTGTACCTCGCTGATGGGTTTTTCGCCCCATTGCGGCAGAACATGGTTGTTCAGCCAAGAGCGATACACTCGCGCTGTGGAATAACGCGAAGGCATTCTCTCCGTACAATACCGTTCTGCTATCAACCTCACCGTTGGGATGCTTGCCGTTGTCGTTTTCGGAGTGTCCGTCGGTGGGTTGAAGAGCTGCGCTGCTCGCCAAGCCGCTCCCTTGGTTGGATATTCCGCCAGAGGCCCGATTTGTTTCGAGCGCCGTTTCCCGTTTTCCCACCACAGGAAATTCCAGGTTTTACGTCGTTTGTCGAAAACTACGCTTCCGGTTTTGTGCCGTGCTGCCCTTTTCATTGATCCGTCCTTTCCGCAGGGCGCACGGATGGCACCGTGGATGGTAGCACGGCGGATTCCAGAAGAGCCGCGTCTAAGTCCGCCTGCCGAAAGCGCCAGACGCGACGCTGGGTGCCGGACAGCGCAAATGCTTTCACTTTGCCCTGTCGGACCCAGAGCAACAAGGTGCGAGGTTTGACCTTGAGATGATTGGCCGCCTCGTTAGCCGTGAGCCATTCCGATTGGATCATCGTTTCCAAATTGCTAGCCTCTCGTGCCGTAAGGCCAAAACTGCGAGTCGGGTGTCGGCCCCCGTGTTTCACGCGCTTGCCCCCGGTGGCGAAGAGTCATACTGCTGGCAAGCCGCCATTCTGTTGATCGTTAAGCCCGCTCTTGCTCGCATTCAGCGCAAGGAGCAGAAGCACCCCTGCCATCACTGCGGCGACGATCAGAATTGCTCCCACAACGGTGATTTTCATTGTGTCGGCTCCCATGGGACGATGGCGTCGCAGTTCTTCTTTGGACAGCAAAAGCCTTTCAAGCCTCCGTCGAACACGCTCGTCTTAATTAGGGACGGTTCAGCCCAAAACTCATGGCCGCACTGCGGGCACGTGAGGCGATAAAGGCGCTCCATTTCCCGCAGCCGGTTCAGTAGGGTTTCGTTGCTGGTGTGTTGCAGCAGACGGCGGAACTCTTCGATTCCGGCAGTCCCACGCACGAAGACTTGCACTCCACACGGATCGCAAACCAGATAAGGTTTGTCCTTTTTTGTAACCTTTACTTCCCGCGCCTGCGTACATACGGGACAAGGGAACATCGGCTTGCCGTTGACAGCTACCATCAGACTGCTCTCCCATTTTCTGGATTTCGGCGGAGACAGGACCATCATGCATCCGATGCATGCGCGTGTCGCGCTATTTCGGCAGTTTTTTTTGACGGGTTTGGGAAGGTCGGAATCTCTGAATGGGGGGAACCAGAGATCAACTTCTTAGCGGACTCATTGGCTGGATTGGGATGGGGCCGCCGTGCGGCGCTCCCGCGACATCTGCCAAAAGGAAAGAGCGGGAGCAAAACGCACCCATCATATTCTTCGGCACGAGATACTATGTCCGGATGTTCCTACGGCTTCAAAAGGGATGCTTGTCGGAAATGCGGAGCGAGAATCGACCTTTAGGTTTGCTCTTCTGCTTCAAGGGTCGGCATTCAAAGAACCGAACTTTGTCTGGCGCTACGTAACGTATGTACGTAACGTTGGCAGACTGGCCGCAGCTCACTAGCAGGCGAGAAACCTTTTGCACTGTGCCCACCCTTTCGCAAAAAACGCGAAAGGATGGGGCAGTCCCTTTCAGAGGTGCTTAGGGCGGGTGCCACTTATGAACGTGCGGTTACAAAAAGTGAGATTTTGTCGCGCATCAGTGTGACTCCATCATTATTTCCTTGACACCGATCAAGAGTTTTTCGTAGCATCCCGCCCACGGTTGATTCGAGGGAGCCAACCGCAAACCATTTGGAGGTGAGCCAATGGCTCGCTGCGTGTTTGGTGTGCCCCTCATTCCGTTTGCAGTGTTTGTAGCATCCGCTCAGAATCCTCCGCAGAGCGATCCTCTAGAAGCAAACGGAAAGAGTCTGATGCAATTCCGAACTCTTGCAGTTCTGCTGCTGACAACTCTGCTCAGCGCTCTTGCCTTCGGCCAGAATGATGGTGTTCCCACATTCTCTACGATTGAAGACCATGGTGTGGACTCGATCAACCTGCAAAACTTAGACGTATTGATAAATACCCCAGTTCGGGACAAAGGTGGCGCGATGCCCTTCCACTACGGTCTTGTGGGCAATTCGCATTGCAATCTCGTGCCAATGGGAAGTCAGAAAGGCATCTTCTGTGGATTGACTCCACAAATTGCAGGGCTTGGTAACAGCCGTCTGATGCCAGACATCTCTCCTGCGGTGTATTTGAGCGCAACACCGCTCTATGTTGCCGAAGTCTATTGTCCAGATGGTCACACCCTAACCGACAAAGCATCGCAGTGGGTCATTCAAGACCCCGATGGGACATCGCACCCTCTGCCGGTAAACGATTATGTGGATGATGTCGGTTGCCTAGCAACATCGTTTACAGACACGACAACGGATGACTCTCACTACACGATTAAGGCAACAGGCGGGATTGGCTTCGGCACATGGCCGTTCCCGTTCACGATTTATGCTGCGGACGGCTCCTCAACTGTGTGGGATACCTACTGGAAAACACCGTCAGCTTTTCAGGACACGAATGGCAACAAGGTCTCCATAAACTTCAACATCTATCCCAACACTCCGATCACGGACACGTTGAATGCCACCGCTCTTATGTCAACTACGGAAGCATGTTGCTACTTCTCAACATATAACTGGAATGATATCAATGGCGTTCAGCAAGCCGTCAGTCAAACGTACAGCAGTCTTCCATTTTCAAGCAATTTTGGCTGCTCTAACTTGTATATTGCGACAGGATCCAGCAACGCCTCCACAGGTGTGTCATATCCGGACGGAACGATCGGCTTTACCTACGAGGTCAACGCCCTCAATTCTTCTTATTATACGGGCCGCATTCACCAGATCACCTACAAGACGGGCGGCACTGTAACCTATGCCTACTCTGGTGGAACCAACGGAATCGACTGCACGTATATCGTCCCTCCCACCATGACGCGCACAACGCAGGATGGGACTTGGACCTACACTTGGACGCTTGTAAATAATGGCAGCGGTAATTACGGGAACACAACCACGGTACTTGATCCAGGCAAAAACAAGACCGTGTACACGTTCACGGGATTGAATTCGACTGGAAATGCCCCTTCCCCAACAATGCAGGCGCTGACTCAGGTTCAGAAATACCAAAATACGGGGACTGTCTCTAGTCCGGTCTACACGCTACTGACCACGGACGTGATTTGCTATAACGGCGTTTCCACCGGGTGTTCAACCGCAGTCGTGTCGTATCCGATAAGGGAAAAGGACGTGTATCACACGGTCGCTGGCATGTCGTCGCCTTCGCGAACCCAGATCACCTACGATACTTATGGAAATGTCACATCGATGGCAAAGTACAATTTTGGCTCTTCCAGCTACACCTACAAGACAAACACAACGTACGGGTCGTGGAATGGCTCACAGTGTGTTGCAATTGGTAATTATATAAACAACAGACCCTGTGACGTAGCGACCACGGACGGTACGCACACGTTGACGGAAAGTCGTTACACCTATGACCCTCGTGGCAACCTCCTGACAAAGAACGCGTGGACGGGCTCGACTTGGCTGGTCAGTTCGGCCACGTACAATGCGAATGGCACAGTAGCGACCTCAACGGGTGTAAATGGCGCGCAGACCACATATAGCTACGCCGCGACGGGCTCTGGGGGTTGTAATGGCGTGTTGTTAACGCAGGCCCAGACAATTGTCTCAAGCGGCGATACTCTGACCACTTCCCAGGCATGGGATTCAGCGTGTAATGGTGCCGTCCGAATGAGCGCCACGGACGCGAGTGGCAACCCGACCATATACGGCTACGTGAACAGCTCGGGCACGGCGGACCCGTTCTGGCGCGTGATGTCGGTGACAGACCCACTGGGCAATGAAGTGTGGGAGTCGTATCCTTCCGGCTCCTCACCGGACACTACGAACAGCAGCTTCACGTTCAACTCCGGCAATTCGATCCAGAATGTAACCACAACGACAGATGGCTATGGTCGTCCAGTCAACGTTCAGAAACAGCAAGGACCATCGTTGCCAAACTACGACACCGTATCCACAGCCTACGGATGGTCTGGCACCTATCGCACGGTCGCTACCTCGCTACCTTGCTCGCAACAGTTAGGCAGTCCTTGTGGCACCACTCACACCGACTACTTTGACATGGCGGGGCGCGTCGTTCAAGCAACGACCAGCAGCAACGAAACTATAACAAACGTGTATAACGAGAATGACGTTCTTAACGTGTTGAGCCCAGCCCCAGCGAACGAGAACAATAAACAGGTGCAAACGCAGTACGACGGGCTGGGGCGGCTTCAGTACTCTTGCGTCATCGGCAACGGCTCCAGTACGGCCTGTAACCAGAACACCGGCACTGCGAATGGTGTCACCGACTCCTACACCTACGGTTCCGGCACCGGGTATACAACGGTAGCCGCGACTCGCGGATCGCAAACGCGCACGAATTATTATGACGGGCTGGGACGAATGACTGAGAAGATCACACCTGAAGGCGGGGCGTGGTATTTCTACTACGACTCATACAGCTCCTGCCCGGCTGGATACAAAGGCGCAACCGGACAATTGACGGCAGTCAAAGATCCGAATGGCAATCTGCTGTGCTACGCTTACGACGGTCTGAACCGCATCAGTGGAGTGAATGCGAACGGCACGACTTGCCGCCATTTCTATTACGACAACTCCACCGGCTATAGCGGCTCGATTCCCTCGGGAGTGGGCACTCTCTTGAACGCATATGGTCGCATGGCGGAAGCAGCGACTGACTCATGTACCAGCGGCAGCCTCATCACTGACGAGTGGTTTAGCTATGACAAAGATGGCCACATGACCGATATGTGGGAAATGACCCCGAACTCGGGACAGTACTATCATTCAACGGCAACGTTCTACGGTAACGGAACGGTAAATACGCTCGCGTTGTCCAGTCCAACCTTGTTCCTCTCGACATACGTACTTGACGGCGAAGGCCGCTGGAACCAAATGACGACCTTTGGTCAAACGATTGTGCCGTCTCAGGGGGTTACATTCAACGCTGCGGGGCAACCCACGCTGATCGACATTGGCAGGGTGTCAGACAACGACGCTTATACCTATGACGCAAATACTGGCAGGATGAAATCGTGGATGTTCACTGTTAGTACCATGAACGAATCTGCCACGCTGCACTGGAACCCCAACGGCACTCTCAATAATTTGGCGATTACTGACGGTTTCAATTCGGGCGGAACGCAAACTTGCTATTTCAACCCTTCGTCCGGGTCAGGGATGGGCTATGACGATTGGGGCCGACTACTGAACGACAACTGCGGATCTACCTGGGCGCAGACGTTCAGCTACGACCAGTACGACAACCTCACCAAGTCTGGCAGTATCACCTGGAATCCAGGATACAACTCGACCAATAATCAATACTTGTTGGCGGGGACTTCTTACGATTCCAACGGTAACCTGAAAGCCGACACATTCCACAACTACGAATGGAATGAGTTCAGCCGAATGAAGTCGCTGGATCGGAGCGGAACAAACTGCGCGAGCGGCGGGGAGTGTTTAATTTACGATGCTTTCGGCAAACTGGTGGAGGTGGACAGCGGCTCCACGAAAACGGAAATCTGGTACACGCAGCTCGGCAAGATGGCGTACATGAACGGCAGCAGCTACACGTACTCGTATTGGCCGACCCCCGGAGGCGGGACGCTGCTCCACCAGCCTGGCAACTACTACTTCCAGCACAAGGACTGGCTGGGGAATGCCCGCATCTCCTCCAACCTGGGTACCGCCATAATCGACGACCGCGCATTCGCACCATACGGCGAGATGTACGACAACTTCGGTTCGACGAATGCGAACGAGCTGATCTTCACTGGAGATACGCAGGATGTAGTGGCTGGTATCTACAACACGCCGAACCGCGAGTACCACGGCCCGGCGCAGGGCCGCTGGATTTCACCCGATCCAGCGGGCGCGGGATGGAACCAGTATGCTTACGTATCAAACAACCCGCTCAGTTTTACGGACCCTTCGGGACTGTATGGGGATACCTGTTCTACGCAGGCTTGTCTAGGGACACCCCATTATCTAATAATGGAAGCACGGGACTTGTCGTCGGAATGCGGGTTCTGCGACAACTACACTTTGAACGGCGTCGCGGTGTCGCAGTCTGTTGGGCTGAGCATGATCGGCCCTGGTAACGAATTTAGCACACCGTTCTTCCAAAATGCGAATGCGACCATGAATGCGGGATGGGGCTACGATACCGTAGTGACATATCCTGGTGCTGATGCATCATGTGTTGGATGCGATAATTCAAACCCACCAGACCCATTCGGCCCTGTCCCCACTATTGCTGCTTCGGTGGACGTGACTGGCATCACCTTATATGGGGATTCGAGCGGAGGCGGTGTGCTGATGGCCAGGAATACGATGGACGGGGTCCAAAGAACGTGGTCCTCTATTTCTATACATGTCGGGCACATATACGACAAGATTAAAGGCTGGGCAGACAAGGGGGAATGCGTGGTAGCCGCAAAGTTATGTGCTGATTCAACAGTTTCAAACGTTGCAAGTGACAACGTTAATCAAGACCCAATGAAAGCAGAGACCGATGCAGAGGCCTGTCAGGCGCAGGCTGCGGCAACGGGCCGAGCGCAAGTCTGTAGTTCCGCAGGTTGGAATAATGTTCAGCGAAGTGGTTGGTTTACAAACGCAGCCTGTCAGAAAGTACAGGAGTGTATGTTGGGCCTAACGGTCCCGCAGTGAGCACTTCGGACCATATTTAAGTAACAGATGCTCTCCGATAGGTTGCGGTATAGAAGAGATTGTGTGTGAAAGGAGTAAGGGATGCGAACTGTTGCCATTTGTTTAGGAGCAATCATCGTGTCGTTCATAACTGATGCGATATTGAGGCATTTCTTGATGCCCGACTTCGGCGACATAGTTGTTCGGATGTCTACCACCCCTCCGAACAGCCAGCAATGGGACGAGATCTGGCGGCAGTGGCATCACGTGAACATGATCTCTGTCTTTGTCCTTGCACCGGTGGCAGGTTTTGCAAGTGGGGCATTTGTCGGCCTACTTCAGAAACATTATGCAGTACTTGTCGCCGCGAGCACCCAGATTCCCGAGTTATTGTTTCAATTGTTCTCTGACCGCGGTAAGTCTTGGGTCCATTCTCCATCGGGTGCCGCATTCGCTTTCGGTCAACATCTCTTGCCGGTTATTACCGCGATGCTGGCTGTAGCGCTTTGCCGCCGTATTCTGTTATCGAGATGCCGCCCCGGCTTTGGTGCTAGGGCGGGTTCGGATGCGTAATCTTTGTCTGATTTGTCATCGGAGTGGCGGGTGGCCCCCATCTCCGGCGGACAAGTATAACGCCCGTGCTTGAGCGCAGAAAGAGGAAAGGGGGTGCCCCACTTCTCGCGCTGTTCGAGAAGTGGGCTGCCAGACAGACTGACACGGGCCGGTTGTGAGGCTGCAATCCGTTTGCAATCCGTTTACTTCTTTTCCACTGCCTTTGATGTACTTTCGTGCCATCCGTGGTCCTGCATGTTCTTGAATTTACATTGTCATGCGGATTCGAGTCCTACCTGAGGAGCCATTCTTTCAATGGCTTACCCCTCATTGCGCTCCGTTTGCGTTCCGTTTGACGGGAATGCAAGCTGAGCGACCTTGCTGCTTGCGGTAGTCATCTCATCCGTTACAACGTCGCCATAAATGTTGAAGGTGGTTCTGATGTCCGCGTGGCGCATCATCTTTTGCTGCACTGCCACGGGAGTGCCCACAGCGTCAAGCCATGAGCGGTAGCTGTGCCGGAATGCGTGCGTCCCGAGGTGCCCGATTCTTGCCACGGCCGCTGCACGGACAAGTTCCCGCCAGACTCCTGTGTAGGAATACGGCAGCCGGCCGATCTTGACCGGGCTGGCGAAGATCCAGTCCTCAGCTCCCGAGAATTCGGTTAGTTGCTTCCAGGTCTTCAGGCGGGCAAGAAGTTCTCCCGCAAGGGTGAAGGTCTTGGCCGAACCATTCTCGGCCGAGTCGCCCAAAACCTGCCGTAGTTTATTGACGGCATGGTTCAGGTTGTCATCGAACTCAACGAACGTGTCCGCTGCCCATAACTGGGCACGCAACTCTTCCCGCGTGACCACCTCTCCGGGACGTTCGGCCAGGACCCGGAGGATCTCGAAGGCCTTCCGGGGCAAGGCAACTTTCTCGCCATTTTTGTAGAGTTCCCCTGACGTGAGGTCTAACTCGAACTGACAAAAGGAGAAGCGCGTCGGACGTGGGACCGACACGGGCATGACGCCTCCAAGCGGGCTGAGATTGGCACGAAGTGATTGCAAAGACGGTGATTACGATCACGTGGTGGAGTTGGTGTGTTTTTCGGCTACTGGGCCATTCATCCACAATTTCATGCGATTTTCAGGCGTTGTTCATTGAAAGCACGGCTCTGGCATGAGATGAAACTCTCGCCGGGCAGAGTGCCTGCGCGAAGAACTCCGGAAACTAAGGTCGAATATCGCCAGAAAGAGCTCTTCCAGGCCACGCCTCCAAGCGTCGGGGGGCGGTTCATGCCGGAGCCACCTCCCCCTCCCCGGCGAGTATCACCACCTCGACTCAGGCAAGAACCTCGGCCAAGGGTTCGGAGCAGATTTGTGTAACCACGAGCACGTTATTTAGCAAAGGAGGAATTATGAAATCCTTAAAGCGTTGTTTCTGGGTGCTTTTGTGTTTTGGTTTGATTTCCTCAGTCTGGGCGCAGAATCAAGCAAAAATGACTCGCCCTGGTAGACACCTTACTCCGCAGCATCGAATGGCCACCCTGCTCTCCAAAGCGCAGAGGATGGCTCAACCTGGAAGGCGTCCGGCTTCCGCCATTACGTCCGACAAGTCTAAGATTTGGGATCTTGGCGTCTATCCAGGGGGAACCACGGCCGCGTTGCAAAGTATTAACGACTTTGGAGTTGCCATGGGATGGGGCGACGTGCCTATCGAGGGAGGGACCGAAGTCCGGATGTTAGGCATTCCCCTCTTGGGTTTCAACGCTGGCCAATGGTTTCAAAGCGGCGTCAGCGCCGGCGAAGATGACACAGGAGAAGCCGGGGGAATAAGCAATACAGGAATTATCGTGGGCAACATCATGGATTCAGATGGCTCACCCGAGGCGTATGCCTGGATGCCAAACCATGCCGGATTCCGTTTGGGAAAATACTCAGACGCTAATGGAGTTGATGATGGAAGTATCGCCATCGCGATTAATCACTCGGGCACGTTAATCGTGGGCGACAGCGGCAAGCTCCTGCCAGACGGGACCACGCGGGCTACACCCCTTGTCTGGATCTCAAAAGTTATTTGGAATAACGGTCGGCCAACCTTGTCCTGGGAGATGCATGCGCTTCCCACCGGCGGTTGGGAACAGCCAGGAGCGGTTTTCGATGGCATTGCATTGATTGCCTGGGGAGGATGGGGGGTCAATGATCTGGGCCAGATCGCAGGGGACGGTTGGTTTTATGATCCTGTCCTGGACGAATACTGGGAAATCGCCGTGGTGTGGACCCCGACAAAAGGTGGCAAGGGATGGAAAATCGAACGCCTTCCCATGGCTCCTGGCCTTGCCTACAACGAGGCGCTCGCCATCAACGATTTGGGCGAAATCGTGGGCGATGTGTGGGAATCGAATGCCTTTCCTGCTCTCTATAAACAAGACCCCAGGAAGAAAACGTGGTCAGTGAATCTTCTTCCCACCAACTCGCCTGATCTCGATTATGGGTGGAGTGTGGCGTGGGGCATCAATGACCTTGGCGATGTCGTCGGTTACTGTACCGATGAGAATTGGATTCCAAAAGCCACGCGTTGGAATTCCCATGACCTCAGTTTCGTGATGAGCCTGGGTTTTCCGGGAGACACAAGTGCTGCTTTTGGTGTGAACAACCTGGGCATTGCCGTGGGCGGGTATCAGAATATTGTTTCTTATGATAAGGATGGCAATCCAATTTTTGGCCCCGAGCAAGCGGTTGCCGTCCATTTCCGATAAGAGTTTTCGAGAGAATACCCGGTAGCGGCTCGTGTTCCTCAGGGTCCTACACCGACCGAAGATGCCGCCCGCTGTCTGGGCGGCTTTTCTTTTGCATCACGATGACAGCTTTCGTGTCACTAACCAAGGCGATAGCGCTCGCTTCAAAATTGCAGTTTCGCGTACTCCGCCTTGGCTTCCTTCAGGATGCTGATGTCGGGGTCGGCGTCTTCCCAGAGGGTGCGGAAGTCTTTGTAGGCGCCGAGCGCCCGGACGCGAGCAGCATCGGCGTCCGCACCCCGCGAGGTTCTCGCCTGCAAGGCATTCGCACGAGCCACGCCCAGATGCGCCAACGCTCCCGTCCAACAGTTCCAGACGATGCCGTTGTGATCGAGAATCTTCTGAAACTCTGTTAGCGCTACTACGCCGTTGCCCGCAGCCAAATACGCCTCGCCTCGCACATAGATGGGATACAGGCAAGAGACATTGGAGAGAAACTGAATCGCTGCGCGATCGACAGGCGCGGTAACGTGAAGGTTCGCAAGAGCCACAGTCGGTTCTTTCTTGTCCAGCGCTAGCTGTGCTTGAATAGTCGGCAGCCAGAGGGACTGCAACTGAGTATCCAGGGGGAAACGCCGGCTCAAATCTTGGGCCAGCGAAGCGGAGCGTACTTGATCGCCGGTCATGGCCAGCACGAGCGCGGCCTCAGTCTCCACGGCCTGACCGGTGGGAAGCAGCTTTAGAGCCTCGCCCGCGATTCTTCGTGATTCGTTCGTATTGCCAAAACCAGCTTCCCTCAGAGCCGCGTTCGCCTGCCAGATGGCCGCGCTCTCCTTGTGTCCGTTGCGAACAGCGGAGTCCACGGACTGGCCAGTCAGTTCCCGTGCTCGACGGAGGTGTCCAGTGTAAGCTGCAGTGTCGGATTCGAGCGAAAGCCCGGAGTTCTCTACAGCGGCTTTGCCGGTGAACCATGCAGCCTGTTCCTCCATCGCTGAAGGATCATTTTTCAGGAATGCCAGAGCATATAGAACCTGACGAAGCACAAGGTCATCCAACTTCCGTGCCTGAGCTTGCTCAATGGCTTGCCTAGCCTCATCAAATCGCTGCGAAGCGATGAGGTCATAGCTAAGGATGCCGTAAGAAGCCACGAGAACTGCAACCACGACGGCAGCCTTCCCCAGGATGCGCCGTGCAGGCCCTGCCTCTGCCACGGGCGCCTCTGTCATGTCAGCCCCTGCCACATCAGCGATGAATCGGTAGCCATACTTCGGCAGAGTTTCGATGTAGCCCGGCTCATCGGCACGATCCTCAAGCGCTTCGCGCAGCTTCTTGACCGCGTGGTTCAGGCTGTCGTCGAACTCGACGAACGTGTATGCCGCCCACAAGCGGGAGCGCAAGTCCTCCCGCGTGACGACTTCTCCGGGACGTTCGACCAGGGAGCGGAGCACTCCGAAGGCTTTCGGGGGGAGAGAGACTTTCTGACCGTCTTTGTGGAGTTCGCCAGAGGTTAAGTCCAACTCGAAGTTGCGAAAACAAACTCGCTGCAGATGCGACAAGAACAGGCACAGTGCCGTCCTTCATTTCGACCGAAGTCTAGCACAAAGTTGTTGAAAAGACTGTGATTGCAAGCCGTGGGAGGAACTGTGATGTTTCTCTGCTGCGGCCGCATTCAGGCAGATTTCATGCAATTTTCAGACGCTGTTCATTGCAAGGGTAGCAAGGGACGTGAGATAGAGGGCAGGTAAGTCAGCAAGTAGCCAAGGGTTCGTTTGGGCAATAGCTTTCCCGAGAATCAGAACGTCATTTTCAGGAGTGACAGACGGCAGGCATTGCATCACGAAATTCATGGTTCAATTCCAGCCCGCTGAGCGTATGAGAAAGCTGCACTTCGCTCTTGTTCTTTTCGATTTCTGACCTCGATCTCTAGCTCGCAAAGAAGAAGGAGAGACACTATGAAACGTGCATATTTAATCGTCATTGCAGCAGTTGTTCTGGGTTTGGGACTGGCAGTACTGTCAGTGCCGAGTCTGTTGGCCAACGATAAGGACGAGAACACAATCAAAATGTTCGATCGCGATTCCGTCGTGTACGGAAGGACGTTTGGCGAGTGGGACGCGGAGTGGAACCAATGGTCATACTCCATCCCTGTAGCCCAGCACCCTCTCTTTGACAACGGAGATTGCAATGTCGGTCAGTCGGGTCCGGTGTGGTTCCTCGGCGGGAAGTTCTGCGCCGTGGGTGCGACTTGCTCCTACACCGCAGTTCGCAATTGCAGCGTTCCGTCGGGGAAAGCTATCTTTTTCCCCATCGCAGACTTCGAGGACTCCGCCTTAGAAGAGGCGGTGAACGTACACCCGAGCGATCCAACCTATCAACAGATTGGGACCTTGCGCTCGGTCACTTCATCCGTCGAAGGCGCAACCGACATTTTCTGCCAGATCGACGGAAGAAAAGTGAAGAACCTTGCTCAGAAATTCAGCGTCCAGTCCACCGCTTTTGGTTTTACGATCCCGGACGACAACCTACTCAAGGCGGTATATGCGCCTCCCAACAACTTTGAAGCAGGCAGCTATTTCCCAGCAGTGGACGATGGCTACTACTTGATGCTTGCGCCGATGTCACCCGGGATGCACACCCTGCACTTTGGCGCTTCCTGGCTCGACGTTACTTATAACCTCACCATAGCGAAGTGAAGGGCCTTCGGCACAGGAAGGCATAACACTGCGATGGAACGGTGAATTCAAGGGCAGAGTTCGCGGCGTCCAGTAATCACGCTCTCGCTGCATTCTTAGCCTCAGCACCGGCTCCGGACGGCCCTCGCGATTGATGCCGACAGACTGGTCTGGAAGCTGATTCTGGACTGGATCGTCGCTCACCGGGGAGGTGAACGATTTGTTTTGACTATCGCGAATCTCCAGCAGCAGTTGTTGGAGGCTACATATGCCCGGATGCGATGTCCGAACACTCGACGCTCTAAGGTTTGAACTCAAACCATGCTGCGACGAAAATCCCGAGTCCATGCTGGACAACCTTCGCGGCCCCAACCACGCCCTTTTTGGACTACCGTGCGCTCGCTGCAGGGCGTACTACGACGCCGATCTGGACGCGTGTCCCATTTGCGGATGCAAAGAGAGGTGTCCCCGACGCAGGGAAGTCCAGCGGTCCGTCCGCCTTGGGATTCCGTCCTGCCTAACCCAATGGACAGAGAGGTGACTTAAGAATGAAGACAATCATTCAGTCGGCCCTCGCTCTGTGTTTAACGCTGGCGGTTCGCGGCATTGAAGGCCAGAGTACCGCACCCAACTTCTGTCTAATCCACAAAGGAGATCATTGTGAGAAACATACTCAGCGTGCTGACTGTGATTCTGTTTGTCCTTGCCTGTGCATTCGGACAGGAAACGCCCACCAAACCCAGCCGGGAAGATAATCATCATTTTGGGAAGGCCGAGTACCTTCAGGCCACTTCAACAGGACAGAAGAAGGCTGCGCCGCCTGTGAAGGGCACTCTGGTGTTTGACCCACAAAGAAGATACGTCGACTTTCTGCAGGACTCCGGCTCACCCGCGCTAAGCATCAAGTTTGACGATATCAAGAGCATGACCTACGAGAAGGCATCGAAGCCTCGCATGGCCGAGGCGGTGCTGATCTCTCCGCTGTTTCTTTTGTCGAACTCAAAGAAGCACTACCTCACATTTGAGTACACAGATGACTCCGGACAGGGCAAGTACGCGATCATCCATTTGGATAAAAAAAACGCGCGCGAAGCCGTAGCGTGCGCCGAAGCTCAAACGGGCAAGAAGGTGGAACAGATCGACGAAAAGTGACGGGAAATATTCCGTCTTACCGTTTGATATGAAAGGACAAATACCATGCGAAAACTGATGATTATTGCGCTGTTCTTGAGCTTACTCACTTTGCCCGCGGTGGCCCAGCCCCTAAGCGTCCGTGACGTTCCCAAGGCGGAGGTCTTCGGCGGCTATCAATACACTCACTTTGAGGGCGGCGTGGAGGCCAACGGGTGGAATGCGTCCGTGGCGGGTAACATCAGCCGGTGGTTCGGCGTCGCGGCTGATTTCAGCGGAGCGTACAAGTCCGGGGAGCACGTGCATACTTACATGTTCGGACCTGTGTTCTCGGCCCGCTCGGACAAGGTGACGCCTTTCGCCCATGCATTATTCGGCGGTGCGTCCGGTGGAGGCACGAACGCTTTTGCAATGGCATTCGGTGGCGGCGTTGACGTCAAAGTGGCTGACCGGGTCGCTTTCCGTGTGATCCAGGGCGATTGGCTGGTGTTCCGTTCGGAGGGCTACACCTCCAAGAAGAACGCCCGTGTCTCGACTGGCATCGTATTTCGCTTCTGACCAGGTGATTGGCTTCGAATGTTCTTAGATAGCGTGAGGCTAGGGCTATGTTGAGAAATAAGAGAACCTGGTTGTTCGTTTCCGATACCACTAAATGAGGAGCAAGCTATGATCCGAAAATTAGTATCCCTGTTCGTGGTTTTAGTCCTCCTAAGCGCTGGAGTGCAGACTGCAAGCGCCTGTGCACCTCGGCAACTGGATGTCATGACTCGAAATATGGATGCGGGCTCAGACTTCTGGTACGTGCTGACAGCGGACCCCAATGATCTTTCCGCAATTCTGGTCGCGATCACGCAAACCTATCAGGAGATGCTTAACAGCAACATTGCTCAGCGCGCCGACGGCATCGCCGCCGAAATTCAAAGGCATCATCCCGACATGGTCGCTCTGCAGGAAGTTACAACCTTGAGTTCGGGACCGTACGGATCGACCGACTTGACGGTCGTGGTGAGTGGGTTGGACTCGCTAATGGCAGCGCTCAAAGCCCGTGGGCTGCATTACAAAGTGGTCGTGGTCCAGAAGAATGCCGACATCTCGCTGCCGGCATTTGACGCCACGTATCAGAACATGATCCAGGTCGGGCTCACGGACTACGATGCAGTTCTGGTGCGTACCGATCTTCCGGCAGCGGAACTTAAAGTGGTCAAACGGCAAGCGGATCACTTCAGCGCTGCCGCGACGCTGAATTTTACCGTTGCCGGCCAGTCGATCCCATTCCTGCGCGGATGGATCGCCGTGGATGTGAAGATACGCGGCAAGAATTATCGGTTTGTCACAACGCACCTCGAAACCTTCAGCCCCGATTATCAGGCGGCGCAGACCAACGAACTATTGAGTGGCCCGCTCGCCACGGATTTGCCGCTCATTCTGGCAGGCGATCTTAATTCTGACGCTCATGCACCCAGTTGGGAGAGCGGCCCAGCCTACGGGATCCTAACCAGCGCTGGGTTCATAGACGTTTGGAGCAACATCCATCCGAACAATGCAGGATTTACCTGGCCACTCTTTGTGGAGGATTCAGGAATTGGCCCGTCGGCGCCACAGAGGATTGACTTGATTCTGACTCATGGTAGTGGCACCATTCCGATGCGCATTGTGCGGACAGGTCTTAGTCCGCGGAATGGACTGTGGTCGTCCGACCATGCCGGAGTTGCTGCCGCTTTTAGGCTGCAGCCATGAAGCTGCGTAGGTCACTTTGTCTCTTGGGCGCGACTGCGTTCACGGTGGTCAGGAGCATGGCGGAGTGCGGTCTGATTCAAATGGTGGTCATGCTTATCGCTATTCTCGCCCTCGGAGGCCTGGCTTCTTGCGGTGCGGGCGCAGGCGAAGGGACCGTCGTGCTGCCGCCTTTTAATATGTACTGGTCTGCGGCTGTGACCGACCTGAACGGTGATGGCAGACTCGACATTGTTGTGTCTTACTCAAAGATCGCAGGCCCGCCACCGCACCCGGGCGTAGTCGCAGTGTTTTTTCAGGATGCTGCCAGTTCCGGTAATTTTCTCCCCCCTGTGACCTACGACGTCGGGAACGATCCGGTCGCGCTCGCGATTAGCGATTTGAATGGTGACGGCAAACCAGACATCGTTACTGCCAACACAATCATGAACGCAGATGGCACGGGATCAAGTAGCGTCTCGGTTCTTCTGCAAGACCCCGCCAATCCGGGTCAGTTTCTTTCGGCGGCGAGCTATTCAACAGGTTTTTCCCCAGTCGCTGTAGCCATTGGGGATTTGAACGGTGACGGAAGGCCCGATCTGGCAGTCGCGGACACGACGGGCATTTCACTCCTCATGCAAAATCCCGCTGCTCCGGGAATATTCTTGACGGCCACCACAATCAGCGTTGGAAATGGTGGGACATCGGCGGTCGCGATCGCTGACTTAGATGGAGACGGCAGAGCTGATTTGGTAGCGTCGACTTCTTCCGGGGTCAACGCGTATCTGCAGGACCCAACTTCGCCAGGAAGGTTTCTGAGCCCCGTAACTTATAAGGCAGGAGAACAGCCTATCTTCATAGCGATCCAAGACCTCAACGGCGATGGTCGCCCCGATCTCGCTGTTGCCAATTATGGAACTCCCGACGACGGCTCGACTGCCAGCCTCTCGGTGCTGCTGCAGAGTACTTCGGGTGCCGGAGTCTTTCTGCCTGCAACCAACTACAGTACTGGAATTCGCTCATCCGTCGTGGTCGCGGCTGACTTAGACGGGGATGGCAAGCCCGATATTGTCGTTGCAAACTCTGGCGAAATGAGCGGGAGCAGCGTCTCGGTACTTCTCCAAGACCGGCCACAGCCAGGAACATTTTACCCGGCAACGAACTATGCAGAAAACAACATTGTCTCCTGGGTAGCTGTTGGCGACATGAACGGAGACAACAAGCCGGATTTAGTGATTGTTGCCAACGGAGTTGAGATTCGACCGCAAGACCCCGCTAACCCGGGCCAGTTCTTATCACCGGTTGTTATTGCCTCTGAATAGTCTGGCGATATGTGACGAGGATAGTGCACAAGGGTGAGTTACGTACGGGATTTGAGGCGAAGTTGCCGGTTGCCGGCACTCAGCTGTCAAGTCTCGAAAGGAGACTCCACCTATGAATGCTCGCGTTGGACCGGACTTACGCGACTCTTGCGAATCCGCATTGAAATGACTTGGCGTCGGCTTTTCGCTGCGAGCACGATTCTGATTCTTGCGGGTATCGGAATCCTGACGGCATGGAGGGCAGCACATCCTTTCGGTCTGGAGAGAGTCCTATTCGCGCTCGTTGTCACCCTGGCTCCTGCGGCCGCATACGCATTTGGTTACTTTCGCGCTTTGCCGGAGGTGCTCGGGGCAGAGAGCGCGGCGCAGAGGAGTTCGCTATTGCAGCGGTGGTCGGACTTCGCCCGCCTGACGTCGGCAGTCGCGATAGTCATCACGTGGACGTGCTGGGCCGCAATTATCGTAAAGCACTTCCGCGGCATGGTGCTCCCGTTGAAGCAAATGCCTTCAGTTGTGGATCTCTTCGTTCTCGGGACGTTGACCAGTAGACCGGATCTATGCGTGATCGGCGCACTGCTCGCTGCTGCTCTCATGACAATGTGTGTGGTGGCAAGCGAGGAATACTTAGCCCGGACGATGGAGCAGGTGGGGCCACGCCCGGCAACGAGTTGGCGGACCGCTGTGAGGCGGACCGTCGGGAAGTGCGGCACCTGGCTGGGTGCGCGCCTCCGTGCCAAACGGGCATTGGTGCTGGGGAGTGGACTCCTGCTGTTTAGCCTAGTTGCACGAATGGATCTCTTTGAAGGCTATGGGTTGCAAGTGGTATCGGGACGTCAGAGTTGGCCGATGGCTGAATACACGTTAGTAGATCCGGCGCTTGCGATCCTGTCCCAAGTGGGTCGGTGGATGTATGTTGCAGCGCTCGGCATCGCGCTGCTGGGCTTGGCGGCGGTTGCGATGGGACGTCTGGGAGACCGCTTGCGCGGAAGCTATGCGCTCGTATTTCTCTCAACGGTGATCGCATTGTTCGCGACCTGCGACCTGACCCTAGGAGTAGCTCGTTTGGATTCGATGGTGCCGAGTGTACTGAATTTTGTCGTACTCGGAATGATTTGGGTCCTGCCGATTGCGATTTGGGTGTGGCGAGCGCAAGGCGACAGCGTACACTGGGATCGGACCCGGATTGCGGTAATGATTCTTTATATGCCGGTCGTGTTTGCAGGACTGGCGCTCGTTCCCCTCGCACTCATTCTGGTGCCCGCCTACGCGTTTTTCCTGCTTGGTTCGGTGCTCTTGGCATGGGGCTTCACGCAAAGCCGTCGGGAGGTAACGTAGGCAGTTCAGGGTCAGACATCTGTAACAGAGTCGCTAGTTTGCCCCGCCGGTTGACTCCGTCACGCTCCGTGGCCCGCGGGTTCCGTGAATGAAGCGTGGAACATTTGTGAAAGCTCAAGGTGCGGTCGCATGAGTATCGGCCTTGGTTTGGATGTGGGAGCAGTCAGCGTGAAGCTGGCGGCCTTGGGTGAGCGCGAAGACCGTCCCTTGCTCGCCCACTTGGCCCGGGCCTCCTCGTCATTCTTTCTTCCGAAGCTGCCCGAAAGTAATGGGTTTTCTGACTGTTGCGTTGCACTTTCCACTTACCGGCGACTACACGGCAATCCGCGGGAAGCTGCCTCGGACCTGTTGCGGGAGTTCTGCGAACTTGTACCAGAAGAAGCGATCGCGGGCATTCGCCTTACCGGGTCGGGTGGACGAACTGTGGCTCATGTCCTCAACACCGAATTTGAAAACGAGTTTCATGCGCTGGCTCGGAGCATGCATGCGTTTTACCCGCAGGTGCGAAGCGTGTTTGAAATGGGCGGGGAGACTTCGAAATATGTCCGCCTCAGCCCAACCGATGGCGCAGATCGTCTCGGTATTCTGGACTACCAATGCAGCACAGAGTGCGCTGCCGGGACGGGATCGTTTATTGATCAACAGGCTTCGCGACTGCTCTATGAGGTAGAGGATATGGGCACGGCTGCCCGCGGCGCCAGTTGTGCCGCCCGGGTGGCGGGCCGCTGTTCGGTGTTTGCCAAGACGGACATGATCCACGCCCAGCAGAAGGGATACGCTACGGACCAGATACTGCGCGGGCTGTGCGAGGCGGTGGCACGAAATTTCAAGTCCAGCATCGTCAAGGGCCGGCAGGTAGTCTCACCCGTGGCATTTATCGGTGGAGTGGCGCTGAACGCTGGAGTGCGCGAAGCGCTCCGGGAAGCATTCAAGCTGCCGGAATCAGATTTTCTGGTTCCGGAAACGCACTGCTGGATGACTGCGCTGGGCGCGAGCATTCTCGCGACCGAAGGAAATGGCCACGGCACCTCTTGCACATTGCGCCGGGTGCGGGCGGGGACCGCAATCGCGGAAGAGTTTCCCACCAGCGAAGCACTGACCCTCGACCACGTCACGTTGCTAAGAGACCGAGTGCCGCCCCTTCAACTGCCAGATGTTGGAAGCCGCGTGGATGCCTACCTTGGCATTGACGTGGGTTCGGTCAGCACGAACCTGGTTGTGATTGACTCCAGCGGACACTTGTTGAAGGAGATTTACGTTCCCACCGCGGGCCGTCCGATCGAAGTCGTTTCTGCGGGGTTGCGTGAGATCAAGGCCGAACTGGGTGCGCGAGTCCATATTCGCGGTGTAGGCACGACGGGGTCCGGGCGGGAACTGATTGGCGAGCTTACCGGAGCCGACACCATAAATGACGAGATCACCGCGCACAAAACCGGCGCGATGCATGTGTGCCACCAACTGCGAATGCCGCTGGTCGACACGATTTTCGAGATTGGTGGGCAGGATTCGAAATTCATTCGTATCCGCGATGGTGTGGTCGTGGACTTCACCATGAATGAAGCTTGCGCCGCGGGGACTGGTTCGTTTCTGGAAGAGCAAGCCGAAAAGTTAGGAGTTGCGATCAAGGGCGAATTTGCGCAGCTGGCCCTATCTTCGCGAAACCCGATCCGGTTAGGCGAACGCTGCACAGTCTTTATGGCGCGGGATGTTAGCAGCTTGATGCTGAAGGGTGCGACCGTCGCCGACTTGTGCGCTGGATTGGCCTGCTCGGTCGCCTTGAACTATCTGAATCGCGTTGTGCGTGGACGCAACCTCGGCAACGTGATCTATTTCCAGGGCGGTACCGCCTATAACGATGCCGTTGCCGCCGCATTCTCGGTCATCCTGAAAAAACCCATCATTGTTCCCCCACATAACGGAGTAATCGGCGCAATTGGTGTGGCACTGATCGCCCGCGATCGCATGCGAGGCAGCGGTGGGACCAGCAGGTTCCGCGGCTTTGACCTGAACCAGGTGAATTTCACCAGTCGCGACTTTGTCTGCCGCGCCTGCTCCAACTACTGCGAGATGAAGGAGTTTCTCATTGACGGTGAGAAGAGCTACTGGGGAGACCAGTGCTCCGACAAGTTTCGCAAGCGCTCACGCACCGATCGGCAGCCGGTGATTGAAGATCTCCTCTCCTGCCGGGACAAGTTACTGGAAGCGGCGTTGGAGCCACCAAGAGCAGAACGGAAAACGGTCGGTATTCCCCGCGCCATGTTCTTCTACGATCGCTTCCCCTTCTGGTGCACCTACCTGCAGGAATTGGGCTTCAACGTGTCTGTTTCGCCTCCTACCGACGGTCGCATCGCGGCCAACGGCGAAGATTTGGCCATTGCGCAACCCTGTTTCCCGGTTCAGGTGGCGCACGGGCATGTGCAATTGCTGCTGAAGCAAGGGGTCGATTACATACTGTTGCCCAACGCCGTGGACGCGGAGACTCCGTTCATGCAGACAGAGTCGAAGCTGTGTCCGTGGAACCAGACCTTGCCCTTTGTGGTGCGTGCAGTAGAGAAGTTGGAAAAGGATCTGGACGGCAAGCTGCTGTGCCCGACCATCCATTTCCGTCAGGGACCGCAGCATGTCCGCGAGGAACTGCGCATGCTGGCCAGCACGTTAGGACGGAGCAAAGCAGCCAGTGATGCCGCTTTGGAGAATGCGTGCCGAGCGCAAGAGAAGTTTGGCAAGGCGGTGCGGAAAGCGGGCGATGCCACTTTGCAAGTGCTGGGCGCGACGCACGAGCCTGCGATTGTGCTGCTAGGCCGGCCCTACAACATCTACGACCGAACCGTGTGTTGCGACATTCCCCGTAAGCTGCGGACGCTCTACGGTATCAACGTGCTGCCTTTGGATTTTCTACCGCTCGACGACGAAGATATCTCTCCTATCAACGACAACATGTACTGGCACTCCGGCCGGCTGATTCTGGCCGCTGCACAGTTCACCAGGCGCGTGCCAGGCCTGCATCTGATTTACATTTCGAACTTTAAGTGCGGTCCGGACTCTTACCTGAAGTCTTTTCTCGACGACGCCTGCGGCAAACCCAGCCTGGTGCTGCAGTTTGACGGGCATTCGAACGACGCGGGCTACATCACGCGGTGTGAGGCTTATCTCGACAGCAAGGGATTTTTGCGATGTACCTCCATAAACATCGCTGCGTAACTCGGAAAGTTGGCGCCGACCATCCGCTGGCTGGGAAAGCGGTCTACATTCCCGCCATGGCTGAGGGGAGCGTCGAAGCGTTGTGTGCTGTGCTGCGCTGGATGGGTATTGATGCTCGTCCCACGCCGCCCTCGAATCCACGAACCCTTGAGTTGGGCGGCAACTACACGAGCGGTGACGAGTGTTTTCCCGCCAAGATTACGACCGGAGATTTCCTACAGATTGCCCAGCAGCCGGGTTTCGATGCCAGACGCACTGTTTTTTTCATGGGAACGACCGACGGGCCCTGCCGTTTCGGGCAGTATGCGCCTTTTTTGCGGAAGGTCCTGCGCGAACAGGGCTACGGTGACGTGGTGGTTCTCTCTCCGCACGGAGAACACGGCTACAGCGATTTCGAGGATTTTGATACCGCTTTCGTGCGGGCGGCCTGGCGGGCTGTGGTCGCAGCGGACATTCTGCGCAAATTCCTGTTGCAGACGCGACCATACGAAACGTTGCCGGGGACGGCCGACCGGGCTTTTTGCGAATCCCTTGAGGATTATTGCCAGACGCTCGAACAGAGTTGTTCCAACTCTACCTGCCAGATGCGTTCGCTGACCGCATCGTTGTTACGCGCGAGAGCTCGCTTTCGCGCCGTACCCGCGCGCTTCGACGGCAGTCGGCCGCTGATCGGTATCGTGGGCGAGATTTTCTGCCGTCTCAACAGCTTCAGCAACCAGGACCTTGTACGCCGGCTGGAGGGCCAGGGTGCGGAGTGCTGGATGGCGGACATCGCCGAGTGGATCGCCTATACAAATCTGGAAGAGGTCCGCAATCTGCGGCTGGCGGGCCGGACTTACTCCTGGCCGATGATCAAGTCGAAGCTACGTTCCCGAATCCAGCATGCCGACGAGCACACGCTGCGGTCACTATTCGTCGAGGACTTCGCTGGCTACGAGGAACCGGGGATCGACGAGGTGCTGAAGCGGGCGCAACCGTATCTGCCCTTTCCCGGAGCGGAAGGGGAGATGGTCACGAATGTGGGTAGGAGCGTCTGTCTGGCCCTGCGCGGAGCCGACGGGATCGTGGACATCAGCCCCTTCACATGCATGAACGGAGTTGTGAGCGAAGCCATCTATCCCAAGCTCAGCCGAGACTACAACAACATCCCCATCCACAATTTCTATTTTGACGGGCAACAATCCGACCTCGACCGTGACATCGGAATCTACCTCGAAATGGCGCGGTCGTACCGGCAGAGAAAGCCGTATAAGCGCCTTTACCCTTTGCAAGATTTTGCTTGTGGAGGAAAATCATGAAACGCATCACGATTCTAGCTTTCATTCTATGTTCGTGTTTTGCATCGCTGGACTGGAGCCAGCAGCAGCGGGTATTGCCTCGTATAGTCCAAAGTGCCATCTCTCATCATGAGATCGGAATTCTGTTAGTTTGGCAGCAAGCGCCCGAACCTCAGACCACTTCTTCAACCGCATTGAAAGAGAAGTACTGCGCGGTGGAGGTGGGGAAGTTCGACGTCCTCGAAGGGCTGCAATTCCCTCCGGAGTATGTCCAGTCGTTGCAGGATGAAATTGTGAAGGAGTTCGAAAGGTCGAAGACGTTCGATCAAGTATTCCTTCCCGGACACAACCCGACGGGCGCCACCGCCTCCATGCTGCGCTTGACAGGCACCGTAACTTACTTTGACCCAGGCAACCGCGGCAAACGCTACGTTGGATTCGGCCTCGGAGCGGGGCAAATCGTCGCTCAAGTTGCTTATCGGGACCGGTCTACCGGCGAGACTCTGCTTTCCGAGCAGATCACCGCGACCCTTTCCGGGGGCGCGTTTGGCGGCAAGGCCGAAGGGATAACCCGCGAGTTCGCGAAAAGGCTTGCACCCACCACAAAACTACTTCTGGAGAGACCAGTGGTTTCACCGGGCGGGTCCGCTACGCCGGAGGCCGCCAGTACTTCACTACAGGCTGCTGATCACAAGGTGGTGACTATCTCGGGCGGCAGATTTGACCAAGGGCAAGTTGATTTAAATGTCGAAGCGGCCGCGGGATACCGGCTCGTCGCGTTTACGCCGAAAGGGCCGAAAAGTGCCGATGCCACCATGGAACGCTCAGCTACACCCCCGCAGGTCTACCAGTACCGCGTGCTGCACGTGCTGTTGTTGTCGAACTTGCAGAAAGATATGAACAAAGCTGCGCTGGATGGATACCGCTATTGCCCTCACACTCTGGCTCAGATCGGAGGTGTGGCTGTCGCGATTAGCGAGCAGGCCACTGTTCCAAAGATACGCTATGAGTATCGAATACATGCAGCCAGGCAAGTTTCCAACGCTCAAAAGGACATTGAAAAGGACCAGCGCGACAACTTCACCCTTGTGGGCACACTCGAAATGGGTGGCATGCACATCGTTCTCGCAGAGAAGGCAATCAGTAAAGCCAGCGAGTGATAATCGAGGGCGACGCGTGGTTTCCATGTATTACTGCTTATCTCTGCCAAAAGCCGCGGGATTGGAGAAGATCTAAACTTACCCGAGGTTCTCCCAGCCGAGAACTAGAGTTAGGGTACGTGGTTAGAAGATATCTGTTCTTGAGCCAGCGAGTGCACAACACCGGGTGTTTGCGAAGTCAAAAAGGAATTCCTTGAAGAATTCTTTTCTCCTCACGAAGTGGTACCTGGACTGCGTCGCAGAGAGTGGCGATGCAGTGATCTTGTACGTGGCCGATCTCCGCTGGAACGCACTCACAGTCCACTATGGAAGCTTACTCACGGTCCTCGGCGGCAGAGTTGGTTCTATGTCTTCCCTGCGTGGCGGTGCGATACCTGAGGTTCAGGACGGAATGATAGTAGTCAACCTGCCTCAGCTCTATGTTGAAGGCACATGGCAAATGTTGAGATTACCCATTCAAAGAACAATCTTTGAAAGTGAACACGGTTCAGTCTACTGGCACTGTTTGCAACCGATGTCTCAGGTCGACCTGCTTTTTCGAGGTATAACCAGGGTCACTGGGCGCGGGTATGCTGAATGCTTGACCCTTTCCATTCTTCCATGGAAATTGCCTATGCACGAGCTCCGCTGGGGCAGATTTCTTTCCGACCCGGATGCTGTTGTCTGGATTGATTGGCGGGGTCCGCACCAACAGCGTATCGTCTTCCACAACGGCGAGGAACGTCAGGTCAAGTCCATCACAGAATCGGAGATTGTGTTTGCTGACTCGGACGCGTGGCTAGAACTTGATCGCAGATTGGTTCTCCGTCAGGGTCGGTTGAGGAACACCGTATTTCCGGGGATCTCTCGTCTTGCGAAGTTGCTTCCCCGAAGCATGCTGTCAGTAAATGAATGCAAGTGGCTGAGTCGAGGATTCATGCATTCCTCGGGTGCCGAGAGTTCCGGTTATGCGATCCACGAGGTCGTGAAGTGGACAGACTGAGGAAGCTCGCAGTGGCGAAGCTGCTCTACGGGTTGCTTTTTGTGGGCCTCCTGCCCTTTCTGCTGGTGATTTGGGCGTCCAAAACAAGGGATGTTGTTGCGTTGCGGACAGTGCACTCTTTGCCTTGGGGATTGGTCACGGCCGGAGTTGGGCTGTTGTTGATGGCGTTGGGAACAGCGTCGCTGTGGTGGCTTGGGGGCGGCCTGCCGATGAATGCGTTTCCTCCTCCGCGCTATGTTTCCGGCGGAATCTACCACGTGTTCTCCCACCCGATCTACGTCGGGTTCGCGTCTGTGTGCGTGGGAATCGCGATCGCTGTGGGCTCGCCCAGCGGGTTATGGCTGGTATCGACGACTGTGATCCTCGCTAGTGCGGCGCTGGTTCTCGGATATGAACTTCCCGACATGCAAGAACGCTTCGGCGCTGCACTTCCGAAACAACGTTTGCTCCCGCCGGATGATCGATCTCAGCCGACCCCTCTGGAGCGGTCACGTTGCTACCTGACTGTGCTGCTGCCTTGGTTCGTTCTCTATGAGGCTGTGATCGCGCTAGGAATTCCGGTGGATGCGAAAGTAGCCTATCTCCCGTTTGAATCTCGGCTGCGAGTGTGGCCCTGGACGGAAATTCTCTATGGCAGCGTCTATGTCGTGGTGATCTTGGTCCCGCTGATGGCCCGAACACGGCATGCTCTTCGCTGGTTCTCCAGTCGAGCCCTGCTCTCTATGGTGATCGTCTTCCCCTTGTACCTTGCAGTGCCGCTGATCGCTCCACCGCGCCCATTTGCCTCGAACGGAGCATTGGGCACTCTGTTTAATTTCGAGCGGTTCCACGACGGTGCCACGGCAGCATTCCCCTCCTACCACGTCATATGGGCCTTCCTGGCTGCCGGGGCCATGGGCCGGGGACCCTGGCAAAAGCGACTGTGGCAGCTCTGGGCGGTCTTGGTTGCGGCGAGCTGCTTGACGACAGGAATGCACGCTTTGATGGATGTTCTCGCCGGTTTGCTCGTCGTCTGGTTAGTCGTGCGGATGGATCGGGCTTGGCCATTCCTGCGCCATCTGTCGGAGGCTATTGCAAATTCCTGGCGGGAGTGGCGAATCGGACCAGTACGGCTCATAAACCACGGAGGCTACGCGGCTGCCGGAGTATTCCTAGGAATCTGGATTCTTGACACGCTGCTGGGACCCGGCAAGAGCGTGATCCCAGTCACCATCTTCCTGGGCGGAACAATCGGAGCCGCACTCTGGGCACAATTCATTGAGGGTTCGCCAGCTCTGTTGCGGCCATTAGGATTCTATGGAGGGGTGATCGGTACTTCGGTTGGTGGAGTGGCCGCCGCGCGGTTGTCTGGTGCAAGTGTCTGGCAGGTGCTGAGCGCGTTGGTTGTTGCCGCTCCGTGGATTCAAGGGATTGGCCGGCTGCGCTGCTTGGTTCAGGGATGCTGCCACGGGCGGCCAGCGAGCGAGCACTTGGGCATCCGCTATGAGCATCCTCGTTCCCGGGTCTGCCGGATAGCGTCGCTACGGGGCATTCCGATTCACCCCACGCCATTGTACTCACTGGTTTGGAACGTCGCGGTCGCTCTAGTTGTAACGAGGCTGTATTTCCTGCATACGACGACAGCGATGGTTGGCGGAGTTTACCTGATCCTCTCCGGCATTGGAAGATTTGTGGAAGAGGCTTATCGGGGAGAGCCTCAAACGCCGATATTTTGGGGTCTGCGGCTGTACCAGTGGATCGCCATGGTCACCGTGTTTCTGGGTGCGGCGATCACAACTTTAGCGAGAACTCCTCCTACTCCCGAACCGATCATGCACCTTTCTTCGGTTCTTGTTGCATTGGTCTGCGGAATTGCCGCGTGGTTCGTCAGTGGCATCGACTTTCCTGAGTCGAGCCGCAGATTTGCGCGGCTGAGCTAGGCCTCCCAAGACGAATACCGCACCGATACGCTCGGGAATCCCCATCGGCCCATATAAGGAACAAGTGATGTTCGTTATCCCCTCTCTGGGCCTCCCGAGGCGACAATTTTTCCGCTTTAGAAAAAGCGACAATGCGAAAAACTTGGGCAAAGAATCGACCCCGAATAGGGTCAAGACCAGGTGTAGAGGGGTGTAAGAGTCGTCGAATATAACAAGTTAGATTGACCGCTTGGGTTCATAACCCAAAGGTCAGGTCCGCGATTCGAATCCAAAAACGCATCGCACGATAAGGTGCAGAAGGCGCATAACCTACAGTGCTATTCGGCGGAATTTGCGCTCTATTTGCGCTCTGTTTGCGTGGCTAAGGCTGCTTTTCGTGGTCTTAGGTGTCATCCGCTGACCTGCATCATGTTGAAACTACGTTTAAGTGATGATTCGAGTCCTACCTGAGGAGCCATTCTTTACTGTAGGTTACGAAGATCCCCGTGCCGCTTCCGTGCCGTTCACTCCGGTCGTAACGCCAGTTGCACGATCTTGCGGTGCGCCTCACGCATGTCCGCTGATGCGCGGGTTCCACGTGGCATCTGTCCATTCGATTTTGGAATGTTCACTCATGGCTTGATCTTCGCTTTTCATACTACCAATGCGGACCGTGAAGTAAAGGATTGTTGCGTCAGGAGTGCTTATTGAGAAGGCTCCTGACGCGCTGTCTCTTGATGACGCCTGCCGGACCATCGCGTGTGCCTTCGGACCATCGAATGACCTGGCTCAAGCTAATCCGGTGCTCGACGGCGGGGCGGTGGATGGCGACGACGAATTCTGTCATCGGGGCCCTGGGTCGGTCGTCAACTCATCATCCCGAAACTCAGCTACCGCCAGTGCCACAGCTCCGCGCGGGCCGACACCGCCGCCCGCATCCGGGGTGGCATGTCCTATTTAGTGATGCCCGGCCAATCATCGGTGCGGAAGGGTGATGCGGGCAGTCCCGCGGCATTGAAAAGATTGCACTCCGGGCTGTCGGCCCAGGCATATCGGACGGCCACCGGAGCCGCGACCTCGGGGCTGGAAACGACGGCCGAATCGCCTTCGATGGCAGCCGAAGCCCAATGGAATTTCCGGTCCGCCCCGGCGACGGCAAAGCCCCGCGGAGCGCCGTCGTTGGCTTTGAGCCCGCTACCGGTATGTGTGAAACGGACCCTGATCTTGCTTCCCTCCACCGCCATGGACTGGTACAACGGTCCGGAATAGACAATAGGTTGCTTGTAGGTGGCACCGAGCGCCCACAGAGCAAGCCGCTGACCGACCTCGGCCTTGCGGTGCGGGTGCACGTCTTTCGGATCACCCACATCAATCGTCACGGCCAAGCCTGTACCCGGAAGGCGGTTCAAGGTGAGTAATTGGGCCTCGCGCAACTCTGCCCATGCGGATTCGGTGGGCTGGCTGGGGATGGCTCCGTGGTTTGGCAGTTGCACAATCAGGAACTGCAACTGGTCCTGATGGGATGCGAGGCGCCAACTCTCGATGAGGGCGGGCAGCAACCGGCGATATTGCCGGGCCTGCAAGGCACTACTCTCCCCCTGGTACCAGATCACCCCGCGGAAGGGAAAGGGAAGCAGTGGAGCAATCATCCCCCGATACAAGCCGGAAGCCGGACGAGGCGGGTAGCCCGCCGGCGAAAAAGTTTCGATGGAAAAGGCCGTCAGCGTCGCAGGTGTGAGATCCTTGGTGACTCCCCAGCCCTCCTGGCGCAGGTCGCGAAACCAGATGGTGATGGGCGTCCAGTCGTCGGATGCATGAGTCAGAGTTGCGGCATAGTCGTCCGCGTCGGTAATCGTCGGTTCTACTGCACGGAAGCGGAACGAGCCGTTGCCACGGGACCAGAAACGGATTCCCGCGTATGTGCTTAGGTCCACGGGAGAACCGTCCGGCTGGAATCTTGCGTTCAGCCGTGCGTCGTCCGAAGCGTCGAGGCGGCCCATGACTCGAGCGGCGAATCCGCTGCCGCCGCGGCCGGGCGCGACCAGTTCGAAAGTGGTTTCCGGCGCCCAGCGCAAGTCGTAAGACCAATATCCACCCAGCGTATTGCCCGCGCTGCCATCGTCAAAGTTGCTGAAGCTGAGGTTCTTGTTTCCAGTGGCGGGATCGGCGAGTAATTCAAAGTCGTCGAATTCCAAATCAAAGGCGGGGACAAAGGCCCTGCCCTCGGAACCATTCCACAAATCGAAAGCCGACTTGACTTGCGGATCGCGCTGGGCGGCTTCTGGGGCCATCCACTCCTCGATCGTGGTTCCGGGCCAGGCGCTTTCGACGATGCCAATCGGCACCTTCAACTTCCGGTGGAGATCGCGCGCAAAGTAGTAAGCGACGGCGGAAAAATCCTTGGCGGAGTCTGGGGTGCAGAGCTGCCAAGAAGCGGGAAGTGTATCCGGTTGCGGGTCAAGAGCAACTCTCTTCGGAACTGTGAAGAGGCGGATGTTCGGGTAATCCGCTTTCGGTAGCTCCTCCACAGCGCCGGCCGAGCCGCTCAGGGCAAAGGCCATGTTGGATTGCCCGGAAGCGACCCACACCTCACCGATCATTACATCCTTGACTGTGAGCGTTCGCTTTCCGGCAACCTGCAGGGTAAAGGGTCCGCCTGCTTTCATGGGGGCCAGTTGCAGACTCCAATGGCCACGCGAATCCGCGGTTGCGGTGCCCGTATGTCCAGCGACGGTGACCCGGATGATTTCGCCGGGATCCGCTCTTCCCCAGAGGTGGATCTCACGGCCCTGCTGCAAAACCATGTGATCGCTAATCAGATTGGGAAGTGCGGGATCTGCCCAGCCGAGCGCGGACCATGCGCACCACAATAACAGCAGCGCGAAACACCAGCGGACAACATGGGCCGGCCCTCTCCTCAATAAAGTGTGATCACACAACATGCTTTCCCTCATGGCACGAGCACAAACGTGCCTTGTAGTTCAATCTTGTCGGACGAACTTCCAACGAGAATGCCAAAACTGCCAGGATCAGCGCTCCAGTTTTTCTTGAGTATGTCGTAGTAGGAAAACGCCCGGCGATCGAGCGCTACGCTCACATGCCTGGACTCGCCGGGTTTCAGTCCGGTCCGCGCGAAACCCTTCAACTCCTTCACCGGACGCGGGACGCGGGCGTGATTGTCGCTAACGTACACTTGCGAGACTTCCGCGCCTTCATAGTGTCCTGTGTTTTCCAGGTCGAACGAAACGGTGACCGGCTGGTTGAGATTTCCAGTGTCGGGTGACACTTTCAGGTTGTGGTAGGCGAAGGTCGTGTAAGAAAGGCCGAAACCGAAAGGGAAGAGCGGTTTCACGCCGCCACGATCGAAATGGCGGTATCCCAAGAAAACGCCCTCCGAGTATTCGACTTGCTTCTCTCCCGGCTTGGGGTAATAACTGTGGAACGTCGCATTGTCTTCCCACTGACGCTCGAACGAGGCGGGGAGCTTGCCCGACGGACTGTATTCGCCGAAGAGGCCTTGCGCCAGTGCGGCGCCGCCTTCCTGCCCGGGGTACCAGGCCTCGATGACGCCGGGGATGCGGTCGATCCATTGCGTCATATCCACGCTCCCGCCAGACGTGATTACGACAATGGTTTTCTGGTTCACGCTGCTGATCTGGCGAATCAGTTCGTTCTGACCAGGCGGCAGTCCGAAGGTGCGGTCAGAACCTTCGCTTTCGCTGGAAGGGTCGAAGCCCACGCAGACGATGGCGACGTCCGCCTTGGCGGCGAGGGCCTTGGTTTCGCGGCCGACAAACTCCCGCGCGCTGGCGACGCCCAAACTGACGCTGGCGGATCCGACCGCTTCAAAGTATTCCAGCCGGATCTTGTATGCATGTCCACCTTCGAGATGCCGCGTGTAGGAATTGAGCGTTTCCGCATGGCGTTGCCAGTCATTGATGACTTGCTCATCATCGATAAACAGCCGAACTCCATCATCGGCTGAGGTGTAAAACTTGTAGTCATCGGAAGTTTTAGGAATGAAGTAGGCGCTCCAGCGCGCCGAAAAATGATCGACCGGTCCATCGGCAGAATAGCTTCCTTCTCCCCAGTCAAACGCAACCAACCGATCGGTTCGAACGAGCGCCGGGGAGCCTTCCAGGTCCTGGTTATTGAAATATTCCCCCTTGAAGCCCGGTTCGCCGCCCGGAGCAGTAACGAACTGCTCTCTTTGGAAGATCTCGTTTAGCGGTGGGGTATCCGCGGCGTAGAGGACCTTTGCGTCGGAGCCAAGGTAATTGCTGATGCCTTCCATGAAACTCACTGCGTTGAACGGCGTGGTTTGAGAACTGCCGCCCCCACCCACGACGGCGGGGTAGGAATCAGGTCCGAGCACCGCGATGGTCTTCACCTTTGATTTGTCTAGCGGCAGCAGGTTCCCGGAGTTCTTTAAGAGGACCATGCTCTCCCGAGCTTCTTGCCGTACCAGTTCACGCCCGGGCTGGTTGTATGCGGGTATTGACGTATCCAGCTGCGGGGAATCGAAGAATCCGAACTCGATCGCGGTGCGCAGAATTCGTCTGACTTTGTCGTCAATGGTGGCCACGGAAACTTTCCCGTCGTTCACCGCTGCAACCAGTGTCTGCGGGTTCATGAACCGGCCGGTCGGCATCTCCAGGTCAAGACCTGCGTTGGCGGCAGCGATGCCGTCGTGGGTCGAGTCCCAATCGGACATCAGGATGCCGCGAAACCCCCATTCCTTCTTGAGGATCTGGTTGTTGAGATAGTCGTTCTGCGTCATGTGGATCCCGTTGACCAGGTTGTAGGAATCCATGATCGCGCCGACATTGGCTTCTTTGACCGAAGCCTCGAAGGCAGGCAGGTAGATCTCGCGCATCGTCCTCTCATCGATATTGGAGCTGACGTTGAAGCGGTCGTATTCCTGATTGTTTCCCATGAAGTGTTTGGCAGTCGCAATCACGTGACGGCTTTGAATTCCCTTAATCAGGGAAACAGCCATCCTTGAAGCGAGGAATGGGTCTTCCCCGAGATATTCAAAGTTGCGGCCGCACATAGGCGCGCGATAGATGTTCATGCCTGGAGCGAGGATGAAGTGAACGCCACGGGCACGGGCATCGTCACCCATCATTGCGCCGACCCGCCGAGCGAGGTCGGTGTCCCAGGAAGCCGCCAGCGCGATCCCCGCTGCGTACGCGGTGGTCGGCCCGTAGTCGTGCACACCCAGCGGGCCATCGGACATCTTTAATTCCGGGATGCCAAGACGAGGAACCGGGCCGATGAAGAAATTGTTGATGCCGCCGATGTAAGTAATTTTCTCTTCGAGCGTCATCCGATTGAGGATGGAATCGACCCGCTTGTCGACATCGGTCGCTGCGCCGGACGTTTGCGCCGCGGCAATCCGGACCAAGCCAACCAGCAGGATCGCGAACACAAATCTACGAATCGATATGAATCTCATAACTAGAATTCCGGTTATTTCTCTTCGGCGTTATTTCTCTTCAAGGATCGCGAGATCCCACGGTTTGAGCGTGACCGTCTGGGAAGGCGCTACGGTCGTCTTCGTCAACAGATCCTCGCCCGCCTTATACGGGTACTTGAAGGTCTGCGGGTCGCTCGAATAATTCATGTAGTAGTGGATGACCTTGCCGTTACGGTTGGTGCCGTGCTTCACGCGTACGGTGGCAGGGAGTTCCTGATCAGGGCCGGTGAGTCCGGCCATCTGAAGCACGTTGAGCAGTACTTTCGTTTGCAGCGTGTCAGAAAGCACCGTTCCTTCGTAGGTCAGGGTTCCGCTGCCGAAGTGGTTCTGCGTGATCGCCGGATACTTGCCAAAGAACGGATGATCGTAATATGCCAGCGGTTGCGCGCCCTCGAGAATCAGCATCTCTGCCCACTCGGAAACTTTGTTGTCGGCGCCAGCCTTGAAGGGGTCATCCCTGAGCGCCAGCGGCTTGGCGAGACTCGAAAATTCCTGGTAGCGAAATCCGGCCGCTTTGCGAAGCGGTCCGGGTGCCATGGTCCAGCGCACGGTGTCGTATTCGTTGGTGAATCCGCTTTTGAAACTCATGACGAGATGGCCGCCGCCGTGAACGTAGTCCACCAATCGGTTCAGCACTTCGTCGCTGGCAACATAGAGTGGGGGAACGAGGATGACCTTGTAATCGGAAAGGTTGGTGTTGTCCGGAAAAATGAAGTCCACAGCGACATTCTGTCGGTACAGCGTTTCGTATATCTGCTGCAGGATGGTGCGGTAGTTCACTTTGTCGCTAAACTTCATGAACTCGATGCCGTAATGCGAGTCGCTGCTGTAGAGGATGGCAACCTTGTTGGTGCGTTTCAGGTCAACGAGCTCGGGTCCAATGCGTTGTAACTCATGCGCCGTCCGGCTGACCTCCGCATAAGCACGATTAGGCTCCAGGTCGTGCGCCAGGACTCCTTTCCAGTACGTCTCCTGTCCGTAGTGAATGGAGTGCCAATGCCAGTACTCGACCATGTTCGCGCCCGAGGAAAGGTGGGTATAGACGTCGAGGCGGAGTTGTCCGTCGTACGGCGGAAATTGCTCCTTGGAGTCCCAGCCGATGGTCTGCGCGTTGGTTTCGGTGACCAGGTAATTCGTCCGCTTGAGCGATCGGGTGTAGTCACCCGCCCGAGTGGAGTCCAGCCCATCGAACTGGTCCTGCGTACCGTGGTAGGGATTGACGGCCATGATGTCCATGTTGCGGGCGATGTCATGCTCATTGACTTCAGAGCGCGGCGGTCCAGCGAGATCGTGGGTGATGAACTGATCCGGCCGCTTGTACTCATTTACGATGCGTGACTGCCAGGCCAGGAAATCGGTGGTCATCCACTGCTGATAGCGCTCCCATTCCAGCTTCCATCCCGGGTTGATGATGCCCGCCTGCGGAGGAATCTCGCTCCAGTCGTTGAGCCGCTGGCCCCAGTAGTTCAATCCCCAGTCCTTGTTCAGTTCGTCCACGGTCTGGAATTTTTTCTGAAGGTAGGTGACGAACCCAGCCTGCACATCGGGATTGGCCGCAGCGCCCGACGAAGTTTCATTGTCGATTTGCCAACCGATGACCGTAGGATTGTCTTTGTAGTGCGCAAGAAGTTTGCGAATCACGCGCTCACAGTAAGAGCGGTAAACAAGATTCATCAGGTCTGCGTTCTGCCGATATCCAAATGTGATGGTTTGTCCGCCGAAGCGCGTGATGAAGATTTCCGGATGCTCCTTGTACATCCACGCCGGAACAGAGTAAGTGGGGGTTCCGAGAATAACCTTGATTCCCGCTTTCTGCATGCGGTCAACAACTCGATCCATCCAGGCATATTCGAAACGGCCGTCCTGCGGCTCCCACAGGCCCCAACTTGACTCGCCCATGCGCACTACGTTGATGCCGGCCTGCTGCATCAGTTGGACATCCTGGTCCAGGCGATCGTAGGGCATGTACTCGGTGTAGTAGGCAGCCCCGTAGAGCACCGTATCCATTTTGTCGGGAGCGAATGCGGGCTTGCTTTGGGCGAGTGACGCAACGGCATCTAATAAAAGGAAGGTAAGAATCGCGGCGAGAAGGGCGGATGTGTATCTCTTCATAGAAGTCTCATGCGCTGTGCGGTTAGGATTCCCTGTGAGCAATCTGAATCAGTTTCGGCAGCACATCTCCGTAATCGTTTGCCTGTCCGGACTTTCCGAAACCAAAGTAGACCCGCCGGAATAGTGAGTAGAGTTCCTCATAGATCTTTTGCGCCCCGGCTTGCGGAGTGAAAGTACGGTACGCAGAGCAAACGCGCTCTTGCGCTTCTTCGATGGTGCGGAATGTGCCCGCTGCCAGGAAGGCAAAAATAGCCGACCCCAGGCCAGTCACTTTGCTCGCAGGCACGAGCACCGGCTTGCCCAGCACGTTGGCGTAGACCTGGTTGAGCACGGGACTATTCTGCGGGATGCCGCCGCCGTTGATCACACGCGACGTGGACGCGCCGTATTCGCTCATGCGATCCAGAATCACCCGGGTGTGAAATGCCGTGCCTTCGATGGCGGCAAAGAGTTCATCCTGCGCGGTGTGCTGCAGGTTCCAGCCGATGGTGATGCCGCGCAGGTTCGGATTCACCAGCACAGTGCGGTCGCCATTGTCCCAGGTCATGCGCAGCAGTCCAGTCTGACCGGCGCGGTAGGTCTCCAGCCCTTGGCTCAGCTCCGCCACCGTGGTATTTGCCCGCCGCGCGATAGCGCTAAAAATATCGCCCGTGGCCGAAAGGCCAGCTTCCACGCCGGTGTACTGCGGGTGCACGCTTCCCTGCACCACCCCGCAAACACCGGGGATCAACTCCGCATGTTTCACATACGCGATAATGCAGGTGGAGGTGCCGACGACGTTCACCACGTCGCCTTCTTTCGCGCCCGCGCCGATCGCATCCCAATGCGCGTCGAACGCGCCCACCGGGATGGGGATGCCCGCCCGCAATCCCAACTTCTGCGCCCAGAACGGCGAGAGATGGCCGGCCAGTCGATCGGAAGTCGCGTAGGTGCCGTCTAACTTGGCCCGAACGCCCGCTAGCAGCGGGTCAACCTTGATGAGAAAAGTTTCTGGCGGCAGGCCGCCAAGAGCTGAATTCCACATCCACTTGTGGCCCATCGCGCAAACGCTGCGTTTCACGTGTGCGGGATTCGTAATGCCGCAAAGGGTGGCAGCGACCATATCGCAGTGCTCAAAGGCGGTGACGAACTTCCCGCGCTTGTCAGGATTGTGACGCAGCCAGTGCAGTAATTTGGCGAAGCCCCATTCTGAGGAGTACACGCCTCCGCACCACTGAATGGCTTCGAGGTTCTCCTGGTGCGCCTTTTCCGTAATCTCCGCGGCTTCATTCTTCGCGCGGTGATCGCACCACAGGTAGTACTCATCGAGCGGTACCAAACCCTCGCCGACCGGAACCACGCTGGAACCCGTCGTATCCAACGCTATGGCCTCGATCTGGTCACCGTGAATTCCAGCTTCTTTCACAGCCTGCCGGGTCGCAGCCGCCAGGGCGCGCATATGGTCGTCGTGCGACTGGGTACCGTATTCGGGATCCTCTTTCTTGCGATGCAACGGATACTCGGAGACCGCGGATGCAATGAGTCCACGGCCGCTGTCCACCAGGGAAACACGGACGTTCAGAGTGCCGAAATCTACTCCTGCAACGATTGCCATTTCTTCCTCTAGTTAAGGTGGCGGTACATCTGCCAGCCGAGATAGCGCGTGGTAGCTTCTTGGATCGCGCCGGCTACAGTCGAAAAATTAGCGGCCACGTGATGCTCGAAGCCGTTCTCGCAGATGTAATGCAAAAGCCGCTGCAGGTGCGGAATCGAGACGACACCGGCCCCGCCGAAAGTGTTGAGCGGATCGTCGGTGAACGCGCCTTCGCCGGTATAGCCGCGCATGACGCCAGCCGTGTCATCGGTGGAGAAGCGGGCAAAACTCATTGCGCCAGCCTTCACGCGGCCCACGCAGGTCCCAAACGTATTCTCTTTCCCGACAGTGCCGGCGATGATTTGCTGGAAGTCCATGCGCACGTCCTGGAAGAAGTGCTTGGGCAGGTTACTGCAGTGAAAGCAGACGGCCTTGTCGGGATCGTCTCCGTAGTTGTTGTTCCAATCGAGCAGCGCGCTGGGAGTTTCCGAGGCCAGCGCCAGGGCATGCATGCTGATGGTTCCGCACACGTCGACCTCACAGGCGCTCGGAATCAGGTTGTTGCTCATCATGCTCATGATGGTGCAGGGCACAACGCCGAAGAATTCTTCCATCGAGGTCCAGCATTGCACCGCGCTCACGGTTACGTCAGCCGCTTTCATCCAGCCGTCAATGACGGCGCCGAGCTTCGCCATCTTGATCAGCGCCGACTCCGGCACGCCACCGGTGGAAACATACTTGCGAATTTCGGCCAGCTTGGCCTGGACGCTGGCGTCGGTATCCGGCAAACGCGCGATGCGCCCGAAGATTTCCGACAGGTCGATGGTTTCGACGGAAATTCCATGCGCTTCCAGCAACTTCTCGCTGTAGCGCACCGTGTTAAATGCCGCCGGGCGCGCGCCGATGCTGCCCACGCGCAGGTTGCGCATACCGTTGGCAACCCGGCAAACGGAGGCGAACCAGGCGAGATCCTTTTGAAATTCTGCGGAATCGGGGCTTACCGTGTGCAGGCTGGTTAGCGAGTAGGGAATACCGTACTGTCGGAGGTTGTTGCAGGCCGACATTTTTCCGCAAAAACTGTCGCGCCGCGAGGCAATCGTCATCTTGCCGGGAATATCGGGAGTCGCCTGCACAAGCACTGGAACATTCAGGCGCGCCAGTCGCAGCGTGTCGGCAATCGCCCGTTCGTCGCCAAAGTTGGGTAGGGTCACGATGACGCCATCCAGGCGTTCCCGATTCTTCTGGAAAAGCGCCGCGCAACGCTTGGCCTCTTCGTGAGTTTCCACCGCTCCGTGCTTGCTCTCTTCCGGCCCGAGCACCACACAATCGATTCCTGCCTGTGCCAGTGCCCGCATCATCTCTTCGCGTCCGGACTTCGCCAACTGGTCCGGAAAGAAGCCACGGTTCCCGACGATGACGCCCATCGTCATTTTCTTATTAGGCATATGTTTCCTTCTTCTATGAACTTGGTAATTAGCGCAGTCTAGGTATTACCGGCGTTCCGCGCCCGTTCCCGCGCGGGCGAGAAACGGTAGCAGTAAAACGCTCCGAACACTAACAACAGCCCGCCCCACCAAATGCTGGCGTGGTGATTCAGCGACAACACTGGATTGTTCGCATGAGTGACAACCTCCCACAGGCCCGCGCCGGTGATCAAGATTCCGTTCACCAGCAACGACAAGCCGATGAAGAACCATATCGACAAAGAACCGCCCGATTTCATTGTTCCTCTTTCCTCCCTACCAGAAAATAATTTGCAGGATGACAAACACAGCCCCTACCACCACCGCCCAGAAAACCGGCCGGTGGAAAACCGAAACCTGTTCCTCGTGTGGGATCGCGGTCAGTCCGTAGACCAGGCCCGTCAATTCGGCATCCGGCTTGGGCTTGGTGAGCAAGCTGACGACGACCGTAACCGTGACACAGATCAGCCAGCACCACAGCGCCCGGAACATGTTCTGAGCCTGATCCTGCGCCTTGAGCGACAGTGCCAAGTACTTCACCGCCCCCGGATCGACCTTCGCCCAAGCCCACATGCCGACCGAAGACATGGTCCCGGCCAACAGTCCCCAAAAGCCGCCCGCCGGAGTGGCCCGTTTCCACAGCATGCCCAACAAAACTGTGCCAAACAGAGGAGCGATGAAAAAGCTAAAGAGTGCCTGGACGTAATCCATGATGCTGTGCGACTGCATCACCAGGTACGCCGTCCCGATACTGACGGCCACGCCCAGCAGAGTGCACCAGCGGCCCATCTTGACCTTCGATTCGTCCGACGCATGCTTGTCGATCAGCGCGCCGTAGATGTCATAGGTCCAAACCGTGGCAAAGGCGCTAACGTTGCCCGCCATACCCGACATGAATCCGGCAATCAGCGCGGTAATGCCGAGGCCCAGCAAGCCGGGTCCGCAGTAGCGCGCCAGCATGAGCGGCAGAACTTCGTCGTAGCCGTGCAGTCCCTGCGCTCGTCCCGCGTCCGACCACGCAAGATCGCCGGGAACGAGCCTGAGCAGGTGGCCCGACGAGTCCCGCAGCAACGCCAGACCCAGCAAGCCGGGAAGGATGACGATGAAAGGAACCATCATCTTGAAAGCCGCCCCGATGATTGGCGCAAGCTTTGCCGAACGCAGGTCTTTCGCCGACAAGACGCGCTGCACCACCAGAAAGTCGGTGGTCCAGTAGCCCATCGAGATCACTGCGCCCAGCCCGAACACGATGCCCACCCAGTTGATCCCCATCGGATTGTTTCCAAAGTCGCCCAGGGTTGACCACAGGTGGGTATACCCGCCAGCGTTTGCCACGTGCTGTTCGGTGAGATTTTGCAGGATACGCGTTTTGAGGCCGCTCCAGCCGCCGGCCTCCATCAGCCCCAGAATCGGGATCAGCAGCGCGCCTGCCCAGATCAGAAAGAACTGCAGAACCTCATTGAAGATCGCAGACCGCAATCCACCCAGCGCCACGTAGATTGCCACTGTGATGGACGAAATCCAGATGCTGACGTGAATGTCCCATCCCAACACCACTCTCATCACCACCGCCATGGCGTACATGTTGATACCGCTCATCAACACGGTCATGAAGGCGAACGAAATCGATGACAGCGTCCGGCTGCTTTCGCCAAAACGCAACTTGAGATATCCGGGAACCGAGTGGGTCCGGCAAATGTGGTAGAACGGCATCATCACTAGCGCCAGAAATAGCATTGCCGGTATGGCGCCGATCCAATACCAGTGCGCCGCGAGGATGCCGTACTTGTAGGCGTTGCCGGCCCAGCCCATCAGTTCCAGCGATCCGAGATTCGCCGACAAGAACGCCAGGCCCGCTACCCAGGCGGTCATCTCGCGTCCGGCCATGAAGAAGTCCTCGCCGGTGTTGGCCCGCTCCTTCAAATACAGTCCAATCGCCAGAACCAGCACGAAATAGAAGACGATAATGGCAAAATCCACCGGTGCAAGGTGGACCAGCGTGGATGCAGCCAACAATGCGGGGAAGTGAGTCATTTCGTTTTACCCTGGCCGTAGTAAGCGCCTTGTCCGTGCTTGCGCAGAAAATGTTTGTCGTGAAGTGTGCGGCCGATCGGCGAAGCCTCCCCGGCCAGGGTGCGAGTGTAGTAAGCCATCCGGGCTACCGCCTCGAGAATGGCCGCATGGTGGGCGGCTCTCGCCGCCGTCGTTCCCCAGCAGAATGGGCCATGTCCGGCCACCAGTACCGCGGGAACGGCGTCGGGATCAAACTGCCGAAAGAGCCGGCAGATTACTACGCCTGTGTTCTTCTCATAGTCGGTCGCAATCTCATCGGAGGTTAAAGCAGGTGTGACCGGCACTTCTCCGTGAAAGTAGTCGGCGTGTGTCGTTCCAAAACAGGGGATGGGCAGGCCAGCCTGTGCCCAAGCTGTGGCGAACTCGGAATGCGTGTGGGCGACACCACCCGCGTTGGGAAAATGTCTGTAGATCTCCAGGTGAGTCGGCAAATCCGAAGAAGGGCGAAGTTCACCTTCGACGATCTGTCCATCCAACTTGGTGATCACCATGTGCTCCGGCGCCAGATCTTCGTAAGGCACGCCGCTCGGTTTGATGGCGACCAATCCATCTTTGCGCGAAATGCCACTGGCATTGCCGAAGGTATAAAGCACGAGCCCGCGACGTACCAATTCGAGGTTGGCGTCCAGTACTTCCTCGCGCAAAGTTTGCAAAAGCATAGAAATCCTCCGCCCTGACTCTCCGAACTAGGGCGTGCCATTCTGTGGCGTCCGCGCCGGCGAACCGGGCGCCAGCGCGGTGGACTCCCGCAGCACCAGACTGGTTTCGAGGGCATACTCCGTCCCATTCGGCGCCGGGGTCAGTCGCTGCACGTCCGACAGCAGCGCGTGGAACGCCAGCCGTGCCAGTTCCGACTGCGACATCCGCACCGTGGTCAGCGGAGGCAATACGAACTGCGCCAGCCGGATGTCGTCGAACCCGATCACCGACAAATCGCGCGGAATGGAAATCTTATCCTCGTAGCTCTGCCGCATCACGCCGATCGCGGTCATGTCATTCGAGCAAAGAACCGCTGTGGGCGCGGTCGGCCCGGTCCGTAACCTGGCCATCGCGGCCATGCCGCCCTCAACCGTGTGGTCGCCTTCAATCACAAGTTCCGGTCGTACAGCCAGACCGATTTCCTCCATCGATCGCAGGAACGCATTCTTGCGGGTCACTGCCGAGTGCAGGCTCAAGGGACCACTGATGAACGCAATGCGCTCATGACGCAACGCCGCCAGGTGCTGTACCGCCTGGCGGATGCCATGGAGGTAATCGATCCGGATGTTGCTCACCCTCGGCCGCTGCGGTCCGACATCCACAAACACCAGCGGGACATTGCGCACCTTCAAGTCCTCAAGCAGCAATTCTTCCATGCCGAACGTCATCACCGCGACGCCATCGACCCTGCGCTCGATCATGCGGCGGACGGAGGTTTCCATGAGCTTGGAATCGTGAACCGTGGAGGTCAGCAAAATCTCGTAATGGTGCTGCACCGCAATGGTTTCGAAAACTTGTACGATCTCGGGGAAAAACGGGTTGGTGATCTCGGAAACGATCAGACCGAATATCCGGCTGCGCCCGGAAACCAGCGCCCGCGCTTGGGTATTGGGGTAGTATCCGAGTTCGTTCACTACTTTCCAGACACGTTTCGCCATCGCCGGATTGACGGTTGGGATCCGATTGATCGTCCGCGAGACCGTCGCGGTCGAAACCCTGGCGCGCTTTGCGATTTCCCGGATATCCATACCTTTGCTCGAGTTACTTCTTCCCGCAGTTCACCGCTTCCATGGCCCCACGATCCACGCCCACGCCGCCACAGGAGGGCACAGGGTTCCCGAAAAAGTCCCTCCCACCGCTCGACTCGATCCTTCGCCCCGAATCGACCGCCGGAGATCTCATTTGCAATGCATACCCGGAGACTGTTTGCCGGCCAATGCCGGCGTGGCCCGGGTCGGTCATCTGCGGGTTCGATGTCAGAGCGTGCGGATCGTCGGCAGCCGGCACCCCGTAGTACACGTTGTAGTCGTAAATGTTGTTTGTGCTCTTGCCCGGACCCGGCGCACTCACGTAAGACCCGTCCGGGTTGCCCGACACGCCGTACGAGAATCGCGCTGTGCCTTCTACATAGAAGATATTGTTATAGAAATAAGTATCTGTCGCCCATCCGGTCCAATCGGTGTGGAGGACCACATCCATGTCCTCTCCTTTTCCGACGTAGATGGTGTTGTTATAGATAAGTGTGTTCTTCACCGGACCCGAGAGCTTAATCCCGCGATGATGATCGTTCTGGCTGATGTTGTAGCGAACAATCGTGCCGGTATTTCCTACGCTGACCTGCGGACTCTGGGAGCCTTCGTTGCAGATCAGCAAAAACCCGCCCTCATTGTCGTGACTGTAGTTGTACTGGATGATCGTATTCCGGCTGTTCCAATCGGAATCGAAGCCTTCGGCATCGTGTTGGCCGCGAGTGCCATAGACTTCGTTGAACTGCACGATCGTGTTGTCGGCGCTCCACGGCCAGATACCCACGTTGTAGTCCTGCGAGCGCTGGCTGGCATGGGCGACCACGTTATATTCGACGAGAGCGCTGTCGGTGGCCACGTTCACAATTCCGTCACCACCAATATCGTCGAGTACGTTGTTCCGGATCACCACTCCCAGGCTCGGATACCACTTCGACCGCACCCAATGCGTGGACGAACCAAAAATGCCGCTGCGATCCACGTGGTGGATATGGTTATCCTCGATGCGGAGATCCACAAAGCGACTCGGCTTCTTGTCCCCGGCACAGTGATAAGTGATTCCACCGTTCTCTTTCACCTGGTTGCTGCCGTTGACGTCGTGGACGTCGAGATCCTGAACGTAGATATGGTGCGCATCGCCATAATCGACGGCCATGACGCGAACGCCGCGGCGAACTTTCGGAGTTTGGCCAGTGTTAGTCACTTCGAGGTTCCGAATCTCCCAATACTCCTGATTCTTCAGCAGGACAGCGTCCTCGCCCTCGCCGTTGCCGTTGATGACCGGCTTGGCCGCGCCGCCGTACTTGTCGATCATGATCGGCTGGCCCTCGATTCCGGACCCCTTCGGCCAGAGCTGTCCGGTCCATAGCGCACCGGACTTGAATAGAATGCGATCGCCTGGGGAAAAGATCGTGGCGTTGACCTTGGCGAGACTCCTCCAAGCGGCCGTAGGCGAGGTCCCCGCACGATGATCATCGCCAGCTACCGAGTCCACGTAATACGTTGCGTTACTGTGAATCGGCGACTGGGCAGTCTGCGGAAATCCAAAACAACAGCCAAGCATGATGAATAAAAGAGTCGCGGAAACCGCCCGTTGGCGACGACCTCCAAGTCTCACACGTGACAAGAGGGACAGCGCCGTCCGCGCCCAGGCCCTATAACGCGAATCTTTCATCCGGCGCCCCGTCTTGTATGTCACGTGCTCTTAGAATATGAACTTGGCGGCGATTTGCACCACCCGCATCGCCCCGGGCGCACTCAGCTGCCCGAAGGTACCGTCGGTAAATATCCCGTCCGGATTTCCGAAGTGCGGAGTGTTCGTCGCGTTGAAAAGCTCAAGGCGCGTCTGCAACTTGTATCGTTCGGCGAAGCCAAACTCCTTGAATATGGAAGCGTCGAGACTTTGATATGCCGGGCCCCGAACAAGGTTTCTACCCGCCGTGCCGGGCGTGCATCCCTGCCCGTTCGTGCCGAAGGGGGCGAGGCTAAAGGCTTTGACGTTAAAGTAATAAGCAGGAGATCCCGCCGGAGCCGGTGGCGGAGGCCCGTTCGGATTACCGACCAAGTCAGGCCGCACTCCGGGGCACGTACTGACACTCGCTCCGCTGACCACATTGACCGGCGTTCCTGACCGCAGGAAGAGAATTCCGTTGAGCTGCCAGCCACCCAGGAGAAATTCAGGCACTTTTCCCCAGTCCCCAAGGAACTTTTGCCCTCGCCCGACCGGCAAGCGGTAAAGTCCGCTGAACGTGAAATTGTGCCTGACATCGGTGTCGGAGGACGCAATTTCCGACTTCAGATCGTACGCATACTGCGGGAAGTTGCTGTTTTGACCAAGATTGAACGGCGAAGGCCCGTTGTCGATCGAGTGCGACCACGTATAAGTGGCAAGAAAGTTCAAGTTATGAGAGACGCGCTTGGTCAGCTTCGCCTGCAGAGAGTTGTATCCCGACAAACCTACGTCTGTCATCCCTTGAATCTTCCCCAGATTCTGGTCAACGAAGCCCTCCTTCCCACCGCTAGGGCATGTAGGTGTTTGTACAATACAGGGGTTGAAATTGACGTCTCCAATTTGATAAGAAAGACGCCTTCCTCTGGAGCCTACGTAGGCCAGATCGAAAGCAAAATCCGCTCCCAGTTGCTGCTGAACGGACAGATTGTAGTTCGCTGAGTACCCGGTCTTCATGTCGGGGTTTATGTAGTATGTGGTGAGAAGAGGCCCCTGCGCGTCCGGAATCGAGGCTGACGGAATGCTACTCGCCCCCGACGGAATATTGAGTGACGTGTTGCGCGGCACACCCGTGTCGTTGGAATACGTTGGCGGACCATTGTAGTACTGGTTAAGGTATGACTTTAGGTTCGAAAAGGGATAATTTCGAGCCAGAATGTCCTCGCGCCCGTCATTTTCCGGAGTGTAGAAGAGGCCGAAACCGCCGCGCACTACGGTCTCTGGGTGCGCCTGGAAGGCGAAGCCGAATCGCGGCGAGAAGTTCGTCCAGCGCGAATTGATCAATCCGGCAGAGTTAGAGCCACGGCTTGCCAGGAGAAAACTCTGGGTCTTCGGATCGTAGTTTGAGGCGTTGTTGTTTACATCTTTGTATGGGGCCTGATATTCGTACCGGACTCCATAGTTCACAGTTAGCTTGGGATTCACCTTGTAGGCGTCTTGTCCGTAGTAGTTCATCTCCCAGCTCTGGGTATGTGGGTTCGTCAGCTGCAGGCCCATATAAGTGACATAGGGCAATCCTGTCAACAGATCCGAGATGTCAGACCCGCCATTGGGAAACCATGCATAGGGATTGAAGCCATAGGGAGCACCCGGATATTTGCTGAAGGTAGGATCGCTGGTCGACGGTGAGTAATACGCCCCATAGTACTGATACCCAGTGGGGAATATCGTAAAGAACGGGAACGAGTTCAGCCGCCGGAAGTCGCCGCCAAACTTCAGCTCATGCTTTCCAATGCTGCTTAAGATGACGTTATCCGTGAACTGCAGGTTATGGTCCTGGAGTAGCAATGGTTTATAGCTCGACCCACCGGTAAAATAGCCCGAGTACAGCTGGATGTAGGGGTATGCATCGGTCGCCGGGAATCCGGGGATGCCGATATTGCCCCAGCCGTATTGGGTGCTGTAATCGTGGCCGTCGAGAAGACTGTACTGGTTAATCGAGTAGCGGGTATATCCAAATCGGGCTTCATTCAGAAACCGGCTCGAGAAAAGATGCATCTCGCTCACAGAATAGGATTGTGCGGAGGAATTCGCGTTATTGGCGAAATCTGTGTCGTCCGCCCCCGGCACGACGGTGTGTCCGTAATAAATATTCTCATCTAATTCTTGCGAGTCGTTGTAGTGGAAAACCGCCGACAGCCTGTCCTTTTGGGAAAAGTTATGGTCCAGCCTGGCGTCTGCCTGTTTCTTTCGGTACGTAACCGGATAGTGGTATTGATAGTTGTTGAACCATCCGTTGAGAGTCCCGGCGCGATTGGGCTGGGCAAAGAAGTTAAGAGCCGTGTTCAGGCCTGCCTTGCTGACCTCGCTGGCGGGGATAATATTTCCCGCAAATTGCTGCGCACTACCGCCGTACGAATTGAATGAAACCGCAGGGTCGAAGATCGGAATGACCTGCCCGGCGGGAACGCCATACCCGCCCGCTAGTGGATCGATGAGTTTCGAGAGATCCACGGAACCGTCCGCGAGAACATTGATCTGGCAATTGGGAACGGTAACGCTCGGTGTGCACACCCCGGGCAAGGTATTAAAGACACCATCGTTGGCATCATTCTTATGGGTTCCTTCATAGGAAATGAAAAAGAAGGTCTTGTCGCGCTTGATGGGGCCGCCTAACGTGCCGCCGTAGTTGTGCTGCTTCAAGGTCGAAGGAGGAGTCTTAATGCCCAGAAACCCATAATTCCTGGCGGCGGTGAAGTTGGGGCGAAAGAACTCATACAAATCGCCGTGCCACTGATTGGTTCCTGCCTTGGTTTGAATCGAAACATCTGCCCCTGCCGATTTTCCGAATTCCGCGGAAAAAGCGGAGGTGGACACCTTGAACTCCTCCACTGCATCGACACTGGGTACCACAGTTATGTCCTGAGTTCGGTTCGTGGTCGACTCGACGCCGTCGATCTGAATGGAGTTGGCGTATTCCCGCTGACCATTCACCTGATAGCCGAAGGCGTTCATATTGTTGTTCGAGACCACCCCAGCGGTCAGCGCCGTAAGATCGTAGAAAGTCCTGCCGAGCAACGGCAGATTTAGGATGTCGTTTGAGCGGATGACCTCGCCCGTCTCCGTACTCTGCGTCTGCAGCATGGTTGGAGCCGTCGTCACCGTGACTACGGTCGTCGTAGTACCGACCTTCAATCCGAAATTCAGCAGTTGCTTCTGGTCGATCGTGATCAGGACACTTTTGATGGTCGTCGTTTGGAACCCATCCTTCTTCACGAAAACGCTGTACGGTCCCGGCGGAAGGCCGTAGACGGAGTAATTTCCTTGGTCGTCAGAATCGCCGGGGTAGGTAACGCCCGTCAGCTCGTTCTGAGCCGTGATACTTGCTCCTTGAATCACGGCTTGCGAGGGATCGGTTATGCGACCGAAAATTGAACCGGTAGTGGCCTGGGCGGCCGCGTTCTGGCTACTCACCAGCATCAGGACGACAAACAGAAGGGGGAGGAAGAAACCAAGGGAAAGAACTCTGCGCATAGTGCCTCCGTGGCTAGCAAACGTTTACTCTAATACCCGAACAGGGCTACCGGAAAACGCTACAGATTACGGCTGCGCCTTGTCTGTGATTCCGCTCACAGATAATGGTGACGGCAATTCTTAGAGCGAAAGCCTGAGTTTTGCCGCAGGGTTTCCAGTCTTCTCTGCCGATGTAGCTCTAGGATCTCTCCGGCAAACGTTTGCTATAACGGTGTTTTTACGGCTGAAAGCTCTGCTTGTCAAGTCCCTTTTTTCGGCACCCCAGGATGGCTAACGCGACCTCTGGTCGGCTGTCTACCGCGGTCCTGCCAGGTTCACACGCACTTCGTACTCGGGTACCGCATGAATCCCGGACACATCCGCGATTTCGCCGCTGGGTGGAAAGTGCGGCCAGGCGTTGTGGGGCAGATAGATTTTGGCATCTTTGCGCAGGGGCATGATCTCGAGTTCCAAATTCTTGTCCAAGGCCTGGGGCGCGAATCGCTTCAGCCCGATTTCCCAGATGGTTCCTTTGTAGCAATCATCCGCAAGCAATCGCTGGCCAGTGTAGAGCCGCGCCACATCACCCACGTATTGAATTTGTAGGAAGGCGTCGTTAAGCCCGTCCAACCCGTGCGCCGGAATGACGATCCGCCACACGCCTGCGCGATCGAAATCAGAATCGGTGGGAGCCACGGCGTTGTACTTTCCCATCTTTCCCGGCGTTGAAGGCGCAGCCGCGCGAACTTTCTCCCAACGCACAGACACATGTTTGGGCGGCATGGCCGCGGAGTAAGCAACGAACACTCCGTCACGGCCAGTTCGCCGGAGAAGCACGTTCGCCAGCGGCGCACTTTTCAGGGCGGGAAAAACCGAGAAGCGAAGCTGTCGAACGTCGCGTGCGCGCAGGTGCAAGCTTGCTTCGTCGAAGAAAACATCCGCCGCGGAGAGAAACACGTGCTCGCGGCCTGCCACCCTGCATTTCCAGAGGTCCAGCGCCTCGGACGGCGTAAGCACGACGATATCCACCGTCTGGCCTGTCTTCGATCGTGTGCTCAACGCGATCCCGGGGCCGGGCGCAATTCCGTCCACATAGCGAACCCCGGCCGCGCGCGAAATCACCGCCGCCTGGGCAGCCTTCAGGGATGCCAACGTGCTCTCATCGAAAGCAAACTCGGGTCGCATGCCAGGCGGAGCTACGAAAAAGTAGTACTCAACGTTTCCGTCGCGTACCCTGGTCAAAGGTTGGGCGGTCGCGTACTTGAGCAGAATTCCATTGAGATCCAGGTTCACGGGCCAAATACCATAGGTTCCCGACGCGAGGTCAATGGGTTTGCGAGGCAGCACCACCGTCTCCGACGGTAAAATGAGCTTGACCTGAAATTCCGGGTGATCGGGCAGCGGATAATTCCGCGCATAGTTGTTGAAGAACACAAAGCCGCGATTTCCTTCAGTGCGCGCGGAGACGCGTACGGTGGAACGATCCCCGGCGTCGGTGGGCACAACGTTGGGTAGCACCGGAGTCATTGTGGCAAGGAAACTCCCAAATTCGTTGAGGAACAGGTGAAGGGTCTTAGTGGAGCGAAAGGCAGGATTCATCTGCCCGAACTCTCCCAGCGGCGCCTGGAAGTCATAGGAAACTTTGGGAAGATCATAAACATGATCGCTGTCCACCGATTCCTGGAGGCTGGTCAGCTTGCCCTCAGGATTGGAACCGCCTTGAAACATATAGTAGCCATAGAGGTTGGCGCCCGAGCCCAGGCGGGTCAAGGTGATGGCGGCGACGTCATCCCCACTGATGACCGGCCGACGGTGATAGGCGACTTGCATGCCTCCGCCGGCTTCGGCCATCAAATAAGGATAATCGGGTCGGGCGATCTGCCCCGGAGTTGACGGGCCGCCCATCTCGCCGTTATCGCGTGTGTTTTCGAAGAGGTAATACCCGCTGGGCGGCAAATCGGTCAGCGTGCTTTCCCAGAAATTATCGGGATAACCGCCAAACACAGGGATCACTTGGCCCGCGGGAAAATCGGGATTGCCCCAGCCTGTCACCGTATAAAGCGGAGCTTCAATTCCGGACTCGCGCGCAATCTTCTTCAACTCGGAAATGTGCTCCGCGCCTGCGCCAGCACCGTGCTCATAGTATTCGTTCTCGAATTGGACTCCGACGATCGGCCCGCCATCCCTCCACAACAGTCCTTTCACCTGTTCGCCAATTTGCCCGAAGTACCGCTGGACATACGATAAGTATTGCGGATCATTCCTGCGGGTAACGCCCTTCGTGAGTAGCCAGTCCGGGAAACCGCCGTTCCGCACCTCGCCGTGTGACCACGGGCCGATGCGCAGAAAAACATACAGCCCGTGCTTCTGGCAGAGTTGGAGGAAGCGGCGCAGATCGCGTTGTCCGGACCAATCGAACTGCCCCTCAATTTCTTCGTGATGATTCCAGAACAGGTATGTAGCAACGATCTGAACTCCACCCGCTTTCATTTTCAGCAATTCTTCTTCCCAGTATGGTTCGGGGTAGCGAGAGAAATGGAATTCGCCCATCACCGGAAGCCAAGGCTTGCCATCGAGCGTCAGATATTGACTGTTCACTCCGATTTCATGGCCAGCCGGAGACTTCCCGCCCAGCCGCGGATTCGGAATTACCCGCACATCCGCCGTCTTGCTGGCGTCGATCAGGATGGTATTGGCGGAGCGAGACTGGGCCTCGGTTGGAGAGAACATCGCCAGAACTGTGAACACCACTGCGGCCAGGCCCCGCCTAATAGGTGACTTCAAAAGCTCTGCCCTCCAGGACCACGGCATCGTCCTCGGCCGACGAGCACTCAATCACCACCGGCACACCCGGCTTCAGCACGCTATGTCTAATCTCTCCGACGGCCCACGACAGGCCGCTCCAGATCACTTTGTCGTAGTTGATTTCAACCGGAACCGGCTTGCCATCCTGCGAGGCGCTCAGCACGAACACCTTGCCCATGTTCGTGCCATTCGGGGGACCACCCTTCCAACTGCGCATGATGCTTCCGTCTTTGGCGGAACGTTGCTGCATGAGGATTCGCAGGTCGCCTTTCGGCGGGACTGCCACTTCGGCCCGGATCGTGTTCTTACTTGCCACTGAGAACTCTGCCTTCAGCGGGTTGATTGCCCGGGGAATCTTCACATCCTCCTGAATCCCGAGATCATACTGCGCACTCGCGTATTTACCGAAGCCAACCGCCGCCATTTGCCCCGGACCGAGCCTAATCCGGGTGCCTGAAAGTACGGGTTCAAATCCAGCGTCACGAAAAATCACACGACCGCTCCCCACCGGCCCCTGTTCCTTCGACAGTCGCGGCATCTGGATTTCCTCCGCGCTCTGCGCTGGATTCACTACGACGTAGACGGACCCATCGGAGTCGAGCGAGCCGAATCCATAGGGCTGAACCTCGCCCGGAATTCCGCCGAAGGTCTTTGTCCGCCCCTTCGACTCCAGTGCCAGATAGAGCGATTGCACTTTCGCAAACCAATTCGCATCGTCGGCACTCAGGAACTCCAGGTTGCCATGGACCGTGTTCACCCAACCGCCGCGCGCCATCATCAGGAGCAGCGCTCCTTTCCAGGCGTGCGTCTTGCGGTAATAAATCGTGCCCGTGTTGCCAAGCATGAATCCGGTCGAGTCAATCCTTTCGAGCGGCAAGAAACTCTGTTCGTAGCGCCGCACCATGTGGTCGCTATAAATGTCCATGGAGCGCCAGAAATTCATCTCGGGCACGTCCGAGGGCCGAGGATCGCCGGAATAGAGCGAATCGAACACCTCCAGCCAGCGCAGGTCCACCAGGTTATGGAAAGGGAAAGGGCCGGCGGTGGATTCGACGTCGCCGCCGAAACCATTGAAGGCCACCAGCACGACATCGGGATTCCGCAAGCGGAATTTCTTCAAGGCCTCGCGAAAGGCATCAGCATTGCGCGTGCGAATTTCTTCAGGAGACTTCGACTTTGCGGTTTCGGGAGTGGCCGCTCCGAAGTCCACAAAGTCGAACTTGAACATACGGATGCCGTGGTCGTACCAGTACTGCATCGTGTCCATGAAACTGGGTAGAAAGCCGCCCTCCGAAAAGGACATCGACCCCTTCTTTTCGTTGAGCGAGTCCCGCCATTCCGGTGCCGCGTTGATCTTAACCAGGGTATTGGTGCTGAACCACAGCCCGGGCATGATGCCATTCTCCCGGCATTTGCGGATCCACGCGTCCGGCCCATTGGGCCAATTGGGCTTGCGCCAAGTGCGATAGGCACCGTCGGGGTCGAACCAGAATGCGTCCATCATGTAGTAGTCGAAGCGCACCCCGAAACGGCGCAGGCGCAGGATTTCGTCCAACTCTTTCATCGCCAGTTGCTCGGTTAGCGGAATGTTGTCGGAAAGTTCGTCGTAGGCAGACCAGTTGTTGTAGACAAAGATCGGATCACGAGCCAGAGGAGCACCGAGAAACCTCGCCGCCGCATGGCTCGCGGTCCTATCAGTGTCTTGCGCCGCAGTATTTTGAGCAGAGCCTGCGTTCGCGACCAGCAAAGTGACCAGTGCGAACGCTACGATGAATCGATTCACAAGAATCCCTTCCGTTGTCTAGGGCGGATGGCGCCTCCAGAAAAATGGAACACAAGCGACTCCGTTACTTGGCCGAAAACTTATAAATTGTTTCCGTCCGGTACACCCCACCCAGCCGCAGGATCACCGAAGGAAAGCTGGGATGGTTGACCGAATCCGGGAAATGCTGGGTTTCCAGGCAGAATCCGGAATGCTTCCCATACACCACGCCACGCTTGCCGGTGATGGTGCCATCCAGAAAGTTGCCAGAATAGAACTGGACTCCCGGCTCGGTCGTCCAAACCTCCATCTGACGGCCGGAGGCGGAATCCAGAACTCGAGCCGCCAACTTCAGTTTTCCCGCCTCCCTGCTCAGTACATAGTTGTGGTCGTACCCGCCCGGATCTCCCTTCATTTCCCCGATGCGGGAACCGATAGCTGCGGGAGTTGTGAAGTCGAGGGGAGTGCCCTTCACGGGCTGGATTTCACCTGTGGGAATCAGCGTGGCGTCCACCGGAGTGTAGTGCTCCGCCGGCAGATAGAGGATCGCATCCACAACGTCCTTCCCCCCGCCCAGATTGAAATAGCTGTGGTTGGTGAGGTTGACCGGAGTAGCCTTGTCGGTCCTGGCTGTGTATTCCAGTTGCAATTCGTTATCGTCTGTAAGCCGGTACACCAGGGTGACCGAGAGGTTTCCTGGGAACCCTCCGTCGCCATCAGGGCTGACGCTGGTGAAGCGCACTGCGGCCGCGTGGGGTTCGTGCAGTGGCTCCGCCTTCCAGATCGTGCGGCTCAGACCTTTTGATCCGCTGTGCAGATTGTTGGGCGGATTATTGATCTCCAGCGAGTACTCTTTGCCGTCCAGAGTGAACTTGCCCTTCGCAATCCGGTTCGCGACTCTGCCCACCGTGGCTCCGAACCAGGGATGATTGCCGAGGTAGCCCTCCAGTTGGTCAAAGCCCAGGACAACATCACCGAGTTTGCCGCTGCGATCGGGGACCCACAACTCGGTCAACGTAGCACCGTAAGTGATCACCTTAGCGGTAGCGCCCTTGGCGTTCTTCAGGGTGAGCATTTCAACCGCGCTACCGTCATTCAGACTTCCGAACGAACTCGTCTCCACCATCGCCTCCGGGTGAACCTCTGCGTGCTTTTGGGCCCAACTAGGGACTGAACCGATGCCGACCGCCATCAGGCATAACGCGGCAAACTCCGGGACGTGAAGGAGGAGAATGCGCCTGGTCATCGCCGTGGCGCACACTTGGACCTCGCTAATGCCAGAAAAAAGTATCGAAAAGAGTTTGTTCCAATACTTGCTCGTCATGGACATTCGTCTTGTATCTTATAGTGGCTGATTCTTACCGATGCTGTCGAGTGCCGCGGATCTAGTCATCACGAACGCGAAGGTCTGGACCGTCGACGAGTCACTTCCGACCGCACAAGCCGTTGCGGTTTTGGGCGATCGCATTGTCGCGGTCGGATCAATGCCGGAAAACGGAGGAGGATATTCCTTCAAGAATCGCAGCCAGGCTCTTAGCGTAGGAGTCTCTTTCAAACGGGCATCGGCCGGACTGCTTCTCATGGAGCATCGATTCGGGCCACCCGGCGATCGCTCCCGAGTAGTCGGCAAACCGGAATCTATCCGGCCTCCACGGCGGGATTAGTCCAATAAAGTCGGCTTGTCGGAAACTCTGCTAGCGATTGCGGGTAGATCACTGGCAAACCAGGAGTGATCCAAAACACGCTTGAGAATCTGGGTCCAATCAGGGTCCGTTAACAATTCCTGAGAGTTCCTCACAACGCCAATGGTGGCTGCCAGTGCCGTTGAATGTCAATCAGTTACCGTTGAACCGGACCTTGACACGGTAGAGGTCTGGGGTTCGAGTCTCCTCATGCCGGTGTACTATCGGGCGCTAGCCCGCACCCGCATTACCACGTAACCGTCCCGTGCCGTTTCCGTGCCGTCAACGCCGAACTAGACCGAATTAGCCGCGAAAGATGCCATCTGCCGCGGTCTAAGTGTTTGAAACTACGTTTGGCCGGGGGATTCGAGTCCTACCTGGGGAGCCATTCTTTGTCCCTGCGTTTCCAACCGCTTACGTAAAATCCACAACTTTTGTACTGCATTTGTACCGCTGAACCCCCTGAGCACGGGGATTCTCGGGCGTTTTCAGTATTAAAGGTCATAACTGAATGGCGTTCGACATGGAAATTCAAAGCGAAGAGCGGAAGCTGCCGTTCTTCAAGTAGGCATTTTCGACAGACCTCGTTCCGGCTGACGCAGGTGGATCATCCTTATCACAGATAAATCGGCGTTGATCCAGCCCTGGGTCCGGGAAACAGAAAGAAACTAATTGCTTCCGACGTTTCACATGCAGTAGTATTGCATGTGAAACGTTTGTATCAAGCACTTTTGTCGTTGCTACGTACGGTTTATACTTGAGGAATCCAGGTTGCCGCCAGTGCAACTTCCCTGGCTCCCTGGCGGGGATAGAACGCTTGAAACGTCTGTATCATACTTGGCTGCTTGCTACCCTGCGCGAAATGAGCTGCGCTGCTCGCGTTCGCATCGGGCACTTGCCTGGCCGTAGAAAAGCCACACTGCCGAAGTGAATGGGTGATCGACTGTTATGAAAATACGGAGCGTAACCCTGCGTGAAATCCAAATGCCCCTGGTCCATTTCTTCGAAACAAGTTTCAAGCGCTTTTATAACCGTCACATCCTGCTGGTAAGTATTGAGGCCGACGGAGTCCGCGGGTGGGGAGAATGCGTCGCCTTCGAGGATCCTTATTACAGTTCTGAATGGATCGGAACTGTGTGGCCGACTATGCAACAGCACCTGGTACCGGTGCTACTTGGCAGTGATGTGAAATCGGGAAGGGAGTGTCCGGCGCTTTTTGCCAGAGTTCGCGGCCATCGGATGGCAAAAGCCGCGCTGGAGAATGCGGTGTGGGATGCTGAGGCTCAACTGACAGCAGTACCGCTTTGGAAATTACTGGGGGGTACACGGAGGGAGATTGCTTGCGGCGTTTCCATCGGCCTCCAGGATTCGCCCGAACAGTTGATGGAGAAGATCGAAACCGAATTGAGCGCCGGATACCGGCGCATCAAGATCAAGGTCAAGCCGGGATGCGATTTGGCCCGACTGGAGAGGGTCCGATCGCGCTGGGCCGACATCCTGCTGAGCGTGGATGCCAACTCCGCGTACACGCTCGACCAGATCGAACATCTGCGGAAGTTTGACGCCTACAACCTGCTGATGATGGAGCAGCCGCTGTGGGATGACGATATCTACCTGCACGCGCGGTTGCAGAAGGCGATCAACACCTCAATTTGTCTGGATGAGTCGATTCGGAACGCGCGGGACGCATGTTTTGCCCTTGAGACTGGCGCATGCAAGATCATCAATATCAAAGTTGGGCGTGTCGGTGGATTTACCGAGGCGCTAAAGATACACGACGTGGCAAGCGGACACAATGTTCCGGTGTGGTGCGGCGGGATGTTGGAGTCGGGAATCGGCCGCGCTCATAACGTTGCGCTTTCCACGTTGGAGAACTTCCGGCTGCCGGGGGACGTTTCGGCTTCCAAGCGTTGCTGGAAGGAAGATATCATCGAGCCTGAAGTGGAAGTGCGCGCGGATGGAACGATTCCTGTCTTGGATGTCCCGGGCAGAGGATATGCGGTGCGCGAAGACTTGATTCAGAAAATCACGGTTCGAGAAGAGACACTTCGGGCCGCTTAGCGGCAAACCGTCTTTTATTTCATCCCCAGCGGCCAGGTCGAGATTCTGCGCGCTCTTCGAAAACGGCGTATGACCCGCGGGGGGCAATCTTCAGGCCGAAACCGGAGCGATCTCATTCTCTCCGTGATACATTCTCCGAATGATTCCGAAGGGCCTGGTCCGCGAGCTCAACCTGCGCGATGGAATGGCCTTGGTCGTCGGCACCGTCATCGGCTCCGGAATCTTTCTTGTGCCCGGAGCGGTTGCCCGGCAACTGCCGTCACTTTCGGGCGTCCTGCTGGTCTGGGTTGTCGGGGGCGCCCTCAGCCTCTTCGGAGCACTTTCCCTGGCTGAACTGAGTGCATCCTATCCCGGCACGGGTGGCCTCTATGTCTATCTGAGTCAAGCCTATGGTCGTCCGGTGGGCTTCCTTTATGGATGGAGCCTGCTGACGATGATCCAGTCGGGATCGATCGCCACACTGGCGGTCGCCTTTGCTCTCTATCTTTCCTATGTTTTTCCCATGTCCACAGTCTGGCAAAAGACGGTTGCCATCCTGTGCATCGGAATATTGAGTGCGATCAACTGCCTGGGCATAAAGTCCGGCAAATTGACGCAGAACATCTTCACCATCTGCAAGCTGGGGGGGCTAGGGGTGATGATTGCCCTCCTCGTAACGCGAGGACACTGGCAAGTGCTACGAAGCAGCATTCATCCTGCGGGATCTGCCTTTTCCGTCGCCGCTTTTGGTGCCGCTCTGGTGGCGGTGCTATGGGCCTATGAGGGTTGGCACGTAGTGTCGTTCACCGCCGGAGAGTTCAAGGCGCCGCAGCGCGATCTTCCCAGGAGTCTGTTCTGGGGGACCCTTTGCCTGGCTGCCATCTATCTTCTGGCCAATGCTGCCTACTACGGGGTGCTGACGGGTGCCGAACTGCAGCGCAGCGACCGTGCCGCCGCGACCGCGATGCAAGCGGCCTATGGAACCGGTACAACTCTGTTCATCTCGCTCCTGATTGCCACTTCGATACTGGGCGCGACCAACGGCTTGATCGTAACCGGCCCGCGCGTCTATTACGCCATGGCGCGAGACCGGCTCTTTTTCCCGCAGTTCGCGAGAATCAGCGCGCGTTATCACTCACCCGTGCCAGCCATTTTGTTGCAGTTTGTGTGGGCGTCCCTTCTGACGCTGCTCGGCACATTCCAGGAGCTGTTTACCTACGTGATCTTTACCGCATGGATCTTCTACGGCGTCACGGTGGCCGCGGTGATTGTGCTGCGCATCAGGAAGCCCGATCTTGACCGGCCGTTCCGCGTGCCGGGCTATCCCTGGCTGCCCCTCTCATTTGTACTCGCGGCTTGCGGCATCACCATCAGTGCGATTATCGCCAGCCCGATTCATGCGCTATGGGGGATCGGACTGATTCTCCTCGGCATCCCGGCTTATAAGCTCTTCCGTTTGTCGCTGCCCGAGGCTGCGATGACATCCTTGGCGAAACAATCTACTTGAGATTGCCGTACTGCAAACTTCTCGGACTGCGCTAACGACCGCCTGCGGTTTCTCCATGGGAATCATGTGTCCGCTGTCGGGAACAACTATTTGTTTGCCCCGAACCGGCAGATGCGCGAGGCGTGCCTGCAAACCTCTGCGGTCGGGAAACTGCTGGAACCGCCGCAGGCTGTTATTCCTCGTAAAAGCGGAATCCGTGACGCTGCTCCTCAGCCACTTTTTTTACAATCTGCAAAGTCTTGGTTCGCTGGACTTCTGCCATTGCGGCGAGAAGGACATTGAACAAGCACATCGGAGCGGAGTAGGACACGTCAAAAGAAGTCGTGTCCACCGGGGTGAGGAAGAATTCGTCGGAAAAACGTGCGACCGGCGAAATATAAGTATCGGTAATGCCAATGCAGTAGGCGCCTAGTTTGCGGGCCTGCTGGATGCCTTCAATGGTCATACGGAGACCACGCCGGAAACTGATTGCGATGACGACATCCTCTTTTCCCAGGTTCCGGACCGAGTGGACGGCCAGGCCGGGTGCGGTGGCGTTAAACACGGGCAGGGCCAGAGCAGTGAAATGGTAATGGAGATAAGCCACCAGACATGCTGCAGCGTCTCCCCCTATTATCAGAATCCGGCGGGCCTTCCAGAGGCGGCGAGCTACCTTCTCCAGGCGATTTAAATCCAAGCCATTGTAAAGAGCACGAAAATTCTTGACTTCCTGATTGAGGCACTCCCGCAAGAGCGAATTCACGCTCGAATCAGCGGGGGAGGCCGATTGCATCGTGTCCAGAGAGGTCGCGCGCACCACCGAGAGCTCGTGCAGATAGCGCTGGAATTCCTTGTAGCTCTCGAATCCAAGCCCCCGGGCAATGCGGACGGTAGTCGCCGGATCCGACCCTAGTTTCTTGGCCATATCGCGGACGCTGAGTAGAACGAATTGCCGCGGATTCTCGAAGGCAGGACGGATGATCTCCCGCCGGCGGGGACTGAGTTGGGACACACGATCCGTCTGACTCATCGATGGCCACGTTTTCCGGGAGGGTGGTTCCTTGCTGCGCATTGTCGTTGTTGTTTCATCCTAACAAACCGTGGGCTCGGAACCGACGGCAAGTGTATCATATGTTTCTAATGTAACGAACGTATTGATTGATCAGTTCCACATTTTTGACCGTCATGCGGCTCAGGCTTAGACTTCATCACGTTTCTTGGAGGTACAGTGAACTGAAACATATATCTCAGAAGTGACGGCGACTGAAACAAAAACTGCGATGTATCAAACCTTCTGCTGTTTATTTCGTGTTGCTCCCTAAATCATCGTGCTCGTGGTAATTCGGGTATGCCGGACGCTTATATTGCGGCAGGGGATGCTCTTTCAGTTGCTGCATCACGACGTCGATGGCCTTGTCGAGCTGGGCGTCGTGTCCCTGACGGTACGCCGCTGGATCGAGATCCACCTCGTAGTCCGGCGGAACGCCGTGGTTCTCCACTTCCCACTCGCCGTTAAGACCGTAGATGGCGGCACGTGGAGCAGTAACGTGGCCGCCGTCGAGGAGTTCGGGATAGCCGCCAATGCCGACAAGCCCTCCCCAGGTTCTGGTGCCGATGAGCGGGCCCAGGCCGGCTTTACGGAAATACCACGGCAGCGCGTCGCCGCCGGAGCCGGACATCTCGTTGATGATCATCACCTTCGGCCCGTAGATAGCTTCCGATGGACTCGACCAGTCGTGGCCTTCCCGGGTGACAACTTTGCTCATGATCGGCCGCTTCAGATAATCAATGATGTAGTCGGCGAGTTGGCCGCCTTCGTTGAAGCGTTCGTCGATGATGACGGCTTCCTTGCCTACCTGGGAAAAGAAGTAGCGGTTGAAGCTGGTGTAGCCCCCGCCCGCAGTATTGGGCACGTAGACGTAGGCCACGCGGCCTCCGGTCGCCTGATCGACCCTGCGGCGATTGTTCTCGATCCATGCCAGGTGGCGCAAACCCTCTTCGCTATCAACGGGCACCACCGTCACCTCGCGCGCGTCCTTGTCCTTGCCGTTTGGATTCGCGCCGACCTTCAGCACGACCTGCTTGCCGGCGGTTTCCTCGAAAAAGCTATAGATATTGTCGGAAGAATGCAGTTCGCGGTCGTTCACGGCAAGAATGTAGTCACCTGCCTTGACGTTGACCCCGGGTTGAGTCAGTGGAGCCTGCAGACCCGGATTCCAGTTTTCACCATCGTAGACTTTGGCGATGCGGTAGCGGCCGTTCTCCAGGCTATAGTCCGCACCGAGCAGCCCACCTTTTACTTTCTTCGTCTCCGGCCGCTCTCCGCCTCTCACAAACATGTGACCGACTGTCAGTTCGCCCAGGCACTCGTTAAACAGATAAGTAAGTTCATTCCGCGACGCAATTCCGTCGAGATACGGCTCGTATTTCTTCTTTGCCTTGGCAAGATCGAGACCGTGGTAATGCGGGTCGTAGAAGAAGTCGCGCTCAATGCGCCAAGTCTCGTTATAGATCTGCTTCCACATGGCGCGGGGCTCGACATACACCTGCCAGCCATCCAGTTTGAGCGGGCCGATGCCGGGTTTTGGCGGGCCGGCAGGGCTGGGTGGCTCGTCGGCTGAGGCCGTCACCCAGGATTCACCCTTGCGGTAAAGAATCTTTCCTCCGTCGAAGGAAACGACGTAGTCGTTAACCTCGTCCAGAAACTTGTCCACTTTGCGCTTGCTCAGGTCGAATTTCTGGATGGTCTGCGGCAGGTTCTCCTGATCGTCTTCGGAAATGACCGCTGGTCCTTCGGAGAGAAACACGATTCCTGACTTGCCAGCCTGCAGGTTGACGTAGTTCCTGGCGGGGATAGGCAGAGAAAGGATGCGCTGGCCAATGCCGCCGATGTCGATCTTGACCACGACGGGTTCTTCTTTCTTCTTGTCATCCTTTTCGTCTTTGTCTTTATCTTTATCTTTGTCGGCGTCTCCGGCGGCCCCGGACTTATCCGCCATTTTGCCTTTATCTTTAGCTTTATCTTTGTCTTTGTCCTGTTCGGCCTTCTTCTCTTCCTTCGACTTCTCCTCATCGCTTTCGGGAGCGAGCGGCGATTTCTCGTCTTTGCTCAGCACGGCGAGGTAGCTGCTGCGCGTCACACGGTGTTCATCGCTGGTCATATCGAGACCGGCAGTGGATAGCGCGACGTCGGTCGAGGCGGTGAAGTACAAATACTTGCCGTTCTTATCGAAAGCGGGATAGAGCGCATCGCTCATGCCGTCGGTGATCTGGAAAAATTTCCCCTGCTCCAGCGAGTAGACGAATACCGCATGCTGCCCGCTGGGTAGCTGTTTGCTGTAGGCAACCCATTTGCTGTCCGGCGCCCAGGTCTGGTTCAGCTGCGTGGGACCGAATGCACCGAAGTAGTCGGTATCCACGAGCTTCGGCTCGGGATTATCCAGGTCGACATACCACAGGTTCAGACGCTTGTCGGAATAAGCTATTTTCTTGCTGTCGGGCGACCACGCCGGGGTGTAGAAGAATGACGGCGGATTGCCCAGATTGATGTGCCGAACTGCGCCCAAACCGTTCTGCGAACGGATGCAGAGGTCGTATTCTCCCGACTCATCGGAAAAGTACGCGATCGACTTGCCATCGGGCGACCATGCGGGATCGCGGTCGGCGACAGCAGGGCTGTGCGTGAGATTCCGAATATCGCCCTTGTCGGTGGGGACGGTGAAGATCTCTCCCCAGGCTTCAAACACGGCGCGAGCTCCGGTCGGTGAAATGCCGAAACTCTGAATGCGCTTGAGGTCCACCTTGGCGAAGTGCGGCCGCACGGCCTCAAGATCGCCGGAAACGCGAATCGGAATGTTCTTGGTTTGGTGAGTGCTAAGGTCGAAGAGCTTGATGGCGCCAAATTGTTCGATCACGATCGCATCCCGCCCGGCCGACGCCGTCTTGAAGTCGAAGCCGTCGCTGTGCAGCGCCTCGGAAACCTGCCTGGTCTTAGTGTCGTAGGCGAAAAGGCTTACTGGACCATTGCGGTCAGAGAGAAAATAAACGGTGTCGCCGACCCACATGGGGTTGTGATCGTTGGAGTTGTCACGGGGAACTTTGGTGGTATTGGAGTCCTTCAAATCGGCAATCCAAATGGGCGTGGTTTGGCCGCCGTGATAGCGCTTCCAGGCGTCCTGCCACTGCGCATGAGGAACGTAGGCCAGGTGAGTGCCGTCGGGAGAAAAGGAAGCCTCCGCGCCAACCGGGACGGGCAATTGCGCGGGAAACCCGCCCGCCACGGGCACCGTATAAAGCTGAAATTCGAAGTGCCGGAAACTATTTCCCCAGGAGATGTACAGAACCTTCTTGCCATCGGGTGTCCAGCCAAGAACATACTCGTCGGCGGGATGGTAAGTGAGACGCTTAGGCACACCGCCGGTTGCCGGCACCACGAATACGTCGCGGTTGCCGTCATACTCTCCCGTAAAGGCGACCATCGTTCCATCCGGAGAAAAGCTGGGCGCCGTCTCGTCTCCCGCGCCGGAGGTCAGGCGGCGCGCCTCACCGCCGTCGCGGCTGACGATCCACAGGTCGCCGCCGTAGTTGAAAACAATTTGCGTTTTGCTGACCGTCGGAAATCGCAGCAACAGGGGAGAATCGCTCTGGGCGATTGCTGAGTGAGAAAAGAACGAAACTAATGCGAGAGCGAACATCCCTGTAAGAAATTTGCGCATGTTGAAGCTCCTGGCGAGTGTGGACATCGGTTCTTGCGGTGGGCGTGCGGCTTGCGCACCGACTGATTCCCAAGTCCCGAGTAGCCCGGGAAATGGACGCAACATATTCTAGTCTAGACGTGAACCTGGCGAAACCGCGGATTGCCCCGGTAAGTACCGGCTCCCAATTCGGGTTCAGTAGTGCAGATTGAAGTCCATGAGATTCCAGGTGATCGCGAACCAGACCAGGCTCAGGCAGCCGAGCGCCAGCGCCGTATCGTGCAGTTTGCTCCAGATCCACCGGTTGGGCGCACTCCAGCTTCGAAATGCGGTCACACAGGCGAGAATCGTGCCGAGAACACAGATCACACCCAGGATTCCAAAAAAGACGATCCAGGGAGGAAGGCCGTTCAGAGCCCCGGGCTTCTCGCTCTGTGCCAGAACCGCCAACCAGCCTCCGAAAAAGCAGATAAAGAGGATGCAGACCAACCGCACACTAAGCCGCAGCTTGCGCTCCAGAGGACTGAGATCTAGCGGACGGCCGTAGTGTTTGCGAATCAACGCTCCCACTGGCCACAGCAGCAGCGTCAGCAAGACCATAGCCAACCCGAAAATCGCCAGGGTGTAGTTGAAGTATTTGTTCTCCCAAAAACCAACCTTCTGGAAAATGAAAAACGGCCAATCCAACTGAAACTGCAACCGCCCATTTTCATCCTTCTTGAAACCTACGTGGGCGCGTCCGTGGACTTCGCGATAGAGCAGCGGACTAATCTCTTCGAACTTCAGCAGTTGGCCGTCAGGCCCTTTGAAAGGATCTACACTGATGGTCCCGTCGGAATTCGCAATGACCTTCTCTTCGCCAAGCAAGGAAGTCAACTTCAGGAATGAAGTCTCAAAACGGCGACTGGTAAGATACAGCCCAGCGACGCTGGCGGCGTCCGCTTTGACATTTTCGATCTTCCCGGCAGGAGGCTGTGTGTAGGGAAAATACCGGTCCAGAAACTTCTTAAGGAGGACCTCCCGCGGCCTAATCTCTCCCTTTCCCATACTGTTGTAAGAAACAAATAATCCAACATTGGAATCGAGAATCAGGTGCAGGTCGCTGTGAAAAAGCCTGAGATCGCCGCCGTGGCCAATTATCCGGTGTCCGTTCGCAGATTCCTCATAGAAACCATGTGCCATCCCGTTCATGCGGTCGTCCGTTCCAAAGAGCCGTGAGTGCATCAGGGCGGCAGTTTCCGGGCGCAGAATCTGCACACTGCCAAGTTGTCCGTTCTGGAGATGGGCAATCATGAAGCTGCACATGTCCAGGGCGGTGGTGGAGACGCTGCCCGCGGGAAACTCTTCGATGAATTCGAAGGGTTTGGGGTCTGACGAAGCCAGATCATAGCCCTTGGACATCAGTGGCTTCATTTCCTCGGGCAGAGGCTGAACAAAGGTGGTTCGCTTCATCCCTAACGGCAGGAAGATATTTTCTGCGGCATATTGTTCGAATGGCTTGCCGGATACACGCTGGACAATGTAGGCGGTAAGGCTCGCTCCATAGTTGGAATAGGCAGGCACCACCCCGGGAGGGAAGATCCGCGCAGGGATGTTCCGCTTGAGATAATCGCCGAGCGGGAACAAATGTCCTGCGTCTGCGACGTCCGAGTCCCGGCCCGTCTCTTCGAACCCCGACGTATGCGTCAAGAGGTTCCGCAGGGTGATGGGCTTCCCGTACGCGGGCGGGATCTTGAAGTCCAGGTAATCGTTGACGTCCCGGTTCAGATCGAGCTTGCCCTGCTCGACCAGCTGCATCACCGAGGTCCAGACAAAGAGCTTCGAGATGGAGGCAATGCGAAACAGCGTAGCGTCCGGAGTTACGGGTGTGCGCTTGGCCATGTCGGAGTATCCGTAGCCTTTGGCGAAAAGGACCTGTCCGTCTTTGACCACCGCAACCACGGCGCCCGCGGTATCTTCTCGTTCAATTTGAGCGGGCATCAGGCCATCGAGAAAGACCTCGACGTCGGCCGCGGTCAGCTCGTGCGCGGCAGCCGATTGGGCTGGCGCCACCGCTGCTGCAGTTGCTGCCTTCACCGGCGGGGACGAAGGATGCGATGGCTGCGCCCACATCCCGAGACAGAACAATGCCACCAGAAACAGCAGGCCTGTGAGTATCGTCCGGTATCGACGTACGTGGCGGTCAGAAAGGATCCGGCTCGGAATCATCGTTTCCCCCTCATTGAAGTCCATTACTTTGTTGTTGGTGCTGCCGGCTTGTGCACCGGATGAAACTCCAGGTCCTGGTAGTCGAAGCTGAAGTCGGCGAGCGGCGATACCGGCGCCATGGTGAATCGATCGATCGCGCCGTCCGGTTTCAGGGAAAAGGTCACAAAAGCGTCTTCGATGGTGCGTACACGCCAGTGCGCCTGGAAGGTGTCGTATTGCCAGTGCTCCAAATCGCCCACCATTTCCGGCGTGTGGTCAAAGCTGAGCACGAGGTGCCCGTTTTCCATCCGCATTGTGACCGTGCCGTACCAGGCGTCCTCGTAGGTACCGGCATACTTCTCCACTGCGAGCGAAGGGTGGGAAGCGGCGTTGTGTGTCGTGTTCTGCTGCTCCTCCACCGCTTTGGCATTTTTCTCGCGCATGTCGGTCGCCGCTTTGTAGGCTGCAATCCAATCCGTGGGCGGCAATTGCAAGTACTGGTCAAGCACGTGGTAGAGAATCGACTCGAACGCGCCCCCCTCCATCGCGTTGGTCAGAATGACGACACCGAGATCCTCCCGCGGCACCAGCATGACGCGCGACACGAATCCGATAACTCCTCCGGTGTGAGCCACCAGTCTGCGCCCGTGATAGTCGCGCACCATCCAGCCCAGCGCATAGTCCGAGAAATCCGGCTTCAGAGCCGCCAGCGGAGGAGGAGGATCGCCGATCGGAAGGATGGTCTGCGGCGACCACATTTCCTGCGACTGCGCTTCGCTGAACAGTCGTCCCTCGCGGTCGAGCAACTTGCCCCGGTTGAGTTGCAATAGCACCCACTTCGCCATGTCTGCGGCGGAGGAATTGATCGAACCTGCCGGACCTGCGTTGTCGAGGTTCTCGAACGGGACCACCTGCAACTTGCCATCTAACTTTGAGTGTGGATAGGCGACGTTGTCTCCCGGCCGGAAGGCGGCTGTGCTGACGTTGCTGTTGCTCATGCCCAATGGCGCGAATATGCGCTGGCGCACGAAATCGTCCCATGATGTGCCGGTTACTGCCGGGACGATCTGACCGGCTGTCATGTAGAGCAGGTTGTCATAGGCAAACCGGCTGCGGAAGCTCGACGCCGGCTTCATGTAGCGCAGTTGGTGGATAACGTCCTCGCGCGTGTACGTAGTATGGGGAAAGAACAGCAAGTCGCCTTCCCCCAGCCCCATTCCGCTGCGGTGAGTGAGCAAATCGCGGATGGTCATTTCGTGGGAGACGTAAGGATCGTACATCTGAAAAGCGGGCAGACGCTGGTATACGGGATCGTCCCACGCGATCTTCCCCTCGTCCACCAGCATGGCCAGGCACGCAGCGGTAAACGCTTTGCTGTTGGAACCAATGCCGAACAGCGTGTTCTCGTCGACCGGAGTAGCTTCGCCCAGTTTGCGCACGCCGTAGCCTTTTACGACCACCACCTTGCCGTCCTTCACAATCGCCACCGACAGGCCGGGCACGCCGAAGGTCTGCATGGAGCGAGCAACCCACGCATCCAGATCCGCCGGAGGCGCGATCTGCGTGAACGCTGCAGAGGAGATAAGAATGCACAGGGCAAGTGCAGCCAGTGTGCGGTTAAGTTTCATAGAAGTCCTCCTGGGGGAAACGCTATTTCGTTACGGGATAGAGCCAACAGACTTCGCCAGCAAAGAATCGAACTCTCGCACTCTGAGCCCGATCTCGGACCGATACAGTGACATGCGAGTGCCCTCGAGTTTCCTTTTGATCAGTTCCAACAAGCCCGTGCACCCGCAATCACGCTGTTTCTTGAAAGCAGCGCGGATTGCAAAGTACGCACGGGTTCCCAGTTCAGCTCAGTAGTGGATGTTGAAGTTCATGAGATTCCAGGTGAACGCGAACCAGATCAGGCCCAGGCAGGCAAGTGCCAGCGCCGTCTCGTACAGTTTGGTCCAAATCCACCGGTTGGGCGCGCTCCAGCTTCGAAATGCGTTCACACAGGCGAGAATCGTGCCGAGAACACAGATCACACCCAGGATTCCAAACAAGATGATCCAGGGAGCGAGGGCATTAACCCCGCCAGGAGACGATGTAGCCAGCGACAGAACCGCCAGCCAGCCTCCGAAGAGACCGATGAAGAGAATGCACACCAAGCGCACACCGAGCCGCAGCTTGCAATCCAGCGGACTGAGATCCAGCGGACGGCCATAGTGTTTGCGAATCAACGCTCCCACCGGCCAGAGCAGCACCGTCAGCAAGACCATAGTCAAGCCGAAAATCGCCAGCGTGTAGTTGAAGTACTTGTTTTCCCAAAAGCCAACCTTCTGGAAAATGAAAAACGGAAAGTCCATCTGGAATTGCATCTGCCCCTTTTCATCCTTCTTGAAACCCATGTGGGCCCGTCCGTGAACTTCGCGATAGAGCAGCGGACTGATCTCTTCGAACTTCAGCAATTGGCCATTGGGCCCTTTTAATGGAGTAGTGATGGTCCCATCGGGATTCGCAGAGATTTTTTCCTGGCCGATCAAGGAAAGCAACTTCAGGAATGAGCTTTCAATACGGCGGCTGGTTAGATAAAGCCCGGCGACGCTGGCCGCGTCCGCTTTGGCATTTTCGATCTTGCCGGCAGGAGGCTCCGTGTAGGGAAAATACCGGTCCAGAAACTTTTCAAAGAGGATCTCCCGCGGCCTGATCTCGCCTTTCCCCATACTGTTGTAAGAAACAAAGAACCCAACATTGGAATCGGGAATCAGGTGCAGGTCGCTGTGAAAAAGTTCGGTATCGCCGGCGTGGCCAATAATGCGGTGTCCGTTCTTCGATTCTTCATAAAAACCATGCGCCATCCCGTTCATGCGGTCGTCGCTGCCAAAGAGCCGGGAGTGCATCAGCGTGGCGGTTTCCGGGCGCAGAATCTGCACACTGCCAAATTGTCCATTCTGCAGATGGGCGATCATGAAGTTGCACATGTCACGCCCAGTAGTGGAGACGCTGCCTGCGGGAAACGCTTCCACGAATTCGAACGGTTTGGGGTCTGACGAGGCGCGATCATAGCCCTTGGACATCATGGGCTTCAGATCTTCGGGCAGAGGTTGAACAAAGGTGCTCCGCCTCATTTCCAAGGGAGTGTAAATATTTTCGGCAACATATTGTTCGAAAGGCTTGCCGGAAACGCGCTGCACGATATAGCCCGCGAGTGCGGTCGCGTAGTTCGAATAGGCGGGAACCGTGCCGGGAGGGAAGATACGCTCTGGAATGTGATTCTTGACGTAATACTCCAGGCTGCCCATGTGTTCTCGGTCCGCAACGAACAGGTCCTTGAGAACTTCTTCAAAGCCCGCGGTGTGCGTCATGATGTTCCGCAGGGTGATGGGCTTTCCGAACGCCGGTGGAATCTTGAAATCCAGGTAATCGTTGACGTCCCGGTTCAGATCGAGCTTGCCCTGTTCGACCAGTTGCATCACCGAGGTCCAGGTAAAGAGCTTCGATGTGGAGCCAGGACGGAATAGCGTGGCGTCCGGGGTGACGGGCGTGCGCTTGGCCATGTCGGAGTATCCGTAGCCTTTGGCGAAAATAACCTGCCCGTCTTTGACCACCGCAATCACGGCGCCCGCGATATCTTCCCGTTCCAGCTGAGCGGGCATCAGGCCATCAAGAAAGGCTTCGAGGTCGACCGCGTTCAGTTCGTGGGTGGCAGGCGATTGGGCTGGCGCAACCGCTGCTGGAGTTGCTGCCTTCGCCGGCGCAGACGGATGCGATGGCTGCCCCCACATCCCGATGCAGAACAGTCCCACCAGCAGCAGCATGACGGCGGGTGTCGCGAAATATCTCCGAGAATGACGGTTAGAAAAAATCTGGTCGAAAATCATCGTTCCTCCTAATCGAAGAGGATTAAAGTCCATCTCCGAATCAAATAAGTGCATACCTTCGAACCAGGTATAACAATGTTGCCGGAGCCAGCAAAACGGGTGCGCTTTGCTCCTTTCAGACACGGTGAAGCTTGCTGAGGAATGCAGGATCAATGTCGAGTCCCAGTCCCGGCGTCTTGGGCAGGGTCACGATTCCATCCTTCACCTGCATGCCGCCAATCACGGGATCGACCAAAAGCTCAAAGAACGCATCCAAGTCGGCATAAATGATGTTTTTCTGCGAAGCGACCAAGTGAGCTCCGGCGGTCAAGGCCAGGCGGGTTTCCTCCATGCAGCCAACCATGCAGGTAACTCCGCCACTGGCAGCCACGGTAGCGATCTGCATGCCCCGCAGTAGGCCACCCGATTTCATCAGTTTTATGTTGATGCAATCCACTGCGTTTTCACGGATCACTGTAAGTGCGTCGTGCGGCGAGTGCACGGACTCGTCCGCCATGATCGGCGTCGGCGAGTTGTCCCGGGCGTACTTCAAGCCCGCCAGATCCCAGTACGGAACCGGCTGTTCGCAGATTTGCATCTGGTATTTTTCCATCATCCGCAGCGAGCGGACGGTCTCCGAGGCGCTCCAGCCCTGGTTGGCGTCGGCGCGAATCTTAATACCGTAGCCGACGGCTTCCCGGATCGCTTTCATGCGCTGTGTGTCCGGCTCAGCGCCATCTCCGAGCTTGATCTTTAGCGTTTTGAATCCGTTCTGGACGTACTTGGTCGCCTCACCCGCCATTTTCTCTGGTGAACCCATTCCGATGGTCATGTCGGTTTCGAAGGAGTCGCGATAGCCTCCGAGCATCTTGTACACGGGCTGCCCCGCGAGCTTGCCGCAGATATCCCAGATGGCCATCTCCAGCGCCGCCTTGATGCTGGTGTTAGTCGGAGTGAATCCGTCCATATCCGCCACGATCGCGCTGAGTGTAAAAGGATCGCGTCCGCGAACTAGATTGGCGAGCTCTTTTCCCATCGCCAGGTCGACGGCCTGGGTTTCTCCTGTAACCGGTGAATAGGGGCCCGCTTCCCCCCAGCCAATGACTCCATCGTGAGTTTTCAACCGCACCAGAACATTTTCCGCGGCTGTGATCGTACCGAGAGAAACGTGAAAGGGCTCCCGCATCGGCAAGTTGAAGGGATAAAGTTCAACATCTTCAATCTGTGTGCTCCGTGCCGGCTGTCCCGCTGCCGCCTGGGCAAAGAGCAAGGAGCTGGTCTTTGGCCAGGGCAGGCCTGCAAACGTAAAGCCAGCCAGGCTCTTCAGAAATCCGCCACGCGTAAGTTTCATAATTACTTGTCCTTTATCTATGTTGGATCGTAGTTATGATCGCAGTTACTCATTTCGCCACACGCCTAGACGATCGTCTTCATGGCATCGAGCAGACGGTTGATTTGTTCTGGTTTCGTGGCAGTGCGTACACCGTCTTGCATCCTGGTAGAGACGGAACTCCGGACAGTTCCCCCATTTGTCTGGCGCGAATCAGCATCTTCTCGCGATTCCGACAGACGCCGTTATTTCACCGTTCCGACCGTCCTCCTTTCACCCTGCCGGGTCCGAATCATCCTCTCCGGAGTTCTAGAAGCTCACCTTCAGCGCGAACTGAATGATTCGTGGGTTGCCTTGCATCAAGGTGATGCGACCAAAAGCGGGTCCATCCGACGCGGTGTAGTCTGGGTTTTGAAAGTTCGGATGATTGAATGCGTTGAAGAATTCCGACCGGAATTCCACATTCATACCTTCGCGGAATCCTAATGGAAATGTCTTGATCAGAGAAAGATCAGTGTTGAACTGGCCCGGGCCATGCAGGATTCCCATCCGGCTGTTGCCGAAGCCGGTCGCAACCCCGTCATCTCCTACCACCGGGTAGGGGGCGATGCAGCTCTGGTTGATCCAGTTGTTGAGGCGGTGAGTGGTAGAACCGCTGGTTTCGATGTGGCAGCCAGGAACAATTTCAGCGAGATCGTAGATGGTGCCGTGGACATTCGTGGCATCAAGATTTAGCAGCGGCAAGCGGCCTCCGGACTGGATCGTAGCGACACCGGCTAATTTCCAACCTCCCAAGGTTTGTCCGCGTAAGGAATGGGGATTGCTGGGCCCAGGAAATTCGTAAACCCCGCTCAAGACGAAACGCTGCGGGCGGACGAAATAGTCAGGACCGTAATCAAAGCGGGGATCGTTGTTGTCTCCGTATACGATGCCGCCGTTACCCCCAATTGTGCTTCCATAGACATTGGCCAGATCGCGGGCGAACGTATAGGAAGCGAGGAACTGGAGTCCGTGGCTGAAGCGCTTGCTCAGAGTGGCTTCCAGAGCGTTGTACCAGGCAAAGCCGCTGTTGGAATCGATATCGATCATGCTGCTGGACGAAAAGCCCTGGTACGGCACTCGCAGTGGGATATTGGCCAGGGTGTTGGTGGTTTCCCCGCGAATGGGATTGCTGGGACTGGCTAGGTTAGCTTGATTGATGTCATGAAAAACGATCATGTGCGTGCCGCGCATCCCGGCATAGCCAACCTCCAACACGAAATCCCTGGCGATCTGCGCTTGGAGATTCATGCTGTATCGTTGAAAAATCGGGGGACGGATATTGGGGTCTATCAGGGCCGGAGAGAGGCTTGTACCTGGCGCCCCCGTTGTGGGGTCAGGAGCGGCATACGGAACGAATTGAGGGAAGGCACCTGGGTCTGGCGGAAATGGATTATCGAAGCCGTTTGTGAAGTCGGGTGCATTTACGCGAATGAGTCCAAAGGGCTGATTCGAAAGTTGCTGAAGATACATTTGGCCCGTGGTGCGCTGGTGGTACACCCCGTAGCCGCCCCGTAGAACAAGGCGGTTGGTTCCGGGCAGGCTCCAGGCAAAACCGACGCGCGGGTTCAGTGTATTCTGGCTTACTCCTCTGATCCCCAAATTATTGCCGCTGCTCACCACTCCCGCGGGCCGCGTGCCTGGAAAGTTATCGGACACCAGGATTCCCGCCAAGGTGCCACCTTCTGCCACTGTCGGAGGATTAGGGTTGATCAGCGCGGGAACCATGCTCGCGTTGCGTCCATTGATCTCTCCGGGGTCACCGAGGCGCTCGAAACGGAAGCCCACATTGAGAGTGAGCCGGGAGGTGACCTTTACGTCATCTTGAACGTAGAAGTGACCGTCCCAGACCCGCCAGTTGCGCGCCGTAGCGCCGGCAAGATCCACGGTCTCATATGGGTTGAGGGGCGCTTGGCCCAGGAGCAGGCCCGGATAGTTGAGAAAGATGCTATAGCCGCCGTATTGAAAGGCGGACATGTTGATCTGGGAGCGGGAAAGGCCGCCACCAAACCGGAATGAATGCCGCCCACGGATCCATGAGACCGTATCCTGGAGCACGTAACTGTTTTGCGCGAGAATCACGGTCTGCCCATTCCCACCCATATTGAAGCCACCGAGTACGCTAATTACCGCGCGAGCATCGTCAAAAGAGGGAGCGGTACTGCCGAGATCCGAATACGAAACCGGAAAACTCTGATTCGTGCCCGCAAAGGTGCGGTGGAACCCGATTTCCGCCTGATTTACTAGATGCGTGCTGAACAGGTAAGTGTGGGCCAGCGAGAAATTCCTGAAATCCTGGGGATTTTTCAAGGGAGCACCCGGAACCGAAGTGCCCACAGTCTGAGTGAGCGGCAAGGTGAGTGTGGCATCGCTGTTGGCAAAGAAGAAGCGACCCTGGAAGGTACTCTTCGCATTCTGCAGCCAGTCCAGATTGGTGATGAACTGGTCTTCACTGTAGGGACAGGCAGAACTGTAGGTCGAGAAACCCTCCGGCAGTCCGGTGGCCTTGTCGGTGATGATGGTCTGAGGATCCGGTATAGCGTACTGGCCATTTGACAGCTTCGCGTTGAACAGCTTCTGCGCCTGCGAACTGACATTGTCAGCGGTGACGAGCCGGCCCAGAATATCGTAGCCTCCGAACGCGGTGTCGGGTCCCACCGCCGCTGCTAATCCAGCGGCTGAGCGGTCGGCAGTCAGTACGGGCAGAATCACGCTGCTGGAGCATTGCGGGTCAATGCCGTTCTGTTGCCGCGTGCCCTGATAAGAGGTGAAGAACAGCAGCTTGTCTTTCTTGACCGGACCGCCCAAAGTGAAGCCGAACTGGTTCTGCCGCAGAATCGCACGTGGCTCGCCGGTCCCATTCCGGAAAAAATCGTTGGCGTTTAAGGCTTCATTACGGAAATACTCCCACACGTTCCCGTGCAAACTGTTGGTGCCCGCCTTGGTCAGGACGTCCACGTTGGCGCCGGCATTGCGTCCGTAGGAGGCATCGTATTGGCTGGTTTGCACCTTAAATTCCTGGATGCTGTCGGGATTGGGCGTGGCGACCCCGCCACTGTAATGCCCGCTGCTTTGCAGGTCGTTAACTTCGACCCCATTCATTTGAAAATTGTTGTCGGCAGCGGCGCCCCCACCCGCCACCGTGTTCGAGTCCACGCCGCCACGGCCAATCTCGCCAGCATTAAACGTCTCGGCGGAAACTCCAGGCGACAGTCCAAGAATCTGGCTGTAGTTTCGGGTCACCAGCGGCAGAGCGGAGACCTCTTTTTGGTCAACGACGTTGCCCAAGGTGCTCTGTTCGGTCTTCAGCAATTCGGAATTTGCTTTTACCTCCACCGTCTCGCGTGCCGCGCCGATCGCGAGTTTCACGTTGACCTTCGTCGTCTCCGTGATATGCACTGGAATGTCCGCGTTCACCGAGAGCTTGAAGCCACTTTTTGACACCTCCACGCGATAGTTCGCGGGCAGCAAAAGCGGCACCAGGTAGTTACCCGTGGCCGACGAAACGGTGGTCCGCTTTTCACCAGTGGTGACATTGATAGCGCTAATCGTGGCGTCCGCCACGACTTCACCATTGGGGTCGGTAACGATACCGGCAATCGCACCCGTGCCGGCCGTCTGGCCATAAGCAGCCACACCCAACATCGACAGAAGTAAAAGCGAACCAAGCAACGCTGCAAACGATTTCATCGGAACTCTCCTCGGTCTGCACTCATCGCAGTTTCCGCGTGAGCGACTTCGACGACTCTCATCCCAGGCCACGCCAACCATCCGGACAAATGAAATGACTGTTTCAATCTTGCAAGTAGCGTAACACCAAGAAATTTAGGCTTAGGCCGAATCACTGTCAAGTCGAAAAAGATAGAAATACCTGTGGCCTACTGGTTAGAAACAGGCGATACACACTAGGAACGAATGAAGGGCGGACCATCGGTGGTGGAAGTTTTCCTGGGGATGGTTTTCCCGCCCGGCCCGGTGTAGCCGCCGACCAGGCCTTCAATGTTCACGGTGGGACGCGACATGAGCAGTTCCAGCGCTTCCTGCCAGCTGGCATCATGCACCCAATGGTCGACCCCGAGCTGCTGCTTGGCGACTGCTTCATCCAAGCGGCTGGCCGCCTCCGCAATCATCGTCTTTTCGGCGGCGGAGAGCGGGCGTGCCTTATCCGCAAAACCCTCGATCGCCGGTTCATTGCCGTCGGCCGACACCAGGGTCGCGAGCGCTTCCACCAAGTGCCATGCCGGACTGTCCACACGCGCTTTGTTGCTGGAATGAATATCGTGACGCGGCCCGCGGCCCCATCGCTCTCCACTCGACACCAGTTCAAGCTCGACGACGCCCTTGGCTCCGAGCGTCATCGTCACTTTGCCATCGAGCTCCTGCTCAGCCGAGGGCATGAAGATCCCCATGCAGTTCCGGAGCGCGGCGATGACCTCGGGCCGTTGGACGATTTGGGGAAAATGTGGAGATCCGATTTCTTCTTCGCCTTCTGCAACCAGCACCAGATTTACGGGCGGCTTCCGGCCGGCGGCGCGGATGGCGTGAAGCGCGGCAAGAAACGACGCCTCTGGCCCTTTCTGGTTCACGGCGCCTCGGCCGACGAGCACCGTGCCGAGCGCGGGCTTTTCGACCAACGCAGCCGCCCAGGGAGGCGATGACCACTCCGCCGGATCGACTTGCTTGACGTCATACATGAAATAGAGACCCAAGGTACGCGGGGCTCCGGCGTCGAGGGTGGCAAAGATGCCAGGCTCGCCGTCGGTGGGGATTTTGGCGACTTTGCCGAATCCGGCCTCGCGCAGGAAGCGCATGGTGAGATCGCAGCCCTCGGTTACGCCTTTGTTCTCCGCCGCGATCGAAGGCTGCTTGATCCATTCCTGTAAGCGTTGGACGGCCTCGTCATGGTGTTTCTCGATCTGTGCCCTGATGGGATTGAGGTCGTGGTCTTTCTCATCGGCGTGGGCCCAACGCGGGAGAGTGAGGGTCGCGGCGCCGGCTGCGGCACCCTGAAGAAAGGTTCGTCTGTCCATGGCCCAGAGAATAATCTCAAGCCACAGTTCCCGTCCAGGATAGTCCGGCGCTCAATATTAAGGACCATCCCTCTCAAGCCACACAACGCCGGGTATCGGCGTGGTCGTCCCGAAGTGGCCGAGTCGAAGGTTCTATCTCCAGCAAGCCCTGTTCGTGCAGATGCGCCAGACCTACCCAGGCTGCCTTCTTGAGCGCCTGGCGATTGTCTTTCGCCGCGTTGGCGTCACAGTACTTATCAAGAATTTGTTCGACGGTATCTTCGCCACTGCAGAATCGGATAAGCTCGGCCGTCTGTTCCGACAACTGAACGATCTGAATAGGCTGGCCCGTGCGCGCTACTGTCGCTATCCAGCAGCTTCGATCTTCGGTTTGGGACACCTTCTTTCCGCAACGTAGGGAATCCAGCAGTCCGGGAAGATCAAACGTAAACGACTGGACCACGACGCCCCTAGCCTTTCGCACACGGACTTGCAAGGATGCTCTTTGGATACCTGTGGGGGAAGAAGCCTCAACCCGGGGAGCTGGCTCAAGATCGCAAAGAGCCTTTTCATACTCCAGCACGTGTCTCAGGAATTTTGTATGCGGAAGGCACCCGGAATCTAGCTCTTCCCCAACGAAGGCCAACAGGTCGCGAGCAAAAACATTGCTGCAGTAATAGCGTGAATTCCGTTCCCTGGGTTCTTGCGATTCGCGCTGGGTACGACGAGCGTGCCATCGTATCCAGTTATCAAACACGCAAAGAAGATCACCCGTAGTATCGATGAGCGCGATCGGAAGCCATCGAAACCAGAACGCCATACCGTCAACGAAGTCGCGCACCTCCGCAATGTAGCGTCGCGGCAACAAAGTCGGGACGGCATAGAAGTTCGGAAATACGCGGGCATATTTCTTGACCAGATCAAGATCTTTCGGGTCCTCTCGCCACCCTCGCTGTGATATGTCGGAGTAGATATGGTCGAACACTAACTGATCCCGGTATTTCTTTTCGATCGGAGTTTCCGCCAGAGGGGCGAGCAGGGACAGTTGTGGCTCAGCATCCTCGAAGCGGGTTGTTTGGACAAAGAAATGGATCGTATCGCGGAGATCGTCTCTCTCCTCCTCTGGGAAGCCGGTTATGAGGCCCACGGCCGTCTTCATGCCATGAGCTGTGGCGGACCGAATCGCTTCCCCGGCGATTCCCAAGTCCAGCCCTTTATCAATGATGCGCTGCAACCGCGCCGACCCAGTTTCGACGCCGAAAAAAATTCCAACACATCCTGCCTTCGCCATCAGCGCCAGGAGCTCGTCGTCCACTCTGTCCGTCCGTGCGCTACAGCTCCACTGATATGCGCTGCCAGAATCCAGCAAAGCCTCGGCAAACTCCACGACGCGCTTCCGATCGATGGTGAACATGTCGTGCACCAGCGAGAAGCTGGTTACCTCGTAGCGTTCGTACAACTCTTTCATTTGACCCAAAATGAAATTCGTCGACTTGAAGCGCGAGCTGCGGCCAAAAAAATTGTTGGTGGAACAAAACGTACACCGGTAAGGACACCCTCGCCCAACTTCCAACGGCACACTCTTTCGGGATCTGATCTGCGGATCCATTTCAAACGCGGGGAGCGGAAGCAGGTCAAGATTCGCAATCAGCACAGCGTTGGGGTTGCGGACCACACTACCGTTCCGGCGAAAGGTGATCCCAGCAACCTCATCGAGGCCGCCAGCCCCACGGCGCTCGCCAAGCGCGTCTATCAGCCGCGGCAACGTCCAATCTGCTTCACCGCGGACGATTGCGTCTACCCAGGGAAATGCTTCCAGGGTTGGGGTGTCGACAACTGTAGCTTGCGGCCCACCGAAAACCACGTAGGCCTGGGGGTGAAGCCGTTTTGCTTCCGCGGCTAATCGGATGGTTAAGGGATACGAACTGCAGATGCTGCTGAATCCGAACAGTTGCGCATCCGTACGGGCAAGGGCCTGGACGCAGGCTTCGAACCAACTATCGGCTGTGACTTGCTTGCCGCTTGCACCGAGGAGACCAGCGGCGATGGCGTCGACATCAATAATGGTTGAGAGATGACCTTGAGTTGCCGCCGAAGCTGCGAGACAAAGGACGCCGAGGTGCGTGCCTGAGGGATCGTGCGCGCGAATCGTGACCTCGGGATCGTCGAAGTCAAAGATTGTAGGCGCGGTGATCAGGCAAATCTGCACGCCCTTTGCCTCCACTCTTCCGTGCCAACAGATCTTTTTATTTCTTGCTGGGCGGAACTTTCGACTTAGCCATCACGTGGACTTGCGTCACCTTGGTTTGGAGACCCTTCCGTTCTGGTTTCGAGTCAATGAGCCAGCTGCGGAATTTGTCAAGCAGTCCCGCAAGTTCTTCCTCCGAGATTTCAATGTCAGGTGGAACTTCGAAAGTGATTTGCAGGGATTCTGATTCGTCGCTCATAACTCCCCCTTTGCCGGCTCGGCATACCGGTTTTTTCAGGTCGGGAATCTCAGGAGGGGCCAGCCGGCAGCACGAAGATTACTCTTCGCGGACCGCTTTGGTCTGTGACTCTGGTCACTAAGTGGAGTGAGAGTCGGTCACACCAAGCCAAAGCTGACCTGCGCATCATTTTCTTTTCAGTTCATCGTACTCGGCCCTGGCTTCCTTCAGGATGGGAACCTCGGGGTCGGCGTCTTTCCAGAGGGTGAGGAAATTCTGATAAGCAGTGCCAGCTTTGGCAGTGTCGGCTTGCATGGCGTAAGCGCGTGCTAGTCCGAGGCGAGCCAGGGCTCCCCATGGAAAGTTCATCACCACTCCCCGATGGTCGACAAATTTCTGAAATTCCGCTGCCGCGCGGTTGCCGTCGCGGAGCGTAAGATAGGCTTCCCCACGCAAATAAACAGGACACATTAATATCGCCAGGTTCGTTGGTTCGCTAAGTTCGATTGGGCTCGCCACCTTCAATAATTCGATCGCCCGGTTCGGATCTTTACGTTCCAGGGCGACGGACGCCCGAATCGTGGGCAACCAGTACCTTTGGACCACTGTGTCCAGTGGAAAAGTCTTGTCGATTTCGATCGCCAGTTTCTCCGCTCCTGCCGTATCGCCTGCCCGCGCCAGGGCCAACGCCGCTATGGCCCGCACATCGCGGTTCGGGGCCAACTTCACGGCCGCATTGGCCTCGGCGCGAGCCTGCTCCCGGTTCCCCGATTCCACCTCGCGCAGCGCCGCCGCCGCCTGATAGGTTGCGGCAGTTTCCTTAGCGTCGTTGTGCTGGGCTGAATCCATCGCCCGCCTGGTCAGCTCGCGCGCGTTTTTCAACCTCCCGTACCAAGCCTCCGTGTCCGCTTGCGCCGCCAGCAACAGGTCTTCCGAGCCTGGCTTCCCCGTGGCGGCTGAGACCAACTGCGCCATCTTCGCCGCATCGGTTTTCAGGAAAGCCAACCAGTAGCGGCCTTGGAGCAGGAACTCACTCTCCAGTTCGCGCTCCTCCGCCTGCTTGTACACCGCCTCCGCTTCATCGAATCGGTTGAAGGTCGTGTATGCGGTGCCGAGGTTGATATACGCGCCCTGGTTATTTGGCTCCAGGGGTAGCGCCTCTCGAGATTCCTTCAATACCTCTTCCCAGTTTCCCAGGTCGGCGGAAATAACTGTCAGGCCCGTGTAAGGTATGACGTCTCGCGTGTAGGTCTGCTGCCACAGTTCGAAGATCTGCGCCGCCTTCTCCAGTTCACCCGTCGCCGTCAGGTAGTAGTGCCCCTCGATGTCGAACCGCTCCCGTTCGCTTACCTTCTCGCGCAGGTCGTAAGCCTTGCGCGCATTCTCCGCCGCCCGCCCGACTTCGTTGAGGGCAAGGTAATCGTCCGACATCCAGGCGTAGGCCATAGCAAAATTCGGATCAAGGTCCACCGCCCGTTTGAAGAAGGGCAGCGCGGCTGTACCCCCTTTCGCATAGTACGTCTTGAGTCCCAGGCTGTAGGCCTTCAACCCCGCCAGGGATGGCGTCGTCGCTTCCTCCACCGGCGTGGCGTATTTCTGCACCGAACTGAGCGACTCCCCCAGCTTGCTGCGCAAACTGATCGCCGCCTGGTCCAGAGCCTTCAGCACCGCTTCCTTCCCCGCCGCCTGCTCCTGGGCTTCCGCCAGCACATCACCAGTGTTGCAGTCCACTGCCTTCAGGCCAATCACGTACTGGCTACCTAACCCCGCAATCGAACCGGTTAGCATCGCCCTGCTGCCCGTGCGCTGGCAGAGCTCGTGTGTGACCTCCGGCGTCAGGCGGTCACCGGCGGGACGGCCCATCAGTTTCAAGGTCTCATTCACCTTGCGATCGGAAAGCAAGTCAAGAAAGGGCGATTGCTCGAGCTGTACTGAGAGTCCCTGCTTCAGCGTGTCGTCAAATACGCTGTCATCGGTCTTGTTGTCGAAATCGGAGAGGACAATGGTGTCACGCTCCGTCAGGGCGTGGGCTCGCCGCGAGCGGAACAATTGCACGCCCATGCCCAGCAACGCCAGGATGGTCAGACCGCAGACCAATATGATTTTCCAGGAAAGGTATTTACGCGTTTGTCTTTGGGCCGAAGCCTGGGTCGCCACACTGGACATGCCCAGCCGCCGCAGGTCCACCGCCAGTTCCTTCGCCGACTGGTAGCGGTTCTCTGGCTCCTTCTCCAGGCACTTCCCGATGATCGTGCCCAGGGCTGGAGACAACCGCGGATTGAGATGGGCAGGTGGAAGCGATGGCCTGCGCAGGATCGCGCCGATGAGTTGCGAGGATTCTACGTCGGCAAACGGGCGCTGCCCCACGGCCATTTCGTACAGGACCAAGCCGGCGGCATAAATGTCTGTGCGAGCGTCGATTGCTTCGCCCAGCAACTGCTCCGGCGCCATGTAGGGCAGCGTTCCCGCCATGGCGTGTGTCTCGCTCAAACTCTCCGTCGGGGCGCTCGCCGTGACCGGAAACCGCAACTTGGCCAGTCCGAAATCCAGAATCTTCAGCCGTCCGTCACTCGTAACCTGCAAGTTGCCGGGCTTGAGGTCGCGATGAACCACTCCCTGCTCATGGGCCGCGGCTAGGCCTTCCGCCAGTTGCACGCCCAAACGGAGGACTTCCTTCTCCGGCAACGGTCGACCAGCCACCTTTTCGCTGAGCGTGATTCCGGGAATGTACTCCATCACCAGGAAATCCACTGCTTGCTGCGTGTCAAAGTCGTGGATGGTGGCGATGTTGGGATGATTGAGCTGCGAGAGAGTCAAAGCTTCCTTGTGGAAACGCCTGCGGGCTGATTCGTCGCTGAGCGTACCGGGCGGAAGGACTTTAATGGCGACATCACGAGCGAGGTGCTCATCGCGGGCACGATAGACTTCTCCCATGCCACCGGCGCCGATCTTCTCCACGATGCGGTAGCGGCCCAGCGTCTGGCCGACAAGCGTATCCTGACCCACTGCGTCGTTCGCCATGGGCGAAACGCTCCTTCCCCACGTTTTCTTGAAGCAAATCGTAGGCTCGACCGTAAGCCAAGTCAACGCCAAGGAATCCGCAACCATCCGTCGCGATTGGGGAAAAATGAAAACCTCTCGACAGGGTAGCCTGGCATATTTAAGTTCCTTAACGGTTGGGGGTTCGGGTATACTCTGGCGACCCGGACTCCCGTCCGCCGGAGACACCTGACTGGCCGAAGCCGCGTTGCCTGCGATCTTGCCCGCCGTGGCCCAGCTTGGGGACCAGACGCGGCACCACATTGCCTTACGGCTGCTGCCCTTTCTTTTCACCCTTTATATCGTGAATTATGTCGACCGCACGAACGTGGCCTATGCCGCGATCGGAATGTCTCGCGACCTTGGATTCAGCGACCGCGTGTTTGGCATGGGAGCAGGTATTTTCTTCATCAGCTATGTGGCCTTGCAGATACCCGGCGCCTTGCTGGTGGAACGCTGGAGCGCGCGCCGGATGATCTGCGCGACCATGATCGCGTGGGGATCGTTGACGGCGCTAACCGCACTGGTGCAAACGCCAGCGCAGCTCTACATGGCACGTTTTGTCCTGGGCGCGGCAGAGGCTGGTTTCTTCCCAGGGGTCATCGTCTATCTGAGCCACTGGTTCATGCGTGAGGACCGCGCCAAGGCAACCAGCAACTTCATGGGGGCAATTCCGATGTCGTTTGTCATCGGATCGCCAATTGCGGGCTGGATTCTCGGACACCACTGGTTCGCCGTCGGGGGCTGGCGCTGGCTGTTCTTTCTGGAGGGGATCCCTGCCATCGTGCTGGGCGTGGTCGCGTTTTTCTACCTGACGGACTGGCCGGGCGAAGCGGCCTGGCTGGCTACTGAGCGGCGGCAATGGATTCAACAAAAGCTGCAACAAGAAAAGCCTGCCGGGCAAGAAGGGACCACACTGCGGCAGGCCCTCGGGTCCCGTACCATTCTGTTGCTGGCTGCAGGAACCTTTCTTAATTATTTTTCCACTTATAGCTTCGTTTTCTGGTTCCCGACCATGCTGAAACGGCAGTCAGGATTCTCAGACGTGAATGTAGGCTTGCTCGGGGCCATACCTTATTTTGTCCTTTTCATCGCCATGCAGGTCAACGGATATCTTTCCGACAAGAGTGGCGAAAGACGCTGGCACTCAGCGATCCCACTTTTTATCGCAGCCGCCGGACTGCTGGGCCTGGTGACTCAGCCCCGGTCCATTCCGCTCTCCCTCGTATTGTTCACCATGGTGGCCATGGGAATGGCCTATCTCCCGGCGTTCTGGGCGATCCCGACCGAAATCCTGAGCCAGTCGGTCGCAGCGGTGGCAGTTGGCATGATCAATTCCGTTGGCAACGTTGCCGGCTTTGCCGGCCCTTACCTGTTCGGCTACCTGAACACTCGAACGGGATCATTTTCGTATGGACTGGTTGTAATGATGGTCTCGGCACTGGCCGGAGGATCGCTGATGCTGTGCGCTCCGAGGGGCACACGGGCGGTTGTCCGCATATAGCTGCTCGACGCTTTGCGCCGCATTCCCCCCAACTTCCCGGACCTGTCGCTGCGTTGCCGGCGATAAAGCGTTACCATCAACCTTCGACCGGAGACCGTGATGGAACCGTTCCGCTTTCATCTTTTCGTCTGCACGCAGCAAAAACCAGAAGGAATCCCCTCTTGCCCAGCCAGCGGGTCGTTCGCTGTGCTCGGCGCGCTTGATCGCGAGATACAGTCGCGCGGCCTCAGCCACGATGTGCAACTCACTACCTGCGGCTGCATGGGGCTCTGCGATGAAGGTCCAGTGATGGTCGCCTATCCGGAAGGGGTGTGGTACCGGCGCGTGCAACCGTCGGATGTGTCCGCAATCGTCGATGCCCATCTGCGCGGCGGCAAGCCCGTTGATCGTCTGGTTTGGACCGATGCCGCCGCCATGAAGGCCATGTCGGAGGAGCATGGCGAAAAGTTCCGTGAGGCGATGGCTGCCCGCGACAAAGCAGGGACGCTGCCCGACCGCCTCGATCAGATGATCCGCGGCTACATGCCGAGCCGCTGCCTGCTGACGGCGCTGGAACTCGACATCTTTACCGCCGTCGGGGACGGAGCCACTGCCGAACAGATCGGAACGAAGGTTCACGCGAATGCACGGGCCGCAGGCATGCTGCTCAACGCGCTGGTCGCGCTCGGACTGCTCGCGAAAAGCGGCGACGAATACAAGAACACGCCCGAGGCAGCACGCTTTTTTGTTCAGGGCTCTAAGGACAACCACCGCAATGGCCTGCTGCACACAGCCAACATCTGGCATCGCTGGAGCACGCTGACCGACGCCGTGCGCAGCGGTACGCGCATCCCGATTAGTCGCGACGATAACCCCGAATGGACGCGTAACTTCATTGCCGGCATGCAACGCAACTCCAAAGACCGCGCCCCGCTGGTGGTGAAAGCATTGGGCACAGCCGGAGTTCGCCATATCCTTGATCTTGGCGGCGGCTCTGGTGCATACTCCATCGCGTTCGCCAAGGCTAGTCCCGACGTGCAGTGCGAGATCCTTGACGTCCCAGAGGTCGTGCCGCTGACCACCGAATATGTCAGCCAGGCCGGCGTCTCAGCGCAAGTCCGGCTTCGCCCGGGAGACATGCTCCAGGACGAGTTTGGCTCCGGCTACGACGTCATCATGCTGAACGCGATCTGCCACATGTTTTCCGAGGAGCAGAACCGGGGCATTTTCCGCCGGGCGCGCCAGGCACTTGCGCCGAAGGGCCGCCTCGTGGTGCAAGACTTCATCCTCAATCCCGACAAGACCGGGCCGCAGCATGCGGCGCTGTTCTCGCTGAACATGCTCGTCTCGACTGACTCCGGCGCCAGTTACAGCGAGTTCGAATACACCCGCTGGATGAAGGATGCGGGGTTCTCCGAGGTATCCCGAATCAACCTGCCTGGGCCTAGCGGCCTGATTGTAGGACTAGTGAGTGTTGCCTGAATGCCTTCAGGCGGAAGGCGCGGCCCGCTTGCGGAGAAAGTCGATGTTGCGGTTGTTTTTGGGTGGCGCAGCGGTTTACCGCTGCGGTAAGCGCTTTGTTTTAAATTCGGCTTTAGCCGCTGAGGCAAGGTCCTTCCCTAGAAACAACTTTTCCCGCAACCTGTGAAGCCGTGCGCCACCCAAAACGGGACCGTGGCCCTACTGCGCGTTCTTTACCAGCACCACTTTGGCGTTGCGTAATTCCGGGCGATCCGAGTGCTTTCCGTCGTCGCAGTTCTTCAACAGTTGCGCGTAGTATGAATTCGCCTTTACCGGTTGATGCGCCAACTCCGCGGCGCGTGCGGCGCCGGCGAGACCGTTGAAGCGGTTGGGATCAGTCTTCATGGACTTCTCATACTCCGATAAAGCCTGCTCCGGCTGGTGAAGTTCGAGCTGCATATCGGCCAGCATTTCGCGCGCCGGAATGTCGACTTCCGCTTTTCCCACTTTGTCCTGAGTGTCCGCGACCTGGCGCATCTGCTGCAGCGCTTCGTCGTTCTTCTTTTCGGCAAAAGCCAGCCAGGCGTGTACTTCTCCGCGCGATGAATGCGGCCCCTCAAGCAGATAGGCATATTTCGACTTGCGAGTGGCTTCTTCCAATTCGTCGAATTTCTGCGCATTGCGGCGGGTCGCTTCCAGATCGCCCATATGCGCGGAGGCGATCGTCCGCGCCCAATAGGTGATCATCTGCAAATGTGGCACTGCGTTCGCAGCAGGTTCGAGGGCTGCTGCATCTTTCCAGTCCCTCATCTCTAAGTCATAAAGCGCAGGGAAATGAGCCGCGGCAAAACCGTAGTATTCCAGCATTCCTGTGTCGTCGCCATTCTTGGGCGCCGTCGCCAGGATCTGCTTCGATTCCTCCACTACCTGCTTGGCCGCTTCGTCCTGGCCGGTTTGCAGGTAGGCATAAAGCAGAAAGTGCATGGCATGTAATGCGTGCCCGTGCATGTACATCGCACCAGATTTCTCGGTCAGAGCCACCGACTTCAGGTTCGCCTGGATATCCTCTTGCCAGAGTCCCAGCCTGGCGAAAATGTGCGATGGCATGTGGACGGCGTGGGCTGACGAAGAGGCGATTCCCGCATAGCGGCGGGCCGCGTCAAGTCCCAGGGGCGCCATTTCAGGTGAATCGCAAGAATGAATGATGTAGTGCGCCAGGCCCGGATGATCGGGTTGCTGCAGAAACAGCGGGTTGAGCACCGCGACCGCCTTCTTCTCTGAAGCGAGTGACGTGTCGTCCGGACGCGCGGCCGCCAGCAAAGACAAGGCATAGAATGCGCCTGCCTCCAAGTCGGTGGGGTTTTGCTGGTAGAGTTTCGCCATTGCGTCCGAGTAATCGGCGGCCCGCTGCAGGTAGTCATTCTTGGCAGCATCGTTCGCGGCCGGATCACGGTAGAACACAGCCAGCGCGGAAATATAGCCGCGCTCGCGTTCGGTCTTAGCGCCGATCTTCTGCGCTTTCTCAATCTCCTCATGGCCGCGCTTCAGCGTGGATTCCTGTGGCCGCTCCCAAATCTCGTGGAACAAACTCATCGCAATGCCCCAGTGAGCCATGGCGCACGCCGGGTCCTGCTTGGAGACTTCGACAAACTGCTCCTCCGCCTCTTCGTATCCGAAGGAATGAAGCAGAGCGATGCCACGCTCGAAGGCTTTCTGCGAAGCAGGCGCGCACGAGACCGGAAACGAAACTTTGCCGAGCTGTTCGGCAGCGTCGTGATGATGCGCATGCATTTCGTCATCGAAAGCTAACGCGGGCACGGCACACAGGACGCACAGGCAGACCAGCAGACATGTAAGCGATTTTGCGCAGAACATTTTTTACCCCTCCCCACCGCGGGTCATTACTTTACTGAAATTTCCTCAATTTAACCACTACCACTGCCGGGTTGTCAGCAAAGGAGAAGTCACTTCAGAAATCAAACTCCGGACAGAAGTTCAGCGGCGGCGCGTTGGCCGCTAGCGATAGCACCGTGTACTGTCCCGTTGTGCCCGCTGGAATCTGTCGCTTCGCCGGCGAAGAAGAGGGTACCCCCAACCGGTGCGGCTAGTCGGCGGGCAGCATCCTTATTATTGGCGAGAGGGTAACTGTAGGCACCCCGGCAGTAAGGATCAGACTGCCAGTCGTGGACGAAAGACTCTTGCAGCAAGTCCCGCAAGGATCCCAGGGGTACCCCGAAGACGTGGTGCAGTGCCTCCAATCCACGCTCCGTGATGGCGGCATTTCCGTACCCAGAGAGTTGCTCAGCTCGGACTCCGCCGGACCAGCCCGTCAGCATGGCGGTACCTGTAGACACGGACGACCACCACGCCGGGAACAATTCTTCTGGAGATGACAGGAAACTCATGTCCGGCATAGGTGACGACACCAGCTTGGGGTCGGTCCAGAAGCAGTGGCGGAAACACAGGACGAGCCGGATCGCGGTGCCCATCTTCAGGTGCTTGAGTGCATCGGCCTTAGCGGTTAGTTCAGGTTGAAAGCGGACGGCGCCGCCAGTTCCCGATGGCGCCTGCAGAACGCCTAGAGGCAGTGTGATCACGGCAGCTTCCGCACGAATGCTGGCGGGTTGTGGTTGGCCGGGCGATTGGGTCGTCACCTCCACCGTGCCTGGATGCCACGCGATCTCGGTAACCACGGTGTTCAGCCGCACAGTCAGGAGGTCCGGATTGCTGCCGGCCGCAAGCGCTGCAACCAGACCCTCGTATCCATTGGGGAAACGGAAGCCCCGGTGTCCCTGGATTTCATAGTCGCTGCGATGCCAGCGCCCGAGCGCATTAGCGCTGATGCGGCTTGCGTCACAGGCGTGGAAACTCTCGACATAGGCAGCAGCTTCGATCCGGGTGTGCTGAGGTACGTCGCCACAAGCTTTTTCCAGGAACGCCTGGAAAGATTGATCCGGCGCAGATTCATCAATCCGGCGAAAGATACTGTCGACTTGACCCCACGAGCCACTCATGGGCGACAGCCTTGCTTGCTCCAGACGCCATCGATTTCCAGTCAGTTCGTGAGTCGGCAGATCAGCACGCTTCACGATCTGCCACACCTCTGGTGGCAGACCGTGAATGAATTCCGCCCCTAGTTCGACGGGCGCATCGGTGAGAGAGGGATGCACGGTCCAGATGCGTCCACCGACACGGTTTCGCGCTTCGAGAATCGTCACGCGGAGGCCTGCCTCGCAGAGCACCTTCGCGCATGCAAGTCCGGCGACTCCAGCTCCGATCACCACAACCTCAGAAATCCGTTTCGACATGCGTTCTCCGCAACCCGAGAGATGAGTTCTCGATAAAGGGTCTTGGATAGCCTACCTGCGAAGCGAAGCGGTGAACAGACACTTTAACGCGATGGAGAGGGACGCTCACTTTCCGGCAGCCGCCCGATTACTCCTGTGCCTTCTCGACAAGCGCCGTGCGTTCCTGCCAAGATGGTCCCCTATGCGAACCCTGCAATTTTTGCTGAGTGTGTTCTCTTTCTCAATTCTTGCTATGGCTCAGATTCCCTCCTCTCTCAACCTCATGCCCGTGCCTGCGAAGGTGCAGGTTGGAAGCGGTCAACTGGTCGTCGATCAATCGTTTACTGCGGTTGGCACTGGCCAGAAAGACGCACGTCTTGACGTTGGGATCGCCAGATTCCTCGATCAGGTCAGCCGACAGACGGGCATGCAGCTGAATGGGCAGCCGGCCAATGCCTCCAACGCAACCATGGTCATCCGCACCGAGAACGCCGCCCGCAAGGTTCAGGAACTTGGCGAGGATGAATCCTATACCCTCGAGATCACGCCATCGCGCGCAACCTTGACTGCGCCGAACGCTTTGGGAGCGCTGCACGGATTACAGACATTCCTGCAACTGATCGAGCCTACCCCCGCGGGCTTTGCCGTTCCGGTGATCACCATCCAGGACCAGCCCCGCTTTGCCTGGCGCGGCCTGCTGATTGACGTCAGCCGCCATTTCATCCCCATCGAAGTGCTCAAGCGGAACCTTGACGGAATGGCAGCCGTGAAAATGAACGTCTTGCACTGGCATCTTTCCGACGACGAAGGCTTCCGGGTGGAGAGCAAGCGCTTTCCCAAGCTGCACGAGTTGGGCTCCCAGGGGCAGTACTACACGCCGGTGGAGATCCGCGACTTCGTGGCCTACGCGCGCGATCGCGGTATCCGCGTGGTTCCGGAATTCGACATGCCGGGGCACAGCCGCTCGTGGTTGGCTGCCTATCCGGAACTTGCCAGTGTGCCCGGCCCTTACAAGGCCGGCAGGATCGCGGACGCCGATACGGTCATGGATCCCACGCGAGACCAGACCTACAAGTTCCTCGACAAGTTCATCGGGGAAATGGCGGCGTTGTTTCCCGATGCTTACTTTCACATCGGGGGCGATGAAGTGGTCAACAAGCCATGGGACTCGAATCCGAAAATCCAGGAGTTCGTCCGGGCACACGGCTTGAAAAACAACCGTGATTTGCAGGCCTACTTCAATCAACGCTTGCAAAAGATCGTGAGTAAACACAGGAAGATCATGATGGGTTGGGATGAGGTGTTGCATCCCGACCTGCCGAAATCCGTGGTGGTGGAGTCGTGGCGTGGGCAGGATTCCCTCGCCGAGGCAGCGAAGCAGGGTTATAGCAGCCTGCTCGCCCATGGGTACTACCTCGACCTGATGTGGCCAGCGGCGCGTCATTACGCTGTGGACCCAATGGCAATCACAATAACAAAGCCGGGTGAGGCGGCGGCGCTCTCCGCCGAGGAACAAAAGCGCATTCTGGGCGGCGAGGCCTGCATGTGGGCGGAGTTCATCACTCCGGAAACGATCGATTCGCGCCTCTGGCCGCGGTTGGCCGCGATTGCCGAGCGCTTCTGGTCACCGCAGGAGATCCGCGACAACCAATCCATGTACCGGCGGCTGGAGGAAGTAGGCTGGCGCCTTGGCTGGTATGGGGTAAACGGCGTGTCGAACTATGAGTCGAACTATGAGTTGATGCTGCACCGCCTCGCGGGCAGTCACGATATTGGCGCACTGCGCATCCTGGCCGATGTGGTGGAGCCCACGAAAGACTACACGCGCACGGAGATCTTTCCGCAGCCTCCGGTGAAGTCCACGCCGTTGAACCGGCTGGTGGACGCGGCTCGGCCTGAAAGTACAGAGGCGCGGCATTTTGCGGAGTTGGTCGAAACCTACGTCCAGGACGGCTACAAGGATTCCGCCGCCGAAGCGCAGATAAGAGCATCGCTGGTCAGGTGGCGCGAGAATGACGCGAACCTCCAACCGGTTCTGGACCGCTCCTTCCTGCTGGTGGAAGACAAGCCACTGTCCCAGGACCTGGCTGCGCTTTCGGCAGCTGGACTGCAGGCGCTCGACAGCATCGGTAAGAACCAACCGTTGCCGGACGCGTGGCGTACCGAACAATTGGCGGTGGTGGACCGGTCGATGAAGCCCCGGGCCAACCTGCTCGTGATGGTGGCGCCTTCAATTCAGAAGTTGATCGAGGCCGCGGCTTCTTCGCGATAAGACGCGAGACGAGGCAACTTTCTGGATGGCACCATCACCGGAAAGCGGGGCGTAGTGTATGGAAAGCACTCCGGATTTTGCCTGGAAACCCAGCATTTTCCGGATTCGGTCAACCATCCCGACTTTCCTTCGGCGATCCTGCGGCCGGGTAGCGTGTACCGTACGGAAACGATTTACAAGTTTTCGGCCAAGTGACCCTATTAATGACTACCGTAGCGCCGGCATCTTGCCGGCTGTCCCGAGGGCGTCTCGCCCTCGACGCGGCGGGCGAGGACGCCCGCCGGACAGCCGCCGGGACGGCGGCGCTACATGCAAATAGCTTATGAAGCGATTCCTCGCCGCGTTCGCACTTGTCATTCTGCTGATCGCGAACCCGGGTTAGAGCCGTTTCACCATTTCGAAACCATCGTTCGACCCCAGGGCCGCAAGAAGAATCCCTGGGGGCAAAGTCCCCGCTCGCGCTAAGGCAAGTAGTAGCGGAAAGACGTCATAAACATGTTTTCGATTCCGTGTGGCGCACCGCCGCTGCCTGACCATGCGTTCCGGCTGACGTAGGAATATTGAGGGCCGAACTGCAGTCTTCCCTTGGGACCGCTATGCAATTTCATCCAGAACCCGAACGTGCCCTCGATCACGCTTTGGGTATCGGCCTGGCAGTTTGGAAGCCCGCCGAAAGCAAATCCGGTGCCCTTCGAGTCCGGCAACTGTTGGGTGTAGCAGTCCGCAACCGTTGTGTCAAAGCCCGGATAGGTGCTAGAGACGTACGGGGCGCCGTACCCCACCTGCTTATTGGAGACGGGGTCCACTTGCCAGCGCCGTTTCAGGTATTCCTCGCCGCCATTTAGGTAGACATCAAACCTGGGCGTGTGCCATTCCAGCGTGGCCAGACCCTGATAACTGCGCAGCGGAGCCAGCGTGCCATCAGCATTCACAGTAGCGTCCGGCAGACCCGACGTGCCGTATCGGCCCATACCGTTCCCCATGAGGGCGTGTAGGCCGAAATCCAAGCGCTTGAACATAGTGACACGGGCGTTCGCTCCCACTCCCGTACCGTTCTTCGAGGAGTTGTACGCTCCTTCGGTGGACTTGATACCACCATTGCACAGGGAGAGGTCGGTAGACGGTTCCTCGCAGGGATAGACGCGGTCCCGGAACCGGCTCACGATGCCGAAGATTTCATAGTGGCCGAAACCGGGTTCAAAGGCCGCCTTGGCGATGAAGTCCGGCGTCGCGTTGAACGAATAGTTGGCAGTCGAGTTATACAGTCCGCTGCCATTGCCGGCGCCGCCTAAAGCGAAGTTCGCGGCATTGTTGCGAGCTGCGAAGGTAGTCGAGGGATTCTCCAACGACGCGGCCAGCCAGACGTGATTGTTGAAGTTCTTGGCCACGCGAAAACCAAACTGCCGTGCCCAACTGAAACCGACCGTGTACTGCGGATCGATGGTCATGGGCAGAGCTTCGCTCCGGTTATCGACGCCCTTCTTGGTCTCTGTCACCAGACTCCACATTTGGCCGCCAGTGAAGCTCCAGCCGTTGCTCAAGGCCGCCTGGCCCCAGGCCTGCCTTTGGCGAAGTGTGTAGCTGTTGCTCTGGTTGTTGTTGGAAGTTACGCCAGCTGAAAGAAAGTCGGCTTCCACATAACCGGTAAGCTTGACGTCGCTGAACTTGCCCTCCGCGAGCATTGAGATTCGCGACTGGCGGCCGGAGCCGTAGAATTCGGACATCGCGTTTTGGCCGCTGCCGGGCATATTCAAGCCGTTGAACGGAGTGTTGATGTCCGCTCCCAGGGCGCGATTGCGGTAGACCGATTCTGCCGCCAGGAATCCGCCGGGAGTGATGGTGATTCCTTTAAAGTGGATGGCGAGCGGACTCTCCGTCGCGTCCTTGACGCTTTTCTGCGTTTCTTGCAGAGTCAGGGCGGCGTTCGTAGCGCTGGTCTTCAAGTCCGTGACGTCACTCTTGAGCGCCGTAACCGTTTGCCCTTGCTCCGCCGCTTGAGCGGCCACAGTATCCGCCTTGGTCTGCGCCTGCGTAGCCACGGCCTGGCTTTGATCCAGTCGCTGTTCCAGTTGTTGAATCTTCTGATCGCGGCTTTGCACCAGATCGCTCAACTGCTTGATCTGCTGCTGCTGAGCATCGATCGCCTGCTTCATCTCACTGAGTTGCTCTGAAATAGCCGGCCCCGATGCCTTGGCAGCCTTTTTTTTCTGGGTGCTCTTCGTCGTCGTTGCGGTGGCCGTGCCCGGCTGGGCCTGCGCCACCATCACGCTTCCCGCTAGCACCATCGAAAACACCACAGCCATGATTCGTTTCATTGTTTTATCTCCTGAGAAATGAACGTTTTAGACAGCAGAGAAAGTCCTGACGGGAATATTTTCAACTTGTAGTTCATGTGGTTGGCGAACTGTCAGCCTAGTCCGCCGTTTGTTAATAATTGATTACAATTTGTTGAATATTCCGTGAAACGATCCTGGAATGCCGCCGCCGGACTGTCATGGGCGGGAATTGAAGGGGGTAAACAGACGAGGTTGGGATCGATGGAAAAGGCGATATCTCACCAGACGTCGCTTCGGATTGCGGGCAGGGCGCGGGGAGGGCGCCGCCCTGCCAAAGCGCTGGCAGTATGGATCTACCAGCTAGCCAAGAACATTTCTTCGACTACACTTGGCTCGGCTGCATCTTGACCCGAGCCTCGGCGATCACTCAAAACCGGCCCATCACGGACCACAATCAGAAATAAAACTTCAGCGCGAACTGAATCTGCCGTGGCGCGCGTGAAGCCAGAGGGTATCCGAAGGCGCTCAACCGGGGAGTGGCCGGGGTATTCATGTTATTCGGATCAAGCTCCAGAGGAAAGGGCTCGACGCTGATTGCGCCAAAATTTCCAAACAAATAGTTCACGTGGTTAAGGATGTTGAAGAATTCCGCGCGGAACTCGAAACGCTTTTGCTCAGAAATCGGAAACTGTTTGACCAGAGCGGTATCCCACGTCTTGTATCCGGGGCCCTCGATGATGTTGCGCCCGGCATTGCCAAATGTTCCCTGGGCCGTGTTGTGCGCAAAGGCACAGGTATTGAACAGCGTTCCCGGGATGCACGGCTTGGCGTTGGGATTGCCGACCAGGTTGGGGCGTGAGCAATTGCCGACTTCTCCGCCGCAATCTGAATTGGAAACCCCGGAGGTGTCGGTAGCGGTGTAGTAATTGCCGGTGGCGGCGGAAAAGACGCCGTTCATTTGCCAGTTGCCCAGAATCTGGTTCACGAAGCCGGAAGCGTTCTTGGCAAACCGGCGTCCACGGCCGAAGGGCAATTCGTAGGCATAGCTGAAAACAAAGCGGTGGCGCACGTCAAAGTCGGCATTCCCGTATTCCAGGTTGGGGTTGGTCTGATCGCGGAAATCTCCGCTGTTCACCGATCCCAGGCTGGCGCTGGAAGCGTTGTCCAGGGCGTGCGCGAACGTGTAAGACGCTTCGTATTGGAGTCCATGAGAGTAGCGCTTTTCCAGGCGAACCTGCAGCGAGCTGTAGTTCGATTGCGTATTCGAGCGGAAGGCGGCGATGCCGGTATCGAGCGCGGGATTGCAGTCGTAGTGCAATGGGTCGTTGTAGTATGCGTCCACCGTACAAATACCGGTGGTGTCTCCAGGCGTTACCTCGTGCGCCGGGCGCCGCGGGGCGCTGGGATCCGAGGCATTCGTGGTGGGGGTGTCCTGGTTGCCGTTGTAGAAAGCGAAGAGCTTCAATCCGCGGGAACCGGCGTAGGAGACTTCGAGCACGGTGTCGGCCGGCAATTGGTACTCCAGACCGAGGTGCCACTGTTGCATGTAGGGCGTGACCAGGTGCGGGCTGATGGAGTAGAGTTGCGGCGTATTAGGATCCCCGAGTGGGCTAAGGTTGGTATTGACATTGTTGGCAAAGCCCTGCGACAGGACGTTGAGCGGCAGCCCAAGATTGTTCGCGGGCGAGATCGAGCAATCGATGGGCCCTACACTAGTTGCGGTGGCTGTCGTATTTGCGACGGCCGCGCTACAGTTCGTGGCGTAATTCTCCGCAGAAAAGAATGGAGGATTGAAACCGGGGCTCGGGTTGGAAAAGGGGCCGTTTTCCTGTCCGCCATAGAAGATGCCATAGCCGCTGCGGAGAACGAGTTTGTCCCTCAATTGGTAAGAGAAGCCAATGCGCGGCGCGAAATTGTTGCGGTCGGGACGGATGAGTCCGCGGGAACCGTTGCGCTGCATGGTGAGCAGGCTGTCGAGCGTGGGCGTCAACTGGGCGCTTTGTCCGCTGGGAACGATCAGCGAGAGCGAGCTGAAATCGAAGGTGGCCGCCTGGTCGTTCGCCTCCTTGATGGTGGTGAAGAGTTCGTAGCGTAGGCCCAGGTTCAACGTAAAGCGCGGAGTCACCTTAATGTCGTCGATGCCATAGACCGCGTAAATCTGGCGGCGATAATCAACGTTGTGCAGGCTGGTGATGGATCCACCGTCGGGAATGCCGAGCAGGAAGGTGGCAATGGCCTCACCGCCGGATGCGGGTGAGGCGGGATTGTCGGTGAACTCGTTGCCGAAGCTCATGCTGCCTCGAGCCTGAGCTGGCTGGTAGATGGTGAACTGCTCGAAGCGCAGTTCGGCGCCGAACTTCGCGGCGTGGCGTCCGTGAATCCAGCTCAGATTCTCGGTAAAAACGTAGCTGTTCTGCTTTTCGATGGAGGGCAGGTATCCGAAGCTGCCAATCCCCGCAGTGCCATCACTAAAGCTGATCGTAGGCAGGCCGCCGAGCTCGGGACCGAACGGAACTCCGGGAAATCCCAGTTGCTCCGAGACGTTGACGTTGTAATTCAGCTGGTAACGGTGGGAATGCAAGCCATTGTAACCGAAGCGCAGCTCGTTGATCAGGTTGTTGCTAAAAGTGTGGACCTCGCTGGCTGCCAGGCCCTTGGCGGTGTTTTGACTGTAGCCATCCTGAAATCCGCCGCCATCGAGCGCGTTGCTGAAGGGCGAGGGTAGGAAAGTACGGTCGTTGCCGTAGCTGAAGCGGGCGAAGAAATTGTCTTTGTGGCTAAGTGTGTAGTCGAAGCGTGTGTCGAACTTATCTTCCGTCTCGGTGCGTTTCGGGTCCGAAAGGAAAGCTTGGGGACCGTACTGAGGCGCATTGGGCGCAGGAAACAGCGCAGCCAGTCGTGCCCCCAGCGGATCGATGCACCCCGGGCACCCGGTGCCAGCCGGGAAAATGTTGGTCGGCACTTGGGTCGGTAGCGCTCCGCCGGAGACGTAGCCTCCGATCGGGACACCGCAGTATCCGTTGGCGTTGTTTGCGCTATAACCTGCTAGTTGCGAGTTGAAGACCTCTCCCAAATAAGTGTAGTTGCCGTTGCAATCGAGGGCCTTGCTGTTGGGGATTGGGTTGCCGGTAGTCGGATCAATCTGAGGTGCGTAGGTAAGATTGCCCGTGGGCGTGTTGTAGAGAATTGCGGAGAAATTTCCGCCAATCTCGTCTGGGGTGGGCACAGTGGATAGTTGTGGCAGTCCCTGGCGAATGCGCAGGCCTTCGTAGTCCCCGAAAAGAAACATCTTGTTCTTGACCAGGGGTCCGCCCAGCGTGAATCCAAACTGATTTTGCTTGTAAGGCTGCTGACCGAATTGGTCGAAGGGGTTGATAGCATCAACTTTTTCGTTGCGCAGAAACTCCCACACGTCACCGTGGACCTGGTTGGTGCCGGATTTGATCACGGCATTCATGATGGCGCCGTTGCCACGTCCGAATTCGGCGCTGTAGGCGTTGGTCTCGACCTTGAACTCGGCGATGGCGTCCACCGCAGGCTGAACCACATAAGCGGAGCCGTTGAGGACGTCGCCCAGATTCGCATTGTTGTCCACGCCGTCGAGCAGGAAGTTGTTTTGCAGCGTGCGGGCGCCGCCGGCGCTGAATCCGAAACTGGTTTCGACGCGCGATCCGGGCTCGGCGGGAGCAACCCCAGTGCCGAGCAGCGCGAGTTGCGCGTAGTTGCGCCCGTTCAGGGGAAGCGAGTTGATGCGTCGGCTATCCACCACCTGCCCAAGGTCGGAGGTCTCGGTTTCGAGTTGTGCACCTTCGGCGGTGACCGTGACCACTTCCGTTGCCGCACCCGCCTGCAGCTTCAGATCCACCCCGACGCGATCCTGGATGTTCACTTGCACCGGACCAGCAACTTCCTTCTTGAATCCGTGCTTCTCGACGGTGACCGTGTAGCGGCCGATGCGGAGCGGACTGGCGACATACTCCCCCGCCTCATTGGTGGTGAAAGTCAACTGAATGCCACGCTCCACGTCGGTCACGGTGACCTTCGCGCCGGTGACGACCGCGCCGCTCGAATCGCGCACCAAGCCGACAATGGCTCCGGCATCTTTTTGCGCCCATAGCGGCGTAACGGCGATAAGGGTCATAAGAAGAAAGAGGGCTGAGAGAATTTGCAGGCGAGGGAAACGGATGGGCATGGCGAGGCTCCTGAACGTTAAACCCGAATTTTCGCAAGCCTGAATGGGCCCGTCAAAGGTCCGGGTGCTGGGACTGCGAGGTTTCAGTGTAAGATTACGAACCATTACTTATACTTTCGTTTTATAGCTTTTGTCAACTACCATATTTCTTGCGATCTCGGGTTGCTACCGGCATCGCAGCCCCGATTGTATCGCAAAAGTGTGCATGCTGGACTTCAAATCGATCAAACACGAACACGATAATCTACAAACGAGCATGTAATCGGTAAATTCGCGCTCACTGCGCAAGAACCAGCTATTGGCTCGGTTCATGGTAACGCTGAGGAGGTGGAAGGGTGACGAATCCACTGACCGCGATGGCAACTGTTTTCTCTGCCGATTTGCCATCGAGGCCCTCAGCGGTGAAGCGCACGACATAATTTCCGGCAGCGGTATAAGTGTGAGTGAGCGCAGCGCCCTCGGCAGCCACTCCATCGCCGAAATCCCAATGGTAGGCGAGTGCCGGCACCCCATCGCGTGCCGCGACGCTGGAGAACTTAATCTCTTCTCCGATCTTCGCCGTCGACGGTACGTGGAAAGCAATCGACGGCGGTGCTGCCGGAATTGAGCCGTCGATAATCTTGATGAGTCTGACTGAGTGCGCGGGCTGACTCTCCAGCCGGATCGTTTCGCGGTCCGTCGTTATGGGCCGGTTGTTCGCCAGCGCATCGTATAACTGATACGGGTGCCCTGGGGAAAGCTCCAGGTCAGAAAACGCGAATGTATGGGACACCGGTTGCCCGGTCCAATTAAAGACGGCCAACACGGATTGGCGCTGATCCTGGTGAAGCAGAAAAACACTCGGTTGTTCATCCTTTTCCGCATAAGTCAGGAGATCGAGAGGCAATGCAGCCTGCCCAAGCTTCGCCATGACGAGCAAATCAGGATTCGTGACCAACGCGAGCCGTTCCGGATCGCTTCCCAGGGTCGGAAGATCATCGCCAATTTCGTACATCCCTCCGGATATGGCCGACAAGACGATCGAGACCTGAGCCTCATTCAGAGTGAGCGGAGCCTGAATGGTTCGCTCCTCAAGAAGTTGCCGGGAGACGGTGAATGCGTCCGGGTCAGCGATGAAAAAATTGCGATGCATATAGTAACGCGCCGCGATTCCAGGCGCAGCTTCCTTGCTGCGGAGAAACGCATGACCTGTATCTTGGGATGTACGGCCTTCATCAACCAGGCCAACCGGGTTCAACATCGGGCTCCCATCTTTATCGAGGAGCACATCTTCGCCGACTGCCTTGCGAATAATTTCGAGCCCAATGCGCTGCGCTTCAAGGGCGGTCGTGTTCGGGCGATGGTAATAACCCTCGATGGCCGTATTGTCCATGAAGTCGAGCTTAATGTAGCGCGCACCCCATTCCCGGGCCAGTGTGCGATAGGTCTGCCGAAGGTATTCCTGGGCGTCAGGATGAGTGACGTCTAAGACGAATAGCCGTTCGCCCTCCACCTCCTCGGCGTTTCCGATGGAAATCGGATCGCCATGTGCGTTGTGCAGTAGCCAATCCTTATGGTGCTCGTAAATCCAGGCTCGCTCGGCCACTTCAAACGGAGCCGTCCAAACGCCTACCTTCAGTCCTAATCGGCCAATGCGGTGAGTCAGATCCCACATGCCATTGGGGAATTGAGAGGCATTGGGCGTCGCATATTCGCTGCGGGAGTATCCGTAACCCAGATCGAAGTGAAAATAGTCGAAGCCCAGCGTCTTCAGGTGCTCGGCCAGCCATTGAGCGTTCGTAAGCGCAGCACCTTGAGTGATCTTGGTGTAGAAAGCCGTCCAACTCCACCATCCCAGCATGTTGTCGGCGCTGACGCGGCTGTGATGCAGCTCTCGAATCGCGGCGCCGTAGATCTCAAGCTGCGAGTGATAGTTGTTTCCGGCGGCAAACATCAGACGTTCTGAGGTCATGGACTCGCCAGCGGCGAGGGGAACGCTTAACTCGATAAGGTTCTCCGCAGGTCCTTCCCGCAGACCTGATTCGGGGTCGGTTGCCTGGATCTCAGTAGTTCCGGTTGAATCGATCGTGTAGGACGCGATGCCAGGACCTCGTGGTGACGAAGATTGCGTCTGCAAGTGAATGATCGTGAGAAATCGGTCGGAGGTGAGAGCTCCGAAAAAAAAGCTCTCCTTGCTTTCCCGGTTATAGATGAGCTGGCTACCCACGGCGCGATGCATTCCCTGAGGAGCTCTTCCCAGATCGTAAATCTGCAATGGCGGCCAGTCTTCGCTGAAACTGTCCGAGAGGATCCGGTCGGCGTTTTGCGCGCCACCGAGATCGATAATTTGGTCTCCAACCGCCTCCACACTTCGGATACTCTGGACAGTCACAGAATTCTGAGTGTGATTCTGTATGCTCTCCTCGATAACCCCAAAATGTCTTCCCTCATAGATTTGTAATGTGTATGCGAGGTCAGGTAAATTCTCGAGTCCGGAGGAAATCACGGTTAGCTTCTGTCCGCGTCCCAGGCCATCCTCAAAAGTTGATTGGGAGATCTGATGTTTGGGATAGTCGGTGGATTTCACCCATTTGTGATCGATCTCCGCTGCCACCCTGGCATGAATGACGCTATGTCCGCCCTTTCCGGTTTGGATCTCGTAGGCACCGTCGCTCGGCTGAACGACTACGGATAGGCCCTCGACGTTGGCAACTATCGGAGAGGCCCCAGCCGGGCTGGAGGAACCGAGGCAGCTTCCAACGAGTGCCAACACGATTAGCAGGCTGGCGAGCTGGGGCGGACGGACTTGAACGACGAGTTCTTTACGCAACCGCGAAAGCCGAAGATTAAGTGCCATCATGAATTCCTCTTAAAATGAGCCGGTCCGGCTGGACAAAATCTGAGCCATACATCGGCGGACAAGGACGATCAAATATGTGCATGATCGATCACAAATGTATTAATATGGTTTCTGTTTGTCAATGGATTTGTGAATGGGTGCGAAGACGGGGGAAATGCAATGCGAAAAACGGTGGTTCTGCTATTGGCAATTCTAGTCACAGTGAGTTGTAAGCGGCAAAACGTCGACGTTTCCGGGCCAGCTTCAAACGCAAATACCACTTCGCAGCCGGCAAGGCAGTTTACCGAAGATGAACTGAAAGCGTTCAGTTCTCTTGAGCCGGTCGACACCCATACCCACGTCTTTCGCGAGGACCCAAGCTTCCAGGCTTTGCTGAACCGCCTTCACCTTCATATTGTGGACATTCTGTTGGTGAATGATCACGATGACTATCTCAAGGATCTGCATCCGGCACTGGATGACGTCCTGACGATCGTGCACGCCAATGAGGGCCGCGTGCATTTGTGCACGTCATTTAGCCCGTACAAGTTCAATGAGCCGCATTTCGCGGAAGACGCGATTCGTCAGCTCAATGAGAACTTCTCGCAGGGCGCAGTAGCGGTAAAGATCTGGAAAACGCTGGGGATGGAAGTCAAGAATTCCAAAGGGCAATATGTACTACCGGACGACCCTGCGCTCGAACCGATCTACCGGGATATCGCCGACCACAATAAGACGTTGATTGCCCACCTCGCCGAGCCGGACAGCTGCTGGCAGCCCCCGAATCCCGCCGATGTGGATTATTCCTACTACCAGGAGCATCCGGAATGGTATATGTATCGCCACCCGGGAGTCCCCTCCAAGAAACAGATTCTCGAAGCGCGTGATCATGTACTTCAGAAGAATCCGAAGCTCCGGGTAGTTGGAGCACACCTGGGAAGTATGGAGGACAATCTTGATGACATTGCGGAACGCTTCGATCGCTATCCGAACTTTGCGGTTGACACTGCGGCGCGTGTTCCCCATCTGATGGTTCAACCCAGCGAGAAAGTGCGTGCTTTTATTCTGAAATACCAGGACCGCATCTTGTACGCAACCGATCTGGAGTTCCTGCCGAAGGCGAACCCTAAGGAAGTTGAGACAGAGTGGGAAGATCAGTATGCACTTGACTGGCGGTACTTCGCGACCAGCGCCACGTTTGATTACGAAGGACACCGAGTACAAGGTCTTGCTCTGCCGGAATCGGTTCTACGCAAGCTGTATCACGACAACGCCGCACATTGGATTCCAGGCGTGTTAAGCAAATAACTCCGCGCTCTTGCGGTTGGCCCTCCTATCGTATAATCAGGCGCTGATTCTGACCCCCTATGGTTTTGCCAGCTGCCAGCGACCGTAGTCTCGCCGAGCGCTATTCGGTCGCCGTCGTGACCCTGGACGAGGAGATGTTTCGGGACATGCGTCGGGCGCTGGCACTAAACTTCCGCGCCACCCTGGCCAGCACCGAATCACAAATCAAGATGCTCATTGATGACCCTGACCTCCATGGCATTGTCCTTGACCTGGAGAGCATAGGGGAAGGCGCCGCTGACGGCATCGAAGTGCTGCAGGAAATGCGCCGGCTGCGGGATGACCTGATCATGGTGGCGATCACCGCGTCGACCGGCAGCGAATTCCCTCTTCAGGCCAGTCAGGCGGGGGCAGACCATTTCTTCCTGAAACCGGTTGACGGCGAGCAGCTGCGGACCGTGCTGCTGCAAACCATGGAGAATCGCGCCTTGCAGTCCGAAGGCCGATGGATGCTGGATCAGGTCGAAAATCGCTCTGCCTTCTGCGGCATGATCGGCGGCAGCGAGGCCATGCACAAGGTGTACCGGGCGATCGAGGCGGTCGCCGGCAGCAACGCCAGCGTCGTGATTCGGGGAGAGAGTGGGGTTGGGAAAGAGTTGGTTGCCCAGGCGATCGTCCAGTGCGGGGAACGCCACGACAAACCTTACGTGTGCCTGAACTGCTCCGCCCTCCCGGAGACCCTGATTGAATCGGAGCTCTTCGGATACGAAAAGGGTGCCTTCACCGGCGCCGATAGCGCCAAGCCGGGCTTGATTGAACTGGCGCACACCGGCACCCTTTTTCTGGATGAGATTACCACCCTCAACCTTGGCTTGCAGAGCAAACTGCTGCGCGCTCTTCAAGAGAAGTCGGTGCAGCGGTTGGGAGGAAGAGCCGCCAAGAAGATCGATTTCCGCCTCATTACCGCCACCAACGACGATCTGGAAGCCGAGGTGAAAAAGGGCCGGTTTCGCGAGGATCTGTTTTATCGAATCAACGTTGTGCCCATCCTGGTTCCTCCCCTGCGCGAGCGCCGCGGGGACATTCCCCGGCTAGCCGAGCACTTCCTCCGGCTCTATTGCACCGCCAACCGGAAACCGGTCAAACAGCTGCAACCTGAAATCATGGAGATTCTTGAGGACTACCCCTGGCCGGGCAACGTGCGCGAACTGGAAAACGTGATCCAGCGCATGGTCATCATGAGCGATGGCCCCGCGATTGTGGCCCATCATCTGCCGCAGCATGTGCTCTCTTCGAGTACGGCCAGCCACGAGGCCATTCTGATCCCGGAGGGAGGAGTCGACTTCGATGCTGAGATGGAAAAGATCGAGGTTGCTTATCTCAACGCCGCCCTCCGCCGGACGAACGGCAGGAAATCCGCTGCCGCCGCTCTGCTGCATATCGACCCGCAACGCATGAAGTACCTCTGCCGGAAGCTGAAGCTCTAGTCGTTGGACCACGAGAAATGGTTAAAACTTAACCAACCTACGGTTAATAATTAACCAATGGTAATTTTTCACCGTTCGGTAGCGATTGCAAGAATACCGTGACACACTCACTAACCAATTTAGATTGATATATTTACGAGTTTGATCGCAGGCCCATCGCGTTTGGCACGGCTCGTGCTCTAAAGGAAGGCGTTCAGTCGAAGAAATCAAAACTAAACTCAAGGAGCATGTCATGACCATTCAGAAGAAATCGTTGATCAGCAGCTTGAACACAACCAAGAAAGCGATTGTCGCCAGCACCCCGGCCGGACCGGGCGTGCAACTGGCTAAGAAAGCCAACGTGTTAACCGCCAAGGCATTTTCCAAGAAGGCCAACGTGCTAACCGCCAAGGCGTTTTCCAAGAAGGCCAACGTGCTAACCGCCAAGGCGTTTTCCAAGAAGGCCAACGTGCTAACCGCCAAGGCGTTTTCCAAGAGGGCTAGGTAAGAACTTTTGACCTCCGGGGACATTGCGGTCCGCCCGGAGCCAAGAAATGCCAGGGAAGCTGTGAGGCCCTCCAGCTTCCCTTATACTTTTCCTGTGGGCTACCAGATTTTTCTTCCCAAGAAATCGCGCGCTGTTTGCCAGGTGAATCCAATTGCACTCCGACGGGTGGAATAAATCTTGGCCGTACCGGACATTCCCTCCTTCATCTCGCCCTGGGGATTGGGAACTATAACGGTAGCGACGTAATAGGCGCCAACACGGATCCCTTTATATTCTTCCGCTTGGACTAATCCTGGTTCGATTTCGGTCGACGCGGGGGCCAAGGCACTGACTTCACCGGTAGCGGAGCCGCCCATCGCGTCCAGCTTAACCCTGGCTCTAGCTCCGAGCCGCATTTCGCGCATGGAAATCTCCGGCACGTAGATCCTGGCCTTCATCTCCGAGGTGTCGGCGATCTCTGCGATCAAACTTCCGGGTTTCAGATAGGACCCCAGCAAGTCACGCATTCTTGGTGTAACCACAATCCCGGATATTGGGCTGATGGCTTGCAGTTGCGCCAGTTCTGACCGCAAGGCTCGGTCCTGTTCTGACAGGCGTCGGTATTCTTGCTGAGCCGCTCCCAAGGCCGCGTATTTCAGCGCGGCTTGAGTCGTGCGTGCGGCGGCTACGTGCAGGTCAGTCAGAGCCCGTGCCGCCTGCGACTCCAGGGCGAGATTTCGCATACGAGCCAGTGGCGTCCCCTGGGTAATCACGCTGCCCTCGTCCACGAAAACCCCGACGATTTGACCTGGGACCTCGGCGCGCACGACGGCACGGTGCAAAGGCTCCAACGCAAACCGTCCCTCGACGGTCCGTGGCCAGATCGGCGCCAGAAGCAGAAGCAGTGCCAGCGACGCGAACAGCAGCTTGCGCGGCAGAGTCAACCAGGCGCGAACTCTTTCTCTCTTATCCAGATATACGCCCTTCATAAATGCCACCAATTTCTGCCCCCGGGATCGGAACATGAGGTAGAGCAAAGAGAGAGCGGGCACAAAGGCCCACTCAGGACTGTAGTGTCGGAACACGTTGTAGGCAAAGCGAGCCACGGCCAGCAGCAGAAGATAACTGTATGCACCGGATAATAACGCGTAGGCAACATACAGCCACATACGGCGGTGAGAAACGTATTCGTGCTCGGCAGGCAAATTGAAGATGTTCTTCTTGATCCAACCGGTCACGAACCCGGTCGACCTCTCTTTAATATCGGAGATGCCGATCAGTTCACCGAAAAAGTAATAGCCGTCGAGCTTGATCAGCGGATTAAGGTTGACCAGGACCACCGCTACGCCGGTGATCAGCATGACTTTGTAGGACATTTCGTGGGCAAATGTGCCGGGCGGTGTTCCCCACCAGACCATGGTGGCCACAGAGCAAAACATCAATTCCACCCAGATACCGGCAATGATGATCGGCAGGCGCTGCCAACGGGTGGCATACACCCAGCCTTCGGTTACCTCCACGAAGAAGCAGGGCGTCAGGTAGAGGAGTTGGAATCCCATGTGATGGACGCCGCCGCCATAATGCTTGCAGGTCAGCCCGTGGGCAGATTCGTGAAAGAAACCCAAGGCAAAGAACAGAAGCCAGAATTCGGCCAGGTCGGCGAACGACTTATCGGTAAAGCTGTAGTAGTGCAGCGTGTCGCGTCCGATCTCACCCCAGCGATCCACGAACACGTAGGTCATAAACCCGAACGCGATTAGGGTCAGGACCGTAAACCATCCGCTGTAGAGGAATTTCACTCGCGGATGCAGCCAGTGGAGGTAAGAGTCAGGATCCCAGGCTGAGAAATGAATGCGCGCCAAGTCGCTAAAACGCGACTTCCTCCTGACATGGGTTCGGCGGTGCTCGGACTGAATTTCCGCCTGGTACTTCTCCTGCGGGGTTTGATACCAGAAGGACCGCATGTTGTCGGCGAACTCCTGGATGTCTTGGGGTGGAAACTCAACTCCATGCTCTGCCAGGTATTGCTGCGAAACCTCCTCGTAGGACCGCTGGCCATCGAAAAGTTGCACCAATGCCCATTGTTCCGGCGAGAAGCGATAGAGATCGGAAGTGCCCGGAACGTGGGCAAGCACAACGGGAGCGCCTTCCTCGATGTGCTCTCGCCCAACCAGCTTAGGATGGGCGCGGGGAAAACTCCTCGAGGCCCGCCGCGCTGGGAGTTCAGGCAGTGCGACATCAAGGGCTTCCGCAAGGTTCATCGCAAATTCTCAAGGTGAATGTGTACCGTCATGCCCGGGCGGAGATCGGCCGCCGGACCCACAACTTCAGCGAGAACTTCTATCGTGCCGCTGGAAGGGTCAATCACCGGACTGACTTGAATCACTCTCGCGGTATGACTCGGTCCAGAAACCTCAGCAGCCATGACCTCGATTTTGTTGCCTCTCTTCAGCTTCGCCAGGAACTTCTCGGGAAGCGTGAATTTGACCTGCAGGGGAGAAACCGCCGTCACCCAGAAGAGCCGGTCACCCACGGCCACTTGCTGTCCCGCACGCACATAACGACGCGCGACAATGCCGTCAAACGGAGCTGTAATGCGGGTCTTCTCCAACTCCATGTCCAGCGAGCGCAACTGGTCGCGGGCAATCTGAACGGCCTGGCGTGCCCGCTCCAGTTCGTATTCGTCGGCGACTTCTTTGTATCGGACGTGTTCGACTTCTTCCTTGGTGATCAACTGCGCTTCCCACATTTTGTCGGCGCGGTCTTTGTCGGATTGCAGCACCTTGACCTCAGCCTCCCAATTCTTGACATCCGCCTCCAGGCCAAGAACCCTGGCAGCCGCGGCCCCGCGATCCGCGCTAACCTGGCGATCGTCGAGTAAAGCGAGGGTGTCTCCTTTGTGAACCGATTTGCCGACTTCGGCAAGCACTCGCGTCACCAGACCACTGCGCTGGGCCGCGACGTCCACCTGGTTCTCAACCACGATGGGACCGGAAGCTTCGTACACATCCGGCTCCTGGGGACTTGCCGACGATGCCATCGGTGGCTGGGCCGCAGCCGCTGGAATCACACTGTCCTGGGACTTCGTGCCGTCACACCCCACGGGCGCAACTATGGCGGCCAGCATGAATAGGAACCAGATCAGACGGAATACCGATTTCATGTTTATAACCACCCCCCCAGCCCTACCATCCGAACCAGGACCATAGCTTGGAATAGATCCACATCGCCGGTTTGCGGAACAGGACAAAGCCGGCAGGGTGCCAACCTACCGATACCTTGCCCCGACCCTGCATGCCGGGCCGTACGCTGCCGTCAGGATTCGGCAAGCCAACCCGGGCATAAAAAACCCGCTGATCGCCTTCCAATCCGTTTCTTGGGCTGACTACGGTCACGCTTCCGTTCAGGGTACGCAGAGGGAAGCTGTCCAGCTTAACCGCGGCTCTGCTCCCCGGCTGCAACATGGTTACGTCGCGCTCGTCAATCGCGACGTCCACGATGGCTTGGGAACTGTCAACGATCTGGGCGAAAATATCTCCTGGGGCGAGGTGACGACCAGTAAAGTCCTCGACCTGCGGGGTCGTAATCCAACCGTCGAACGCAGCCCGCAAATGGGTGAGTTCCAGTCGTTGTTGGCAGCGCTCCACTTCCGAGGCCCAATAGGCTGCCTGCCCGCGCTGAATGCCGGCTTCGGTGCCGTCGTTGCCTGCCAAGGCACGATTCATCTCCGAATTCGCGGTTTCCAACTTGGCCTTAGCGCTAGCCAACGCGGTACGGTATTCCCAGTCCTCCAAATCGGCCAAAACCTGGCCACGGTGTACGTGTTGCCCCTCGTGCACATAAACCTGGCGTACCACTCCTTCGATTTCGGGCTGTACCTGCGCAGAGCGAGCAGGTGCAACGGTCGCACTGCCGTCCACACGCATAGGCAACGGAAACACCGCAAGGAACAGAACTATTCCCGCTGTCACACCTAGCAGCAGAGTTTGCCGGCGTTTCTCCAGGGCCAGGAATTTCTGCTTCTTATGCAGAATCGGCTCCAGCAAGTTGATAAATGGAACTTCCTTGTACATGGTGGCATTGCGGAGCGCGACCGTCGCCTGACCGGCGAGCACCTTGATCATCTCGATGTGAGCTGGAGTCAGGAAATCCGGATCTGCGCTCTCAAATGCCAAAATGCCTACTGCGCCTTCATCGTCAGCCAAGGGCAGCGCGTAGAAACCGCGCATCCCAGTTTCCGCAAAGTAGTGTTGGAACTTCAGGCGCGTTTCTTCGCGCTCCTCGTCAATTTTTTCTCCATGCTGCCGGATATAGATCTCATCCCTCGAAACTGCGGCCCATTGCAGAAGTTCTTTCAGGGGCGCTACGGCTGGATCGCCGGGGTTAATCTGCGCCATGCCCGAGACTGCTTTGAGCTGCAGTTTGCCGCGCTGTTCGAGGGCAATGGCGGCACGCTCATACGGAATAACGGCTCCCGGAGTGTCCACGATGGCCCGCGCGACCCGCTCCAGGTTTAGAGTGGATGTAATTTCAGAGCTGACCTTGACCAGCGTTTCCAGGATCTCCACCTTGCGCTCAGCGATCAGAAGGCTGGCATTGTGGAGCGCGAGGGTGGCCGTCTCACCCACGCTCGTAAGTACGAACAGATCGTCTTCATCAAAAGGCTTACCGTCGATCCGATTCACCGCTTCGACCACTCCCACCAGGGAGTCCTTGTCAATTAAGGGCGCGACCATGAGGGACTCGACCTTCCCCTCTTCCAGACCCTGGTTGCGACGAACCAATCGCTCGTCTTCTGCGTCCGCGATCAATACAGATTCGCCGTTTTCCGAGACGTCGCCCGCAACCCCTTCCCCTTCTTTCTGAGCCATGCCCTGCTTAGTTGTCGGGTCGACCCCGGCTTGATACATCAGCGAAAGGCTGCCATCGCCTTGAACCAGCCAGAGGTTCACCCCGCGGCACTCCAGACTTTCTCGAATCTTGCCGCCGATAATCGGAAGCAACTCATCCATCTCGAGAGTGGAACTGAACGCTTTCTCGATATCGTAGAACTGGGTGAGCCGCGTGATCGAGGTCAGAGAGTTGTCGCGTTCTTCTTCATAGGCCTGGGACGAAACCAGAGCGTGGGCCGCAATCTCGGCCAGAGGTTCCAAAGCCTCTAGCGATGTCCGATCCAAAATGGCGTCGAAGCTGAGGATCTCGATCGCACCGATGAGCACTCCTTTCTGGAACAGGGGGACACAGGCAAGGTACTGCAGCGTGCGGCGAACATTGAGATGGGCGTAATCTTCACGGACCAGCGCTCTGCCCTCGAAGACAATCATTTGCTGGTCGCGGAACAGCGATCCTAAGGTTCCCGCGTCCGCTGGGATGACTGGGTCCGGTTCGGCGCCATCTCCTGCCGTGGCTCTGGCGGACCAGAACTGGACCTCTTCATCATCTTGATCTTGCCGAAGGAGATAGACGGTCACGGTGGCACCCGGAAACCGTTCCGCGATGGTCTGGGCCGTGATCCGGGCACGGTCGGTAGTCTCGCGCAATTCTAATAGTCGCGAGGCAAAGCCAGCGATATTGATGTCTAGCTTAGATTCCTGTGGCGTCATACACGTGGCGCGGAACAGCACCGGGCGGGGGAAAAATTCCAGCTTGCAAAAACGCCGGGCTTCTTCTAATTTGAGCACGCACTCTAGCAGACGCTTGGGTGGGAGTCAACCCGATCTCGTGGAACGGGATCGCAGTACGTCAGGTGGGCGAAAACGTGGAAATTGAGATTCGGAGTCTGGGAGAAGTGAAGCTGATTAAGCTCAGTGGCAAGATCTCGCTGGGCCCCACCGTGGACCGCCTTCGTGAGAACCTGGACGAACTGATGGACAACGGCGCCAACCGGTTTCTTCTGGAGCTGGCAGCGGTTCCCATGATCGACTCCAGTGGAATCGGCCTCCTGGTCCGGTATATGACGGCTGCGAAACAGCGGGGTGGGGCGGTCAAGCTGCTGAATCCGTCCAAATTTACGGTGCAGACCTTGAAAATGATTGGATTGCTGAACTTGTTCGAGGTTTTCCAGAACCAGGACGAAGCTGTCTCCTCATTCAACTAGGCACTTTTTCTTTTCAAGCTTCCCAGGGATTAGCAGGCTGCGGAAAAAGTCGATGTTGCATGTGATTTTGGGCGGCGCAGTGGGTTACCGCTGCGGTAAGACCTTTGTTTTGAATTCGGCTTTAGCCGCTGCGGGCATGGTCCTCGACTAGAAAACGACTTTTCCCTTAGCCTGTTAGACGACCGCTTCTTTTTCTCTGGCGGCGTAGTGCGACTCGACGTAGTCGTCGAGAATCTTGATGAACTCGGCGACGATCTTGTCACCCTTGAGCGTGGCGAACAGGCGGCCATCCACGTAAACGGGAGCCTTCGGTTCTTCGAATGTTCCCGGCAGAGAAATCCCCAGGCTCGCGTGCTTCGACTCGCCGGGGCCATTGACCACGCAGCCCATCACGGCGACCTTCATTTCTTCCACGCCCGTGTAGCGTCCTTTCCAGACCGGCATCTGGTCGCGCAGGTAAGTTTGGATCTGTTCGGCCATTTCCTGGAAGAAGGTGCTGGTGGTGCGTCCGCAGCCGGGGCAGGCGGTAACTTGCGGCGTGAAGCTGCGAATGCCGAGCGACTGCAAGATCTGCTGCGCCACGCGGACTTCTTCGGTGCGGTCGCCTCCGGGAGCGGGAGTGAGCGAAACTCGAATCGTGTCGCCGATGCCTTCCTGCAGCAGCACCGCCATGGCCGCACTTGACGCCACAATGCCTTTGGCGCCCATGCCGGCTTCGGTTAGTCCAAGATGCAGCGGGTACTGGCAGCGGCTGGCTAACATGCGGTACACGTCAATCAGATCCTGCACGCCGCTGACTTTGGCGCTGAGAATGATCTGGTCGGGGCGCAATCCGTGCTGCTCTGACAGCTTGGCCGAACTGAGCGCGCTGACCACAATCGCTTCCATGGTCACTTCGCGGGCTTCTTTCGGTTCCGGCAGCCGGGAGTTCTCGTCCATCATCTTCGTCAGCAGCGACTGATCGAGCGATCCCCAGTTCACGCCGATGCGCACCGGCTTCTGGTACTTCACGGCAACCTCGATCATGGTACGGAAGTTGTCGTCATTCTTGCGTCCGATGCTGGCATTGCCGGGGTTGATGCGGTATTTCGCCAGGCCTTCGGCGCAGCCGGGATACTTGGTCAGCAGGAGGTGCCCGTTGTAATGGAAGTCGCCGATGATCGGCGTGCGCAGGCCCTGTTTCTCGAGCCCCTCGACGATATGGGGGACAGCCTTGGCGGCGTCGTCATTGTTGACCGTGACGCGGACGACTTCGCTGCCGGCGCGCGCCAGGGCGGCTACCTGCTTGATGGTGCCAGGGATGTCCGCGGTGTCGGTATTGGTCATGGACTGCACCATAACCGGTGCATCGCTGCCCACGCGGACGCCACCGATGGTGGCGGTCGAGGTTTTTCTACGCTGAATTTCTGCCATGTTTAGGCTCTATTTTAAATCAGTCATGGGAAAAGCGCGAGACGGGGATGTGGCTAGGTGAAAAGCTCGCTGTGCGACCCTAGACGCACAAGTTGCAGAACCTCAGAATCCGGCTTGCGGTAGATCAGCAGCAAATCGGGCCGGAGGTGGCACTCTCGATGGTCGCGCCAGTCTCCTCCCAGTGCATGGTCGTGATTTCTTTCCGGCAGAGGTTTGTCATCGGCGAGCAGTGAAACGGCGAACATGAGGATGGTATCCAGATCGTGCCGATGTTGCCCGCGCTTAGCGCGCTTAAAGTCACGGCGGAAGGCGTTGGTTCGCTCAATCCTCCGCATTCAAGTCGGCCATCAAATCGGAGACGTTCTGAAACGAGGGCAACCCGCCGCGGCGCGCTTCCTCCATCGCGGAAACCGTCGCAGCATTGGGGGTTTTCACTTCGAACGGCAGGGATTTCTCAACTGCCACACGCGTCAGCAGCACACGAACAGCATCGGACACGGAAAGACCCATCGCCGCCAGTGCTTTCGCCGCGCGTGCCTTGGTTCGCTTGTCAATGCGAACATGAACCATCTCTGTTGCCGCCATTTCGCCCTCTGAGATACATTGTATCTCAACCATAATGAGCAGTCAAACTGGCGTCGGGATTTAGCTGGGTAGGGCTGTTTGCTGAGAGCGGACAGCCCTACGGCATCCTCGTCAGCCCCGGCAGGGTCTTGACGATGTCGTTGTAGATCACGGTCACGGCAAAGAGCACGAGAAACACGAACGCAGCCTGGTAGATGCGTTCTTTGATGGGCAGGCTGATTTCCTTCTGCATCAGGCTCTCAATGAGCAAAAGAAGGATCACGCCACCATCTAGGATGGGGATAGGGAGCAGGTTCATCACGCCCAGGTTGAGGCTGATGATGGCGCTCACAAAAAATAGTGGACTCCATCCTTCCTCGCGCGCGGCCGCGCCAACGGCGCTGCCGATTCCAATCGGGCCATCGACCTGGCGCAAGGAGACTTTGTGCTCCACCATTTTCCGCAACAACTCCATGATCAGAGACGAATTCTTGACGCATTCCCCCACGGATTTTCGAACAGCCTCCCGGAAAGGCAGTTGTACGACTTTCGTCGGCATGCTGGCGATTCCAATCCGGTAGCGCATTTCCCCGCCAGGACGACCGGCAGCGAGCGTGGGCTTTACGTTGAACGTTAGCCTTTGCCCTTTGCGGAGAGCCACGATTTCCAGAGGCTGATCCTTGGTGCGAGACAGGATGTCGACTAGCGCTTCGAGCGCGGGAATCTCCTGGCCATTGACGGTAAGGATCTCGTCCCCGACTTTGATACCGGCCTTCTCTGCGGGCATGTCGTGTTCGATCAAGGTAGCGACGAAGGCTGGTTCTTTGGGCACCATTCCCACATCTCCCGCTGCATTCCGGCCCATCGGCTGAGGAACGAGGGTGACGTCGAAGACAACGCCCTTGCGTAAAATCTCAAACTTCAAAGGCTGGTTGGGACTGAGCGCTTCTTTGTAGCCCACTTGTTCCCAGTTTGGGTTCTCGATGTCATCGACGCGGACAATTTGGTCGCCGGGCTGGATTCCGGCGTTGGCCGCGGGAGTGCCTGGCATGATCCATCCAACGAAGGCAGGCCCATCGATCACCGCGGCGTATTCGTAATGCACCATAAAAACGCCGGTCCACAAACCAAAGGCAAGCAGGATGTTCATGAATGGTCCGGCTATGGCCACGATGAAGCGCTGCCAGCGCGGATGCGATAGAAACTCCCCCGGATCGCCGGTGCGGTCGTCCATGGGGTTCTCGCCCGACATCTTCACGTAACCGCCTAGCGGAATGGCGCTGATGCGATAGTCGGTCTCGCCTTTTTTGAAGCCCAGCAGGCGCTTGCCGAAACCGATGGAAAACACTTCCACCCGGACACCGAAATACTTGGCGGCGGCGTAGTGACCGAATTCATGGATCAGGATCATGAATCCGAGCACGATCCCCATGACGAAGATGGTGTGAAGGATGGAAAGAAGCTGCGGCATCATTCTTTAGACTACTCCAAAATTCCGGTTACGAAATGGCCCCGATGGGCGACCCTTTTCGGCGGCGAGGCTTCACCATTTCTCTTGCCAAAAGGCGGGCTTCGGTGTCCAGTGTCAGTACCTTCTGTATAGATTCCAAATGTCCGGCAGGCGTTGCCGCCATGGTCTCTTCGATAATCCGAGGAATGTCCTCGAAACCGATCTGTTCGTCCAGAAATGCGGCCACCGCGACCTCGTCGGCGGCGTTCAGGGCGATGGTCTTTGCGCCTCCGGCCATCGCCCCTTCATACGCCAAACGAAGACAAGGGAATTTACTCATATCCGGAGGACAGAAATCCAGATGCCTTAAGTCACTGATCGAGAAGCGCAGCTCCGAAGGGATTCTCTCCGGATACGTCAGCGCATACAAAATGGGCAGACGCATATCGGTAACGGAAATTTGAGCAAGTATGCTGCCATCCACGAATTCGACCATGGAATGGATCGTAGATTGCGGATGCACAACGACTTGCACGCGTTCGGGCGGCACATTGAACAAGCGGCAGGCCTCAATCACCTCGAACCCTTTGTTCATTAATGTTGCGGAGTCGATGGTGATCCTTTTCCCCATCTTCCAGGTAGGATGATTAAGCGCCTGTTGCACTGTAATTGATGCAAACTCCGACTTCGGCGTCTTCAGAAATGGACCACCCGAAGCAGTCAGCCAGATGCGCTCGACTTCCTCCATCCGCCCGCCGCGCAGGCACTGGTGGATGGCGTTATGCTCGCTGTCAATCGGCAGCAGCGGCTTGCCCTGCTTTCGCGCCTCGGCGGTGATCAACTCGCCCGCGACCACCAGGCATTCCTTGTTGGCCAGGCCGACGGTCTTCCCTGCGCGCACCGCTTCGTAGGTTGCCTCCAGGCCGGAGACGCCCACGATGGCGCTGACCACGAAATCCACCTCAGGATGGGTCGCTGCACGAACCGTGCCCGCGGCGCCGTAAACGACTTCAATCTCGGAAAGGCCTGCGCCCCGGAGTTTGGCGCGCAGCGCTTCGGCGTCTTGCTCTTTGGCCAGCGAGAAGACGCGCGGCTTCCAGCGCACCGCCTGCTCAAAAGCAAGCTCGGAATTGTTCCCTGCCGCAAGCGTCGAGACCTGAAAACGGTCAGGATAGCTCTCGACCACACTCAAAGTGCTGCGGCCAATGGAGCCCGTCGAACCCAAGATGGCGAGGCGTTTCATGCGGAAGAACTCATCTATTGTACGGGATACGGCCTGGTTCGAACCTTAACCACAGAGAACACAGGGGTTCACAGAGGAAAGGCGACTTCCCCCGTGATCCCCTGTGTCCCCTGTGGTTAAGAACTTCTTCACTGCATCAGCCGCCAAGCGCCATATGCCCAAACCACGGGCACTGCGAACAGCATGGCATCGATACGGTCGAGCATGCCTCCGTGGCCGGGAAGAATCGTGCCGGAATCTTTCACTCCGGCGCCGCGCTTGATCAGGGACTCAACCAGATCGCCCAACTGCGCCGCGATATTGACAACCGCGGACAGCAGAACGATGGGCCACAGGTGCGGCTGCTCCAAACCGAAGATGCCATCGCGGCGGTCAATCAATCCAATCCGCAGAAGAGCAGCACTGATTCCAGGCGCGTGCTGAAACCACAGCGTTCCGACGATCACACTGGCCAGGATCGACGCCACCGCGCCTTCCCAGGTTTTCTTCGGGCTGATCTGGGGCGACATGCGATGCCGGCCCAGCGACTTGCCGACGAAGTACGCGAAGATATCCCCCGCCCACACCGCGAGCAGCGTGTAGATGGTCCAGATCGCTCCCGCGGGCTGCTGCCGGATCGCGACCAGCAGCGCCATCGGGATTGCAATGTAGACGAAGGCAAACGATGAAGCCGCCGCCGCCGGATAGCCGCTGGCCAAGTCGGCCTGCCGCATACCCACGGTCAGAAACACAAACGGTGCGAGCGCCGCTGCCAGTGCCAGCCCGTAGAGGATGGCCGTAGTTTCCACCAGAGGCGTGTGGTTGGTAGAGACAACAATCACAAACGCAAAGAAGAGCCCGACAAAGACGTACGTCGCCGGCCCCAGCGGTTGGACTCCGTAATGCGTCACCAGCTTCAGGAATTCAGCGCTGGCCAGCAGGGCGACCGCTCCGGCCACCAGGGCCAGCACATAAATCGGCGCCTTCAGCACCAGCAGCAGCACCAGGGGAATTAAAACTACGGCGGTCGCGACGCGTTTGATCAACGCTTCGCCTCAGCGCGAGTCCGGAGCGACGCATGCTGCGGAGCATGCCCGTCCGCCCCCAGCCCGCCATAGCGGCGGTCGCGCTTCTGATATTCCTCAATGCTCTCGAGCAATTGCACGCCGCGGAAGTCGGGCCACAACGTCGGCGTCACATAAATCTCCGCATAGGCCAGCTGCCAGAGCAGGAAGTTACTCAGCCGCATCTCGCCGCTGGTGCGAATTACCAGGTCGGGATCGGGCAGGCCCCGGGTGTAGAGATTTTCACTAATCGCTTGCTCATCGACTTGCATGTGCTCAAGGCCGCCATTGCGCGCGGCAGCCTCCGCCAGCGAGCGAAAAGCGTCGACGATCTCGCTGCGGGCGCTGTAATTCAGCGCCAGGGTCAGCAGCATCCCGGTATTTTTCGAGGTCGCGTCGCTTGCTTCTTCCATTTCGCGCTGCACCGACTCCGGCAACTCATGCTGGCGTCCGATGTATTTCAAACGGATATTGTTTTGGTTGAGGGTCTTGATTTCAGCTTGGAGATAGCGGCACAAAAGGCGCATCAGGAAGTCGACTTCCGTCTTCGGACGCTTCTTCCAGTTTTCTTCGGAGAAGGCGTAGAGCGTCAACGCGGGAATTCCAATCCGGGCCGCGGTTTCGACCGTCGAACGCACGGCGGCGACGCCGGCGCGATGTCCGGCGACGCGCGGCATGTGCCGGCGCCGGGCCCAGCGCCCGTTTCCGTCCATGATGATGGCGATATGCTGGGGAAGACGCGCCCGATCGAGCCGCAGGTAAACGTCCGTTTCCTTGCGCTCCATCCCCGCTGGAACCGTGTGTCGCAAACAGACCTCTCGAAATCGAAGCTAACACACGAAATCCCGTGTGTGCAATGCGATAGGAGGGACCGAGCCTGTTGGTGGAGCGCCGGGCGCCCCCGCCCGGCCACGATGCTGCGAAAGGCGCAGAAAGGACGGGCGAGGCGCCCGTCGCTCCTGTGTTACGCCGCTTCTTCGGGAAAAATCGGCAGGACCAGTTTCTCGGTGTGGCGAATCACGGTCAAAGCGCAGCGTGCGCCGACTTGGGCATCGGTCAGCAAACGCGTCAATGCGAATTGGATTCCGCGTGGAATTGCCTGAGGGATATAAACAGCCCGTGGTGAAACTAAGGCTCGTATCAGGGCATCGCTTTAGCGATGCCGTAAGTGCCGCGCTATGAATGCGCCTTTAGGCGCTGGCTTTGTGCGCTGGAGTTTGACCACAGGCTCATAGACTCCCCCTACGGCACGGGTGTTCTGGCCCTGTGCCTAAATAAATAAATCAAGGTGTCGAGGGGACTTCCCAGATGGCAATGAAACTCCTGAAAGTGATCAGCAAGCCCACCGCGTGGGCAAGTGGATGGACAAGCGCAGTCCTATGCTTTAGCGCGGCTAGTGGATTTTGGTTGGCCGGGGAGCGCGGTAGGGCGATTTGCTGGGTTGCAATGGGTGTGATCGAAGTGGCGGCTATTCTCTGGTGAAGCGGAAGGAGGTCGAGTCTGCGCCGATTCGGTCGATCAGGTGCGGCTGACGCCGTAGGCATTCAAGACATCCCGCAGCGTCACGACACCTTCCAGCTTGTGGATATCGGCTCGGTTCACCACGGGAAGGATTTCGATCTGATTGGTGCCCATGCGCTCGAGCGCCAAATCAATCCCCTGGTCGGGATGGACGTGCGGAAACACCACGGCTTCCACCAATTTGCCGACCTTCTGATCCGCGCCTGCCACCAGTTCTTGTTCCAGCCGCGCAAGACTGATAACCCCAATCACGCCTCGTCGATCCGCCACCAGCCACGTCCGCATCTCGCTCAATCGAACTCGTTCCAACGCTTCCCGAACCGTGATCTCGGCTGGCAGCAACTGGCTCGCAGCCTGCATCACTCTTCTAACTTGGCGCTCGCCATATCGCCGGCGCGTCTCCGCCCTTGGAAGGTGTATGCCATCCTGCACGGCCAGCGCTTCGTAGATGGGCGCGTGCTGCAATCGTGAAGCAATGAAAAGACTCACCAGGTTCGCAATCATCAGCGGCACGATCACCGCATAATCCTGCGTCATCTCGAAGATCATCAAGACCGAGGTCATGGGAGCACGCACGATTCCCGCGAAGACCGCCCCCATCCCGACCAGCGCGTAGGCGCCCGGCGTCGCGGTGTAGGCGGGGAACAAATGATGCGCCACCGTTCCTACCGTGCCTCCCAACATGGCGCCGATGAACAGGGCGGGGCCGAAAATGCCGCCGGCGTTGCCCGAAGCATAACTGGTGGTGACGGCGATAAGTTTTAGCACCACCAGCAGCGCCATCAACTGCAGCGCCATCCTTCCGTTCAACGCGTCACCGACAAACCCATAGCCCACGCCCAGAACCTGCGGCACAAACCAGCCCATCGCGCCCACCAATAGCCCACCTACCACCGGTTGAAGCCACAGCGTTTTCTGCGGGAACCGGAGGAAGCGCGCCCGCATCCCCAGCAAGAGCTTCGTGAAGGCCACCGAAACCAGGCCGCCCGCCACGCCGAGCACGGCATAAACCGCAAATTCCGCCGGATGGACCAGTTGATATTGCGGAACCTTGAAGAGGGGGTTATTGCCGAGAAGGACGCGCAACACCATCCACGAAGTCGCGGAAGCCAGCACCACCGCACCCATCACCGGTGCGTGGAGATCGCCCATGATCTCCTCGAGCGCAAACAGCACGGCGGCCAGCGGCGTATTAAACGCGGCTGCGATGGCCGCCGCCGCTCCCACCGGGATCAGGTTCTTGACTTGCTCGGTGCGCAGTCCGAGGAACCGCCCGAGCACGGAGGCAATGCCGCCACCCACTTGAACCGAGGGCCCTTCGCGCCCCAGCGGGATTCCACTGGCAAGCGTTGCGGAAGTGCAGAAAAACTTGCCTAGCACGGTGCGCAGCGTGATGCGCCCGTCGCGAGCGAACAGAGCGGCCTTGGTCTGCGGCACGCCGCTGCCTCGCGCATCAGGAAAATAGCGATACAGCAAGTAGCCGATGCCGAGCGACCCCACGACCGGAAACAGTACCCGCCGCCAAGGAGCGCCGCCCACCGGATACAGCCGCATCCCCAATCGTTCCGTCAGCACGATGAAGGCGACGACCGCCAAGCCAGTCAATGCGCCAATCACCAGCGCCAATACCAGAAAGACTTGGCTCTCCCGCTGCCGCAGTTCGGCTACGCGAGTTGACAGCCAGGTTTTCCATCCACTTGTGCTCGTTGTCTGGGCACTCTCCATCGTCGCTCAGGGATTACCTTCAAGAATTTCTTTCTAAGAGAATATCGCAAGGGGAACGGTTCTGAGGTTGGCATGCGTGAAAACAACGGGGTAATGAGCTCAGTACAGAAGAATCGCGACCCAGTACGTCCCGGTCGGATACGCCGCATTGCGCGCGTAGCAGGCGCCGACCGCAAACTGCTGAACGCCCGGATCGCGCAGCAAGCGTAACGCGGCCTGGGGCAAAACCTCCGGACGGCTCTGCGTGTAGGTAATGATTTTTCGATTGTCGTACGCGGTTGCGAGCAGGCGTGCGTTCGGCGGGCTCTCTCGAGCCAGCGAGCAGGCGGCCTCATCGAGATTCGGTGGCGTCAGTTGGACGAGTTCCGGGAGCCCTGCCTCTTTTCGTATTTCACCCACGGCCCGACCCACTAATTTTCCGCTTTGCTTGGCGGAATACGACGGAACCTCGCGTGCGAAGTCCTGAACCACATACAGCTGGCCATGGCTCCAGATGGCTGCCATGCCCACGACATCGAATTCGCGATCGAGCAGGTTCCGCCGATGCGGAGCCGAGCGCATGAGGGCTTCATTCGCGCCCGGAGCGCAGGTTGCGCTGGCGATGTTCTCTCCGGCGCGGTCGATTTTCAGTGCGTCCTTCAGCGCGCCGTTCGTTGGACTGACCACGGGGGGACTGACCAGCGGGCTGGCTTGGGCAATTCTTTCTAGCAGGGAGGGCTCTCCGGAGAACTGATGCTCCAGACGCTCGCTCGCAACCATCCGCTGGGCGTGCGCCAGGGCCGCTGCGCGCAGACTCTCATTCCTGCGGAACGGCGGCACGCCGGCTTGCTCGCGGCTCTTATTCGCAGCTTCCAGCAGTTCGTTCTCGGCGGCAGTGTCCTCGCCAGTGGAGGGCGCGGCCGCCGAGTTCGATTGGGGGGTGGGCTGTTTGCTGCTAGCGTCGTTACTAATTTCAATCGCCGGCGGGGTTGTTTCCGCCGCGCAAGGGCCCGGATTGACTGCCAACATCGCGAATAGGATAGCCAGGGCCGGAAGCATAAATTTTGCGGATGGCGTTGCGGTGCAGGGATCGCCAGTAAACTTCCGCTTTCCATCTCCGACGCTAGCTTCTAGAATTCAGTTCAGCTACTTACTATGGAGACCATACTGCTGGTTACCGTGCTCGCCGGAACCCTTGTCCTGCTTGGGTTCTCGGCCGTTCTGTTGCGCCGCGTTTCGGCTGCCGCGCAAGTGGATGCAAAGGCGGAAGTTGCAGGTCAGCTCGAAAGGCTTGGTACCAGCCTTGGCCAGAAGTTCAGTGCCGCCACTGCCGATATGGCCAGTAGGCTGGAGCAGACTAAAGGGGACCTCCGGCAGCAGGTCACAGACCGCATCCAGCAAGGGTTTTCAGAGATTCGGACCTCGGTCGAGCAACAACTGGCTGCGGGGAGGGAAGAACAAAACCGGAGCTTGAGCGAGGGGCGCAGCGAGATGACGAGTTCCCTTCTGCTCACGACGCAGCAACTCAAGGTCGAATTTCAGAGTCTGAATCAGCAGACCGCGCAAAGCCTCGACTCGATTCGCGATCGCGTCGATTCGAAGCTGATGGCGATCACCGAGCAGGTGCAGCTGAAACTCGATCAGAACATCAAGGAAGGATTTGCCCAGTTCGAAAAAGTTCAGCAGCACTTGAAGGCCGCGGAAGAGCAGCTCCGCGAAGTTGGCGTGCTGGGCCACTCGATCAACGATCTCAACAACCTGCTCAAGCTGCCGCATCTGCGCGGCCAGTTCGGGGAAGCGAGCCTGGAGCGGCTGCTGGCGGACTTCCTGCCTGCGCACATGTTCGCGCTGCAGGCCTCCGTAGGCGAAGGCGGAGGACGCGCCGACGCCGTCATCTATTTCCCCGACCGCAAGCTGCCCATCGACGCCAAGTTCCCGCGCGAGCAGGTGATTGCGCTGTTCGAGAGCAACGACGAAGACGAGATCGCCGAGGCGCGCGTCGCCCTGGTACGCGTGATGAAGGCGGAAGCCAAGCGCATTCAGCAGTACATCCAACCGGAGAACGGCACCACGGAAATCGCGCTCATGTATCTGCCGAGCGAAACCTTATATATGGAGGTCATCCGCAACCGCGAACTGGCCGACTGGATGAATGAGCAGCATGTCTTTCCCGTCTCGCCCAACACCTTGCTGATGACGCTGCACACGATTTCGCTGGTGCACAAGTGGTACGAAGTCGCCAGCCGCTTCGAGAAGAGCCGCGCCGAACTGGCCAAGGCGCAGAAGTCGTTCGACTTTTTCCAGAACCAGTTTGAAAACGTCGGCAAGAATCTGAACAAAGCGCAGGAAGCGTTCGAGACGGCACAACGGCACCTGAAGAGTTACCGAGGGAAAGTTTCCGCGCTCAGCGGGCAGGAGCAGTTGGAGTTAGAGGCGTCCGCATCCGCCGACAAGCCACTACCGCTCATCGACAAAGCCAGCGCTTAATCCCTCTGATTACGTGAAGCTCCGCACCGCTTCGCTCATCCCTTTCTCATACGCGGAAATCAGCTTGTCCATGGTGGCATTAACCTGGTGGTCAATCTGTTTCCGCGAAGGATCAGCGTTGAACCAGGCGAGCGACTGCCGAATCCCTTCGGCAAAACTAGTTGTGGCGCAGTAGCCCGGGACAAAACGTTTGATCTTGGAGTTATCGAAGACCACGCTGACGGATTTGTCCCCGATCAATGTCCCTTCCTTTTCAGGCACGCACGCGGCGATGAAGTCGGACGGAATGTGCACCAGTTGCGGTTCCACGCCGACGGCGGCGCCTACGATGCGGAATAGCTGGTCCCAGGTAAGCACTTCATCCGATGTAATGTGAAACGCGTGCCCTAGGGCTTGCTGGTGGCCGAGCAAGCCGACCAGTCCTTTGGCGAAGTCGGTGTTGTGCGTCACCACCCAAAGGGAGGAGCCGTCTCCCGGCACGATCATTTTCTGTCCGCGGAGCATCCTGTCGACGGCGGTGTAGGACTGCTGCCAGCTATTCAGCACCAGCGGAATCAGGGTCTCGCCATAAGTAAGTGATGGTCGCACGATGGTTACGGGAAAGCCCTCGTCGCGATAGGCCTGCATCAGCCGTTCTTCGCAGGCAATCTTGTTTCGCGAATACTCCCAATGCGGATTGGCCAGCGGAGTCGACTCAGTCATCAGGTAGTGCGTCTGCGGCTTCTGATAAGCGCTGGTGGAACTAATAAACACGAACTGACGGGTGCGTCCGCGAAAAAACTTGAGATCGCGTTCGATGTCGGCGGGAGTATATGCAATCCAGTCGACGACCGCGTCGAAAGACTCGTGCTCCAGCTGCTGGTTAATGGATGCATCGTTCACGTCTGCAATCAGAGTTTTGACGCCAGGTGGAAGCTCTGGGTCGTGCTGTCCGCGAGTCAGCAGCGTGAGGTCGAAACCGCGTTGGGAGGCTAGTGCAGTGCTGGCAGTGCTGATGATTCCGGTTCCGCCGATAAAGAGAATTTTCATAGCAGATTATTTGTAGCAGGAATTGTGTCTTTACAGCGGAGTCGTCAGGCAATTTCGAGGGCGCTCTCGGCCTGCGCCTTCAGGTGGTCGGCGCCGTTCACTTCCCAGATTCCGTCGAACTTCACGAAGTAGGGCTCAACCGAAATGTCGGGGAAATTGGCGGTGAGCAGTTCTCCGGCGCGGAGGAGTTCGTTGCGGTGATGGTCGGCTTCGGCCCGGCGGTCGCCTTTGAAATGAGCCAGGCCGCCGTAGGTGGCGCAGTCAGAGTGGCTCATGACCAGGACGCGTTCGGTCTGGTGCAGGCGGATGGACATGCGGACCTGCTCGAGGATGAAGTCCCGCTCGAAGTCGTTGCGCGGGGAAGCGAGGGTCTTGGCTCCTCCGGCGACGACAATCATGTCGGCGCGCGCGATCGCTTGCTTCTTCAGGAACTTTTGCACCGCCGTCCCGATGCGGTGATCGAAGCAGCACAGGACGGCGGCATCGGCCACGTAAGGGCCAGGGGGTGAGTCGAAATGGAAGACCTTGCGCATGAGATCCCCGTTCTGATTCTAACTTGCCCGTAGGTGTGGTCGCGCGCCGTGGTGGCGACGGACGAGAACGCTCGTCCCTCCGCCATCGCTATTTGATGTAATACCCCGAGACTCTCCACTTCCCATCTTTATCGAGCATCGGGGTAACCGTCTCCACCGCCGATTGCTTGTGCTCGAAGCTACTCTCGTACTGAATCACCACGTATTCGCCGTCGGGCGCGCCCGGCAACGTCTTTGTGTAAGTGGCGCTTTTGAGTTTGCGCGACAGCATCTTGCCTAACGGATCGCGGCTTGCCCGCATCGCGTTTTGCCATTGCTCCTTGGTGACAGAGGCTTTGAAGGGCTGTGAGGCCTCCTGCCAACTGTCGTCATATTTGCCGGAGTCGACTAAGGCGAGCCATGCGTCGGAGGATTGTTGCGCAAGCTGCTCGGGTTTCTGCTGCGCTTGAACTGCAGCGCAAATACCCAACAGCAGCGCGATGAGCAAAAAACGCGAAGCGCGTATGAACTCGACTTGCCATATTCTAGCGACCATCAATGTCCCCCTCTGGAATCCAGGTGCTCGTCTATACCCTATCTGAAGAGCGACCGACAGTCATTGCTCAGAAGAAAGCCTCCGCCGTGGCGGAGGCTTGCAGCGAAAAACGCGCGTTTACTTAGTTAACGGCTATTTGCACCGGGGTGCTGTGCGCCGCTCCCGTTGCGGCAGAGCCGGTGATCGTGATGGTGTAGAAAGCAGCCTGGGTTCCGCCACCGGGGGTAGTGCTGCTGCTGGAAGATCCGCAGGCCGACTGCAGCAGGATCGCTCCCGCGATCAGGCCAAGAACTAAGGCAGCCAGCCAGCGCCGCCGCTTGCGGCCGACGCCGATACCCAGTCCAGCCAGGCTCAGGCCTCCAATCGGCAGCCAGGCAGCGTAGAACCAGCCGCGGCGTAGCAGGCCGGCGGTGGACACCGGGCGAACCACGGTAGCGATGCTCAGCGTCGTAGTTCCGCACGCGGTCCCGGAAAGTACGACGGGCGTAGGGAGAAAGGTGGGCGTGGTTGCGGTCACCATCGAAGGCGAGGTGCTTTGGCTTGGGGTAATGCTGGCGCTATAACCGCCATACGATTTACTCGCCTGAGTGGGGCAAAAATTGACCTGGATGGTCGCCGTGGCGCCAGCGGGAATGGAGGACGTCGAGGTCGTAGCTGTGATAATGAAGTCGACGACCTCGGCCTGCTCCGAGAGCGTGTTGGATGCTGACGTCGCACCGTTCGCCACGGCGTTGCCCGAAACTGTGATGAGCGAGGCGTTAGCCGTAATGGACGGCGTCACGTCGACTTCGACCGCCGCGTAGACGCCGCAGGGCAAGATTGGCGTGGGTATGCATCCCGCCAGCGTCAATGTCGGAATATTGCAAACGATGATCGCTCCGCTGGGCGGGGCGCAGGTTCCCGAGCCGGTGGTCACTTTGGCTTGGGCGTTGGACGCCAGCCCAGTGGACGGAACCGTGGCGTAGAACGTCACGTTCGACGCCGTGTCGGGTCCGATGTTGCCGATGTCGAAGGTAAACGCCACTGGCGTTCCGGCCGCGACCGGGTTGGGCGATGGACTGTTGGCAGGCTTCGACACAATGAGGCCGCTGACTGCGCCAATCTTGCTCACAAAAGCATTCTGCGTCCCGTTCAACGTCGACTGGTAGGGAGTTTGCGTGCCCAGGGGGAAATCCGCCGATTTGGTTGTGCCCGCCACGTAGGTGGCGTTGAAGGCATCGAGTGCGATTCCAGTGCCCTCATCCAACCCGCTGCCACCCAGATAGCTCAGGTAATCGCCGGCCACGTCAGTTCCAGACGCTGTGGTCGAAATCAGCGCGACAAAGGCGTCTCCCTGACCGCCGTACACGTTTCCATCGTACAGGCTTAACGGCTGCTGAATGGGGTTGACGGCTGTAAAGCCCCCGTAGGTCAAGCCTGTCACGTGTGCTGCCTGCAGCGAATCCACCTTAATGTCCTGGCCTATGTCCGAGGCGGAGCCACCCAAGTAGGTGAAGTAATTCAGCGGATACACCGATCCGGTCAGAGGACCGAGCTTGGCGATGAAGCCACCGGCAGGACTGCTTTGAAAGCCAGTGCAGTTGCAACCCCAACTTAGCGAGCTGGTCGAGCCGGTGACGTAGGCTTGACTGGATGTATCCACTGCGATGGCTACGCCGGCATCATTACCGCTACCGCCTATATATGTTGAATACACTGGATTGGAGCCAGGCAGGTTAGGGTTGATTTTGGCGACAAAAGCGTCCGTATTGGTATTGGTCTGGTCCGACAAGGTACACGTGCCGTGGTTACCGGGTTCGTTAAGGCAGGACTGCCACGCATTGAACAGCGGGAACCCCGCCCCGCCGTTGAGGCCCTTCGCCAGCATGTTGGTTTCGCCGGTGAAGTACATGTTCACATTGGAGGGAGTAGCATCCACCGTAATGCCGCCGCCGTTAGCGATCGCCACCGCGGGATTTGAGCCCCCGAAGTACGTGGAGTAGATCATGCTCGGCGGTCCGCTGTAGGCGGTGTTGATCTCGCTGGCGAAAAACTGCTTGTTCCCGGGAGAGTTCGACGCCTTCTGAAAGCCGTTGGGATTCGCGGGAAAGCCGTCGCTGACGGGGTTGCTCGATGTGGTGACGCCGGTGACGTAGGCATTGCCGACGGCATCGATGGCCAATCCGGTAACTTTATCGGTCGCATTGCCTAAGTCGTTGGTGCCGGCGAGGTAGGTGGAGTAACGCAGCGAACTGGTTAGCGTTCCTATGTTCACCCGCGCGAGAAAGCCGTGGGTTCCCGGCTGCGCCGGTGGTCCTGACTGAAACGGAACCTGCGCGACGCTGATGGGAAAGTCGGTAGACGTGGTTGAGCCGGCTACAAATACGTCGAAGCCCGTCGTCAACTGGTCCAAAGCCGTATGCACCGCGACGCCCGCTGCCAAGTCAGTTCCCGAACCACCCAGATACGTCGCGTACACCAGCTGTTGGGCGGGCGGATTGGGCGGCTGCAGACTGGGGTTGATCACCGCGATGAAGATGTTCGTCGCCGTGCTGGTGGTACAGCTGCCAGCTGCAACTCCGGGTTCGCCAAGACAGGGCTGGAGCGGCGGGTCGTCCGTACTAGGGTAAGCGCTCGGGATAAAGTCTGCCGAGCTGGTCGACCCCACCAGATAAACATTGTTGTCGGGACCAATGGCTACGTGCACGAATGACTCGGTGCCTCCGCCCAGATATGTCGAATAGGTCAGGATGGGGTCGATGACCAGTTCGCGATTGTGGTCGTAGGCTCCGACGGTGAACCCGATTTTGTTGTCCGCGATCTGCCGGAAGCTCCCTGCGACGGTCTTCTGGTTGTTTCCGTCCTGCTGATACACGCGGGGTGCGTGGAAGCGCACGTCGCCGTTGGCGGTCGAGAGCACGAGATCACCGGAATCCCCCGAATCGATGCGCGCCGCAGCGCCCTGAAAGCTGAGCGCAATCTGGTTCGGGTCGGCGGCGGGCGCGAGCCGGAAGTCGTATTCGAGCTGTCCCTGATCGCCGTAGTAAACCAAGTCGACGCCGGGATAAACCGCCTGATACTCCACCCGGGCAAACTGCGGAATGTCATGTCGCCACTTCGAAGGATCATTGCCAATAAAATAATTGCTCTTCCCGGGTAGAGGGGAAGCGCCGAACACGCGAGCCGAGGAGTTCGCGCCATCCAGACGCATGCGAATCACCGAACTGGAAGCACGCTGAGAGCTGGGTACGGAATGCCGAGGGCCGGCGGTTGGCGGCTGAAGTTGCAGCACTGCTTCGTCGGCGGTCAGAAACAAACCGTAGCCGGCGCCGCGCGCCAGAAACTTGACCTGAGGAGCGGTCTGACCCTGGTTGGGCTCGAAGAACATCGGCAGCGACAGTGCCGTCGCCGAAACAGCTTGGCGGGCAGCCGGCCCTTGCCCGCTGGCTTTGGCGGCATTGGCATTGACATTGACCGTGGTCGAAAAATAAAACGCGACGCCGGCGGCGGCCAGCATTGCTGCTGCCAGAAACGCGGCTTTCAGCCCACTTCCTGTCTTGTTTTCTGTCACCGAACCTCTCACCAAACTTCCTACCGACACAGGGCAATTCCGATTCACGAAGCTCCTCCGATTTCCCAATTTCGTGGGGTGAGACCAAGAATGGCACACAAACACCGCTGCCCCTCAACGCCCTTAGGAAGCGGTTGCGTACCTGTCACCAGAATACTGGGATTGAACCAAACAAATACTTTTACATCCAACAGATACGCTGTCAAGCGGGCAGACACTATGCCCGCATAGTGAGAAGCCAAAATAGGGGCAATTGGTTGCAAGGAAAACAGGTCTCAGGTCTCAGGTCTGAGGTCTTAGGAAAAACATCGCTGCCGAAATTCCTGCTTGAGTCAAGACCTAAGACCTAACACCTAAGACCTAACACCTAAGACCTTGTTTTCTTCAAATCCTCAATCTCTCGCTTCAGACGCGAATAACGCGACACAATCGTTCCGAGGTAAACGATGTGGATGATCCAAGTGACGGCGTAGGCCGCAAACAGGTAGGGGTTTCCGCTCATCTTCATCGCGCACTCCCGCGGGGGTCCTTCAGCGATTCCATGGCATGGGCCTGGTCAACGTCGCGCTGCAGAGTCTCCAGGCGATACCGCGACCAGCACACGAGAAAAGCAAAGCAGGAAAAGGCCAGCCAGTTGATGAGCAGCACGTGCAACATGCGTGGATCGATGGATCCGCCTCCGCCCATGACCGGCTGCGGGTGCTGGGTGCGGAAGAACCAGATCGAGAAGTAAACAAAAGGCACGCACAGCGCGCCCAAAACGGCCAAGGCAGCCGCCAGCAAGGGCGTCTGTCCACTGGACGAAAAGCGGCGCAGAAAAAGATAGCTCACGTAGATGAGCCACAGAACCAGGGTCGAGGTCAGCCGCATGTCCCACGTCCACCAGATGCCCCAGACCGGCCGCGCCCAGATCGGGCCCGTGATCAGCACCACGGTGCAGAAAACGACGCCGACTTCAGCGCTGACCAGCGCCACGATATCGGCGGCAGGCCGCCGCTTGATCAGATAGACAATCGAGGCCCCGAAATTGACGAAGAAGAGGATGAACGCCGTCCAGGCCGAAGGCACATGGTAGTAGAAAATCCGCTGTACGTCGCCCATGGTCCGCTCGGTGGGAGCCCAGACCAGCGCCATATACAGCGCATAGCTCAGCAGGATCGCGGTCAGGATTCCGAGGATGGGGAAGGCTCGCTTCATTCTAAAAAACCTCTGTGAACCTCTGTGTCCCCTGTGGTTATCGCTTTCGATCTTAACCACAGGGGCCACAGAGGCTCACAGGGAACATGTTCTGCGTTCTTCATTCCGCATTCAGCACAGTCTCAAACAGCAGCAGACATACCGTAGTAAACACCAGATCGTAGGTTGCAAGCAACACGATCCAGAAGCGCGCGCCCTCACCGTTGAGTATGGAGGTCGTGGATTGCACCATGGCAAGCAGAGCCGGGATCGAGATGGGGAACAGCAACAGCGGCAGCATGATCTCGCGGCTGCGCGTGCGAATCGACATCGCTGCGAAGAAAGTTCCGTTCACGACCAGTGCCCACGTCCCGAACACTGCCACCAACAGAAGTTGCCAAACCGGGCCCAGCGATCGGAGCCGGTAAAACACGATGAATAGCGGCGTCATCAGCGCTTCCAGCACGCTCACAAAAATAAAGTTTCCCAGGGTCTTGGCTACGAACAGCGAGTTCGCTGGGGCCGGTGATACCCGGTAGGCGTCAAGCACTTGATTGCGTAGTTCCCGCGCCCAGGTCTGGTTGAGCGCCACCACGGCCGCGAACAGGAACGCCACCCAGACGAGGCCACCGGCAATCTGCCGCGATTCTTCGGCCGTCGGATCGAATGAAAAGCTGAACACCACCACCACCAGCAGAGAAAAAAACAGCATGGAGTTGATGGCGTCTTTCGATCTCCATTCCAGGCGCAGGTCTTTGAGCAGCGTGGCGCGGGTGATGCCGGTGGGCGCGCTCATTTTTTGGCCTCCGGCCGTTTCAGTTCCCGCGTGCGCCCTAAAATCTTGCCTGATTCCATCCAAATGAACTCATCGGCTACGCCTTCGAGCAACGAGGCTTGATGCGTGACGACGAAGATGGTTGTGCCTCGATCGCGCGCACCCGCCAGCAGGCGGACCATTTCCGTGGCGGAATGCAGGTCGACGTTCGAGAAGGGTTCATCGAGCAACAGGATTTTCGGGTTGTTCAATAAGGCCCGTGCCAACGACATCCGCTGCCGCATGCCTTGTGAATACTGGCCGACCGGGCGCGTGAGATCGGGATCGAGCCCAACCGAGAGAATGACCGCTCGGATGACCTCCGCCGAGCGCGTGCCGCTGGAGGTGCCATACAGTCGGGCAAAGTATTCCAGGTTCTCCATCCCGCTCATCTCGTCATAAAGCAGCGAAGGATGCGCCATGTAACCCACCTGCTGGCAAACGTCGTGAAACTTGCTGGCCCCGAGGATCGTGACCTCGCCGCTCGATGGCTGGTTGAGTCCGGCAAGAGTACGCAGCAATGTAGTCTTGCCGGCGCCGTTATCGCCGAGAATGGCGTAAAGTTTCCCGCCGGCAAATTCCGCGGTGACGCCGCGCAGAGCCGCAAATCGGCCAAACTGCTTGATCAGGTTCGAGACGGTGACGACTGGGGCGGCGGTTTCAGTCAAAGGAATAACAACCTGTGCTGTAAGTAGAATGACTTGTCATCCTGAGCGAAGCGAAGGACCTCTGTATTCTGCTGGCGCGGGCGAAAAGCAGGTCCTTCGCTTCGCTCAGGATGACAAAATTTAGTGAATTGCAACTGTGCAGAAGTATCTTACTCGCACCACAAGCGGTTAGAGTTAATTCGACATCCCGTTCGACGGGGAATTCTGGTTCTGCGACATGCTCTTGCCGGGCTCGGCGGCTGGAGTGGCTCCGGGTTGGGGCGCATACTTCGACGCGCACTTGGCCTGCAGTTGCTTGGCGTGGAAAACGCCGTCGCGTCCGAAGCTGCCATCGGCCAGGGCTTGTGAGTCGTCTTTGAAAGTGTCGGGAGGAGCTTCGGTTCCGGTATAGGAAACCGGCAGAGTCAGATCGTTTTCCTTCAACATGAAGTCGACGCGGGTTCCGGAGCGCTTGATCGAGCCCGGCACCACGTTTCCCGCTACACGAAGACGCTTGGAGTAAGCCTCGTTCCCCATGCCGTTCAGTTCTTTGATGGTGACGTAATAGCTCTTGCTGTCCTGCACTCCGGTGTAGGCGAGATAGCCGAGTGAGACGAGAATCAACACGGTGACGGACCCAAACTTCAGGTATTTCCTGGTTTCGCTCGACATGAAAAACACCTCACCCCTGTGTAAAAACTGTACGCGCTGGCCAGTTGCCGGTCAAGGCGCGGGCTTCGTGGTCGTGTCCTAAAGTCGTGGGGGGTTAGGACTTGCGGCCCATGCCTGGCAACTTCCAGGACAATAAAAATAAAGTCTATAAACGTACTTGACATTATTCGCTAACCGCCCTATATTTGTATCGTTCCTTCCCGGCCTGCACCACTACTCGCCTGGTGGTGCGGGCCTTCTTTTTTAGAACTCATTCCATAAATGATTTTGGGAAGGGCACGGCTTCAGCCGTGCCGTTTAGGCCATGCAAAAATGCGGGCTTTAGCCCCTGAGGGTAAGTGCCTTTCGGGCTGAAGGGCATTTATTAAAACAGCTCTAGTTCCCTTCCTTCTCTTTTTCCCGCTCGTAGGGCTTTTGCATGTAGCGGCGGCACTCGTCGAGCGCGCCCTGGGTGTTGTCGTTGGTCTGAATGGCCTGGCGGTATTCATTGACGGCGCGATCGCGCTGGCCGGTGATGTCGAAAATCTTGCCTAGCTGCAGGTGACTCCAAACCTCGGTCCAGCGCGGTTCGCCGTCGCCATTCAACGACTCGCGGTAGGCGTTCGCCGACGCCTGATAATTTTTCTGCAGGAAAAACACTTCGGCGATCCGGTAGTGCGCCAGGGAACTGTTCTTGTTCACTTCGAGCGCCTTGTTGAACTCGAGTAGAGCTCCCGCCAGATCGCCTTGCTGGGTCAGGCCCTGTCCGCGCACGATGGAGGACCGCAGTTTGATGTCGGAGGAGTTGGTCAGCACGCGGTTTTCGGGATCGATCGAGATGCGTCGCGGGCGTCCAAAGGTTTCGACCGAAAACGGCGAATTGGTGCCCACCACCTCAATGCGCTTTTCTTCCGTTTTCCCGTCGGTATCGATTCTCAAATTTACCGGCATGCGGAATAGATCCAGATCCTGGGTGATGGCGCCCACGATCCGGAAGCCCTTGTTACTGCCCAGCCGGTAGACCGTGTACTTCGCTTTAAACTCAGGGGCGCTGGTCGAATCCATCCACTGCGAGTAGAACCAGGTAAGTTTCTCGCCATACACCTTTTCGCTGAGCTCGCGGAAGTCGTCGGTGCTGGCCGACTTGCCCGCATATTTCGCGGCAAAATCACGCATGATCTTCAGGTAATTCTTTTCGCCCACCACCCAGCGCAGCATGTGCAGGATCATGGCGCCCTTGTCGGTCACCAGCGACTGAAATTCGGGAGAAAAATAATCGAGCTTGTCAGCGCTCGAAAGCGGCACGCTGTCATAGGCAAGCGCGCCCACCGACATGTCTTTCACCATTTCCTCGAGCCCCGCTTCGCCCGCCGCGCTTTCTACATAGCGCGCTTCGGAGTAGCGCGAGAAGCCGTCGTTGATCCACCAGTCGTCTTTCGATGCCGGACTTACCGACACGCCCCACCACTGGTGGGCAATCGTATTGGCCAGCAAGCGGTAGTTGACCTTCTCTGTGATAGCGCGGCTCGAGAGCGCGGCGATTTCAGGTGCCCAAGCCGTCGGCACTGTGTCGTCCGGGAGTTCCACGATCTTTAACCGCGTCGAGGGAGCGAGTCCATACTGGGTGACGAAGTAGGTAAAAGCCTTGACCGCCGTGGAGGCGTACTCCGCGCCCAGAGCCTGGTGATTGGGCTTGAAGAATACGTGCAGGTCGATGCCCGCTTCGTCGCTCTTGAATTCCTGGAACGTGCCGGCAATGATCGTGCCCGGAAAACTCGGCTTGTCCCAGGCAAAGGTGAAGGTCTTGGCGTTCGCCAGCGCCGTCGCGGGCTTCTTGGAAGTTGCGGTTGCCGACGCAGTTGCAGCCGGTTCTTTCCCGCTGCCGATCACCACCATGTGCGAAGGAACCGTTACGTTGATGGTCGCGGTAAAGCGATTGACGCCGTATCCCGCCACCGGAAACCACAGTCCGGAATAAAGCAGGTAGCTGGTGTCCGGACCGACGTAGGCGAGCTTCAACCCCTGAACCGGGCTGTCGTCAGCGCTTTCGAGCGTGCCTTCGTATTCGAAGTAAAAGGTGGTGCTCGCATTCTTGGCAATGCCGCTGGTGAGCGCGAACCGCACCGTCGAATCCTGCGTGTTGCGCTCCGGAGTGAGTGGCTTGTTAGTGGCGTCCGTGAGTTTCGTAATGCGCAGCGCGTTGTTCAACTGAAACGTCACCACGCTGAGGTCTTCGAGCGCCGTGACCTTAACCGTGGCGTGCGCCGCGAGCTTGTGCGTCTGCGGCAGGAGTTCGACGTCGATCTGGTAATCGTCCACGCGCAGGCGTGTTTTCTCGGCTGCGAAGGCCGGCGGGTTCGCGACCAGGCCGAGAAAAACGACAACCGCTAAACCGAGCGCCCGACGCGCTGGGCGAGAGTGGCAAAGCTTCAAGTAGAGTCTCCTGGCAGGGCTACAGTTTCTTAAGATGTTGATTTTCCCGCAAAAGATGCTGCAAGGACAAGGCTTAGCGAAATTTGTTTGCGTTTCGTGTGGCGCGGACATTCCTGTCCGCGGCCTTTGACTTAGTCATCTTCGGCTGATCTCATTCAATATGATCTCCGCCGCCCTTTCGGAGGGACGCGCGCCGCCGCTCCCAATCTTCAGTTTTGCCTTTACCGCTGCCAGTCGCTCGATCATGCGCTCCCGGGCCTCGCCGTCAGGGATAATTTTGTTCATCTCGGCGACGACGTTTTCTACCGTGAACTCGTGCTGCACCAGTTCGCGGACGACTTCCTCCCCGGCAATCAGGTTGACCATCGCAAAGTAAGGAATTTTCACCCGCGGCTTGCCCAGCGCATAGGTAAGCGCGGAAACGCGATACACCATGACAAACGGAGTGCCCATGATGGCTGCTTCGACCGTAGCCGTGCCACTGGCCACAATTCCGGCGCGCGAGTGGTAGAGCGCGGGCAGCGCTTCGGATACCAAGTGAATATTTCGTCGTAGAGACGCGGCTTGCCGCGTCTCCCTCGGTACCGCGATTAATTCTGCGAGAAACGACGCATCGAGCGTGCGCGCCACTGGCAGCAGGAATTCATAACCACTGCCCAGCTGATCTTTTTGCAGACGATCCGCCGCCTCAAGAATCGTCGGCAGGTTCATGCGGACTTCCTTGCGCCGGCTGCCCGGCATCAGCGTGATCCAAGTTTTGGCGGCATCGAGCTGATTCTCAGCCGCATATGCATGGCGAGAAATCGCAGGCGCGGGCAGATCGGCCAGCGGATGCCCAACAAACGTCGCGTCCACCCCGCGATCGCGATAGAACTTTTCTTCGAAGGGGAAAATCACCAGCGCTTTATTGACGTACTTGCGCAGCAACTTGACCCGTCCCTGCCGCCACGCCCAGAACTGCGGGCAGACGTAGTAAACCACCGGAATGCCGCGCCTGTGCATCTGCCGCGCCACGCGCCAGTTGAAGGCCGGTGCATCAATCACAACCGCAAGCGCCGGTCGCCTTTCATCGGCCGCACGAATCAATTTGCGATAGAGCCCAAGAATCTTAGGCAGACGGCTAAGAACTTCAGTGATGCCGACGACCGCCAGGTCTTTAGCATCGACGATGATTTCGCATCCAGCAGCCCGCATGCGCTCCCCGCCCGCGCCAAAAAACTCCATGCTCGTGTGGGGACGGGCGACTCGCCCGTCCGGCGTAGGGACAGCCGCCTCCGGCTGTCCAGCGGAGCGAAGCTCCGCAGCTCGCCGCCGCAGCGCTTCCATCAGTTGCGCGCCATACATTTCGCCCGAGGCTTCACCCGCGGAGATAAGAACTCGCACGGGACACATTGTAACGGGGCAGATGGCGCAGCGTTCAGTCGTCCGCGTTCGCCGTGACTGGCGGAGCCCCCGCCGCCATCTCCTGATCCTTATACTGCAACTGGTAGAGCTTGTAATAAATCCCGCGCTGGGCCAGCAGTTGCTGGTGCGATCCCATCTCGCGGACCTGGCCTTTGTGCATCACGATGATCTTGTCGGCGCGCTGGATAGTCGACAGCCGGTGCGCGATGATCAGCGACGTCCGGCCTTCCACCATGCGGTTGAGCGCGTCGCGTACGCGGAACTCAGTTTCCGTGTCCACGCTTGAAGTCGCTTCGTCGAGGATCAGGATCTTTGGGTCGTGCGCCAGCGCGCGCGCGAAACTGATTAACTGCTTCTGTCCAGTCGAGAGTGTCGAGCCGCGTTCGCGCACTTCTTCCTTGAATCCTCCGGGCAAAGTTCGGATAAAGTCGGCGAGGTTCACATCCTCGGCCGCCTGCTCTACGTCTGCGTCTTGAATGCGCGCCGTCCCCAGCCGGATGTTGCTTTCAACCGTGCCGCTGAATAGAAACGGATCCTGCAAGACGACGCCAAAACGGCTGCGCAGATCGTCGAGATTCATTTCCTTGATATCGACGCCGTCGATGCGAATCGCTCCCCGTTGCACGTCGTAGAAGCGCATCAGCAGCGAGATCAGCGTAGTCTTCCCTGCCCCGGTGTGGCCGACCACCGCGATCGTCTCTCCCGGCTCCAGCACAAAGTTAACATCGCGCAAGACCCAGTCCGGCTCACCAGCTTGAGTAAGAGTTTGTGTGGGGACGGGCGCCCCCGCCCGTCCAAGCCGACTCGAAGAGTCGGCAGGCTTCTCCGCTGCTGCCAAGTTCCCGTACGCAAACCACACATGATCGAACTCAATCCGCCCCGGCCCCTGCGGCGTTTTCGTAACCGCCGGCGAAGTCACTTCAATCTTCGTATCCAGCAGCTTGAACACGCGCTCGCCCGCCGCCATCGCCGACTGCAGGATGTTGTACTTCTCGCTCAAATCCTGAATCGGGCGGAAGAAGCGCTGCGCGTACTGCATGAAGGCGACCAGCACGCCCAGCGTCGCCACGCCCCGGATCACGTCCCTGCCACCGAACCAGATGATGCTGGCAATGGCAATCGCCGACATCACTTCGACCACCGGGTAATACACCGCATACGCCATGATGGCGTCCTTGAACGCCTCCATGTGCGAGGCATTGATCGCGGAAAATTTGTTGAAGGCGCGCTTCTCGCGATTGAAAAGTTGCAACACCAGCATTCCCGAGACGGCTTCCTGCAAGTAAGAGTTGATCCGGGCGATCGCCGTGCGGATGCGCCGATAGGAATCGCGCACCTTGTCGCGAAAAATCTTGGTCGCGTACACGATTATGGGAAGCACGGCGAAGGTGATGAGCGCCAGCTTCCAGTTCATCTTCATCATGATGGCGATGATGCCCGCCAGCACGAACACGTCCTCAAAAATGGAGACCACGCCTGCCGTGAACATTTCATTCAGCGCATCGACGTCGGTGGTCACACGCGTCACCAGACGCCCTACCGGGTTCTTGTCGAAAAACCCGACGTGGATGTGCTGCAAGTGGCGGAATATCTGCTTGCGCAGATCGAACATCACCTTCTGCCCCGTCCACTGCATCAGGTAGGTCTGGATGAACTCAAGAATAAAAGTGAAGATGAGCAGCCCGATGTAGAGACCGCCAATCTGCGCGATGCCGACGAGCGGTGCATCGTTCAGCCGGTCGCCGATCCAGGAATGCGAATTGGGCGATTTCGCCAGGTATTTATCGATGGCAATCTTGGTGAGGAACGGCCCCAGCACATCCGCTCCCGACTTCAGGATGATCGCCGCCAGCGCCACCACCACGTGCCATTTGTATGGACGCAGGTAGGTAAGCAGCCGCCGCATCAGCCGGCCGTCGTACGCTTTGCCTAATACTTCTTCTTCCTGATTGGAGGCCATCGGTGGCGCGAGAGAAAACTAAATCCGCGATTACGCTAGTTAAGCTTATCGCAAAAGCACTAACGTAAATAGATGGCCGGATGGGCCGCGAAGATGGAAAAGCTTCAGGACAAGCTGGTGGAGAGACGGGCGCCCCCGCCCGTCCTTAGTGCACAGCGGGACGGGCGGGGGCGCCCGTCTCTCCACAAAACGAATCGAATTTAGTCGCGGGAACGTTGCCTCAACGCTCGGCAAGCTGCCGTTGCACCAAGAGGAAATAAAGGGCCAACAGGATCAGCAGAAACCCGTTCACGCTGAGCACGATGGGCGCCGTGAACAACGGAACCAGCCATCCCGATAACAGATTCCCCATGGGCATGCCGCCACGGAAAGCGAAGTTATACACGCTCATAACGCGCCCGCGCATTTCGTTCGTCGTAATCAGCTGCACCAGTGAATTCACCGTGGCAAAAACCGCCATCATCGATGCCCCGACAAACACCAGGAAGACATCGCTCAGCGGCAATGACTTCGAAAGGGCAAACCCGGAAATCCCCGCACCAAGGCAGGCAAGCGCGAACAGAGCAACCCGCCCCTTTCGTTTTATGTTGCCTGCTCCCGCGATGCTCAGCGAGCCGCAAATCGAACCGAGTCCCATGAGCGCGAGCAGATTGCCGTAGGTGTCCGGCCCGCGATGGAAAATGTCTTTCACGAACACGGGAAGGTAGGTGCGCAAGGGCATGCTTAGCCCGGTCATTAAGAATGCCAGGATGATCAACGCTTCCATCGAATGCTGCTTGCGAACGAACTGGATGCCCTGCTTCAAGCTCGTGAACATCGATTCGGTAGCCTTCACCGGCTGGAATCGGGATCGGATCATCGACAGGGACACGATGGGCGCCAGGAAGGAAAGAGCGTTCAATCCAAAGCACCACTTCTCGCCCAGCCGCGCCAGTGCTTGACCGGCGAGTGCCGGACCAACCATCACCGCCACGTTGAACTGAATCGAATTCAGCGCGATGGCGTTCGGCATGTCCTCTTTTTCCACCAGCGTGGGAATCAACGCCTGGTAGGCCGGACCGCCAAAGGCTTGAGCAAAACCGGAAACGAATGAAAGGCAGAGGATCTGCCACACGTGTACCACTCCGGTCGCCACCAGAATGGTAAGCAGGCCAGCGCTCGCCATCTGGACGTACTGCGACGCCAGCAGAATTTTCCGGCGCTCCACGCGATCGGCCACCACGCCGCCAATCAGGGAGAAAAGAAAAATGGGGATGCCTCCGAGAAACTGATCCAACGCCAGCAAAAATGCGGAGTGGCTGAGCCGGTACACCAGCCAGCTTTGCGCCACGATCTGCATCCAGGTACCGATGCTGGACGTGCAGGCGCCAATCCACATCAGACGGAAATCGCGATATTGAAATGCTTTGAAGACCCGGCCAATCACCCTTGGCGCCCCCGTGAGAAGGCTAACACGTACTGTTACCCAGGCAATCTGCGCAGCGGCACAGTCCGCCTCTTACGCCGTCTCGCGCTTCGCCAATTTGGCAAGTCCGCGCTCTTTGATTTCCATCTCCTTGATCTGGATCTTCCCGGTCTCCGTCATCGGGAACTCGTCTACAAACCGGATATGCTGCGGAATCTTGAAGTACGCAATCTGGCCCTCGCAGAACTGCGGGCGACCCGGTCAACAAGTGTAATCGATTCCATCACTGGATAGTCTTCTTGACGGAACGCGCCCCCGCCACCGGCTTGGCAGCCTGCGGAGGCTTGCAGTCATGGTTCCCGCCGCAATTCGGGCATACCACCTTGGCATTCTTGTCGGCCATCTGGTGCAGGAAAGCGGAGAACGTCTGGCCGCAGTGGTTGCACAAGAGTTCAATCGAGTCCTTGCTCATATTGGTGTCAGGCATAGTGCCCACCCCTACCTCTCTAATTTTACCGCCGCAGGCCGCTAGCTTTCCCGCGCGTCCCATAGAATAAGCAACAGCATGCCGCTCGGCCTCTACATCTCGGTCCCGTTCTGCCGGACTAAGTGCAGCTACTGCAACTTCGCCTCCGACGTGTTCTCGAAGTCGGCTTACGAAAACTATGTGGCCCGCCTGGTGGAAGATATCGCCAACTCGCGCCAGGTTGCGTCGGAACTGGGATGCAGGTTCGACGCAACTGCCGACTCCATTTATCTCGGCGGAGGAACTCCTTCCATCCTCGATGGCGCGCAGTTGCTGCGCATCTTCGCCGCTGTCCGCGATCAATTTACGGTTACGCCCGATGCCGAGATCACGGTCGAATGCGCTCCGGGCACGCTGACTCCCGCTCTCATCGAAACCTTGCGGCAATGCGGAGTGAACCGGGTGAGCCTGGGAGTGCAGTCGTTTGTCGATCAGGAAGCGCAGTCGGTCGGGCGGTTGCACAAACGCTCCACCGTTCTAGAGGAGATCGATCGACTGCGGGAAGCTGGCCTGGCCAACATCAGCATCGATCTGATTGCCGGGTTACCACACCAAACGCCGGAAAGCTGGGCCTTCTCCGTGTCCGAGACGATTGCCACGGGCGTTCCGCACGTGAGCGTTTACATGCTCGAAGTGGACGAAGATTCTCGCCTGGGCAGAGAGTTGATCGCCGGAGGCTCCCGCTACCACGCCCACTTTGTTCCTGATGAAGACGCGACTGCGGATTTCTACGAGCAGGCATGCGAGATGCTAGCTCGCGCCGGCATCGCGCAGTACGAAATTTCCAACTTTGCCCGCCGGGTGCCCCGTCCAAGCTCTGCTTGGGCGGGTCCTTTGCCAGACAACCAGTCGCGCCATAACCTGAAGTATTGGACTCGCCAGCCCTACCTGGGTTTCGGCGTCGATGCACACTCGTTCCTGCCGGTCGAGGGTCACCGGGCTATCCGCTTCGCAACCCCCGACTCGCTGGACGCGTATATGAATCGCGCGCCAAACGCGGTGACGCCGGTTTCCGCGCAGGCCGCGATCGAAGAAAGTTTCTTCCTCGGTCTGCGTCTGAATCGAGGCATCGACCCCAGCAGCCTGTTGAGTTTATTTATGAATTGTCATCCTGACCCTGAGCTTGTCGAAGGGGAAGGACCTGCTGTTTGGGAGTTCGCAATCAAGTCGTGCATCCAAGACGGCCTGCTCGAACGCCAAGGCACAACCCTGCGCCTGACCGGCCGCGGCCGTCTCTTGTCGAATGAGGTGTTTGCCAGATTTCTTACGGAAGAAAAAGTGGGAACCGGCCACGTGAATCCACGTTAGCGCGCCGACCGGTGCCGTTCGGCTTTGGCCTATCCGGTCCCCACCATTTCACAAACTTTGGGGAGGCCGATGCCCAAGATGGGCGGCTCAAATGGCAGAGCTTGTATTCCGGCCTCCCCCGAAGAACTCATCCTCACAATGCGAAACTGCGCCTGCCACGCGCCCAGCTGCACGTCCAGCACATCTCCAGTCTGGACCTTCGAGCGCACGCCCAGCAGAACCGCTCCACCATTGCTGACGTTGCGCACGCGAACCATTTCCGCGAAAGGCTGCGCCGCCCTGTCGACTCCCCAGATGCGCACCGAAAACTCCAGGTTCATTCTGCGCTCTTTTCGCCGGTCCATTTCCGCTCCGAATCTGGGGTCTTGGCTTCCGCTGCACGATTCAAGCGGATCATAGACAGAAATGCCTCCCAGCGAAACGTCACGTCAGTTACACGGCAAGCAGTTCCCGAAGTTACGTTGCATTGGCGACCTCTGTGGCAAGCAAGATTCGCATCAGGGCATGCCTTCAGGCATGCCGGTGCACGCGTGATTCGTATCAGGGCATGCCTTCAGGCATGCCGTAAGTGCTGTGTTATGAATGCGCCTTTAGGCGCTGAGGCTGGACTTAGTCGAGGTTTCGCAGCGCGCAAGCTCCCGGCCCGCGAGCATCGCCGCACGACCCGCAGGGTCCCGCCGGCATCGCCGACTGGCTCTGCGCTCCGCTCTTTGCCGACACCGCGAACACGGAGAGTTGCGGCTCCAGTTTCTTGCTCTGGCATTTCGGGCATTCGGCTTTCTGCTTGCCGAAGACCAGCGCTTCGAACTCGTGCTGGCATTCCTTGCAGACGTACTCAAAGATGGGCATGAAGAAAACTCCGTGAAGAGAATTGCTGTCTTCTATTTAAAATCAAAGTGTGGGTACTCCGCAAACACACGAAGAGACGCGTCCTTTCAGGCCGCGCCGCTGGTTGCGCGGCGGGCACGTGCAGACCATTGCCAGTTTTCTGATGCCGCGACGTTTTCATTTGCCCACGCCTCCCGAAACTGATGAGCGGCTGATCGAAGTCGAGCCCGGAATCCAGGTATTGTGCCACTGCCACTGGCAAGCGGATCGAGCAAGCGCGCTGACCATCATCATCGTGCACGGGCTCGAAGGGTCGAGCGATTCGCAGTACGTGCGCGGCGTCACCGAGAAGGCGCTGGCCGCGGGGATGAACGTAATCCGCTACAACCAGCGCAACTGCGGCGGCACCGACGCGCTCGCTCCGGTGCTCTATCACTCCGGGTTGTCGAACGATGTGGCCGCGGTGGCACGCGAGGTCATCGCGCGTGACGGTGTTTCGCGCCTGGCGCTGGTTGGCTTCTCCATGGGCGGCAACATCGTGCTGAAACTGGCGGGAGAGTGGGGAGCGCAAGCGCCGCCGCAATTTCAAGCGGTTGCGGCGTGCTGTCCGGCGATTGATCTGGCCGCGTCGGCGGACGCGCTGCATGAACCCGCGAACCGGATTTACGAAACCTATTTCTTGTGGGCGCTGCATCGGAGAATGCTGCAGAAGGCGCGCCTCTTCCCTGCTCATTTCGATGTCAGCCGCCTGCGCGGCATCCGCAGCCTGCGCGAGTTCGACGACAAGGTGACAGCTTACTATTGCGGCTTCACCGGGGTCGACGATTATTACGATCGTGCTTCGGCGTCGCACGTTGTGGAGCGGATCGCGGTCCCGGCGCTGGTGTTGCACGCGGCGAATGACCCGTTCGTGCACATCACGGCGGAGACGCGGCGGAAGATCGCAGCGAACCGCAACATCACCTTCGTGGAGACGGCGGACGGCGGCCACTGCGCGTTTGTGGGCGCTCCGGTGGGATCGTCTGATGGCCGTTACGACGATGGTTACTGGGCAGAGCATGAGATCGTGAACTTTCTGCGCCGTTTCTAGCGTGGCGTTTTACAGATTCGTACCCTGCAACCACATTGTCATCCTTAGCGAAGCGAAGGACCTATGTAGTGGACCGCACAACTGCTGGGGGAAGGATGTTCCAATGGATGCTGACTTTTCAATCGAGCTGGGCCGCGAAGATCCGGTACTGGATTTTCCTTGGAAGGATCCGGCGGGCAAGCTTGCTTATGTTGACTTGAAGCGGCATCCGGAGTTGATGGCGTCGATCGAGGAAGCGGCACAGTTTCCTGAGTTGCGAGAATTTCTTCGGACGCTGAACTCGCCGCGAAGCATGGTGGAAACGGCGAAGTGCGACGCCTGGGCAACTTCGGAGTTAAGTCCGGAAGAGGAAATCTACAGCGCATCGCATAAGTTTGCGAGTTATGTGGACGTGGTGTTTTCTAACGCTGACGCGCGTCTATCTTTATCCGCTCACGAACAATTTGCCCGCAAGCTGGTGGCGTTGCTGCGGCGGGCACCGGAAATTCGGTCAGGCGCAGAGGTCTGTGTGCGGCGCTGTTACTTCGCGGAAGACGGAGGCGTGCGGGAAGGCTGCTACGGCACTTTGTATGTGAGTGGCTATGGAAACGACGAGGCCAGCGCGCGTCTGAATTGGGGAGTCGCGCTGAAGCTGGTGGGGAATGCGATTGCGCAGTTGTCGGCGGCGGAGAAGCGATGAAGACGTTGTTGGAGCTCTGGTTTCGTATCAGGGCATCGCTTTAGCGATGCCGCAAGTCGTTTGAAATCGGATGCCCCTTTAGGGGCTGAGGGGTGGGCGCTGGATTCTCGGCGCTCGTAGACTTCTTGGTTGTCACTCCGACCCCGAGCCGATGCGCGGGCCGGCTTAAGCTGCACCGCGCACAACCCGCAAGGGCGCTGCCGCCTCTTTCCGCATGAGCAACCGGAACGCAAGAACATGGGTGATCAGGAGGAGAGGGACCCCAAAGATTGGGATGAAATAACCCGCGCCCAGCCATCCCGGCGTGTTCGCTAGCGAAAGGTGGTTACCCTGGTAAAAAGCATTCAGCAGGTCGGCAGTCCCAACAATGTTGAAGATCCAGACCAGAGGTTCGGCCAATCTGGTCCGGAGGGCGGCAAGCGCGATGAGGGCCAAGGTCGCGGCCGCCAGATCACCATAGGCCAGTCCGCGAGCGAACACCGTGGCGGCCAATTGTGGAGAAACGACGCCGGGGATCAAGACTGCGAGACCGATGTACCTGAACCCGTGCAGCACCAGGATCGGTCTGAGTGCTTCTGCGCGTTCCCGTTTGCTGATCGCCGGCCAAATGTATTGCGCGGCGAAAACGCCCCATGCCAGAAAACCGAAGGCGACAGTGATGCCCCAGATCAGAGGGATAGGCATGATGCGCTCCTTTCTTCATCTTCGCCTAGCCTGTGAAAGTTCTGCATTTCACGGAGAGGCGAGTCACGCTAATAACTGATGATCCACAGTGCCTCCGAGATTCGGTGAAGCGCGGTTCGGCGGCGTCCCCGGAGGATTGGTTTGTGTAGAGCGGACACTCCTGTCCGCTGCCTTTGACTCGTGCCCGCAGAAGAGGGAGCAGTCGAATCGAATCGCACTGACCCGCAACCCGACGCGAAAAGCAGGCCGGGTGGCCCATCCTTTTTCGCGTACTTTGCGAAAAGGGTGGGTGATCCTGGGCGAGGCCGGCCGGGTGCAAGTGAATGAGTGGGAAGTCCTGAAGATGAAGGTTCGGCCACTGGCGACGTAAAGCGGAGTCGAACGGTGTCGGCGGTTCGGGAGGGCCCCTTCTCGAAAAGCGCGAGAAAGGGCGAACCCCCTTTTTCTTTTCTGCCTACACCTAACGATGCGAGTTGTACTTCCCGCCGGAGACGAGGACCACCCGCCCCACCCGACGGTCATTTCGGCGGTGGCACACGCCGCGCAAGATTCTCAAGGTATTGGGCAGCGCTGTTCCTATCTAAAGATTCCGGATTATTATTCGCTTGCGCGAATTCTTGCTCCTGCTTCTTGTCTTCGGCGTATTGCTGTTGCAGCGGAATCTGCTGGAGCATCTCTTTTCGAACGAAATCGGCGGTTGCGATGATCCCCTTCAGCCTCTCGCGATATTCGTTATCGGCTTTCTCGTATTCATGATCCCAGCTTGCCTCTATGCGGCGAAGACCTTCGTTATCGCCCCTATGCTGATCTCTGAAATGACTCACCGCTTCCCATTCAAAATTGTGTAGGTCACTCTGCTTCCCTCTGCGCTCTCCATCCCAGTCACGAAGCTGCTGAGCGACTCGTGGTGCCATCGTTATAGCGAGCACTTCGTGGGAGAGATTATCTACCTGCTGTTGCGCTGTTTGCGCTTGCTTTTCTAAGTCGGCAAGTTTATGCGGGTCGTTCCTATTGATCGCTTGTGTCAAGCCCACCCTCATGTTGTGCAAATCCAACGACAGGGAAGCGAGCTGCAGATACGTTGCTTGGAATGACGAGAACACTCCATCCATGCGAGTGTCCATAGTGTTTCTGATGTCTCGTAATGCATTCCTATCTTCTGCGGCGTACTGCTTGTCGATCTCTCCTCGTTGCAGTTCAGCGCGTCGGATACCAATTCCAACAAGGATATAGATGACGGCCATTCCGCCGAATATTATCCAATGCTTTCGTCTTTCGGGTTCTGGCAACTTGGTCTCCGTCACTGCGGATGAGTAGAAAATCAGGAACCCTCCCATCACCTCATATGCGTATGGGAGATGCGAGAACAGGTAGTCCATTATCGAATGCAGCAAATGCATGACGCGCCCCCATCTTCATCCAAGAATTCTGACAGTCTTGACGGAGGCTAGGATACATTGCGCTCTGGGTGCAATGCATAGAAACAGGGGGCCGGGCCCAGCCTTCCACCGACACGACGGCGGGTGGACCCCTTTAACGGGGAACCATAACCCAGGTTTGTTTTTGACAGGGGCCGAAATAACCGTGGGTGCGCCCCTTCTCGCGCTTTTCGAGAAGGGGCCTACCCAACGGCCGACACCACCCGTGCCCTCTTCCCTCGACAAGCTTGTATCGTTCCGGGAGGCAACTCCTGCTCGCCTGCACCCTCCAAACTCGCGGCTTGCGGCCGCTTCCTGCGCTCGCGTTCCTCCCACAGCCGGGTAATCGCCGGCAGTAGCGGATCAGGCCCAGCGTCCAAGAGAAAGTCCAGGTATTCGTCGGACCCAATCAGGCCTTTCCCTTCGAAGTCCTTCCTCATCGCCTTTTGTTCTTCGGCGCTCATGGCGGCATAGAACTCCTCGGGCGACGCGGCGGGAGCGGGTGAGTTCTGGGCTTCGTTATGATTATTGCTTTCCCCTGCTTCCGCTTCGTCGCGATCATGTCCCTGGCCGGTGGCCGACCACGGAGTCATACCGAGCGGCGTCTCTGCCGCCTTGTCCGGTTCCACTACCACCTGCGTCGGCTTGGCTTTTTCCGCCTGCATCATTTTCAGGTTGCCGGAGGCGATCTGCAGCGCGTACAGCAGCACCCCGGCGTCCTTGCGGTCGATTCTCCGCGCCAGCATCAGTTGCACCACCTGCCGGATCACGGTTTGAATCGAATGCGCGTCTTCAAACACCGGCAGCACGATCGAGCCGTCGGAATATCGTTCTCCGTCAAGGTAAAGCTCCACTTCCCGCGGCTGGTTCTGCTCGTGGTAGAAACACAGTTCCTTGCCTTTGAGCGCCGGAGACCCGCACTGCGTGCCATTGGTTTTGATGTGCCGGCAACGCCGGATTTCAATCGGATAACTCGTCATAACTCCCATCCTTACCCACAAAACAAAAACGCGGCCCGCCGGGCCGCGCTCATCTTCTTCATCTCTATATCTATTATTTCAAATTCAAGGGGGGTATACCGAAGCGTTTGAGGAAAATATATTTGCCGTGGATTGAGTAAGTTAGGCAGAGTAGCGGCCGGTTACCCCCTTGACAAGATTTTCACCCCAACAATTCCCCCCGGCGGTCAAGCGGCTAACTTACACATTCTAAAATACTTTACCTCTAAGTCCTTTAGAATCAAAGACCATTCCAAAAGTCTCCACCTAACTCCATGATTCCAAAAGACCGACCAGGGAGGGGTGACAGCATACACGGACGCAACCCTTAAGCAGGCTGAACTCGCCGAATCATCTTCTTCCACTCGATCTTCTTCCAGTCGATTCTGGTGCGGACCAGGGAAAGGAGCAGCATGAAGAGGAAAATCTCCAACAATCCTCGCGAGGCGCCCGCGATGGTTTGGACTCGCTTGGGGAGGATGGAAAAGCGTCCGTAAACGAATTCTATGTGGACCCAATAGACGAGTAATGAGGTCTGGCCCAGCTGGATGATCGGGCTGAAACCGCGAGTTGCCAATCCCCAGCGGCACCAGGCATAAGTCAAAAAGGCAATCACCAACAAAATACCTACGCGAGTCATCAGGAAGTTAGGACTGGTGTGCCAGTAATCATAGGTCGAGTAGAGATGGAAGGAAGAATGGTCGAGTTGCCGCGCGACGAGAATTGCAACGGCTCCGACGGCGGCGAACAGCGCTAGGGTTTTGGTGGTGCGGTTACGAGCTTGGTCGCTGAAGAGGACGAAACCCGCGGCCAAGCCGGCGAAAGCGAAGGCTGCCCATGGAAACAGCGGGAAGAGCCACGACTGCGGAGCGCCCAGATTGTGGCATCCATCAACGTAGGATTCCAACGGCCAGGGCAACCAGGTTGGTCGCCAGGTGGTGTAGAGAGGCGGAGTTAGCAGGGCGATCAGAGCGGCTGCCGCGATGGCAGCAGCTACTATTGCGGTGGTTGCCGAGCTGCGCTCGGCTGGGACGGACGAATGCGTCCGTCCCCACACGAGCAAGGTCACTCTGCCGAGTAGGGCCATCAGGATCATGGATAGGCCGATGATGTTCAGGACGTCCACTCGGAGCAGGTCGGACCATGGAGCCCATCCCCAGGCGATTAGAAATTCCTGCAGGCGGAAGAGGAGTCCGAAGACGAGGATTTCGGCGCCGCGGCGGAGCATGGCGCGGGTGATTGCGGCGGGGGTCAGGCCTTTGCGAATGAGCTTGTCGGTGACCAGGGCGAAGGAAATTCCGGCCAGAAAAAGAAAGAGCGGCGCGGGCAACGTGCCCAGGAGTTGCGATCCTTTTAGGAAGGTGGTTTTGCGGGCATCACCGCCTAGCCAGGCATCATAACAGTGAGTCTGAAACATCAGGACACAGGCTAGACCGCGCATCCAGTCGATCCAGGCGAGGCGGGACGAAGGAGCCAAGGTCACGGACGAGAGTGTAACGTGCGAGCGCGGCTGGAGCCAAGATAAAAGGCCTTAGCGAGGCCGACGTGCTAGCATTTTTGCGGAAGGTATCTTGGTGAATCGCAGGATTGGTATCGGCGCGGTTGTTTTGAATCTGCTGGTCGCGGGCGCTTTGTCGCATTTCGCATTTGCCAAGGACGAACCCAAGTGGATCGAAGTGCATACCGCGCATTTTTCGGTAGTTACGGATGCGGGCGAAAAGCGCGGACGGGAAGTTGCTTTGCGGATGGAACAGATGCGGTCGGTTTTTGGGCAACTGCTGCTGAGAGACAAGTTGAGAATGCCGGTTCCAATCACCGTCATTGCGCTCAAGAGCGACAAGCAGTATGGCCTGGTTGCTCCCGCGAAGCAGAGTCTGGCAAACGGGTTCTATGTGCCGGGATCAGATCGGATTTACATCGTTTTGAATCTCTTTGAAGCCGATCCTTGGCGCGCGGTGGCGCATCCGCTGGCGCATTATTTCCTGAATTACAACTATCCTCCGGCGCAGGGGTGGTTTGATGAAGGGCTGGCGGAATATTTCGGATCGATACAGATCGGCAAGCAAGTGGAGATTGGAGGCGATCCAGAGCTGGCGCCGGAATGGCATGAGGACATCTTCGAGAGTGAACTGCGGCGCGACCCGAAGACGCCCCAGTCGCTGACGCAGTTATTAAGTTCTCCGGTATGGCTGTCGATGGTGGACCTGTTCACGATGAAGCATGACGGGTCGGGCGCGCGCGAGGGGACGCACAACACTTTGTATTACGCGCAGTCTTGGATGGTCGTCCACTATCTGCTGAACAAGAACAAGATGCCGGAAGCGGGAGCTTACTTCGACCTGGTGCTGAATCAGAAAGTGCCGGTGGAGAAGGCAATGGTGCAGGCGTTCGATATGTCGCCGGCGCAGCTGGAAGATGTGGTGAAGACTTATTTCAAAACGCTGAGCGGGCTGGGCGTTGCGCTGGATCAGGCGAAGAAGCCGATTGCGATGCCGGTGGACATGCAGCAACCCGATCATTTGGCGATTCCGTTTGATACGGACGATATCGGGATGGCAGTCAGTCCGGTTAAGGAGGAAGAAGCAAGAGCGGCGATTGGGGACGTGATGGCGCGCATTCCAGAGCATCGCGATCAGGCGTTGCACGATTTGCAGCAACTGACAGCGGATCCTAAGGATAATGAGGCGGCGCGGCGCGGGTTGGCTTGGGACGATATCCGGCAGAAGAAGTTCGATGCGGCGGCTGACGAACTGGAGAAGGCTACGGAGTTGAATCCGCGAGACCCATGGATCTGGTACTACCGTTCGGCGCTGAAGTATCAGAAGGCGCAGGCTACGCGGCAAGAAATGCAGGGACTGGCAAACATGATGCAGGACTTGCGGGCGGTTGCGGATTGGTATCCGGAGCTAGCCGAGGCTTACAACATGCTGGGTATGGCGCGGGTGGAGGGCGGCGGAATCAGCTCGGCGCTGGAGGCGCAACGGCAGGCGATTGCGCTGGCGCCGCGGAATGTGGAGTACCAGTTCAACCTGGGACAGATTTATGATGCTGGGAAGAAGTGGGATCTGGCTCGGGAAGTGTTTACGCGGCTGAAGACGGGACCGGATCGGGTGGCGGCTACGGCGGCTAAGCAGCAGTTGGACGATTTAGATACGCTGCAGAAGTATGGAGTGCGTCCGCAGCGCGCGGGGGAAAGCGCGGCGCCGGCGGGGGCGGCTAGTGCAGTGGAAGATGACGATGCGGATGCGGCGCCGAAACCGGCGGTTGCTAAGCCGGGCACGACCGGGCCGGTGCAATTTCTTAAGGGCAAGATCGTGAGCAGTGACTGCTCGAAGCCTCCCGAGGCTACGGTTACGATCCTGAGCGGCATGACGACTTACAAGATGCATGCTTCGGATTACAAATCGTTGGTGGTGATTGGGGAGGACCGGTTTTCGTGTGAGTGGACGAACCGGCTGGTGTCGGTGAATTACCGGGCGGCGGGGAAGAACGGAGGGGAAATCGTCTCGCTGGAAGTGCGGTGAACGTCTCTACGGTTCGCCCCAAAAAAGCAGGTCCTTCGCTTCGCTCAGGATGACAATTCATAGAAGATGACAATTCATAGAAGAAGATACGCCACGCCTTCTTGTATTTATCGACCGCTCTTGCGGGCGCTGGGGGTGCGGCGCAGGAAGGATCGGTGCTTGACCAGAGTTGAGAGAACTATCGAAGTCGAAGTGGTGCCGAAGGGGGTCAGTTTATCGATCAGGCGCTCGAGATGCTGGACGGACTCGACGGCAACTTTCAGGGTGAAGGAATCGGCGCCAGTGCCGCGATGGCATTCGAGGACTTCGGGCATGTCGCGGACGGCTTTGGCGATGCGCGCGAAGACGTCTCCTACCACGCTGATGCGGATGAAGGCGGCGATGGGGAGGCCGATTTTGGCGGGATTGACCTCGGCGCGAAAGCCGGTGATGATTCCGGCGTCTTCCATCTTGCGGACGCGCTCGGCAACGGCCGGGAGGGTGAGGCCGACGCGGCGGCCGAGTTCGGCGAACGAGATGCGGCCGTTCTGTTGAAGCTCCTTGAGAATGTGCCAGCCGGTCTCGTCTATCTCTGAAGTATCGAAAGCCATACATCAATTATACTTTAGAAACTATGGCTATCTTAACATCTAGATTAAGGTATTGCATTTACGAATTGCCCGCTTCCTCCAACAATAGGTTCAACGGCAGTTCCGGCTAGAGGGAGCGACCAACATGACATTCACAAATATTCAGTGGACGTGGATGAACGGCGAATTCATGCCGTGGGCGGGGAGTACGGTGCCGCTCTCCACTCACGCTTTGCATTATGGGACGGGAGTGTTCGAAGGCATCCGCAGCTATTTGGTGGACGGCGAGCCGGCGATCTTTCGACTGGATGCACATCTAGAGCGCTTCTACAATTCGGCGGCAGTGTATGGCATGCGGATTCCGTTTACGCCGGAGCAGTTGACGGAAGCGATCTGCGGGTTGCTTCGACGCAACCGGCTGACGGAATCCTACATTCGGCCGCTTGCTTATATGGGAGCGGAAACGCTGGGCATTCGTGCGCAGTGCTCGACAGAGACGGCGATTCTGGCTTGGCCGCACATGGCGCACGTCAGCGAACAGAGCCGGCGGCGGGGCGCGCGGCTTACCGTGTCTCCCTACCGGAAGTTTGATGCGAGCATGATGCCGACCACCGCCAAGGCTTGCGGCCAGTATCTGAATTCGCGCTTGGCCACGATGGAGGCATCGCGGCGCGGCTACGACGAGGCGCTGCTGCTGAATATTGAAGGAAATGTGGCGGAAGCGGCGGTCGCGAACGTCTTCGTGGTCAACGGAGGCACGCTGCGCACGAATGACGAAAAGTCGTCGATCCTGATGGGGATTACCCGGGACTCGATTCTTCAGCTGGCAGTGGCGGAAGGGTTCGCGATTGAAGTGGGCACGATCACGGTGGAGGATATGCGCAAGGCAGAGGAAGCTTTTCTGTGCGGCACGGCGATCGAGATTGTGCCGATTGCCGAACTGGATGGCGTCCGGATCGGGCGAAGCTCGCCGGGGCCGGTGACGGGGCAGATTCGGAGCGCGTTTGACCGCGCCAAGACGGGCGCTTCTCGCGAGTGGGCGCATTGGGTGCATCGCGTGACGATGGAAGAAATGCAGGTCTTAGGTCTTAGGTCTTAGGCGTTGGGTGTTGGGCTTGGGTCTTGGAAATTATGCTTCAGAAGGTCGACGAGCGGGCGGTCAACGGTACCTCGGGACTAAATCCTAAGACCTGAGACCTACGACCTGCTACTGTCGCAGCGATAAAATGTGTGGGGTGGGGGACTGGGATGGAGAATCCGCTCAAACTTAAACGTATTCACCATGTGGAATTCTGGGTGGGCAATGCCCGGCAGGCAGCCTACTTCTATCGCAAGGGGTTCGGCTTTTCGCAGGTTGCTTATAGTGGACTGGAGACCGGCCAGCGGCAGCGGGCTTCTTATGCGATGAGTCAGGGCAAGGCGAACTTTGTTCTGACTACGCCGATGACGCCGGACGATTTCGCCGCGGAGCATATCCGCAAGCATGGCGATGGCGTGCGCGATATTGCGTTGGAAGTGGAAGACGCGGATCAGGCGTTTGCCGAGGCGGTCCGTCGCGGAGCGCAACCGGCCGAGGAACCGCGTGATATTAAGGATGAACACGGCGCCATTCGCCGGGCTGCGGTCCACACTTATGGCGACACGATCCACTCGCTAATTTCTTATAAGGATTACACGGGGCCGTTTCTGCCCGGATTTATGGCGGCGCCGCTGGCGGGGGACGACTGCGGGATTCTACGGGTTGACCATATTGTGGGGAATGTGGAACTCGGCAAGATGCAGTACTGGGCGGATTACTACACTCGCGTGTTCGGGTTCCATCGCTACATTACTTTTGACGATAAGGATATTTCGACGGAGTACAGCGCGCTGATGAGCATCGTGATGTCGGACGATTCGCACTCGGTGAAATTCCCGATCAATGAACCGGCGGCGGCGCGCAACAAGAGCCAGATTCAGGAGTACATCGAAGCCTACGGAGGCGCGGGGGCGCAGCACATCGCGCTGCAGTGCAAGGATGTCATGTACACGGTCGGGAAACTGCAGCGCAACGGGCTCGATTTTCTGCGAGTTCCCGACACGTATTACGACCTGTTGCCTTCGCGGGTCGGGCCTTTGGAGGAATCCCTGGCAGATTTGCGCTCACTGGGTATACTGGTGGACCGCGACGAAGAAGGCTACCTGCTGCAGATTTTCTCGAAGCCGGTGGAGGATCGGCCGACGGTGTTCTTCGAAATTATCCAGCGCAAGGGCAGCCGCGGATTTGGTAAAGGAAATTTTAAAGCTCTATTTGAATCGATCGAAATGGAGCAGGCGCGACGAGGGAATCTGTAGAGGATATGATTCTGGGTTTGGAAGAATAGCCCTCAGGGGCTAAAGCCCAGGCTGATTTCAGAGGGCCTACGCGGCCCTGAAGGGCCGCTCTTCCACGGCGATACGGACATTTGTGACTTTTTCCGCAAACCCTGAAGCCGCGCCCCTTTTGAAACAACGAGCTTTACACCGGTAACCATGAACACAAAAATGAAGTCTCCCACGAGGACGCAGATTCTTTATCAGTCGGGATTCGGCAACGAGTTCGCCAGCGAGGCGGTGGAAGGGGTATTGCCGCGCGGGCAGAATTCTCCTCAGAAAGTGGCGCATGGGCTGTATGCCGAGCAGCTGAGCGGCACGGCCTTCACGGCGCCGCGCACCGTCAACCGCCGGACGTGGCTGTACCGGATGCGGCCGTCGGTGGCGCACAAGCCGTTTGAGCCGATCAGCCCGGGACGACTGCGCAGCGCGCCGTTCGATGAGGTGCCGACACCGCCGAACCAGTTGCGGTGGATGCCAATTCCGATTCTGCCTCCTTCACAACGCACCGATTTCGTCGATGGCCTGATTACCATGGCGGGCAACGGCAACACGCACACCCATGCGGGGGTTGCGATTCACATCTACGTCGCCAATGCTTCGATGACCGACCGATTTTTCTACAACGCCGACGGAGAGATGTTGATCGTGCCGCAGACGGGACGGCTACTACTGCGCACGGAGATGGGCATTCTCGAAGCTGGTCCCGGCGAGATTGCGGTGATTCAACGGGGAATTCGTTTTCGCGTCGAACTGCTGGAAAAAGAAGCGCGCGGCTACATCTGCGAGAACTATGGCGCGCTGCTTCGTTTGCCGGATCTGGGACCGATTGGCGCGAATGGACTGGCGAATCCTCGCGACTTTCTGGCTCCGGTGGCGGCGTTTGAAGACCGCGAAGGCGATTACCGGATTGTGACCAAGTTCCAGGGAAGGCTCTGGGCGGCGGCGATCGATCATTCGCCGTTGAACGTGGTCGCGTGGCACGGGAACTATGTGCCTTATAAGTACGATCTGGCGAATTTCAATTGCATTAACACGGTGAGTTTCGACCATCCGGACCCGTCGATTTATACGGTGCTGACTTCGCCTTCGGAAGTTCCGGGGACGGCCAATATGGACTTCGTAATTTTCCCGCCGCGATGGATGGTGGCCGAGCATACGTTTCGTCCGCCATGGTTTCATCGCAACTTCATGAACGAGTTTATGGGGCTGATCCGCGGGGAATATGACGCCAAGGCGGAAGGATTCGTACCAGGTGGCGCCAGTTTGCACAACTGCATGGCGGGTCACGGGCCGGACGCTGAGACATTTGAGAGGGCTAGCAAGGCCGACTTGAAGCCGGTTTACCTTGGCGACACCATGGCGTTCATGTTCGAGACTCGGTTCGTGTGCCAGCCGACTAAGTTTGCGCTGGAGACTTCGCAGCTGGATCATCAGTACTTCGAAGTTTGGCAGGGATTGCGGAAGAGGTTTAAGAGGAACGGCAGTTAGCCGGACTTTGTCTTGGCTAGCCGGATTTTTGCCATCCCGAGCGAAGCGAGGGATCTGCATCTTGCGGCGAACTGCAGATCCCTCGCTTCGCTCGGGATGACAATTCAGAGAGGGGGATGAATTGCAAACTCTCCAGGCGGCACGAAGCTCTTCAAACGCCGGGGATGCCGCTGGGGTCCTGCTGCGCGACTTGATTGACTATGCGGGATTGTTTCCTCCTGCATCGTTGGCTATGGCGGCGTCTGTGGCCAACTTCGACGGGTATTTGCGGTCGGAGTGGAACTGGATTCTTGGTCGCTTTATCGTTCCGGTCGCGCGGCTTGGGGAGTTCGAAGCGGCGTTTGCTGGATTGCCGACTCTCGCGCCGGGAATACACTTTACGAACTGGCGGCTGTCTGCGCTTCTGGGCCCTGATCCAATTGCGGATGTCTCTCGCATTCGGGAATTCAATGCTCGGATGGCGGACTCTAGTTTTGGCAGAAAAGTTCAGGTCGAGTCGGTCGAGGTAAAGGTTGGCGGGCCTGACGAGGTCACGCGCCTTTCCGGAATCATCCCGGCGGAGCTGTTGACGTATTTCGAAGTTCCGCTGGCGAGTTGCGGCGAGGGCATTGCCGCAGTGGCTGGCTGCGGGCGCAGAGCCAAGCTACGGACGGGGGGCGAGACGGCCGACAAGTTTCCTGCGCTGGAGAGCGTGATCGAATTCATGCGTCTGTGTGCTGCGGCCAATGTGCCGTTCAAGGCGACCGCCGGACTGCACCATCCGCTGCGGTCGGTGCACCGGTTTACTTATCAACCGGAGAGCCCTTCGGGAATCATGCACGGCTTTGTAAATGTTTTTCTGGCAGCCGCGTTTTTGCGGGCGGGAATGGAAGCCAAAGTTGCAGTGCAGGTGCTGGGCGAGCAGTCGGCGCAGGCATTCCATTTTGATGCGGATGGAGCGGGATGGCGCGAGTATCGGCTTAGCCGGAATGAAATCGCGGCGGCGCGACAGAGTTTTGCGGTTTCGTTTGGCTCGTGCTCGTTTACGGAACCGATCGACGACTTACGGGTTTTGCACGCGATATGAGCGTTAGGCTTTGAGTCGAGATTATTCGCTCAGCGGCTAAACAGGCTGCGGAAAAAGTCGCCGTTCGACGCCCAGCCGCTAAAGGGGCGTCAGATTTTGAAGAACTTACGGTATCGCTAAAGCGATACCCTGATACGAACCTGAGTTTTTCCGGGAACGGTGCGGCTGAAGACGCGCCCCTTCAAAGCCTATTTGTGAAACACAGTGTTATCAGACTGCCGCTATGAAACCTGTTCTCGATGAGACTCACGATCCGGCAGTCCAGAGCTGGGTTGAATCCGCCAATGGTCCGGACTCGGATTTTCCTATCCAAAATTTGCCCCTTGGAGTCTTCCGGCGGCGCGACTCGGGAGGGGAGTCTAAAGTCGGGGTTGCTATCGGAGACCGCATTCTTGACCTCGACGGGATGCAAAGCGAGGCATTGCTCGCCGAGGACAACCTGCGTGTGGCGTTGAACGCGTGCGCCTCCACTTCGCTGAATGCGCTGATGGCGCTGGGATCTGCTCCGCGGCGGGCGTTGCGGCGGCGTCTGCATGCGATTTTGCGCGAGGGTGCGTCCACTTCCGACCGGCAAGCTGCCTCGCGGGATCTGATTGCGCAGACGGATGTCGATATGCTTTTGCCGACGATGGTTGGTGACTACACCGACTTCTACGCTTCGATTTTCCACGCTACCAATGTGGGGAAATTGTTTCGCCCGGACAATCCGCTGCTGCCGAATTACAAGTACATTCCGATTGGCTATCACGGGCGCGCTTCGTCGCTGGTTCCGAGTGGGACGCCGGTGCGGCGGCCGTCTGGGCAGACACGCGATGGCGAGGCCGATCCGCAGTTTCGGCCGACTAAGGCGCTGGATTACGAAGTGGAGCTGGGCTTCTTTGTCAGCGCGGGGAACACACTCGGAGAGAGCATACCCATCAGCGACGCGGAAGAACATCTGTTCGGAATCTGCCTGGTGAATGACTGGTCGGCGCGCGACATGCAGGCTTGGGAATATCAGCCGCTCGGACCTTTCCTGGCGAAGAGTTTTGCGACTTCCCTGTCGCCCTGGGTGGTGACGATGGAAGCTTTGGCTCCGTTTCGCACGCCCGCCTTTGCGCGCGCAGAAGGCGATCCGGCGCCATTGCCGTACCTTCTCGACCCTAGCGATCAGGAACAGGGTGGGCTCGACTTGTGGCTGGAAGTTTCTCTGCTGTCGCCTCGGATGCGGGAAGCAGGGATTGCGCCTGTGGTATTGGGCCGCAGTAATTTTCGCGATATGTACTGGACCACGGCGCAGATGTTGACGCATCACGCGAGCAATGGCTGTAATCTGCGGGCCGGCGATTTGCTGGCCAGCGGAACGGTGTCAGGCGCGGACATGACTGCGCGCGGCTGCCTGTTGGAGCTCACCTCGCGGGGCAAAGATCCGGTTATGCTGCCGACGGGAGAGCAGAGGAAATTTCTGGAAGATGGAGACGAAATCATCCTTCGGGGATTCTCCGAACGAGACGGGTTCCGGCGCATCGGGCTGGGCAGTTGTCGGGGAACGATTCTGCCCGCTTCCGCGGCCTGAAGTGGCCGACGATCACTTCATGCTTTGGCGAAGATCTAGCAAGACGTGATCGGCCGCGTCAATGCGAATCAGACCAACACGCGGGTACTCCAGGTCGAGGATGACGTAGACCGCACTTGCGAGTAATGCCGAATAGATGAGCATGTGAAACCAGTTCCGATTGCCGGCTTCTGCCATGCCATAACCCGCCAGAAGCGTACTGGCGAGGACGAGCACCCCCAGGGCCCAAAAGACCACTGGCGGCGGATGCATCTCAAGAGCTACAGACCTCGTGGTGGTGATGTCGATCATCTCGTTGAGGGCGGAAAGGACAAGCGAGGTCGTGGCAGGAGTGCCAACTTTCTCGCAGCCAGCGACAGACTCGGACCAGATCTTTCGCTGCAGTGCGACTGATTGGTCCAACTCAGCCTGTGCGGCGGCGTCTAATCTCAGGTTCTTGTAGTAACCCAGCCTGGCGTCGACATAATGCCGAAAATCGTCACGCAGTTCCGGTTGTGCTGCCGTGGGCAGTAGGTCAATTCGCAGGTATGCCGTGCCAATGGCGTTGGTTTCCTGGCCGATGAGTTGCCGTCGCGCGTCGAAACGGGCGGCTGCTCCGGAGAAAGTAAAGGCGAGGAGCAGGCCCATAAGGCCGAAGACCGCGCCGTCAATGGCGCCGAGGCCAGTGTGCGCTCCCGCGGCGTCCTGATTTCTGCGACGGACTCCGACGCGCCGGCCAAACTCCATCAGAGCCAGTATTACGGCAAGCAGAGTGATCACGACGAGAAAGAAGACGACGGTTTGATTCATGCAGTCCTCCTGGCGAACAGACTAATGGCGTAATAGATTATCATCGTGCCTCCGCGGCCTGACGAAGTTGCGCGAGGTGGGAATCGGGTGATGGAACTGCCGCCGGGGATGGATTGATTCCATTCGTTTATGAGGGTTGCGGAATTGGAAGTCGTGGCGCAGAATTCCTAGTCGCCTCTACGCGCCCAGGTCCCAAAACCAAGGCGCTTGCAGCACGGGCCCGGAAGAACATGCAAGCAACAGGAGATTTGCACTTATGTTAAACGAGGAACGGCGCCGAGCTATTCTCGATGTTGTAAGCCACGATGGACGAGCGTTGGTCAAAGACCTGGCGCGGCGTTTCCGCACTTCGGAAGTTACGATTCGGAAGGACCTGGAAGTCCTCAACAGCCATGGACTGCTGCACCGGACCCACGGCGGCGTGTTGCCGGTTCAGGGAGGGGCGCTGGCCGATCCCACGCTGCGGGAAAAGGAAGAACTTCATCGCAAGGAAAAACTCCGCATCGGTGCGGCTGCCGCGGGCCTGGTGCAGGATGGGCAAGTGGTGGTTCTGGATTCTGGAACTACCACCACTTGCATCGCGCGGATGCTGCGCAATCTTAAGAATGTAACCATCATCACCAATGCGGTAAACGTGGCCACCGAACTGGCTGGGGCCGCGCCGGAAGTGATCCTGACGGGCGGCATGTTGCGCAAGAATTCATTCTCCCTGGTCGGACCGATCGCGGAGGAAACGCTGCATCGGCTGAATGCCGACATTCTGTTCCTGGGAGTCGACGGATTTGACGTGCAATACGGATTGAGCACGCCCAACATTCTGGAGGCTAAGGTCAACCGGGCAATGATCGACATCGCTAAACGAGTGATCGCGGTGTGCGATTCCAGCAAATTTGGACGACGGAGCCTGTCGCTGATTGCTCCTACTTCGGCGGTTCACCAGATCATCACCGACTCGCAAATCCCACCATCTGACTTACGGGGTCTGAAGAAGGCGGGGATAGAGGTCACACTGGTGTGACGCGAGCCGGGGGACGCCTTATTCTCGAGGCCCTGGCTCTTCGTAGATCTTGATGGGCCGGACAACCCGGCTGATCGCCCCATTCGGGCTGGGTGTGTCCGGTTTCATGCCGAGGTGCACGGAGGCAAACAAACCCAGGAGATGTGCGAATATCACATCGATGATCGGGCGGTAGTCGTCAGGGACACCCTCCAGGCCCAGCGAGATGGCATCATCGGAAACGCCGCGAACCCGGTCCGCGAGGAATGGACACACGGCTACAGTGCGCCCCGGCAGCCGCTTTTCTTTGAGCTCCTCCAGTAGATCGAGCTCGTAAGAACGACGGCGCTCATCGCCAGAAATGTAGGCCACAACCAGCGTGCTGCCATCGACGGCCGAAAGTGGGCCGTGCCTTAAACCTAGGTAGGAATCGTAGAAGGTGTAAACTCTGCCGGCCGTCAATTCCAGAACCTTCAACGCCGACTCTCGCGCCACCGCCTTGAGCGGGCCCGTTCCCAGAAAGCACACCCTGGAGAAGCTTTGGCGGGCCAGCCGCGCCGTCAAATCCGCGCAAGGCGACATGAACTTCTCGGCGGCCACGGTAATGCGGTGCAGGAGATCCTCGTATGCCCGAGGGGAGCGAATGTGGGCTAAACACTGTCCCGCTACGACCATATTGGAAAAGGAGCTGGTCATGGCCAGGCCGCGGTCGTTCACGCGATCACTGAGCACGATCGACAACACGTCGGGCCGGCCCCCAAATTCGCGCACCAGGCGCGCCTGCTCATTGCATGTAACCACGATGTGGCGCACCAGAGGAAAGCGCGCGATTGCCGCCCCCAGGACTGCGACTGCCTCGGGGCTGTCCCCGGACCGCGAGAATGAAATCCACAGATAACGCCGATCGGGGCGGATGACGTCCTCAGCGTTGGTCAGCAAGTCCGTGCTTGGAATCGCGGCGGCTTCGCAACCCCACTCTTTCGCCAGCAGGCTTTGCACGGACTCACCCACGTAGTCCGACGTCCCAGCTCCCACCAGGATTGCCTTGGCTGGCGGCCCCGAACCGTCGCCGATGCCCGACGAGTCGAGGAACCGGCTGATGTCGGCGGAGCGATCCAGGCAGATCCTGCAGGTGGTGCCCCAAGTTTCAGGCTGCTGAGCAATTTCGCGTGGGGTATAAACCAAGCCTCGACGCTTCTTTTCCTCATCCGCCAATGTCAGAGTCGCTGCCAGTGCGTCCAACGATTTGCTTTGCGCGGTTTGGTCCATGGGGGTTTTGATTGTACTCTGAGGCAACCTTGCACTATAAATGAAGTCGGAAGGATTCGCAAGTAATCGTAACAAAAGATTCACTTTCGTCGTCGCGGATAGTATTCTGTGGCGTCGCAACCTTGCTCCTTCGAACGAGCGGCGCCAAAGGTCTGGTCTATGTTCATGTCCAAACTCGATATCGCAATTGTCGGGGAGATCAATCTGGACTTGATCCTCTACGGTCTGCCCGAGCAAATGCCCACGGAACGCGAGCTGCTGGCCAGTGGCTTCACCATCACGTTAGGCAGTTCGTCAGCGATCCTGGCGCATAACCTGGCTGCTCTGGGCAGCCGCGTGGGATTCGTGACCAAAGTCGGCGACGATTCCTTTGGAACCCTGGCGATGGAACGCCTGCGGGAGCGCGGCGTGGATCTTGCGCGCGTCGCGCATGGCGCCCAATCCGGCGTGACGCTGATTCTGCCGCACGGGGCGCAGCGCCACATCCTCACCTATCCGGGCACCATCTCCGAGTTGCGTTTTGAGGATCTTGACCTCGATTACCTGGCGTCCGCGCGCCACTTCCATATGTCGTCGCTATTCTTGCAGCGTGAACTGTTGCCGCATGTGCCCGAACTTTTTCGGCGGATGAAAGCCGCGGGCCTGACCACCTCGCTCGATACGAATGACGATCCCGACGATCGCTGGGGCGGGGGGCTCGATGAGATCCTGCCGCACGTGGATATTCTGCTGCCGAATGGGCGCGAAGCGATGAAGATGTCCGGGGCCGGCGACGTGGAAACCGCGCTCTCGCGGCTGGCTGAAAAGGTGGAAACGGTCGTGGTCAAGATGGGCGCCAACGGAGCGGTTGCGCTGCGGGGCGGGCGGCGATTCACGGCGCCGGCGGTTCCGGTAACGGTGATTGATCCGGTGGGCGCCGGGGACAGCTTTGACGCCGGGTTTCTCCACCAATTTCTGCGCGGCGCGGATCTCGCGACCTGCCTGGCTTATGCAAACCTGTGCGGCGCATTTTCCACCACCGCCTGTGGCGGGACGGAGGCGTTCCGCGATGGTGCTCGGATGCGGGAATTTCTCCGGCAGCATGGCGGGGGAATTGGAGCGCAAGGGAGTTGAGGCAGAAGTGGGAGAGTTTTGTGGTGGACGGGAATTGAACCCAACGAAATGTTACTTAGGGCAAGATTCACGTACCGCTCTTCACTCGCCGCGCACAAAATGGGGAACCTCAGCCGGAATTTCCAGCGACAGTTCCACAAACCCGCGATACGATCCCTTCACATACCAAGGAGACTGATAGATCAGCTTCTTGATTCCCTTCTTTTCGATGGTGTAAACATTGGTGCACCCAGCGCTCAGCAACTCCTTCAACTTTGTACGCGAGGGTTCGGGATGGCAATCGAACAGATTGGAACCGATCAGCGCGGCACCACCGCTATCCTGAAAAGTCCGAATGGACTTGTCGTTCATTGCCAAAATTATCCCATCACTATCGCAGACGGTCACGGCTCCGGGAAATTCCTGAATCCAAGCAAAAGCTTCATCATTCGACATTCCATCGCCTCACAACGCTAAGAAACCGCCCGTACCTCGGGCGGCATTAAAGGGGCAGGACTATCCCAAACCCTGCGGCTCAGTCTGTCCACCGGCGGGGAAGGGCCCAATTCCGTCCAGTGAGAGGAGTCTCCGGCTCAATCAACGCTCTCACTTTGCCGTCGTGACCGTCCGCAGCACAAGGCCGCTCGAAGCACGGCGAACCGCTTGTGTCACGCCCCGCACAGCGACGGCAGAGTTCGCCTGCGGTGTTGCTGGCACTCCATCGTCGACCTGCGCGCAATCCATGCGCAGCGTGCCGTTGTCATTGAACACCAGCCCATAGAAGCGCAGCGTGCTGCCCGGCGCAAGGGCCTGCGTGTTCAGCTTCTGAGTGTTGCTGTCGACGTAAACCTCGACTTGGCTCGGGTTGTTGAGGAGCGTGGTCTGTCCCTGCTGCACGGCTAACGTCGGAAACAGGTCATAGGAAGCGAGCGAGACCGTGTAATCCGTAAAGTTGCCTACCTGCTGTGAACCCGCAACCGTCGCATTGATCGTCTGCGGGGCCAGGGTGATCGTGTTCGCGAGAGTGTAAGTTCCCCCGGTGAGTGAAAAGTTCTGTGAAGTAATGTCGGCATTCTGACCCGCCACCATGTTGGAAGCGTTGAAGCTGGGAACGAACGGCAAATTCTGCAGGTTCGCGAGCTGGCCTGAGATGTTGAACGCGGCATTGCTGAAGTCGAATTGGGGTATGTCGTCATAGACGCTATACCCATTGTCGTTGATCAGCGCGCCAAGTTCGGTACGGCCATAGCTTTCAAGCACAGGGGCTATATTGTCCACAAACATGAGCGGACCGCTGGACTCATTGATCGCCGAGGAATCCTCCAATGCAATTCGAGTCGCCAGCAGAGATCCGTCGGATTGGATCGCACCGTCCACATTTAAGAACATTCCGGGGGAAAGAGCAGCCGCGCCGCTGATGCCCTGAAACACCGTTTGGTTATTGGAACTCGCAGAAAGGGTTCTCGTCCCAAATGGTCCGCCCGCAATCGTGAGCGTTAAACTCGACCCTGTCATTCCCACCGAAGCAACTTCCGCCGGGAGCCCGCTGACTTTGCCGTTTCCAGAGTTCGTCGGAGAAGCGGACAAGGCAAACGGGGCGAGGTTGAAGGTCGGCGTCATCGAGAATCCATTGAACGGAGGATTGCTATAGCAGGCAGGAAAAGGCGCTGAATTAGAGACTTGCATGTCGAGCAACAGAGCCATGTTGCTGCCCGTAATTGTGATCGGCGCCGGTAAGTTGATCGTCGGACCTTGATTGGTGATGGAATAGTTGGCGATGTAGAGCCCGCTCGTCGCCGGGTCTTGCGCAACACAGACATATACCGCCTGCCCGAGCGTGGCCGTGGCCGAAGTGTAGATGTCCTGAGGAACAGTGACGGTCGTCAAGGGCTCGATCCCTCCGTTCAGGTGCATAAACTCGGAGGGTTGCTGCGACGATGACAACGTAACCGTCTTCCCCGACTGGCTGGTCAGCGTCAATGTCTGAAGTTCCGCAGCAAAGCGCGTAACTTGGTCGTTCCCAGTGCTCGCGAGCAATACCGTCACCGAGGTATTTCCGCTGAACTTCGGTGGGGTCGGAGTGGTTGCGCTGGAACCGCAGCCGGTGATGATTCCGATACCGAATAGCAGTGTAAGAGTGACCAGTAAAAAAGGAGACGACGCAGAGGGAGCGGAAAACCAGGCTGCTTTCATGGAATCCTCCGACCAAGGGCTTAGAGCCAAGAAGTATCTTAACCTGTCTCTGAAATAGCGTCCGTGCGGCAAATCACCTGATAGCGACAGTTGAGAAAGACGGGGTCCTCAGATATTCTTCTCCACGCCTCAAGTCGCAGGTGTGCTTATGATTTTGAAAGTGGTCGCCTTCATAGCTGCTGTCGTTCTTTTCATTCTGCTGATTGCTGCTTTTCGACCGAGCACGATCCAAATTCAGCGTTCTCGAAATATCCAAGCCCCAGCGGACAGAGTTTTTGTCTTAATCAATGACTTTCACTACTGGCCCCTATGGGCACCGCAGGATCGGGAAGACCTGACAATGAAGCGAACGTTTAGTGGACCCGACGCTGGCCCAGGAGCTATATCGGAGTGGAGCGGGTCGGGAAGCTCGGGAAAAGGGCGTATGTCGATTGTGGAGTCTGAAGCTCCCCAAAGAGTCTCTATCGCGGTCGATTTCGTCAGGCCCTTTGAAGCGCACAACAGGAACGAGTTCACTCTTGAAGCCAATGGCACTTCAACCAGGGTCACATGGAAGATGCAGGGCTCCAATGCCTATTTCATGAAGCTTATGGGTCTTTTCGTGAACATGGACAGGCTTATGGGTGAGCACTTCGAACACGGACTAGAGAATCTGCAGAGAGTGTGCGAAAAGTAGATATACGGCACGGCGGACCCGCGTCCCACTTAACCTACGTCAATTGGTGAAAAATCGCGATGTCGCTCATTGACCCCGGCTCCGAGGTTTGAGTGTAGACACCTGATCCAACCGGCGGGTGAGCGCTACAACCTCGCTTACAGAACCTCTGCAAACGCGCTAAGATGGGCCGCTTGTGGCGATAATCCTGATCTTTGGACACCATTAACGATTTGGAGGCATACCGTGAATGTGCGTTGGTGCGTTTTATGCTTGGCTATTTTGCTGGGAGCGTTGCCGGTTCTAGCACAGGATGACGCGGCAGCGGCGCGAACTGCAGCGGGGTGCGGTCCGAGCGGGGAGATGTTCAACGTGCAGACGACGGACCTGAAACATCCGGTTGGGCAGGCGGAACAGGGCAAAGCACTGGTGTACTTTTTTGTGGATTTTCTCACTGCGCCTACGATGCGTGTGGGAGTCGACGGAAATTGGGTGGGCGCGAACGAGGGGAAGTCGTACTTCTTTTTTCAGGTCGACCCGGGCGAACATAATGTCTGTGCGGAGTGGCAATCGGGAACCTTCAAGAAATCGTCCGAGCGGATCGGAGAAGCGATGCATCTCACGGCCGAGGCCGGAAAAACATACTACATACGGCTGAACTTCGGCTACCAGCGGATGCATCTGGAGTTGTCGGATGAGGCGGAAGGGCATTTCTTGATTGGGGCGTCGTTGTTCGCAACATCGCAGCCGAAGAAGAAGTAAGAGAGAGAGAGACGGTTAAGAACCAGCACGCTTTGCGGTGCAATGAGATCTACCGAGGAGATGGCAGTTGGCAGCAGTACGGGAAGGTTGAAGTTGGGGTGGGAAACGGGAATCGAACCCGCAACCGTCGGAGCCACAGTCCGATGCTCTACCAGTTGAGCTATTCCCACCGCAGACAACGATTATAGCAAGGGCGGCGGGAGTGGGGCGCTCGAGCGAGGCCAGAGCTGCTATGGCGCCCGGCGGCCGCCGAGCTTCGCTCGGCTTGGACCCTTCGGCTTCGCTCAGGGCAGGCTTTGAGGGCGCCCGTCCCCACACGATTACCTACGCTCCGGTTGCACGAGGAGACGCGGCAAGCCGCGTCTCTACTGGAGTTTGATATTATCGGTGGACTTGTCTGGTCAAACCTCATGCGCAAATTGATTTTCTCTCTCTGCCTTCTCGTGTTCTCAACCACCCTCGTTGCCGCGCAACAGTACGACCTTGTGCTTGACGGTGGACGCGTCATGGATCCGGAAACCGGCCTGGATGCGGTGCGCAACGTGGGCATCCGCGAGGGAAAGATTGTCCGCGTTTCGTCCGAGGCGCTGAGCGGACGGCGCGTGGTTCATGCCAGCGGGCTGGTGGTTGCTCCCGGCTTCATTGATTTGCACCAGCACGGACAGGACCTGCCCAGCCAGCGCGTCAAGGCGCTTGACGGCGTCACCACGGCGCTGGAATTGGAAATCGGCGTACCTGACGTTGCTCAATTCCTGAAATCCAAAGAAGGCCACTCGCTGATTCACTATGGCACCGCGGCCAGCCATGTGGCGGCGCGGGCTCTGGCGTTCGGCGCGCCGCTATCCGCCGGACCTAAAACTCATGCCGGCATCCCTGAGATTCTTCCCAAGAGCGGCCCGGCGACGGATCAGCCCGCCACGCCCGAACAGATCGAGAGTATGCGGGAGCATCTGCGCGCGGAGCTTGACGCTGGCGGGCTGGCTATCGGGATGGGCATCCAGTACACCCCCGGAGCAACTCGGCTGGAGGTGATTGACATATTTCGTCTGGCCGCTGAGCGGAGGGTACCCGTCTACACCCACGTGCGCAGCTCGGGTCGCGCTGAGCCTGGCTCGTCTATCGAGTCAATCAGCGAAGTGATTGGAGCGGCCGCCATCACGGGCGCCCCCTTGCATATCGTGCACATCAACAGCTCTTGCCTGCACGACTCGCTGGAGTGTCTCTCCCTCGTCGAAGGAGCGCGGGCCCGCGGCTTGGATGTGACTACCGAGGCTTATCCCTACATCGCAGGCATGACTTCGATAAACTCGGCGCTATTCAACCCCGGCTGGCAGGACAAGCTAGGCATCGGCTATGGCGAACTCGTGCTGCCCGACACGGGTGAACATCTCACCAAGGAGCGATTCGACGAACTGCATAATTCCAGCACGACGCATTGGGTGCTGATTTTCGCCAACACGCAGGCAGTCATCGACAAAGTGATTCCCCACCCTCTGGTGATGATCGCCAGCGATGGCGCCGAAGGCCATCCCCGCAACGCCGGAACCTACTCGCGGGTGCTGGCGCAATACGTCCGGGAAAAGGGAACGATCACGCTGATGGATGCGCTGCGCAAGATGAGCCTGATGCCGGCGGAGATGCTGGAGCGATCGACTCCCGATGCGCGGCGAAAAGGCAGATTGCAGGAGGGCGCCGACGCGGACGTCGTGGTGTTCGATGCGGCGACTATCAGTGACCGCTCCACCTTCGAGAAGCCGATGGAGCCGAGTGTGGGGGTGCGCTACTTAGTGGTGGGAGGAGCCGTGGTCGTGGACGAAGGCAAGATCGTGCCGGATGTGTTTCCTGGACGCGCTTTGGTGGGGCCGGGAGGGCGGTGAGATTGCCGAGCTTCGCTCGGCTGGACGGGCGAGGACGCCCGTCCCTCCATGATCGTCTTCGCTACGGCCTGCCTACGCCCATGTACTGGAATCCCATGGCGCGGAGGCGCGAGGAGTCGAGCAGGTTCTTGGTGTCGATGATGATCGGCTGTTTTACCAGATGGCGGATCTTCGCGAAATCGAGGGTCCGGAACTCCGGCCAGCCGGTGGCGACGACCAGGGCATCCACTCCTTCGGCAACGCCGTAGGCGGAATCGCAGTACTTCACCTGGCCGTTGAGTTGCAGCCGCGCATCGGGCATGGCTACCGGGTCGTAGGCGCGGACGCGGGCTCCCCCGGCCAGCAGATTCTGCGCCAGATGCAAGGATGCCGATCCCGCGACGGAGTTGGTGTTGGGCTTGAAGGCCAGCCCCAGAATGCCGACGTCCTTGTTCTGCACGGTATCGATGGCGTCGGACACTTTCAGCATGAGCCGGTTGGCCAGATCCAGATTCACCTCGCGGGCGGCATTCAACACTTTCAGGTCGACGTGGTTCTCTCGCGCCAGACCGGTGATGGACTCCATGTCAGTCTCGGCAAAAATTCCGCCCATGCCGGCTCCGGGTTGCAGGCAGCGTGGTGCGATTTTTTTGTCCAACCCTAGAGCCAATGACAGGCCGACAGCGTCGGCATTTACGTGTTCGCACAGGCTTGCAATTTCGTTGATGAAGGAAATCTTGGTGGCTACAAATGCCGTGGTCGCTTCGCGGGTCAACTCCGCCGTTTCGTAATTGGTGACCAGCACGGGAACTCCGCGCATCACCAGCGGATGAAAAATCTGTTTCAGGGAAGAAACGGCTTCGCTCGAAGGCGTCCCGAGCAGGATGCGGTCGGGCCAGTTGAAGTCTTCGACGGCGCATCCGTTGGTGAAGAACATGGGTTGGCACACGAGCAGGCTCTTCAGGCCTTTTTCCTTCAGCAGTATTTCAAACTTTCGGGTCGAACCCACGCGCACCGGCGTGACGATCGACAGCACCTGGAAACGGCCCCCCGCGCCCGCCAGGCGGACGACGAGTTCTTCCAGTCCCTGGGGGGAATCTTCGGCTAGGAAAATTACCTGCGCCCGACGCGCCAATTCGTTCGGGTCGGCCGAATACACCAGGCGTCCCGAGCGCACGTTGCGCCGAATCACTTCCTGAAGATTTTTTTCGAAGAAAGGAATGTTGCCCTTGGCCACTTCCATGATGCGGGTGCCGTCAGCATGACAGCAGCAAACGGGTGAGCCGAAATCGGCGAGACAAGCAGAGATGACGGTGGAGAGATAGCCGGATCCATAAACCCCAATTTGCATATACGCTCTTCTTGATCGACTCGCGATCAAACCCGCAGCCTGGGATCCGGCGCTTGGTGTGCAGCCCGTTGAATCTATGGTAATTCACCCTATGGACTTGGCAACGGGTGGAAAGTACATGTACGTCCGGGACGCGAAAATGGCTGCTGGTTACGGGTTTTGAGGGGGTATTGTGGAGCTGCTTACGGATAAGGTTGGGAATCGACCGACTACCGCTTGGAAGATAATTCACCGCGTCCCAGGGGCAGCGGCGCCACGTCCTGCCAGCAACCGTCATCCTCGCGGACGAACATCAACGCCTCCACGGGAACCTGGCGCTGGCCGGAGAACTGCGTCCAGCGCTCGCGTGCGATCAGGTAGGCCGCGCGCGCCTGTTCGTCCCGTTCCGTCTTCAAAATCGTGAGGTGCGGAATATAAGGCCAACTTTCCTCGCAGCACAGTGCCTTCCCGCTGAGTTGATCGTGCAGTTCCCGCATTCGATAGGCAGCCCGCTTTACCTGGATGAAGACCGTGGGTGTCGTCGGCAGAAAGGTTTCTACATCTCCCAACTCGACGTTGAACGGAACGACGCGGCCGCAGGCCTCTTCCAGGAATTCCAGCGCGGCCGCTACGGAGCCCGTCAGTTCACGCGGAGGAAGTATCGTGAGATGGGCCGGCATGTGAGCCGTAGTCGGATGGAGTTGCCGGCGCAGCTCTTCCACGAACTCGCCAACCGGATTGCGGACGTACGTCACCAACGCGTAGCGTGAACTGGGCATGACTTCCGAAAGCAGATTATAGTCCCACGGCGGCAGGCAGCGGGAGTCCACGGTTGGGGAGGGTTACGAATGTTATCCACGGGTCATCATTTATAATCGAATCACAGTCGGGGCGTAGCGCAGCCTGGTAGCGCACCTGCCTTGGGCGCAGGGGGTCCGCGGTTCAAATCCGCGCGCCCCGACCAAATAACTTTCTTGTCTTGCCGAAGGGCTCCTTCGCGCTGCTCAGGATTTCGCCAGCGGGCTCCCCCCTTCGACTACGCTCAGGGTCACGCCCGCTAAACGGCTCAACTTGGGCGCAGGGGGTCAGCGGTTCAAATCCGCGCGCCCCGACCAAGAAATTGCTCTCGACAAGTTTATGGGTTGGTTGGATCGTGAGTCGGGATTGTCGGCTCTTGGCCGGTAGGTCCTTTGGGAGGGCACAGTAGGCCTACCTGCTTCAGCACCGAGAGCATGCTCCAGGCATTCCATTCTTCCGACATCTTTCCCGCCCTGAAGCGGAACAGGGTCATTCCTGAAGTCTTGATCGGTTTGCCGGTCGCGGGAAGCCCCATTCCTGGCTGAGTGTTCGTGCCCCACACTGTCCAATGCACCACGACCAAGTCTCCCTCGGCCACCATGTGGTTGACCGCGAACTGCATGTCGGGGATCGCGGTTCGTTCTTCCCGCGCCATCGCCAAATCTTCCGCCAGAGTGTAATCGCGCTCAGAGCTATGGGCCACAAAGTCGGCGGTATGGAAGCCGGAATACCTTTCGAGCTTTCCCTGGCCGAGCACTTCCTCAAAGAACGTCCGCGCCACGGTCTTGTTCTTCTCCTGCTCGCTTGCTGGTTGAGCTTGACCGGGAAGAGTCATGGCAACGACTAGTAGAGATAAGACAAAAGCACATTTTTTCTGCATATAGACTCCTTTCAGAAGTTTGTAAGGATGCGGCTGCGACAGCAAAACTGACGGTAAGACTAAGCGTGATACAAGCAACGAGCAACGGGGCGGGACCGAGGATGCCATGAACCGCGACTGGTCAACAATGGGCGCGGTTCATGGTTTCGGAGGGTACAGGCCTGCCTGCTTTAGCACCGACAGCCTGTTCCATCCGTTCCACTCCTCAGAAATCTTCCCTGCCTTGAAGCGGAACAGGGTCATTCCTGAAATCTTGATCGGTTTGCCGGTCGCAGGAAGTCCCCATCCCGGCTGAGTGTTCGTGCCCCACATCGTCCAATGCACCACGACCAGATCTCCCTCGGCTACCATGTGCTTGACCGCCAACTGCATATCGGGCAGGGCAGTGCGTTCATCTCGCGCCGCCGCCAGATCTTCCGCCAGCGTGTAATCGCGCTCAGCGCTATGGGCCACAAAGTCGGCGGTATGCGATTCAGAATACCTTTCGAGCTTTCCCTGGCCGAGCACTTCCTCAAAGAACGTCCGCGCCACGGTCTTGTTTTTCTCCTGCTCGCTTGCTGGTTGAGCTTGACCGGGAAGAGTCATGGCAACGACTAGTAGAGATAAGACAAAAGCACACTTTTTCTGCATATAAACCTCTTGGCGCAAGTGTCTTGGATCGGCCTCTTGTTGCCGACAAAGTCAGTGTCCGGCCTATACCTAGGTATAGAGTCAAGGAAAAACTTAGGAGGCGGCGATGGCGGCGGATCCAGAGGGCTTAGGCCGGTCTGACCTGATTTTCTTTGGCAGCGTAGGGTTGAGTCCAGCACGGATTTGACTTAGTGCCGCTTGCAATTCATCGCGGAGTTGAATGGACGAGCGGATTTGCTGGTTCATGGCTTCGAGCTTCTTCTCCCCAAGTTTCAAGGCCTCGCGGCGGCATTCCTGGGAGCCTTCGTGATAAGGAGATGGCGCACCCGTGTCGCTGGGCAAAATCCATAACTGCAAAACGCGCCGGATTTCCACCAGCTTGAAACCAAATCGCTGCATCTTCTTGATGACGGAGACGGCCTCAAGGTCATTCTCGGTGTAAATGCGATATCCCGCGGGCGTCCGGCGGGGGGTACGCATGAGGCGTCGCCGTTCGTAGAAGCGTATCGCCTGCACGCTCACACCACCACGCTTGGCAAGTTCGCCGATTCTCATAGGCAGATGTTAACTATGGCTTGATACGTTAGCAATGCCCACCACAGCACTGCCCACCACGGAACCGATCAAGATAGCAGCAACGAGCAGCCCCACTGTGACACACCATCACTTGGGGTAGCGGAAGGAATATCCGCTGGCTTCATTCCCCGACATGAACCTGGTGTTGTATTCGAGCAGGTAGTTCAAGTGCTCGGCGTCGGAGGGGAAAGACTGGCCGGGATACGGGTAGGTCAGCATGTCGCGGAAGGGCAGCGGGTCCACCGTATCGCCGCGGTAGGCGTAGAAGTCCATGTCTTTTTCGTAACCGTTGGCGATGAAGAAGTAGTCGCGTACCCAGCCGCGCGGCAAGATGGGCAACTTCGCGGGATCGAAATCGAGCGCCACTTCATCGCCCGATCCGAAGACGACAAACTTATCGTCGACCGACTCGAGCAGCGGCCGCACGTCGCCGTAGCGCGTGTAGGCTCCGGCGGGACGCGTGTAGGGGCCGGTGGCGCTGGTCTTTTCGTAGATGTATTTCACGTTGCCCGGCGGCTGGTCTTCGATCTTTAGCGGGAATCCGTGAAAATTCAGGTCGGCGCGCGCGAGCGGAAGCGGCGTCAGGCGGGCGCTTTGATGCTGACTGGTGCGGCTGATCAGGATGCTGTCCCAGTAGATCTGCAAGTTCGTGGTGATGCGAATGCGTTGCGTGCCCGGCGGAAGTTTGCCGCTCAGATCGGCGGTCATGGTTCTGGCGCCGCCGGCGGGGAATCCGAGGTCATCGACTACGCGGCGCCATTTGCCATTGGCCGGCTTTCCCTCAGCGGCTGAAGCCGCGGAGTTAGAAGCCGGGCTCATCGCAGCGCTGAAGCGCTGCGCCTCCCCAAAGCGAACGTCCTCCGCTTCAACGTAGGGGGCATAGGGATGGAGGCCGGCTTGATCGGCGGCGTACATGCTGGTGGCCGAGAAATATTCGATCTCGCCATGCATCAAGAGCCACAACGGGCCGCCACGATACGGCTCTCCCAGATCAAGCTCCAAACTGTGGGGCTCGGTGAATCCCTGGAATGAAAGCACTTTGAAGTCGCCGAAATAACGGTGCCCGAGCAAGTCGGGCAGCACGTTGTGGCCGTGCTCGTCCCACGCACCGGCGGGCGGACGTGCATCATTCTTATTGCTGAACACTACCTTGAACGGCGGGTACGGAGGATTGCTGGCGAAATATTCGTTGGGATAAACGTCAACCTCGGAGGGATGATCGACGGCGAGCAATTGCACTTGGTCGAGGTAGACGGATTCTTCCAGCGGCTCCATGAAACGGAAACTCAGCTTGCCATCTTTCTCCTGCAGCGCAGTGCGGTCGAGCTTGATGGCCTCGGTGGGGCGAGCGATGTTGCGCTCGACGTTGCCTTTATCCGCCGCGATCCAGTGTCCAACCACACCCGCGCCGAGCATATCGCCGACCAGTTGATACTCGCGGCCATCCCAGGCGAAGAGCGTAGGACAGGAACTGCCGCGGCGGTCGAGTTCTTGAATGTTCTGCACCTTGTTGGCGGGGACTTCGATTTCATCCTGCAGAACGCCGGTCGGCCACAGCATGCGGACGACGTCAGCTTCTTTCGCTTGTCCGAGACCGATGGTCAGGTAGGGCGAGTTCTGTCCGAGGTAGCCGGACGATCCGTAGACTTCGAACTTCTGCCGCAGGCCTCCGGAGAAGACTTCGACTTTGGTGCCAATGGCGCTCTTGTTGTCGTTCAGTCCCTTAAGCGCGAGGCGCAGTGAGTTGTTCCTGTTGCCGCCTTCGTTGTGGAGCAGCACGGCGGGGCCTTGATTTTGCGTGATCAGAAGATCGACGGCGCCGTCGTTGTCGTAGTCGCCGGCGATGATGGCGCGCGGCTCTTTGAGCTGAATTTTGTCGAGTCCGACGTCGGCGGTGACGTCTTTCCATCCGTCGGGGCCGAGATTGCGGAAGAGACGAACTTCGCCCTTGCCTTCTTTCGTCTCGCCGACGGCGACTAGATCGACCCAGCCGTCGTTGTCGTAGTCGATGGCGACGATGCCGAAAGCTCTAGCCCAAACGACAGCCGGGAGCGGGCTTTGGTTTGGGAGGGGAACTCGCAGCGCAACTTGGTCAAAAACCTTCCCTTGCTTGTTTTGCCAGAGCGAGACACCCGGGGATCCAAAGTGTGTGAACGCGAAATCCATCCAGCCGTCGTGATTGAAATCAAGCGCGGCAATGCCCATTGAGGCAGAAGCACTTGACATCTCCTGGGACCATGGACGGTTCCGTACGAATTGCCCTTCACGGGGGTTTTCAAAGGCCGTCGGACCGTCGTAGCCGTCCGGGCTTGCCCAGGAATCGGCAACATGTCACAGCGCGATCATTGTTGTAATCGCTGCCCAAGGTGTGACACACATCACTTGGGGTAGCGGAAGGAATATCCGCTGGCTTCATTCCCCGACATGAACCTGGTGTTGTATTCGAGCAGGTAGTTCAAGTGCTCGGCGTCGGAGGGGAAAGACTGGCCGGGATACGGGTAGGTCAGCATGTCGCGGAAGGGCAGCGGGTCCACCGTATCGCCGCGGTAGGCGTAGAAGTCCATGTCTTTTTCGTAACCGTTGGCGATGAAGAAGTAGTCGCGTACCCAGCCGCGCGGCAAGATGGGCAACTTCGCGGGATCGAAATCGAGCGCCACTTCATCGCCCGATCCGAAGACGACAAACTTATCGTCGACCGACTCGAGCAGCGGCCGCACGTCGCCGTAGCGCGTGTAGGCTCCGGCGGGACGCGTGTAGGGGCCGGTGGCGCTGGTCTTTTCGTAGATGTATTTCACGTTGCCCGGCGGCTGGTCTTCGATCTTTAGCGGGAATCCGTGAAAATTCAGGTCGGCGCGCGCGAGCGGAAGCGGCGTCAGGCGGGCGCTTTGATGCTGACTGGTGCGGCTGATCAGGATGCTGTCCCAGTAGATCTGCAAGTTCGTGGTGATGCGAATGCGTTGCGTGCCCGGCGGAAGTTTGCCGCTCAGATCGGCGGTCATGGTTCTGGCGCCGCCGGCGGGGAATCCGAGGTCATCGACTACGCGGCGCCATTTGCCATTGGCCGGCTTTCCCTCAGCGGCTGAAGCCGCGGAGTTAGAAGCCGGGCTCATCGCAGCGCTGAAGCGCTGCGCCTCCCCAAAGCGAACGTCCTCCGCTTCAACGTAGGGGGCATAGGGATGGAGGCCGGCTTGATCGGCGGCGTACATGCTGGTGGCCGAGAAATATTCGATCTCGCCATGCATCAAGAGCCACAACGGGCCGCCACGATACGGCTCTCCCAGATCAAGCTCCAAACTGTGGGGCTCGGTGAATCCCTGGAATGAAAGCACTTTGAAGTCGCCGAAATAACGGTGCCCGAGCAAGTCGGGCAGCACGTTGTGGCCGTGCTCGTCCCACGCACCGGCGGGCGGACGTGCATCATTCTTATTGCTGAACACTACCTTGAACGGCGGGTACGGAGGATTGCTGGCGAAATATTCGTTGGGATAAACGTCAACCTCGGAGGGATGATCGACGGCGAGCAATTGCACTTGGTCGAGGTAGACGGATTCTTCCAGCGGCTCCATGAAACGGAAACTCAGCTTGCCATCTTTCTCCTGCAGCGCAGTGCGGTCGAGCTTGATGGCCTCGGTGGGGCGAGCGATGTTGCGCTCGACGTTGCCTTTATCCGCCGCGATCCAGTGTCCAACCACACCCGCGCCGAGCATATCGCCGACCAGTTGATACTCGCGGCCATCCCAGGCGAAGAGCGTAGGACAGGAACTGCCGCGGCGGTCGAGTTCTTGAATGTTCTGCACCTTGTTGGCGGGGACTTCGATTTCATCCTGCAGAACGCCGGTCGGCCACAGCATGCGGACGACGTCAGCTTCTTTCGCTTGTCCGAGACCGATGGTCAGGTAGGGCGAGTTCTGTCCGAGGTAGCCGGACGATCCGTAGACTTCGAACTTCTGCCGCAGGCCTCCGGAGAAGACTTCGACTTTGGTGCCAATGGCGCTCTTGTTGTCGTTCAGTCCCTTAAGCGCGAGGCGCAGTGAGTTGTTCCTGTTGCCGCCTTCGTTGTGGAGCAGCACGGCGGGGCCTTGATTTTGCGTGATCAGAAGATCGACGGCGCCGTCGTTGTCGTAGTCGCCGGCGATGATGGCGCGCGGCTCTTTGAGCTGAATTTTGTCGAGTCCGACGTCGGCGGTGACGTCTTTCCATCCGTCGGGGCCGAGATTGCGGAAGAGACGAACTTCGCCCTTGCCTTCTTTCGTCTCGCCGACGGCGACTAGATCGACCCAGCCGTCGTTGTCGTAGTCGATGGCGACGATGCCGAAAGCTCTAGCCCAAACGACAGCCGGGAGCGGGCTTTGGTTTGGGAGGGGAACTCGCAGCGCAACTTGGTCAAAAACCTTCCCTTGCTTGTTTTGCCAGAGCGAGACACCCGGGGATCCAAAGTGTGTGAACGCGAAATCCATCCAGCCGTCGTGATTGAAATCAAGCGCGGCAATGCCCATTGAGGCAGAAGCACTTGACATCTCCTGGGACCATGGACGGTTCCGTACGAATTGCCCTTCACGGGGGTTTTCAAAGGCCGTCGGACCGTCGTAGCCGTCCGGGCTTGCCCAGGAATCGGCAACAATGTCCACAGCGCGATCATTGTTGTAATCGCTGCCCAAGGCTGCGATACCGCCGTTGCCTGGATTGGACAGACCCGTAGTTTCGGTTACATCCGTGAATGTGCCGTTGCCATTATTGCGCCACATCGTATTTGCCGACTCGGCATTGTCGCGCTGACCAACCAAAGCCGTGGTGCTGGCGCAGCCCCCTTTACTGGCCATGGCAGCTTTCGCTGCGCCTGCCGGCCCAGAGAATTGTCCGGGATAGCACCAGGGGCGGGGAGCCATCGTTGATCGCGTGACATATAAATCCAAGTCGCCGTCGTGGTCGTAGTCGATGAAGGTAACGCCCAAGGAAAGGTTGCCGCCCTTAATCCCCGCCGCCTCCGTCACATCCTTAAAGGTGCCGTTCTTCTCATTACGAAACAGAAGAACCCGGTCACCTGTGGTCAGTACAATGTCTGCGAAACCGTCGTTGTTATAGTCGCCAGTCGTACATCCCAATCCATGCAACGTTGGGTCGAGTCCGGCTTTCTTCGTCACGTCTTCGAACTTGCCGCCAACATTGTGGAACAGTGCCAGTCCGCCCTCAGGCCCATTGTCAGTGAGCAACACGTCAATTTGCCCATCATTATCGTAGTCAAGAAAGCACGCACCAGGACCAAATGCAGTGATTCCTTCGTTTCCCTGATCTTTCCGATCACCGCTCGCCTTCGTCACCAGCCCCACCTCGTTGGTTACATCCACAAACCTCACCGGAATCTGCGCCGGCACCTTCTCCACCGCCGCAGGCGAATCTTCCGCGCGCGAATACTTTCCCTGCTCGCCATAGGACAGGCTGATGGGCGCGCCCAGCTTGTTCTGCGTGATGTACTGAAATTTCTTCATTGCTTCGTGGGCGGGGTCGGATTGGCCGGATTGCTGGTAGGCTCGCGCCAGTCCGAACTGGGCGGAGGCGTGGTGCGGATCGAGCTTCAATGCGTGTTCGAAGGCGGCGATCGCTTCCGGAAATTGCTTGAGTTGCGCGTAGGTCGATCCCAGGAAGTACCAGGTATCGGCATCGCTCGGGTCAATATCGGTAACGCGGCGGAATGCATCGACGGCGGAACTCGCATTGGCGGAGTTCTTGTAATAGAGGCCTAGGTTGTACCAGGCGTGGGCGTCTTGGGGATTGGTCTTCGTTGCTTTCTCCAGCAGCGCCTTCGCTTCTTCTCCGCGTTGCAGGTTGAGCAGCGCTACGCCGCGATTGATGTTTGCCACCTCTAACGCCGGGTCATTGGCTGCAGCTTCATCGAACGATTTCAGGGCTTTTTCAAAAAGCTGCTGGTTCATGTAGGCGACGCCGATGTTGTTGAGGCGGGCCGCTTCCTTGGGATTCGGGGCGGGAACGGTCGCGGCCAGTAGCGCTAGCAGAAAGATAGAAGCGAGGGCGATGCTGAGCGTCTTGATCATTTGCGGGTTAGAAAAGATTCTATCCGAGTGGCGGGTGCGTGTCCGTTAGCTGAATCTCCGCTGAATGACAACACCCGCGCAGATGCCACCTTCCATGAATTGTCATCCTGAGCGAAGCGAAGGACCTCTGCATTTGCGCAGCCAGGTACATAGGTCCTTCGCTTCGCTCAGGATGACAAATAAAGGAAGATGATGCCCAACGTACTACTTCATTCCGTACGGGCGCGCGGCGATCTGGCCTCTGGCTTCCTGAACCGTAACGGTCTGTCCGGTCGCAATGTTTGCAAACTTGTCGACTTGGCCGCTGGGCCAGTCTACTTCTACCGTATCCGCTTTGGTTTTCGATCCCATGCCGAAGGTCAGCACCAGTTCGCTCTGCGACAGATAGCTGGAGCCGCTCTTCATGGTCAGCCATTGCTTGTCGCTTCCGGTGCTCACGCGGACTATGGCGCCGATGCCGTCGCGGTTGGATTTTGTGCCGACTAGTTTTATGCGCAGGCTCTGATTCTTGCTGCCCTGGTTCAGGTAGAGATGCGCCGGGCCGCCGTTGGTCATGACGAGGACGTCCAAGGCTCCGTCATTATTAATGTCGGCGTAGGCAGCGCCACGCGCGACTTTCGGAACGGCAAACGCGGCCCCGACTTTCGCCGTCACTTCTTCAAACTTCCCGTTCCCTAGATTGCGGAACAAATGCGGCGGCTCGGCATAGCTGACTCGTTTCTGGACTGTCTCGATCTGGTCTTCGATGTGGCCGTCGGCGACGAAGATGTCTTGCCAGCCGTCGTTATCGTAGTCGAAAAAGAAGCAGCCGAAACCGAGCGTCAGCAGCGTGGCGCGGCCGACTTCGGAGCGCGGAGCTTCATCCACGAACAGGCCGTTGCCTTCGTTGTGATAGAGCGAGAGCATCTGGTTGGAAAAATTTGTAATGACCAGGCTGGCGCTGCCGGAGCGGTCGTAATCCACGGCGTCGACGCCCATGCCGGCTCGGGCAATGCCATCTTCGCTGAAGCCGATGCCGGCGGAAACGGCGCGCTCTTCGAAGGTGCCGTTCCCTTTATTCAGATAAAGCTTGTTGGGCTGCGTGTCGTTGGCGATCAGGATGTCGGGCCATCCATCGTTGTTGTAGTCGAGAATGGCGACACCGAGTCCCTTTGAAGTTGGATCGTAGAGGCCGGCTTTCTCGGTGGCGTCTTCGAACTTGCCGTTGCCGAGGTTGTGCCAGAGGCGGGCCGACGTTCCCTTGTACGATTCGGGTGTGCAGTAGGACTTGTGCGAGCCATCGAGGGTGCAATAGAGGTCGGTCTGCTCGGACCACTGCACATAGTTGGCGACGACGAGATCGAGTTTTCCGTCGCGATCGTAATCGACCCAGGCGGCTCCGGTCGAGAACTCGTTCGGGCCCCAAAGTCCGGCAGACTTGGTAACGTCGGTGAACGTGCCATTGCCGTTGTTGTGGAAGAGATGGCTCTGGCCTACGGCAGTGATGAAAATGTCGTCGAAGCCGTCGTTATCGTAATCGCCCACCGCGACTCCCATGCCAAAAAGCGAAATTTCGAGGCCGGACTTGCGCGTCACGTCGGTGAAGGTGCCGTCGTGGTTGTTGTGGTAGAGCTTCAATGTGGTCGCGCCACTTTTGGCGTGTCCGGGCCAATCTTGACCATTGACTAGCAGGATGTCGGGCCAGCCGTCGTTGTCGTAGTCGATGAAGGCGCAGCCGGGGCCCATGGTTTCGGGAAGCCACTTTTTCCCGAAGGCTCCGTTGTTGTGGGTGAAGTGGATGCCGGCCTGGGCGGTGATTTCGCGGAAGGTGGCTTGTGCTGGCGCGACGATTGCCGTGGCCGCTAGAAAAGTCAAAACCCACCACAGAGACACAGAGGCACAGAGAAACCTTGAGAAGGATTCTTGCCCTTCTCTGTGACTCTGTGACTCGGTGGTGAATTGTCTGCTGAAAGAGTGCATCACCTTTGCACCTTGGGAGTTGTGATAGCGCGGGCAATTGCCGAGCTTTGCCCGGCTGGACGGACGAATGCGTCCGTCCCTACGTGGGTCGTGGTGATGGGCAGCGGAACTGACGTGTGCTCGTGGATATTCTGGCGCTCATTGTTGTCTTCGGGATTTAGCTGGCGATAGGGGCCGGTGATGGCCTGTGAAGCTTCGTCGGCTTTGAAGCGCAGGTAGCGCGCCTGGTGTTCCTTGGACATCTTTTCGTCGCCGAGGCCGTTGTAGCAGAGCATTAGGTTGTAGTGCGCCTGCAAGTCTTCGGGATCGACGGCCAGGACCTGCTGCAGGACTTTCACCGCGTCCGCATACTTCCTCTGTAGAAACAGGACACGGCCTAGATTGTTGAGCGCAACGCGGTCGCGGGGATATTGGGCCAGGACTTTCGTCAGATGCTGTGCCGCTCCGTCGTAATTGCCTTCCTGGCGTAGAACTCCGGCATAGAAAAAGTGCGCCCGGGCCAGATCGGGACCTAACGCCAGCGCTTTCTCGAGAACGGTGCGGGCGCGAGCTACGTCGCCTTCCTGCAGGGCGGCTCGTCCGATGTTTACCCAGCCGTCGGGATTCTGCGGATCTGCTTCAGTAACTTTCTCGAAAGCGGCTTGCGCGGCTTTCAGATCGCCTTGCAGAAACAGGCCGATGCCGTAATCGTTCCAGCGTTGCCAGTCTTCTTTTGCGAGTTGGGTTTTGGGCTGCGGCGCCGGAGCATTCGCGGCCAGAACATCAACAACAACCTGATCGTGGGCCACCACCTCGATGGGAAGGTCTGGAACCTTTTCGTCTTTTGCCGAAACTCCCTGAAGAGAGCCGGTGAACACGAACTTCCGGTCGTCATAGTCGGGGGTGACCTCGGCCTTTGGCTGAGTAGAGTCGGGCTCGCCCTTAAACGAAAACTGGGTACCCCACCACGCAAATTTGCGATAGCAGAGGCGCGCGGTCAAAGTGATCTTGCTGCCTGTTCTCTCCGGCACCTTCATGCGGAAGTGCACGGTGTCGGCGGCGCCGGGCGGGATCAGGCGCACGTACACAACCGCGCGCGTGGCCCAGGCGTTGCGCTTATTAATCGGGTTGCCGTGCGCATCCACCTGGAGCGAGCGGTAGAAATGCGCGCCCTTCTCGACCGGACCTTTGCCGTTGTCCTCGACCATGCCGCTCCAGAAAATCGTCTGGCCTTTGTCGTCGACGCCTTTCAGTTCTAGCCAGGTATCGTAGGCATCGACTGTGCCGCCGGGAAAGAAATGGCCGACGCGTTTGGTGCGCACCACGACATCGACGCGAACGGTGTCGTCAAGACGGACGGCGGGCTGTACGCGATCGAGCGGCGCGGTGATCGGTGCGGCCTCGGCGTTAGAGCCGGGCGTGATTTTCGCTTCCGCTTCTTCTCCCACAGCGAAGGTGGTGGCGAGTTCGTGTTGCGCGATTGCCCCTGCTTTCAATGTCGCGCTCGCCGGCGACAGCGCAAAAATGTCCACCGTTAGAGCTCCACTCGTCAGGAAGTCTTCGGTGGCCTTCAACTGCGCGGCATCTTCGTTGGCCGTAGGCAGCGCCGTGTTTGCTGCTGGGAAACGGTGGGAGTGCACTTTACCGGCAACGTTGCCCATATCGTTGGAGGGTTCGAGCGGCATGTGGCAATCGGCGCACTGCTGCGGCTTCGGCGGGTAGTAGAAGGAGCGCGCGCCTTCTCCGGAGACGCCGCTGGCCTGCCAGTTGTCGTATTCGTTGAAGCCGCGAATCCAGCGGTAGTGATTGACCGGCACATCGAGGTGCACCTTGTGGCAGGAGGAGCAGAACTCCGCCGTCTGTTGCTTCATGAAGGGTTTGAGGAAGACGCGGCGGTGCGGCTCCGGATTCAGCTTGATCATGAAATCGTGGAGGCTGCGAACCAGGGGGTTCTTGCTGGCCGCGAGTTCGTGCAGCTTGGGATACTCGAGATAGAAATCGCCCTGGCCCATCGTGCTTTTTACGTTGGCGATAGAGTGGCACATCATGCAGCCGAGTCCCGCCTGGGCTTCGGGGGCGTGGACGATTTGTTTGATGGGCGTATCCATTTTGCCGGCGTAGAGGACGGCTGGGTCATGGCATCCACCGCACCATTTGGAGGGCCTGGTGCCGATTGTGTCCTGCATGTACTCGATCGACTTGCGATACCACTGATTGTTGAACGACGAAAAATGGTGGGCCGAGCTGTTCCACTGGTTGTAGATATCTTCGTGACAGCGCTTGCAGGAATCCGATTCCATGAAGAACTTGCTGGGAATTTTTCCGCCGCCATAGACTTGCGCGGAACTGGGGAAAAATGGGCCAGCGGGGCCGTCGCCTTCGCCGTCCATACTGGCGGGGGGCAGGGCTGGATTCTCAATGCGGCCATGCTGGGTCCAGCGAGTTTCGCGGAGATAGCGGGCCACCGGCGCGAGCACCGCCAACACGGCTAGCACGGCGGCGGCTCGCAGAACAGTATGACGGGGCAGCCATCCGATTCGGGCCGCAGCGATCAGGCCGGCGCCGACAAAGCTTAAAGCGAGGTGGACGTAGACGAGCGGCCACTCGGTACGGAGGGCTCCAGTGTAGATGAGCGCCAATCCTGGGATTGCGCCGAGGAACAGGAAGACCATTGCGACGCGCACCAGCGGCTCACCCTGACGCAACATAAAAGAGCGCACCAGCCAGAGCAGCAGCAAAACTGAGGCCGCGACACCGGCAAGGGCGTGCAGCAATACCACTCCGGCGTAGAAAATATTCGCTTGCGGGAACGTGTACAGGTAAATCGCGGACACGACGAGGAAGGCGATCAACAGCGACAACACGCGGCCCACAGAATTTCCGGCGGAAGACATGACAGATTTAAGCGGCCCCCACAAAGGCCTGCAACCCTTAGTTTGCAACATGTTATCGGAATGCGGGAAGCGGTGTCTCTAATACGAAAAAACTATGCGACCGACCCATGCTTCTGATTGCCGACTTCCCCCACTTGCAGACGGTGCGGTTGACAGTGAGATCATAGATGGAATACGGGCAACACCTTTCACGAATTGTCATCCCGAGCGAAGCGAGGGATCTGCAGGTCACTGAAAAATGCAGATCCCTCGCTTCACTCGGGACGACAAAATCTAATGAATTTAGGAGTCCCTGCGGCCCACGTTGCTGACTTCCCTGCCCCTCTGCTACTTTGATTAGTTTCCCGTGCTGTCTGCTGACTTGTGGGGTGAAGCGTAATGCCGGCCATCAAATTCCGTGGTGTGGACTTTATCGAGTTTGACACGTTGCTGGATGACGACGAGCGGCTGGTGCGTGCGACGGCGCGCAAGTTCATTGAGGACAATCTCGTCCCGATCATCGAGGAATGCAACCGGGCTGGGCGCTTCCCACGCGAACTGGTGAAGCCGATGGCGGATCTGGGATTCTTCGGCGCCTCGCTGAACGGTTACGGATGCGCGGGGATGTCGAACGTCGAATATGGGCTGGTCATGCAGGAAATGGAGCGCGGAGATTCCGGTGTGCGCTCGTTTGTCAGTGTGCAGTCGGCGCTGGTGATGTATCCGATTTACACCTTTGGGTCGGACGACCAGAAGAACACCTGGCTGCCCGCGCTGCAGAAAGGCGAAAAGCTTGGGTGCTTTGGATTGACCGAACCGGATTTCGGATCGAATCCGGGCGGCATGCGGACGCGCGCCCGCAAAGTTGGGAAAGAGTATGTGCTGAACGGCGAAAAAATGTGGATCACTTCGGGCTCGATCGCCGACGTGGCGGTGATCTGGGCCAAGGTCAGTTCCGGAGATGAAGGCGACGGCAAAGGGGAAACGATACGCGGATTTCTGGTGGAAACCGACCGTCCTGGATTCAAGGCTGATGACATTCACGGGAAGTGGTCGCTGAGGGCTTCGGTGACGTCGGGCTTGTCGCTGCAGGATGTGCGGATTCCCGAGTCGAACCTGCTGCCAGGATCGAATGGACTGAAGTCTCCGCTGATGTGCCTGAACCAGGCGCGTTATGGAATCGCGTGGGGCGCGGTCGGTGCGGCGATGGCGTGTTACGACTGCGCGCTGCAGTATTCATTGCTGCGTAAACAATGGCGCGATCAGCCCATCGCCTCACATCAGCTCGTCCAGGAGAAACTTGCGTGGATGATTAACGAGATCACCAAGGCACAGTTACTCGTCCTGCAAGTCGGGCGCTTGAAAGACGCTGGGAAAGTGCAGCATCAGCACATTTCTATGGCCAAGCGAAACAACGTCTGGATGGCGCTGGAGTGCGCGCGGCTGTCGCGCGATATTTTGGGAGCGAACGGCATCGCGGATGATTACCCCATCATGCGGCATCTGATGAACCTCGAAAGCGTCAAAACCTACGAGGGCACGCACGATATCCATACGCTGATTATTGGGGCTAGCGTGACGGGGATTGACGCGTTCTAGCGGCACCTGATTCCGATGGACTTACGGCATCGCTGAAGCGATGCCCTGATACGAACCTCGTTTCCCCGTGGCCTTCCAGAGCGCACGCCCTCAGGCGGAATAGAGCTCAGTCAGCAACTCATACGCCCTTCGCATGTGCGGAATCACTATGGTGCCGCCTACTACCAGCGCCACGTTGATGGCTTCTTCCTGCTCGGCGCGGGTCACACCCAGGCGATAGGACTGAATCAGGTGGTAGTAAACACAGTCGTCGCAACGCAAACTCGCCGAGGCGACCAGCCCCATCAATTCTTTGTATTTTGCGGGCAGAGCGCCTTCCAGGTAGGTGTTGTGATCCAGATTGTAGAAGCGTTTGACGAGGTAGTTGTCGGCATGGTCGACGTTTTCATTGAGACGGGCGCGGCTGTCCAGAAAATGCCGGGCGAGGGCACTTTTTTCAGCTACCTGCTTCTCGGAGTAGAGATAGGCGGGTTCTTTGCGATCCTTGGTGGTTGGTTCAGTAGTCATGTGTGAAGATTAGCAGACGGTTTGGCGTTCGCGGATGCGTACGCGGGCGGGGGCGCCCGCGCCACACGAACTAAACCTGCGCTTCCATCCCGGCTCGGAAGGGGATATATTCCAAAGTCGCATTTTTAGGAGGATTGATGCCAAACCAAACTCGCCTCGAACCTCATGCCAAGAATTTCGGGGAAAATCTGGAAAGCGATCTGGCGCTGGAATTCTTGCGCGTGGTGGAGAACGCGGCCATCGAGTCGGCTCGCACCATGGGGCAAGGGGACCGTCCGTTGAGCGACCAGGCAGCCACTGAAGCGATGCGCAGGACGATGGACACGGTGCCGATGCGCGGCACGATTGTGATCGGCGAGGGCGAGCGCGACGATGCTCCCATGCTTTATATCGGCGAGCAGGTGGGCGGCACGTATCAGGACGGGCGCGAGGTTCCGCAGGTCGACATCGCCGTCGATCCGCTGGAAGGCACGAACCTGTGCGCCACCGGATCGCCGGGGGCAATCACGGTGCTGGCGGCGTCGGCAAAAGGCGGGCTGCTGCATGCTCCCGATTGCTACATGGAGAAAATTGTGGTTGGGCCATCGTGCAAGAACGCGGTGGAACTGGACGCTCCGGTGGCCGTCAATCTGAAGAACATCGCGCGGCGGCTGCATCGCGGCGTGGAGGACCTGGTGGTGGTCGTGCTTGACCGTCCTCGGCACGAGAAGCTGATCGCCGACATTCGCAAGGCGGGGGCGCGCATCAAGCTGATTGGCGATGGCGATCTTTCGGCGGGCATTGCCGCGGCAGTGATTGGAACCGGAGTGCATGCGGTTATGGGATCGGGTGGGGCTCCGGAAGGCGTGATCACGGCAGCTGCCATCCGCTGCCTGAATGGATACATGCAGGGACGGCTGGTGGTCGACAAGCCGGAGCTCGAAGAGCGCATTGCGAAGATGGGGATCAAGGACAAGAACAAAATTTACGAGGCGGAAGACCTGGCACCGGGGAAACAGTTGATTTTCGCGGCAACCGGGGTGACCGAAGGCGCGCTGCTGAAAGGCGTCCGCTTCTTTGGCGAAGGGACGCGGACTTCATCGGTGATTCTGACCTTGAGGACTGGACGGGTGCGATTCATTGAGAGCATTCATTTGGATAAGGGGCCGGATGTTAAGGTGAGGTTCTCGTAGGGCAGGTATCAGCGAGTGTTGCTCGGATTACAAGGGTTGGCTATGAGATTCTTGCTACACTTCGTTTCCATCATGCGTCGTAACGCTCATGCAATTGGTGGGATCGCGTTGCTGTTATTTTCTGGGTTGACGCCCATCTACGGACAAACGCAATCCTCACAAGACACCGACCTGGGCAAGGAGGGGCCTGGGAAGGGTGTTTATCGAGTGGGCGGCGGTGTTACCCCTCCTCGGGTTGTTTACGGACCCGACCCGGAATACTCAGAAGAAGCGCGGCTAGCGCACGTGTCAGGCACATGCATTCTCAGTGTGGTGGTTGACCCCACTGGTCTGCCGCGCGATATCACGGTAGAGAAGACTCTCGGTAGGGGCCTCGACGAGAAAGCGATTGCGGCGGTTCGGACATGGAGATTCGCGCCCGGAATGAAAGATGGCGTGCCGGTGACGGTTCAAGTCAACATCGAAGTAACTTTTCGGATTTCCTACGATCTTGATACGAGGCATCACAGGTTATTGGAGAAGGCCAACGCGGGGAATACAAAGGCGCAGTTGGAGATCTCTCAAGACTTTCTGGCAGGACGTGGTGTGCCCCTGGACGAGAATCGGGGATTTGCCTATTTGGTTATGGCCGCTAAGCAGGCATTTCCCCCGGCTGAGTTTGAAATGGGGGAGTTTCTTGCGTCGCGCAGAAATGATTTGGTTATGGCTTATGTTTGGTATGCGCTGGCCCAGCGGAACCATTACAAGCACTGCGACCAGAAGATGAAAGAGTTGGCGGAAAGAATGACCGTGGAGCAATTGGCCGAGGCGCGCCGACGGGCGGAAGCGGCAATCCGCTCTGAGGAGTGAAGCTGGACGGGTGGCCCACATATATGCCGGGTATACCTCTCAGGCTGTGAATCGCTGGCAGAGAAACACTGGGGGTGGGCCTCGATAAGAGCGAAGGCTCTGTCAAGGACAAAGTGATCCTGGGCGGTGCCGGAGCACCGCTTGTTTTGCGCGGGTGCCCCTCGATAAGAGCGAAGGCGCTGTCAAGGACAAAAGTATCCTGGGCGGCGCCAGAGCACCGCTTGCATTGCCAGAGAGGTTGAGGACCAAGACTCTGGAAATCTCACGCTGAATCACCCTGCGGTGGACTCGTCGTTCCACCAACCATCGATTCGGCCTTAACATCAACCATGATTCTTCTATGCGAACATCCCGTCGCTTACGGGATGCGAGAGCGCCCAATCAGTCCTTCGGTCTAGCTCGCGCCGACCAGGGGCACCCGCGGGCTGCTCTCGATACGAACGACCTCCGGATACGGCTTTTGCGTGCGCAGCATCCAGTACAGTCGTACCGCCAACTTGCGCGCCGCCGCCACCTTGGCCACCGCTTTCGGCTTCTGATGACAGCGATGCAAATATTCCTTGCGAAACTGCGGATCCAGTCGCACCGTGGTCGTCGCCGCTTCCACCAGCAACATCCGCAACATGCGATTGCCTTGCTTCGAGATCGCACCCAGATGTTGCCGTCCGCCCGAAGAGTGCTCGCGCGGAATCAGTCCCAAGTAACTCGCCACCTGCTTGCCTCGCGGAAAACGCCGGACGTCGCCCATGGTCAGCACATAAGCCAACGCCGTGATCGGTCCCACTCCCGGTTGGGTTTGTAGCAGGAGCGCCATTTTGTCTCGTTGCGCTTCTGCCTTTACCGCCTCGTCGAGCGGTTCGATCTGCTGGTCGAGCATCGCCAGCAGCCCGAGTAAGTCGTCTCTTCGACGCCCCGCCCACGCCTTCAACGGCAACTCGCGCAGCACCTGCTGTCCCGCCTTCGTCCACAGCTTGTGCTGACGCTGCACTCCTTTATTCAGGCAAAGATGTTGCAGTTCATTCTTCACCCGCGCCCGAATGATCACCAGCTTGTAGCGATGCAACAATAACTGCCGCAGATCGCGCACCGCACTCGACGGCATCCAGATGCGCGGAAACCGCCCTTCCAGCAGCAGCTTCAGAATGTGCGCCGCATCTCGCCGGTCCGTCTTTTGCTGCCGCACATAACTCGCCCGGATCTGCGCTGCATCCCCTACCCACAACTCGTGACCGAGTTCAGCCAGCAGATCCACCAGCCAGTGGCAGTTCCCGGTTGCTTCCATGCCGATTAACGCCGGCGCTGGCACTTGCCGATAGAACCGCTCGGCATCGCCCGAGACCTGCACCAACTTCTGTTCCCCGGTCTCTCCTGTCTCCGTGTCCAGCCAGCTCACTTGTTGCCAGCTGGGATGGAAATCACACCCTATAATCATCATGCGAAGACTCCTTTCTCCCCAGCGTCTTTGGTCCTCAAATCAAGACTACCGGGTCGAATCGAGCCTTCGCTCTTATCCAATCAATCCTAAAATCGCGCTCTTTGCGATTTTAGGGTGGGATGTTCCACCCTGACTCGAAGATTCGTCGGCTTGCGTCCGCGGTAAACAACCGGAGCCCGCCCTGAGCGACTGAGCGCAGCGAAGGAGTCGAATGGGGCGATGTTAACAGCAGAAAGTTAAGGCGCCTGGCAGGCGTCTGAGCCCGCTGCCGAAATCCCGGCTTTGCCGAAGCCCTGAGCGCAGTCGAAGGGGAAGCCGAGGAATCATGATTCGTGAAAACGCGTTAGTCCCCATGGCGAGGACAATCTAGTTTTGTTCGCCGGCGCAAGTCTGTGACGTGTAAACATCCCCACTCGCGCCAAAACCGGGCTTTAGAGGGTCTCCCGTCCAGCCCAGCCATCGGCGTGGTAGAATTGGGGATGAAATGTGGAATAAACATGGAGTGTACTGAATGAGCGGGCTTGCGCTGTTTGAAACTGTTCCTAAAGAGGATTATCTCAGTCTCTTTCCTTCTGGTGGTACCGACTACGAAAAGGTAGTAGACCTTCTAGATTTCAGGAAGAAGGATGTCGCAAGGGCTTCGAACGTCGCGCTGCATTCGGTCCGATACGACCTTCCCAAGATGCCCAAGGAGTTGCAGGACCGTATCCAAGAGTGGGCTGTTGCTCTCAACCTTGTTGCGCAGTTTTTCAGGGACGAACAAAAAACAGTGTTATGGTTCAAGACACCGAACCCGCTTTTAGGAGACATCGCGCCACGCGACATGATTAAGATCGGAAGATTTAAGAAGCTGCGCCACTTCATCCTACAAGCCTTGTCCGAAAATGAAATGCGCAAATGATCCGCCGATGGCAGCTTGAATCCGGGCGAGTCTCGGACATTATCAAGTCCAAGAAGCTGTACGAAGACTTAGTTGAGTTTCATTGGCGGTACTACTCCGAACTTGCGTTTCAAAGAAAGAGGATCCGCGAAGAGCTAAACAGCTCACTTCGGTATGCGGCGGCGGCTTTTCAATTCCCAAGGTGGCAAAGAGTCGTCAAGTACAAATACTCCCTCGATCCGCTGAGTGCGAAGGCCAGCCTCTTCGACCCAGGTGGCCGATTCAACGTCGGAGCGATAGATCCCACCCGCTATCCGATGTTCCCAGCCCTGTATCTTGCAGCCGACAAGGGCACGGCTCTCGCGGAGGTCATTGGGCGAGACAAGGACGTGGGATCACTTACGCCAGAACAATTGGCATTGACAAAGCCAGATTCGATAAGTGCAGTGTCAGTGACCGGCAAGTTAGAAGCGGTAGTAGATATTCGTATGTCAGCGAACTTGTCCAAGTTTGTAAGTCTCATCAAGGATTTTAGGCTGTCGAAGCCATTGATTTCCGAAGCACGACGATTGGGATGGTCACCCCTCACGCTAATCAGCACGGTCACGGAATTAAAAGCCGTGCTGATGCTCGACAATTGGAGAAACTGGCCAACGCTGTATGACGTTCCTGCCGGAGGTCAAGTTTTCAGCGGCATTGCGGTGGACGCAGGAATTGAAGGCATTTTGTACGAGTCAGTCCTGACCGGCAGGGAATGTCTGGCAGTGTTTCCTCAGAATTTTCTGAACTCTTCTTCTTACGTCGAGCTCGATGACCCAGCGCCGAGCGACGATGTACGAACGCGAATAGATTCCGGCAACTTCGCTGAATTTATCTAGCGTTCGGATGGCCCAGTTTCCAACCCAAGGGAAACGGGATGCCCACCTCTCGTCGGCGGGTGGCGGGCGGCTCACTCAAGCCCCATTTTGGGCTTGAGTGGGGTAGTCCAGAGCTGGACAGAGAAAATTCGGGGATAGAAACGGAACTCTCCCACTAACTAGTTTGAATCACACCCCAAAGAGAAGCGCAGAGCGGCACACACTTCATTCATTCGTGCGGAACTAAGCTGGGCCACACGTTTCCCCAAGCGCTGCTGCGACACCGTCACTGCATTGTGCAGGTTCACCGCGCACGGGGCAAATTCGGGGACGACGGGACATTCCCCTCAGATACGATCCCGCCAATATCCGGGCTGCCTTCGCCCGTGAGCCACCGCAAAGACAACGATCCCAGAAGCAAGCTCCTGATACACAAGGCTGAAGGGAAATTGCCGGAGAGTATATTTTCGGAAATCCATGAAGTAGATCGGCCAGCGCTGCGGAGCTTCTCTGATTTTCTCTACTGCCTGACCAAAGGCACTTTCAAAATTGATGGCTGCAATTGGGCTGCGCTCCCGATACCATAACAGCGCCGTCAAATATTCTTGCCCCGCTTGAACATGAAATCGAAGCGGCTTACTCGCCATGCAGCAGTGTACGTCCCTTCTGCTGGACCTCTTCCCAAGAGATAGTCCCCACCTTGCCGGATTGAACCTCATGCAGACGGCGCATGACCTCTGCCTGCCAGGCGGCGTCAACGTCCGGATCGACGGTGGCGTCCAGGCTGGAGATTAAGTTTCCGGCCAGTTCTGCACGTTCGTTATCCGGCAGGGCCAGGGCCTTTTGCAGCAGTTCTCGGGCTTCTTGGGTCATGGGGAAATTATAGCTGTAGAGGCAAGGGTGCGAAATTCGGGGACAGAAATTCGGGGACAGACGGAACGTTTCCGATAACTAATTTGAATCACACCCCAAGAAGGAAGCGCAGGGCAGCACGCACTTCATTCATCCCTGCCGAACAATCGGGAAATCCTCCTAAGTTATTGACAGAAAAATACTTTACCCCTAAGTCCTTATTCCTCAAAGACCTGGCGAGAGCCACCCGCTAAGTCTTTGATTCCAAAAGACCGGCTCTAGGGGGTGTCAAGCACCTGAGCAGGAACCGAATCGTCCAGCCGCTTGCCGCGCAATTCCGCTGCAAGCTTCGGCGAAAACGACGAAGGGATTTCGCGAGGCCGCTCTGAAGCGGGTGATTGCCGGTGATCAGTTGCCTGCTACAATCGCTAGCTCCATGATTCAAGGGAACTTCCTGCCCTACAGAAACGTACTTCTCCTGTGCTGTTAAAGATCTGTGCAGCGCGCAGCAAATGCATAGGTCCTTCGCTTCGCTCAGGATGACAACGTAGTTTATGTCCCAAAATTGCGGGACGCGACGGTAGGCGGTTCTAGAGCAGTTCACGGAGTCTGGTTTTGGAAGAAGCCCAGGTTGTCGGATTGCTGGTCCGTCGCTGTGTTGGGGGCGATGCCGCGGCTTGGGAAGAAATCGTTCAGCGCTATCACCGGCGGATTTACAACGTCTGCTACCGGTTTGCCGGGGATTCCGACAACGCGCAGGACCTCACTCAGGAGGTCTTTATCAGGATGTACCGGACGTTGAACACGTACGATTCCGGCAAGGGCGCGTTCATGACCTGGGTCACTACCATTACTCGCAATCTGCTGGTGGATCATTTCCGGAAGTCGAAAGGCGACCGGATTACGGATTCATTGGATACGGCGCCTTCCGAGCACGAGGATGCGCAGCCGCTTAGCGAACAGATTGCCGATCGTGGGCTTGCGGCCGATGTCCATGTGCAACGCCGGGAAACGCAGGAAATGGTGCATTTGGCGCTGCAAAAGCTGTCTCCGGAGCTGCGGGAGGCGGTGATTCTGAGGGACTTACAGGACATGGACTATCGGGAAATTGCCACGGCTCTGAGGGTTCCGGAGGGGACCGTCAAGTCAAGGATTAACCGGGGACGAGCGGAACTTGCGCGGCTCCTACAACGTACATATAGGCAGGTGATGTGATGCCAGAGGAAACAAAACACGGGGTCGAATGCGCGGAGTTCGAAGCGCTGCTCAGCGACGCTTTGGACGGTGACGGCCAGTTGAGCCCCGCTCGTAAAGAAAGCTTCGAAGCTCATCGGCGCGTTTGCGCGATTTGCGGTCCGCTGTTTGCGGATGTGCAGGCGGGGCAACAGTGGCTGCGGTCGCTGGAAGCAGTCGAGCCTCCGGCTTATCTGGTGCACAACATTCTGGTAGCTACCAGTGGAGTGGTTAGCACACGCGCTGTGGCGGCTACGGCCGGCGGCAGGACGACTCCGTTCGGCGAGCGGTTGCGGGAATGGTGGGATTCGTACTTCACTCCGGTCACTGCCTTTGTGCGGCAGCCACGGTTTGTGATGTCGTTCGGGATGATCTTCTTCTCATTCTCGCTGGCGCTGAACGCGGCGGGCGTAAAGCCGGCGGACGTGGCGAAGGTTTCGCTGCGGCCGTCCGCGCTGCGGCATGCTTACAACGACGCTCAGATCAAAGTCGTGAAGTATTACGACAATATCCGCTTTGTGTACGAAATTGAATCTAAGGTGCGCGAGCTGAAGCGGGCCAACACTCCCGCCGAGCCCGGGCCGTCAGAACCGAAACAAAATCGCAAGAACGATACCAGTGGGCAACCAGACCAGAGACAGGATCGCAACTATTCCCAGGAAAACAACCAGCCGATGCTAGCCGCGTTGAGGGAAGCTACTCCTGCCGTGACGGTAGCGGTGACCGCGAGTACGAATCGGAGGTTTGTATGAACTGCGCCAATCATGCTGATGCGTCAGCAGTGGCCTATTGCCGCACTTGCGGAAAGGCACTGTGCGCGAACTGTACACGTCCCGTGCGGGGCGTGATCTACTGCGAAGACTGCCTGGGAGCGAAGATGGAAGGGATTCCGACGGGAGCGGCTGGATTCGTTCCGCCAACATCTTCCGCGGCAGGGGCCAGACAGGTTCCGCCACCGCCGCCTCCGGTTGTTGGCAGCGGACCGAATCCGACGGTCGCTGGAATTTTGGGCGTCTTTCCCGGCGTAGGCGCCGTGTACAACGGGCAATATGCCAAGGGACTGGCACATCTGACTATTTTTGTATTACTCGTTATCGGAGCCAACGCCAGCGACAACGGGCACAGCGAAGCTCTGGGCATCATCTGCGGCTTCGGCATCGCGTTCTTCATCATCTACCAGATCATCGATGCGGTGCGATCGGCTAAAGCAATCCAGATGGCGCAGCCGATACCGGACCCCTTCGGCTTGGCAGCGACCTTTGGCAGCGGAGGAAAGATCGAGACCAGCAAGATTCCCATGGGCGCGATCATGCTCATTTTGCTCGGCGTGCTGTTCCTGCTGCATACGATGGGGTTCGCATTTGGACTCGACCGCTTCTGGCCGCTCATCCTGATCGCGATGGGAGGTTGGATGTTCGCGCGCAACTGGGGCCTGACGGGCAAGGGCGCGGGACCTTGCGGATGCGCGCGCTGCCGTTCTTGCAGCCTGATGTGGCCGGCCGTGCTCGTTACCCTGGGGTTCCTGTTCCTGTTCGAGAGCATGGGCAGAATCGGGTTCGGTCGCACTTGGCCAGTCCTGCTGCTGGTGATCGGCGCCGTGAAACTGTTTCAGAGCAGCGCCTCAGCGGAGGGACATGTTCTTCCGTCGCCGGGGGGGAATACGGCCCCACCGGGAGGACCGATTCCTCCGGAACCTCCGGTTCCGCCCGTTCCACCTATTCCACCAACTGGTGAGGTGAACCATGGCTAGCCCAATGATGCCTCCGACTCCGCCCATACCGCCGACTCCGCGTCCTCCGCACCGTTCCATTGCCGGACCGGTCGTGCTGATCCTGCTGGGAGTGCTGTTCCTGCTGGGGACGATGGGGCTGATGGATATCCACCACCTCGGCTCGCTGTTTGCCCGCTTCTGGCCTGGACTGCTGATCTTGTGGGGCGTGCTCAAGCTGATCGAATACGAACAGGCCAAACGCCTGGGGCAGCCGACGCGGGGTATTGGGGTTGGCGGCGTGTTCCTGATGCTGTTCCTGATCATGGCGGGACTGATTGCAACCCAGGCGTCACGTGTGGACTGGAAGAGCATCGGGGACCACATCCAACTGGACGGTGATCAAGGACTGGACGAGATCTTCGGCGGGTCCACCTTCAACTACAGCGGCGAACTCAGCAATGCCTGGCCGGCGGGCGGCAACAGTCTGCGCGTCAACGACGAGCGGGGCACGATTACCGTCAATGTTTCGGACGACAAGAAGCTCAAGGTTTCGTGGCGCAAGAAGGTTCACGCCGAAAATCAGCAGGACGCCGACCGCTACAACACGAAGACCGATCCCACGATTACCACGGCAGACAAAGTGATCTTGCTGAACGCCAACACCCAGGGTGCGGGCGACAAGGGCGTGACTGTCGACATGGATATTTATGTGCCGGCCAATACCGCGCTGGTGATTACCTCGAGCCGAGGCGATGTGACCATTGCGGGCATGTCGAGCAATGTCGAAATCAATCACCATCGCGGCGAAGTCAACATCAATGATCACACCGGAAACATTTCACTGAACCTGGACGGCAGTTCGGCGCGGCTGGGACAGGTGAAGGGCGACGTAACCATTCAGGGCAAGGCGAACGAAGTGGCGGTGGAAGATGTGGATGGCGCGGTTCACCTGAATGGAGAGTTCATGGAGAGCGTGCGGCTGATTCGAATCAGCAAGACGGTGAGTTTCCGGTCGTCACGAACAGACATGGAATTTTCGCGGCTCGATGGGCGGCTGGACCTGGATTCCGGCGACCTGCGCGCCGATTCGCTGGCGGGACCGATGCGCCTGACGACCCGGTCGAAGGACATTGCGCTCGAAGGTTTGTCGGGCGATTTGCGACTGGAAGACTCCAACGGGACGGTTGAGGTCGGGCTGCACAAGCCGGGGAATATCCAGATTGATAACCGTAAGGGCGACGTGCAGGTTTCGATTCCGCCGAATACGGCGATCAAGGTGGAGGCGCGCACGCATGAAGGAGAGATTCAGAGCGACTTCGACGAAATTAAAGTCGACAATCGCAACAGGGAATCGAGCGCCAGCGGTTCGATCGGGACGAACGGCCCACGGCTGGTGATGAACTGCGACAAGGGAACGATTGAAATCCGCAAAGGAACGGTTGCGGTGGCTGCGCCTCCAGTTCCGCCGACTCCGCCCGCCGCGCCGAAGCCGGGCAAACCGGCGAAGGCGCTGCCGGCTCCGAAGGCGAAGCCGGTGGAGAGCGAGAATTAGGAAGTGCAGTTTCTGGCTTCTGGCTGCTAGCTTCTAGCTAGTAAGGTAGCAGCCAGATTGCTCACCGCAATATCGTAAGAACCCAGTCCGCGTTGACCCTTAAGGAATTTCACCCACTCATTTGAGGGGGAGATCACCCACCCTTGCTTGCGGAAACTCGCAGTTTTCTATTCAGGGAGGAGCCGCCATTCGCAGGCGTTCTTGTACTAAATACAACAAAGTAAGGGCTTCCACGGACGCTGTCAGCGCTGCGCCAGCGGACATTTCGAGTCGATTGTTTGGCTCCTGATTCGGGTGCGCACATTTGGCAACTCAGTTGCTTAGGGATGGTTGGAACATCACAAGATGAAGTGAGAGATTCTTATGGCGCGAGTAATTTCTTTCTACATACCGGCCAACTTTCGAAGGAAGGCAACGCCGGTTCCGCAGTTGCAACCCGGGAAAGTGATCGAGTTTTGCCTGCGCTCGAAGAAATCCGCGTAGCTTTGCACTAGAGCTTTCAGCGCGAACCTCACTTCCCGCTTCGGTCCCGCACCCTCCGCTTGCAGCTTCACCACGAAAGAGTGTTGTTCGGCAGCATGTTTTCCCGACATCTTACGGTAAACCGCCAGACAGCAGGTCCTTCGCTTCGCTCAGGATGACAAATTGTTAGGGTTTGCAAGTTTGCAAGAGACAGACGGCATCAGGAACTGACAGCTGAGAGCCGAAAAGCCCTCCGTGTTAAATTCGAAAGATGCGCGCCATTCTGCAAAAACGGTCGCTGCGATTTGTGTTTGCGGCGAACGTGATCTCTATGCTGGGCAGTGGGATGAACTCCGCTGCGGTGGCTTGGACAATTTTGCAGCGTACTCACTCGGAAATGGCTTTGGGCACGTTTGCCGCTCTGCAAACGATTCCGGCCATGCTGATGCTTCCCTTCACCGGCGTAATTATTGATCGCGAAGACCGGCGGCGGCTGGTGATGTGGCTGGATGCGGCGCGCGCCGTCGTCATTCTGGTGGTCATGGTGCTGGCGTTCCTTCACCGCGTGCAGGTGTGGGAACTCTGCCTGATGAATACGCTGGTGGCGGCGGGCTTCTGGATGTTCTGGCCTACGATCACGGCGCTGATTCAGGAACTGACGCCCGAGGGCGGGTTCGTGCACTCGAATACATTTCTTATGGCGGGGGTGCAGGGCGGCTGGTTGATGGCGGGCGCGGTGGTTGGATTTGTTTATGAACACATTGGGCTGGGCGGAGTGCTGCTGATCGACGTGAGCACCTACGTCGTTTCTTTTTTGTGCTACTTTGCGGTGCGGCAGGGACGAGTTGTGCCGCGGGCGGTCGAACTTCGGCACGATCTGGAAGCAGCGGAAACAGCGGTGGCACGCTTTTTGCGCGAGATGCGCGAAGGGCTGGAGTTTCTGCGCGAGCATCGTAGCGTGGTTTTCCTGGGGACGAGTTGGGCTTTGTTTCTGGGCGCGATGATGACGGGAGTGGTGGTCACGGCTCCGCTCAGCGATCGCGTCTTCCACGCCGGCGCTGTGGGCTATGGATGGTTGAACGGGGGATGGGGAGTGGGCGCATTCCTGAGCGCTCTTTATGCTCCGGCGCTGATTGCGCGGGTGGGCTCACGCTGGTCGATTGCGCTTTCGATGCTGCTGCTGACGTTTACGATGGCGCTCTCGCCGTTTTCGCCCTGGCTGGCGATGGCTGTGCTCCTTTATGGGATGATGGGATCGGCTCGCGGGGTCAGCGGCGTGGCCATGAATACGAGTTTGATGGAGCAGGTGCCGCCGCATTTTATGGGACGGGTGCAGAATAGTTTCTATTTCTTTGGCACGTTTCTGCAGGTGACACTGGGGCTGACGGTGGGCTGGATCGCATCGCGGATCAGCCTGGCGGCGGGGTTTGCGGTGATCGCGATGGTGTATGCGGTCGCCTTTGGCAGCGCCTGCTGGCCAGTGAAGGCTCGGCAAGCTGTGGCTTCGGCGGCGGAGTAGCATCCAGCGAGCCCACCGTGACGTCGAAAAGCGCGACGTTAGGATTGCGCACCCGCGGCGAAGTAGGAACCTCTTACGTGGCGTTCGCGGAAGAAATCCTTGCTACAGAGGGCACAGGGGAACACAGGGGACCTCATCACAGGGGACTTCATCGCCTGCTATTCTTATTGACTTGGCACGAGGAGAGTTTTCATGTTTGAGGACTTAAAGGGCCGGACGGCGGTCGTCTTTGGAGTGGCGAACAAGCGCTCGATCGCGTGGGCCATTGCGCAAGGGTTGCACGCAGCGGGGGTGAACCTCGCCATTACCTATCAGAACGAGCGGTTGGAGCAGGAAGCCAAAGACCTGATTTTGTCGCTGCCGGGCGCGGAAGCTTTCATGTGCGATGTGTCGAACGATGCAGCGATTGCGGGCCTGTTCGAGAAGCTCAAGGAGCGCTACGGCAAGCTGCATGTGCTGGTACACAGCGTGGCTTTCGCTCCGGCGGAAGAACTGAAGGGCGACTTCGTGAACACGACGCGCGAAGGCTTTCGCATCGCGCACGACGTCAGCGTGTATTCGCTGATCGCGGTTTCGCGGGCGGCGGCGCCTTTGATGGAAGAAGGCGGCAGCGTCATGACCATGACTTATTACGGCGCGGAAAAGGTTGTCCCCAACTACAACGTGATGGGCGTGGCCAAAGCGGCGCTGGAGTGCACGGTGCGCTATCTGGCTTCCGATCTGGGGCGAAAGAAGATTCGGGTCAACGCCATTTCCGCGGGGCCGATCAAAACCCTGGCGGCGCGCGGCATCTCGGGCATGGGAGAGATGATGAGAGGGCACGCCGAGCGCGCGCCTCTGCAACGCAATGTGGAAGTCAGCGAGGTGGGCAGCACCGGGGTGTTTCTGGCCTCCGACGCGAGTTCCGGGATCACCGGCGAGACCATTTATGTGGATTGCGGCTACAACATCATGGGATTTTGAGATCTGCCGATAACCTTGGCAGATGCAGCCATATTTCGGGAGCCGCGCTATGACTGGGAGGGCTAAGGCTGAGGAAGGCAAGCCTACCTCGGCCGGGTTCTGGCGCTCGCTGTTCAAACCGCGCGAAGTGGCACCGTCTCCGGTTGACCCGCTCCGTTGCGAAACCCCCATGCTCCGTCAGGCCGAGATTGCCGCGGTGTACACGGGGCAGCGGGTGGCTGGCGATTTCTATGAATTCCTGCGAGTGGGGCCGTCCCGCATGCTTTTTGTGCTGCTGGACATCGCCGGGCTGCGGGTGGACACGCGGAAGATCCTGATCGCGGTGCAAAAGACGTTCCGAACGCTTGCGCCCGAGCTTCTCTCCGGAGAAGACATCAACGAAACTACGGCCATGATTGAACTGTGCCACGCCATGAACCTCACCATTTTGCGGGGCGGTCTGCGCAGTTGTCCGGCGTTTCTCGGTTGCTATAACGAAGACCTGGGGACGGTGTGCTACGCCAATGCCGGCCACACTCCGGGGCTGCTTCGCGACGGCACGGGAATTACGCTGCTCGGGGCCACGGGGCTGCCGCTGGGATTGTTCTCGCACACGACGCAGAGCGCGGGGGCGTGTCACCTGGTGCCGGGCTCGGCGCTTCTGGTGGTCTCGCGCGGGATCGTCGAAGCGGAATACGAGGGCGCGGATTTCGGACTGGACGGGGCGACGCGCAGTCTTGAGGACGCGACCGTTGCGAGCGCGCGCGAACTGTGCCTGAGCATTCTGGAGTCGGCCCGGAAGTCCTCGTACGTGACTCCGACGCGGAACGATCTGACGGCGCTGGCGCTGGTGCGCAATTGCTGAAAACCCCGTTACCTCAGCGGCTAAAGCCGTCGCTGGCAACAAGCCAGATATCGCAGCGGTAAACCGCTGCGCCACCCAAAAGCAAGAGCAAAATCGAGTGTTTCAAATCTGTAAAGCCGATTTCGAAAAACAAGCCATTTGATCTCGACGGTAAACTGCTCCACCCCATCACGCCAAAACCGGGCGTGTTGGGACCCGGCGCTGCACCACCCAAGAACAAGAGCAGACTCAGGGCTAAAGCCCGCATTTTTCCAGGTTCTGAGCCACGGCTGAACAGGCTGCGGAAAAAGTCGGTGCTCGATGCCCAGCCCCTAAAGGGGCGTCTGATTTTGAAGAACTTGCGGTATCGCTAAAGCGATACCCTGATACGAACCTGAGTTTTTCCGCAAGCTGTGAAGCCGTGCCCTTTCAAAACCAATTATGAAACGAGTTCCAGCATCTCGCATTCTGTGCCCGAGTACTCATCGACAAATGTTGATAGCAAACTAAAGTTTCTCTTGCAGTCGGCTGAAAATGCGCGTGCAAGAGCGCACGTAATAGTTTTGTAATGTAACCACGATCACCGCGAAGTGCTCTCCCGAGTACTTATCCTTCAAGTAACGAATCTATGAAACCTACCCAAGTAGAAACTCACCCCAAGGGGAGTCATGCGCGCATTCTGCTGAGTTCGGTGTTCGGGCCATATGCCCAGGACGACGAATTTGGCAGCCGGGCCATCAATCCGATGGAGCTCTATCACAACCAGGTCACGCGGGCGCAAGGGAGTTTCTCGCTGCGGATGTTCCATCGCTCCTGGGGCATCATGATGATTCAGGAAAATATTTCGGCGCCGTGCAGCGTGCTGGATTTTCCTACCCGCAAAGCCTTTGCCCGCGAATTGACCGCGAACCATTACGACATCGTCGGCATCTCCGGAATCATCGTGAACGTGGGCAAGGTGCGGGAGATGTGCCGCATGGTGCGGGAACTATCCCCGGATTCGACGATTGTGGTGGGCGGACATGTGGCAGCCATTCCTGGCGTCGAAGCTATGATCGACGCCGACCACATCGTGAAGGGAGAAGGAATTTCCTGGATGCGCCGGTACCTGGGAGAAGACGAACACGCGCCGATTCGCCATCCCGCCATTGTTTCCGGGCTGCGGACACGGATTATGGGAATGCTCCTTCCGGAGCGGAAGGGCGGGACGGCAGCCACCATCATTCCGTCGGTGGGCTGTCCCATGGGATGCAACTTCTGTACCACGTCGGCTTTTTTTGGCGGCAAAGGAAAGTTTGTCAACTTTTACGAGACCGGCGATGAACTGTTTGAGGTGATGTGCGGGATCGAAGCGGAACTGAAAGTGAACTCCTTCTTCGTGATGGACGAAAACTTTTTGCTGCACCGTACCCGCGCCATGCGCCTGCTGGAGCTGATGAAGGAGAACGGCAAGAGCTGGGAGCTTTCCGTCTTTGCATCCGCGAATGCGATCCGAAAATACACCATGCTGGAACTGGTCGAACTGGGCGTTTCCTGGGTGTGGATGGGCTTGGAATCTCCTAAGGCCGGCTATGCCAAGTTGCAGGGTAATGACGTAGGACAACTGACGCGCGAACTTCGCGAACATGGAATACGAGTGCAGGGCTCAACCATCGTCGGGCTCGAGCACCATACGCCCGACAACATTGAGGAGGAAATCGAATCGGCGGTCAGCTATCAGACCGACTTTCACCAGTTCATGCTCTACACGCCGGTTCCGGGCACGCCGCTTTACCAGGAAATGGCGGAACAGGGCCGTCTGCTGCCGAACGTTGACTTTGCCGATGTTCACGGTCAGTTCAAGTTCAACTTCCGGCACGCTGCCATCTCGCGCGAAGATTCCAAGAGGTTCCTGGATTGGGCATTCTGGCGGGATTTCGAGCGTAATGGGCCGAGTCTTTATCGCATGTGCCAGACCATCCTGCAGGGGTGGCGACGCTACAAGGACTCCCCCGATCCGCGGGTCCGGGAGCGGTTCGAGCGGGAAGTGAAGAAGCTCCGCAGCGCTTACAATGCGGCGCTTTGGGTGATGGAGAAAGAGTTCAAGAAAGTCAATCGCAGCGTGAGTGAGAAGATCCACAAGCTGCGCCGCGAAGTCGAAAAGGAATCCCCAGTCATCGCCCGCCTCACAGCCGCGGTACTGGGCCCGATCCTGTTGTGGACAACACGCCGAGAGGAAAATCGGCTGGCTAAGGGACGGACGTACGAGCCCCCTACCTTTCTGGAGCGCCGCAATTGGGTTCCGGCCACCGAGACCCCTTAGCTGGTGACGATGTCGAGTACCTCGAAGGGCAGACTTTCTTTTGGAGGCTGCGGGAAAACGCCGAGCGCACAAGAGCTTACCTCAGGCGCCGAAGCGCGGACACTTTTTCAACTGCTTAACGGTACGACTGAAGTCGTGCCCTTCCCAAAACCCGCTTGACTGGAGTTCTCCGCAGCTCGCCTCACCATCCGTATGTTGAAATCGACGGGCTCACGGGAGCTCAAGTAATAGTTACTATGCGCCCCCCCACAACTCGTGTCGTAGCAATCCTTTAGCGAATACGGGAACCACCTGCTGGCAGCCGATTCTAGGGTAAGAGCGGATAGCAAGTAACCTTCCAGGACCAAGCAGTTACTATTACCAAAAGGCCCCCTGCCCCCACGAGACGGGCCGTCTACCCCCACGAGATGGGCCATGTACTCTCGTGCATCTGGGACTTAGTCTCACGTTAGCAAACGAAAACTAAGTAACGGAGACACCATGAAACTCCTCCTTTCGATTCTTTTACTGAGTGTGGCCATGCAGGCGCAGAGTTTTACGGCGACCAATAGTTCCACGCTTCCCGATGCGCCCAGCCAGCAGCGTTTCTTGACGGTCGAGAACAAGATGAACTTTGGCATCCTGGCCGGACTGATCGCGGTTGACGCTGTCACTACCCAGCGTGGGCTGAGCCAGGGCCTCCGCGAGGTCAATCCCATCATGCGTCCGTTCGTGACGCGCGGCGCAGCCGGAGAGGCGGCCGGGTCCGCTCTAGGTTTTGGCGCGGGAGTTGGCGTCGTGTACCTGCTGCATCGAAGCCATCACTACAAAGCAGAACGCATCACCATGCGGATGATCGTCGCCGGCGAAGGCGGCTTCGTGGCCAGCAACCTCTTTGCGATTCGCTGACGGAGTTCTCAGTTATCAGTTCTCAGTAAAGCCGGGGCTGGGATTCGCGGGCGGCCTCGCTACCACGGTATAATCCCTTTCTGGAAGTCATTTCCTCAATGATTCGGGGAATCCCATCGAGCGCTTCCGCGAATCTTTATACCGAAGGAGTCTGCATGGCAATTCAGAAGACGGACAAAATCTGGCACAACGGCAGGTTCATCGCATGGGACGACGCCACATTGCACGTGATGTCTCACGTTGTGCACTACGGTTCTTCGGTATTTGAAGGCATCCGGTGCTACGCGCTGCCCACCGGTCCCGCGATTTTCCGCGCCACCGAGCACATGCAGCGCCTCATCGACTCGGCTCGCATTTACCGTATTGATGTCCCTTTCACCCGCGACGAGATGGTGCGCGCCATGGTCGAACTGGTAAAACACAACGGCGCGTGGCCCTGCTACGTCCGCCCCATCGTTTTCCGCGGGTACGGGGAAGCGGGAGTCAACCCCTTCAACTCCCCTACGGAGGTTTACATCGCGAATTATCCCTGGGGAAAATATCTGGGGACAGACGCGAGTGAGGGAGTCGACGTTTGCATTTCTTCCTGGACGCGGATTGCGCCTAATACTTTGCCGGCGATGGCTAAGGCGGGCGCGAACTACATGAATTCGCAGCTGATCAAGATGGAAGCGGTCGTGAACGGCTACGCGGAAGGCATCGCGCTGGATGTGAACGGCTACGTCAGCGAAGGCTCGGGCGAGAATCTGTTTGTGGTCCGCAACGGGGTGCTGCACACGGCTCCGCTGGGCAACTCGGTCTTACCCGGCATCACACGAGACTCGGTGGTGACGATCGCGCGCGACCTCGGCATCAAGATCGTGGAGCAGCAGATTCCGCGCGAATTCTTGTATATCGCCGATGAAGTTTTCTTCACCGGCACGGCTGCCGAAATCACGCCGATTCGATCGGTCGACAAGATCGCGGTGGGCACGGGCAAGATCGGCGCAATGACCAAATCTCTGCAAGCGGAGTTTTACGGCATTGTGCGTGGCGAGAAGGCCGACCGTTATGCATGGCTTACGCCGGTGCCGGTGGGAGCGAAGCAACCGGTGAGCGTGTAGGGTTGGGTTGGCCGCGTGCTCTGTGAGGCAGAGGAGTTCGTTAGGATGTAGGGGTTCCTTCGGCTTCGCTCAGGACAGGCTCTTCGACTACGCGTGAGTTTCGCTTCGCGAAACTCACACTTCGCTCAGGATGACAGTTGACTCGGTAAGGCGGTTTGCGCTTCCTGTTTTCTTGAATTATAGTAAAGCGCGCCTGATCACGGGCAACCCTATTTTTTTCGTAACCCCACCCTGAAGGAGAACTGCAATGTCTGCTCCCACACCGGAATTTGTCCTGGGCTATCGCGCCATGATGCTGGATGGCCTGGCCCGAGAAGCTGAAATTACCAAGAAGGTCTTAGCTGCTATCCCCGAGGGAAAAAGGGAGTACCGGCCAGATCCCCACGCGCGCACGGCTTGGGAACTGGCCTGGCACCTGGCGAACAGCGACGCGCAATTTCTGGACGCGATCGCGGATCTGAAGTTCAGCATGCCCCCTCCACAACCGACCGACAAGCCCAGGACGGTGGCGGAACTGGTGGCATGGTACGACCGGAATATGAAGCGCGGGGCGGATCGAGTTCGCGCTCTGTCGGCGGAGCAACTGCTGACGCCGGTGCAGTTTTTCACCTTCAATTTCCCAGCGGTGTTCTATCTGGGATTCCTGAACAATCACAGCATTCATCACCGCGGCGAGTTGGCTACGTATCTGCGTCCGATGGGGTCGAAGGTGCCTTCGATCTACGGCGGCAGTTACGACGAGCCGATGCAGGCAGCGGCCTGAAGGCTGATTCTTTGTGGCAACAATTCAGCCGCCCTGCGGGGCGGCTTTTTTTGTAGTCCGAACGGCCGGTGGCGAATGGCGATTTCTAAGCTGCCCCTAAAGGGGCGACTGATTTGAAGATGTTATGGCATCGCTAAAGCGATGCCCTGATACGAATCCCGCTTCCACCACAGGCCCCCTTTAGCCGGCAAGCCGAAGGTCCCATTACTTCCGTCATCTCGTGTGCGGGGGCGGTACGCGTCATGATAGGGACGGTACCTGGAGTCTTGCCTGCATGACTATCGATGACCTGCTCCGTATTGCCATGGAGCGCCGCGCTTCTGACTTGCATTTGAAGGTCGGGAACTATCCGCACCTACGCATCGATGGCGACCTGGTGCCGCTGACCGAGCAGGCGCGCGTGTCCGCCGAAGACATGTTGAACATGGCGTTCAGCATGATGTCGGCGCGGCAAAAACAAAAATTCAAAGAGACCACGGAAATCGATATGGCGTACGGCGTCGCGGGACTGGGACGCTTCCGTGTGAACGTGTTTCAGCAGCGCGGCAACGTGGGATTGGTGCTGCGCGTGATTCCGACGAAGATCCGGGCGCTCGATGAACTGTTCCTGCCGAAAGTGGTGGAGCAGATCTGCGACATGCCGCGCGGGCTGGTGCTGGTGACCGGGGTGACGGGCTCGGGCAAATCGACGACTCTGGCCGCCATGGTCGACCGCATCAACTCGACTCGGGCCGAGCACATCATCACCATCGAAGACCCCATCGAATTTCTGCACCGCGACAAAAAAGGCTATGTGAACCAGCGCGAGGTGGAAGTGGATACGCCGTCGTTCTCGGCGGCGCTGCGCGCTTCTCTGCGCCAGGATCCGGATGTGATCCTGGTGGGCGAAATGCGCGATCTGGAAACGATCGGGACGGCGCTGCACGCGGCCGAAACCGGCCACATGGTTTTCTCCACACTGCACACGCTGGACGCGGTGGAAAGCATCAACCGCATCATTGCCATCTTTCCGCCGCCGGAGCAGAAACAGATCCGGCTGCAGTTGGCGGCAGTGTTGCGCGCCATCGTCAGCCAGCGCCTGGTGCGCCGGTCGGACGCCGAGGGCCGAGTGCCCGCAGTCGAAGTGATGGTGACGACGGCCTACATCCGGGAGTGCATTCTGGTACCGGAGAAGACGCGATCCATTCGTGACGCGATTTCGGCGGGCACGTCGCAGTACGGCATGCAGACCTTCGACCAGTCGCTTTGGGATTTGTTCCAGGCTGGGTTGGTGAGTTACGAGACCGCGCTGGAGAGCGCTTCGAACGCGGATGAGTTCAAGCTGCGGATGCAGGGGATTGCGTCGACGGCGGACATCTCGCGGAATGCGATGCAGCAGACGGGCTTTGGACGCTGAAGGTTGGAGATGAGATTGAGTTTGTCGTGCTGAACCAGTTGCTTTGAAGTTTGTTCCTCCTGAAACTTGGGCGCGCTTCGGCGCGCCCTTTCTTTTGTGGTGTTGTGCCGCGTCTGAACGCTACCCACCCACTGCTTGCGATCAAGCCGCGAGGAGTGGGACACCATGGACGTGGAAGGCGGGGGACGTGCAGCGGTTTGCACAGTTCAGCGGGATGGTGCGCAACAGTTTGCACGTCGGCGCGAAATTAATTTGGTTGTACCGCGTTTCCGCTTGACCCCGGCGGTGGAACGAGCTAACCTCGCTGCACTCTCCGGAAGCTGGGAAAGGGTTGCCCAGCACGGTTCTTCCAGGTCAGTGAGGAAATTCTCGATGAAAACTTTTCAGATATGTGCGTGCGTATTGTTGCTGGCAGCGGGGTCGGTGATGGCTTTTGCCGACGGCATCAGAGATCCCAAGATCATCATTCAGGGCGCCAGTGGCACCGCCATCCCCTTGGGGCCCTGCGAGGGATGCAGGAATGTCGGGATGAACTTCACATTCGGCGTACCTGCGGGCGGGACCGGGACGTTGTTTTTCACCAATACGAGCGGAGTGAACTGGACTTCTCTGACCCTGGTTGAACAAGGACACCTGGTGCCGGCCATCGACATCACCTGCCACTCAAACCTGTTTCTGAGCTGCACCGCAAAGGACCTGAAGAACGGTAACGTGGCGATTGTGCTGTCAGGTATCAAAGGCGGCCACAACACAGACCTGGGGATTCTTAACGGGAAGAGCTTCTCCATAGCTTTCTCCTGCGTAGGGACTAGTTGCTGGCCGGGCGGGTTGGAGTTTGGCGGGCACGCGAACACGACCTCTGTCCCCGAGCCGGCCACGATTGCGCTGATGGTTACGGGATTGGGCACGATGGTTTCGCGCCGCAGGAAGTGGGCGAACCGCGGGAAGGCTTAGAAGCCGTGGCGCAATGATGAGTCCAGCCGGGCGGGGACGCCCGGCGCTCCATCGGGAAGCGCTAGTGGTTCTTTTTCGTAAACTGGTTCACCAGTTGTGAAAACTGCGGCAGTACCTGGAGCTTCTGCAGTTCGGGATCGTTCCAGGCCTCCTGCGCCGCGTAGCCCTTTTCCAGTGCCAGCCGCAGTGCCTTCAGTGCTTCTTCGGGCTTACCGATCAGCGTCTTCACCTGAGCCTCTGAATACATCAGATAGATGTCGTCAGGACTGATGGCGCGGGCCTGCTGGATGTACTGCTGGGCGTTGGATGCATCGCCCTTCTTGGCATAATAGAGTGCCAGGTCGCCCATGGTTCCGGCAGCGCGCGGATTCACATCCAATTGCTGAAAGGCAAGTGAAATCGCTTTGTCATAGGCGGCTGCGGCTTGATCGGAGTGGCCCGACCACCTTTGAGCGTCTCCCAGATTGCCGAACAGTTCCTCGTTGTTGGGCGTCATCTCGGTTGCCTTCTGGTACATCTTGACCGACTCGTCGTAGCGCTTCAGCCAGAAGTAGGCGGTGCCGAGATTGGAATAAGTCGGAGAATCCGGCGATATCGACAGCGACTTCTGGTAATGAGGGATCGCCTCATTCCACTTGCCTTCGCGGAGATAGACCGAGCCAACGTCTCCGTAGCCCATGGGATTCTCGGGGGCGAGTTCGGTGACCTTCTGAAACTCCAGGAGCGCTTTGGCGTTGTCGCCAAACTCAAAGTAGGCCTTGCCGAGGGCAAGGTGATTCAGCCAATTGTAGGAGTTGGCGTCGACCGCTTTCTGGTAGGCGGCGAGCGCTTCGTCACTCTTGCCGCTGGCCTTGTAGGCGTCGCCAAGACTCCGGTAGGCTTCCTCCGAGTTGGGCACCAATTCCAAAGCGCGCTTTAATTCGGTCACCGCCTGGGTGTACTTTCCGGTGGCGGAATAGACGCTGCCGAGCGAGAGATGAACTTCGGGGAGGTTGTTGGAGAGGCGCTCCGCCTGCTGCGCGGACAGAGTGGCTTTTTGCGCCCAGATACTCTCTTTGGTCATACCGTACATCCGGAGGCTGGAGTCGGCGAGTCCGGTGTAGGCCAGAGCGAAGTTGGGATCCTTGTCGATGGCCTGCTCGAATAGGGATACGGCGGGCCGGATTCCGTCCACATCGTGACTATTGCGCAGCAGGTTCCGTCCCTGCAGATAGAGGTCGTAGGCCTTCACGTTTTCGGTGGGATGGGCACCGACGCGGGCTTGTTCTTCGCCGGTGGGCTTGAGCTCAAGGGCGGTAGCGACGGTGGTGTAGATCTGGTCTTCCAACGCGAGCACGTCGCCCGGCGCTCCGGGGAATTCCTGGCTCCAGAGCCGGTTGCCGGTCGCGGCATCGTCGAGACTGAGGGTGACGCGGAGCTTGTCGCCATTCCCCTGTACCATGCCCTGCAACACCAGGTTGGCACCCAATTCGCGGGCGAGCTTGGAGAGAGGCAGATTCCTGGCCGCCGCTTTTTCAACCGCGTCCGAGGATGCCAGGTGGATTTCCTTCAACTGAAACAGCTTGGCGGCGAGAGCTTCCGCAATGCCCTCGGCGACGTAACCAAGCTCCTTCTGGTCACCGATCTGTTTCAAGGGCAGGATGGCAACATACTTCCCCTGTTTGAGCGAGGGGATGCCTTGCGCCATCTCGCCGGAAGACCTGGTGGCGCGATTCAGTAGCGTGCGTCCGGCAAAGGTTGCCAGGGCAACGATGAGAACAGCGCCGGCAATCCACATCCAGCTCTTGCCCGGAAGATCGAGGCTGAAGCGCGACCGGTGCACGACCGGATGCGCAATCATCTTCGACAGCATTTCGGGACTGATGTCGGGGTTCGCTTCCCAGATCGTCAATTGCTGCAACAGTTCGACGGCGGAGTGATAGCGGTTGGCGGGCTCGCGCTCCAGGCAGCGGGCGACGATGGCGCTCAGGGATTTAGGGACGGAGGCGTCGACGTCGGAAGCAGATTGCGCGTCCTCGCGCGTACGCTTCATGAGGCTGGCGATGGCGGTATCGGACTTGTAGGGAGCTTTTCCGGTGAGCAATTCGAAAAAGATCAGGCCTACACTGAAAATGTCAGAGCGCTGATCGAGCGAGATGCCCAGAGCTTGCTCGGGCGACATGTATTCGAGGGTGCCGACGATGGCGCCGGTCTGGGTCAAGCCGGTATCTCCAAGCGAACGCGCCAGGCCGAAATCCATCACCACAATGCGGCCGTGTTGGTCGCGCATGATGTTCTGAGGCTTCAGGTCGCGATGAATCACTCCTTCGGAATGGGCGGCGTCGAGGGCGCGGCAGACCTGCTCGACCACGGCAATCGCTTCCTTGGGCGGGAGCTTGCCAGCGTGGCGCAATAGAGTGCGCAGGTCCTGGCCATCGACGTATTCCATACTGATGAAGCGGATGCCATCGGCCTCGCCCAGGTCGTAGATGCGGACCACATTCTTGTGGGTGATGTTGCGGGCGAGAATGAGCTCTTGTTTGAAGCGCAGCAGAATCGCTGGATCGGTGGCCAGTTCGGGACGGATGACCTTGAGCGCAATCACGCGATCGAGCTCGCGGTCGCGGGCTTTGTAGACGGCACCCATGCCGCCCTGCCCGAGCACGTTCAGAATTTCGTAGCGTCCACCGAAAAGCACGCCCGGCCGCAGACCTTGAAACGCGGAGATATTGCTGGTCGAAAGCGGAGCCGGATGGGAGGAAGGAAGTGCTGGCGACGCGCCCGGAAGCGGGGTGCCCTGTGGCAGGGTGGGAGCGTCGGAGAGCGGTGCGTTGGAAAGAGGAGGAGGGGTCAGAGCTCCAGCGCCCACGACATCTCCGGGCAGACGGGCATCCGGCATGGTCGGGCTGTCGGAGTCATTGTCCCTGTAGTCGCGGTCATCCATTGGGATTGCCCGGGTTCGGAGAGCCCGCGAGGAGCGCATGCCTCTGTCCCGCGAGAAAGGCAACGTTTCGCCTGAGGTTGACGAGGGGAATTCGAGAACCCAGCACTCCGATACGCCAAAAGAGTATACCCCGGAAATGGGATTGGGGGAATGCGGGGAAACTCTTCGAGAAGCAGTGTTTCTGGGTCTCTACCGTTTCCGACAATGCTGCGAACGCTCTCCAATCCAACCGGTCGGTATTCGAATTTCGTTGATTGCCTTCCGCCATGCTTAAATGACAAGTTGGGCGGCACTTTGCGCCATCTCCGCGCGCGGCATCCCGATCGCAACGCAGACATCGGCGGGTTTCGAGCGCAACTGCAGATCCCTCGCTCCGCTCGGGATGACAATCTGCAAGAGTGACTGTAGTGAGATGGAGGATCTTTGGACTTTCAGCTAAACGACGAGCAATTGCACCTGAAGAAGACCGTGCGCCAGTTTGCCGAGCGCGAGATTGCACCGAACGTCATGAGGTGGGATGAAGCGGGCGAATTCCCGCTGGCCATTATCAAGGAACTGGGCAAGCTCGGCCTGCTAGGCATGATCTTTCCGCCCGAGTACGGGGGGGCGGGAATGGGCTACGTGGAGTACGTCACGGCGATCGAGGAACTCTCACGCGTGGATGGCTCCGTCGGCATCATCGTGGCGGCACACACTTCGTTATGCTCAAACCATATTTTCCTTGCGGGAAACGAAGCGCAGAAGAAGAAGTATGTGTCGAAGCTGGCTACTGGCGAGTTCATCGGCGCCTGGGGACTGACCGAGCCCTCGGCGGGGTCGGATGCGGGCAGCGCGCGCATGACGGCAACGCGGGCGAAGCGCGGGTGGGTGCTCAACGGCACCAAAACTTTCATCACCAACGGCCACTACGCGGACGTGGTTGTGGCGCTGGCCGTGACCGATCGCGCGGCGCATACACACGGGTTATCGGCCTTCGTGGTGGACAAGAACACCAAGGGCTTTCGGCCAGGAAAGAAGGAAAACAAACTTGGACTGCGCGCCAGCGACACGGCGGAGCTGATCTTTGAAGATTGTTTCGTTCCGGAAGAAAACCTGCTGGGCAAGGAAGGCGACGGCTTCATCGACGCTATGCGGGTGCTCGACGGCGGGCGCATTTCGATTGCCGCGCTCTCGCTCGGCATGGCCGAGGGCGCCTACGGGGCGGCGCTGAAGTATTCGAAAGAGCGGCAGCAATTTGGGAAACCGATCTCGGAATTTCAGGCGATCCAGTGGAAGCTGGCCGACATGGCAACGGAAATCGAGGCGGCAAAACTTCTGACGTTTCGCGCCGCCGCTATGAAAGATGCCGGGAAAAAGACTACGCTGGAATCGTCCATGGCCAAGCTTTACGCCAGCGAAGTCGCCGTGAGGTGCGCCAATGAAGGGGTGCAGATCCACGGTGGGTACGGGTTTATCAAGGACTATCCGGCGGAGAAGTTTTATCGCGACGTGAAGCTGTGCACGATTGGCGAAGGGACGAGCGAGGTACAGCGGCTGGTGATTGCGCGGCAGTTGCTGAAAGATTAGCATCGCGGCTCGCAAATTCGCGACATAAGTTTAGGTTGTCATCCTGAGCGAAGCGAAGGACCTATGCATTCCGGCGCTGCAAGCTGCATAGGTCCTTCGCTTCGCTCAGGATGACAGTATGATTTATGCCCCTTAACCTACATTGGTTTACCGCTTGCGCTACCGCTGTTTTACACTGACAGTTTGAATCAAGACATCCAGACATGGATTGACCATCTTCGCTCCGGTGACGCCCGCGCGCTGGCTCGTGCCATCTCTACGGTCGAGAACCGCGCTGCAGGTTGGTCGGAGTTGCTCAAGGCGCTCTTTCCGCACACGGGCAAGGCACGGGTCATCGGTCTGACTGGCGCCCCGGGATCGGGCAAGAGCACGCTGGTCGATCAGTTGGCCAAGCACTTTCGCAAGGAAAATCAGACGGTCGGCATCATTGCGGTTGACCCGACCAGTCCTTACACGGGCGGAGCGATTCTGGGCGACCGCATCCGCATGCAGGATCACTACGGCGATCCGGGGATTTACATTCGCAGCATGGCAACACGAGGATCGCTGGGAGGGCTGGCGCGCGCCACCGCCGATGCGGCCACTGTGCTTGATGCTTCGGGACGCGACTTGATCATGATCGAAACGGTGGGTGTGGGGCAGGACGAAGTCGACATTGTGCGGCTGGCGGATGTCACCATCGTGATTCTGGTGCCGGGCATGGGCGACGATGTGCAGACGATCAAAGCGGGGATCATGGAAATTGCCGACATTTTCGTGATCAACAAGAGCGACCGCGAGGGAGCTGAGCGCGTGGAGCGGGAGATTCGCGCCATGCAATCGCTGGCCACGCGCCGGCCGTCTACGATCAACGACCGCTGGACGCCTCCGATCGTGAAGACGGTGGCCAGCGAAGGCGTGGGGACGGAAGAGCTGGCGAACGCAATTGCCGACTACGAGGCCTATCTGAAGAAGGAGAACCTGACGTTCAAGAAGAACGTCGAGAATTGGCAGGAGCGGCTGGTTGAGATGCTGCGCGATGCCCTGCTGGAACAGGCGCGCGCGCAAATGGACGGCGGCAGCCTGGAGCGTTATGCGGCTGAGATCGCCGAGCACAGGCGTGACCCGTATTCGCTGGTGGAGGAGATTGTCGGGGCATTAAGAAACACGTAGGGGCGGACGCATTCGTCCGCCCCGCGGAGCGCAGCTCCAAAAGATAGGCGAGCTGCGCTCGCTTGCCCGGACGAATGCGTCCGGGCCTACGCGATTCTTGCTTGGTCTTACGTGCGGAAGGGGCTGCAGAATGTTCCAGATCGATCATCTCGGCATCGCGGTGAAGTCGCTGGCGGCGGCGAAGTCCATTTACGAGAAGCTGGGGCTGAGCGTCTCTCCGGAAGAAACCGTGGAACAGGAAAAAGTCCGGCTGGTGATGGTGCCCGTGGGCGAGAGCCGGTTGGAACTGCTGGAAGCGACTTCGGACGATTCGACCATCGCCCGGTTCATCGCCAAGCATGGGGAGGGACTGCATCATGTTTGCCTGCGGGTTCCCGACCTGGCGGCGGCGGTCGCAAGATTAAAGAGCGACGGGGTGCGCCTGGTATCGAATGAGATCAAGACGGGTGCTGGCGGGCATCGGTATGTGTTCGTGCATCCGCAGAGTGCGGGGGGCGTGCTGCTGGAGTTGGTGGAGAGCGCGTAATTCAGCCTATGCTTCTGCTCGCGGTTGACACTTCCGGGAAGAACGGCAGTCTGGCGCTGGCCCGTGTGGGACCGCGCCCAACCGAAATCGACGTGCTTGAAACTGTGCCTCTCACCGGCGGCGCATTTTCGGCGCAACTTGTCCCGCGGATTGCTGCCCTGCTGGAAAAGCACGGACATAGCAAGAACGACCTGGGAGCGTTTGCGGTTGCGTCCGGGCCGGGGTCGTTCACTGGATTGCGCGTCGGCTTGGCCGCTATTAAGGCTCTGGCAGAGGCTTTGCAGAAACCAATCGCTGCGATTTCATTGCTGGAAGCGGTGGCGTCCAGCGGTTCGGCGCGTGGCCGGGTTCTCGCGGCGCTGGATGCGGGCCGGGGTGACGTTTATGCGGGCGACTACGAACTTGGGCCTAAGGTGCGAATGCACAGTGAACGTCTGCTGAGCCGGGAAGAGTTTGTTGCCGAAGCTGCGGGAAAGGCTGTGGTTACGCCCGATGCGGCGTTGGCTGAGATCGCTCGAGCTGCGGGAGTTCCGGTTGAGCAGATTCCGTATCCTAACAGCGGGGTGATTGCCCGGTTGGGTTGGGAGCATCTCCAGCGGGGCGAGACGGTGAGTCCGGAAGAGCTGGAAGCTAACTACATCCGGCATTCCGACGCTGAAATTTTCTCGAAGCCAGCGCACTGAGAGGCGGCGCAGCCCCTAAAGGGACATCTTATTTTGGGGAATTTGCGGTATCGCTAAAGCGATACCCTGATACGAAACCTTGATACTAAACCGGAGTTATCCCTCCAGCCTGTTTGGGTTCTCTATGGCCTTGGCTATCCGCTCCGCTCGGTTGAACGATGTGCCGGCACTTCTTGCCATCGAGCGGCAGGCGCCTAGCGCGGCTCACTGGACATCCGACCAGTACAAGACGTTGGTAGATCACGGAGTTGTTCTGGTGGCCGAGGAAGCAGGTGCGCTCTGCGGATTCGTGTGTGCGCAGGCGGTCGCGGGGGAGTGGGAGATTGAGAACGTGGTGGTGGCCGCCGGCATGCTTCGCCGCGGTATCGCCGGCGAGTTGGTGCGCGAGTTGATTCAACGTGCGCGGAGTGAGGCTGCGCCGGCGATTCTGCTTGAAGTCCGCGAATCGAATTTGCCCGCCCGCGGACTGTATGAAAAACATGGATTTCGGGAGGTGGGGCGCCGCCGGGCGTATTACAGAGATCCTGTGAAGGATGCGATTCTGTACGCGCTTCGGGTTAAGGACTGACGCTTCTGGCTGCGGAAGAAGCATTTTCGGAGTCGCAGTCTCACCCTCAGCGTCTAAAGCCACTCTGAAAACAGGCCACTTATCGCAGCGGTGAACCGCTGCGCCACCCAAAATCAAGTGCAACCCCGACTTTTTCGGCCGGCCCGTCGGCCTGAAGGCCACAATTTTATGCACCATTTTGGGTTCAACTTTGGTACCTTGCGCCCCTTGACTACGGTGGAAAGGTACCTATGAAATCTCATTGAACGCTTACCGATCCCTGTGCTACTTTGTAACTTTGCAGTAATAAAAAAGCAGGAGGTCTAGCAAGGATGCTGACTCCGAGAGAGCAACTCCTGACCAGCCATGACGAGTTCCAGCGACTGGTTCAGGAGCACTCGCAATACTCCCAAAGGCTGGAATCCCTCACCCAAAAGCGATACCTCACCGACGACGAAAAACTGGAAGAGGTACGGCTGAAGAAATTGAAGCTGCGCCTCAAAGACCAGATGCTGACGTTGGAGCACCAGGCTCAGCGGCAGTCTGCGTAGATGAGCAGGCCTGAGCAATCGGGCCGGAATCGTTAGGAAGACGCAAGGTCCCACTCCACCCATGCCATCGTACAAGGCGCTTCTAAGCGCCTTTTTTTATTGCAGTTATGTCGAATGTCGCGACCTCGCTCTATAATCATTCTGAATTCCTATGGTTCGTGACGGCTACTTCTATGGGGCGGGCTGCGTGGTGGCTGCGGGCGTGATTGCCTGGCTGGCGGCTTGGCCTTACGCCGTTCCGGTGTTGTTGCTGGCAGCTTTCTTTCTGTGGTTTTTCCGTGATCCGGAGCGCCAGATTCCGACGGTGCCCGGAGCCGTGGTTTCTCCGGGAGACGGCAAGGTGACGGATGTTTCGGTGGTGACCTCCGGCGGAATTCCGCGGAACCGGATCAGCATCTTTCTTAGCGTCTTCGATGTACATGTGAACCGCTCACCGATTGCGGGGGTGATCCGCGAGGTGCGCTATCAGCGGGGCAAGTTTCTCAACGCCATGGGGGCGCATTCGGCGGAGGAGAACGAGCAGAACATTGTCACCGTCGAAGGCGAAGGCCATACCGTCATCTTCAAGCAGATCGCCGGCCTGATCGCGCGGCGCATCGTTTTTAATCTCAAAGTGGGAGACCACGTTGCTTGCGGCCAGCGGGTTGGGCTCATCAAGTTTGGCTCGCGCGTGGATGTTTTGTTCGATCGCGATGCTGCCATCGAGGTAAAGCCCGGCGACCGGGTCAAGGGAGGAGCGACGATCCTGGCGCTTCTGCCGGGAGTGCAAAAGCCGATTTCACGAACGGAGACGCGGCAAGCCGCGTCTCTACAAGAAAAATGACCCAGCCGGTTGCTGTCGGCACGGCCGTGGAGCGGGAGGCTCATTGAACATGGAAGAGGAAGCACCGCAGCGTCGCGAATCGGATCGGGCGCGCGGAAAGTTGCGCAAGGGCATGTACATCCTGCCCTCGCTGTTCACCACGGCGAATATCGCTGCCGGGTTCTACGCGATTCTGCAAACCGTCCATGGCGTCACGGGTGAACCCTGGCACATGGACTTCGCCGCGATGGCCATCGGCTTTGCCGTATTTTTTGACGGCCTGGACGGCCGCATCGCCCGCCTGACCAACACCGCCAGCGATTTCGGCAGAGAACTCGATTCACTGGCCGACGTGATTACCTTCGGCGTTGCCCCGGCGCTGCTGGCTTGGATGTGGGGATTCCATTTGTTGCCGGCGACCATTGCCCCTGACCTGCGCCTTAGGATTACGGAACTGGGCTCAGTTGCATGCTTCGCCTTCCTGATGGCGGGCGCGAGCCGCCTGGCGCGCTTCAACATCGCGAAGAATCCTGAACCTTCGAATCCGGGGCGTCCGGGGAAGAAGTATTTTGTGGGCATGCCGATTCCGGCCGGAGCGGGAGTGATTGCGGCGATCGTGCACTACTCTGCCGGAGTGCCGGTGACTTCCTGGTGGACGGCGATGAGTTGGTTGATGATGGTGGTCGTGGTCGGTTACCTGATGGTCAGCACATGGCGTTTCTACAGCTTTAAGGACATTGACTTCCGGTCGCGCCGTCCCTTCCGCCTGATTGTGGTGATTGCCGTGGTGGTTGCATTGATCGCGCGATTTTCGCGGCCGACGCTTTTCGCCATCGCAATTCTGTACATGGTTTCCGGCGTCTTGTGGCGGCTGCAGTGGATATTCCGTCGCAAGGCTCCGCCCGCACCTCCGGTGTACCGGGAGGCAACGCCCGCGCCATGACCCCTATTTCCAAATCCGCCAACGCGCAGGCCGATCTTCGCAGCACGAACGTTTATCGCGTGGCGATTGTGGGCGCAGCGTCACTGAAGGGAAAAGAGATTGCCGAGGTCTTGCATGAACGGAATTTTCCCGCGGTCGATATCCGGTTGCTCGATGACGACGAGTCTCTGGGGCAACTGGAAGCGGCGGGCGACGAGATGAGCTTTATTCAGAGCATCCGCTCGGAACAATTCGAGCGCGTGGACTTCGCTTTTTTCGCTTCCGACGCGCACTCGACGCGCAGTAACTGGAAGGCGGCGCGCGACCTGGGGAATACCATCGTGGATCTTTCGTTTGCGCTGGAAGCGAAAACGGGAGCGTCAGTGCGCTCGCCGTGGATCGAGCGGCAGACCGGTCAGCCGATCGCCCCGGAACTGCAGCCGGGCCCGGTGGTGATGGCCCATCCGGCAGCAACGGTTCTGGCGCTGCTCGCCTTACGCGGCGAGAAAGTTGCCAAAATACAACGCATGGTTGCGACCGTGTTTGAGCCCGCGTCGGAGAACGGCCAGAAGGGGATGGACGAACTGCACGAGCAGACCGTGAATCTGCTCTCCTTCCAGGAATTGCCGAAAAATGTGTTCGACATCCAGGTAGCCTTCAACCTGGTGGCGCGCTACGGGCAGAGATCGGATTTGTCGCTGGAGGGGGTGTCGCAAAGGATCCGGAAACACTATCGGCAGATCGCCGGAGGGGCAGTCGAGCCTGCGCTGCAGGTGCTGCACGCGCCAGTCTTCCACGGGCACGCCTTTTCGGTATACCTGGAGATGGAGAAGCCAGTCGCGGTTGCGGATCTTTCCAGGGCCCTGGCGGGAGAGCACGTGGTCGTGAGCAATAACCCGGAAGATTCACCGACCAGCGTGAGCGCGGCCGGGCAGGGGGACATCCTGGTCGAAATCGCGCTCGACGCCAATCAAAAGAATGGCGTGTGGCTCTGGGCAACTACCGACAACCTGCGCATTGCCGCATTGACGGCGGTGGAATGCGCCGAGAGCATGACCGCATCCCGGCCCCGGGGTCAGATTCAATGAAGTGGAATGCAATGAACGGGTGGCCGGCGGCAGTGGCACTTGGACTGGGCTTGGCCTTGATCTCGACCGGTTGCGGCTATCACACGACTGGAAACAAGGTCGAACTGCCACAGAACATCCGCACCATTGCAATTCCCGGTTTCGTGAGCCACAGCCAGACGTTCCGCATCGAGCAGTTGCTGACCGATGCGGTGGTTCGCGAATTCAATTCCCGCACCCAGTACCGCGTAATCCATGACGCGAAGGGCGACGCGGACGCGGTGCTGAAGGCGACGGTTTTGTCGGCCTCGGCGACTCCGCTGGCTTACGACTCCCAAACCGGGCGCGCAGCCAGTGCTCTGGTCACGGTGAGCGTACAGGTGACGCTGACCGACCGCCAAGGCAAGGTGCTGTTCGAGAATCCTTCGTACCTATTTCACGATCAGTACGAGCTATCGCGCGATCTTCCCAGTTTTTTCCAGGAAGATTCTCCGGCGGTCGATCGATTGTCGCGGGACTTTGCACGGACGCTGGTGGCCAATATCCTGGAGGCCTACTGATGTTGGAGGGATACTGATGCGCGCCTTCAGTCAGGCCGACCGCTTTTTCTCAGAACTGGAGTCGCGCAAGCTGAAGCCGGCTTATGTGCTGGTGGGCGATGAAGCGTTTTTTCGCAAACGCTGCCGCGATGCCATTCTGGAGCACCTGGTCGCGCCCGACTCGCGGGACTTTGGCTTGTTTGAGTTCGACCTGAGCGAGACTTCGCTGAATGAAGTTCTGGATCGCGCCCGCACGCCCTCGCTGATGGCGCCGTTTCAGGTGTTCTTCGTGCGCGGGGTGAAGACACTGTTTGGCCGCGGCTCCAACGACGAGAAAATCGGAGCCATCGAAGCCTATTGCAAGAATCCGAATCCCGATGCGCTGCTGGTTTTTGTTGCCGATCACATCAGCATTCCGGCCGACGCCCGCCGCATGGAGATGACGGACAAGGACCGCTACCAGAAGATCCGCGAAGACCTGGGGCCGTTTTGCGGCATTGTCGAACTCTCTCGCGTCGAAGAGGGTGAAGCGGTTCGTTGGATCGGCGAGTACTGCGCCACGCGCGCGGTCAAGATGGACGCTGACGGCGCCCGCGAACTGGTGGATGCGCTGGGCGGCGACATGATGATGGTGTCGAACGAACTGGAAAAGCTGATTCTTTATGTCGGCGAAAAGAAAAAAATCACGCTTGGCGATGTCGAGACCATGGTGCTGGCCGCGAAGCAGCGGTCCCTATATGAGTTGACCGATGCGATCTCTGCCAAGGACCGCGGGCGCGCGCTGGAAATTCTCGATGCGTTGCTTTCGACCGGCGACGGCGAAGAAGCGGCTATCGGCCATCTCTACATGCTGGCCAAGACTTTTCGGCAGATGCTGGTGATTCTGGAGCGCAACGTGCGCGACCAGCGCATGCTTTGGGCGGCCTTGTGGCAGGGCTTTCGGGTGCCGCCGTTTGCCGCCGACGACATCATCCGGCAGGCGCGGCGTTACAAGTCGAAGCGGGAGCTGACGCGCTCGATTCGGCTGGTGGCAAAAGCCGATCTGGCGCTGCGTTCGAATCCTCCGGGCAAGCGGCTGATCCTCGAGAAGCTGGTTCTGGATCTCGCCAGCGAGCCTAAGGTTGAGGCTGCCGGCGGATGGGCGCAGGAAGAACTGCCGGTATAGCGCAATCTGCCGGGAGGGGCTGCCGCCATGGATGTTCAAGCCTATTTACAGCGCATCCATTACCCGGGGTCGCTGACGCCCGGCGTCGGCCTTCCTAGTATCGATCGTCCCAGCATTGGGCTTCTGCGCGCGCTGCATCGCGCGCACTTGTTCGCTGTCCCTTTCGAAAATCTGGATATCAGCCTGGGACGGAAGATTATCTGCGATGAAGCCAGCATCCTCAACAAGATCGTGGATGAACACCGCGGTGGCTTTTGCTACGAACTGAATGCGGCTTTTGCCGCCCTGCTGCAGGCGCTGGGGTTCCGGGTAACGCTGCTCTCAGCCCGCGTCGCTCGCGAGGACGGCGGCTACGGCCCCGAATTTGACCACCTCACCTTGCTGGTCGATCTCGATGAGCTTTGGCTGGCAGATGTCGGCTTTGGGGAGGGCTTTCTGGAGCCGCTGCGCCTGGAGTCAGGCATCGAGCAGCCGCAAGTCGGGCATATCTATCGTTTGACGTCTATGGATAGCGTTTTTGGCTTAGAGGTCATGGTCGAAGGCAATTGGAAAAAAGAATACGCCTTCAACCTCGAACCCCGCAGGCTCTCCGACTTTGCCGGGATGTGCCACTATCATCAGACCTCGCCCGAGTCGCATTTCACGCGCCAGCGAATATGCTCGATGGCCACGGCCGGAGGTCGAGTCAGCTTGTCGGACGAAAAGCTGATTGAGACACGCGGAGGTTCCCGACAGGAAAGATTGCTCTCGGGCGACCAGGAATGGCGCGCGAAGCTACGCGAGCGGTTTGGGGTAGTTTTACCTGCCTGTACGAATCTTTAAACCGACACAAGGAAGGCCGGTGAGCTTTAGTCGGGTTTGCACAGCTCAAAGTTTTTCAAGACACTCTCGGCCAATGAATATACATCGTCGAAATCGTATTTTCCTCCCAGTTTCGGCTTCCAATAGCGCCCATGAGCAACCCAATGCCGGAAGTTCAACGCACCACGCAATTCCCCAATCAGGCGAGGCACGGGTGCAGGCTTCTTTTCTTTCCATGTCTCGAAAATATCTTCATCCAAAGTCGCATTTCTGCCTACGCTCGCATTTCTCCTTCGAGACTGAAAGATTGTGCGGAATGCCTGGGAGAGATCACCCTTCATCTTCTTCCGGCACCGGTATTCATAATCGACACGGAAATCGGCTTCCAAGCTGGCCAAAATGAAAAACGCTGATCTCAGATCAGTCTCTTCGAGGCGAGCGGCAAGCTCAGCTGCAATCTCATCAGGGCGACGCCCGAGAAAACGTGTGCCGAAACTCGGGGAAATCTCGCTAAAGTACAATCTCAGTGAATCGACAACGTCGTTGTGATACTCGGCAATTTCTGTAATGGTGCTGCTACCCATTGGCCACTTCCATGATTAGCTGGAAGAGAGTTTGCTGCGTAATCTCTATAAATCTCCTCTCTGGCGGGCGTGTGACAATCCTCCACTCCCACTTGATCTCCCGCGTCGATTTGGTCGGCGCTGGTGGAAAGCTATCTGCCCGTCCGACGGTCACGTGAATTAGCGACGCGGGCCCCGATGCCTTGCTATCAACCAAGAGGAATTGAGCCTTGCCAGCGGGCCCGATAATGTCAACACGTCCTTTGGATCCTATGAGTAGCGTTCCGATTGGTTCAAGAACCACGCTTTTTGGACCGATCTTCAAAACCATTTGTTTGGCAGGGTACGATCCGATATTCTCCTCATTCAACTCGACAGACCTAAATCCAAGCTGTATCTGTCCAGAAGAAACATATTTGTGCAACAGCGACTCAATCTTCTTATAAAGCTTGTCAAGAGAGTCGAGCCATTCTTTGCGTTCGCTGTCCCAATCCACCGAAGCGATTCCAGCGGCCACTTTTTGTTGACGCTTGACAAATTCGTCGAACTCCTTGACATCCATCGGAGATCTCCCTTGCCGTTTCGCCGACAATGCTTTTTGCCTGAGAGGCATATCCTACCCTTTGGCCTCGGCCACTGCGCGTCGTAGTTCCTCGACATCCGGGGAATTCGGTTTGATCTTCACCAAGCGGTCCAACTGCTGCCGGGCGAGCGCGGCCTGACCGGCCTTGGCGTAAGCGAGTCCCAGGTGGTAGTTGAAGAGTGCGCTGTTCGGTTCCTTCTTTACCGCTTCCTTGAACAGGTTAATGGCGGAGGTGTAGACGTGCTTGTTGTAGAAAGCCCATCCCAGGGTGTCTGCGACGCTCGGATTCTCCGGAAGCTTTTGCCTTGCGGTCTGCGCCATGGCGAAAGCAACGTCCACATTGCCGCCCTGCTGCAGCATCACGTAGGCTAGATTATTGGAGGCCAGAGGATTTTCCGGCTGAATTTCAAGCACCTTCTGGTACTGCTGTTTAGCGTGGTCCCATTCCTGACGGTTCTCGTAGATACCACCGGCCAGCAGGTAAAAAACGGCTTCTTTGGGATTGATTTTGGCCCCGCCAAGATAAGTCTGCAGCGCCTGATCAGGGTTGCCGCGTGCGTCCTGCACCATGCCGAGCTTAACCAGCGCCTCGCTGTTCTTGTTATCGAGGTCCGAGGCTTGTTTGAACTCCGCTTCCGCCCCCGCCAGATCCTTCTTCTGCTCCATCAGGAGTGCGCCCAGCATGATGTGAAACCCGACGTTCTTGGGATACTTCGCCAACTGTGTCTTGGCCGTAGCGAGGGCGCGGTCCGGTTGCTTCTGCGCCTGCTCTACGTTGAGCACACCGCCCAGTGCGTCGGTAGAATTCGGATCTTGATCCAGCGCCTGCTGGTAGGCTTTTTGCGCTTCGGCCAGCTGATTTTGCGCCATCCGCAGGTTACCCAACTGGACATATGCGCCAGGGTTGTTAGGCTCCTTTTCCAGGGACAGCTTAATATTCTCATCTGCCGTTGCGAACTGCTTACGATCGATATCGGCCACGGCACGCAGCAGGTATCCGTCGGGCGCGGCGGGTTGCAAGGCGATGATCTGGTCGGCTTCCTGCCCGAGTGCCCCGGCATCACTGCGGTGGATGGCCACGCCCGCCAACGCCCGGTGGGCCTCTACCATGTCAGGACGCAGTCGAACGGCATCGCGCCACTCGCCTTCTGCACGGTTGGTGCTGCCCAGTTGGTCGAGAGCCAGGCCAAGCTGGAAATGCGCTACGGCGTTATCGGGATCGATCTTGAGCACGGCTTGCAACGTATTGACCGCGTCGTTGGGCTTACCGGCATGAAGTTCGATCTCTCCCTTGTAAATCCGGGCGTCGGAGTCGTCCGGCTTGGTCTTCACGATTTCGTCATTCAACTTGCGGGCATCGTCGAACTGGCCTTTCAGGATGAGCAGCTGAATGTAATTCTTCTTGACCGTCATGTCCCTGGCATGGTCGCGATAGAGCGCGGCATACTCGGCGGTGGCTTTGTCGAGCTGGTTGTTGGCAAAATAGAAATCGCCGAGCATACGGTAGCCTACGGAATCATTGGGAAAATCCGGTTTGGATTGGCGCAGGAAATCCTCGGCTTGACCGGGCTTGTTCTCCGCCATGTACAAGCTGGCAAGGGAGAGCCTGGGGCTGGGATCGTCCTTGGCGGAGTCAATCGCCCGCCGGAACAACTGCTCGGCCTCGGGGAATCGTCCGCGCGTCTGGTAAAAATTCCCCAAGGCGACCAGCGCATTCGTGGACTTCGGACCCAGTTCGACTGCTTTTTTGAAGCTTGCCTCTGCCTCGTCCCACTGTTGCCCGTGCATCTGGAGCACAGCCAGATTCAGATAGGAGTCGGAGCGGGCGGGATCCAGTTGCAGCGCCTTCTGCATGTCCGCCAGCGCCGCGGTGATGTTATTCAGACCGGCGTCGTAGTTAGCCCGTGCGATGTAAACGTCGGGGTTGTTGGGCTGTTTTTGCTCGAGCAGATCGAGATGCTCCTTCGCGTCATTGAACTGCCGGCTGAGGATCAGCAGGTTAGCCATGTCAAGGTGCGCGGCATATTGATCGGGCTGGAGTTGGACGGTGGTGGTCAGCTCCTGGAAGGCGGTTGGCCACTGCCCCAGCTTCATCGCCGTCTGCGCCAGCTTGTAGTGGGCATCGGCGAAACGGGAATCCACCTGGATGGCGTTCTGGAACTGAATCGCGGCTTCCCGGTACTGGCCTTTGTCGAAGTAGCGCTGGCCGCTCTCCAGGTACTTCTGCTTGCGGACGTTCGGATCCCGCGAGCAGCCCGTCAGCAACACTCCCAGCAGGCAAACCGCAACCACTGCACAACGAAATCCTGCAGCTTTAGCAATACGCATATCTCTGAGCCCCTCACATCGCGCAAACTTTGTCTTATCAATGGCCTACTGCACTAAGGTACTCGCTGGGCACAGGCCATAAAAGTTACTAGCTTTATTATCGCAAACTTGGGCAACTGGCAGGGACCGATCGACCTGAACTCTAAGCATACGCCCGTGTACAGGCGCTTTCGTAATCTCGCTCAATGGGCCGGGACGTGGCATAGTCGAACTTGGCTATGACCCATTTCCCCCAATCCAATGTCAATCAGCGCTCACCCCGAGTCCAACTCCATGGATCGGTCGCGGCTGCAGTGATGGCCGAAGGCGGTTTGAAGGAGCGCGCAAAACTACAATCCATTTCGATCAACGGGGGATTGCTGCAGTTGCAGCACGAACTCTCCACCGGAGACTTTGTCGAAATTGCGTTCCACACCCGATCGGGCGCCATCCACGGCATGGCCGAAATGCTGCACCCGACGCGCAAGTTTCAGAGCGCGTGTTTGCAGCCCTTCCGCTTCATTGCCCTGGGAGACGACGACCACCGCAAGCTGCGCATGGCCCTGGATTCCGCTCTGGACCGCAGTTTTCTGGATCCGATTTCCGAGAGTGTGCGGACGCCTGGATTCTGAGAAGCAGGTGTCAGGTCTTGGGTCTTAGGTCTTAGGTCTTAGGTCTTAGGAAAAGCAAAATCAGCCGTGGTTTCCCTAAGACCTAAGACCCAAGACCCAAGACCTGAGACCTGCTTTCCTTCGCTATACTGAGTCCTCCGGGATGACGAGCCAGACCATTACGAGGCAAACCATCACTCACTCCGCCGAGGAGACGATCGCTTTCGGCAGGAGTCTTGCCGCTGAACTATTCCCCCCGCTCATCGTACTGCTGCGCGGCGAACTCGGAGCAGGAAAGACGACGCTGGTGAAGGGGATCGCGGAGGGGTTTGAAGCCGCTCTGGCGGAGGACGTGACCAGCCCTACTTTCACGCTCGTCCACGAATACCGCGGACCCCGCGCCACCCTGTACCACGTCGACCTTTACCGAATTGATACCCCACGCGCCCTTGAAACTCTTGGCCTTGACGACCTTGTCGCTCCCGATTGCATCTTACTGATAGAGTGGGGAGAGAAGTTCCCTCGCTTGCAACGCGAACAGAACGTAGAAATCACCCTGGAGCGAGTTGAGCAAGAGCGAGGGGGGGGAACTGAGCGCAGAATCCAAGTAACCACGTGTTGAATCTGGTGGATTGCCAACGGTGCACGGGCAGCGGCAACCTGCCAACATTGGACCGGGGCACATCTCAAGATCAACTGAATTTGAGGTCAGAATCAACTTGAAACGCACTCAATTCGCGCTGCGGAATGATTTTGCGAGGGGGGTTGCGGAGGACCGAAACCGGCACGATACAATGAAGTTATCCCTCACCGGTCCAATGGAGCTTCTGTTTTGAGAACTTTACGAATTTGGCTGCTGTCTCTGGCGGCGATCGCAATCACCGCGCCTTTGGCGGCACAGGAAGTCACCGCATCCAAGGCCGCGACAGGACATATCACGGGCACTGTTACCGATGTGAACGATGACCCCGTTCCAGGCGCCACCGTCGTTCTGGAAGGCCCCGCCCCCGTCGATCCCTGCACCGTCGTGTCGAACGACAACGGATTCTTTGAATTCAACGATCTCGAGCCGGGTCCCCCTTATCACATCACCATCAGTGCCCCGGGATTTGCAAACTGGACCTCACCCGCAGTCATCCTCAAGCCAGGCGAGTATCTAATCCTGACGGGCAGCCAACTCCAGATCGCAGAGGCGCAGACCACGGTATCTGTGGTTTATTCCCCCGAGCAGATCGCCACCGAGGAGGTCAAGATCGAGGAGCAGCAGCGCGTTTTGGGCATCATCCCGAATTTCTACGTTGTCTATGATCACAACGCCGAGCCGCTCACGACGAAGCTGAAGTTCAAGCTGGCCTTCAGAACCGCTACCGATCCAGCTACCATTGTCGGGGTAGGTGTGCTTGCCGCCCTCAACCAGGCAGCAACCGACGCTCCTAACTACGTCCAGAGTTGGAAGGGTTATGGTCAGCGTTATGGCGCTGCGGCAGCCGACGGCGTGAGCGACATCATGATCGGCGGGGCCATCCTGCCGTCGCTTTTGCATCAGGACCCGCGCTACTTCTACCAGGGCACGGGCACAAATAAGTCTCGCGCTCTCCACGCAATCTCGAGCCCGTTCATCTGCAGGGGAGATAATGGACACCGGCAGCCGAACTATTCGACCATGGGTGGCGATCTGGCCTCGGCTTCCCTGACGAATCTCTATTATCCGGCATCGAATCGAGGCGCGGGGCTGGTGTTCCAGACTTTCGTTATCAACACCGGCGAGCGCATATTCACCAGCCTGGTACAGGAGTTCATCCTGGGCAAGTTCACGTCCAAGGGCAAGAATAAGTACTAGCCGCGGAGAAGAGCGTTACACAAAGGGGACGCAACTCTCTAGTGCCGCCAGGCTTTCTGAGCGCGGCGGGTGGCGTCGCTGGTAGACGGGACGAGCCCGGTTTCGGCATTCGGGTTGGGTGCGGTAACGGGGGTCGCAGCCGTGGTGGCCGTGGACAATTCTGGTTTGGATCCTACTTCGTCGCCACGGAAATAGCGGTCTTTGTTCTTGGCGGCGCGCATTTCGAGCATGGCGGCGTAGGGCTTCGAGTAGTCGTTATTGGCGTTCCAGAAGAGGAAGCCGATGCCACCTTTTTGTTTCGCTACTTCGGTTTGAACCTCAACATACTGCGGCGAGTAAGTCTTGGTGCGCCAGGCGAAGGCTTGCAGCCAGGGGCGAATCACGACGCCGCTGTCTTTGGTGATCAGCTCGAAGCGGTCCATGGACTCGCCGATAAAATGTTCGGGAGCGTCGCCGGGGCGCGCGATGCCGTCCATGCCGAAGAAGTGCGAGGGATAGATCATGGGCGAGAGCACGTCACATTGCCTGGCCATCGCCACGATGTCCTGCCCCGTGTGTGAAAGATCGACGGGGCGCTGCCAGGCCATCACCCCGAAGACGTCGAGCGAGAACAGGGCGCCGGTGGGATGGATCTGGGCATAGGCGCGCTTCAGGAAATCGGCGATCACGTCCGAGCGCTTAATCTGCGGATTTCCGACTGGGTCCTTGCAGGTCTTGGAAGTCACACTGGGGTGCGTTTCAGAAGTCTTCTGCAATGCGACTGGTAGCGCCGGCGAATGCATAGGTCCTTCGCTTCGCTCAGGATGACAACTCGTGTTAACTACTAGAGGTTCTTTCGCGATCTGGTAGGCGAACTCGGCATCTTTCTGGTCGCCTTCGGCGGGAAAGCGCACGTAGTCGAACTGCACTTCATCGACCCCGGATTGAGCTACGAACCTGGCCAGGGCGATGTCGTACTCTTGCACTTTGGGGTTGGAGGGGTCAGTCCAGACCAGCTTGCCGTTCTCGCGCCAGGCCTGGCCGGTGCTATGGGACTTCACGGCCAGTTCAGGATGGCTGGTGACCAGGTGCTCATCGCGGAAAATGGCAATGCGCGCGATGGCGTGCATGTTTTCGGAATGCAGGAAGTGAACGAACTTGGGCAGGTCGGGAATGTAGTGGCGTTGTCCGCTGGCTAAGGGATGGTCGAAGGCGATATTGACGATGCCGTCGCTATCCTTGATGTCGAAGACGACGGCGTTGCCGCCGACTTCCCGCCAATGGCGGATGATGCGCATTCCATGATCGCTGCCCGCCATCACCCCGGTCAGGTAAATGGCGCGGACTTCGAAATCTCTTGCAACGGGGACTGTTTTCTCTACAATTGGCGATTCCAGAATTCCGGGGATGATGATCTGCTCTCCGGACTTGAGGAAGACTCCCTGCCGGTTATGATTGGCTTCGCGGATGGCATCGGCCAGTTCCGCTGAAGTGAGGTATTTGGTGCGCTTCAGATTCTTGCGGGCGACCGATGGGAGGCTGTCTCCGCGCTGGGCGACGTAAACCTCGGAACCGGGGGGCGCAATGACGGGGACCGACGCCGGGGGTTCGGGCTTTTTGGTGGCAACGGATTTCACCTGCACCAACTGGACGCCGTGCGGATTTTGTACCCCAGCGGCGGGCAGCGAAAAGAGGGTTAAGCCGGCCAGTGCCAGGGGGAACAAGAAGGCCGAGGCGGTCGATGTCGAGGGGCTGGCTTGCGAGAATCTGGCCGTCGAGAATTGGGACAAGGGGTGTTCTCCAGACAATCAGTCTATCTAAATCAGTCTATGTCTAATTGTCGGCTAGCGGTTACCAGGGCTGCCAGTTACGTCAGGACAAGCGACTTACGGCTTGCCGGGCATGGGGATAGGGCGGCTGGGACGCAAGGGAAAAGTTCCCGCAGTCTGCAAACAATTTCTCTTGGGGAAACTGTGGGGAACCTGACGGGACGGACCCAAGGGGGGCTAGCCGCATCTAAAACGATGAGAAAACGGGGATTACGGGGAGCCCGGAGGATGGCTAACGGCTTGCACGAGGTAGGTATGCGGGTGGAGGAAAAGCAGCCTTTCTCCAGCGCGGTCGAGCGAAAGACGAGTGAAAGAAATGAGCAGTTTCCCAGAAAAGGTGCTGTACCCGGAAAGGAAACCAGGGCCTGAAGCGATGAGAACGAACCTTGCAACCGTGCTTGACCCTAGCCGCCGCAGCAACGACGCCCGTGACTTTGAGACCGCCCTACGGCGGAAGATTGTAGGGCAGGACCAGGCGATCGAGAAGGTAGCGGAAATCTACCAGATGTTTCTGGCCGGGCTGAATGCCCCCGGGCGTCCGGTGGGCAATCTGCTGTTTCTGGGGCCGACGGGATCGGGCAAGACGCGGGTAGTGGAAGCAGTCGCCGAGTCGCTTTTCGGAGACGCCCGGGCCTGCATCAAGATCGATTGCGCGGAATTCCAGCATTCGCACGAGATTGCCAAATTGATCGGATCGCCCCCGGGATACCTCGGACACCGCGAGACGCATCCGCTGCTGACCCAGGAAGCGCTCAACCAGTGGCACACGGAAAAGCTGAAACTGTCGATTCTGCTGTTCGACGAAATCGAGAAAGCTTCGGACTCGCTGTGGCAGCTGCTGCTCGGAATCCTGGACAAAGCCACGCTGACGCTGGGCGACAACCGGCGCGTGGATCTTTCCAGTTGCATCATCATCATGACCTCGAACCTGGGCGCGGTCGAGATGAATGGGCTGGTGGATGGCGGCTTGGGATTTGCGCCGAAAGCGGTGCAGGTGGATAACTCGCTCGACGACAAGATGAGCCGCTCGGCGGTGGATGCGGCGCGGCGCAAGTTTGCGCCTGAGTTCATGAACCGCATCGACAAGGTCGTAGTGTTTAAGACTTTGCGTCCCGAGCACCTGCAACAGATCCTGGAAATCGAATTAGGGATGGTGCAGCAGCGGGTGCTGATGGCGGCGGGTGCGCACCAGTTCGTATTCAACTGCACCCCGCAGGTGAAGACTTTCCTGCTGGCGGAAGGGACCGACCCGAAGTACGGGGCGCGGCACCTGAAACGGGCGATTGAACGGCATCTGGTATTTCCGCTGGCGAACCTGGTGGCGACGGGACAGGTGAAGTTGGGAGATTTCATCCGCGTCGATCTACTGGGCGAGAGCAAGCTCACCTTCGTGAAAGAAGCGGAAGGCGCGATGGTTCCGGTGCTGCTCGAACGCTATGGTGCGGCTGCGGCCATGCCCGCGGCAGCGTCCGCCAGAGCGGCGCGTCCGGTGGTACAACGCAAGGAGTTTGGAGCCGGATCGCTCAACGAGAATAAGTAAGGCAAGTTGCTGGTAGGTAGGGACACCGTGTGGGCGGTGTCCTTTTTTGTTTTGGCATACAGCTCGGATTTTTATGATTCCCAGATTGAGAAGAAATAAATCGGTGAACGTTCCGGCTGTCTCCACATTTCAATAAATGGTTTTGGGAAGGGCACGGCTTAACAGGCTGCGGAAAAAGTCGGTCTTGCACTTGATTTTGGGTGGCGCAGCGCTTCAGCGCTGCGGTAACTGCTTTGTTCTGAATCCGGCTTTAGCCGCTGAGGTGACACTGTCTGGTGGGGAACGACTTTTTCCCGCAGCCTGTTCAGCCGTGCCGATAGCTGCCCAAAAACACTAGGGCTTTAGCCCCTGAGGGCCCCGCGCCTGCTCTGAAAACAATTTATGAGACAAGCTCTAGTTTCGTTCGCCGGACTAAGTCCGTGACGCGTGAACATCCCCACTCAAGTTGAGGCGCTTGCGCGGCGTCTGAGCCTCGCGCCGAAATCCCGAGCAAGGCGAGGGACCTCAAGCCAAAACCGGGCTTGAGCGGGCTACCCGCCCTTATCATCTGCTGTCGTACCCAGCTCCGAAGGAGCGGAATAAGTTAGCCCAGCGCGTAAGCGCTGGGTGGATTAGGAAAAGCGGGCGAGTCCCGTAGGGACGGCAGATGTTCCCTGCACATACTTCCAGGGCGGCCCCGCCTTTGATCTTCTGTCACCATAAACGACGAGGGGTGCCACGTCCTTCGCGCACTTTGCGAAGGGCGGGAACTTTTACGCCGCCGGGTGCCCCTCGATAAGAGCGAAGGCGCTGTCAAGGACAAAAGTATCCTGGGCGGCGCCAGAGCACCGCTTGCATTGCCAGAGAGGTTGAGGACCAAGACTCTGGAAATCTCACGCTGAATCACCCTGCGGTGGACTCGTCGTTCCACCAACCATCGATTCGGCCTTAACATCAACCATGATTCTTCTATGCGAACATCCCGTCGCTTACGGGATGCGAGAGCGCCCAATCAGTCCTTCGGTCTAGCTCGCGCCGACCAGGGGCACCCGCGGGCTGCTCTCGATACGAACGACCTCCGGATACGGCTTTTGCGTGCGCAGCATCCAGTACAGTCGTACCGCCAACTTGCGCGCCGCCGCCACCTTGGCCACCGCTTTCGGCTTCTGATGACAGCGATGCAAATATTCCTTGCGAAACTGCGGATCCAGTCGCACCGTGGTCGTCGCCGCTTCCACCAGCAACATCCGCAACATGCGATTGCCTTGCTTCGAGATCGCACCCAGATGTTGCCGTCCGCCCGAAGAGTGCTCGCGCGGAATCAGTCCCAAGTAACTCGCCACCTGCTTGCCTCGCGGAAAACGCCGGACGTCGCCCATGGTCAGCACATAAGCCAACGCCGTGATCGGTCCCACTCCCGGTTGGGTTTGTAGCAGGAGCGCCATTTTGTCTCGTTGCGCTTCTGCCTTTACCGCCTCGTCGAGCGGTTCGATCTGCTGGTCGAGCATCGCCAGCAGCCCGAGTAAGTCGTCTCTTCGACGCCCCGCCCACGCCTTCAACGGCAACTCGCGCAGCACCTGCTGTCCCGCCTTCGTCCACAGCTTGTGCTGACGCTGCACTCCTTTATTCAGGCAAAGATGTTGCAGTTCATTCTTCACCCGCGCCCGAATGATCACCAGCTTGTAGCGATGCAACAATAACTGCCGCAGATCGCGCACCGCACTCGACGGCATCCAGATGCGCGGAAACCGCCCTTCCAGCAGCAGCTTCAGAATGTGCGCCGCATCTCGCCGGTCCGTCTTTTGCTGCCGCACATAACTCGCCCGGATCTGCGCTGCATCCCCTACCCACAACTCGTGACCGAGTTCAGCCAGCAGATCCACCAGCCAGTGGCAGTTCCCGGTTGCTTCCATGCCGATTAACGCCGGCGCTGGCACTTGCCGATAGAACCGCTCGGCATCGCCCGAGACCTGCACCAACTTCTGTTCCCCGGTCTCTCCTGTCTCCGTGTCCAGCCAGCTCACTTGTTGCCAGCTGGGATGGAAATCACACCCTATAATCATCATGCGAAGACTCCTTTCTCCCCAGCGTCTTTGGTCCTCAAATCAAGACTACCGGGTCGAATCGAGCCTTCGCTCTTATCCAATCAATCCTAAAATCGCGCTCTTTGCGATTTTAGGGTGGGACGTTCTACCCCGACTCGAAGATTCGTCGGCTCGCGCCCGTCATAAGCAAACCTCATTTTCGATTGTCATCCTGACCCTGACCTTGTCGAAGGGGAAGGATTTCTGCAACCACAAGCGATTGCGCCGACCACCGCAGAAAGTTGAGGCGCCTGGCGGGCGTCTGAGCCCGCTGCCGAAATCCCGACCCTGCCGAAGCCCTGAGCGCAGTCGAAGGGGAAGCCGAGGGATCATGATTCGTGAAAACGCGTTAGTCCCCATGGCATGAGGGCAACCTAGTTTTGCTCGCGGACTAGTCTGTGACGTGTGGACATCCCCACTCAAGCCAAGTGGGCCACGCGCCAACAGGTCGTCTACCACAGTGCTGTTGCCGGGAGAATATTGAATGGTAATATCAGAACTCAGAGGAGCCAAGTCAGAGTGTCCACTGGAAGCCAACTCTCCCTTCTTCCACACCCGGAGAAGACCCTAGAAATCCCCCTAAAGCGGGAAGGCCAGATCATCGTTGGCGACACCCTTGAAGAGTTGAAGAAGTTCCCTGACGAGTCCTTCCAGTGCTGCGTCACCAGTCCGCCCTATTGGGGACTTCGCGATTACGGCATACCGGGCCAGATTGGTGCGGAGATGAGGCTGGAGGACTACGTCACCAAGCTCGTTCAGGTCTTCCATGAAGTGAAGCGCACGCTGAAGAGTGACAGCACATTCTGGCTCAATATTGGGGACGGGTACACGAGCGGTGGGCGGACGTGGCGCGATTCTGACAAGAAGAACAAAGGACGCGGGATGGACTACCGCGCTCCCACGCCGGACGGCCTCAAGCCAAAGGACCTCATCGGAGTTCCTTGGCGTGTGGCGTTCGCTTTACAGGCTGACGGCTGGTATCTCCGTTCGGAGGTCATCTGGTACAAGCCGAACGCGCAGCCGGAGTCAGTGAAGGATCGTCCGACCCGCGCTCACGAGCACGTATTCCTCTTCTCCAAGAACGAACACTACTTCTATGACCACGAGGCTGTACGGGAGAAGGGCGACAACGGCTCACCACGGAACCTGCGCTCGGTTTGGCAGGTGAACACAGAGCCATACGCTGAGGCTCATTTCGCGACGTTCCCCCGCGCTCTCATCCTGCCGTGCCTTCTCGCCGGGAGCAAGCAGGACTCTACAGTGCTTGACCCATTCTTCGGATCGGGGACTGTTGGCCTTGTTAGCGGAGCCTTGGGGCGGAAGTTCGTAGGGATCGAGCTGAATCCCGAATACGCTCAGCTGGCGAGGAAACGCTTAGGCTGGTGAGAAGTCCCACTCGCCGTGGACGATGCAGAGGCTCTTCTTCAAATCCTTCACCTGTAGCTTGCGCTCCGTCCCGCCGTCGAAGTAGAGCGCGAACTTCACATTGCCCTTCCCATCCTTGACAGTACAGTAACCCGGCTTTGGATTCTGCTTGCTTTCGAGCCGCATCTCTAACTCGCCTTTCGTGGCCTCTCCTAATAACGTTTTGGGAATCTCCACGAGTTCGTAATGCCAGAACTTCCTGCCCTTCTCTTCGCGCTCCCATGCCCGGAGAGTCACTATGCGCTCGTAATTCTTCATGTGGCGCAGGAACTGATCACGGAGTCCCTTCAACTGCTCCGGCTTGTTAGACCAATCGCCCTTGCCCAACTCCATGAACTTGGAAATCCAGATCGAATCAACCTTCAGGTGGGCGTCGGCTTGGGTCTTGAGCGAGAACTTCGTGCCGTCAATCGTGACGTCATGACCCGGATTTCCCATAGGTGAACGCTGAGCGTTACGGCCCGCGAGCTTCATTACGCGCTCCATCGCTCGCTCGAATTGCTCCTTGGTGAGTGGGCGTGTAGCAGTCCCATGGTGAGCGAGTAAGTGAACGCCGAACTCCTCTAAGAAAACATCCGTGACCAGATCGGACTTCTCGTTGCGCTTTTCGGTCATGGCACCGAGCAGCCCGGTTACGACGCTGGACACATAGGCGAGCTTGCGAGTGGAGAGCTTCCTGAGAAGCTCAAGTAGCTCTGCTGGGACGTCGGGCACGCCAGCAGTGTAGATGTTGGGCCAGCCAAAATCCAGTTACAATTCTGTCGCGATGAACATTCGCCAAGTAGAACCGAATCCCGACGCGAAACAAGGACTCCCGGAAGGTGATCGCTTGTTCCACTTCTTCGCGGAGTCTTCCAAAGGCAGGGGCGAGTACTTCGTCGCCGTACATCAGGTGAGCGATGGTAGCATTCGCACGGCCTGTCAGTGCATGAGCGCGATCTTCAACTTCGCCCGGAGGCAGGAACCTTGCTGCAAGCACGCGGCTGAGGCAGTGAAGATCGTGAACTGGGAACTCAGGCGTTAGGGAAACCCGGGGACACACGGAACGTTTCCAGTAACTAGTTCGAATCGCACCCCAGAGAGAGGCGCAGAGCACACATACCTCATTCATTCGTGCGGAACTAAGCTGGGCCACACGTTTCCCCAGGAGCTGTTGCAACACCGTAACTGCGTTGTGCAGGTTCACCGCGCACGGCGACTTCATGCCGTCCTCCTCATTCAGAACGACTTCCGACGGCACGCCGCGAATGGTGGAAGCGCTGCAGCCAATCGGGAAATCCTCCTAAGTTATTGACAGAAAAATACTTTACGAGTAAGTCCTTATTCCTCAAAGACCTGGCGAAAACCAGCCGCTAAGCCTTTGATTCCAAAAGACCGGCTCTAGGGGGGTCAAGCACCTGAGCAAGAACCGAATCGTTCAGTCGCTTGCCGCTAGGATTCCCAGATTGGAGGAAATAAATCGGTGAACGTTCCGCCTGTCCCCACATTTTCCCCCACGTTTCCAGAGTCTTTGCGAGGTCCACCCCCTGGCCGAAAACCACCACCCCGGTGGAACTGGGCCACCGGAACCTCAAGAATCGCTGCCAAACCAAGCTGCTATGTCCGCCATAACTCACTAAAAATAATGCAGTTGCGGAATCTTTGCCGGGTGCGCGACATTGGCATTCGGCCTGCCTTATCTCAGGTAGCGTTTGTGTTCCGAGCAAGCTGGAGGTAAGTATGAAATTCAGATTAATGGCGGCAATCTTAGGATTGGGATTCATGATTGCGATGCCCGGTATCGTCGTCGCGCAGATCTCGGACGATCAAGTGCCGGACCAAGATGCGAAGCCGTCGCCGAATGTCCAGATGCAGGCCCCCAGCGAACAAGATTTGGGTCAAGCTCCGATGGATCAAGGTTCGATGGATCAAGGTTCGATGGATCGAGGTTCGATGGGTCAAGGATCGATGAGTCAGGGCCCGATGGATCCCGGCTCCAACGACGCTGGCTCCAACGACCAGAGTTACAACACGCCGGCTCCGCAGGAGAAAAATGGGGTCGCGCGCATCAGTCTGATTCACGGCGATGTCTCCACGCAGCGCGGCGACTCAGGCGCCTGGTCGGCGGCTGCGCTGAATGCTCCCGTGGTTGCGGGGGACCGCGTCTCGACCGGCGACAAGGCGCGCACCGAACTTCAGCTCGACTATGCCAACATGCTGCGGCTGGCTGAACATTCGCAGGCCAACATCAACACCCTCAACAGCTCGCAAATCCAGATTCAACTTGGGCGCGGCATGGCGAACTACTCCGTCTTTAAGAACAGCGACGCGGATGCGGAAATCGATACGCCCAACGTTGCCATTCGCACCGAACGGCGCGAATCCAGCTTTCGAATTCTTGTGACTGCCGACGATCACACCGAAGTGCTCGTCCGCAAAGGCGAAATCGAGGTTACGACTCCGCAGGGCGGCACGCGCGTCGGACAGAACCAGTTCATTACCATTCAGGGCGCGGGCGATCAGGCGCAATACAAGATTGGCGAAGCGCCGGCCCGGGATGATTTTGATCAGTGGAACACCGATCGCGACAACGTGATCCGCAACTCGGTAGCGCGCCGGCAGACTAACGACTACTACGTGGGGACCGAGGATCTCGACAACCACGGCACATGGTCGGAAGTTCCCGATTACGGCCAAGTGTGGCGGCCAACTGAGACGGACCCAGATTGGGCTCCGTATCGCAACGGCCACTGGGTGTACGAGCCTTATTGGGGCTGGACCTGGGTTTCGTACGATGACTGGGGTTGGGCGCCGTATCACTACGGCCGCTGGATGTATGTTGACGGTGGTTGGGGATGGTGGCCGGGTCCGGCTTACGGATACCCGTTCTACCGTCCGATCTGGGCGCCAGCTTATGTTTCGTTCTACGGCTGGGGCGGCGGCTTTGGATTTGGCTTCGGCGGGGGCTGGGGTTCGGTCGGCTGGCTTCCCCTGGGACCGTGTGACCGTTTCCATCCCTGGTGGGGCCGGTATGGCGGGCGCTTCGGGGCTACCAACATTAATGGGTACAACCGCGGCGGCTTTGCTCCGCTGCACGGGGGCAACCGATTCTCGAACGTGAATCTGGCGATGCATGACCAGCATTTCCGCGGCGGGACAACGGTTTCGGGCCGCGAGTTCGGCACCGGCCGTATGCATGCTCAGCCGATGAGTCATGCGCAGTTCCAGAATGCGCATTTCTCGACCGGCAGGCTGCCCATGACACCGGGCCGCGAGAGCTTCTCGGCCAGCGGACGTGCGGCGGCGGCTTCAACGACTCGAAACGTGGCGCAGAATCAGCACTTCTTCTCCGCTCGTGGAACGACTGGGATGGCCGGTGGCAGGTCGATTGGAAACGGGCGCGAAGTGGCGCGACCCGGAAACAGCAACGCCCGCAGCGGTTCGAACGGCGGGTTCCAGCGCTTCAACCAGAATTCGGAAGCGCGTGGCAATTCGAACATGGGTTCTACGCCGCGACCCGGAAACTCGGGCGGACCGGCAAGTACTCGCCAGAGCAGCGGCGGTTGGCAGAGATTTACGCCGATGCCCCCGCGGTCGTCTTCGGAATCAGCGCGTTCGGGCGCGTCTCCTGAATCTGCACGTCAAGGCGCTTCGGGTGCGCGTCCATACCGAGGCGGCACGCAAGACCGCGGTTCGTACGGATCGCCCCGCAGTTCGGGTCCGACAAGCCGCAGCTATGGTTCAGAAGGCCGCGGCTACGGCGGATACTCTCGGCCGCCCCTTAACATGAGGCAGCCTATTGTCACGCCGCGCTCTTACGGCCGTCCTTATAGCGGTAGCCCATACGGTGGCGGCAATCGTGGCGGCTACAGCGGTGGCGGACGTTCTGCTCCGAGCGGCGGGGCACCGCACGGCGGAGGCGGCGGATCGTCACACGGCGGTGGCGGTGGCGGATCCTCTCACGGCGGTGGCGGTGGTGGATCCTCGCACGGCGGCGGATCGTCACACGGCGGTGGCGGTGGCGGCAGACATGGAAGGTAAGAATACGCTGGATTGTTTCCCAGCGTAGCACGGCATTATAGTAACCCTCTACCCCAGCAGTGAGGCGCGCAACCACGCGTCCCACTGCTTTTTTTCTGAAGCCGGGGCAGCGACGGAGGTTCCCGCTCTATTCAGAACGAGAACGCGAGGCTACTTGCCGTCATGCAACTGCTGCGCGAGGTAGTTGGTAATGCCCATTTCCTTGATGGAATGAAGTTGAGCTTCGAGGAAGTCGGCGTGCCGCTCTTCGTCCTGAATCATGCGCTCGAACAAAGCCTTGGAGCCCGCGTCCCCTGCTTCCACGCAGATTTTCGCGGCTTTGTTGTACTGGCGCACTGCGTCCAGCTCATCTTTGAGGTTAATTTCTATTTGCTGCTGCACCTTGCTGCCCAGCTGGGGCTTCAATCCGACATCGACTGAGGGTATGCCGTCGAGGAAGATAATCCGTTCAATCAACCCTTCGGCGTGCCGCATCTCCTCCATGGCCCGCCCCTTGGTGTGCTCTCCTAGCCGTTTGTAGCCCCAGCCCTGGCACATCTCTGACTGGGTCATGTACTGCACAATCGCGGTCAATTCCGCGGATAGGGCCAAGTTTAACTGTCCAATAACCTTCTCGTCGCCGTGCATGGTTTCATCCTCCGTTATTCAACATTTTGCGATCTCGACGCCAGAAAAGGCTGTGATGAACAACACAGAGGCATGGCTGAGCGGACAGCACTGGGCCGGGACGTGAATAGAATCGCGTTCGCAGGTCACAGGTCCTCATGATCTACGTCACAGACCCGATGGTCATGCGACGGCAGAATCAAATGGGTCACTTCGCAAGAGCACTTCGCAAAGGAGCAAGGCCATGGCCTCTACTGCCACCCCCGTCAAGCCGGAACTGCTGCGGACACTTCCATCCGACGCCGCGCGCCAGATGCAATGGCGATTCGCCGACCGCTACGACCTGCAGATGCTGGTGCAGTCGGCGCGATCGGTGGCCCGAGGTCCGGTGGCGCGACTGGTGGCCAGCGGCGGGCGCAATTCCCATGATTGGACTCCGGCCAAGGCGGAGTTGCTGGAGGCGTACGATGCGTCCGGGATCACGGCCGTATTCATGGAGCCGGAGCAGGGTGGATTTATCGCAGGCCCGAAGAACCTGGCGCTGGCGTTGGTGGCGTTTGAACTGGCGTGGGTGGACGGTGGAGCCGCAACCGCCAGCTTGGCGGGCTGTCTGGCACTGTCGCCAATTCACGAGCGCGGCACACCGGAGCAACAAACCAAGTACATGCAGTTGGCTGCACCGCCTCAGGCGGGAGAGAATCGCAAACCCTGGCGGGGAGCATTCTGCCTGACCGAACCCATCCCCTACGTCGGCGTGGATACCGGCATGCTTAACGGGAAAATCCGCATCGCCGAGTGGAAAAAAGGAGAAGAGCCGGTTCTTCAGGTGGAAAAACGCGGGCGCTTTATCACCAATATTGCGTTTGCCAACTTTGTGACGGCGGCGGTGGATTCCGGCGATGAGCGGATCAAGGGCAGCTGCATGGTGATCCTGGAAGAAGGGGATCCTGGGACATTCGATCGCGGCACGCCCACGAAGAAGCTGGTGCATCAGCTTTCTTCGACCGGCGACCCGATTTTCAGCCTGCGGATTCCGGCCAGCCGGATTGTCGGCGGCTACGACGTGAAGGATGGCGTCATCGTGCCGCGCTACAACCACAGCGAAGTCATTGAAGCCGTGTTTCGCCGGACTCGGGTGACGGTGGGCGTCATGACTGCGGCGAAATTGCTGTCTGCGGTTGAGCCGGTCATCCGGTATCAGCGCGGGCGGTTCCGTGGCGCGGAGACGGCGACGCCCGGATCGGTGCGCTATGAACTTGGGCTGCAGGCTCGCGAAGACTCCCTTCACCGACTGGTGGACATTTGGGCGACGGGTGAGGCCTCTGCATCGCTGGGATTCGCGGCGGCGCGGGCTTTTGACGAACTGGACCCGCTGGAGCGCGAGGCTGACAAACTTCTGGCTGCGCAGGGAGTCACCACTTCCAAAGCACGCGCGAAGGTGCAACGCGAAGCGTCGGAACGAGCGGCGGATCTGCTCCGCTTGCCGGCCGGCGATCCCCAGCGCGCGCAACTGGAATCGGATCCGCTTCTGCGTTTCTTTCTTTTGGATTCGCTGGCCGACGTTCTTTGCCCCGCCACCAAACTGTGGAACACGGGTTGGGGCGCGCAGATGATGCGCGAAGCGGTCAGCCTGATGGGCGGGTACGGCATCACAGAAGACTGCCCCGGCTTTCTCGGCAACAAGTGGATGGATGCGCAACTGGAGGCAACCTACGAAGGACCGGAAGCGGTGCAACGTCGCCAGCTTTCTGGCACCATGACCAACCCGCTCTTCCTGGCGCAGTTCAGGGCGTGGATTAAGGAGATGCGCGGGATTGCGTCCGAGCGTCCCGGAACCGGCGCATGCACGCTGGCAACGGCGATGGGAATGTGGCTATGGACGCTCGACCGTTTGCAGCGCAGCAAAGATGCTGACGGCGGCCGTCTGTACCAGAGCGCGCGTCAGGGTGTGACGTTCCCGCTAGCCGATGCGCTCTGCTGGTTGCTGGCGGCGCGCTGCCAGATTCTCGATGCGCTCGAACTGGAGCGGCGTGGACCGAGCGATCCCGCGGTTGCCGAGGGCCTCGCTGGGCTGGTGAATTTTATGACGGATCTGTGCCACGTGCAATCGGCGCGGGCCAGTGGAGAAGTTGCCCGCATCTGCGCGGAGCTGGTGTTCGGATACAACCGTCACCCGGCATGGGACGAGGCGGGATACCGGGGTTGCTACCAGGAGGACGAGCTGGATTCTCTTGAAGGCATTATTCCGGGGATTGGTTCCTATGGCCTGGATGTCATCGGAAGCGATGGCTCGCATCCTGGGAAGGCCGGGCCTTGTGCGAAGTGCAACGGAGCTGATCAGTTCCTTTCGTTGCAAACGAAGCTCTCTACTTGCCTCACGGGTTGCCGGCTAGCGAAGGACCGGGCTGCCGAGGCGATTTCGAAGCTCATGATTCCGGAGGCACTGGACTACCCCGCATGAGCGTCCGTTTTTCGACTGTGGTTCGTATCAGGGTATCGCTTTAGCGATACCGCAAGTCTTCGCAGGGGCTGGGTGTCGGAACAACTCGGATCTCGAAGTCCAGCCCCTAAAGGGGCGTTTGCTTCCGAGTGACTTACGGCATCGCTAAAGCGATGCCCTGATACGAAGCCCCGGTTCTCAGCAGTCTGCCTAGACACTGTGGGCAGAGATGGAGATTCACGACCGGCTCATGAGCGCTTCTTCCAAAGAACAACCCGCAATCGACCGCCCGCAGATGACGGTCGACATCGCCTGCGTGGGCTTTGGTCCTGCGATGGGCGGCTTCCTGACGACGTTGAGCCGCAGCTTGCTCAATTCGGACGGCTCGGTGCGGTTGGAGAGTGCAGCGTCTGCCGGGTTGCCTTTGCAGGTCATCTGCTACGAGCGCGGCGACGGGCTGGGCTTTGGAGTTTCGGGCGCGGTTACACGAGCGCGTGGGATACGCGGCAGTTTCCCCGGCGTGGATCTTACCGAGATTCCGATGGCGGCGGCCGTGAAGACGGAGAAGTTGGTCTATCTGCTCGACCCTACGGGCGCGAGTCGACGATCATTTTCTTTCAAGGTTGCGGACCGCGTGCTGCGCTCATTTGGCTTCCTATTCGGGCTGAAACACGAGGCTTTCGAGCTGCCCTACACTCCTCCATTCATGCGGAAACACGACGGCCTTGTGCTGTCGCTTGGCCAGTTCAACCAGTGGGTCAGCGATCAGGTCGCAGCATCGGGCGTGGTGCAGATCTGGCCGGGAATGCCGGTTGCCGAGCCGCTGATTGAAGGCGACGCCGTTGCCGGCGTGCGGCTTGCCGATCAGGGGACCGATCTTCAAGGGCATCCCGAGACAGGGTTCACGCCGGGCATGGACCTGCGCGCCGCTTTGACGGTGGTGGGCGACGGGCCGGTAGGAGCGGTTGGCCGCAAAATCGACGCACAGCTTGGAATGCCGCCAGGTCATGGATCGCGCGAATGGGCGCTTGGTATGAAGATGGTGGTCGAACTCCGCGAAGATAGCGGACTGGAGCCCGGCACTGTGTTGCACACCATCGGATTCCCAGAGCCGGAAATTTTCGGGTTTCTCTATGTTCATCCCAATCGGCTGGCTTCGGTTGGCATCTTTGTTCCTTCATGGTTCCGCAGTCCATTGCGCACGGCCTATCGCTACCTGCAGCACTTTATGCTTCATCCTTATCTGTGGCGATGTCTCGAGGGTGGAACGCTGAAGTCCTGGGGAGCGAAGTCGCTGCAGGAATCGGGCCGGCACGGCGAGCCATTTCTTGCAGGCAACGGCTATGCCCGCATCGGCGAAGGATCGGGCAGCACCAACGTGCTGGCCGGGTCTGGAGTGGATGAGGCTTGGACCACTGGCGTGCAGCTGGCGGAAGCGGTCATCGAATTGGCGGAACAAAAACGGGCGTTTACTCGCGAGAACCTGGAAGCTACGTATGTGCACCGGCGTCGCGAGAGCTGGGTTGATCGCGAGTCGAAGATTGCGGCCGACTCGCGCAATGGATTCCAGCAAGGCGTCGTCACGGGAATGATCGGCATGGCCGTCACGGGCCTGACTGGCGGGCGTGTGACGCCAGCTTCGCGTCCAGCAACCCGACATCTGCCTTCGCTTGAGGAAGCTTACGGATCGCGGATTTCGCCGGCGGAACTGAAACAGATGCAGGAGGAATGCGCCGCCAAGGGCACTTCCCTGCACGATCGGATCATGGACCGCTGGGGTTGGCCGCAGATTCCTATGGATGGCAAGCTGCTCATCTCACACCAGGACGCTCTGCTCATGGGCGGAGGGGTGCAGGCAGCGCCGGGGTATGCGAATCATGTGAGCTTTCGTCGTCCGGAACTCTGCCGCGCCTGTGAAACCAAGTTGTGCGTGGAAATGTGCTCAGGACAGGCGATCACGCGCGGCGAAGACGCAGTGCCTGCCTTTGATCGCGAGAAGTGTGTTTACTGTGGCGCGTGCTTGTGGAATTGCGCGGCCGATGGTGATGGTGCGCAGGGGAATATCGAATTCAAAGCGGGTGCGGGAGGACTGCACTCGGCGCTGAACTGACTGCCGGATTCGGGTTCTCACTTTATGAATTGTCATCCCGAGCGAAGCGAGGGATCTGCAGTTTGTTTGACAGGATACGAATGACAAACGGATATCACATTGTAGTCTGCGGCAGCATTGTTCCCGACCCGTTGCAAACTTTGGAGCCGATCCAGACTCCGACCGGACCCGCACTGAAAAACGAAATGATGCTGCCCGCCGTACTCGATCCCTGGGCAGCTCATGCTCTGTATGAAGCGGCCAACCTGGCATCCAAGGCCACTGGCAGTAAGGTCTGGCTGGTGAGCGTGGGACCCAAAGCAAAACTCCAGCAGGTGATGATGACCATTGCCCAGCGAGTAAGTTTTGAACTGGTTCCCGTCGATTCCAGCGCCAGCGGCTTTGCCGATGCGCATGCCACCGCCGCGCTCCTGGCG
>CAVWAN010000026.1:0-28838 GCA_963752985.1 uncultured Acidobacteriaceae bacterium
CTTGAGGGGGTGGCGCCGAAAGGCGTGGGGGTTCAAATCCCCCCTTCCGCACCATCATCTTGATTCCACCGGAATTTGAAACGGGCCGCGGCCCCGACGGAGTTTGTTTGCAATGACCATTTTGATCGTAGTGGTTCACGTTATCGTCTGTTTCTTTCTGATTGCGGTAGTGTTGCTGCAGAGCGGGAAGAGCGGCGACCTGGCCGCGGCTTTTGGCGGTCAGGGCAGCCAGACAGCATTTGGCCCCCGCGGCGCGGCTTCGGTCCTTTCCCGCGCAACGACCTGGTCCGCGATCATTTTCATGTGCACCTCGATCACCCTTTCGATCTTTGCCGCGCGCAAAACAGGTCCCACCTCCGTGCTCTCCGGAGTGAAACCCTCGCAGACCAAGTCGCAGCCGCTGACCCCAGCGCCGTCCACCCCGCCGACGGTTCCGCAGAACCAGGCGCCAACCCAGAAATAAAGGTCTCAGGTCTTAGGTGTTTGGTCTTAGGAACCACTTCCCGACCACCGGTGCGGCCGCTCAACAATAACGTCCGGACGATTTTGTTTTTCCTAAGACCTGACACCTGAGACCTAAGACCTCGCTTTTAGGAACGGATTCTCTTCCCTTTCCTCTCCGATGGTCGTTCGCGGGCCGTGCCCCGGAATCACGACCGTATCGTCAGGCAGGGTGAGCACGCGCTCGTGCAGCGAGCGCATAATTTTGTCGAAAGATCCTCCAGGAAGATCGGTGCGTCCAATGCTGCGGGCAAACAGCGTGTCGCCCGCGATCAGCATTTTTTCCGCCGGGAAGTAGAGGCAGACGCTGCCCTCGGTATGCCCCGGAGTGTGCAGAACGTTCGCCGTCAGGCTGCCCGTCTGCAGCGATTCGCCATCCGCGATGCTCGCCTCGATGGCCACTTCACCCGGCGCAGCCATACCCACCCATGTAGCCTGCACGTCCAGCATCTTCAGCAGCGCGTAGTCATTCTGATTCAGCAGGATGGGCGCGCCCGTAGCCGCGCGCAGCTTCATGGCTCCGCCCACGTGATCGATGTGAGCGTGGGTGATGACGATCTGCTTCACGTCCAGCTTGTGCTGGCGGACGATGGCAAGAACGTCTTCAATGTCGTCGCCAGGATCGATGACCATGGCTTCGTGCGTGGTCTCATCGCCGATGATCGAGCAGTTACACTGCAGCGGGCCGACAGGAAGGATCTTGTGGATCATGCACTCCAATTGTCGCAAAAAAAGAAGTCAGAAGTAAAAAGTCAGATTGAAGAAGTTAAAGCTCCGTTATTTCACCTAGTTCGCTCGAATTTTAGATGTTCTACTGCTTCAATCTTACTTTTGCCTTCTGACTTGCCCCTACGATGCTATCGCGACCTGCCCCGTCGTCTGATCCGACCGGAAACGTAGCAACGCCGCGATGTTCCCGGCACTATCCAGATCGCTGTGCTCCTTGAGGTAGAACAGCTCGATGTCGCGGCGGATGGCGATGGGAATGATGGCGTCCGAAACGTCGGCGAGTTCCCGCGTGGTGCTTCCGCAAGCCACACACAACGGGACCACGTGCGCGTCGAGGTGGCCGCAGTGCGTACACTCGACCGCTCGAGCAGAATAGTTTTCGGCGAGAAAGATGCTCTGCACTTCCCCGGTTTCCAGCGCTCGCAGCACGCGGCGCAGACCGGTGACCCCGCGCCCATTCGACTTAGCAAAATCCACGGCTTCGCTCGCCTTCGTAGAGGCGCGCGCCGTGATCCACCGGTTCAGCACGGCCGCAGCGTGATCGCGAATCGCTTCATTCCCGACGCTGGCAACATCGGCTGAGAATCGCCCAATCAGCCGCTGCTTCACATAAGGATGCAGGTGGGCCTCAAACTCCGGCCAGTTGGCATCTTGGCAACCGACAATCAGCCGATCCCAGATACCTTTCTCGAAGTCCGTCCGCAAGCGTTCGGAAACCGATTTGAAATGCTGCAGCGCTTCCTCCGACACGCGGCGTTCCGCATGTCCGCCTTCGTAGCCGTTGTATCCGTAGCTGGCAGCGTTGCGCGAGAGCATGTGGACAATGGCCCCGCGTTCCCGCAAATCGTCCAGGCGAAGATCAAAAATCCGGGCGCGTTGCCGGTCGACCATGGCCACGCACAGCGCCGGTTGCGCTCCCAGCAAAGCCGCCAGCGGTTTCAACTGAAAACGGGACTGGAGATAGATCTGCGTCCCGCCAAGCTGTGGCGGCAGTTCAAACTCTCGCCAGAAATTCTGCGCGGAGCAGGCGAACACTGCCCGTCCCCGAGAGTTGCCGTGCAGGTTCGTAGCCACCTCGAGCACGCGATCCAGGTCGGCATGCAGCCATCCATTCTTGCCGCTCGCCGCAGCGCTTTTCAGGGCCTGCTTCACCACATCTTTGGCCACGATGGCCTCGCGGCGATGCGAACGATCCTGCGGCGGATCGGGCTGGAAGTAAAAACTCAGGGCACACGCCCCTTTGCTGTCGTCCACTTGAAAAGCTGCCAATTCACGGATTTCGTTCCTTGTCATCATCTCGATGCTCCTTAAGTACTGAGATGCTAGGTTCGAGTTTTGACTAAGAGTTCCTGGTGGAATTCATTGGCAACGGAAGGTGCGCTGCGAACGCAGTCGCGTGCCCGCTGCACCGACTCGCGCACGGCCTCCACATGCCGCCCGGTGATGGCGGCAATTTCGTTGAGGGAAAAGCCTTCGATGCCGTAAAGCAGGAAAGCTTCACGGTCGGTGCGGTCCGCGCCGCGCAGAGCGGCTTGCACCAAGGCAACCATTTCGTCGGAGTAGGCGGCCTGTTCCGGAGTAGACACGCGCCGGTCGGGGATAGCGCTCTCGCGCGTCCACCCCTCATCCGGCTGATGGAATTGCAATCCGGCTTCGTCGGAAGCTTCGACATTTTGCCGGCGCCGGCTGGCTTCCAGAGCGACGGGAGCCTCCAATTCATGCAGGCGTGCCGTCATCTCGTTCATGGCTTGCAGGGCAAGGTGGTAAAGCCACGGTTCGAGCGAAAGTTTTTCCGGCCGGTCATGATCGCCGAGAGCTCGCGCGATGACCTCGTCCACCACCTCTGGGGTAGAAAGCCCGTCCTCCAAAATCTCCTCGTCGGCGCGGCGGAAGTGGAGTTCGCGATCCACGAAACGTTCCAGGCGGCCAAGGTTTGCGTTCACATAGGAACCGATGTCGTCGGCGGAGATAGTAGGCGGCATAACCGCTGCCATCGTCTGCTCAAAAGGCACGCCGGGCTCCGGAGATTCCTGCGGCCCTCCGCGCCAGCGCCGCCATTTGTGGCTCGACCGCAGCAGTTCCTTATGCCGGCCGATTTGCTGGATTAGTTCGTCGAAGGCAGCCTTGATAGCCGCGGTGGCGCTCGGAGCCTTCTCCTGGGCCGTCAGTTGGCCTGAAGGCAAGCGCAGATTCAAGGAGACGACGGTTCCCTCGCGCGGCGAATTCTGATCGAGAATGGCCTTCAAATGCAGCAGTTCAGGCCGGAAGACCTGAAGCCGCTTCTGGATCTTCTCAATCTGGTGGCTGATTTCTTTTTCGATGTCGGGAGTTTTGTGGACCTTGTAGCTGACGTGAACGTTCATTTTCGAGCCTCGAACGCGGAACAGAAAGCCCGTGAAGCTTCGACCCTGACAAATTCATTGTACACCCGGTGGGAAGAAGACTTGGTGCATGGGAAAGGCAAGAACGGGAAGGGCACGGCTTCACAGCTCGCGGAAAAAGTCCGGCTTCGTATCAGGGTATCGCTTTAGCGATACCGTAAGTCCTTCGAAATCAGACGCCCTTTTAGGGGCTGAGACAGCAAAATTCACTTTTTCCGCAGCCTCTTCAGCCGTGCCGTCAGGAGCCACAAAGTGTTCCGGCTTTAGCCGCTGAGGTAAGCCTGTCGCGCGGAAGGCATTCTTCCGCCGCTCTTAGCCTTATAGGAAACGCATGTAGTCTCACCCAACGATTATTGTCTTGGAGACACCGCCAGACGCAGTCGGCTAGCCACAGGTCGATTGTCTTTGAACGCCGGGATAAACTTCCAGGCCAGTGCTGCGTTGATCAGGTCTGAATCGACGTCTTTCACGTTGCCTGCCGGCTCGGCCGATCTCACTTTTCCTGATCCATCAATGACCAGATCCAACAGCAACTCCGGCTTCGCCACGCCCTGCTGCCGAATCCCCGCTGCGGGAGGGCGCAGAAGCAGGATCGCCGTGGGAGGGGTGACCTCTAATTTGGCGTTCGGTCCCGGCCTGCTTACCGCATCAAGAATGTGCGCATGTTTTTTCTTGCCCCGAGGAGCGCCCAACGACGTACCGTCGGCTTGGCCGTGAATCCCGCGCGCCCGCGCATTCACTAGCGCGGCACGAATCCGGTCAATATCCGCAGGAGGCCACATTTCGCCGAGGGAACGCCACGCATCCTGCTCGCGTCCGCTGTAGAGATAAGCCCACACAAGCTCCAAAACTTTGACCTTCACCATCCGCAAGTGGTGCAACCACTCTGCGGAGATTGACTGTGTTGCGGTCAATTTGCCGTCGCTGCCTCTGAAGTCTTCCAGATCCTGAGCGCGAATCCCCGCCCGTATCGTTGCGATTTCATCATCGAAGTAAGGCTGGAACTCGGCGCTTGCATCCAGTAATTGACCGTGAGCAAATCGAAAGACGATGCTAGGGGCGGAGTCCAGTTCGCTCAGAGCCAGATTCTCAAAGCCATTCAACGCAGCCGCATCATGAGTCCAGATTTCGACCCTGCCATCGAGATCGATATCCGACGCGCTGAAGAAATCTCCTCCCGTGATGGTACGCAGTAAGTGCGGCGGTTTTTCCAGGGAATAGATCTCATACACCATGCAGCATTCGGCGTCGGACTTCTTGATCTGAAAAGCAGCCACTGGGACACCATCCCCCAGGTCCACACCGAATACATCGAGATCAAGCTGCGCAACGCCAGTTGCGATAACCAGCTCTTGTTGTTCCCAGCTGAGCTTTGCCGCACAGGCCCGCGTCGCTAATTCCCCGTTCCGCGCCGCTCCCACGTGCACCTTGATCCCAGTGCGAAACTCCGTATCAAAATTTCCGTCCCCGCGATTGCAAAGGATACGGCCCTGCATTTGGCAAATGCTCAGCGTCGTCCACAACAAGCAGCAGAGAAAGACCCCGGCTGCGGCGAACCGACGGCAGCGGCAGGAATGGCGCACAGTTCGGTTACGATCAGGCGACAGACACGGCATCAACGCGCTCCAGGCGGGAGAAGTATGGTGCACACCGCGCTTCTCAACTTATGCCACCGACCGCAGGCTCTGCCATTTCTATTTCATGTAGACGGAATCCTTCCGTAATTCCTCGGGCAGCGTGACCGGAAACGGCGGGAATTCATGGGATTCGCCCTTGAATAACGGAACCATGACCTCGAAGCGCTTGCTGCCGTCATGCACCGCGAACCTGCGAGGTTTCCCCGAAGCGCCGCTCCACAGACACACTCCGGCGTAGGCGCCGTCCTTGCGCAGGATGTAGTAGCTCATGTCCAGGAACTGCAGCTTGCTCATGTCGTTGTTGTAGTTGCGGGCAATGCGCTTGAGCGCGTCCATGCCCGCTTCGATCGGCGACATGCCGCGCCGCATGTTCTCGACAATCGTATGCGCTCCCGCGACCTTGATGTTCTCTTCCCCGCTGCCGGTAGCGCCCGCCGAGCCTACATCCTGATCGGTGTAGCATCCAGCGCCGATGATCGGAGAATCGCCGCAACGTCCGGGGAGTTTGAAGGCAAGGCCGCTGGTGGTGGTGCAGCCCGAGATTTCCCCTTTGTCGTTCAGCGCGGAGCAGTGAATGGTCCCCGTCGGCGGAGACAGAACGCGCCGGATCGCAGCCATGCGGAATTCCGGTTCGATTCCTATCTTGGCGGCCTGCTCTTCCAGGCGTCGGACACGCTGTTCCCAAAGTTCACCTTGCGGTGCGGTAGTTGGCCCCGTTGACGGTAACGACGGTGGTTTCCATTGCGGGTCCGACATTCCCGGCCCCCACCAGTCGTCGGTCGAGTGAGTCTCTTTCCACAGCAGCCAAATCTTGCGCGACCGTTCGGTGAGCAGATTTTCCCGCGGAAACCCCACAGCGACGGCGAATCGTTCCGCCCCTTCGCCAACCAGCATGACGTGCCCGGTGTGCTCCATGACGGCTTTCGCGACCAACGAAACATTCTTGATGTTGCGCACGCCGCCCACCGATCCGGCGCGCCGCGTGGGCCCATGCATGCAGCAGGCATCGAGTTCGACCACGCCGTCTTCGTTGGGAAGGCCGCCCAGCCCGACGCTATCGTCGTTCGGATCATTTTCCGGGCCCTTGACCACGCGGAGCGCAGCGTCCAGCGTGTCGCCGCCGTTTTTCAGAAAAGCAAAAGCGTCATCGAGGTAATTAAAGCCATTCTTGGCGCAGACGATGATTGGCCGCTTGCCGGGGCGCGAGCTTTCATCCTTGTTCTGAGCCTGTGCTCCTAAGCCGGTGGCCAGCGATGCGGCTACGGCGGACTCCAGAAATCCACGACGGGTGATCGACATGAATGCTCCTAGCAGGCCGGAAATATGTGGGTTCTTGAAGTTTTGAAAGGGCGCGGCTTCAGCCGCGCCGTAAGGATCGCAACCTCAACCGCGACTTTAGCCGCTGAGGGCCGCCGCTGCATCAGCGCAAGCTTACTGCGGTTTCGCTTCGGTGGGCGGAGGGGGGGCCTCCATACCGCCGTGGTGCATCATGCCGTGATGCGCCATGCCTTCGGGGCCCATGGCGTCCATGTGTTTCACCATCTGTTCCATGTGGCCAACCATCACCGTCCACAAGTCAACGTTGGCTTGCCAGCGCGCCTTCTCCGCGGAGTCGCCGATCTTCGCCACGTTGCCTTTCAGTTGCTCCAAAGATGCCTTCATCTTGTCCAGGTCGGCCTTCATGGCCTCCATGTCCTGTTTGTGCATCTCCATCATCTTGTGCTGCTCCATACCCATCTGGCCGGGACCGCCCTTGGCGGGAGGCGCCGGTGGCGGTGCGCTCTGCGTCTGCGCCCACGCCAACGAGGCCAGAGTCAAGATCACTGTGAGTAAAAGGCTCTTGCGATTCATAAGATGTATCCTTTCCGACAGACGGTCCAAGTATAAGCTTAGGCCCGGCGATAACGACACTGCCCCTGAGCCGCACGCAGCCATTCCTCAGTTGGTGAGAGCGCTATTTTCGCCACCCACCCTTCCGGCAAGCTCATTTCGGAGCCGTAAGCGACGGCAGTATGGATTAGACTCGGTCAGGGGACTAGGGCAGTCCGCTACGACAGAGAGCGGACCAGACAAAACCTGGTTTCGTTCAACACCTTGGGGTTGAAGTAATGAGCTATGTGCGGGGCAACCCAGCTGCCGTTCTTGGGTTCGTAACAGGGAGTAGGAGGCTCCTCATGCACCGTTCTGCAAAATTGCTTGCGATCGGCATTCTAGTTGCCGCTATTCTCAGCTGCGGGGGTGGTAGCGCCTCTCCCAGCGGCGATTTCACGGTCAACTCGCTTCCCAGTTCCCTGACCATCCAGCCGGGCAGTAATACCATTAACATCTTCTCTATCAACCCTGAGAATGGCTTCAACGGGCGCATTGCGTTGACCGTTACCGGCATCCCAGAAGGACTTACGTTTGGCCCACCCCCTTCACAGGTCACAGGACCTGGCATTTATACGATGACGTGGAGTGCGGCTCCAGACTTGGCTCTCGGGACCTACACGCTTACATTCCTGTTCGCATCGGGCCATTTACAGCACTCCTATAATGTGGTCGTGCAGGCGCAGTGACGGCAAATGCGTTAATTGTTGCGAATCCGCATTGCACGCATTGCCCCGGTCGTGAGCAAATGCCTGCCATCGTCAACGACCTCATCGGGCTTGTGACGATTCGCCTCACAATTGTTTTGCAGGCTCTGTATTTGTCACTCCGGCCGACAAACTGATAACCTGCTCCCGCACTACCAACCCGCCCACCGAGGCTCCCATGAAACAGCGTATCTTCGGGCTCGTTTTTCTCTTGTTACTTTCAATGTCGTCGTTCGCCGCCGAGCCTGACCGCAAACACGTGATTGTGCATCCCTCGGCCGCGCGCGGCGCCTTCCCCTTCAGCGATGCCGTGCTGGTCGGAAACACCCTTTACGTCGCCGGCACCGTCGGCTTCGTTCCCACGACCGGCAAACCACCGGCCAGCCCAGAACAGGAAGCCAGGCTTGCCATGGACGCCCTCAAGCAAGTCATCGAAAGCGAGGGCATGGCCATGGATGATTTGGTCTCGGTGCAGGTGTTCTGCACCGACTTCACCCTGTATGACACCTTCAATGGCGTCTATCGAACCTACTTCCACGATCAGTTCCCTGCTCGGGCTTTTCTCGGGGTCGCAAGTTTGATCCGCGGCGCGCGCTTCGAGCTTATGGGGATCGCAGTCAAGCGGGCAAGTAAATGACTCGTTCTTAAAGAGCCCGGAGAATGAGCTCTAGGCGCCAACGCATTGCAGCAGCCGCGCAACGCCTTCGCGAAACGCCGCGGGTTCGGTAATCAGGCTCAGCACCAGATGCCCTTCCCCCGCGAAGTCGTAGAAGTGCCCCGGATGCACGATGACCCCCATCTTCCGCAGGAGATCGACGGCCAGATCTTCGTCCGTTCCCAGCGCGGGCACTCGCAGCACGACGTACCATCCGCCCTCGACCAGCAGCCGAGCGCACGCAGGACAGCCCGTAAGTTGTCCATCCAGTTCCGCAAGATTCACCCGCAAGCGATCAAGAACAATGGGTTGTATCTGCTTGCGCTGATCGAGCAACACCGGCGCGGCAAGCTGCACCGGGGTGTTCAGCGACAGAAATGTATCGGCGATGATTTCCAGACGCGCCCCCGCCTCGGTTGCCGCTTCTTTCGGACCGCTGGTCACCACCCAGGCAAATTTCATCTGCGGGAGCGCGGAAATCTTTGACACTCCGCTAAGAGTGAACGTGAGCGCGTTATCGTTGGCCACGAAACTGTCGCGCAGCGAACCGTCGTGTGCATAGTCGAGAAACACTTCGTCCACGATCAGCGCCAGGTCGTAGTCACGGCAGAAAGCATTGAGCGCCGCCGTCTCCGAAGCCGAAACGTAAGAGCCGGTCGGGTTGTTGGGATGGACCAGAATCACGGCTCGCGACTGCGGCGTAGCTGCCTTGTAAAGCGAATCGAAATCGATCTGCCAGCCGTGATCGTAGAGCAGCGGATACGGAACCAGCTTAACGTCGCCAAGATCAGCAAGAAACTCGAATAGCGGATAGCTCGGTTTGGGTACAAGAATCTCGTCCCCGGCATTGCACAGCAGACGGAATACATACGAATAGGCTTCGCTGGTGCTGGTGGTCAGAATCAGGCGCTCGGGATCGAGATCGAAAACCTCGTGCGCCTCGCGATAGTAGCAGCACACCGCCTGTCGCGCCCCAAGCAGGCCCCGGGGCTGAGGATCGTAATGCATCGCATCCGGATTCGCCAGTGCGGCAAGCACAATCTCAGAGTCGGGCAGGATGCCGGCTTCCGTCGGATTCGAGACTGTGAGGTCCAGAATCTCCCGTCCCGAAGCCCGCGCTTCTTCGATTGCCCGCGTGAGCGAGTTCGGACTAAGCCGCCAGTTTGTACGCTGGGAGAACATAAATCCCTGTCATCAAAATTATGAGACGCCATCACAGGCCCCAAGAAACTCAGCCTTTGGCCCTGTTTTGAAGGGGCGGGTTTAGGTTTTCTATGACCCGATCACCCGATGATCCGATCGCCCGATGATCAGCCCTCCCCATCTCATGTTAGACTCGCCTTGAGTGAACCACCCTTGCGGATGCGCATCCTCACCCGCTACATCCTGGGAGAAGTCGTCTCCCACGCCCTCATCGGCGCGGCGGTTTTCACTTTCGTTCTCTTCACCCGCGACCTCGGCCGCATCCTCGAACTGGTAGTCCGGAACAGCGCGCCCCTGCCCAGCGTAGCAGAAATCTTCTTCTTCACCGTCCCCGTCGCGCTCACCTACACCATCCCCATGGGCGTGCTCGTCGGCATTCTCATCGGACTCAGCCGCCTGGCCGCCGATAGTGAAGTCACCGCCATGCGCGCCAGCGGACTGGGCGTCTGGACCTTCCTGCGTGTGATCTCAATCTTCGTGGTCGTGGCCTGGCTACTCGCGCTCGGTAATAGCGTCTATCTCGCGCCCCGCTCGCTCGCCGCCCTCGGACAACTCCAGGACAAGCTCAAGTCCTCTCAAGCTTCTTTCGAAGTTCAGCCGCGCGTATTTTACGAGGGATTCCCCAAGATCATCCTCTACGTACAGGACGTCAAAGCCATGTCCGGCGGAGCCCTCTGGAAGGGGGTGTTCCTCGCCGATTTGACTGATCCCGCCGCCCCGCGCATCAGCCTGGCCCGCGAAGGTCTGCTCGTCAGCCAGGGGCCCGATACTTTGGACTTGCATCTCACCAGCGGTTCCACTCACGAAAACGATCCCAAGAATCCGGACCAGTACCAGATCTCCACCTTCCAGACTACTGACATCCCCATTCGGATTCCGGCCACCCAAAACAGTCAGGAGCACGAACCCACATCACTGGGCGAAATCAACTTTGCCGATCTCCTGCGCAGCGCGCCAACCGCCGACCCCGTAACCCGCCGCTGGCACCTGATCGAATACCATCGCCGCCTCGCGCTGCCCACCGCCTGCATCGTCCTCGCCCTGGTCGGCATTCCCCTCGGCCTCTCATCGAAGAAGGGTGGCAAGTCCAGTGGATTTGTCCTCACCATTCTGCTGGTCTTTCTTTACTATTCGATTTCTCTGATCGGAGTCTCTTTCGCGCGCCAGGGACGCCTCTCTCCCGCCGCCGGAGTTTGGCTCGCCGACCTCGCATTTCTGGTTGGTGGAGCTTTTCTCCTCTGGCAATCGGAACGCCGCCCCATCGAACTGACGGCGCTCCGCTCCTGGTTTACCGCTTTCTGGTTCAAGGCGTTGAGGTTCGCAGCTTTTACGTCCAGCCATCCGGTGCCTGCTTGGCCCCAGAACGGTGAGTCGTCCCGCCCCGCCCTCCCCAGAGGCATCACGCCCCGCGAGCCCCGGCGCAGGCGTTGGTTCAATCTCCGTTTCCCCACCATCATCGACGACTATGTGCTGCGCGACTTTACCCTCTATCTGGCGATGATCGTTGCCGCTTTCCTGATGCTGCTGTTGGTGTTCACCCTTTTCGAATTGCTCAGCGACATCCTGCGGAACCAGGTCTCGCCGCTCACCGTGGGCGAATATTTACTGAATGTGGTGCCCTATTTTCTCTATAACACCATCCCGCTCAGCATGCTGCTGGCGGTGCTGGTGACCTTCGGACTGCTGCAGCGCTCCAACGAAATCACCGCCATCAAGGCCACCGGCATCAGTCTTTACCGCGTCATTGTTCCGGTCCTGATCGCCGCCACCCTCGTCGCCGGCGTGCTCTTTCTCTCCGACCAACTCTATCTCCCCTATACCAACAAGCGTCAGGACGCGCTCCGCAACCGCATCAAAGGCAAGCCCGCGCAAACCTACCTTCGTCCCGACCGCAAATGGATCTTCGGCCAGCACTCTGACATTTACTACTATCAATTCTTCGATCCCGACCGCGATGTCTTCGGCGGCGTCTCCGTGTTCCAGTTCGATCCCCATACTTTCCAGATCACGCACCGCATCACCGCCGATCGCGCGCACTGGTCAAACTCCATGGGCCGGTGGGTTTACGAGCAGGGATGGGAGCGCAGCCTGAGCGGAGCCGCCATCGAAAACTACCGCAAGTTCGATGCCGCCACCTATCCCGAATTGGCGGAAGCGCCCGCCTACTTCAAGAAGGAGATTAAACAATCGTCGGAAATGAGCTACGACGAACTGCGAAACTACATCCACGATCTCGAGCAGAGCGGCTTTGACGTCGTCCGCCTGAGGGTCCAACTGCAAAAGAAGATTGCCTATCCGCTGATCACGCTGGTGATGGCCATCCTCGCCATCCCCTTCGCGCTTTCCGCCGGCAAGCGCTCGGCGCTGGCAGGGGTTGCCACCGCCATCGGCATCGGCGTTGTCTATTGGACGATCTCAGGCTTGTTCGAAGCGATGGGCAATTTGAGTCAACTCCCGCCCGCGGTAGCCGCCTGGTCCCCAGACCTGGTCTTCGGCTTCATCGGCGGCTATCTAATCCTCCGCATGCCCACCTGAAAAAATCGGGTGATCTGACCATCGGGTCATCAGGTGATCGAAAAACCAGATTCCCGGCGGATTTTCGATGACCCGATGGGTTATCTCGCCGCCATCCCGCTCGGCCCCGACAGGGTGTTGACCGTGACCGGACTGCTCATCGATCCGCTCGTCGTACTCAGCGCAAAGCCCATGATGTTGCTCGATCGGGTGTTCGACACGTAGAGAAACTGCCCGGTGTTGTTTACGGTCGGGTGCAGCGCCAGAGCCCCCGGCTGTGATCCCGCCCCGGTCGGGAAGTTCGCCGGGCTTAGCGCCGTCAACTTTCCCGCCCCCGCATCAATTCGAAATCCAAAAACCTGGCTGGTTCCCTGGGCGACCACGTAGAGAAAACTGTTGGTCGGATCTACCACCATGGCCACCGGGCTCTGCCCCGCCGAGGTCGGCGGTATCTGGCAAGATAATTCCGGACACGTGGTCAATGGAGACATCAGGCCTTGCTGCACTTGCTGCTGCGTGCAGTTCCCATTGTCGACGACTGTGCACACCTGGAATGGATACAAATGTCCGCCATTAGCGTCTTCATTGCCCACGTACACAAACAAGCCGCCGGCATTCTCATTAGCAGGGTTCGTGTAGACCGCCTGTACCGAGATCGGATTAACCGCGGCCACCGTATAAGGCGAAAGAATCTGCTCGCTCAGCACGCCCGCCGAACTCACGTTATATACGCTCACCGTGTTGTCATTGGGCGCAGCCGTCTGGGGAGTGCACGCCACTGCGCAAAGGTCATAGTTGTTCGTTACAAAGAGAAGTTCCTGGGCCGCTCCGCCAGGTGGCGTGAACGTAATTGCCGAAAGCGCGCTCGGAGTCTTGCTTAAGAAGAACGAACTTTGGTAGGTCGAGCTTTGGCTCACGAAGGTCAAAGCGGTTGAGGGTGGCTTCGGCATCGCAAATACCGAGACGGACGGACAGCCCACAAAAGAAGCGGCCTGATCGGTGTTCATAGCGGCCGTACCAACCGCCGGACAAGTCGCCGGCGAAGGATAAGATCCGTAATCGATCACAAAGAGGAACTGCCCCCCGGCATCCCGCGTCATGGCCACCGCAGAGTCGGGGTAGTTGGTCCAGTTTACCGCCGTTCCGGGCGCTGACAGGCTCCCATCCGAGCCCACCGTATACGGGTAAATCGAAGGCAAAATAGGATTATTGTCACCGGGCCCACAAGTGGGACATGCAGGCGCACCCTGATTCAGCACGAACGCCGTCGTACCCATCGGGTCGAGCAAAATGTCTAGGGGAAGTCCGCACGGTTCGGGATTGTTCTGCGTCGCCGCCGTCGGGCACGTGCTGGCATTCGAGTTGACCAGCGACAAGCTCCCACTGCCCAAATTGATGGCGTAGGTACTCACGTTGTTCCCTACCCCATTGCTGCCCTGGGTCACCACATACAACGCTCCCGCGGGCCGGGAAGAGGAACTTCCGCAATTCAACAGAAACAAACTCAGGGCGCACAGGCCCAACAGCGCAACCACTCCGCCTATTTTCTTCGACATCTATTCTCCCAGAAATTGTATAGGGTAATCGGGTGATTGAAGGTCAAGCGCATTTGACCTTAGATGGCCCGATGACCCGATGGCCCGATGATCATTGATTTGTTTATCAGGAACGAGCGGGAAGAGCAAACCCCTGAGCAGGCGAAACCGCCGGAATCCGGATTTCAATCTCTAACCCACCTTCTTTTCGGTTGGATGCACGGAGTTGCCCGCCGTGCAGCCTGATGGCCCGGTCCGCAATCGACAAGCCCAACCCCGCGCCCCCGGTTTGCAAGTTGCGGGCATCGTCCAACCGGTAAAACGGCTCCAATATCTTTTGCAGCGCTTCGTCCGGAACGCCGGGACCGGAATCCACCACGCGAACAACAATTTCTGCTTCGCCATTCGCCGCGCGCCGCCGTTCCAGCCGCACTTCCACCGTCGTGCCTTCAGCAGTATACCGCGTCGCGTTCCTCACCACATTCTCCACCGCGCTCCGCAGCAAGTCGGGATCGGCCTCCACCAGAAACTGATCCGCAGGGTCGGCCGTAGCCTCCGCCGTAACTTGGCATCGCCGTCCGGGGGTTTCATACTCGGCGTCGTGCGCCACTTGCTCCACCAGTTCCCGCAGCGGCAACCGGGTCTTTCGCAGACCGTCTGTCCCCGACTCCAGCCGCGAAATGGTCAGCAGCCGCTGGATCAGTTGATTCAGCCGGTCGGCTTCCAATTCGATCCTGCTCAGCGAGCTTTCCAGTTCCGGCGAGACTTCCGGCCCGACTTCGGACGCCACCCGCTGCCGCGCCAGCCCCAGCGCCACACTCAGCCGGGCCAGCGGAGAACGCAGTTCGTGCGAAACATCTTTCAGCAATCGCGATTGCGAATCCACCAGCCCTTCGATCCGTTCTGCCATGCGATCAAAATCGCGCATCAACTCCGTCAGGTCATCGCGCCCGCCGCCCACCGGAGCGCCCGTGCGCGCGCTCAAGTCTCCCGCCGCCAGACTCTGCGCCGCCTTCCGCAAACGCGTCACCGGACTGGTGATCGACCAAGCCAGCAGATAGCAAACCAGTCCCGACAAAATTACCGCGATTCCCAGTAACGGCATGTCATGGGGGCCGAAAAATGCTCGCGGCCCCGGCGGCAACTCCAACACCAGCGTGTACCGTTTTCCATCCAGCGTAAGCGCCTGCCGTACCATGCGGTCCGGCATCAGACTGTCCATCCATCCCTGGTGGCGTGGCCCACCGCCGCGCAGTGAACCGCCCTGCCGCACATCCTCGATCCAGGGCGGCACACGGCGTCCACTGAGTTCATGGCCCGTCGGATCAAAGGCGAATGCCCGTACGTGCTGGGTGTGCCAAAGTTCTTCCAGATATCCGTGGGCGCCATGCTCTCCACCGGTCTGATACGCATTCACGACTTCAGCCAGGATTTGCGGAGCCTGACTCTCCATCGCATGCCGGGGCGGACGCAGTGCAATCGTAACCAGAATCGCCAGCACCATGGCCAGCGCCAGCGCCGCCCACAGTGATAAGAAGATTTTCAGGAAGAGGCTTTTCATTCGCTCCTAAATGCCTTGTATCAGGGTATGCCTTCAGGCATACCGCAAATGTCGTGTTATGAATGCGCCTTTAGGCGCTGCTTTTTCAGTGCTGGAGCATCACCAGAGGCTGCCAGGTTTGCCCCTGTGTACCTCTGTGTCCTCTGTGGTTCAAGCTTTCTTCTCCTGCCGTAACCGCCGTGTTATTTCTTCACCTTCGCCGGCCGCGCAAACATATACCCTACGCCGCGAATGGTTTTGATGTGGTCGCCATTCTCGTCCGAGTCGCCCAGCTTCTTCCGCACCTTGCTGACGTGCATATCAATACTGCGATCGAACGGCATGAACTTCCGGCTGAGCACGGCATTCACCAGTCGCTCCCGCGTCACCACTCGTCCCGCCTCGCGCAGCAGAACTTCCAGCAGATTGAATTCCACCGAAGTCAGATCCACCGGCTGCCCCGCTCGCGACACACTGCGCGTAGCCGGATCCAGTTCCACGTCGCCCACCGTCAGCACCTCCGGCGCCACGTCCGCCGCGCTGGCGGGCTTGGTGCGCCGCAGGATCGCTCGGATTCGCGCCACCAACTCCCGCGGGTTAAACGGCTTCGGAAGATAATCGTCCGCTCCGATTTCCAGTCCCACGATGCGGTCCACATCCTCGCCGCGGGCCGTCAGCAGAAGCACTGGAATCTTCGACACGCTGCGAATCCGACGCAGCACCTCGAAGCCATTGATCCCCGGCAGCATCACGTCCAGCACCACCAGGGCATATTCGTTGGTCAGCGCCTGTTGCAGCCCCTGTTCGCCGTCATGGACAGCCTTCAGGCTGAACCCTTCGGCCGTCAGGTACTCCTGCACCAGACCGCACAATTCCACGTCGTCATCCACCACCAGTACGTGATCCATTCTTTTAATCATCACACTTCGCTCGTCTCTTTGTGGTAAAGATTTGTGACTTCGATCACCCGATGACCCGATCACCAGATCACCCGATTGCTTTACAAAACTTTACCGCGCTTGACCGACTCTTTACCTCATCTTTTGCGCAACGGTGTTCTTATCAGCATAGACGTTCGGGCTGCCTCCCGAACCCTACGAGATCAATAGGACGTAAAATAAGGAGTTCCAATGAAATCAACTCGTACACGCATTCTCACCATCGGCGCCGCCGTTCTGCTGATTGTGGCCGCCGCGATTGCTCAAGGCAGGCACGGTTTCGGTGGCCCCGGCGGCGACTTCCACCGCATGCTCAGACAGCTCGATTTGACCGCCGACCAACACAGCCAGGTCAAAGCGATCTTCGAAAAAGAGAAGCCGGCTCTGCAACCACTGATGCAGCAGATGCACCAGAATCACCAGGCCATGAATGCTCTGGAGTCGAGCGGCCCCTTCGACGAAGCCAAAGCCCGCGCCCTGGCAACGCAAAATGCGCAAGTGATGATTGAACTCCAAGTTGCGCATGCCCGCACGAAGTCCGAAATCATGCAGATTCTGACCCCCGATCAGAAAGCCAAACTGGCTCAGATCGAGGCCAACAAGGAAGCGCGCATGCAAGAACACATGAAAAACCACATGTCGCCGCCGCCCGCAGATTAGCTCTGTACCTCTAGCTCTCTCTCCCTCCCGGGTGAGGAACGGAACCTCCAACCTCCGTCCTCGCCCGGCTTTTTGCAAACTGGAGGAACCGAATGGAACGCGCCGACCTGCTCTACTCGGGACTAATGGTCGCCGCCGGCATCTTGTCCGTCTGGACCGCCCTGCTGCTCACTGCCACCTGCGTTGCCTTAGCGCCCGCGCTCCGAAATTCCGCACCGGCCGCTGCTACAATCTCATCAAGAAATCATGGTGCCGAAGAAACTACGCCCCCTCGTTCCCTATCTGAAGCGCTACCGTCGAGGACTCACCTGGGGAGCTCTATGCGTACTGCTCACTAACGGCATCGCAGTTCAGTTTCCGCAGATTCTGCGCCGCGCCACCAACGATCTCCACTCCGGAGTCACCACCGAAAAATTGCTGAAGTATGCTCTCGCCATAATCGCCGTCTTTGCAGCCAAGGGCATCTTCCAGTTCCTCACGCGCTGGATCGTCATAGGCGTTTCCCGCGACATCGAGTTCGATCTGCGCAACGATCTCTTCTCCCACCTCGAAAGCCTCTCCTACTCCTACTACCAGCGCAACCGCACCGGCGACATCATGGCCCGCGCCACCAACGACCTCAACGCCGTCCGGATGCTGCTAGGTCCAGCCATCATGTATTCCGCGAACACGATCGTCTTCACCGCACTGGCCGTGAGTTACATGTTCAAGATCAGCCCCAAGCTGACCCTGTACGCCTTCCTTCCCCTCCCCATCGCCAGCATAGTGATCCAGTATTTTGGCCGCCAGATTCACGAGCGCTTCGAGCGCATTCAGGCCATGTTCTCCGACATCTCCGCCCGCGCCCAGGAGAATTTCTCCGGTGCCCGAGTCATCCGCGCCTACGTCCAGGAGCAATCCGAGATAGCCGCCTTCGAATCCGCCAACCAGGAGTACATCCGCCGCAGCCTGGGCCTGGTTCGCCTGATGGGTATGCTGTGGCCAACGCTGGAGCTGATGCTAGGCATAGCCGTAGTGATCGTCCTCTGGCTAGGCGGACGCCAAGTGCTGCAAGGCCGCATGAACGTAGGCGATTTCGTAGCCTTCAACACCTACATGGCGCAACTGATGTGGCCGGTAATCGCCCTGGGATGGGTCATCAACATCTTCCAGCGCGGAACCGCCTCCATGGCCCGCATAGACGAAATCCTGACCCAGCAGCCCGAAATAGCCGATGAAGTTATTAATATCAATAATGGAGAGACGGGCGCCCCGCCCGTCCACCCCGCCGCCCCCATCCAAGGTGAAATCGAATTCCGCAACTTAAACTTCGCCTACAACGGCACGCCCGTTCTAAAAGAAATCAACCTGCGCATCCCCGCCGGCTCCAGCCTCGCCATAGTAGGCCCCACCGGCTCCGGCAAAACAACGCTAGTCAACCTGATCCCCCGCATCTACGACGCTGACCCCGGAGCCGTTCTGATCGACGGCATCCCCATCCGCCAGTTCCCTCTCGACGCTCTCCGCCGCCACATAGGATTCGTTCCCCAGGAAACTTTCCTCTTCAGCGACACCATCCGCGAAAACATTGCTTACGGCATAGCCCAAGAAGGTGGAGAAGCCACATTAGAGGAAATAAAAGCCGCCGCCGAAGCCGCCAACATAGCGCACGACATAGAAAGTTTCCCCGAAGGCTACAACACGACGGTAGGCGAGCGCGGCATCACTCTTTCCGGAGGCCAGAAGCAGCGCACCGCCATAGCCCGCGCCCTTCTCCGCAGCCCCAAAATCCTGATTCTCGACGACGCTCTCTCCAGCGTAGACACTCACACCGAAGACAAAATCCTGAACCACCTCCGCGAAATCATGCAAGGACGCACTACTATCTTCATCTCCCACCGCGTCTCCACCGTCCGCAACGCCGACTCCATAGCCGTTCTCCACCAGGGACGCATAGTGGAACAAGGCACCCACGACCAGTTAATAGCCCAGAACGGCTACTACACCGACCTCTATAACAAACAATTGCTGGAAGAAGAATTAGCCGAAGTCTAGAAGCTAGTGTAGAGGCAGTCCGTGTGGGGACGGGCGCCTCGCCCGTCCAGCCGGGCGAAGCCCGGCAGTCCTCGACTCGAGAAAACCCGTGTAGGGCGGACACTCCCGTCCGCTAACTGCAGGCAGCGAAGTAAATGTCAATTCTTTGTCACAAGCGCCAACTAATAGTTCCCTTTCATACAACCCCGCGTCGAATAGCTTGCTCAGACAGGGAGAAGCGTGGATAATGCTCCCGAGTCCCCGACAATCCCTGCTCTACTACGGAGTAATCATGCAACGTTCGCGTTCGACCTTGCTGTCCCTGCCCAAGTCTTCGACAACCAACTTTTTGACACTCATCCTCTGCATCGTGATTCTTTCGACGTTCGGCTTCGCCGCCGCGCCCGACCGCATCACGGGTTCCCTCGCTGGTCAGACGGTAAGACTGCCAGCCGGGGTGCCCCTGCAAGCGCGTTCCGAATTCGACCAGGGTGCGGTCGAGCCTTCCATGAAGATGAACCACATAACGGTGCTCACCGTGCCTTCGGCTGCTCAGCAAAGGGCGATGAACAAGCTTCTGGCCGACCAGCAGAATCCGCACTCCGCCTCCTATCACAAGTGGCTTACGCCCGAGCAGTATGCCGACCGCTTCGGCCTCAGCTCAAACGATGTCAAGAAGATCAGCGCCTGGCTCGGGACGCAGGGATTCACTGTCACTGAAATCGCGCGTGGCCGCAACTGGATCGTCTTCAGCGGAACCGCCGCGCAGGTGGAAAGGGCATTCCAAACCGAAATCCACAGCTTCAAGGTGAACGACGAGACACACTTCGCCAATACCACCCGGCCCGCGATTCCGGCGGCGTTATCCGGTATCGTCAGCGGCTTCCGGGGCCTGGACAATTTCCGCCCCAAATCGCAAGCCCACCGGGCCCAGCCCGACTACACATTCCCGGTTACGGGCGGGAACTTGCACTACATCGCCCCCGGCGACATCACCACCATGTACGACCTTGCAACTCTTTATGCAGCCGGCATTGACGGCACAGGACAGAAACTGGCAGTCATCGGCCAAACCGATGTCTACCTCGACGATCTAGCGTTTTTCCGGTCCGGTTTCGGCCTGTCCCCCATCAACTGCACCACCAATGCCACCAACGTTATTACGGCCTGCAACACCAGTAACTTTAAGTATGTGGTGATAACGGGCGATACCGATCCGGGCGCGCCCGACTCGATCGGAGACGATCTGCCGGAGGCGGACATTGACATTCAGTGGTCAGGCGCAACTGCTCGCAAGGCGCAGATCATTTATGTCAACGCCCCCGACCCGACCGGCAACGGCATCTATGACTCCATGTACTACACCATCGACAAAAATGTGGCACCGGTAATGACGATGAGCTACACGTTTCCGTGCGAACTCGCCGAGGCGTATTCGGGCCTCTTCACTTTCGACGAGGCAGAGTTTCAAATGGGAAATTCTGAAGGCATCACGTTCATGAATTCGAGCGGCGACACTGGCGCCGCCGAGTGCGACTACGGAGATAGCACAGCCGTATACGGATACGCCGTCGCCTACCCCGCCAGCAGTCCATCGATCACAGGCGTTGGCGGCACGCTGATCCCCTGGAACGAATACACAGCCACGTATTGGGGCACGACGAACGGGACGGATGGTGGCTCCGCCCTGAAATACATCCCTGAGGAGGTTTGGAATGATGCGCAGGAATGGAGCATCTTTTGCACAAACAATGCCTCCTACTCAACCTGCGTGAATAACTCAGGGCTGGATTCATGGCAGACAGCGCAGGAAAATTATGTCGGCCTCGCAGCAGGCGGGGGCGGCGTCAGCAATTGCGTTGCTGTTGACTTAAACGGCGTCTGCCAGAGCGGAATTCCCCAGCCCTCGTATCAGGCAGGCCTCAACTTGAGCGCCGTAAATCCCAGCGGTGCCGGGCAAACGACCACCCCAACCCGCCTCTCGCCCGATGTCTCGCTGCTGGCTTCCATTTACTGGCCCGGCTATATCATCTGCACCGCGGAGGACGAGCTCGGCGGTACCGTTACCACGAGCGCATGCGCTCCGGGCGGCGCGCAAGGAATCATCAACAACATGACCAATTACGGCTACAGTTGGGGTGGAACGTCGATTTCTTCGCCCATCTTTGCCGGCATCGTGGCTCTGCTGAACCAGGACGTAGTGGCAAGCGGCATCCAGACGACTCCGGGTCTCGGCAACATTAATCCGATGCTTTACACTTTGGCGGCAGCAAATTCCACCAACGGAGCCTTTAATCCTGTCACCCCGCCCAACACGGACGCGTATTCAGATGGCGCATGGTGTTTGCCAGGTACTCCCGACTCGGGAGTTCCCTCGGACCCGTGGCCCGCTGCGCTCCAATGTCCTAGCTCAGGCTCGGCCTTCGTGGGCTTCAGCGCCTTCAACTTTGATGCCACAACTAATTACAATCTCGCCGCCGGCCTCGGCTCTGTCAACGCCAGCCACCTTGCTGCCGCCTGGGTGGCAGCTGATACGGCCAGCACTGACACTACCGTCACTTCCAGCCAGAACCCGCAGGACTACGGTTCCCCGGTGACCTTCACTGCCACCGTAACGACCACGGGCTCAACCGCGCTCACGGGTACGGTGACCATCTATGATGGCACCACAGCTCTGGGCTCCGGCACACTTAGTGGCGGCGCAACGGGGTTTGCTCTGTCCACCTCCTCGCTCACTGCGGGCACGCATTCGATCACCGCCGTCTATGGTGGAGACCCAAGCAATTCGGGCAGCACCTCTGCGATCTTGACTCAGACTGTCAATCCGGCCACCTTCAGCTTTGTCAGCACTGGCGGCCCCACCCACACAGTGCTGGCGGGACAGACGACTCTCATGTACACCTTCACCGCGACAGCTACCTCGGGAGCGAACTTCGTGGGTGCGTTGGGTATTGACTGTTCTTTCTCACCGACCGACTCGACCTTGACAAGCAGCACTTGCTCCTACAGTGTCAATGGCGGCGCGTCCCAGCCTGGACCTATAACCATCCCTGCTGGAGCCGCCTCACCTACGACGGTCACCGTGAGCGTCACGACCGCCGGCCCGAACAGCGGAGCGGGAACCGAATTCCGCCATCGGTCGGACAACCGTGTCCCCTGGCTGCCACTGACTTTGCCTCTTGCCGGCGTGGTTATGGTTGGCTTCGCGGGACGCAAAATGTCGAGGGGCGCTACCGTTACCGGTATGTGCCTGATGCTGGTCCTCGCTGGATTCCTCATCGCTTGCGGCAGCAGTTCGGCGCCACCGATCTCAATCGCAAGCGTCACCGGCAGTTCGGCAAATATTTATCCCCAGAACGTGGGCTGGACGAACGAAACGGCTACCTTTACCGCGACGCTTAACAATGACTCCGGCAACAAGGGCGTCACGTGGGCGGTCAGCACGGCCAACGGCGGCACCATCGCTGCTACCGACGCTACCCACGCCACCTACACGCCTCCGACGATAGCTGCCGGCCTCCCGAGCAACGTGACCATCACCGCAACGTCTGTCGCTGATACGACCAAAACAGGAACCGGCTCCATAGCCCTGACCCCAACAACAGTACCCATTGCTGCCCCCGGGTACACTGTCACCGTGACTGCGTCCGAAACGGGCGCAGCAGCCTCGCAGTCGCCGACTGTCATGCTGGTTGTGAACTAGAATCTATCGGGGCAGTACTTGAATACGAAGGGCGCGGACAATTTCCGCGCCCTTTCTTTATCCATCGCTCTAGCCGCAAAGCGGCGAAACAGGAAAGCCCGGCACGTAAGTGCCGGGAAGCCTCCCAGTTGACAACCCAAGCGATAACATGAACTAGAGCGGCTTCGCCGTTGCTGTATCCTTCGCTGCTCGCCCCCCAACCCCAGCCAGAAATTGCCCCTAACTTATTGATTACCAAATACTTTACGACTAAGTCCTTATTTCTCAAAGACCTGGATGGAATGGTTGCCTAAGTCTTTGATTTCAAAAGACCGCCTCCAGGGGGGTCGAGCCGCCTGCGTATCTATGCACATCCAAAACAAAAGCCACATTCCCAGAAACCGCTCTAGTCTCTGTTTTGAAAGGACGCGGCTTCAGTCGCGCCGCAAGGACCCAAAATGAAAGCGCCTTTAGGCGCTGAGGCTCCCCACCCTCAGTCGTCGTCCGGGTCCGTCGGTGGTGTCTTGTCACTCAAAAAGAACTGCGCGTCCAAAGCTGACGGAATGGTCTGAAACGGCAACGGAGTCTGATTGAAGTCGAAGCAATCGGAGAAGTCATCCGCCACCGAGTCCGCGTAGCCCAGCGAAGGCAGACTGAACGTGCTCTCGATGAACTTCAAGATGCTGCCGAAATCATGTTGCGTGTGCGAAACGTATTTCGCTTTCACATACGGCGACACCACAATCAGCGGCACCCGGAAGCCATAGACATAGCCACATCCCCACTGCGCGCAATTCACCAGCACTTGCGGCGGAGGAACATGGTCGTACCAGCCTCCCCAGTCGTCCCACGTAATAAAGATCGCTGTGTTCGCCCAGTAGGGACTGTTGCCAATCGCGTTCGCCACCGAAGCCACCCACGATGGCCCCTGAGTGGTGTTGAGCGACCCGGCGTGATCCGACGCCTGTCCAGTCGGAATCACCCAACTCACGTCCGGCAGTTGGTTGCTGGAAATATCGGTGAGTACCTGCGTCTGATCGAGGATCACATGGTTGGTCCAATCCGCACCCACGCAGGCGGTGCCATTAGGCGGCAGCGCGTTCGGTCCGCAGATATGCTGGATTGCCTCCGGACCGTTCCAGATCGCCGGGTTCCCGTGTATCGGAGGCGGTGGTAGAGTCCCGGGCGCGTAGTAGCGCCAGGATAAGGATTTCGCCTCCAGCAGATCGGTCAGCGTTTGATGCTCAAAACACGGATAGATCATGGCGTTGGAAGTCTCGCTGCCGGTCGGATCGATCAGCCTGACCGTGGATGTCGCGGGCGCGTCGCACCCGGCATTGGGCGGCGGGCTGAACACGTTCGGATTCTCGGAAGCAAACAGATTGCTCCCCGCGGTTGGAGCCGAGGTTCCGGAAATAATGAACTGATGCGCCGGCATGCTGGGCCCCTGGTTAGTCTGGAACATGCGGTCGGCAAAGGTGTACTGCTCGGCCATCTGAAGGTAGGGCTGCACCTGGGTCGGGTCCACATAGCCAAACTGCAAGTCCGGCGCTGGGCAGTCCGTCGCACCCGGATCGCATCTTTCAGTAATCAGGTCTGCCCCGTTCATCTGACATTGTCCGGTCGCGTTCAGGTCGCACATCCGGTTGAATGCGGTGTGACTGTGGTCCAGGTCATAGTCCACGGCAAGATTGACCTTCTTCAACTGGATGGTATTGTTGTTCGAGTCTTTTCCGCTCTGGGCAAGGTCGTACTGCCCTGGACCGGTCCCGCAGCCGGGAACCCCGCCATTGGCAGCGCACAATCCCTGAAACAGGTTGTCGGGCGTGCGGTTCTCCTGGAAGATCACCACCACGTGCTGAATCTTTCCCGGCGGTGGTGGTGGAGTCGTACTACTCGTACCGCCGCAACCGTTGAGGCTCATAAGAGTACCTCCCAGAGCCAGCAACACGATGGCGGACACGAGGACGCCAAGCCTGATCATCTTTTGTTACCTCGGGGGATGAGGTCTTTTCCCAGCGAATGATAACCCCGCCGCACCGCTTTCCACTCGCTGCCCTGCCGCAAATCCTTGCCAGTCAGCGGCTGGCCGGGAAACCCTCTACGTTTCCTTGGATGCCGGTCGGGGCATTTTGGGCATCCTCGCACCTCAACCAACTGGAGATCCTCGGCAACGGAAGAGACGGTTTTAAGCTGATCGCAAGAGCTCCTTTCCTGATAGCTGGTAACCGCGACCGGTTCCGTTGGCATTTGACTTTCCGCCACTTCCTCCCCACAATAGAAGTAGTTCTTTAAAGGCCGATCCCACCAATGGGGGCGTCACGGATTCGACGGAGATGCTTGCGGCCAAGAGGCATGTCGGGGTGCACACACCCGTGATCGCGTGCAAAATGATAATTGCCAATCAACAGATGGCATACGCAGCCTAATTCGTTAGGCCGCCGTTCTCCGCAGCTTTGCCCGTGGGCTGCGAGCGAACGTCACACAGCGGGCTGCTCTTCTCGGCTACGTCTGGGCCGGGAAGCTAAGATCTCAGGCTAGCGGCAACCGTTTCTTGTCCGTTCTGAGCGGTTGGCGCGAACGTCCTGGGGTAATGCCCAGGGCATGAACCGGAATAAGCATGTAGTCTCTTGACCAGTAACGTTTTCGGACGCGGGTTCGACTCCCGCCGCCTCCACCATTATTAAGACAAGCAAAACAAATTAGTTAATATTCGTAAAACTGCACGATTTATGAACTGAGCCAAAATTGAGCCAAACTCTGGTACAATTTCTGGCATGTTATTCGTCTTTGCGCGCCATAAACACGGTTGCCCGCACGCCTCCAACGTTTCCTCCAAGAAGTGTGCCTGCCCCAAATACATCGACGGGACTTTGCCCGGACGGTCTGGCCGTTTCCGCATCTCCGCCAAGACCAAGTCCTGGGAACAGGCCGAACTCCTAGCCCGCAAGTACGAGCGCTCCGCGTTGAGCGGAGAAGATGTCAAGATCGCGAAGACACTCCCCACAGTCAAGGAGGCGGTCGCCGCTTATATAGGCGATGCCAAAGCACGCGGCTTGGCCGTCGCCACTACCCAGAAGCTTTCGCATATCTTCGAGTCGCAGTTGCTCGGCTTCTGCGCGGAGCGTGAAATCACCTTCCTGCACGACCTGAACGCGCGCAACCTGACCGAATGGCGCTCCACTTGGCAGGACAAGGCGCTCGCCAAAAGGAAAAAGTTTGAACGGGTGGTTGGGTTCTTCTGGTTCTGCAGCCGCATGAACTGGGTCAAGGAGAACCCGACGGCCGCCATGAGCCGGGTGATCGCCAAGCAAGTGCCCACGGATTACTTCACGGCGAAGGAGTATGCGAAAATCGTCGAAGCGACTTACCGCCTCGATGAATACGGAGAACGGCCTTACGATGCAGAAAAGCGCGGCGTGCGCATCCGGGCGTTGACCGAACTGCTGCACTGGAGCGGCCTGCGCATTCGTGACGCCGTGACCCTGGAACGCTCGCGCCTGATCGAAAACAAGCTGCTGCTCTATCAGGCCAAGACCGGCACACCCGTCTACGTACCACTACCGCCCGAGGTCGCCGAGTTGCTGCGGAGAGTTCCCGATGGTCTGAAACCAAACCCGCGCTACTTCTTCTGGAGCGGCAACGGAGACCCTAAGACCTTCGTCGCCAACTGGCAGCGCAGCTACCGCCGTCTCTTCAAGATCGCCGATCTGCGCAATCCCGATGGCTCCCCGAAGCGCGCCCACTGCCATATGTTCCGCGACACCTTCGCCGTCGAAATGCTGCTGGCGGGTGTGCCCATTGACCAGGTCTCGATCCTGCTTGGCCACGCCAGTGTGCGCGTCACAGAAAAACATTACTCGCCCTGGGTCCGTGCCCGCCAGGACCAGTTGGAGAAGAGTGTGCAATCGGCATGGCCACTACTGCCGGAGATCAGTCCGGCGAACTGAAACGCGGTGTGAATTTGCGTTACCAAACCAGCATCTTCTCCCGTGTGAAGAATTTCAGCAGCCTAAACTTCCAGCAAGCCGACTTCAGGTTTCTGGAACGCCCGGCTCTCAGCCAGCACGTAGCTCCCGCTTTCGGTGAACGCGGTGCAGAACGCTCTCCGGGATACGAAGTGTTCGGTAGCCGCGCTTGCGGCGCGTTTCGGGTGCGCCCCAATTGAGGACGCCGTCTTCGTCTTCAAACATGCGGCGGACGGTCTTCTCGCTCAGTGCCCACATCTTGGCGACTTCGGCGATGGAGTAGTGCTGCTCCAGAGCAGGTGTCGCTTGGCTCGTGTTCTGGACTGATGTTTTAGCGAGTGACTCTGCTCCCATCATTGCCTTCCCGCGTGAAACGAATCGCCGATTCTGCCGGCCAAGATCAGAGGCTTAAACCTATCCCCAAACCAATATCCTGCTCTGGCTGCTGTAACCGGACAGCCTCCTGATGCTCCATTGAAGCAATTGGAAGCTCCGGCTTAAGCGTGCTCTGGTGCGAGGTGTCGTGGCCAAGAGCCTGCGGCAGCTTTTCGCGGTCGTTAGTGAAAATCTGCGCATCCCACTGTCCACGCGAAACAGAGACATACGCCATGCGGCTATTGAGCAAGTCTTTCGCCGCAAGCTCCGTATCCACATGGATAAGGACGCGGTCGGCTGTTTGTCCCTGGCTTGAATAGCTGGTTACGGCGTAGCCGTGGTCGAGATGCGGATGACGCCGAGGTTCGTAGTCCATGCTGCGCCCGCTATCGAGCTTCAATCGCACCGTGTCGTCCGGCGCGATGTTTTCCACGGTACCCAGTTCGCGGTTCGCAATCTTCAACTCATGATTGGGCGCGGTGAACTGGATACGGTCACCAACCGAGAATGCCTTCTCCTGCTCACGGTAAACCGAAACGCCCATCTGACGGCGAGCGTCATAGGTCGTTTCACTTCCATCCACGCGCGCCACCGTGAGCTGATTGTTTTGCGCGTCGATGCCGTTACGCGTGTGTATTCGCCCTTCTCGATGTCCGTCTCCCGCGAACTGCGCGAGTAGCGCAGAATGTCGTTCATCTGGTACTGCTGCGCCCAAGATCGATCTGCGCCAGTCATCTCCTGCCGCGGCACCAGCGTTTGGACGAAATGCTCTTCCTTGCTCACGATGCCGCGCGATTGCAACTCCGCATGAATGCGCTGATTGATCTCTGTGCGTGACAGATTGTCCGGCGACACCACCAGCGTACTTTCCGGCGACTTGGCATACTCGCGCGCAATCGCCGTGACGCGCTCCTCGTACCCTTTCACTTCACACACTCGGCCTTGCCGGTCGAGACTGTCGATGGCCGCGCCAACCTGCCCACGCGCCAATTGCTCGACAGCCTGCTTCAGTTCCGGGTCCTTCTGTCGAACAATCTCTTCAAGTCTCGCCGTCCGCATTCCGGCTTCCTGAAGCTGCGCGAAAGGACGCCCCGCTTCGACCGCCTCATGCTGCCGCGTGTCGCCGACCAGCAAAACCCGGTCTCTCGCATGAAGCCGTTCAATGAACTCGTGCATCTGGCGCGTCGAGGCGAGCGAAGACTCGTCGAGCACATAGAGCTTTTTCTCACCTGTGTCCGGCTGCTCTCCCCGCACAAGATGGCGTTGCAGCGTCGAGGTCTCTATGCCCGCCTCGGCCAGCTTCTGGGCAGCGCGTAAGGTTGGAGCAAAACCTTCGACCTTGTAGCCTTCGGCCTCCGCTCCTTCCCGGATCACCGCCAACGTCGTTGTCTTGCCGGTACCAGCGATTCCCTCCAAGCCGACGATTTTCTCGCGACTCACAAAAATGTCATCAACCACTTCGCGCTGCGCCGGACTCAACTCTGTATGACGGTCCTCTGTTGCAATCCGCAGCGAAGGCGAAACCAGCATCGGATCGTTGTAGGTGCGCTGATTGCCGCTCTGCACACGAGCGATGATCTCCTGCTCCATGCGGACCATCTCAGCAGTGGTATAGAGCGGCGCAGCACGTCCTTCAACAGGGCCAACGGCAAGAAACTCTCCGCGCTGGACTCGTTGCGCAAATTCATGTCGCACTTGTTCAGAGGTTGCCTGCGCCATGCTACGGCTGATCGCTGCCTGCAAGATGCTTCGCTCATCCTGCACGGCAGAGCGCTCGAAGACGTGATTGCGGGCATAGGTAACGGCCTGCTGTTCGGTCTTGTTCGAATGCGGTGCAAGAATCTGTGTATGGTCGCGTGCCTGGGCTACCACGCGATCCGCCTGATGGCCGTGCTGTGCGGCCAGTTCACGGTGCCGCTGCAATACCTCTT
>CAVWAN010000027.1:0-17370 GCA_963752985.1 uncultured Acidobacteriaceae bacterium
CCGGGCAATGGTGATTGGCATCACTGCTGCCCATTCGGCTATGGTGCATCCTGTCTGCGCCACGAGGGACACCACAATGCCCAGAGCCGAGGGTCTGTTGAACGAGGAAAGACGACGCGCCATTCTGTATGCCCTGAACCGCGATGGCCGCGTGTTGGTGAAAGATCTAGCCGAAAATTTCCTGATCTCCCAGATCACAATCCGCAAGGATCTTGAGGTACTGCACGCCCACGGCCTTCTGCATCGCACTCATGGCGGGGCCCTGCCTCCGTCCTATCGGAGCCTTGAGCGACCTTTCAGTGCAAGATAAGGAAAAGCTGCACCGCGCGGAGAAAGTGCGAATTGCCCAAGCCGCAGTCCGGCGGGTGGAAGAAGGCCAGTCGATCCTGTTCGATTCGGGGACCACGACTATGGCGATCGCCCGGGCCTTGCGTCACTTCCGCAGGCTGACAGTCATCACCAACGCCATCAACATCGCCGCGGAACTCGCCAACTCGGAGATCGAGGTGATCCTCACTGGAGGCACGGTCCGCAAGAACTCCTTTTCCCTGGTCGGCCCGTTGGCCGAACAAACGCTGCATCACCTCAGCGCCGACATTTTGTTCCTGGGTGTCGATGGTTTTGATACGCGCTTGGGATTGAGCACGCCGAATCTGCAGGAAGCCAAAGTAAATCAGGTTATGGTCGAGATTTCCCGAAGGGTTATCGCTGTTTGTGACTCGAGCAAGTTTGGCCGGCGAAGTCTTTCGACGATTGTTCCGCCGAATGCCATTCATCACGTCGTCACCGACAAGAAGATCGCGAAGACAGATTGCCGAAATCTCAAAGATGCCGGATTTGCATTGACACTGGTCTAGCCGGAAGGACCATGCCGCTTAGGACTCCTTGTGTGCCCGGTTGAGCCGGGGCCGGATAACGATAGCAGTCGAAACAAAACACTCGTGATCGTAAGCATTCTGTGCCCGCTGCCGCGAAAAGCACCCGTGGGTACCGCCTTGGTCCCGCTTCTCCCTCAGCAGCAAGATACCCACGAGGAGTGCACTGGTTTTGAAGTGGCGGTTTTGAAGAAGAGCTGAGATTACTGATACTTCCAGCGCAATCTCGCCTGGGGGGGGGCCTCAAACCCTTTACCAGGTTTTCTCCAATACCTCTTGACAATTGACCGTGCGGATACTAGAAAGTAGTCGTAACAAATCGAAATACTATATTCACGAATCAGTGCGCTTCCCAGGCGCCTGGTGTTCTCAAAACAAGGTCTTTACCGGACGAAGTCGGCTCAGCCGTTGTTTACGACACGGAGGTGCACAATGCGTATCCTGAAAATCAAGACGTTTTCGACGGCCATCCTGGCTCTGTGTGCGCTAGTCGCAAGCCAGGCTCCAGTCTTTGGCCAGGCCAGCTACACGGCGCAGATTCGAGGTGTGGTGACGGACCAGACCGGGGCGGTAGTGCCGAACGCAACGGTCACGATCACCAACGACGCCACCAATATTTCTCTCACGGCGCACAGCAATGACAATGGGCTGTACCTTTTGACCGGCCTGCGCCCCGCGGTCTATACCATCAGGGCGGAAGCAGAGCGTTTTCGCGTGGTGGAGAAAAAGAATGTCATCCTGCAAGTGGACCAGCAGACCACGATTGATTTCGAACTGCACCCACTGGGGGTCATCACTACCGTCGAGGTCATTTCGGCTCCGCCCTTGCTGGACACGGAGAATTCCTCCCTCGGCACGGACGTCACCAACGAGTACGTGCGCGACATTCCACTCTACAGCCGCGGCATGTTCGGGCTGGTTTTTCTGTCGGGTGGGGTGACGGAGACCACCGGTTCCGGGATCAATGACAATTATCCTGCCGGCACCAATTTCGTTTCCAATGGCCAGCGGAACGCCACGGCCCAAGTTACCCTCGATGGCAGTCCCATAAGTGCGCCGGAACAGGGCGAGGGCGGCAACTCCAACGTCTACTACCAGCCTTCGGTCGAGATCGTGCAGGAATTCAAGGTCCAGAACAACGGCTTTTCCGCCGAGTTCGGCAACAACGGCGGCACCATCGTGAACATGGTCTTGAAGCAGGGCTCGAACGCCTTCCACGGCAGCGGGTGGTGGTACGGGCAGCGGGCGACGTTTGATGCCCGCGACTACTTTAACTCCGGCGAAAAGCCTGACCACGTGCGCGATCAATATGGCTTCTCTCTCGGCGGTCCTCTGAAGAAGAGCAAGACATTCTTCTTTGTCGATTTCGAGAAGGTTCGCGAGCAGGATCCGGTAAACCTGCAAGGAATCGTCCCCACCGACTTGGAACGCACCGGTGACTTCTCCCAGAGCCCGGCGAACCTGCCTCTGCCTCCAGATCAAGATCCCGAGGGCTGACCGCAAACGCCGGCATCTACGACCCGTGCGCTGGAAGTCAAGGATCTCCCACGCCTTGTCCGCGAAACCAATTCTCCGATGTAGTCAACGGAGTGAAGGTATACAACAAGATTCCCGCGGACAAGATCGACCCCATCGGCCAGGCGATTCTGAATCTTTATCCGCACGCCAACATAGACGGCGCAGTCTATCCGGAGACCAATTTCCGTCAAGTCATTGTGACCACCGATCCGGGTGGCAGTTCGACGTGAAACTAGATCATCAGATCACGGCTAACCACAAGATCGGCGGGCGGTACAGCCGTCATCACGACGTATTCACCGCGCCCACCGTCATTCGGCAACGGCGAACAGCGGTGATGGCTTTATCGGCACAACCAACGCCCAGAACGGCGGTGTGGAGTACAGCTGGGCCATCACGCCGACCAAACTCTGGACCAGCCGCCTGAGCGTAGACCGAGTGCATGCCCCCGGTTCAAGCTAACAACTACCCCACCCTCAGCGATGTCGGGCTGTCGCCGGTCCTGGCCGCAAACGGACTTACGCGCATGCCGGCCATCGGGGTCGATGAAGCGGTATGACCTCCCGATTTACACGCAGTGCTGCGTGGATACTCACTTCGCCCACACTCTGCTCAGCTACTCCTCGGGCGTGCAATGGGTGAAAGGACGCACATTCGGTGAAGTTCGGCGGAGAGCAGCGTGTTTTCTTCAACTACTTTTGGCAACCCGACAATCCCACCGGCATCTTCGATTTCTCACGGGATGTAACCACTTCCGCACCCAATGCGGGCTTTGGGGGCGACAATCAAGGAAACCCGTATGCCACGATCTTGACCGGATTGCCGTATGGGGCTTCGCTGCATCTGGTTCCAGCCGTGGCGGACAAGTCGAAGGAGACCGCTTTCTACGTGCAGGATGACTGGAAGGTCACGCCCAAACTGACGGTCAATCTCGGCTTGCGCTATGAATGGAGCACTCCCTACAACGAGCGCTACAACCGGCTCTCGTTCAGCAACTTCACTGGAGACACAGGAATCAGCATTCCCGTAGACCGGGATGGCTCCGGATTGTTTCCCCAGTTTGGACAGATTGGCAACATCGTCGGGACGACCGTGTTTCCCACCTCCGGCCACCGCAACTCGCCAGTGGATCGAAACAATTTTGCTCCGCGTTTCGGCTTTGCCTATCAACTCGCCTCCAACACAATACTGAGGGGCGGCGCTGGAGTTTTCTATGGGATGAACGTGGCCACCAACTACCAGTATGCTGGCCCGGCATTCGCGAAGACGGCCCAGATGTATTTCACCAAGGACGATTTCGCAACCCAATACGCATGTCTCGGACCTTCTCCGTTGCAGCCTAACTGTGACAGCCCATTTCCTGGCGGCCTCGCGCCGCCGCAGGGAACCACGATACGGCAAATTTGCGCAGTGGGGCTTCAGCAACTCCAGCGACTTGGATACCGGGACAGCCCGCAACGCCGAGATCTACCAGTGGAACCTGGGTGTTCAGCACATGTTTCCGGGGCAGATCGTGGTGGGTGTAGATTATTCCGCCAACCACAGTACGCACTTGCCTTGGGCCGGCGCCGGAGGCATTTCCACCCGCAACCGCAACTTCCTGCCCTCGTCGATTCGAACGCAACTCGTACAAGCAGCCAACAATCCCGCCATAAACCCGCCAGGCCCCAACTTTGACCCCAACTGGGTAACGGATTATCTGGACACGAATGTGCCCAACCCCTTCCAATCCTGCTTCACGAGCGCGGCCCCGCCGACCTCGTATTGTCCAAGCCCGATGTTCAACCCGGCCGACGTGGCGGACTCTCGCTACACCGATGCCGAGATTCCGCAATCCCTGCTGCTGGAGCCCTATCCGCAATATGATGGCGGCTTCGAGGGATTACCCACGCTGAATGCCAACTCCTGGTATCACTCGCTACAAATCCGATTCCAGAAGCGTGCCAGCCACTACATCAGCTTCGAGGGAAACTATACCTTCTCCAAGTCTACGGATGATTCCGCTGCAGGACGGAACGCCTGGATTGGCAACCTCCAGTACGATAATCCGCAGTTGCTGGACAATCTGAAGGCCGAGCACGGGATCAGCGCCAACGATGCTCCCCACCGTTTGACTGCAGCCATCATTCTCGATCTCCCCGTCGGAAGGGACCGCTGGATTGGAGGCGGTATGAACCACGTGCTGGATGGCATTGTTGGCGGCTGGTCGCTCGCCAGCGTTATCACGCTGCAATCCGGGCAGCCGCTGGCTGTGTACAACAGCGTGGGGATCGACTGGCCGACGGCAATCCGCGGCCAGACGTGGTTTGCCCCCAACTCCGGACCGGCTTGAGTTACCGCCAGGCGGCCGCGTCAGGAGGAAGCCTCTCTTACCTGAATCAGGACTGTTTCGCCGATCCTGGCGACAACATTCCCGGCAATGCGCCCCGGCACTTCTCCAATCTACGAGGCGACGGCATCGGCAACCTCGATACTTCGCTTTCCAAGGAGTTCAAGATCCGCGAGGGCAAGATCCTCCAGGTGCGCGCCGAAATGTTCAATGCCTTCAATCATCAACGCTTTGCCTTCCCGGATGTTGGGTCGGGAGATGGCACTTTCGGCAAGGTCACATCCACTACCAACAATTTCCGCAGAATGCAGTTTGGGGCGCGGTTCCAGTTCTAACCGCAAACCTGACATCACGCTCCGATCCCAGCCAAGGCTGGGGTCGGGCCTTCACCCTGAATTCTGTTCGAAGACTGGCGGAGGAGGTTGCCAATGCACAGGCGATCCTTTCTGAAGGCCGGCAGTGCTGTCGCATTGGCCGCGGGCTTTCGAACCGAACCGCTTTGGGCGTGTCTCCGACGCGATCTTAGAACCGGCAAACAGCAGTGTTCTCTTGGCTGAAGCAGGTTGCAAGCGATGTAGTACTTTTCGCCGCGTAGTTATCCAGAGTACGCAACGGGGGGCCGCGATGAAACGAAGAAGCTGTCTCGCAATTTTCTTATTGGTGCTGTTCGCGTTGGTGTTGATGGCGGCTCCCAACTCTGGGGAACAGAATTGGACGCATTTCGTGCGTATTGGGGCCTACGGTCTGCAGAGCAACAACGCAGACCAGATTGTGCGCAACGCAGTTGAAAGCAACGTCTTTGGCATCGAAGTAGACAACGACATTCCGGGACGCTACGAAAGCTTTCTCAATCCCGAAGACAAGCTGAAGGCAATTCGCGCCGTGGCTGAGAAGGCGCATGCGGCCGGCAACCGGGCGTTCGTCTACATCGCCGGGACTGAGTGCATTACCGCGAACGCCGATAGGACCGCGCACACCCTGGCCAAAGATCATCCCGACTGGCTGCAGCGCAAGATTACCGGTGAGCCAGCCGTTTTTGGCGGCGGCGCGGCTTTCTGGATCCGGAAAGGCGACGAAGACGTCTGGGTTAGTCCGTATGCTCCCGAGTGGCGCAAAACCTACATGGAGCGAGTGCGGCAGATCGCCGCCACCGGAATTGACGGCATCTACGTGGATATCCCGTACTGGATGACCCATTTCGACGGCTGGGAGGACACCTGGGCCAGTTTCGACGAATACACCGTAGCAGCGTTCAAGAAGCAGACGGGACTTGACGCTAAGAATGACCTCAAGCTGGGAGATTTTTCCGATGCGAACTTTCGCAAGTGGGCCGGTTTCCGAATCCAAACCATCACGGACTTCATGCAGGAGATCGACAAGAACGCCAAGTCGGTGAATCCCGCGATCAAGACGATTCCGGAAATCTATCCGGGCATTGAGGAGGAGGCGGTGCGGGTCGGGGCCGATGTGTATAGCCTATATCCGATCGTGGACGCGATCGCTCACGAGTATGAGTTTGGTGAAGGCGACCACATGGCGTCCTCCCGTACGCCGTTTGACTGGTTTGCCTATCAGGTGGGAATGCATTCCTTTCGGGCGTTCGCACAGGGCAAGGCCACTTGGATCCTGAATTACTCGTGGGATGGCGACAAGAAAGTGGACCGCCGGGAAGCGATGATGAACCTCGCCATGTCTCAGGTTATGGCGGGCGCGAATTTCTGGGACGCGCCCGGACATTCCATGGCCGGATCGAACGATCTGCCCACAAGGAAAAAGATCTTTTCGTGGATTACGGCGCACGAAAAGACGTTCTATCTACCGCGCAGCCCAATAGATCCGATCGGAGTGTACTTCTCTCCCTTGACCCGGGACTACTATGCGAAGGACTTCATTCGCTCGTATCGTGGAATCCTGATCTTGCTGATGCAAAAACACCTGGAGTTCCAAGTTGTCACTCCGCGTACGCTGGCGACCTTTCACGGCCCAACCCTGATCCTCCCAGATGTGCGCGTCTTGAATGAAAGCGAAAGAACCTGGTTGCGAGACTATGTCGCAGCCGGGAAGAACCTCGTGATCACGGGCGCAGATGTTACGCAACTTGACACCACGCCGAGCGTGGTCCGTTTCCCAGATTGTCCGGGAAAATCCTATACCGCTACATTGGGGACGGACTTCGAACATGCGACACCCGATTCGCAAGAGGTTTTCTTGAAGAGCCTGAAGACTGAGCCTGCCATCAGCGTTGCAGCCTCACCCCAGGTCGCCACGTACATCGCCCAGGTCGCCGGAAAGCCACATGTCTTCCTGGCGAACTTCGCCGGTTTACGTGGCGGAGTAAACCCGGTTCAGACTCCGCAGACTGGAGTGCGGGTCACGATTGCGGGAGCATCCAAAGGCAAGGCTTTCTTCCTGCCCTTCCTGGGCGAGGTGCAGGAGTTGAAAGCCGTCCAGGCCGATGGCGGAATGACCTTCACGTTACCCGAGATTTCGAAGGGCGCAGTCTTCTGGTACGAGCCACTTACTGCAGAAAAGCAGGCCGGCGTGAATCCGTAAAATGAGTTTGATGTCAACGAGTTTGCTGTCGGACCGCCCGCTCATCAAACCTCCAAGCACCGCTTACGACGTTGCGCACTAAGCTCGTGGAGGATGTGCATGGATACAACAAGACGCTGAGCCGGAAACTGCGATCGTGGGAGGAGTCGACGATGCTGGCATGCACGAAGAGCTTTCGCGGGCTGAACCCTGGACTGCCGCGTTTGATGGCCGGAGTTCTGGCACTGCTGATTGTGCCACTGTCGTTACTGGGAGAAACAGTCGAGAATCCCCGGCTTGCAGTGATCATGAGCAGGGCCAGCTTCGACCGAATATGGGATGTGACGCAGATGTCCGCCCATGGATGGGTCGGCGTCGCAAACCTGGCGGGCATCCCTTACGACACGCTCTTCCTGGAGGACCTTGTTGTTGGCGAACACCTGTCGCTTTACAGGGTGCTCGTGTTCGCCGAATGCACCAGCATGGAGCCGGATACGGTGAGCCAGCTGACGCGGGTTTTGGCGAGCTACCTGAAGCAGGGCGGCAACGTATTAATCGACGGGCCGCTCGGGGCATTCACCAGAGATGGTAAAGCTCAGGCCGCGGCCGCGCTATGGTCGTTGCTTGGCATCTCGAGTTCCGGAGTGAAGGGAGACACTGATTTTCGCATTCAGGTCCGCGACAATCATCATTACATTACGCGTGCATTCGAGCCCTCGCAGTACTTGAGCCAGGCGCTTGCGAAAGGTCTGGAAATCCAACAGTTCTCATCCGGTGGGCACGTTCTCGTCACAAGCACCAACGCCCACGAATCGTTCCCATTCCTCTCTTACCGCGATACGGGAACGAGCCGTCTGGTTTTGATCAGCGATGCAACTACGTTTGCAGGTGCGACTTCGATTTTTCGCAACGAGGCGCCGCAGGGCTTCTTTCCAAATGAAGTCGTGAACGTGCTGATCCGGGCGCTCCAGTGGGCTGCCTACGGCGATGTGTACGGTGCGTTCCCGGCCCCGCAGTTCTCGAACGCCAACCTGGCCGTCATCGTTCGCCTCGACGCCGACAACACGCAGAACCTGGATTACCAGAAACAGACATTCAAGTTCCTGCTCGACACCGCGCGCGAGACGGGAGTCGTGCCTCTCTATTGCTTCGTGTCGAGTGCAGGCGCAAAAGCAGGATGGAAGGACCTGGCCGAATTGGGACAGCAGTTGGAAGACCTAGGAGGTCAGATCGGAAGCCACAGCAAGTATCACCGCATCGAGTCGCGCATGGGCCCGGAGAAGTACAAGGAAGAGTTAGATGGCTCGATTGAGGAGATCGAGTCCAACATGGCCAGCAATGGCGCCCATATTGGCAAGGTGGATCTGTTCATAAATCCTGGCGACACCATCGTCAACAGCGATTATGAGGAAATTGCGCGCCGCTTCCAGCTGATGATGACGCACGGCTTCGAGCAGGACACGCCCATTGGCTCCGGCGTGATGACGTGGTTCACCGGAAAGTACAAAGACTTCGTGGTCCTCGACGACACGCCATCGCCGGACTACCAATGGTTCTACGATCCAACTTGGAGCTATACGACCGCCCAGATTACGTCCTATCAAGAAGCTGTGTTCGATCACCTGTTTCGCGACATCGGCCACGGGTATATCTACAACCAGATGTGGCACGACTACAGCATTTCCTCCATGCCGTTGCGTCACGGCGGCGGCGAGCAGCAGGCCGGCGCGGTTGCAAAGCCAGCTCGCATCGCGAATACGTCAAACACGGCAATGTACGAGGCGTTGAGGTCCAAATTCGCGACTCATCCGATCTATACCCCAGAACCCATGGAAGTTGTCGAGAAGCTTCACGCGATGGCCGGCTGGAACTACTCGTGGACAGGGCAAGGTGATGTGCTGGAGATGGTGCTGGACCTGTCCAACTTGCCTCGGACCACGACCGCCAGTTTTGTCGCCGGCATGGGTATTCGGATTGAGAATACGGCATACCGCATAGAATCGGTAACCATCAACGGGCAGCCGCACGATGCCTTTTCCGACCGCGTCATTATTCTTCCGAATCTGAAGGCCGGTAAGAACCAAGTCAAGGTGACTCTCTCTGAGCATGGTGCCAATAGACCGCATGTGGTGTATGTGTCCAGCCGGATGCCATCCGTTCGCCGGACTGTGAACGGGATCGAGTTTCAGTTGTTGACGCGCAGCAGAGGGCGTTTTGCCGTCGATTCACCTGCACCCGGTCTGGTGCTGCATGCGGACACCCAGGAATTCAATTTGCGAGGCGATCACGTCCTGAGCGGCTTCGTCAGCTCAGATCGTACGCTCCAGTACATCCCGTTCAAGCGCAGCGGCCTCTCGCTAAATTCGGTAACTGTGCCCGTGCGCGAGGTGAATGAGGGCACAAACACTCTGACGCTCATTTTGGATAAAGCAAGTTCACCGCGACGGCAAGTCATATTTTCCAGTGCACGTCCACCCAAACACATCCGGTTCAACGGACAGGTCATTCAAGCAGAAGCTTTAGTACCCGAATGCCTGATCACGCTGCCGGAATATAAAGAACCCGCATCCCTCGAGATTCTCTGGTAGCAGGAGGGCGAGGACGCTCAAGTGATGCTAGTGGAGGATGAAATGGTGACAAGAAGAATTATTTGCATGCTGCTGGGGGCCACATTTTTCGCAGTCATGAACCATACCGCTCTTTGTGACGCTCAACCGGCGGCTAAACCGGCCACAGCTTTCTATCAAGCTTATGTCGTGGCGCCTTCGTACGACTACGAACTGTCTGGCCGTAAAGACCGGGTCAAAGGCTTCGTCATCAAGGTTGACTCGCTAGAGCAGTTGGCCTCGCCTGGCCTGGTAGTTCTCGTCAGTGGCCTTGAGCCAGGGGAGGGTCATGTCTCGGTGAACGGCCACAGTTACGATCTCCCCGGGTTGATGGGAGAGACAGCCGGGCCGGTCCGAGACACCGAAAAGAACCAGCCTGGCAAGGAAGGTTGGTACTCCTTTTCAAGTGGAGACGACATCATAGGCAAAGTCGTTATCCCCCTAACTCCCGCCCACCTCCAAGCGGGCCTGAATGAGATCGAGTTCTTCAAGAGCCCCAATGCCGGTGGCTACGAGGTGATCGATGTTGGCCTGGAATCCGTCCGGCAGACTGCACCTACGCTGATCGGCCAGACCTATCAGCTTCTGGGCAGAGGACGAAGTGCCACCATCCGCGACTTCGACTTCGTTTTGAATTACAGAAGTGAAAAGAAGCGTTCGCTCGAGGACATCCCCGCATGGGCACGCCGTGGAAAGGTGAATTTCTACCGTGCAGGAATCGATTGGGAACATCTTGACCGCATGTTCGAGATGTTTAAGGAAGCGCGTATCAATCTGGTCGCGACCCACATTCCGATGGATACATCCAGCGAAGAATATCGGCGCGTCAAGGCTCTCATTGACCGCTGCCACGCCAACAATATCCGGGTCACAGCATTCAACTCCGTTGGCGGTCTTGGGATTCGCGACGTGCTGATGCACCCGGAAAAGCAAAGTTGGATCAGCCGGGATGAGTTCGGCAACCTGGTCTGGCGTGCGCCGGATGCCACGTTCGCCGCCGATCTGCAAAATGAGGACTACCGCCGCAACGTGTTGCTCAAGGGGGCTGCGATCTCAATCGACGCCGGTGTTGATGAGTTGTACTACGACTGGTCCATCGGAGGGACAGGTGACGTCATCCACTTCATGGACGAAGTCCGTCAACTCGCCGCAAGCAAAAATAAGAACATCTCCATCTTCGGCAACTGCAAAGGCAACATCCTGGTCGATGAAGTTGCGGATCTTACCAAGACCGAAGGTACCAGCGAAGCCGGCGTGTGGGATGGCAAATGGGTACACAATATTGCGCAGGCCAGGTTCTATTACGCCTCCGGTTACGGGGTGAAGTCATACGAGAGCAAATATGAGGGTGCCGACCCAGGCGTGCCGAATCCCGGCGCACACGACGTGCGCGATGGGATGAAGGTCGGCTGGAGAAAGCCGATCGCCGAGGCTTCCGCCTTTCAGTCCCACTTCGCCATAGCCGAGGCGAACGACAAACTGCTGCACGGCTGGATTATGCAGGACAACCCCATCGCGGTTCAAACTTGGAGAGAAATCAGCCGCTATCTCACGTTCCTGTCGGATCACCAGGACCTTTACACCGATGTCACTTGCGTCAGCAAAGTTGCTGTCGTGTCCCCACCACATATTCCCAGTTTCGAGGTCACGCTGAAACGCGACAGTCTCTACAACGCGCTGGCTGAGGCCAATGTGATGTACGATGTCGTCCTCCTGCACCGCTTAACGCCCGAATTGCTTTCGCGGTACAAGGCGATCGTCATCCCCAACATCCCATGGATAGATGCTGACCAGATCACAGCCATCCGTACCTACAAGAAGAACGGCGGGAAGATCTACACCATCGGAAGCAGCCGGGAACTGCGGGAACTTGCTGACGTGCAATCCCCAGCGTCAATGTTGGACGAAGCGCAGAGTGAGAAGGGTCGCCGGGAACTGATGCTCAGGATCAACCAGTTGTCCGGCGAGCAGGTGATCACGATTCCCGGAACCAATTACGTTGCGGCCAACGTGGTTAAGAAGACGGATAGTGAGCAAGTCATATTGCATTTCGTCAATTACCACACCCCGCTCACGAATGTTCGGGTGAGCGTCAACTTGGACGGAGTGATCAAGCAGATCGACAGCAAGCGGATTCAGCTTTTCTCGCCGGACGGGCAACCGATGGAGCTTAAGGACGTGTCCGTGCGCGGTACTCGCTTTGACTTCGTTCTTCCCAGCCTGGATGTGTACGACGTGGTCACCATGAACTGAGTGTCAGCACTCGCAATTTTGTGGTCCCCAGATCCTCGGCGATGAGATGCTTCAGCGGCGCGCCGGCGTCAGTCGGCTATAATTTCAACTCGCGAATCGCGTCGCCCGCGCCGCTGAGGTTGGCAAGCCGCATCTCGGAATACTTCCGGGATAGAAGCACACCGGGCGCGCCGGCGCGGAGAGCCGCCAGAACTGCTGCCTTTACGCTTTGCGGGGTACACTTGCTGTTATTGGGCTCGGTCGGAATATCGATATCAATGCCGGGCCAGATCCGAGTGTTCGTGCCGGCAACCCCCTCCAGCGCGCGTTTCGTTTCGCGGTAGACATAGTCGGCCGAAAGTCCTGTGTGAGGAATCTGATCGTACCTGCCCTCCTTGAATCCCATCAGCGAATAGTTCAAATCGATCAGGCCTTGCTTCGAGAGATCTCCATAGAGTGTGGAGCCGATATTGTCCGCGTACAGCGCCATTCGCTCGCCCCCGCAGTTGTTGTACATAACGACTTTTATAAAATCTGAATAATTCGAAAGCTCATGCAGGTCCTGTTCCGCGCGATAGATCGGATTGAACGAATTGTTGTGCCAGATGTGCCAGCCCACCGGCACTGTCGGTTTCGCTGCTTTTACGGTTTTGTATACTGCGGCGTACGTTTCGCGAAGACCGTTAATGAAGAGCATTTCCCAGGCGGCCAGTTCGGGATACCGCAACAGGAGCCGCCAGAATTGAACGTAGTGGCCGTCCACGGGGCGCTTGCCGCTGCGCGCCGAGCGAACGAATTTTTCCAGCTCAAGAAATCCCTGCCGGGCGCGCTCCACATTGATGCCGCGCTGCTTAGCTTTGGCCTGACAAAACTCGCAGAAGCAGGTCACTTCACCCGGATCGATCGGCGGTGTGTCATGCGTGGCCCCAAGACTGTCCGAAAGCGCACCCTGCCGCTCCGACCCCCACATGATTCCGTCGATGTCATAGGAACGCGCATAATCCTCGACCAAGCCGGTAAAGAAATTTCGGTAGTCGGGATTGTTGACGCATAGCGTCTCGGCATTCCGCCCGTAGAGGTCCCGTTCCTGGACTTTCCCGATGTTCCGCAAGTCAGTGCGAAACACATCCTCAAGCCAGCAGATGACCTTCATGCCGCGCTTCTTGGCAGCCGGGAGCACTTCAGCCAGGATATCCAGGTCGCCGTGGTCGGGCGCGCGCGTGTCCTTGATCACGGTGTTCTTGTAGTACTGGGGATGAGGAGTGGCGAAGTTCCCGCCGTGAAAATTGAGATCGTACTCCTGCTTGCCGTGATCGGGCAGCGGCTGGCCCGGAATCTGTCTTCCGGCGATACCGCGACCATAGGTGAATACCGCGAGAAACAGCGTATTCACGCAGGCCCGTTCCTGAAGCACATCCAGGACTTTCTCGGTACTTTCATCCACAAACGAAACTGCTCCGACCTGGATGCCGATCATTTTGGAAGAGACTGCAGCAAGTCCGAAATTCGGCATGGCCAAGGCGGCGCCGGTTCCAGCGGCAATCTTCACGAACTCGCGGCGATTCACGTCGAATCTCAACATGGACTACTCCTATTTTCTTTGGTAGCAGCCGATGTCTATGTTTCCGGATTTGACGCGCTGCGAGCCTTCAAGATCCAGTTCTCCCACCGGCACTCCGTCAGTCGTGCCGGCAGCGATCGCGGGAGAATCTGCACGCAAATGGAAGTCCTGGGCAGCGTCGACAAAATGCGGATCCAGAAAACGGGAATGGCGGTCATTCCCCGTTAACTCAACATATTTTTCAAATCCGGTCACAGTGGCATCAACCTCTTTCCAGGTGCTCGCGTTCGCTCCGGAGGCACAGTAGTAAAGGTTATGATCGACAGCGTTGGGTGGATGGCTTTTCTCAACCTGCGATCTGTTCAGCGTGATGAGGCAGCGAGGCCCCGCATAGACGATGTTGTTCGAAAAAATATTGTCCGCCATGTTCCACTGCATCTGGAACTCACCGGACCCTGTTCCCGACGTATCGTTTCCGTAGAGCGTGTTGTTGACCACTGTGCAGTGATCGGTGCGTCCCCGTTCAGGCGCATAACCTCCAATGGAAACACCCGCGGTATGGCAGTGATAGATAAGGTTATTCCGGGCAGTCACGTAGCTGGTGGCGCGGTCCTTGTGCTCACTAGCCAGCTCGATTCCAAAGTCCACATCATGAATGACGTTCTGTTCGATAAGAATCCTGGTGCCGCCATCCACGTAAATACCATCGGAAGATTCATCGTTGCGGTATGCCGGATTGCCGCGCGATGTAATGTTGTAAACCAAATTGCGGCTGACTACCCCGTCACGAGCCTGGTCGACGGCAGGGTCGGGTGTCGTGCGCTCGAAACCGATGACGTCGATTCCGATGTTGTTGTTGTCGTGGACAACATTGTGCGTGATGCGAAAGTTCGTGACGTTCCCGTTCACAACTAACGACTCGCTCGAACCGGTTTTGAGGTGATGCACCTCATTTCCATCAATGATCAAGTCAGTGATAGGAGTTTTGGCGTCGGTACCGTATACGGCAATGCCAAACCCGTTGCCACCTCGTCCCGGAGCATCACGGCCTTCAAAATTCTGCTCAATGTGATGGACGTTGTTCTTCAGCAGTTCTATATGAGAGCCGGCCCCGATAACGTTTATACCCAGCGGGGCGAGCCGATGTTCGGCAGTGCGGTAGTTGCGGATTTCAAAGCCTTCGATCCTTACGTAACTCTTATTGTTAATCGTAAGTACGCCGCTTCTCCCTGACGGAGCGAAATGCTCTGCCTCCAGGATCGCCGTTTCGCCGGGATAGCTTTTAAAAGTAATGAATCCATCGGTCGCGTTGCCGGATGCGTTGATGTTCAACAGCTCTTCGTAGGTTCCACCCCGAACGTTGACGGTACTGCCCGCCCGCGCGGTGTCTGCGGCGTGTTGAATGGTGCGCCAAGGCGCTGCTTGAGTGCCGGGATTCGAATTATTCCCGGTCGTCGCCACGTAGAAGGAGGAGTTTGGCTGGCCAAATGCTCCGGAGACGCAAGCAAGTAATATAAAGAGGTTTGAAAATTTCATGTTCATCACTCCTATGCCTCTATACCAACGGCTGATCAGGTTTGTAGTTGTGACGTAGGGTCAGTGAGCCATCCGAATTGACCTTCTGCCGGCACGCCCATCGGACCGGATGACGCACGCCCTTAACTTCAAGCTCGGCTTTCAGCCGCAGACCCTGCCATTTCACACCTGCAGGCAGCATCAGCATGGCTTGATGAACGCCAGTGGGCTTCGGATACCCAGGGTCGACGCAGCCTGATACGTTGATCTTGTTGTCCTCACTGAACACGGTAAGGCGAAGTACTCCAGGAACAGGCGTGATTCCATCGTTGGCGAGTCCGATCACCAGACCGTTAGCTCCGTCCCGCGTGAAAGTCCAGATAAACGATGGCCGCACGCGATAGCCGATCTGGCGGGCTATCTCATCGATTGGCCCCGGAACTTCTCGTAGTAGCTCAAAATGCTGCGGGCCGATTGCTTGTGCCAACTCCAAACCGACAGATAGTTGACGCCGACATCGGCTGCATGAGAAATGATTTGCTCGTTGTAAGTAATTCCATCTTCGTCGATCTGAAGTTCCTTCGCATCGCCGGTGGTGAAACCAACCTCGCAGATCGCCGCAGCCCATGGCGGACGGTAGCTCAACGCTGCAACTGAGTATTCTCAATGAAGATCGTGTCCGTACGCAGCCAGTTGGCGGTGCGCATCGTGCGATCCAGCAGATCGGCGTTGCCCACGTTGCTGAAATCAGGTTGCGTATTCGTTGCCAGCGGGACTTTAGTCCAGTGTTCGAGTTGCGTCTCGAACATCGACGCCCATGTCTGTTCGGCGACCAACTGGCTGGGGAAGGGATTGCCCTCGTAGGGCCAGGTGTGCCCTTCGCCCCAAAATCCGTACATCATCGTATCCATGAACTCGATCTGCGGATGACCGTTGAGTTCAGCGGCCAGAAGCTCATTCAATTCGCGAAACGCTGCCCGATACGCCGGGTGATCTTAGCGCGACGCGGTTATCTTTGTTGTAGCGCATTTCCGCGGGGTTGCCCTTCCACTCGCCTTTGAGCTTTACGTAGGGAAACTGGTTGAGGAGAAAGTCCGGCATCCCCGGATCGGGAACGTCGGGATTCTCCAGCTGGACTCGGAAGCCGATGGGCTTGTCATAGCGGCGAGACAGATCGAACGCAATCTTCCACCACTCCGCGAAGTCGAGCCGGCCTGGCTGCTTCTGGACCTCGCGCCAGTTGGGACGGAGATAGACCTTCTGAACGAAGGGTAGCTTGACTAGATCCTCCAGAGTTCGTTCCGGGGTCTGACCGGGGATATTGAGCGGTCCAGTATCGTCGGAAAGATAAGCGATCAGGCCCATGCCGTAATTGCCGACGATTTCCCTGGACGGCGAAGTAATCATCGAGACATCGCTCTCGGGAACAACCGCGCAGGGACCGTACTGTGGGAACGGCCCCTGATAAAGCCGGTCGGGGACCCCAGGCCCTGATCCCCAATCGTATTTGTCCCAGTTGTGTTCCGGTATGGTGGCGTTGGCGCTGGCCTTCAGAAGACCTACGGTGAGTCCTGTTGCTGTGGCGGACTTCAAGAAGCTGCGTCGATCCATCAGCTCTCCGGTAAGGGCAAAGTTTGGCAACTAGCGTGCGATACCGGAGATAGTACATCAGAAAGTGTAAGAAATAATTCGTAAGAACTGGCTGGGGTGGGACGGTGACGCTGAACTCGCCGTTTCGGGCGATGACGAGCAACCTGCCCGCTGATAATAGCTGAGATTCCTACCGAGCGACGGGCAATACAGAAGTTGGCTGCGATTTCAGGATTCGTACCGCCAAATGGGTATAGCAGGTCCTTCGGATCGGAGAGACTGTTACCCATGAAAAAGCCATTGCAGCACCTCATCGCGGAAGTTCCACGCAGAGCGGCTAGGGTCGAGATGACGATCGGTATCGACCTTGGAGAGTGTCCGGACCGATTACTGCACACTCAACGAAAAAGGAGAGGCGGTCGATCGCGGCCGCTTCAGAACCAGTCCCAAGGGAGTCGAGAAGTGGTTTACTGATCTGCCTCCGTCGCGGGTAGCCGGCAAAACGTGCGCTCTACCTGCGCTCTGTTTGTTTGATTACCGCTGCTTTTCGCGGTCTTAGGTGTCATCCGCTGACCTGCATCGTGTTGAAACTACGTTTAAGTGTTGATTCGA
>CAVWAN010000028.1:0-32367 GCA_963752985.1 uncultured Acidobacteriaceae bacterium
AAGCCGTCCAGGCCGATGGCGGAATGACCTTCACGTTACCCGAGATTTCGAAGGGCGCAGTCTTCTGGTACGAGCCACTTACTGCAGAAAAGCAGGCCGGCGTGAATCCGTAAAATGAGTTTGATGTCAACGAGTTTGCTGTCGGACCGCCCGCTCATCAAACCTCCAAGCACCGCTTACGACGTTGCGCACTAAGCTCGTGGAGGATGTGCATGGATACAACAAGACGCTGAGCCGGAAACTGCGATCGTGGGAGGAGTCGACGATGCTGGCATGCACGAAGAGCTTTCGCGGGCTGAACCCTGGACTGCCGCGTTTGATGGCCGGAGTTCTGGCACTGCTGATTGTGCCACTGTCGTTACTGGGAGAAACAGTCGAGAATCCCCGGCTTGCAGTGATCATGAGCAGGGCCAGTTTCGACCGAATATGGGATGTGACGCGGCTGTCCGCCCATGGATGGGTCGGCGTCGCAAACCTGGCGGGCATCCCTTACGACACGCTCTTCCTGGAGGACCTTGTTGTTGGCGAACACCTGTCGCTTTACAGGGTGCTCGTGTTCGCCGGATGCACCCGCATGAGCCGGATACGGTGAGCCAGCTGACGCGGGTTTTGGCGAGCTACCTGAAGCAGGGCGGCAACGTATTAATCGACGGGCCGCTCGGGGCATTCACCAGAGATGGTAAAGCTCAGGCCGCGGCCGCGCTATGGTCGTTGCTTGGCATCTCGAGTTCCGGAGTGAAGGGAGACACTGATTTTCGCATTCAGGTCCGCGACAATCATCATTACATTACGCGTGCATTCAAGCCCTCGCAGTACTTGAGCCAGGCGCTTGCGAAAGGTCTGGAAATCCAACAGTTCTCATCCGGTGGGCACGTTCTCGTCACAAGCACCAACGCCCACGAATCGTTCCCATTCCTCTCTTACCGCGATACGGGAACGAGCCGTCTGGTTTTGATCAGCGATGCAACTACGTTTGCAGGTGCGACTTCGATTTTTCGCAACGAGGCGCCGCAGGGCTTCTTTCCAAATGAAGTCGTGAACGTGCTGATCCGGGCGCTCCAGTGGGCTGCCTACGGCGATGTGTACGGTGCGTTCCCGGCCCCGCAGTTCTCGAACGCCAACCTGGCCGTCATCGTTCGCCTCGACGCCGACAACACGCAGAACCTGGATTACCAGAAACAGACATTCAAGTTCCTGCTCGACACCGCGCGCGAGACGGGAGTCGTGCCTCTCTATTGCTTCGTGTCGAGTGCAGGCGCAAAAGCAGGATGGAAGGACCTGGCCGAATTGGGACAGCAGTTGGAAGACCTAGGAGGTCAGATCGGAAGCCACAGCAAGTATCACCGCATCGAGTCGCGCATGGGCCCGGAGAAGTACAAGGAAGAGTTAGATGGCTCGATTCAGGTGATCGAGTCCAACATGGCCAGCAATGGCGCCCATATTGGCAAGGTGGATCTGTTCATAAATCCTGGCGACACCATCGTCAACAGCGATTATGAGGAAATTGCGCGCCGCTTCCAGCTGATGATGACGCACGGCTTCGAGCAGGACACGCCCATTGGCTCCGGCGTGATGACGTGGTTCACCGGAAAGTACAAAGACTTCGTGGTCCTCGACGACACGCCATCGCCGGACTACCAATGGTTCTACGATCCAACTTGGAGCTATACGACCGCCCAGATTACGTCCTATCAAGAAGCTGTGTTCGATCACCTGTTTCGCGACATCGGCCACGGGTATATCTACAACCAGATGTGGCACGACTACAGCATTTCCTCCATGCCGTTGCGTCACGGCGGCGGCGAGCAGCAGGCCGGCGCGGTTGCAAAGCCAGCTCGCATCGCGAATACGTCAAACACGGCAATGTACGAGGCGTTGAGGTCCAAATTCGCGACTCATCCGATCTATACCCCAGAACCCATGGAAGTTGTCGAGAAGCTTCACGCGATGGCCGGCTGGAACTACTCGTGGACAGGGCAAGGTGATGTGCTGGAGATGGTGCTGGACCTGTCCAACTTGCCTCGGACCACGACCGCCAGTTTTGTCGCCGGCATGGGTATTCGGATTGAGAATACGGCATACCGCATAGAATCGGTAACCATCAACGGGCAGCCGCACGATGCCTTTTCCGACCGCGTCATTATTCTTCCGAATCTGAAGGCCGGTAAGAACCAAGTCAAGGTGACTCTCTCTGAGCATGGTGCCAATAGACCGCATGTGGTGTATGTGTCCAGCCGGATGCCATCCGTTCGCCGGACTGTGAACGGGATCGAGTTTCAGTTGTTGACGCGCAGCAGAGGGCGTTTTGCCGTCGATTCACCTGCACCCGGTCTGGTGCTGCATGCGGACACCCAGGAATTCAATTTGCGAGGCGATCACGTCCTGAGCGGCTTCGTCAGCTCAGATCGTACGCTCCAGTACATCCCGTTCAAGCGCAGCGGCCTCTCGCTAAATTCGGTAACTGTGCCCGTGCGCGAGGTGAATGAGGGCACAAACACTCTGACGCTCATTTTGGATAAAGCAAGTTCACCGCGACGGCAAGTCATATTTTCCAGTGCACGTCCACCCAAACACATCCGGTTCAACGGACAGGTCATTCAAGCAGAAGCTTTAGTACCCGAATGCCTGATCACGCTGCCGGAATATAAAGAACCCGCATCCCTCGAGATTCTCTGGTAGCAGGAGGGCGAGGACGCTCAAGTGATGCTAGTGGAGGATGAAATGGTGACAAGAAGAATTATTTGCATGCTGCTGGGGGCCACATTTTTCGCAGTGATGAACCATACCGCTCTTTGTGACGCTCAACCGGCGGCTAAACCGGCCACAGCTTTCTATCAAGCTTATGTCGTGGCGCCTTCGTACGACTACGAACTGTCTGGCCGTAAAGACCGGGTCAAAGGCTTCGTCATCAAGGTTGACTCGCTAGAGCAGTTGGCCTCGCCTGGCCTGGTAGTTCTCGTCAGTGGCCTTGAGCCAGGGGAGGGTCATGTCTCGGTGAACGGCCACAGTTACGATCTCCCCGGGTTGATGGGAGAGACAGCCGGGCCGGTCCGAGACACCGAAAAGAACCAGCCTGGCAAGGAAGGTTGGTACTCCTTTTCAAGTGGAGACGACATCATAGGCAAAGTCGTTATCCCCCTAACTCCCGCCCACCTCCAAGCGGGCCTGAATGAGATCGAGTTCTTCAAGAGCCCCAATGCCGGTGGCTACGAGGTGATCGATGTTGGCCTGGAATCCGTCCGGCAGACTGCACCTACGCTGATCGGCCAGACCTATCAGCTTCTGGGCAGAGGACGAAGTGCCACCATCCGCGACTTCGACTTCGTTTTGAATTACAGAAGTGAAAAGAAGCGTTCGCTCGAGGACATCCCCGCATGGGCACGCCGTGGAAAGGTGAATTTCTACCGTGCAGGAATCGATTGGGAACATCTTGACCGCATGTTCGAGATGTTTAAGGAAGCGCGTATCAATCTGGTCGCGACCCACATTCCGATGGATACATCCAGCGAAGAATATCGGCGCGTCAAGGCTCTCATTGACCGCTGCCACGCCAACAATATCCGGGTCACAGCATTCAACTCCGTTGGCGGTCTTGGGATTCGCGACGTGCTGATGCACCCGGAAAAGCAAAGTTGGATCAGCCGGGATGAGTTCGGCAACCTGGTCTGGCGTGCGCCGGATGCCACGTTCGCCGCCGATCTGCAAAATGAGGACTACCGCCGCAACGTGTTGCTCAAGGGGGCTGCGATCTCAATCGACGCCGGTGTTGATGAGTTGTACTACGACTGGTCCATCGGAGGGACAGGTGACGTCATCCACTTCATGGACGAAGTCCGTCAACTCGCCGCAAGCAAAAATAAGAACATCTCCATCTTCGGCAACTGCAAAGGCAACATCCTGGTCGATGAAGTTGCGGATCTTACCAAGACCGAAGGTACCAGCGAAGCCGGCGTGTGGGATGGCAAATGGGTACACAATATTGCGCAGGCCAGGTTCTATTACGCCTCCGGTTACGGGGTGAAGTCATACGAGAGCAAATATGAGGGTGCCGACCCAGGCGTGCCGAATCCCGGCGCACACGACGTGCGCGATGGGATGAAGGTCGGCTGGAGAAAGCCGATCGCCGAGGCTTCCGCCTTTCAGTCCCACTTCGCCATAGCCGAGGCGAACGACAAACTGCTGCACGGCTGGATTATGCAGGACAACCCCATCGCGGTTCAAACTTGGAGAGAAATCAGCCGCTATCTCACGTTCCTGTCGGATCACCAGGACCTTTACACCGATGTCACTTGCGTCAGCAAAGTTGCTGTCGTGTCCCCACCACATATTCCCAGTTTCGAGGTCACGCTGAAACGCGACAGTCTCTACAACGCGCTGGCTGAGGCCAATGTGATGTACGATGTCGTCCTCCTGCACCGCTTAACGCCCGAATTGCTTTCGCGGTACAAGGCGATCGTCATCCCCAACATCCCATGGATAGATGCTGACCAGATCACAGCCATCCGTACCTACAAGAAGAACGGCGGGAAGATCTACACCATCGGAAGCAGCCGGGAACTGCGGGAACTTGCTGACGTGCAATCCCCAGCGTCAATGTTGGACGAAGCGCAGAGTGAGAAGGGTCGCCGGGAACTGATGCTCAGGATCAACCAGTTGTCCGGCGAGCAGGTGATCACGATTCCCGGAACCAATTACGTTGCGGCCAACGTGGTTAAGAAGACGGATAGTGAGCAAGTCATATTGCATTTCGTCAATTACCACACCCCGCTCACGAATGTTCGGGTGAGCGTCAACTTGGACGGAGTGATCAAGCAGATCGACAGCAAGCGGATTCAGCTTTTCTCGCCGGACGGGCAACCGATGGAGCTTAAGGACGTGTCCGTGCGCGGTACTCGCTTTGACTTCGTTCTTCCCAGCCTGGATGTGTACGACGTGGTCACCATGAACTGAGTGTCAGCACTCGCAATTTTGTGGTCCCCAGATCCTCGGCGATGAGATGCTTCAGCGGCGCGCCGGCGTCAGTCGGCTATAATTTCAACTCGCGAATCGCGTCGCCCGCGCCGCTGAGGTTGGCAAGCCGCATCTCGGAATACTTCCGGGATAGAAGCACACCGGGCGCGCCGGCGCGGAGAGCCGCCAGAACTGCTGCCTTTACGCTTTGCGGGGTACACTTGCTGTTATTGGGCTCGGTCGGAATATCGATATCAATGCCGGGCCAGATCCGAGTGTTCGTGCCGGCAACCCCCTCCAGCGCGCGTTTCGTTTCGCGGTAGACATAGTCGGCCGAAAGTCCTGTGTGAGGAATCTGATCGTACCTGCCCTCCTTGAATCCCATCAGCGAATAGTTCAAATCGATCAGGCCTTGCTTCGAGAGATCTCCATAGAGTGTGGAGCCGATATTGTCCGCGTACAGCGCCATTCGCTCGCCCCCGCAGTTGTTGTACATAACGACTTTTATAAAATCTGAATAATTCGAAAGCTCATGCAGGTCCTGTTCCGCGCGATAGATCGGATTGAACGAATTGTTGTGCCAGATGTGCCAGCCCACCGGCACTGTCGGTTTCGCTGCTTTTACGGTTTTGTATACTGCGGCGTACGTTTCGCGAAGACCGTTAATGAAGAGCATTTCCCAGGCGGCCAGTTCGGGATACCGCAACAGGAGCCGCCAGAATTGAACGTAGTGGCCGTCCACGGGGCGCTTGCCGCTGCGCGCCGAGCGAACGAATTTTTCCAGCTCAAGAAATCCCTGCCGGGCGCGCTCCACATTGATGCCGCGCTGCTTAGCTTTGGCCTGACAAAACTCGCAGAAGCAGGTCACTTCACCCGGATCGATCGGCGGTGTGTCATGCGTGGCCCCAAGACTGTCCGAAAGCGCACCCTGCCGCTCCGACCCCCACATGATTCCGTCGATGTCATAGGAACGCGCATAATCCTCGACCAAGCCGGTAAAGAAATTTCGGTAGTCGGGATTGTTGACGCATAGCGTCTCGGCATTCCGCCCGTAGAGGTCCCGTTCCTGGACTTTCCCGATGTTCCGCAAGTCAGTGCGAAACACATCCTCAAGCCAGCAGATGACCTTCATGCCGCGCTTCTTGGCAGCCGGGAGCACTTCAGCCAGGATATCCAGGTCGCCGTGGTCGGGCGCGCGCGTGTCCTTGATCACGGTGTTCTTGTAGTACTGGGGATGAGGAGTGGCGAAGTTCCCGCCGTGAAAATTGAGATCGTACTCCTGCTTGCCGTGATCGGGCAGCGGCTGGCCCGGAATCTGTCTTCCGGCGATACCGCGACCATAGGTGAATACCGCGAGAAACAGCGTATTCACGCAGGCCCGTTCCTGAAGCACATCCAGGACTTTCTCGGTACTTTCATCCACAAACGAAACTGCTCCGACCTGGATGCCGATCATTTTGGAAGAGACTGCAGCAAGTCCGAAATTCGGCATGGCCAAGGCGGCGCCGGTTCCAGCGGCAATCTTCACGAACTCGCGGCGATTCACGTCGAATCTCAACATGGACTACTCCTATTTTCTTTGGTAGCAGCCGATGTCTATGTTTCCGGATTTGACGCGCTGCGAGCCTTCAAGATCCAGTTCTCCCACCGGCACTCCGTCAGTCGTGCCGGCAGCGATCGCGGGAGAATCTGCACGCAAATGGAAGTCCTGGGCAGCGTCGACAAAATGCGGATCCAGAAAACGGGAATGGCGGTCATTCCCCGTTAACTCAACATATTTTTCAAATCCGGTCACAGTGGCATCAACCTCTTTCCAGGTGCTCGCGTTCGCTCCGGAGGCACAGTAGTAAAGGTTATGATCGACAGCGTTGGGTGGATGGCTTTTCTCAACCTGCGATCTGTTCAGCGTGATGAGGCAGCGAGGCCCCGCATAGACGATGTTGTTCGAAAAAATATTGTCCGCCATGTTCCACTGCATCTGGAACTCACCGGACCCTGTTCCCGACGTATCGTTTCCGTAGAGCGTGTTGTTGACCACTGTGCAGTGATCGGTGCGTCCCCGTTCAGGCGCATAACCTCCAATGGAAACACCCGCGGTATGGCAGTGATAGATAAGGTTATTCCGGGCAGTCACGTAGCTGGTGGCGCGGTCCTTGTGCTCACTAGCCAGCTCGATTCCAAAGTCCACATCATGAATGACGTTCTGTTCGATAAGAATCCTGGTGCCGCCATCCACGTAAATACCATCGGAAGATTCATCGTTGCGGTATGCCGGATTGCCGCGCGATGTAATGTTGTAAACCAAATTGCGGCTGACTACCCCGTCACGAGCCTGGTCGACGGCAGGGTCGGGTGTCGTGCGCTCGAAACCGATGACGTCGATTCCGATGTTGTTGTTGTCGTGGACAACATTGTGCGTGATGCGAAAGTTCGTGACGTTCCCGTTCACAACTAACGACTCGCTCGAACCGGTTTTGAGGTGATGCACCTCATTTCCATCAATGATCAAGTCAGTGATAGGAGTTTTGGCGTCGGTACCGTATACGGCAATGCCAAACCCGTTGCCACCTCGTCCCGGAGCATCACGGCCTTCAAAATTCTGCTCAATGTGATGGACGTTGTTCTTCAGCAGTTCTATATGAGAGCCGGCCCCGATAACGTTTATACCCAGCGGGGCGAGCCGATGTTCGGCAGTGCGGTAGTTGCGGATTTCAAAGCCTTCGATCCTTACGTAACTCTTATTGTTAATCGTAAGTACGCCGCTTCTCCCTGACGGAGCGAAATGCTCTGCCTCCAGGATCGCCGTTTCGCCGGGATAGCTTTTAAAAGTAATGAATCCATCGGTCGCGTTGCCGGATGCGTTGATGTTCAACAGCTCTTCGTAGGTTCCACCCCGAACGTTGACGGTACTGCCCGCCCGCGCGGTGTCTGCGGCGTGTTGAATGGTGCGCCAAGGCGCTGCTTGAGTGCCGGGATTCGAATTATTCCCGGTCGTCGCCACGTAGAAGGAGGAGTTTGGCTGGCCAAATGCTCCGGAGACGCAAGCAAGTAATATAAAGAGGTTTGAAAATTTCATGTTCATCACTCCTATGCCTCTATACCAACGGCTGATCAGGTTTGTAGTTGTGACGTAGGGTCAGTGAGCCATCCGAATTGACCTTCTGCCAGCACGCCCATCGGACCGGATGACGCACGCCCTTAACTTCAAGCTCGGCTTTCAGCCGCAGACCCTGCCATTTCACACCTGCAGGCAGCATCAGCATGGCTTGATGAACGCCAGTGGGCTTCGGATACCCAGGGTCGACGCAGCCTGATACGTTGATCTTGTTGTCCTCACTGAACACGGTAAGGCGAAGTACTCCAGGAACAGGCGTGATTCCATCGTTGGCGAGTCCGATCACCAGACCGTTAGCTCCGTCCCGCGTGAAAGTCCAGATAAACGATGGCCGGACGCGATAGCCGATCTGGCGGGCTATCTCATCGATTGGCCCCGGAAACTTCTCGTAGTAGCTCAAAATGCTGCGGGCCGATTGCTTGTGCCAACTCCAAACCGACAGATAGTTGACGCCGACATCGGCTGCATGAGAAATGATTTGCTCGTTGTAAGTAATTCCATCTTCGTCGATCTGAAGTTCCTTCGCATCGCCGGTGGTGAAACCAACCTCGCAGATCGCCGCAGCCCATGGCGGACGGTAGCTCAACGCTTCAATCTGAGTATTCTCAATGAAGATCGTGTCCGTACGCAGCCAGTTGGCGGTGCGCATCGTGCGATCCAGCAGATCGGCGTTGCCCACGTTGCTGAAATCAGGTTGCGTATTCGTTGCCAGCGGGACTTTAGTCCAGTGTTCGAGTTGCGTCTCGAACATCGACGCCCATGTCTGTTCGGCGACCAACTGGCTGGGGAAGGGATTGCCCTCGTAGGGCCAGGTGTGCCCTTCGCCCCAAAATCCGTACATCATCGTATCCATGAACTCGATCTGCGGATGACCGTTGAGTTCAGCGGCCAGAAGCTCATTCAATTCGCGAAACGCTGCCTGATACGCCGGGTGATCGTAGCGCGGCACGCGGTTATCTTTGTTGTAGCGCATTTCCGCGGGGTTGCCCTTCCACTCGCCTTTGAGCTTTACGTAGGGAACCTTGTTGAGGAGAAAGTCCGGCATCCCCGGATCGGGAACGTCGGGATTCTCCAGCTGGACTCGGAAGCCGATGGGCTTGTCATAGCGGCGAGACAGATCGAACGCAATCTTCCACCACTCCGCGAAGTCGAGCCGGCCTGGCTGCTTCTGGACCTCGCGCCAGTTGGGACGGAGATAGACCTTCTGAACGAAGGGTAGCTTGACTAGATCCTCCAGAGTTCGTTCCGGGGTCTGACCGGGGATATTGAGCGGTCCAGTATCGTCGGAAAGATAAGCGATCAGGCCCATGCCGTAATTGCCGACGATTTCCCTGGACGGCGAAGTAATCATCGAGACATCGCTCTCGGGAACAACCGCGCAGGGACCGTACTGTGGGAACGGCCCCTGATAAAGCCGGTCGGGGACCGCAGGCCCTGATCCCCAATCGTATTTGTCCCAGTTGTGTTCCGGTATGGTGGCGTTGGCGCTGGCCTTCAAAAGACCTACGGTGAGTCCTGTTGCTGTGGCGGACTTCAAGAAGCTGCGTCGATCCATGAGCTCTCCGGTAAGGGCAAAGTTTGGCAACTAGCGTGCGATACCGGAGATAGTACATCAGAAAGTGTAAGAAATAATTCGTAAGAACTGGCTGGGGTGGGACGGTGACGCTGAACTCGCCGTTTCGGGCGATGACGAGCAACCTGCCCGCTGATAATAGCTGAGATTCCTACCGAGCGACGGGCAATACAGAAGTTGGCTGCGATTTCAGGATTCGTACCGCCAAATGGGATGAGCAGGTCCTTCGGATCGGAGAGACTGTTACCCATGAAAAAGCCATTGCAGCACCTCATCGCGGAAGTTCCACGCAGAGCGGCTAGGGTCGAGATGACGATCGGTATCGACCTTGGAGATGTCTGGACCCATTACTGCACACTCAACGAAAAAGGAGAGGCGGTCGATCGCGGCCGCTTCAGAACCAGTCCCAAGGGAGTCGAGAAGTGGTTTACTGATCTGCCTCCGTCGCGGGTAGCCGGCAAAACGTGCGCTCTACCTGCGCTCTGTTTGTTTGATTACCGCTGCTTTTCGCGGTCTTAGGTGTCATCCGCTGACCTGCATCGTGTTGAAACTACGTTTAAGTGTTGATTCGAGTCGTACGTGAGAAGCCATTCTCTTATCCCACCTCTGGTGGCAACTCCTCGTCTGGGAGTTTTTGGCTTCCTTGCCTGTGGCTGCCCGCTAGAATTTGCCTACCGGAGCAGGTCTCGCGACAGTCATCCGCATCCACTAGCGTCCGGCGTTGTCGCGGGTCGGCTAAAAACTGCGCCAAAATTGCGCCAAACAGATGGCATTCTGGGCCATTTCGTCCTCTTGATTCCTTTTTATAATGTATAATTTACAGTAAACAAAAGGTGCAACGCGGGTTCGACTCCCGCCGCCTCCACCACTTCTATAAATCCTCTGACCACTAGGTTACACTTGTCACGAATTTAATCACCCTCAACCGCCTGAGGAGGCTTTCGTGACTTCCCTACGCTCTCTTGTCGTATCGATCGTAATCATCGGCGCCGCCCATCTCACGTTTGCGCAATCGGCTCAAACTCCGCTTGCCGATACTTCCCGTCTGGCTGGCTACTCCTCGCAATCCTCCCAGACCGAGCGTGACTGGGAGAAGAAACTTCAAGCCGGCATCGTCCCCGAAAATTTGCGTCAGAGCATGCAGCGTTTGACTGCGCGTCCGCACCACGTGGGTTCTCCCTACGACAAAGACAATGCGGACTGGATTCTCTCTAAGTTCAAAGAATGGGGATTTGACGCCCACATTGAAACCTTCCAGGTGCTTTTCCCGACCCCTAAAGAGCGCATCGTCGAAATGATCGAGCCCACCAGGTTCCGAGCCAAGCTGCAGGAACCGGCGGTTCCCGGCGATCCGACCTCCAATCAAGTCGCCGAGCAGTTGCCGACCTATAACGCCTACTCCATCGACGGGGACGTGACCGCCCCCCTGGTGTACGTGAACTACGGCAACCGTGAAGACTACGAGCAACTCGACCGTCTGGGAATTTCAGTAAAGGGCGCAATCGTGATCGCGCGCTACGGCGAAGGCTGGCGCGGCATCAAGCCCAAAGTTGCCGCCGAGCATGAGGCGATCGGTTGCATCATTTATTCTGATCCCAAGGACGACGGCTTCTTCAACGGCGATGATTATCCCAAGGGTGGATGGCGCCCGCGAGAAGGTGTGCAACGCGGCAGCGTCATGGATACCGACTATCCCGGTGATCCTCTGACCCCCGGAGTTGGCGCCACGGCCGACGCCAAGCGGCTCGACATCAAGGACGCGAAAACCATCACCAGGATTCCCGTGCTGCCGATTTCCTGGGGCGACGCGTTGCCCCTGCTTTCGGCTTTGCAGGGACAGGTTGCGCCCGAGGCATGGCGAGGAGCTTTGCCCATCACCTATCACGTCGGCCCCGGCCCCGCGAAAGTTCATCTGAAGGTAGCTTCGAACTGGGACTTGAAGCCGGTCAACGACGTCATCGCCACCATGCGCGGATCGGATGCGCCCGAGCAATGGGTAATCCGTGGAAATCACTACGATGCCTGGGTCAATGGCGCCGACGACCCAATTTCCGGCATGGTAACGGTTTTAGAAGAAGCTCGCGTGCTCGGCGAGTTGCATAAACAAGGGTGGAATCCGAAGCGGACCATCATTCTCTGCGCGTGGGACGGCGAAGAACCCGGCCTGCTGGGCTCGACCGAATGGGTCGAAACCCATGGCGACGAACTTCAGAAGCACACCGTCGCCTACATAAATTCCGATAGCAATGGCCGAGGCTTCTTCCACGCCGGTGGTACGCATGACTTGCAACACCTGATTAACGACGTAGCTCACGACATTCAAGATCCGGAGAAACACATCTCCGTCCAGCAACGAGCGCGCCTGCAGCGCATTGCCAGGGCGCCCAATGCCGAGGAGCGAGCCGAGATCAGAAAAAGCAACGATGTGCGGATCGGAGCTCTGGGGGACGGTTCGGACTACACCGCATTCATGGACCATGCCGGCATCTCCGCTCTTAACATCGGTTACGGCGGTGAGAACGATGCCGATTCCTATCATTCCATCTATGACGACTTCTCCTGGTACACCAAGTTTGTCGATACCAATTTCTCTTACGGCCGCGCGCTGGCACAGACCGGCGGAACTGCGGTCATGCGGCTGGCGGATGCCGACCTGATTCCCTACGAATACAATGCCGAGGCGGAGACCATCGGACGATATGTAAAAGAGCTGGAGAAGCTGCTCAAAGACAAGCAGGACGAAATTACCGAGCGCAATCTGGAGCTGAAAGAAGGCGTGTTCACGGCCACGGCCGACCCGCGCAAAACCGATGTCCCTCCGCCCGCCAAGCCGGTTCCACCGTTCATGAATTTTGCACCGCTGAAGAACGGAGTTGAAGCAATCCAGAAGAGCGCGGAACGTTACCAATCCGCGTTTGCCAAATGGCAGACTGGCAGAAGCGACTTGCCGGCATCGACCGCCACCGCCCTGAACGTGGAGCTGATGCAGATTCAAAGAACGTTTCTAACCGAGAAAGGCTTGCCCGAGCGGCCATGGTTCAAGCATCAGGTCTATGCTCCCGGCGCCTACACCGGTTACGGGGCCAAGCCGATTGCGGCGGTTCGTGAATACATGGATCAGGAGAAATGGCGGGAAGCTGATGCCCAGGTTCCCATGGTCGGCCAGGTGCTGGAGAACGTCGCAGCGGCAATCGGCAAAGCTGCGGATGATCTAGAGAAGGCGCTGGCACAGGGCAGTAGAGTTTTGGAGTCGGTTGATTCTCGGCCTCACGTTTAAGCAGATTATTTGCCAGAGGCCCCATCCGTGATGGCAGCACGCTGTGTTTTTTCGGCCTGCAACTGCGAAGATCCACATCCAGGTGCCTCTTTGTACGGCGCTGAGCGGGGCGGTAGCTGAATGCACCCACATCCACATTGGATTGATTATTCGATCATCGGCATTTACTTCACATTTGTTCTGGGAATCGGTTTCGTTCTGAAGAAGTACATGAAAACCAGCACCGACTTCTTTCTGTCGGGGCGGTCGATTCCCGCCTGGATCACGGGGCTAGCTTTTCTTTCCGCCAACCTCGGCGCCCAGGAAGTGATTGGCATGGGTGCCAGCGGCGCCAAGTACGGCATTGCCACTTCGCATTTTTACTGGGTGGGCGCCATCCCCGCGATGGTATTCGTCGGCCTTTTCATGATGCCCTTCTACTACGGTTCGCGGGCGCGCTCGGTGCCGGAGTATCTGAAGTTGCGTTTCGACGAAAAGACACGCGGTCTGAACGCGATCTCGTTCGCGGTGATGACCGTCTTCTCTTCCGGCGTATCCATGTACGCCATGGGCAAGTTGCTGCAACTGCTGCTCGGCTGGAATTTCAACGCGGCCATTATCGTTTCCGCAGTGATCGTGCTGGCCTACACCTCTCTTGGCGGACTCACTTCGGCGATCTACAACGAGGTGTTGCAATTCTTTTTGATCGTGATCGGTTTTATTCCGCTGGTGTTTCTGGGCTTGAAGGATGTTGGCGGATGGAGTGGCCTGAAGGCTCGCATCGGCAATGACGCCATGGTGCATTCCTGGAAATATCTGGGTAGCCCCAATACAAATCCCATGGGCGTGGAATGGTTCGGCATGCTGATGGGGCTCGGTTTCGTGTTGTCGTTCGGCTACTGGTGCACCGATTTTCTGGTGGTGCAACGCGCTATGGCGGCCGATTCGATGACCTCCGCGCGCCGCACTCCACTGATTGCTGCTTTCCCGAAAATGCTGTTTCCGTTCCTGGTGATTCTGCCCGGAATGATTGCTGGCGTGGTTTCCGCCGCGAGCATGGGCGGCGACGCCTCGGCAAACGTCCCGGCAAAGTCGGGATCGGCAGTGGTCTCGCAGCGAGCAGCCAGCGGAGGAATCAGGCTGGAAGGTGGAAAAGGCATCATTCCACCGAAAGTCGATGAAAGTGGAAAGCCTCTCATCAAAGACGGTAAAGTTGTGCTCGATTACGATCTGGCGACTCCCATGATGCTGGTCCGCTATTTTCCGTCAGGATTGCTCGGGTTAGGATTGTGCGCGCTGATGGCTTCGTTCATGTCCGGGATGGCGGGCAACACGACGGCCTTCAATTCGGTTTGGACCTACGATATCTATCAGGGCTACATCAATAAGACGGCGTCCGACCAGCACTACCTCTGGATGGGGAGGGCGGCAACGGTTTTCGGTCTGGCAATTTCCGTGGCTGCCGCCTATGTTGCCCGCGAGTTCAACAACATCATGGACGTGCTGCAGTTGGTTTTTGCCTTCGTGAATGCGCCGCTGTTTGCGACCTTCCTGCTCGGCATGTTCTGGAAGCGTGCTACCGGCAACGGCACCTTTTGCGGGCTGCTGAGCGGTACCGCCGCGGCTGCTGTGCATCACGGGTTGACGCTTCCCGCGGGATCGGTCCCGGGCGTGAAGGGTGGATTCTTAGGATTGGTGATCCATCACTATCCCAGCGAGATGGCGCAGAATTTCTGGACCGCGATCTTCGCCTGGACGACCTGCTTCAGCGTGACCATCGTCATTTCTCTGTTGACGAAGCCGCGCCCGGACGGAGAACTCAAGGGACTGGTCTACGCCCTGACGGACCGGCCGAAGGATGAAGGACTGCAATGGTACCAAAAGCCTGTGGTGCTGGCGGTGGTAGTGCTGACGGCGTTGGTGGTGCTCAATTGGATTTTCTGGTAACGAATGTGAGCGGGTTATAACTTACAGCCGCTGAATGAAAGTCGGAGAGACAAGTTGGAGCAAGGGAACCTGATGCGTCGCAAAAACGGGCGGCAGAGCTGCGAGGGAAGAGTATGGGATTCGATATCCGAGTGCCCATCGGCATGATGTTCAGTGTGTTTGGTGTACTGGTAGGTGGATACGGAGCGGCGACGCGCGGAAATGAGATGTACACACGTCATTTGCTCGGGATCAATGTCAACCTGTGGTGGGGAATGGCAATGCTGATCTTCGGCGCGGGAATGCTGTTGCTCGCGCGTCGCGACTCTTAACCACTCCAACTCACTTGACGACGGCCGGCTCAACCACTTAGTGCCCGGCGACTTGGAATCGAGATCGTCTCTCATCTGCTGTCACGCGTGCCGCGCCTCTTCCACCGAGCCTTCATCTTCGATGGTCGCTTTGCGGTAGGTCACGTCGGCGGTGAAAACCAGGCGCGATCCGCTGGCCCGGATGCGGTCGCCCAGCGCTTTCGCCCCAAAACCGGCAAAGACAGCTGAATTTTCAATCGGGCCCGGCAAACCCGCGCGCAAGGTTCTCTCGAAATGGCTTGCGGGCTGCGACTTCTTGGACTCGTATCCTCGATTCGTGAGCGGCTGGATGAGATGGTCTTCTGGCTTCGATCCCGCGAGTGCGCTCACGCCAACCTCCCGAACCTGCGGCGAACTGCGAATACGTGGGGTGGATTCTGCTTCGGTTGATGGGCCGGGGGCTGTGATATCAACTACGATGCTCTGTGACCGCAATCACAGCATGGCGTTTAAAAACAACATAATGTTCCGCCCCATGTTCTGTGGCCAGGCTTGAGCCGAGCCGGAACGAGGAGACGCCATCTATGTTTAATCTGAAGAAGTGGTTCTCGAGCTTGCTGGTGCTCGCCATCACGGCTGTACCGGTCATGGCAGGAAACAACGACGCGAAAACAGAAAGTGAGAATACAGCGACCACAACCGCCACAGAGGGCAACTCGACTGTGGGCAGTCCCAGCCCGAGCCCAAGTCTGGGCTCAAGCGCGACCACGGGCGATGCGAATGTCACGGCATTGCTCGGTTTGCTGGTGACAAAGGGAGTGCTGAACGCCGAAGAAGCGAAATCGCTTAACGGAAATCCCGCGCAGCAGAAGGCTCGACTCCTCGACCTCCTGCGGCAGAAAGGGATTCTAAGCGCGGCGGACTACGAAGCCTTGACGACCCCGTCAGCCTCGGCGCAGGTAGCCCCCAACTTGATCGCCTCTACCACGCCGATTTTGCCGGCGGCTGTTACCAATCCGGCCCCGGAGCCGCAGGCCGCCAAACCGGCTCCTCCTAAAGTGATCCCAGCCGTGGCGCCCCTGCGCGTGCTGCAACTCGAACCCTCTAAACCCGATGGGTTGGTTCCCGATCTGAAGCTGGGAAGCGGTGCCAGACTCAAACTTTACGGCATGGTCAAAGCCAGTGCGATCTACGACAGTTCCTCCCCGTACGGTACTGACATGCCCCTGCCCGGATTCATTACTGCCTCGGGAGCCAGCTTTGACCCCGGACCGACCAGGAGTCCAGAGTTTCACGCCAAGGCGCGTTTTGCGCGTGTCGGAGCCAATTTCGAATGGCCCGACATTGCGGGCAGCAACAACGCCTTCACCGGGAAAATGGAATTCGATTTCGAGGGCAATTACAGCCGCGCCCTGAATCGGAACATCTCGACAATCCGCTCGAACATGGCCTCGATCCGCCTGGCCTATGGCCGTCTGGATCACAAGTTCAATGACGACACCAGTGCTTTCCTTCTCTTCGGGCAGGACTGGACTCCATTCGGCTCTTCGACTCTACCCAATTTGTTCGAAACGACGGGCCTCGGCCTGGGCTTCGGAACGCTCTACGAGCGCGCGCCTCAGGTTCGTTTCGGCATCGGCCACAAAATTGGCGGTTCGCGTAACGTCTTCTTCCAGCCGGAGTTCGCGTTAGTCATGCCGGCGTACGGAAACGATCCGTCGAATGTCTCCGATCAGCTGGGCTACGGCGAAAAACAGGGTGCCGATTCCGGGCGTCCGGAAGTGCAGGCGCGGTTGGTCTTCCAGTGGCAACTGGATAAAGCACCGGGCGTCGCTCCGGCGCAGCTGATCTTCAGCGGCGTGCAAGGCAATCGGAAGGTGATGGTCCGGTCGACGGATATCCCGCTCTGCAACAACAGCGAAGCCTGTTCTTCAACCAAGGTGTTCCAGGCAGCTTTCCCCCACGGTGTGGAAACCACCTCCAACCGGGCGGGCTGGACGGGAGAACTCCAGCTTCCGACTCGCTATGTCACGGTCATCACCAAGTACTGGAGCGGCTCCGACCTCCGCTTCTTCTTCGTGGGCAGCCTGGATTCCAACTTCAGCGACACCGCCGGCATCAGCAAACCCTGTCTGAACGCCGAGTTAGCCGCTGCATTCTGTTCCGGACCTTCCAACGATGGAGCGTCTTCTCTGTCCTTCGGCTTCGACGCTGCTGGCAATCCCGTATTTGCGCCTCAACGTCCAGTTCGCAGCCAGGGAGGCTTTGTTAACCTGGGGTTCCCGCTGGGCCGCATCTTTGGCGCGGAACCTTCCGGCCGCAACGCGGGGTGGCAATTCTATCTCCATTATGCCTTCGACCAAGCCAAGACCAGAGACGTTCTGCGGCTCGGCAATCAGCGTTCGAAGAACGACTTGGCGGCCGCCACGCTTTACTGGAAGGTCAACAACCTGGTGTCGTTTGTGCTGGAAGAGTCCATGTATCGCACGCGCATTGCCGACCCCACGAATCTGGCGAAGGCTCCGGTGTATGAAGGGGTCCCGGCGCGGCAATGGCACGACACCCGTACCGAGATTGGGCCCATCTTCACGTTTTAAAAAATCGGGCGGCGCGCCTGCGGTCGGGTTACAATGCTTGCCGCCCCAGGATGTCGGGCGTGGATTAGTCCCCGCGCACATGCCGTAAGGGAGTCGTGGTGGTTGGTGCACAAAGCCCGGCTCCCGCTTCTCATTTCATTTCTGTAAAGGAGAAAAACTGTGGCTAATGCAAATAGTGAATCTGCTACCCCTGGCATAAGTCGCTGGTGGCGCGTGGTTGGCGGAGTGTCCATGAACCTGGCGCTGGGTACGCTGTATGCCTGGAGTTTATTTGTTCCCGAGCTCCTCAAAGACACAGAATTCAAAATGTACAAACTTCCGGACTTAACCTGGACCTTCACGATTGCGGTAGTGGTCTTCGCGTTGACGTTTATCGTCGCCGGTCGTATTCAGGACAAGAAAGGTCCGTTGGTCTGTTCGCTGATCGGTGGCGTTCTTGTCAGTATTGGCTTCTACATGTCAGGCCACGCCCATAGCCTCATGGGGCTCTATATATGGTTTGGAGTGGTCGGCGGGCTGGGCAACGGCTTCGGGTACTGCACGCCCATCCCGGTAATGGCCAAGTGGTTCCCGGACAAGCGTGGTCTCGCGGTCGGACTAGCGGTAGGAGGCTACGGTGGTGGCTCCGCGATTTTTGGGAAATTAGCCCTCAACTACCTGATCCCCGCATACGGGTGGAGATCCACTTTCGAGATCCTTGGAGGGATCTTCCTGGTGATGACTATCTTCGGTGCGTTCCTGCTGAAGAATCCCCCAGCCGGGTATAAACCAACTGGCTGGGTACCAGCGCCGTCGACCGCCAAAGCGGCGGCCACGACCTACGAGTTCACACCCGCGGAAACTCTGCGCACTCCCACTTTCTACTTCATGTGGGTGGCCTATGCCCTGGGATGCTCCGCTGGTTTGATGGTGATCAGCCAGCTCATCCCATTCTTTAAGGAAAGCTTAAAGAACACGGGTATGAGCGCCGCTGCGATCGCGAGCTATGCTGGCACCGCCTTTATAGTCGGCGCGGTTGGCAACGCCGCTGGACGCATTCTGTCTGGCTGGATGTCCGACCATCTCGGTCGCATCAATGTTCTACGCTTGATGATTGGCATCTCCATGATCGGCATGCCGATTCTTTACCTGGTAGGTGGCAACCTCGGCTTGTTGTTTGCTATGGTGTTCATCATTTACTGGTGCTACGGCACGCAGTTGTCAGTGAACGGTTCGGCTGCGTCCGACTTCTGGGGCACGAAGAATGCCGGCATTAACTACGGCATGCTGTTCTTGGCCTGGGGTGTTGCAGGAATTGTGGGCCCGATGCTGGGAGCAAAACTGCGGGTTGCGTATACCAGTTATAAGGTTCCATTCTACACGGCGGCGGTTCTGGCGGCGGTTGCCCTACTCTGCGAACTGGCAGCCAAACGCCCGTCCGTGCCAGAAGGAAGCCTGGCCGCAAAAAAGGTGCCGGCGGCAGCGTAATAAGGTAAGGTTCCAGAAGCCGCTCCCACGCGCCGCGAAAGGGCCTGGGAGCGCTGTACCAGCGAATTCTTGCGAGACCGCGTACGACTTTGATTGACTCCGCGCTGGCGGGAAACCGCCAGCGTGCATCACAAATTCAGAATTTAAGGGGTAACCGACATGGCTGATATTCTCCAGAAAAAAACTGTGGTGACCGAGACCACCGAGGCTCAGATTGCAGTCCATTGGCGGGAGGAGGAATACTACTATCCTTCGTCAAAATTTATTGGCCAGGCCAATCTGAGCGATCCCGACATCCTCGAACGCTTCAGCGAGAAGAATTACCCGGAATGCTTCCGGGAGTACGCTGACCTGCTGACCTGGGACAAGTACTGGGACAAGACGCTCGACACCAGCGATCCGCCGTTCTGGAAGTGGTTCGTGGGCGGCAAGATCAACGCCTCGTACAACTGCGTGGACCGGAACCTCGCCAAGTACAAGAACAAAGCTGCGATTATCTTCGTTCCCGAGCCGGAATCCGAAGCGCCCGTATCTCTCACCTACCGCGAACTCTACGTGAGAGTGAATGAATTCGCGGCGTTGCTCCGCGATTTCTGCGGCCTCAAGACCGGAGATCGCGTCACCATCCATATGCCGATGGTCCCTGAGTTGCCGATTACCATGCTGGCCTGCGCCCGCCTGGGAGTGATCCACTCGGTTGTGTTTGGCGGATTCAGTGGCGAGGCTTGTGGAACGCGTATCGCCGATTCGCAAAGCCACATCCTGATCACCATGGATGGCTACTATCGCAATGGCAAGCTGCTCGACCACAAAGCGGGCGCTGATATCGCGCTGGCTACTGCCAAGCATGAAGGTCAGACCGTGGACAAGGTCCTGGTCTGGAGGCGGCACGCCGGCCAGAATGCGTCCGTTACGCCGTTTGTGAAAGGGCGCGATTTCTTCGTGGACGAAGTGCTCCCGAAATTCAAAGGCGAACTGGTCGCTCCCGTCCCCATGGATGCCGAGGCGCCGCTGTTTCTTATGTACACCAGCGGCAGTACTGGAAAGCCCAAAGGCTGCCAACATCGCACCGGCGGCTACCTCGCCTATGTGACCGGCACCTCCAAGTACATCCAGGACATTCATCCCGAGGATGTTTACTGGTGCATGGCCGACATCGGCTGGATCACGGGCCACTCCTATATTGTTTACGGTCCGCTGGCGTTAGCCGCTACCAGCGTCATCTATGAAGGTGTCCCGACCTACCCCGACGCTGGCCGCGTATGGAGAATCGCCGAGCGCCTCGACGTCAACATCTTCCACACCTCACCCACCGCCATTCGCATGTTGCGCAAGTCCGGGCACGATGAGCCCACCAAGTACAACTACCATTTCAAGCACATGACCACGGTGGGCGAGCCCATCGAGCCCGAGGTCTGGCGCTGGTACTACGAAACCGTCGGCAAGCGGGAGGCAGTCATTGTCGACACCTGGTGGCAGACCGAGAACGGCGGTTTCCTGTGCAGCACCAAACCAGCGCTCGATCCGATGAAGCCGGGCAGCGCCGGACCGGGCATGCCGGGAATTTATCCGGCGATCATGGACGAAAACAACCAGGAAGTCGCGGCTGGATCGGGGAAGGCGGGCAACATCATCATCCGGAATCCCTGGCCCGGGATCATGCAGACCATTTGGGGCTCTCACGACCGCTTCATTACCCAATACTACGCAAAATACTGCAAGAATCGCGCCAGCAAGGATTGGCGTGACTGGCCTTATTTTGCGTCGGACGGAGCGGTGCTGGCCGCCGACGGCTATTTCCGCATTCTCGGCCGAGTCGATGATGTCATCAATGTTGCCGGCCACCGCCTGGGCACCAAGGAAATCGAGTCTGCATGTTTGACGGTTTCCGAGGTGGCGGAAGCAGCCGTCGTGCCGGTGGCGGACGAGATCAAAGGCCGCGTGCCCGAAGTCTATATCGCCCTGAAACCTGGTTTTAAGGCCAGCCCTGAGATCATTGACAAGGTCAACAAGGTCATTGAAACCATGATTGGCAAAATTGCCCGTCCCAAGCACATCCACATCGTTCCGGATATGCCCAAGACCCGTTCCGGCAAGCTCATGCGCCGGGTTCTCGCCGCTCTCTCCAACAAGATGAACACTGGAGACATCACCACCCTGGCCAATCCTGACGTGGTCGAAAGCATCCGCGAACTGGTTCAGGGTAAAGAGGTGGTGGCGTTGACCGATGGACCGGAGGACCTGAAGAGATTCGGGACCGAGGAGTAAAAAGCTTAATTTCAGGAGCGCACGTCAGGAGCGGACCTCAAACATATCTGCAGGTTCGCTCCTGTTTTTTTTGTTGTGATTCACTTCGGATCCACGTACTCCTGCCTCAGATTCCAGCACGCCCGGGCGATCATCCAGTCTTCCTGCGCGTGAATTACTAAAACGCGGACGGTAGCATCCCGAGCCGAGATATCCTTATCTTTATTTTTGTCCAGAGGCGATTGCCCGTTCTTTTCCTGGTCGAGCCGCACGCCCAGGAACGCAAGATTCTCGCAGACCGCGGCCCGAACCTCAGATGAATTCTCGCCGACTCCCGCTGTAAAAACGAGAGCGTCAATTCCACCCAGCACGGCAATCATGCCGCCGATTCCCGAGCGCAAGCGATGAACATACATATCAAGCGCCAGTTTTGCCCGCGCCATTCTCTCGGGTTCATTGCCGTTCTTGCTGGCAGCAAGAACCTCCCGCATATCGCTGGAGATTCCCGAGATCCCCAGCAGTCCCGACTTCTTGTTGAGCACGTCGTCAAGCTGCTCGTCCAGGAAGTGTCTCCGCCGCATCAAGTAAGTGAGGACGCCGGGGTCGACGGAGCCCGAGCGCGTCCCCATCATGAGGCCCTCCAGCGGAGTAAACCCCATGGTCGTATCGACGCTGCGACCCTCGCTAATTGCGGCCAAAGAACAGCCATTCCCCAAGTGGCAAGTCACCAGCTTCAGCGAATTCAAGTTCTTGCCTAACAATTCCGCCGCCCGCTCCGCGCAATATTGATGATTGATTCCGTGGAATCCGTACCGGCGAATTCCCTGTTCGAACCACTCATACGGACCCGGGTAGGTGGCCGCCGCTAACGGCATGGTGCGATGAAAGCCGGTGTCGAAGACGGCGACCTGCGGCACTGGACCCAGTAGCTTCGCGACAATCTCCATGCCTTCCAGTTCAGCGCGATTGTGGAGCGGCACAAAAACGGAAACGCTCTTGATCGCCGCCTTGACTTCGGCATTGACGATTGACGGCTCAAAATAGTGGGGACCACCGTGAACCACCCGGTGTCCCACAACCTCGATTTCAGAAGAGTCGGAAATAGCTTGCGTCTCGCCGCTCCACAAACTCTGAAGCAGGCGCTCGATGGCTTCCGCACGCGAGCCCACCGCCGGTAGGTCTTTGCGGGAAACTCCGCGGGAGTTCTTGATCGAGTACTCAGCCTTGCCATCAACCCACTCGATCTTCCCTTCCCAGATCGGAGCCGGTGGGTCGGCGGGGAGCGTGTCCCCAATTTCGTAGAGGCAGCTCTTCTGGCTGCTGGAGCCGGAGTTGAGAACAAGCACCTTCATCTAGGAGTTATCTCACAAATCGTTTTGGGTAGAGCACGGCTTCACAGTTTGCTGAAAAACTCAGTTTCGTATCAGGGCATCGCTATAGCGATGCCGTAAGTGCTTTGAATTCAGATGCCCCTTTAGGGGCTGGGCGTCGAAAATTGAGTTTTTCAGCAAACTGTTCAGGCGTGCCGTAAGCGCCCGTTCTGAACGCGCCTTTCAGCCGTGCCGCCCAGAACCAATAGCCACAAGGGCTTTAGCCCCTGCGGGACGCAGCGTACTCCTTCGGTGAATCCGGGGGTGGTTTCTAGTAAGGCCAAGTCCAGTCCCGGATTTCCGGCATGTCGTCCCCGTGTTCGTGAATGTATTGCCGATGCTCGACCAGTTTGTTGCGCAGCAACTGCTTGAAGTGCCCTCCCACTTTCTGCAGTCTGGGAACACGGTCCACCACATCCCCGGCCAGGTGAAAGCGGTCAAGATCGTTCAAGACCGTCATATCGAACGGCGTGGTGGTCGTGCCCTCCTCTTTATAGCCACGCACATGTAGATTGTCGTGATTGTGCCGCCGGTAGGTGAGGCGGTGAATCAGCCACGGGTAGCCGTGATAGGCGAAGATAATCGGCTTATCCACCGTGAACATGGAATCGAAATCAAGGTCCGAAAGACCATGCGGATGCTCCCCCGGGGGCTCAATGGTCATCAGGTCGACCACATTCACCACGCGAATCCTGATATCAGGAAAATGCTGCCGCAAAAGATCGACCGCCGCCAAGGTTTCAAGCGTAGGGACATCACCGGCGCAAGCCATCACGACATCGGGTTCAGCTCCGTTGTCTGTACTTGCCCACTCCCAAATGCCAATCCCGGTGGTGCAGTGTTCGATCGCCGCCTCCATGTCGAGAAACTGCAAAGCGGGTTGTTTGCCGGCGACGATCACATTCACATAATGCCGGCTCCGCAGACAATGATCGGCCACCGAAAGCAGGCAGTTGGCGTCGGGCGGAAGGTAAACCCGGACGATGTCGGCTTTCTTGTTCACTACGTGATCGATGAAGCCCGGGTCCTGATGTGTAAACCCATTGTGATCTTGCCGCCACACGTGAGACGTCAACAAATAGTTTAGGGATGCAATCGGCCGCCGCCACTCGATGTTGCGCGTCACCTTCAGCCATTTGGCGTGCTGGTTAAACATGGAATCGATAATGTGAATGAACGCTTCATAGCAAGAGAAGAACCCGTGGCGCCCCGTTAGCAAATACCCTTCCAGCCAACCCTGGCACATATGCTCGCTGAGCATCTCCAACACACGGCCGCGCTGCGAAAGATGTTCGTCCACCGGAAAGATGGGCTCCATCCATTCCTTGTCGGTAACCTCATAAAGCGCCTCCAACCGGTTCGAGGCCGTTTCGTCTGGGCCGAAGACGCGGAAATTCTTTGCCTCCGCGTTCAGCTTCATCACGTCGCGCAAGAATCCCCCGAGCACGCGCGTGGCCTCCGCATTCTCGGTGCCGGGCTGGGGAACCTTGACGGCGTAGTTGCAAAAATCGGGCATCACCAAATCGCGCAACAACAAGCCGCCGTTGGCATGTGGATTGGCTCCCATCCTACGCTCGCCTTTGGGAGCCAGTTCCGCCAGCTCGGAAATGAACTTGCCATTCTCGTCAAATAATTCCTCGGCCCGATAGCTTTTCATCCAGTCTTCAAGGATCTTCAGGTGTTCCGGCTTCTGCAGGTCAGCCACCGGCACCTGATGCGCGCGCCATGTGTTCTCGACGGGTTTTCCATCGACCATTTTCGGCCCCGTCCAACCTTTCGGACTGCGCAAGATCATCATCGGCCAAGCCGGCAGGCTCGAATCACCGCCGCTCCGGGCACTGTATTGAATCGCTCGAATGTCGCTCACCACGGTGTCCAAAGTTCCGGCCATCAGTTGATGCATCGCATCGGGTTCGTCTCCCTCGACAAAATACGGCTTCCAGCCGTAGCCGGTGAAGAGATGGGTGAGTTCCTCATCATTCATGCGCCCCAGCACGGTTGGATTCGCGATCTTGTAGCCATTGAGATGAAGAATCGGCAACACGGCGCCGTCTCGCATCGGATCCAGAAACTTATTGCCATGCCAACTCGTCGCCAGTGGACCCGTTTCTGCTTCGCCGTCGCCCACCACACAACATGCAATCAGGTCGGGGTTGTCGAACACCGCGCCGCAAGCGTGCATGATCGAATACCCGAGTTCCCCGCCTTCGTGAATGGAGCCCGGAGTTTCCGGCGCCGCGTGGCTCGGAATTCCGCCCGGAAAAGAAAACTGTTTGAACAACTTCTGGAGGCCTTCTTCGTCTTGCGTGATGTTCGGATAGAACTCGCTGTAGGTGCCCTCCAGGTAGGTGTTCGCAACCAGTCCGGGCCCGCCATGGCCGGGGCCGGCAATGTAGATGACATTCAGATCGTAGTTCTTGATCAGGCGATTGAAGTGGACGTAGATGAAGTTCAAGCCGGGCGTCGTCCCGAAGTGTCCCAGCAGTCGCGGCTTGATGTGCTCGATCTTCAGGGGTTCGCGCAGAAGCGGATTTGCGTAAAGATAAATCTGGCCGACGGAAAGATAATTGGCCGCGCGCCAGTAGGCATCAATCTTGCGCAGCTCTTCGGGTATGAGAGGCTGCGCAGAAATGCCATGCTGGGCTGGGCTTACTGAGGCTGGGGGAGTCATCGGATCCTGCCTTTCTATTTCCTGTTATTTCCTATCTTAGTTTCCTGGAGTCCCCTCCGCCAGCGTCCGAAAAGACATACTATAAGGAGCTGCCAGACTTGCACGGATCATGTCCGCCACGTGAGACAATGCCTCTGGTGGGAAGCCCTTAGGCCTTCGTGATCGTCATCACAGGCCAAAGTACCGACCGTCATGGCTGCGGAGCATGCGGCCGTTGAAACTGGAGAGTCTGGTTTGAGGAGGGGAGGTCGTCATGATGATGCTTTATCGTCTCGTTCGGCTGATCGAGACTCACTCCGAAGCGCTGGCGGCAAGCCTTCTCGAGCGCGTTCAGAATTCCGAGTTGACCCCAAGCTATCGCAACGTCCCCAGCGCCGATCTGCAAGAACGGGTCTATGAGATCTATCGTCATCTGGGTGAGTGGCTGGTGGGCAAGGATGAATCCTACCTCGAACAACGCTATTTAAAGATTGGGGCGAGACGAGCCTCCCAGCACATACCCGTGAGCGAAGTGATTTGGGTGATCGTCCTGACCAAGGAGAACCTGTGGGAGTTCGTTAAGAAGGAAGCGATTCTGGAACGCCCCGTGGAGGTGTTCGGTGAACTGGAAATGCTGCAATTGCTCGAGCAGTTTTTCGATCGAGCCATCTTCTATGCCGCGGCCGGTTACGAACAGGCGCTTAAGGAGCAAGCTCTCGGCGAACCGAGCACGCCGTCCCAGAAGGAATAACGGATCCGCACCAGAACTGGTCAGGAGTTGACCATATCTTCCAGGGCGGCCTTGTTGCGGATAATCAGGTTCGCGCCCTTGAGTTGCACCAGTTGTTTCTTCTTGAACTGCGCGAGCAAACGGCTGACGGTTTCCCGCGTCGTGCCAATGATCTCGGCGATTTCCTCGTGCGTCAGCGTCAGCTTCACCTGCAGAGGATCCCCGTTTCGCGACGCCTTGGACCATCCCAGCAGCAATTTTGCGAATCTCTCCGACGGAGAGTTGGTAAGTCCCAGCGTCCGAATCCCTTCATAGGCGGTGTAGTAATTGCGGCTTAATTCCTCCGCCACTCGCAGAGCCACTTCTCCGTGCTCACGCAAGAAGTGCAACAAGGCATCCCGTGTAATGAAATTTGCCTGGCCAGGCTCGATCATCTCGGCGGTCACTTCATAAGGCCGATTGGAAATCGTGGCGCTGAGCCCCAGCACATCTCCCGGCTCCGAGATCTTGGTGATAACCGTCCTGCCCTCTGCCGACGACGTCGAAAGCTTCGCTTTCCCCGCGCACATCACGAACACGCCGCGCGGCTGTTGTCCTTCGATAAAGAGCATCGCTGATTTTGGGTAGACCGCGGTGGATTTAATGTCATTCAGCCGCTGCAGCGCGGCTTCCGGCAGATGGCAGAATAAATGCTCCTCCCGCATGGGGCATGCCAGGCAATTGTCTAGGATATTCAGCCCGTAGGGCGCACGCATTCGCCACCACTCTCCGCAAAAAATTGTATCACCGATCCCTCTGTGATCAGGATCACAAAAAACTGTGACTAGGGACATGGCCTGCAAAGCTCTCTGCGGCCAAACTCTATATCCACGGGAGATCTGTGGCGGCTGCGCCGATCGTGGTCTCCATCAGCACCGCGACCGGGGCCGGGGCCGACTGCAATCGAAGCCGTGAAAAGAGCGCCACCGTCGATTCTCGACCAATGGTGGTGCCACGGGAGACTGCGATGAACGCAAATTTCGGGCCCTCCTGGTGAGGTTTCGATGCTGTCAGTTTGAAATGCGGGAACGAAGAGGGGGATAGCACCATGGAAGATTCACTTCAGTTTCGAGTCGTTGCCTGGTGGGCCTCTGGACGCACCGGTATTGCCCGGTCCAGTTCCGCACCCAATGCCATCCATTTCACTTCCCCGCCCGCATTTGGCGGCTTGGAAGGCCGGTGGACACCTGAGGATTTGCTGCTTTGCGCCATCGCCAGTTGCTATACCACTACCTTTCGCGCACTCGCGGATCATTCGAAGCTTGCCTACATCGACCTGCAGGTGGAAACGGAGGGCGCCGTCAGCCGGGCTGACAACGGCTATAATTTTGGCCAAGTGCTCATCCATGCGAATCTGATGATTCGGCATGAAGAAGACAGAGCACGGGCCCTGAAGCTCTTACACAAAGCTAAGGAACAATGCCTGGTGTCGCGTGCGCTCTCAGTCGAACAGAAGTTTGAACCCCTCGTGCAGGTGGGTGAACCACGAGTGGAAGTTGAGCAGCCTTTAGCAGTTTCCGACAAAGAGGGGTATCGTTGAGACACGAGAGCTGATTTTCGTGCCTGTCAGAACTGCTCTATGACGTTGATACCTTCGACCGAGGCTGATCGCGTGGCTGATCTCGTAGAACGCTCGCCGAATCCCACGAGCGACGAACAACAGGCCCTCCCGGAAAAATACGGCCTGGACGCCATGTTCGCTCCCAGTTCGGTGGCCGTCATCGGTGCCACCAGTCGTCCCGGCACGGTGGGCCGAACCGTCCTGGAGAACCTGCTGCGCGGCGCTTCCAAAGGGAAAGTGTATCCCGTCAACCCCAAGCATCCGGAAGTGTTGGGACTCAAAGCCTACAGCAGCATTGGCGACGTCCCTCGACCCGTGGACTTGGCGGTAATTACCACTCCGGCGACCACCGTCCCGCAGTTGGTTGGAGAGTGCGTGGACGCCGGCGTCAGGTCCGCAATTGTGATTTCTGCCGGATTCAGGGAGCGTGGCGCGGAAGGCGTTGCCCTGGAAAAGCAAATTCAAGAACACCTGCGCCGCAGTTCCATGTACCTGATCGGTCCCAACTGCCTGGGCATCATGAACCCGGCGACCGGGTTGAATGCCACTTTTGTAAAAGATCCGCCCAAGGCCGGTAATGTCGCGTTCCTGAGTCAGAGTGGAGCGCTTCTGGTCGCCATCCTCGACTGGAGCGCCCGCGAGCAAGTTGGATTCAGCGCCATCGTTTCGACCGGGTCAATGCTGGATGTGGGTTGGGGCGATCTGCTCGACTACTTTGGCGACGATCCGCACACCAAGAGCATTCTGATCTACATGGAATCCGTGGGCGACGCGCGGTCGTTCTTGTCCGCCGCCCGGGAAGTCGCCCTCACCAAGCCCATCATCGTGATCAAGGCCGGCCGCTCGGAAGCCGCCTCGCGCGCTGCGGCGTCGCACACCGGCGCCCTCACGGGCAGCGACGAAGTCCTGGACGCAGCCTTCCACCGCTCGGGAGTTTTGCGCGTCCCCAATATCGCGGACCTGTTCTATATGGCGGAAGTACTCAGCCGACAACCTCGCCCGAAGGGTCCGCGGCTTACGATTCTGACCAATGCGGGCGGACCGGGAGTCCTGGCCACCGACTCGCTCGTGGCCAATGGCGGAGAACTGGCTCAGCTCTCTCCCGAGAGCCTGCAGCGCCTGAATGAGTTTCTCCCTGCCCACTGGAGCCATAGCAATCCGATTGACGTTCTCGCTGATACCGATTCCGAGCGTTATGGGCGCGCCCTCGAAATTGCCTCGCAAGACCCCAACAGTGACGGACTGCTGGTGATTCTGGTTCCGCAAGCCATGGCCGATCCTGTGCAGGTGGCAGAACGCATGAAGGCCTATGCCAAGGGACCGAAGCCGCTGCTCGCCAGCTGGATGGGAGGAAACAGCATTGCCGCTGGAGAGGCGATCCTGAATGCAGCAGGCATTCCAACCTTTCCTTATCCCGACACCGCGGCGCGGGCCTTCACCTACATGTGGCGATACAGCTGCAATCTGCGCGGGCTCTACGAGACTCCCGCGCTGACCGACCAATCTGAGGTAGAGAGCGCAGCCCGCAATCAAGTCGAGCAAATCATTCAGAATGCGCGCCAGCAGGGCCGCGTTCTACTCACCGAGTTGGAATCGAAGCAGTTGCTGTCGCTCTACGGCATCCCCACGGTAGAGACGCGCGCCGCGGCCACCGAGGACGAAGCGGCAACCATTGCATCGCAACTCGGCTTTCCGGTTGTGCTGAAAGTTTTCTCTGAGACCATCACCCACAAAACGGATGTCGGCGGCGTCCAACTGAACTTGCCAGATGAAGCGGCGGTGCGCTCGGCCTATCGCGCCATCCAATCTTCGGTTGCGGAGAAGGCAGGCCCCGGCCAATTCTCCGGAGTGACCGTGCAGCCGATGGTTAAGCTCGAGGGCTACGAACTGATCCTCGGCAGCAGCGTGGACCCGCAGTTTGGTCCCGTGATCCTGTTCGGATCCGGCGGCCAGCTGGTCGAAGTGTATCGCGATCACGCCCTCGCGATTCCGCCATTGAACACTACGCTGGCGCAAAGATTGATGGAGCAGACACGAATCTTTACCGCGCTGCAGGGAGTCCGCGGGCGTAAGCCCGTCAACATGGCGGCCCTGGAGAACCTGTTAGTCCGCTTCAGCCAGCTCGTGCTCGAACAGCGGTGGATTGCCGAAATTGACATCAATCCCCTGCTGGCTTCACCCGAGCGCCTGCTCGCCCTCGATGCCCGAATCGTGTTGCACCCGCTCGCCGTAACCCTCGACCAGTTGCCCAAGCCTGCGATCCGTCCCTATCCCTCGCAGTATGTTTCGAACTGGACCATGAAGGATGGAACTGAGGTCACGATCCGTCCCATCCGCCCCGAAGACGAGCCGCTGATTGCTAAATTTCACGAGACGCTTTCCGATCGCAGTGTCTATTTGCGCTACTTCTGCTCTCTCAGCTTGAGCCGGCGAGTGGCGCATGAACGGCTGCTCCGCATCTGTTTTGGTGATTACGACCGCGAAATGGCGCTGGTCGCCGAGCACACCGATCCCGTCACGGGAGAACGCCGGATTTTTGGCGTTGGGCGTATGAACAAGCTCCACGCCAGGAATGAAGCCGAAGTCGCCGCCCTGGTTTCAGATAAATATCAAAAGCTGGGTCTGGGACATGAGTTGCTCAGCCGCGTCGTCCAGATTGCCCGCGACGAAAAGTTAACCCATGTGTCGGCGGAAATGCTGCCTGACAACATAGCCATGCAAGCTGTTTTTAGACGCCTCGGCTTTCGCATTCAAGCGGATGAAGATCTGACTTCGCTCCGAGCCGACCTGGACCTGTAGAGTGGAGAGACGGGCGTCCTCGCCCGTCCACATAGGGACAGCCGCCCCCGGCTGTCCAGGCCAGCGAAGGTACCCGGTTTTTCCGCCTGTGATGTGAGTCACACGTCCCTGTGTTCCATGTTCCCGACAATATCGCTTCCTTCCGTCATCCTTTATATGTATATGGGACCGTTTGCTCAAAACGGTCGGGGCTACTGAATTCAGAAGGGGAAGTCATGAAACGTAAGTTTAAGACCATGGACGGCAACGAAGCCGTCGCCTATGTTGCATACCGCCTTAATGAGGTCATCGCGATTTATCCGATTACGCCCTCGTCAAACATGGGCGAATGGGCGGACCAGTGGGCGTCGGAGGATCTACCCAATATCTGGGGTACCGTGCCTCACGTGATTGAAATGCAAAGTGAAGGCGGCGCCTCCGGGGCGGTTCATGGTGCGTTGCAGACCGGAGCCTTGTCGACCACCTTCACGGCGTCGCAAGGCCTGCTGTTGATGATCCCCAACATGAACAAGATCGCCGGCGAACTTACGGCGACGGCGTTTCACGTCAGCGCGCGCACGGTTGCAGCCCACGCCCTCTCGATTTTCGGCGACCACTCCGACGTAATGTTCTGCCGAACCACGGGATTCGCCATGCTCTCCTCGAACTCGGTCCAGGAGGCGATGGACCTGGCACTCATCGCACATGCCGCTACGCTCGAGACCCGTATCCCTTTCCTGCATTTCTTTGACGGCTTCCGCACTTCGCATGAAGTCAACAAGATCGAACTGCTTACCGAAGACGACATGCGCGCCCTCATCAACATGGATCGCGTCGTCGAGCATCGGCAGCGCGCGCTTTCTCCCGACCGCCCCGTGTTGCGCGGAACCGCGCAAAATCCTGACGTCTTCTTTCAGGCGCGGGAAGCCGGCAATCCTTTCTACGACGCATGCCCGGATAAGGTCCAGGCGGTCATGGACAAGTTTTCCCAGGTTGTAGGCCGTTCGTATCACCTCTTCGACTACGTGGGCGCGCCCGATGCCGAGCGCGTGATCGTCATGATGGGCTCCGGCGCAGAGACGGCGCACGAGACGGTAGATTATCTGAACCAACACGGCGGGAAGGTTGGCTTGCTGAAAGTCAGGCTGTACCGCCCGTTTTCCGTCAAGCGATTCTTAGAAGCGCTTCCCCCAACCGTGCGCAAGATTGCGGTTCTTGATCGCACTAAGGAAGCTGGCGCCGGCAGAGAGCCGCTCTATCTCGACGTCGTGAGCGCGATTCAGGAAGGAATCAAACTGGGCTATGGAAAGCTGAAAGCCGCGCCGGAAACCATCGGCGGACGTTACGGCCTTTCCTCCAAAGAATTCACGCCCGCCATGGTCAAAGCCGTTTATGACAACTTGGCGGCGCCGAAAGCTAAAGACCACTTCACCGTCGGTATTCAAGACGACGTGGGCCATACCAGCCTGGATTACGATTCCGAATTTTCTATCGAGCCCGAAACCGTCGTACGAGCCATGTTCTACGGCCTGGGCGCCGACGGCACGGTAGGCGCGAACAAAAACTCCATCAAGATCATCGGTGAAAATACTGACAACTACGGGCAAGGCTACTTCGTCTACGACTCCAAAAAGTCGGGCGCGATGACCGTTTCGCACTTGCGTTTCGGGCCGCAGCCCATCCGCTCCAGCTACCTGGTCTCGAAGGCCAACTTTGTGGCCTGCCATCAATGGATTTTTCTCGAGCGCTACGACATGCTCAGCGCCCTGGTGGAGGGCGGCGTTTTCCTGCTCAATA
>CAVWAN010000029.1:0-26810 GCA_963752985.1 uncultured Acidobacteriaceae bacterium
TCGAGACCCGTATCCCTTTCCTGCATTTCTTTGACGGCTTCCGCACTTCGCATGAAGTCAACAAGATCGAACTGCTTACCGAAGACGACATGCGCGCCCTCATCAATATGGATCGCGTCGTCGAGCATCGGCAGCGCGCGCTTTCTCCCGACCATCCCGTGTTGCGCGGAACCGCGCAAAATCCTGACGTCTTCTTTCAGGCGCGGGAAGCCGGCAATCCTTTCTACGACGCATGCCCGGATAAGGTCCAGGCGGTCATGGACAAGTTTTCCCAGGTCGTGGGCCGTTCGTATCACCTCTTCGACTACGTGGGCGCGCCCGATGCCGAGCGCGTGATCGTCATGATGGGCTCCGGCGCAGAGACCGCGCACGAGACGGTAGATTATCTGAACCAGCACGGCGGGAAGGTTGGCTTGCTGAAAGTCAGGCTGTACCGGCCGTTTTCCGTCAAGCGATTCTTAGAAGCGCTTCCCGCAACCGTGCGCAAGATTGCGGTTCTTGATCGCACTAAGGAAGCTGGCGCCGGCAGAGAGCCGCTCTATCTCGACGTCGTGAGCGCGATTCAGGAAGGAATCAAACTGGGCTATGGAAAGCTGAAAGCCGCGCCGGAAACCATCGGCGGACGTTACGGCCTTTCCTCCAAAGAATTCACGCCCGCCATGGTCAAAGCCGTTTATGACAACTCTGGCGGCGCCGAAAGCTAAAGACCACTTCACCGTCGGTATTCAAGACGACGTGGGCCATACCAGCCTGGATTACGATTCCGAATTTTCTATCGAGCCCGAAAGCGTCGTACGAGCCATGTTCTACGGCCTGGGCGCCGACGGCACGGTAGGCGCGAACAAGAACTCCATCAAGATCATCGGTGAAAATACTGACAACTACGGGCAAGGCTACTTCGTCTACGACTCCAAAAAGTCGGGCGCGATGACCGTTTCGCACCTGCGTTTCGGGCCGCAGCCCATCCGCTCCAGCTACCTGGTCTCGAAGGCCAACTTCGTGGCCTGCCATCAATGGATTTTTCTCGAGCGCTACGACATGCTCAGCGCCCTGGTGGAGGGCGGCGTTTTCCTGCTCAATAGTCCTTTTAATAAGGAGGAGGTCTGGGATCACTTGCCGCGCGAAGTCCAGACGCAATTGATTGCCAGGAAGGCCCGCTTCTTCATCATTGACGCCTATCAGGTGGCACGTGAAACCGGTATGGGCTCGCGCATGAACACCATCCTGCAGACGTGCTTTTTCGCCATCTCGAAGGTACTGCCGCGCGACCAGGCGATTGAAGCCATTCGCGAGTCCATCCGCTACACCTACGGCAAGAAGGGTGACGAAGATTGTCCAGCAAAACCTGCGCGCCGTGGATGAAACCCTGGCCCACATGTTCGAAGTCAAGGTGCCCGAGAAAGTCACGAGCCACACCGAAATGCCAGCCGCGTTCGCTGCTGGAGCCCCTAAGTTTGAGCGCGATGTGCTCAGCGTAATTTACGCTGGCCACGGCGATGAGATTCCCGTGAGCGCATTCCCCGTCGACGGTACCTTCCCCACCGGCACGGCGAGATGGGAAAAGCGCAACATCGCGCTCGAGATTCCTGAGTGGGATACGAAACTCTGTATCCAGTGTGGCAAGTGCGCCATGGTCTGCCCGCACGCCGTTATCCGCATCAAGGTCTATGAAGCCAAGCAACTGTAGGCGCGCCCGCAACCTTCAAGTCCACCGAGGTGCGCGACAAGGAATGGAAGGATCTGAAATACACCATTCAGGTTGCGCCCGAAGACTGCACCGGATGCGGAATCTGCGTCGATATCTGTCCGGCAAAGAACAAGAGCGAGACGCGCCTGAAAGCGATCAACATGGTGCCGCAGCCCCCGCTGCGTGCGCCGGAGCGCGAGAACTGGGAATTCTTCCTCAAGATTCCAGAACTTGACCGCCGGAAGATCAAAACCAGCAATATCCGCCAGCAACAGGTGCAGGAGCCTTTGTTTGAATTCTCAGGTGCTTGTTCCGGATGCGGCGAGACGCCGTATCTGAAGCTGATGTCTCAGCTCTTTGGAGATCGTTCCGTGATCGCCAATGCCACCGGCTGCTCTTCGATCTACGGCGGCAACCTGCCAACCACGCCTTGGGCTAAGAATGGCGACGGCCGCGGCCCGGCATGGTCCAATTCCCTGTTTGAAGATAATGCCGAATTCGGCCTGGGATTCCGGCTCTCCATTGACAAGCAAGCGGAATTCGCCCGCGAGTTGGTGCGCCGTCGTCTGGCACAATCGGAGAAGAACTCGCCACCGCTCTGATGACGGCGCCCCAGAAAGACGAAGCGGACATTTTCGAGCAGCGGCAGCGCGTCGACCTGTTGAAAGAAAAGCTAAAGAGTCTGAACTCCCCGGATGCCAAGCAACTGCTTGCCCTCGCCGACATGTTGGTCAAGAAGAGCGTTTGGATCGTAGGCGGCGACGGCTGGGCCTACGACATCGGCTACGGAGGTCTGGACCACGTGTTCGCCAGCGGCCGCAACGTGAACCTGTTGGTGCTCGACACCGAGGTCTATTCCAACACCGGCGGCCAGGCCTCGAAATCCACGCCGCGGGGAGCCGTAGCCAAGTTCGCAGCAGGAGGCAAACCGGGGAAGAAGAAAGACCTGGGGATGATGGCCATGAGCTACGGCAACGTCTACGTGGCCAGTGTTGCCATGGGCGCCAAGGATGAACACACGCTCAAGGCGTTCCTGGAAGCGGAAGCCTACGACGGCCCCAGCCTCATCATTGCCTATTCGCACTGCATCGCGCACGGCATCGACATGACCACGGCAATGTCGGACCAGAAAGTCTTGGTTGACTCCGGCCAGTGGCTGCTCTATCGCTACAACCCGGAGCGCACCCTCGCCGGCGAGAATCCGCTCGTACTCGATTCCCGCACCCCCACACGCAAAGTCAAAGACTATCTGCTGCAGCAGACGCGCTTCAAGATGCTCCAGAAGAGCCACCCTGAGCACGCCAAACTTCTGTGGCAGGAGGCGCAGCAAGATGCTGAGACGCGTTATCGCCTGTACGAATATATGGCGCAGCGCAAACCAGAGCCGGTCGCAACTCCGGCCGCTCCCGTGGAAACGGAAAAGTAGGAGTTGCGTTGCATCCATGATTTTGCGGAATGGCGCAGCGCTCTTAGCGCTGCGATAACGGGCTGGTTTTCAGCGTGTGCGAACGCTTTAGCCGCTGGGGGTACGCCCTATCCACGCATCACGAGAACCGCTCGATAGCGACGAAAGAGAGGAACATCATGAACCTAAGCACAAAATATCTCGGCATGCAGTTGCGCACGCCGCTGGTCGTCTCCGCCTCCCCGCTCTCCCAGGAAATCAGCGGCATCCGTAGCCCTCGAAGATGCCGGAGCCTCCGCCGTCGTGCTCTACTCCATATTCGAGGAGCAACTCCACAAGGAAGCGCTTGAACTGGAACTCCATCTCAACGCTGGCACCGAGAGCTTTGCCGAGTCGCTGACTTACTTTCCGCACACCAGCGAATTTCACACCGGCCCCGAAGGCTATCTGGATCACATTCGCAAAGCCAAAGACGCGGTCGACATTCCGATTATCGCCAGCCTCAACGGCGCGACCCTGGGCGGTTGGGCGAAGTTTGCCAAGCCAGATCGAGCAAGCCGGAGCCGACGCGATCGAGTGCAATCTCTACTTCATTCCGGCCAACATGGACCTGCCCGGATCCGAGACCGAGAAAATCTATACCGACATTGTCCGGGAAGTAAAGGGTTCAGTGCGCATTCCAGTGGCCGTCAAGCTTAGTCCGTTCTTCAGCAACATGGCCAATATGGCAAAGCAGTTTGACCTGTTAGGCGCCAACGGACTGGTTCTGTTCAACCGCTTCTACCAGCCCGATATCGACCTCGAAGAACTGGAGATCAAACCCAACGTCCTTCTCAGCACCCCGCACGCGTTGCGGCTGCCTCTCACTTGGATCGGCATTCTTCATGGCCGCATCAAGGCCAGCCTGGCGGCAACCAGTGGTGTGCATGGCCCCGAAGACGTAATCAAGCTGCTCATGGTTGGCGCCGATGTAACCATGATGTGCTCTGCGCTATTACGCAATGGCATCAAGCATCTAAGTCAGGTGGAAAAAGGCGTTCGGGAGTGGATGGAAAACCACGAATATGAGTCTGTGCAGCAGATGCAAGGCAGCATGAGCCAGCTCCGCTGCCCCGATCCCGGAGCCTTCGAGCGCGCCCAATACATGCGCGCCGTCAAGGGCCTGCAGCACGTGCTCCAAGCATGACACGGTCTGACACGCCTATAAGAACGTTGGGGTTAGGCGCAACATGTGATCTTGCTCTCTTTCACGAGTGACCTGTGTCACAGCCCCTTGCCCTAGCATTCCGGACAATATCCTGTAAGGCAATTCATGGGGAAACATGTTCAAAATACTGCACGCTGAGTTCCTTGCGCCCGGCATCAAGCGGTTCGTGATTGAGGCGCCCCGCATTGCACGCAAACAAAAACCAGGGCAGTTCGTAATCCTGAGGCTGTACGAGCAGGGCGAACGCATTCCGATCACCATCGAACACTCCGACCCCGAAGCCGGCACCATTCGCATTGTGGTGCAGTCGGCCGGCAAAACCACCAACCTGCTCAATTCCCTGAATACCGGCGACAGCATTCTGGATGTGGTCGGGCCGCTGGGCAAGCCGTCGGAGATCGAGAAGTTCGGCACCGTAGTGGTGATGGGCGGCGGCGTGGGCACGGCCATGACGTACCCGACGGCGGCGGCGCTGAAGCGCGCGGGCAACCGTGTGATCTCCATCGTCGGCGCGCGCACCAAGGAATTGGTCATTCTGGAGACGCGAACTGCGCGAGGTCAGCGATGCGCTGATGATCACGACCGACGACGGCAGCTATGCCGACAAGGGCTTCGTCACCGACAAGCTCAAGCAGCTAATCGAGAACGGCACGCGCATCGATCTGGTGCTGGCCATCGGCCCCATCCCCATGATGAGAGCGGTGGCGGAGATGACGCGAAAAGAGCACATCCGCACCATCGTCAGCCTGAATCCGATCATGATCGACGGCACCGGGATGTGCGGCGGTTGCCGCGTTCTGGTCGACGGAAAAAGTGAGTTCGCCTGCGTCGATGGCCCCGAGTTCGATGCCCACCGCGTGGATTTCGCCGTGCTGGTGCAGCGCAATTCGATGTACCGGGCAGCCGAGCAGAAATCGATGGAAGAATTCCAGCGCGAGACCGAGTCGCAGATCGAGAGCGTTCGTAAAGGACAGACCGGCGCATGCGCGCTACAAGGAGAAGTCCGTTGACAGAGACTACTAAAAAGCCGCCTAAACAGCCTTCGGCGAATCCTGTGCCCCTCAAAGAGCGCATGAAGGTTCCCCGGCAGCACATGCTGGAGCAAGAGCCTCTGGTGCGCGCGACCAACTTCAAGGAAGTCAACCTCGGGTACTCCGAAGAACTGGCGCGCACAGAGGCGCAGCGTTGTCTGGAGTGCGCCAAGCCGACTTGCATCGACAGTTGCCCGGTAAACGTGAAGGTGCCGGAGTTCGTGGAGTTGATCGTGAAAGGCGATTTCCTCGGCGCGGCTGCGAAAATCCGGGAAGACAACGTGCTGCCCGCGATTACCGGGCGCGTGTGCCCACAGGAAGATCACTGCGAGGGCAAATGCCTGATGGCCAAGAAAGTCGAACCCCTGGGAATTGGATACCTGGAGCGCTTCGTCGCCGACTATGAACAGCGCCATCTGGATATCAGCAATCTGCCCAAGGCGCCGCCGACGGGAAAGAAAGTTGCCATCGTCGGCAGCGGCCCCTCCGGCCTTACTGCGGCGGGCGATCTCGTCCAGAAGGGCCACCAGGTTCACGTCTTCGAGGCCTTGCACGAAATCGGCGGCGTGCTCGTCTATGGCATCCCGGAATTCCGTCTGCCGAAAGGGATCATCCGTCAGCAAGTCGATTACATGCGCGCCATGGGCGTGGAGTTTGAGACCGACGTAGTCGTCGGACGCACCGTCACCATTGACGAACTGATGGACGGGGAAGGCTACGACGCGGTGTTTATCGGCACCGGCGCCGGGCTCCCGCAGTTCATGGGCATTCCCGGCGAACATCTGAATGGCGTCTATTCCGCCAACGAATTCTTGACCCGCATCAACCTGATGCACGCCTACGAGTTCCCCAAGTACGACGAGCCCATGGTGGATTTCCGCGGCAAGAACGTGGCCGTGATCGGTGGCGGCAACACCGCGCTCGATGCTATCCGCTCGGCGTTGCGCCTGGGGGCGGGGCATGCGTTCATTCTCTATCGCCGCAGCGAGGCGGAGATGCCAGCGCGCATCGAGGAAGTGAAGCACGCCAAGCAGGAAGGCATCGAATTCCAGGTGCTGGCCGCCCCCCTCGAGTTCCTCGACGACGGCAAGGGGTGGTTGGCCGGTGCCCGCTGCCAGAAGATGGCCCTGGGCGAGCCGGATGCTTCCGGGAGACGGCGTCCAGTGCCGATTGAAGGCTCCGAATACGAAATCCCTCTGGCCGTGGCGGTCATCGCGATCGGGACGAGTGCCAATCCGATTGTCCAGAGCACCACCCCAGGTCTGAACACGAATAAACGGAATTACATCGAAGCCGATCCGACAACCCAGCGCACGTCGCGAAAAGGGGTTTTCGCCGGCGGCGACATCGTTACCGGAAGTGCGACGGTGATTTTGGCCATGGGTGCGGGACGCCGCGCCGCGAAGTCGATTCATGACTATTTGACCATTCCCGGCGCGTGGTAAGAACTTGAGTGCTAAGGCTTAAGTACTGGAGTTTGTTGTGACGCGCCTCACCATGACTGGTGCTTAAAGTCATGGCTGCAAAGCTGGAGCAGTCGTCTAATGGAGACTGACGCGAGGTGCGAGAGTTGTGGAAGAATCTCGCCCCGGGGAAGGCCGGCGCTGAAGTGGGCGGTGGGATGGCGCGGGTAAGGGGGAAAGACAAATGAGCCGCAAGCTCGGCTACAAGGATAAGGTGCAAACGGCAGACGAGGCGCTACGGTGTGTGCGCTCGGGAATGCGCGTCTACATTCAGCCAGGGTGCGCTGAACCAGAAGCTCTGGTGGAGGCGCTGATGCGCCGCGGTCCTTTCGTACGCGATGTGGAAGTGGTCCACATGATGACCATGGGGGCCGCCCCGTATGTGGCTCCAGAGATGGCGGGGCACTTCCGCCACAACGCCATGTTTATCGGCGCCAATGTGCGCGAGGCCATTAACGATGGCCGGGCCGACTATACGCCTATCTACCTGAGTGAGATTGAAGAACTTTTCGACAGCGGCGCCATGCCGATTGATGTCGCCCTGATTGAACTCTCTCCCCCAGATTCGCACGGCTTCTGCAGCTTCGGCGTAGGCGTGGATACATCGCTCACCGCCGCCAAGTGCGCTCGCTACGTGATAGCGCAGATCAACGACCAAATGCCCCGCACCTTCGGAGACAGCTTCATCCATGTGAGTGAACTCGACGCCGTGGTCGAGGACTCCCGGCCCCTCTGTGCCATGAAGCCCTCGCATATCACCGACCTGCATAAAGCCATCGCCCGCAACGTCGCCGATTTGATTGAGGATGGGTCCGTGCTGCAGACCGGCATCGGCGGAATCCCGGACGCTGTGCTGCCCTTTCTCATGGATCGCAAAGATCTCGGGGTGCACAGCGAACTGGTTTCCGACGGCGTCATTGATTTGATCGAAGCCGGCGTCATCACGGGTGCGCTCAAGAACTTCAAGCCCCGGAAAATCATTCTGGGATTTGCCCTCGGCACGAAACGCCTGTTCGAATTCCTCGACAACAATCCGATCTTCGAGTTCCACCCCACGGCCTACACCAACGATCCCGGATTTATTGCCCGCAACGACAACATGGTGGCCATCAACTCCGCCCTGCAGGTCGATCTCACCGGACAGGTCTGCTCCGATTCCATCGGAAGCCAGTTCTATAGCGGCATCGGTGGGCAAGTGGACTTTCTCCGCGGAGCTTCACGGTCCGTAGGCGGCAAGCCGATCATCGCCATTTCGTCGACCGCAAAAGATGGAACCATCTCGCGCATTGTGCCTATGCTGAGCCCGGGCGCGGGAGTGGTTACTTCGCGCGGCCTCGTCCGTTACGTGGTGACCGAATACGGGGTCGCCTATCTGCACGGCAAGACCATCCGGCAACGGGCACAGGCACTGATCGACATTGCCCACCCCAAGTTCCGGGAAGAGCTCTATCAATTTTGCGAGACCACCAAATGGCTGCAGCGGCCTGCAGCACAGGAGATCGCAACAGCGAGGTGAAACATGGCAGGCCCAGCGCGCGGTAAGGTCACAATCGATATCGAGGAATGCAAGGGATGCGGGCTCTGCGTGGAGTCCTGTCCACCCAAGTGCCTGGAGCTGGCGCCGGAGTTGAATACCTACGGGTTTCATCCCGCGCGCTACACCGGGCGGGACTGCACGGGTTGCGGCATCTGTTTTTATTGCTGCCCGGAACCGGGCGCGATTACCGTGTACCGCATCAAGGCGAAAGCAAAGGCGCCCGCTGCCGGCGCAAGGAGGTGAGCTTGCGCCAGCTCTGTAAAGGCAACGTTGCGGTGGTGAAGGGCGCCATCCTCGCCGGGTGCCGCGCCTACTACGGATATCCCATCACTCCGGCCAGCGAAATCGCCGAGGCGGCCGCGCTCTATTTCCCCCAGGTCGGCGGAACTTTTATTCAAGCCGAAAGCGAAGTGGCCGCCATCAACATGGTCTATGGCGCAGCCGCAGCCGGCGTCCGCGCCATGAGTGGATCCTCCGGTCCCGGTCTCAGCTTGATGCAGGAAGGCATGTCCTACCTGGCGGGCTCCGAATTGCCTTGCGTGATCGTGGATGTGATGCGCGGCGGGCCCGGCCTCGGCAACATTGCTCCCGAACAAAGCGACTATAACGCCATGGTGAAAGGCGGCGGCCATGGCAACTACCGCAATATCGTGTTGGCTCCCGCATCGGTGCAGGAAATGGCCGAATTCACCATGCTGGCCTTCGACCTCGCGGACAAATACCGCAATCCGGCAGTCGTGCTCACCGACGGCTTCGTCGGGCAAATGATGGAGCCACTCGATCTGGAAGATCGTGAGACTCAGCCGCCTGAAAAGCCCTGGGCGGTAAAGGGAACCCCAGAGACCCGTGCCAACCTGCTTAGCTCCATTTATCTCGAAACCGACGAGTTGGAAGAGCACCAGCGCCGCATGGAAGCCAAGTACATCCGCGCGCAGGAAACCGAGCCGCGTTGCGAACTTTGCCACACCGAGGACGCCGAGGTGTTGCTGGTCGGCTACGGCATCGTGTCTCGAGTGCTGCTTTCCACCATCGAAGTGCTGCGCAAGGAAGGCGTGAAAGCAGGACTGTTCCGCCCCATCACACTGTGGCCCTATCCTTCGAAGGCTCTGGTGAAGGCGGCGGCAAGAGTACAAAAGGTGCTGGTCGTCGAATTGAGCAACGGACAAATGGTGGAAGACGTGCGCCTGGCAATGAACGGCAAGGTGCCGGTGGAGTTCTACGGCCGGGTAGGTGGCAACGTGCCCTCGGTCGCCGAGTTGCGCCAACAAGTGTTGACACGCATGGCCGTAGCAGTCTGAGACCGGTAAAGCTTGGCTTTGGTTTTGCTTTGTTGAGTTTTGATTTTGCTTTGAAAGGGCGCGGCTTCAGCCGCGCCGCATAGGTCTTTGTTGAGTTTTGATTTTGCTTTGAAAGGGCGCGGCTTCAGCCGCGCCGCATAGGTCGGCAAGAATTGCGGCTTTAGCCGCTGAGGGCAGGACGAGGCTCAGGTCCGAAGAGGACAAAGAATATGGCGAACGAGCGCGTGATCGGCGTGGCGGATACAGAAGTGAAGTCCGAGGTTAAGCTCGAAGGCAGCCCCGAAGTTGGTGGCAATGGTAGCAACAACGGCTACGAAATAATCCACTCCAAGTCGCCGCTGTTCTATGACCTCTACGACCGCAAAGCAGAGCTCAAGCACCAGACCCACTACTGTCCCGGCTGCGGACACGGAGTCGCCCACAAGCTGATTGCCGAGGCCTTGCAGGAACTGGGCCTGCAGGACAAGACCATCTTTGTCAGTCCCGTGGGTTGCTCGGTGTTTGCCTACTACTATTTTGACGTAGGCAACGTGCAGGCCGCGCACGGCCGCGCCCCCGCTGTGGCCACCGGAGTCAAACGATCCTGCCCTGACAAAATCGTAATTTCCTATCAGGGCGACGGCGATTTGGCGGCCATCGGCACGGCGGAGATCGTCCACGCCGCCAACCGCGGGGAGAAGATCACTGTCTTTTTCGTGAACAACGCAATCTATGGCATGACGGGCGGACAGATGGCGCCCACCACCATGGTCGGTCAAAAGAGCACCACTTCCCCATGGGGCCGGCGGCCCTCGAACGAAGGCTTCCCTATCCATGTGGCGGAACTTCTCGCCACCCTCGAAGCGCCCGCCTATATCGAACGCGTAGCGCTTTCAGACAACAAGAACATCATGAAAGCGCGGCGGGCAATCCGTAAAGCGCTCGAGATACAGCGCGATGGCGCGGGTTTCTCGTTTGTCGAAATCTTGTCGCCGTGTCCCACCATTTGGGGCAAAGACCCGGTCGAGGCGCGCCGCTGGGTTCTCGAAAAGATGATGCCCACCTTCCCTCTCAACGTTTTCCGCGACCGCCGGCCCGAGATGCCTGCAGGCAATGAACCGCCGCAGCGCCCCGTGGCCGACGTGCTTGGGATCACCGCGAAACCAGGAGCGCCCGATACTTCCAAGTCGAAACACGCCCACCATTTCAAGGATGTCAAGATCAAGATCGCAGGTTTCGGAGGCCAGGGCGTGCTGCTGTTGGGGCAACTCCTAATCGAAATGGGCATGCGCGAAGGGCTGGAAGTGAGTTGGCTCCCGTCCTATGGGCCGGAGATGCGGTCGGGCAGCGCACACTGCCATGTCTGCTTGTCGAAAGAGCGCATCGGGTCGCCCCTGATCTCGAACCCTGATGTGCTCGTGGCCATGAATGAGTACTCGCTGCGGAAGTTTGCCCACGAGGTAAAGAGCGGCGGAGTCATTCTCTATAACGGCGCCAGCCTCCCTGCCGACTTTACCGCTCCCGACGTACAAGTGGTCGCGATGCCGGCTTCGGAGATCGCCGATAAACTCGGTTCAACCAAGGCCACCAACATCGTGATGATGGGCGCGCTGCTGGAAGAAACCGAATGCCTGTCTCCCGGAACCGCATTGAGCGTGCTCGAAGACAAGGTGAAGAAACTTAATCTATTGGAAATCGATCGCAAAGCGCTCACCGCGGGCCGCCTGTTTATCGATGAACAGGCCCACATCGGCGCCGTAAGTCAGCCCGACGGCTTCGCGTAGGGATTTGCGAATTGTCGTCGCGTTACGAATTGTCATTCCGTTTAAGAATTGTCATCCTGAGCGAAGCGAAGGACCTGCTGTTTGCCGCGAACCACAGATCGCTCGCTTCGGGATGACAAAAATCGGATAATTACGATGTAAAGAGGGTTTGCAATGTCAACCGCCTGGACGTCTCGTTACGCGCTGCGCACCAAGGGCATCACCAGTTCTCGAATCCGCGAGCTGTTAAAGCTCACCCAAAGGCCCGGCATGATTTCCTTTGCCGGTGGACTTCCCGCCCCCGATGTCTTCCCCGTCCAGCGCTTTGAGGAAGCCTGCCACAAAGTACTGACCGAGAAGGCAGCCTCAGCCCTGCAGTATGGGGAAACCGAAGGTTACCAGCCCCTGCGTGAGCTGCTCGCCGATAACATGGCCCGCTACGGCATCAATGCCAAGGTGGAGAACGTCATGATCACCTCGGGCTCGCAGCAGGCGCTCGACCTCATCGGCAAGCTCTTCATCAATGCCGGAGATCGCATACTGGTGGAAGCGCCGACCTATCTCGGCGCCCTGCAGGCTTTCAACGTCTATGGCGCGGAATATGAGTCCGTTCCCGTCGACGAAGACGGCCTCCGCACCGACCTGCTCGTGGAGCCTCTGCGCTCCGGCCCCAAGTTCATGTACGTGCTGCCCAACTTCCAGAACCCAGCCGGAACCACCTTGTCCGAAGTGCGTCGCCATGAGCTGGTGTTGCTGGCGGACCGGTTTGGCATTCCGATCGTCGAGGATGATCCCTACGGCCAGTTGCGCTATGAAGGCGAGCACCTCCCGCCGCTGGTCGTGCTCGACCGCGAGAACCTGCGTCGCGACAGTGGCTATTCCATCGGCAACGTTATTTACCTGAGCACGTTTTCGAAAACGCTGGCCCCCGGCCTTCGTCTGGGCTGGATCGTGGCTCCCCCCGAGATCATCAGCAAGCTGACGCAACTGAAGCAGGGTGCCGACCTGCACACTTCGACCTTCACCCAGTTCGTAGCCTACGAAGTAGCGCGCGATGGATACCTCGACAAGCACGTGAAGCTGATTCGTCAGATCTACAGCGAACGCCGCGACGTAATGCTGCAGGCTCTCGAAGAGTTCTTCCCGCCCGCAGTAACCTGGACTCACCCGCAGGGCGGATTATTTCTTTGGGTTACCCTGCCCGCAGGACTGGACATGGAGGCGGTTTTCAAGTCAGCAGTCGAGCAGAATGTGGCCTTCGTTCCCGGCGATTCCTTTTATGCCTCGGATGCTCACACCGATAGCCGCGAAGGTTCCCGCCACATGCGTTTGAACTTTTCCAACGCCGCTCCGGAGCAAATACGCGAGGGCATACGGCGTTTGGCCGCGGCCGTAAAGAGCCACCTGATGGACGCGACACTTCGAGCTGAGCTGCCGCTTGGAGTGTAGAGGCTGGCAGCTAAATCGTGACGGCACAAACCGCAAGATGATTGTGGGCTGGGGCTACTCGTAGCGGAGGGCTTCGATAGGGTCCAGTTTCGCTGCGCGCATCGCGGGAAACATGCCGCTGGCAACGCCCACGAAGCCGAGAATTGTGGTGGCGATGAGAACGGTTTTCGCGGAAACCAGCAGCCGAATATCACCTGCCTCGGCATGCTCTGCCATCGCGCTATACAACGTCAAGCTTCCCACCGAAAACGAAACCGCATAGGACAAAAGAATCCCGCAGATTCCGCCGACCGCGGTGATCACCATGGCCTCGGCCAGAAACTGAAGCAGGATGTCGCGCCTGCGTGCGCCCAGAGCTTTTTCTACTCCAATCTCTCGCGTTCGCTGCGTGACTGAGACCAGCATGATGTTCATCAGTCCAATGCCGCCGATACCGAGCGTCACCGTTCCAATAAACGCCAGCAGGATCTTTAGGCCGATGGTGATCACGCTGAATTGCTCCAGCTGTTTCTTCGCATCGAAGATCTGCACGGCGCGCTCGTCATCGGACTTGAAGCCATGCGCCGCCGCCAGCGAATCACGAATCGACTTGGTCACTTTCGTGTGGTCGAGGCCCAGCGAGTCGAGCCACAATCCACCCACGTAATGCGTGCTCTGCAGTGTATCCATCGAGTGGAACGGAATATAGACCACACGATTGTCGTCGTCGTCCGCTTCCTGCATACGCGGATTCATCACGCCCACCACCTGAAACACGACACCATTCAGACGAATGTCTTGTCCCACAGCGGGCATTCCAGAAAATAGCTTGTCCTTCGCTTCCGACCCGAGTACCGCATACATGCCGTGACTGAAATTGTCCTGATCGTTGATGAATCGGCCGGAATCGACCGTGAGATTCCAAATGTCCTGAATGCCGGGGTCGATGCCAAAGGCTGTAAAGCTGAACGACCGTGGCCCCGCCTGGACCGTGGTGGTCATGTCGAGCATGCGGGAAACATGTTTTACCAGCGGTACGACATTGCGAATCATCTCCACATCGTCGTCGGTGAAGTGAATTTGCACGCCGGCCTTGTTGCCGCCGGCCTGTTGCGAGGTGCGCCCCGGAAAGATTCCCACCGCCGTCGAACCATAGCTGTCCCAGATCGCCTGGATGGCGCGCCCAAAACCGTCGCCGTAGGCGAGCAGCAACACGACCGTGGCAATACCCCAGGCCATGCCCGCCATGGTCAGCACGGTTTTGCGCAGGTCATGACGCATAGCGCCGTAGGCTTGCCGCAGCAGGTCGCGACCCAGCACTCGCGGCACATCGGGGCTCATGAATAATCCTTCCGCATTATTCTTTCCTCAATGCATCCACCGGCTGCAAGGCGGCGGCCTGCCGCGCCGGATAGAGGCCGGCGACGATGCCCGCCACCGACAGCGAAACCAGCGCCAGGATCGCGCTCGACGGCACCAGCGTGGGTGGGTCCCATCCCGGAGGCGCCGGCAACTGATGCAACGCCGCCATCAGACCCGCGGCTCCTCCGATGCCGAAGCCGCCGCTCAAGACAGTCAGGAACGCGCCTTCGGTAAAGAACTGAAACATGATGCTATGGTTGGTCGCGCCCAGGGCTTTCCGCAGCCCGATTTCCCGCGTTCGATCTGCCACCGCAACCAGCATGATGTTGATGATCCCGATCGCGCCCAGACTGAGCGTCACCAGTCCCACGCTGCCCAGAAACATATTCATGGCGTCGAAAATCTTGCCCACTTGCTCGGCCGTGCGAATGCTGTCCCATTCGTCGTAAGCGTCAGGCGTGTCGTACGGAAAACCATGATTTCGCGCCACGACCTTGTTCATCTCCAGTCGCGCCGTTTCATGAAGCGCGCGGACCTTCGGCTGATACACGAGGAACGAAATCGCATCGTCGATTTCGCCTACGTTGAGGGGCGGAAAATACTGGCGCATCGTCGTGAATGGAATCAGGATGCGCAAGTTCAGGTCGTTGTTGTTGCCATGCCCCACGCGCTTGAGTGTGCCGACGACTTCGAAACGAACTCCGTTCAGCAGGATGATGCTGCCAATCGCAGGCCGGCCTGGAAATAGCAGCCGTCGTGCTTCATCACCCAGAACCAGCACCGCCCTCTTTTGTGCAATGTCCATCTCGTTCAGCCAGCGGCCATCTTTTAATGGCAGATAGCGAATCTTGTTGTAATCGGCGAGAACACCGTTGAGCTGCCCGCTACTTTGGAAAAATTCGCTCACCGCGCGCACATCCCCCCGCGAAATCACGGGTGACGCCGCCCGGATCTCTGGACAATCCGTAAGCAGGTCTTGGTAGTCCTTATAGGTGAGGTGGTACGTGCGCATGCTGGTGAAGCTGCCATTCATCGCCGGCGCTCTTCCGCCCCAGATGAACATGACATCTTCGCCCAATTCATCGAACTGTTTTCGATTGCCGGAACGAAACCCTTCGCCGAGGCCCACCAGCAGCAACAGTGACCCCACGCCCCAGGCAATTCCGAACATGGTCAGGAACGAGCGCAGCTTATGGGCCCACAGCGTGCGCAGGGTCTGGCCGAAGATTTCCAGGAGTATTCGCACTCATCTCCATCATAGGAGACTCAGAGCACTTCGGAAAGGTTAACCCAATCGTCGTCCGCCACCGACAATGCTAGCGAGGCGATGTTACAATCGCCCTCCGAGTTCGGTGCCGATTGGGAGAAGCGGCTCGGTTTGCTCGTCCCTCTCGCTGTTTCCCAGGAAACGTTTTACTCCAGCACAAAAATATTCTTCCCCGCGCACATCTGCTTCAGGATTTTCGGCCACACCGTAACGCTGACTTCCCCAAGATGCGCTTTGCGGAGCAACTGCATCAACGTCCGCGACTGCCCGATTCCACCGCCGATCGAGAGCGGAATTTTGTTGTTCAGGATCGCCTGGTGATACGGCAGCTTCATGAAGTCCAACTGCTTCGCCATCGTAAGCTGCTGTTTCAGGGTCTCGGCCGTAACCCGAATGCCCATCGACGTCAGTTCATGGCGCCGCTTGGTAACCGAGTTCCATACCAGAATGTCGCCATTCAGCCCGTGCGTGTCTTTGCCGGTCTGATCGCGGGTGTCGCGTAACCCAGTCATCGTAATCGGCGGCGCGCATCTCGTGCGGATACCCATCCTTCAGCGGCCAGCCAATCCCAATAATGAATACCGCGGGATACTTCTGCAGCACCGCCGTCTCGCGCTGCTTGCGCGGCAGGTCCGGATACATATCGAGAATTTCCTCGGCGTGCAGGAAGGTCAACTTCTCCGGGAGATTCGGATAGCGTGAGTCTTTCAATTGCGGAAACAGCGATTGCCCAAACTTTTCCGCTCCCACAATCACTTTCCAGATCTTGCTGACGATCGCCTTCAAAAAGTCCAGGTTGCGCTGCTCCGCCGTGATCACGCGCTCCCAGTCCCATTGATCGACGTAGGCGGAATGGTCGTGATCCAGAAAATAGTCCTTGCGAACGGCGCGCATGTCGGTGCAGATGCCCTCGCCCGCTTTGCAATCGAACTGCTTCAGCGCCACCCGTTTCCATTTGGTCGCGGCCTGCACCACTTGCGCATCCAGCGGGATGCAGGTTGCGATCGTTCGAGATATGGAACTGAATCGGCGTGCGCGACCCATCGCGATCGAGCATGTCGTTGACTCCGCTCTCGACATCCACGATCAGCGGCACTTCCACCATCATCAGGTTGAGTTCTTTGCACAGGTTGTCTTCGATATAACGCTTCACCTGAAAGATCGCCTGCTGGGTCTCTTTCGGGGTCAGTAACGAGTGGTAATCGTTCGGTAGAATCTTTTCCAGTTTCTTGTAATCACCAATTCCCGGCCCAGCCAGGTCGGCTTTCTTATCTTTATCCAGGACAACCGTGCTCATCAGATGTCTCCTTCAGACGAATTCCGCGCGATTACCATGTGGTTACCACGCGGGTTATGGATGTTTCGGTTTAAGGGATGGGGCAGCGCCGGAGGTCACAGCGGGTGCAGCGTCAGCCTTGGACGGCATGTGCGTGCTTGCGATGCTCCAGGATCATCGCTGCGGTCAGCAGAATCCCAATCAGGCCAAAGACAATCAATGCCAGCAGAGCCATCATTAGTATCGGCATAGCTACACCTCGCTGCTGACCAAGATTGTCTCGCCTCAGTGTGAGCGAAGCTGTGACCACAGTCACCGGTTCATGTGACCCAGAGACTCCCAGTCTATTTTGCTGGACCGCTTCCCCTTGGCCAAAGTCACCCTCGAGGGTGACCTACATCACTGCGGGTGGCCCCTCCCACCGTTGAAACTCTCAATGGGCAGCCATGGAGCTGCTGAGTTCTGCTACATCCAGTGTCTTGGAGGGTGTATCGGTGGTTACTTTCGCAACACAAGCACCACTGCGAGATGAGCCGCTAATTTCATCAGGTTGCAAAACTTTACAAGGAGAAAATACGAAATCATGAAGACGACGAAGCTGGTGATGCTCGTAATGACAATCGCGGTGGCCCTATTCATCCTGATCCCCAATCTGTCATGGGCTGCCGATGACGGAGCCACTATCTACAAAGCAAAGTGCGCAATGTGCCACGGAGCCGATGCGGCTGGCAAGCCCGCAATGAAAGCTCCGAGCCTGATTTCCGACGAGGCCAAGAAGAAGTCCGATGCCGACCTGTCCAAGGCCATAACTGAGACGGCGAAGCACACGCCGGCGGTAAAGGCTTTGGCTGCTGACGACGTGAAAGCTGTCGTTGCGTACATTCGTAGCCTGCAAAAGTAGTGATTTGGCGGTTGGTTATTTGGCTGTTCCTCTTATCTGCACCGCCGCTGTCGCATGACCAATCGTCTCCAGCGGCGGAAAGAGGACGAGAGAGTAAGTATGAAGATGTCCGGCTCAATTCGACGGACGGAACCGACAATCGGACGATCCGTAGCCTGCCGGAAAGCTTCTCCCCCACTTGCTCTCCGATCGGGAACAGCCCGCCCGGGTCTGGGTGCAGCCCACTCCAGACCCGGCCCCTTTTTTCTAGTCGCCCCAAAGATGTTCTGTACCGTTCCCAAGTCCGTTCCTTTACCGCAAACTTATACCTCCTATTTCATTCCTCCGGAACGGAAGTCCCGCTTGAGAACAGCCAGGAGCAACTCCCATGAGTAAGGCACTGCTGTATGACGCGACCATGTGCATCGGCTGTAAACAGTGTGAAGTCGGCTGCGCCCAGCAAAACCAGCTGCCCTACAACGACAAAGTGGCGGCCGAGCCGGTGCAGTCCGAACATAAATTCACCGTCGTTCTCACCAAGGACGACAAATTCATGCGTCGCCTGTGCATGAACTGTGAGCATCCCGCTTGCGCCTCGGTTTGTCCCGTCGGCGCCATGCATAAGACCGCGGAGGGTCCGGTCGTCTACGACGTCTGGAAGTGTATCGGCTGCCGCTATTGCATGATGGCCTGCGCCTTCGCTCAGCCCAAGTACGAATGGCAATCGCTGAATCCGCGAGTCCGCAAATGCATTATGTGCCCGGACCGCGTCGGCGCCGGCAAACAGACGGCATGTGCCGAGATCTGTCCCACTGGGGCCACCAAGTTTGGCGAGCGCGACGACCTCATTAAGGAAGCGCAGGACCGTATTCGTCAAAATCCATCCACCTATCTGCCTCGTATCTACGGTCTCAACGAAGTTGGCGGAACCTCGGTCTTCATCATTGCCAGCAAGAACGTCGAAGAATACGGTTATCCCGCCTCCGCCAAAATCGGCGAAACTCCAATGCCCGAATACACCGGGCAAGTGATGGAGAGGATTCCAGACTTTATCCCGGTATGGACCTTGGTATTGGGAGGCATTTACTGGGTTTCGCATCGCCGTGAAGAAGTGGCCGCTGCTGAAGCGCAAGAGAAAGCAGAAAAGAAGAAGAACGGGGGTGCGCGATGAAGTTCAAGCTGAGTTTCTGGAGAGTCCTGTTCATTGTCATTATGGGCCTCGGCCTGTACTCCACCTTTATTCGCTTTTTCTATGGCTTGGGCGCGGCTACCAACATGAGCGACCAGTTTCCTTGGGGGCTCTGGATCGGCTTCGACCTCTTGTGCGGAGTCATGCTGGCGGCGGGCGGTTTCTGCATTGTTGGAGCCGTCTACCTGTTCAACGTCGAAAGCCTGCACAGTGTTGTGCGTCCTGCCGTGCTGACGGCGTTCCTGGGCTATGTGCTCTTTATTGTTGGACTGTTGTTCGACCTCGGCCGCCCCTGGTACATCTGGCATCAGCTCATCTACATGAACCCACGCTCGGTCATGTTCGAGGTCGGCATATGCGTGATGTCCTACACCACGGTGCTCTTCTTCGAATTTCTTCCCAACGTGTTCGAGCGCTTCAATATGCAGACTCCGATCAAGTGGATCAAGAAGGTCTACCCAGTGTTGATCATCCTGGGCATCCTGCTCTCCACCCTGCACCAGAGTTCGCTCGGATCCCTCTATCTGATCATGCCCAGCAAGCTGCACCCCTTCTGGTATACGCCCGCGCTGCCCTTCTTCTTCTTCGGATCGGCGATTGCGGTGGGTTTGGCCATGACCATCTTCGAGTCCACGCAGAGTGCTAAAGCCTTCGGCCGTCACCTTGAACTCCCGGTTCTGGTCGAACTGGGCGGCGCACTGCTGGTTGCTCTCTGGGTCAATGCCCTGCTCCGCTTCGAGGACTACTTCCATCGCGGCTTGCTGGGACAGATCATTAAACCCAGTTACGAAGCGTATTTTCTGTGGCTCGAACTGGCGCTGGCCTTCCTCGCCCGCTTTGCAATCGAACTGCTTCAGCGCCACCCGTTTCCATTTGGTTGCGGCCTGCACCACTTGCGCATCCAGCGGATGCAGGTTGCGATCGTTCGAGATATGGAACTGAATCGGCGTGCGCGACCCATCGCGATCGAGCATGTCGTTGACTCCGCTTTCGACATCCACGATCAGCGGCACTTCCACCATCATCAGGTTGAGTTCTTTGCACAGGTTGTCTTCGATATAACGCTTCACCTGAAAGATGGCCTGCTGGGTCTCTTTCGGGGTCAGTAACGAGTGGTAATCGTTCGGTAGAATCTTCTCCAGTTTCTTGTAATCACCAATTCCCGGCCCAGCCAGGTCGGCTTTCTTATCTTTATCCAGGACAACCGTGCTCATCAGATGTCTCCTTCAGACGAATTCCACGCGATTACCATGTGGTTACCACGCGGGCTATAAATGTTTCGGTTTAAGGGATGGGGCGACGCTGGAGGTCACAGCGGGTGCAGCGTCACCTTGGACGGCATGTGCGTGCTTGCGATGCTCCAGGATCATCGCTGCGGTCAGCAGAATCCCAATCAGGCCAAAGACAATCAATGCCAGCAGAGCCATCATTAGTATCGGCATAGCCACACCTCGCTGCTGACCAAGATTGTCTCGCCTGAGTGTGAGCGAAGCTGTGACCACAGTCACCGGCTCATGTGACCCAGAGACTCCCAGTCTATTTTGCTGGACCCTTCCCCTTGGCCAAAGTCACCCTCGAGGGTGACCTACATCACTGCGGGTGGCCCCTCCCACCGTTGAAACTCTCAATGGGCAGCCATGGAGCTGCTGAGTTCTGCTACATCCAGTGTCTTGGAGGGTGTATCGGTGGTTACTTTCGCAACACAAGCACCACTGCGAGATGAGCCGCTAATTTCATCAGGTTGCAAAACTTTACAAGGAGAAAATACGAAATCATGAAGACGACGAAGCTGGTGATGCTCGTAATGACAATCGCGGTGGCCCTATTCATCCTGATCCCCAATCTGTCATGGGCTGCCGATGACGGAGCCACTATCTACAAAGCAAAGTGCGCAATGTGCCACGGAGCCGATGCGGCTGGCAAGCCCGCAATGAAAGCTCCGAGCCTGATTTCGGCCGAGGCCAAGAAGAAGTCCGATGCCGACCTGTCCAAGGCCATAACTGAGACGGCGAAGCACACGCCGGCGGTAAAGGCTCTGGCAGCTGACGACGTGAAAGCTGTCGTTGCCTACATTCGTAGCCTGCAAAAGTAGTGATTTGGCGGTTGGTTATTTGGCTGTTCCTCTTATCTGCACCGCCGCTGTCGCATGACCAATCGTCTCCAGCGGCGGAAGAGGACGAGAGAGTAAGTATGAAGATGTCCGGCTCAATTCGACGGACGGAACCGACAATCGGACGATCCGTAGCTTGCCGGAAAGCTTCTCCCCCGCTTGCTCTCCGATCGGGAGCAGCCCGCCCGGGTCTGGGTGCAGCCCACTCCAGACCCGGCCCCTTTTTTCTAGTCGCCCCAAAGATGTTCTGTACCGTTCCCAAGTCCGTTCCTTTACCGCGAACTTATACCTCCTATTTCATTCCTCCGGAACGGAAGTCCCGCTTGAGAGCAGCCAGGAGCAACTCCCATGAGTAAGGCACTGCTGTATGACGCGACCATGTGCATCGGCTGTAAACAGTGTGAAGCCGGCTGCGCCCAGCAAAACCAGCTGCCCTACAACGACAAAGTGGCGGCCGAGTCGGTGCAGTCCGAACATAAATTCACCGTCGTTCTCACCAAGGACGACAAATTCATGCGTCGCCTGTGCATGCACTGCGAGCATCCCGCTTGCGCCTCGGTTTGTCCCGTCGGCGCCCTCCATAAGACTGCGGCGGGTCCGGTCGTCTACGACGTCTGGAAGTGTATCGGCTGCCGCTATTGCATGACGGCCTGCGCCTTCGCCCAGCCCAAGTACGAATGGCAATCGCTGAATCCGCGGGTCCGCAAATGCATTATGTGCCCCGACCGCATCAGCGCCGGCAAGCAGACAGCATGTGCCGAAATCTGTCCCACCGGGGCGACCAAGTTTGGCGAGCGTGACGACCTCATTAAAGAAGCGCAGGACCGTATTCGCCAAAACCCATCCACCTACCTGCCTCGTATCTACGGTCTCAACGAAGTTGGCGGAACCTCGGTCTTCATCATTGCCGACAAGAACGTCGAAGAATACGGCTATCCAGCCTCCGCCAAACTCGGCGAAACTCCAATGCCCGAATACACCGGCCGGGTGATGGAGAGGATTCCAGACTTTATCCCGGTTTGGACCTTGGTATTGGGAGGTATTTACTGGGTTTCGCATCGCCGCGAAGAAGTTGCCGCTGCTGAGGCGCAAGAGCAAGAAAAAGACAAGAACGGGGGTGCGCGATGAAGTTCAAGCTGACCTTCTGGAGAGTGGTCTTCATCTTGGCCATGGGCCTCGGCCTCTACTCCACCTTCATTCGCTTTTTCTACGGACTGGGCGCCGTTTCCAACATGAGCGACCAGTTCCCCTGGGGCCTCTGGATCGGCTTCGATCTCCTCTGCGGCGTCATGCTGGCAGCTGGCGGTTTCTGCATTGTGGGTGCGGTCTACCTGTTCAACGTCGAGAGCTTGCACAGTGTTGTGCGCCCCGCCGTGTTGACGGCGTTCCTGGGCTATGTGCTTTTCATCGTTGGCCTGTTGTTCGACCTCGGCCGCCCCTGGTTCATCTGGCATCAGCTCATCTACATGAACCCGCGCTCGGTCATGTTCGAAGTGGGCCTGTGCGTCATGTCCTACACCACCGTGCTCTTCTTCGAATTCCTTCCCAACGTCTTCGAGCGCCTCAATATGAAGACTCCGATCGCGTGGATCAAGAAGGTTTACCCAGTCCTGATCATCATGGGTATCCTGCTCTCCACTCTGCACCAGAGTTCGCTCGGATCGCTCTATCTGATCATGCCCAGCAAGCTTCATCCCTTCTGGTACACGCCCGCGCTGCCCTTCCTCTTTTTTGGATCGGCGATTGCGGTTGGTTTGGCCATGACCATCTTCGAGTCCACGCAGAGCGCCAAAGCCTTCGGCCGTCACCTTGAACTCCCGGTTCTGGTCCAACTTGGAGGCGCCTTACTGGTCGCCCTGTGGGTCAATGCCCTGCTCCGCTTCGAGGACTACTTCCATCGCGGCCTGCTGGGACAGATTATTAAACCCAGCTATGAAGCGTATTTCCTGTGGCTCGAACTGGCGCTGGCTTTCGTGATTCCCATCACCCTGCTCAGCTTCAGGAAGGTGCGGCTATCGCCACAAGGTTTGTATCTCGCCTCCATTTCTACCGTGCTTGGATTTATCACCAACCGCCTCAATATAGCTCTCACCGGCTTTGAGACTTACGTCGGGCATCATTACATGCCGAAATGGACGGAGTTCTCGGTGACCATCATGATTGTCGCGGCGGGCTTCGCGCTGTTCGGGTTGGCAGTGAAATACTTGCCTATCTTCCCCGAAGAAAAACATTCTCCCAAGCAGCGTCTCGCAACCGAAACCGTGCCCGCGGTTGAGACAGCGGTACTAAGTCATGCCGGAGACTGAGCCAATTCGCGGCCGGCAATGGACGCGGCTGACCAACAGTGTCAGTGCCAAGCTGATCGGTTCGTTGTTGGCGGTCATGTTTGTAATTTTCGCGCTTCTCGGATTCTTGAATATCCGATTGCATCGCCAGCATCTGGAAGCAGCCACTCTCGCCAGCGCGGAGCGGGTCAGTGACGTGATCAACCGCAGCACCACGTACTACATGCTGCGCAACGATCGCGAGGGCCTCTACCACGCCATCCAAACTATCGCGGACGAGCCCGGCATGGTTAAGGTGCGCATCCTTGACCAGCAGGGGCGGGTCAGCTACTCTACCGATCCCAAAGAAGTCAGCCACGTCCTCGATAAGACGGCCGAGGCCTGCTATGGCTGCCACGCCAAATCACAGCCGCTGACCCTCCTCAATCGCCCCGACCGCTTCCGCATTTATCGCAATGGCGGCGGCACGCGCGTGCTGGGAATTATCACTCCCATCCAGAATCAGCCCAGTTGCTCCAACGCCGACTGCCACGCCCATCCTGCCAGCCAGCAGGTTCTGGGCGTGCTGGACACCAATCTTTCGCTGGCGAAAACCGACGAGCAACTGAAGGTCAGCACTGCCCGCATGCTGTATTACACCGCGGGAGCGATGCTGATCATCGCGGTATTGAGCTGGCTATTCGTGTGGAGCGAGGTTGGCAAACCCATCAAGGCCTTGAAGAAGGGGACCGAACATCTTGCCCGAGGCGAGCTTGGTTACCAGATCGAGGTGCAATCCCGCGACGAAGTGGGTGACCTCGCGGAATCCTTCAACGGCATGAGCCTGCAGTTGCGCGCCGCCAACGAAGAAATCGTTACCTGGGCAAAAACGCTCGAAGACCGTGTCGACCAGAAGACGAGGGAACTCAAGCGCGCCCACGATCACGTGTTGCACGTGGAAAAGATGGCTTCCATCGGCAAGATGGCAGCGGTAGTAGCGCATGAGGTGAACAACCCGCTCTCTGGGATTCTCACTTACGCCAAGCTGCTGCGAAAGTGGGTAGCGTCTGGCCAGACCGAACATGAAAAACGTGAGGAAGCAATTCAATGTCTGGAGCTGATCGCCGCCGAAAGCCGCCGTTGCGGCGACCTGGTCAAGAACCTGCTCACGCTTTCGCGAACCGCGCCCATGAATGTGCAATCCACCGACCTGCATACCGTGATTGATCGTTCCCTGCTACTCGTACGGCATCAACTGGAATTAGTCGGAGTCCACTTGCAACTGAACTACGCCGAAAACCTGCCGCATGTGCCCTGCGACCCGGCACAGATTGAGCAGGTCCTTCTGGTGTTGATCATGAATGCCCTCGATGCCATGCCTCGCGGCGGCAATCTTTGGATCAAAACGGAACTGAGTGACGATGAGAAGGAGATCAAGATCCAGGTGCGCGACGACGGAGCCGGCATCGCTCCCGACGTTTTGCCGCAGATCTTTGAACCTTTTCTTACCACCAAAGAGAGCGGCCGCGGAGTCGGACTGGGCTTGGCCATCAGTCGCGGCATCGTCGAACGGCACCAGGGGCGTATCGAAGTCGAATCGACGCTGGGCCGGGGCACGACGTTCACCGTAACCCTGCCGGCCCAGGACGATAGCGCTTTGCTGGCGGGTGCTGGAGCTGGCAATGCCGCGAAGAAGGTGAGGTGACTGCAGTGAGCACACAAGGAAGAATGCTGATTGTGGACGACGAACTGAGCGTGCGCGACTCGCTCGGCAAATGGTTCCGCGAAGAGGGCTACGAAATTGGCACGGCGGAGAACGCCAGCGACGCACTCACTCGCCTGGCTGAACAGCGCTGGGATGTTGCCCTGGTCGATATCAAGATGCATGGCACCGATGGCATCGAGTTGCAGCGCCGCATGCACGAAGTCGACCCCGAACTGCTCGTCATCATCATGACCGGCTATGCCTCGGTCGAGACCGCAGTCACTGCGCTGAAAAACGGCGCCTATGATTACGTAACCAAGCCGCTCGACCCCGACGAGATCGCACACCTGGTGAAGAACGCGCTGGCGCATAAACGCACCGCCCAGGAGAACGTACTCCTGCGCGAAACCGTAGCCGAAGTAGCGCGTCCCGGAGACCTGGTCGGCCAGAGTGGTCCCATGCGCAAGATCTTCGACGCCATTGAAACCGTTGGTCCCACCGACGCGACCGTCCTCGTCACCGGAGAGAGCGGTACTGGCAAGGAACTGGTGGCGCGTGCCATCCATCATGCCAGCACGCGAAGGCTTCATCCCATGGTAGTGATTCACTGCGGCGCCTTGACCGAGACGCTTCTCGAAAGCGAACTCTTCGGCCATGAAAAGGGAGCCTTTACCGGGGCGCAGTACCGCAAGAAAGGCAAGTTCGAAATTGCCGAAGGCGGAACGGTCTTCCTGGACGAGATTGGCGACATCACTCTAAAGACGCAAACCGACCTGCTGCGCGTGTTGCAGGAGCGCGAAATCACCCGCGTAGGCGGCAACCAGATCATCAAGGTAGACTTCCGCTGCATCGCCGCCACTAACAAGAATCTCGAGACCCTGATCGAGGAAGGCAAGTTCCGTCCCGACCTTTTCTACCGGCTCAACGTCTTCCGCATCGAACTGCCTCCGCTGCGCGAACGCCGCGAAGACATCCCAGCGCTCGTCGACCACTTCGTCCGCAAGTTCTCTCTGGCCATGAACAAACGCGTCATCAGGGTTTCTCCGGCAGCCATGAACCTGTTGCAGCAGCAGTCCTGGCTGGGCAACGTTCGTGAACTGGAGAATGCAGTCGAGCGCGCGATGGTGGTTGGGCAGGAGCCGGAGCTGCACGAAGAGGACTTCATCTTCAAGCCCCAAAACGTCTCCAACGGCGCGGGCAAGAAGCTCGAGGACATGGAACGTGCCTACATCCTGCGCGTCGTCGACGAATGTGGAGGCAATCAGAGCCATGCCGCTGAGATTCTCGACATCGACCGAGTCACTCTCTATCACAAGCTGAAGAAATACGGCTGGACGCGCGCTCACGCGGAGACGCATTCCAGCTGAAAGCGAGGTCTTAGGTCTCAGGTCTTAGGTCTTAGTCTTGACTCAAAACCTAAGACCTAAGACCTGAGACCTGCTCCATGAAGCTAGTACACCTGTTGCCGATCGGGAATCTGGATGACGGGCTGCTGAAAGATCTTCGTCCCGCCATCGAAGAAACTTTCCGCGTCCCGTGCAAAGTGCTTCCTGTAAGGTTGGATCCGGAGTTCGCCTTCCACGGCGAGCGGCAGCAGTATCACTCCTCGGAAATCCTGCGGCGCATGCAGAGTTTTCTTACCGACGACTCCTGGCGACTGCTGGGCGTGGCCGCGGTGGATCTCTATATCCCGATTCTGACCTTTGTTTTTGGCGAAGCGCAGATGGGAGGTCCCTGCGCCGTGGTCTCAGCCCACCGCTTGCGCCAGGAGTTCTACGGCCTCCCGCACGACCAGGAACTGTATCGCCAGCGCGTACTCAAGGAAGCGGTTCACGAACTCGGCCACACGGTGAATTTGACCCACTGCAGTGACTACCAATGCGCCATGGCCCCTTCCCACGCCGTGGAGTGGATCGACCTCAAGGAAAGCACGCTCTGCATTAACTGCCGAGCCGTGGC
>CAVWAN010000030.1:0-7617 GCA_963752985.1 uncultured Acidobacteriaceae bacterium
ATCCAGCCCCGGAGGGGCGTCCGAGCTTAGCCCAGCGCCGGGGTCCCCGGCACGCCCGGTTTTGGCGTGCTGGGGTGGAGGGCTTCAGCGCTGGGGAAAGTGGACGAGAGATTCAAGTCCCGGAGGGACGACCGAAGGTCCCCGCACACGCTGGAACCTCACCGCACGCCCATAAGAAACTACGGGTTAAGCACAACCTGTGATCTTGCTCTCCCCCACACGTGACGCATGTCACAGCCCCTTGCCTCCTCATTCCAGACAATGTCCTGTAAGGCAATTCCATGGGGAAACATGTTCAAAATACTGCACGCTGAGTTCCTTGCGCCCGGCATCAAGCGGTTCGTAATTGAGGCGCCACGCATTGCACGCAAACAAAAACCAGGGCAGTTCGTAATCCTGAGGCTGTACGAGCAGGGCGAACGCATTCCGATCACTATCGAACACTCCGACCCCGAAGCCGGTACCATTCGCATTGTGGTGCAGTCGGCCGGCAAAACCACCAACCTGCTGAATTCCCTTAGTACGGGCGACAGCATTCTGGATGTGGTCGGGCCGCTGGGCAAGCCGTCGGAGATTGAGAAGTTCGGCACCGTAGTTGTGATGGGCGGCGGCGTAGGAACGGCCATGACGTATCCGACGGCGGCGGCGCTGAAGCGCGCCGGCAACCGTGTGATCTCCATCGTCGGCGCGCGCAATAAGGAACTGGTCATTCTCGAGAAGGAACTGCGCGAGGTCAGCGATGCCCTGATGATCACCACCGACGACGGCAGCTATGCCGACAAGGGCTTCGTCACCGACAAGCTCAAGCAGTTGATCGAGAACGGCACGCGCATCGATCTGGTGCTGGCCATCGGCCCCATCCCCATGATGAGAGCGGTAGCCGAGATGACGCGCAAAGAGCGCATCCGCACCATTGTCAGCCTGAACCCGATCATGATCGACGGCACTGGCATGTGCGGCGGCTGCCGCGTGCTGGTTGAAGGAAAGAGTGAGTTCGCCTGTGTGGACGGCCCCGAGTTCGATGCCCACCGCATCGATTTCGCGGTGCTCGTGCAGCGCAACTCGATGTACCGGGCAGCCGAGCAGAAATCGATGGAAGATTTTCAGCGCGCGCCAGAGTCGCAGGTCGAGAGCGTTCGTGCCGGACAGACCGGCGCATGTGCGCTACAAGGAGCAGTCCGTTGACAGAGACCACTAAGCAGCCGCCTAAACAAATATCGGCGAACCCCGTGCCCCTCAAAGAGCGGATGAAGGTTCCCCGGCAGCACATGCTGGAGCAGCCTCCGCTCTTGCGCGCCACCAATTTCACCGAAGTCAACCTGGGCTATTCCGAGGAACTGGCGCGGCGTGAAGCGCAGCGCTGTCTGGAGTGCGCCAAGCCGGTGTGCACCACCGATTGTCCGGTGGGCGTCAAAGTGAAAGAGTTCGTGCAGTTGATCGTGGCTGGCGACTTCATGGGCGCGGCTGCCAAAATCCGCGAAGATAACGTGCTGCCAGCCATCACTGGCCGTGTCTGCCCACAGGAAGATCACTGCGAAGGCGGCTGTTTGATGGGCAAGAAGGTTCAGCCTCTGGGCATTGGATATCTGGAGCGCTTCGTCGCCGACTACGAACAGCGTCACCTCGACATCAGCAACCTGCCCAAGGCGGCGCCGACAGGGAAAAAAGTTGCTATCGTGGGCAGCGGCCCCTCCGGCCTGACAGCGGCGGGTGATCTTGTTCAGAAGGGACACCAGGTCCACGTATTTGAGGCGCTGCACACGCCGGGCGGCGTGTTGGTCTATGGCATTCCCGAGTTCCGCCTGCCCAAGCAAATCATCCGCGAGCAGATCGACTATATGCGTGCCATGGGTGTGGAGTTTGAAACCGACGTAGTCGTAGGACGCACCGTCACCATCGACGAATTAATGCAAGAGGAAGGCTACGACGCGGTGTTTATCGGCACCGGCGCTGGCCTGCCGCAGTTCATGGGCATTCCCGGCGAACATCTGAACGGCGTCTATTCGGCAAACGAATTTTTGACGCGCATCAATCTGATGCATGCCTACGAGTTCCCGAAGTACGACGAGCCCATCGTGGATTTCCGCGGCAAGAATGTGGCCGTGATCGGCGGCGGGAACACCGCGTTGGATGCGATCCGGTCAGCGTTGCGGCTCGGTGCGGGGAAGGCGTTCATTCTCTATCGCCGCAGCGAAGCCGAGATGCCGGCCCGTAAGGAAGAAGTAAAACACGCCAGGGAGGAAGGGGTCGAATTCCAGGTGCTTGCCGCCCCGCTCGAATTCCTCGACGACGGCAAAGGATGGTTGGCTGGTGCCCGCTGCCAGAAGATGGCACTGGGTGAACCGGATGCCTCCGGGAGACGGCGTCCAGTGCCGATCGAAGGCTCCGAATACGAAATCCCTCTGGCCGTGGCGGTCATTGCAATCGGGACCAGTGCCAATCCGATTGTCCAGAGCACCACCCCGGGTCTGAACACCAACAAACGGAATTACATCGAAGCCGATCCGGCAACCCAGCGCACATCGCGCAAGGGCGTTTTCGCCGGCGGCGACATCGTGACCGGAAGTGCGACCGTGATTTTGGCCATGGGTGCGGGACGCCGCGCCGCGAAGTCGATCCATGACTATTTGACCACCACTGGCACGTGGTAAGAGCTTGAGTGCCAAGGGTTAAGTACCAAAGTTTGTTGTGACGCGCCTCACCATGACTGGTGCTTAAGGTCATGGAAGCAAAGCTGGAGCAGTCGTCTAATGGAGACTGACGCGAGGTGCGAGAGTTGTGGAAGAATCTCGCCCCGGGGCAAGCCGGCGCTGAAGTGCGTGGTGGGATGGCGTGGGCAAGGGGGGAAAGATAAATGAGCCGCAAGCTAGACTACAAGGATAAGGTGCAAACGGCAGACGAGGCGCTACGGTGCGTGCGCTCGGGAATGCGCGTCTACATTCAGCCAGGGTGCGCTGAACCAGAAGCTCTGGTGGAGGCGCTGATGCGCCGCGGTCCTTTCGTGCGCGATGTAGAAATCGTTCACATGATGACCATGGGAGTGGCCCCTTATGTGTCTCCAGAGATGGCGGGGCACTTCCGGCACAACGCCATGTTTATCGGTGCCAATGTGCGCCAGGCGATCAACGATGGCCGGGCCGACTACACGCCCATCTACCTGAGTGAGATTGAAGAACTTTTCGATAGTGGCGCCATGCCGATTGATGTGGCTCTGATTGAACTCTCACCCCCTGATTCGCACGGCTTCTGCAGTTTCGGCGTAGGCGTGGATACATCGCTCACCGCCGCCAAGTGCGCTCGCTACGTGGTAGCCCAGATCAACGACCAAATGCCGCGCACCTTCGGAGACAGCTTCATCCATGTGAGTGAACTGGACGCCGTGGTGGAGGACTCCCGGCCTCTCTGTGCCATGAAGCCCTCGCATCCCACCGACCTGCATAAAGCCATCGCACGCAACGTCGCAGATTTGATTGAGGATGGGTCCGTGCTGCAGACCGGGATCGGCGGAATTCCGGACGCTGTGCTGCCCTTTCTGATGGATCGCAAAGACCTCGCTGTGCACAGCGAACTGGTCTCCGACGGCGTCATTGATTTGATCGAAGCCGGCGTGATTACGGGCGCGCTCAAGAACTTCAAGCCCCGGAAAATCATTCTGGGATTTGCCCTCGGCACAAAACGCCTGTTCGAATTCCTCGACAATAATCCGATCTTCGAGTTCCACCCCACCGCCTACACCAACGATCCCGGATTTATTGCCCGCAACGACAACATGGTGGCCATCAACTCCGCCCTGCAGGTCGACCTCACTGGACAGGTCTGTTCCGATTCCATCGGAAACCAGTTTTACAGCGGCATCGGCGGGCAAGTGGACTTTCTCCGCGGCGCATCACGCTCCGTGGGAGGCAAGCCCATCATCGCCATTTCGTCGACCGCAAAAGATGGCGCCATCTCGCGCATTGTGCCCATGCTGAGCCCGGGCGCGGGAGTGGTTACTTCGCGCGGGCTGGTCCGTTACGTGGTCACCGAATACGGTGTGGCCTATCTGCACGGCAAGACCATCCGGCAACGGGCACAGGCCCTGATCGACATTGCCCACCCCAAGTTCCGGGAAGAGCTGTATCAATTTTGTGAGACCACCAAATGGCTGCAGCGGCCTGCAGCAGAGGAAATAGCAACCACAGCGAGGTGAACCATGGCGGGCCAAGCGCGCGGTAAAGTCACAGTCGATATCGAGGAATGCAAGGGATGCGGACTCTGCGTGGAGTCCTGTCCACCCAAGTGCCTGGAACTGGCGCCGGAGTTAAGTTCCTACGGATTTCATCCGGCGCGCTACACCGGGCAGGACTGCACCGGTTGCGGCATCTGTTTCTATTGCTGCCCGGAACCGGGCGCGATTACCGTGTACCGCATCAAGGCCAAAGCAAAAGCGCCAGTGGCGGCCCAAGGAGGCGAACTTGCGACAGCTCTGTAAAGGTAACGTTGCGGTGGTCAAGGGCGCGATTCTCGCCGGGTGCCGCGCCTACTACGGATACCCCATCACTCCGGCCAGCGAAATCGCCGAGGCAGCCGCGCTCTATTTCCCACAGGTCGGGGGAACTTTTATTCAAGCGGAGAGTGAAGTCTCCGCCATCAACATGGTGTACGGAGCAGCCGCGGCAGGCGTCCGCGCCATGACTGGATCCTCCGGACCCGGCCTCAGCCTGATGCAGGAAGGCATGTCCTACCTGGCAGGCTCCGAACTGCCCTGCGTGATCGTGGATGTCATGCGCGGTGGTCCCGGCCTCGGCAACATCGCTCCCGAACAAAGCGACTATTTCGCCATGGTGAAAGGCGGCGGCCACGGCAACTATCGCAATATCGTGCTGGCTCCCGCATCGGTGCAGGAAATGGCCGAGTTCACCATGCTGGCATTCGACCTCGCGGACAAGTACCGCAATCCGGCGGTCGTGCTCACCGACGGCTTCGTCGGGCAAATGATGGAACCCCTCGATTTGGAAGTTCCAGACAAAGACCATGAGATTCCGCTGCCGGAAAAGCCGTGGGCCGTAAAGGGAACCCCAGAGACCCGCGCCAACCTGCTCAGTTCCATTTATCTCGAAACCGATGAATTGGAAGAACACCAGCGCCGCATGGAAGCTAAGTACATGCGCGCGCAGGAAGCCGAGCCGCGTTGCGAACTTTGCCACACCGAGGACGCCGAGGTGTTGCTGGTCGGCTACGGCATCGTGTCCCGGGTGCTGCTTTCCACCATCGAAGTGCTGCGCAAGGAAGGCGTGAAAGCAGGACTGTTCCGTCCCATCACTCTGTGGCCCTATCCGTCGAAGGAACTGGCGAAGGCGGCGGCCAAGGTGCAAAAAGTGCTAGTCGTCGAATTGAGCAACGGACAAATGGTGGAAGATGTGCGCCTGGCACTGAACGGCAAGGTGCCGGTGGAATTCTACGGCCGGGTAGGTGGCAACGTGCCTTCGGTCGCCGAACTGCGCCAACAAGTGTTGACGCGCATGGCCGTAGCAGTCTGAGGTTTTGGGCAGGGCACGGTTTCAAGAGCCCCGGAGGGGCGATCAAACTTAGTCCAGCGCTTCAGCGCTGGGAAGAGTCAGATTCGCAAAGGAAAACGAAAATGGCAAACGAGCGCGGAACGAGCATAGTAGATCCTGAAGCGAAGCTTGAATTGAAGGTTGAAGCTAAGTCCGAAGGCAGCCCCGAAGTTGGTGGCAATGGTACCAACAACGGCTACGACATAATCCACTCCAAGTCGCCGCTGTTCTATGACCTCTACGAGCGCAAATCCGAACTTAAGCACCAGACCCACTACTGTCCCGGCTGCGGACACGGCGTGGCCCACAAGCTGATTGCCGAAGCCTTGCAGGAACTGGGTCTGCAGGACAAGACGATCTTCGTCAGTCCGGTGGGTTGCTCGGTATTTGCCTACTACTATTTTGACGTAGGCAACGTACAGGCCGCGCACGGACGCGCGCCCGCTGCGGCCACCGGAGTCAAACGTTCTTGTCCCGACAAAATCGTCATTTCCTATCAGGGAGACGGCGATTTGGCGGCCATCGGCACGGCTGAGATCGTTCACGCCGCCAACCGCGGGGAGAAGATCACTGTCTTTTTTGTGAACAACGGAATCTATGGCATGACGGGTGGACAGATGGCGCCCACCACCTTGGTCGGCCAGAAGAGCACCACTTCCCCCTGGGGCCGGCGTCCCTCGAACGAGGGCTTCCCTATTCATATGGCGGAACTTCTAGCCACGCTCGAAGCTCCGGCCTATATCGAACGGGTGGCGCTTTCGGACAACAAGAACATCATGAAAGCGCGGCGGGCAATCCGTAAAGCGCTCGAGCTGCAGCGCGATGGCGTGGGCTTCTCATTTGTAGAAATCCTGTCGCCGTGTCCCACCATTTGGGGTAAAGATCCGGTCGAGGCGCGGCGCTGGGTTCTCGAAAAGATGATGCCCACCTTCCCTCTAAACGTTTTCCGCGACCGCCGGCCCGAGATCCCCATAGGCAATGAACCGCCGCAGCGCCCCGTAGCCGACGTGCTTGGGATCACTGCGAAACCGGGAGCGCCCGATACTTCCAAGTCGAAACACGCCCACCATTTCAAGGATGTCAAGATCAAGATCGCAGGTTTCGGAGGACAGGGCGTGCTGCTGTTGGGCCAACTCCTCATCGAAATGGGTATGCGCGAAGGGCTGGAAGTGAGCTGGCTGCCTTCGTATGGCCCGGAGATGCGTTCGGGCAGCGCGCACTGCCATGTCTGCCTGTCGAAAGAGCGCATCGGGTCGCCCCTGGTCTCGAACCCCGATGTGCTCGTCGCCATGAACGAATACTCGCTGCGGAAGTTTGCCCACGAGGTAAAGAGCGGCGGAATCATTCTCTACAACGGTGCCAGCCTCCCTGCCGACTTTACCGCGCCCGACGTACAAGTGCTCGCCATGCCGGCTTCCGAAATCGCCGATAAACTCGGCTCAACCAAGGCCACCAACATCGTGATGATGGGCGCGCTGCTGGAAGAAACCGAATGCCTGGCTCCCGGAACTGCCTTGAGCGTGCTCGAAGACAAGGTGAAGAAACTCAATCTCCTGGAAATCGATCGCAAAGCGCTCACCGCGGGCCGCCTGTTTATCGATGAACAGGCTCACATCGGCGCCGTAAGTCAGCCCGACGGCTTCGCGTAGACATGAGGATTCTGGTGAAGAAGATCGCCTTTGCTGTCGTGCTGTTATTGTCCGCGTTCGCCTGGTCCGGGCCAAATCCCAACCCGGCCGAATACACCGTCAATGTTCACGTCAGCGTGTCGCGCATGGTTCCTGAAAGCGGCGCCCGCTGGCAAAGGTTGAGCGTCGTCATCGAGGGAAAAAAGTACGAATTGGAGTCCGACAACGTGCCTAACGTGTTGTTGGCCCCTGGCGACTACAAGGCGAAGCTCATTAGAGATGAGCACCGTACAACCTACGATTCTTACCAAGTTTACGAGTTTCTGTTCCCCGACCATAGGACAAGGAAGTTCCTCGTGGTCGGGCAGACGGAGTGACGTTCCTCCGATGCCGGCTTCATGCATCGAGGTAAGACTAAGCGCCTGAAGCCTACAATGGTTTTGGGGAGGGCC
>CAVWAN010000031.1:0-3580 GCA_963752985.1 uncultured Acidobacteriaceae bacterium
TTAAATGTCGACTGCTTGGACAGCTCGTTACGCGCTGCGCACCAAGGGCATCACCAGTTCTCGAATCCGCGAGTTGTTGAAGCTCACCCAAAGACCCGGCATGATCTCCTTTGCCGGAGGTCTTCCCGCCCCTGACGTCTTCCCCGTTCAACGCTTTGAGGAAGCCTGTCACAAGGTACTGACCGAGAACGCAGCCTCAGCCTTGCAGTACGGGGAAACCGAAGGTTACCAGCCCCTGCGCGAGCTGCTCGCCAACAACATGGCCCGCTACGGCATCGATGCCAAGGTGGAGAACGTCATGATCACCTCCGGCTCGCAGCAGGCGCTCGACCTGATTGGCAAGCTCTTCATCAATGCCGGAGATCGCATACTGGTGGAAGCGCCGACCTATCTCGGTGCGCTGCAGGCTTTCAACATCTATGGCGCGGAATATGAGTCCGTGCCGATCGACAACGACGGCCTCCGCACCGACCTCCTCGTGGAGCCTCTGCGCTCCGGCCCCAAGTTCATGTACGTGCTGCCCAACTTTCAGAACCCGGCCGGAACCACCTTGTCCGAGGTGCGTCGCCATGAACTGGTGCTACTGGCGGACCGGTTTGGCATTCCGATCGTCGAAGACGATCCCTACGGCCAGTTGCGCTATGAAGGCGAGCACCTCCCACCGCTTGTAGTGCTCGATCGCGAGAACCTGCGCCGCGACAGTGGCTATTCCATCGGCAACGTTATTTACCTGAGCACGTTTTCAAAGACGCTGGCTCCCGGCCTTCGTCTGGGATGGATCGTCGCTCCGCCAGAGATCATCAGCAAGCTGACGCAACTGAAGCAGGGTGCCGACCTGCACACCTCGACCTTCACCCAGTTCGTGGCCTACGAAGTGGCACGCGATGGATTCCTCGACAAGCACGTGAAGCTGATTCGTCAGATCTACAGCGAGCGCCGCGACGTAATGCTTCAGGCTCTCGAAGAGTTCTTCCCGCCCGCAGTGACCTGGACCCATCCGCAGGGTGGACTATTTCTTTGGGTTACCCTCCCCGAGGGACTGGACATGGAGGCGGTTTTCAAGTCAGCGGTCGAGCAGAATGTAGCCTTCGTGCCCGGCGATTCCTTCTATGCCAACGACGGCCGCGAAGGCTCCCGCCACATGCGCCTGAACTTTTCCAACGCCGCTCCGGCGCAAATACGAGAAGGAATCCGACGCTTGGCCGCAGCCGTGAAAAGCCATTTACCAGCCACGGCGCTTCCGGCTGAGCTGCCGATCGGGGTGTAGGGCGCGACGCTGCACTGCGGCGGTCATCCGAATCGCCTTATAAGGAATGCGCATTCACCGCGGCTTTATGACGTTTACATGGACGCTAGTGTTCAGCTTGACGCTCACAACAACCCCGTCTTTTAGGAAAGGGTCAAATATCCATTCCTGAGCTTGCTGTTCGATTCGCGACTTGATCTCGGGTGTCGGAGCACCTTCGGAGACTGCAGTTCTTACGATTCCGTTCTTGCCAATCTCAAGCGCGAGTTTAATGGTGTACGCGCCTTGGGCCTTTTGATCGATAAGAATCCGGTCCAAGCTGCAAACAATACATTGAGGTCCCTGAGAGGCAGGAGCGCCCAACGGCCCCGGGCTCGCTGCTACCGGCAATGGACCTTCGCCGGAACTGGGTTTGACTACCGCCTTTAGGCCAGTGCACTGAAGTCCGTTCCCCACAAAACATATGGCAGAGCCAGCCGCCGCCCATTTTGCGGTCAACGCGTGATTGGATGGAAATTCTTTGTAACTGGTCGTATCTGAGAATAGCTCACTAATCGTCCCGTTCGCGGAGAGGCAGCCTACAGTGGTGCAGGCCAGACACAACCCCGGTTTGCATGCCGAAAGATCGTTGCTCGGGCGGTCCCATTTTTCTCCGTCAGAGGAGTAGAAGGCCGCTGGGACCGAATACCCTCCGCCGGGCTGATCCTTGTGGACCACCTCGATCCCAACCGTCCAGTATTTGTTTTGCACACGCAATAAGCTATAGAGCACGGTGTTCGGTATTGCGATAACTTTCCAAGATTTTCCTGCGTCCCCGGTGATCAAGAAGCGGTTCCCGTTGTATTGCGCCGAGCCATCTTTGATCATGGCCGCCATATGCGCGCTATCGAGAGCAACCAGTGAGAAGGTATACGGGAAATGCTTGATGTCCTCCGTGTTCTGGCCTGCGGAAACGACCGCCCAATTAACACCGTCGACAGTGAACAGCAATGATGTGGGTGTGCGAATCAGGCCATGCTTTGCATCGGAAAAAGAAACCTGTAAAACAGCGTCCCTGCCTGCTGAGTGCGGGGACCAAGTCTCGCCCCCGTCCTCGGTCGTAAGAAAAACACCACCCGTTCCAGCCACATACCCGAACTTATCGTTCGCAAAGCCGATGTTCAACAGCACAGCACCGTCGCTGGTCTCGTGTTTGACCTGCCAATGTTCTCCAGCATCAGACGACACGGCGATGGCTTCGTCAGTTCCGCACACCCACAACGACGAGCCGATGCTTGTCGTGCTCAAAACGCGGAAAGGGAGATTCTTCACGTGCCAACCTGAGTCCAGCGTTTCTTCGCTGGCAGCCGAGGTACTCAGAAAGAACGTGGCAAGGCAGATAAGGATAAAGAACTGGATGGGAAGAACGGTTTTCTTTTTCATGGTTTCACCGCCGCCCATTGTGCCACACAGCGATAATCCAGGCGTAAATGGGATGCACCAGTTCAAATTCAGGTCAGACAAATAGAAGAAGGGGACAGTCGTTCTGACTATCCCCTCGTAGTTCTTCCCAAACTCCGCCCTACTCCAGCACGAAAATATTCTTCCCCGCGCACATCTGCTTAAGAATCTTCGGCCACACCGTAACGCTGACTTCCCCAAGATGCGCTTTGCGGAGCAACTGCATCAACGTCCGGGACTGCCCGATTCCACCGCCGATCGAGAGCGGAATTTTGTTGTTCAGGATCGCCTGGTGATACGGCAGCTTCATGAAGTCCAACTGCTTCGCCAAGGTAAGCTGCTGTTTCAGCGTCTCAGCCGTAACCCGAACGCCCATCGACGTCAGCTCATGGCGCCGCTTGGTAACCGAGTTCCATACCAGAATGTCGCCATTCAGCCCGTGCGTGTCTTTGCCCGTCTGATCGCGAGTGTCCGTGACCCAGTCATCGTAATCGGCGGCGCGCATCTCGTGCGGATACCCATCCTTCAGCGGCCAGCCAATCCCAATAATGAACACCGCGGGATACTTCTGCAGCACCGCCGTCTCGCGCTGTTTGCGCGGCAGGTCGGGATACATGTCGAGAATTTCCTCGGCGTGCAGGAAGGTCAACTTCTCCGGCAGATTCGGATAGCGTGAGTCTTTCAATTGCGAAAACAGCGATTGCCCAAACTTTTCCGCCCCCACAATCACTTTCCAGATCTTGCTGACGATTGCCTTCAAAAAGTCCAGGTTGCGCTGCTCCGTCGTGATCACGCGCTCCCAGTCCCATTGATCGACGTAGGCGGAATGGTCGTGATCCAGAAAATAGTCCTTGCGAACGGCGCGCATGTCGGTACAGACGCCCTCGCCCGCTT
>CAVWAN010000032.1:0-130252 GCA_963752985.1 uncultured Acidobacteriaceae bacterium
CGTCCTCGTCACCGGAGAGAGCGGTACTGGCAAGGAACTGGTGGCGCGTGCCATCCATCATGCCAGCACGCGAAGGCTTCATCCCATGGTAGTGATTCACTGCGGCGCCTTGACCGAGACGCTTCTCGAAAGCGAACTCTTCGGCCATGAAAAGGGAGCCTTTACCGGGGCGCAGTACCGCAAGAAAGGCAAGTTCGAAATTGCCGAAGGCGGAACGGTCTTCCTGGACGAGATTGGCGACATCACTCTAAAGACGCAAACCGACCTGCTGCGCGTGTTGCAGGAGCGCGAAATCACCCGCGTAGGCGGCAACCAGATCATCAAGGTAGACTTCCGCTGCATCGCCGCCACTAACAAGAATCTCGAGACCCTGATCGAGGAAGGCAAGTTCCGTCCCGACCTTTTCTACCGGCTCAACGTCTTCCGCATCGAACTGCCTCCGCTGCGCGAACGCCGCGAAGACATCCCAGCGCTCGTCGACCACTTCGTCCGCAAGTTCTCTCTGGCCATGAACAAACGCGTCATCAGGGTTTCTCCGGCAGCCATGAACCTGTTGCAGCAGCAGTCCTGGCTGGGCAACGTTCGTGAACTGGAGAATGCAGTCGAGCGCGCGATGGTGGTTGGGCAGGAGCCGGAGCTGCACGAAGAGGACTTCATCTTCAAGCCCCAAAACGTCTCCAACGGCGCGGGCAAGAAGCTCGAGGACATGGAACGTGCCTACATCCTGCGCGTCGTCGACGAATGTGGAGGCAATCAGAGCCATGCCGCTGAGATTCTCGACATCGACCGAGTCACTCTCTATCACAAGCTGAAGAAATACGGCTGGACGCGCGCTCACGCGGAGACGCATTCCAGCTGAAAGCGAGGTCTTAGGTCTCAGGTCTTAGGTCTTAGTCTTGACTCAAAACCTAAGACCTAAGACCTGAGACCTGCTCCATGAAGCTAGTACACCTGTTGCCGATCGGGAATCTGGATGACGGGCTGCTGAAAGATCTTCGTCCCGCCATCGAAGAAACTTTCCGCGTCCCGTGCAAAGTGCTTCCTGTAAGGTTGGATCCGGAGTTCGCCTTCCACGGCGAGCGGCAGCAGTATCACTCCTCGGAAATCCTGCGGCGCATGCAGAGTTTTCTTACCGACGACTCCTGGCGACTGCTGGGCGTGGCCGCGGTGGATCTCTATATCCCGATTCTGACCTTTGTTTTTGGCGAAGCGCAGATGGGAGGTCCCTGCGCCGTGGTCTCAGCCCACCGCTTGCGCCAGGAGTTCTACGGCCTCCCGCACGACCAGGAACTGTATCGCCAGCGCGTACTCAAGGAAGCGGTTCACGAACTCGGCCACACGGTGAATTTGACCCACTGCAGTGACTACCAATGCGCCATGGCCCCTTCCCACGCCGTGGAGTGGATCGACCTCAAGGAAAGCACGCTCTGCATTAACTGCCGAGCCGTGGCCACTCCGGGGGCGCCGGTCTCGTCGGCACGAATCTTCTGAAATCGCGAATAGGCTGAATTCTGCGCCTGAGGGTGTTTGCCCTTTTTGCACTGACCGTCGGCAAATTTCATTGGGTTAATTCCCGTTTTGACTATGTTTACTAGTCGGTACTGGTGGGGGTACCCCCCCTCCCCCCTATCTAGTAGAATCAGCGCTTTACGGGGATTTTTCTGCCAGGTCTTTGACTTCAAAGGAGTTAACTTACAAAATCTAGATAACAAAGCAGTTAGCGGAACGTTTTCCGTGATCGCCATTGAAACAAAAGGAGTTACTACTTACTAAGTCAAGCAAAATCTAGATTTCAAAGAACTTAGCGAAAATAGCGACCATTGCCGCGTCGGACTGTCGTCTTTCTCTCAGTCTTATTCCTTATTGTAACTCAGGATGTCAACTACTTCGCCGCAACTGCCGCTACGCGCTTGAAGTCCGAGTACTCTTCGACCACCTTCAGCCGGACCTTGGTGAGCATGATGCGCATCTCCATCTCGATGGCACTTTTCTTCGGCAGGTACATGCCCTTTGCGTCCACGAAGTATTCCTGCTGGGCGGTCATATTATTGATGGCGCCCGCGAAGCCGCCCCAGACCTTAATCGGCTTCACCATGTGCATCTCGGTGGCGACGATCTTCCGATCCACCTCGGCGATCCACAACCGGCCAGCCATTTTTGTCAGGATCTTGTTGGTCTTGTCGGCCAGTTCCACCGTTTCCTGCTTGGGAGCGAAGGCGACCACCTGCGTAGCTGTCCCTTCGTGGAGTTCGTTTCCCGAACTGGAGAAATCGTAGACGGCGAGGAAGTCCTTGGAGAGGAACAAGTCATCGTCTTCTTCCTTCTTGCGATCCTCCGCGCTCTTCTTCGCCTGCTTCTCCTGTTCCTTCTCCACCACCTTCTGATGTTCTTTCAGCTCTTTGGGCTTCGGAGGCGCGCCGTTCACGCTGACCAGCGTGATGCACGTCTTCGCGTCACACGGGGCATAACTGAAGACGCGCTCCTGATGGGCTGTGACCTTCCCTTTCGCGTTGGAGCTTTCCGAGACGACGCGCTTGGTGTAGGTGTATTTTGCCAGCAGGTCAACGACGCGCTGCTGGTCGGCCAGCGCGTGGCGCACGACGTCGTCCGGCGGAGGCGCGGGTGTTTCCTGTGCCGCCAGCGGCAGGAGAAGGAAGAGCAGGCAGAGGGCCAGGCGCAACCGATGTTTTCGGGAGATTTGCCTTTGGGACAAGCTTCCGGAGAACCGACTCAGAGCCTTAGTGGGTGACCAATGCGTTTCGAGGACAGAATTCACAATTCCTCCTCCTTGACCGACTTCCAAAATGGCGATGATTATAACCCGAGTTCGGCGTCACCCAGGTCTCGAAAATTGCGGGACGTGGGTCGCCCCCAGTTGTTATGGTGACGACGTTCACTGCCACCGTGCTGTGCTACTGGTCAGATGTGCGCCACCCGCCAAAGAACGCGAAGGATGGGGCAGCCACGGCTCTTGTGTCGGCGGTGCGGCAGGCTCCTTCTCGAAAAGCGCGAGAAGGGGCGCACCCCCATCTTCTTCTCTGCCTACACCCTGACGATGCGAGTTATACTACCCGCCGGAGATGGGGCCCACCCGCCAGAGTAGGTAAACCGCAGCTTCGCTTAGGCAGATATGCGTTCGCCATTGGCTCTAGCTCCGGAATCAGATCAACCTTCTTGACAAGGTCAACCGGCGTGCTCTTGTCGACGCTCGCCTTTCGCAAGTCAGCACTGTTCGGGAACTCATTTGTTGATTGTCGAACCTGCTGTTATCGGGTAGCAGGTCTGGTGTGGTGCTGGTGGAATCGGTTTGTGGAGAGAATCTCTCAAATCGTTTTGGTCGAACTGGAATGCCTTGTCGTTTGGCTTTGACCAGCACGGCGTCCTGTCAGGATTTTCCTCACACTCTGGAAGCCACGCATTCTCGTTGTTTGGAAGACTCGGAAAACGAGCAAGACACGTTTTGATGGCAGCATCGTGTTGCATTTTGATGGCGTACTCGCGCTTCTTTTCTCGATATTCTTTGTATCTCGTATAACCGTAATATCCACCGACACTGAGAAGAGCGAGCGCGATGAGCGCCGCCGCAATCTTTGCTGTCGCACGCCATTGGTTGTGCTTGTCAATCAGGTAGAGAACGAAGATTAGAACAAGTGCAAGACCGATTGTCATACGCCCAGATTCTAGCGCGGTTGTCCGCGTCGCGGGGCATATAATCTGCCGCATGAGCATCGAACTATTCAAAGTAGTCGGGTCTGTTGGCATCAAGACGGGAAGGCGGCAATGAAGACATTTCTCGCTCTGCTCATCTCGACGCTGGTTGCTTGCAACACCCCACAACCTGTCAAGCAGGTCGCACAGCCAGTGCAACCGACGCAGTCACCAACACTAGAAGACCAGTCGCAACCCCGTGTGGCAACGCTCGAACAACAGAAGATGTGCAGTGAGCAAGCTGAGAAGCAGTTCAACGCCAGTGAGCAGAGCGCCAAGAAGTTCGGAGCCAGCGGCGTCAGCGACTACACGAGCCACTATGACGCACGGGCGAATGTCTGCTACATGAGGATTTACGCGAATTCTGCGAGTAAGAACGTTGTCAGCTTCGTAGAGACAGTCTTCGATGCGTTTGAGGGGCGCGGTTATGCCAGCTACATTTGGGTCAATGCTGGGAAGAAGCAGTATTGGGAAGTCGCTCCGAAGACGTGTCTTGTGCACCCACGTGGACAACCTGAAATCAAGTGTAAGTCGTCGGATGAGTTCGACGCGCTCGTTGAAAAGTACTTCGGCATCGGTAAGTAGGCTAAGATTGTGGCGTCGGGCGTAGGGCGTATAATCCGCCGCATGAGCGTCAAACGAGTCAAAGTGGTCGGGTCTGTTGTCTTGATACTTTTCCTTTTCGCATCGGTTGGCTCGCCAGTGCAATCACAACAGCAGGGTAAGACCCCAACCAAGTTGCCAGAGGTAAAGCCCAGAAGGGGTGAATGCGCTATCTTGCTGCCTGAACGGGACGAGCGACACGATTTGGCGCGACTGGTGCGGGCAGACCAGTTCCTTGACTGCGAGCGCGACGGTTTCCCGAAACACTTGGCTCCGCCGTGGAAGGAACAAGAAGAAGCGGAAAAGAAACTAGGTGACGCCTGCGATTACTTCATTGCAAAGTCGGTCAAAACTTATCCGCAGGTGGGTCAGCCGAATCTCCAACTCGCTGCCGCCCGCTGCCGAATAAACGTCGCGGGTATCATCCTTCAAGAGTTGGTGAAAGGTCTTGGTAGCGACCCAAAATAGCGCGGGCGGGAGATTCTGAACGTATGAGCGAGGACTACGGGGACGACTACGACGATTCTGGAGAGAGGACTGTCAGTGAACTTGAGGAAGTCCGCTCTACACTCAAAGAGATTTCATCGAAACTTGAATGGATAGTTGATACTGCCAGCTTTTTTCTTTGGGTCATGGTTGCCATTCTCGTCCTACATGATTGGTCTGGTTCCAAGTTGGATAGGTGGACAGACAAGGTGTGGTACTCGGTCAGGTACGACACCGATTTCAAGAACGTCATCGTCGAGAGGAGACCTATGGATTGCGATTTCTTTCACGCTCCGTTGGGAGATAAAGGTTGCGAGTACAAAAAGGACGTACTGGTCTTCGACGAGGAGCAGCGTCAGGCGCTCATCAAACGAGCGACCACAGCAGAAGAACAACAGACGTTCGCCAAGCAGCCAAACTCAGTAGGCGTGCATTGGGAGAAGAAGGAAGAGTAGGTTAAACCGCTGAATTGAACAGCAAGACTACGATTTCTTTTTTATTTCTCAATGGCTTTCCTCATTACATCGAACAACTCTTTCACGACGCCTCCGACTATCGCCGCAATGATGTAGGGTCGCCATTCCAACCACTTCTTCCGAAAACCCTGGTCGTCATGGACACGTCGGAAGACAACGAAAGACTGCTCGTAAACCGTCTTGTACGTCATCAACAGGGATAAGGGCACCCAGAGTATGAAAAAGAAGGCAAGCCAAAAAACGGCATGTGGTCCGTGAACCAAAACCTTGTTGACGAGAATATCCCGCAGGGTAAACAACACGGGTGGGATTATGAAAAGAAAATAGAACCAAGGTGGAATTGAGAACAGCACCGACCAAACTGCATACTTCCATCGAATCCTTCGAAGGTGGAACATCGCATGGAGTTGTCCATAGACTTTGAAACGGTCCTCTTTTCTCATGCCCCGACCGAAATTCCATGAAGCAGGATGCCCCTTCCGTATCTCCAACCGTCCTACTTCCTGTTGACCTAAATCCACGTAAATGCCTAAGACGTTCGTTTTTGTATGCCCGATTTGCTGGAGTTCTTCGATGGTGTCGCAGTCGAAGTTCTTCACGCCGAAGGACGCTTTTGGACTAACTCCATCACCAACCTTAGAAAAATCGGCGGCTTCAATAAAGACTTTCACTACTTCTTCAATGTCATCCAGATAGAGTTTGGCTGGTGGAAGGTCACGAGGTATCGGATGGAACTCTCTGATTGACACGGCGGATTCCCCAACTGATGTTAGGCTACTTCTTCGCAGCCTTCCACTTTGCCCAGCGAGCCTTTTGCGCCTGTGAAATACGCTTGCGGGCTGCGGCTGACATCGAGCGCTTCACCCGAAGCACTGGCCGCCTCTTTTGCACTGATACCCCGCCCAACAGCGCCAGAACCTTTTGCAATCGTGCTATCTCAGCCCGCACTTCTTGGACGATGTCTTCGATGCTCAATATAGTCTCCTGTCGCAGTTGCGACTGGGAAGGATAACATAATGGTTCCAGTGACCCTGTGCTAGACTGCGCTGGGCTGGTGCGGTTAGGCTGGGCGGACGTTTCGGGCTGGTGAGCGAAGCCGCTTTGGTAAAGTTGGGGTAAAGTTTGGCGGCACTTGATTACGTTTTGTTACTTCTGTACCATGCCAGTTTTCGCTTGAAAATCAACAACTTGCCTGTTTTCAGGGCGATGCGAGAAGGGTCGTGCTGAAGCGCTGCGCCACCCAAAAACGCCATCGGCCGCCCGGAAATCCGGACGGCCGGTGTTCTCGGCGAGGTGGTTCGCCTCGCTCGACTTATGACAGGAAGAACTCTTTCGCCAGCGGCAGCCACTCCTGGTCGGGGATGTGGGCGGAGAGATCATTCATGGCGACTCCACCATCCTGGGCCAGCGCTCCCGCCATCGCCATCGGCATGCGGCGCTGCAGGCGGCTTGCCGACTCTTCGGTCCACCAGCGGGCGAGCGGTCCACCGAACAGGTTCTTGAAGCTTGTCTTGGCATCGGGAGCCTGCACGGTTACCAGCCAGCCTTCTCCGTAGGGATCGCTGAGCGCCAGCTTCGGATCCTTGATAACCGCCTGGTTGATGTCCGACACGCTGCCCTCGATCGGCGAAACCATATCAACGGCGCAGTCGTCGCGATACAGGGTACACATCTTCTGGCCCTGGCGAATCCACTGGCCGCGTTGCGGCAGATTGATGCTGTCCACTTTGCCGGCCAGCTTGGAAGCAAAATCATCCATGCCGACGCGCACCAGGTTGGGGCTCTCGCTCAATGCCCAGGTGTGACCCGGGTGATAGCGCAGGTTCTCGGGAACGGCGAAGCCACCTACCAGCGCGGGCTGCAAGCGGGCCGCAACGGCGTCGTGCTTGGAAGGGGCAACCTGCAACATCGGTTTCACAATGGCGCGATGGCTGCGGAAATAGTCAATCAGTAAGAAGGTTGCGAAGAAGAAGAGAACCAGTAGGACTGTCATAAGTCACCTCGTCATTTGTCTTGCTGGGGGCCGTCTAGCGAGCCACTCAGCACTTATCTAAAGGCAATCGCCATGCCAAGGTGCGACAACTTACGCTCCTTGCGGCGATCTCACGGGAAACAAAGCAGATAGAGGAGAAGTAATTCCGTGGTGCGGGCTCCTGCGATGAAATTGGCAACAGTGCCTTGATGGAAATCGCAACATAGCAAAAGTCGTGTTTGCTGGGTTTAGCGGTGGATGACGGGAATTCGAGCTTGTTAATCAGTGGCTTACAGGTCGATTAAGGCGATGATTAATTTCGCAACAGCGAGAGTTGAAGAATGCAATAGCAAGATAGGAGTCTGCGGAGACATTCCAGCGAAAGCAGGTCCTTGGCTTCCCCCAGGATGACAATGCTGGGGGAGGGCTGATTCCTGAAAATGCTGCCTACTCGCGCGCGTACTGCGTCTCCAGGTCGGCGTCGGCGGAGTCCGGAGAGGCGGTTGATGCAGTGTTTCCGTACTCCCACCCTCTTTCGAAGGCCTTCAGGTTCAGTTCCTTAAAGTTCGGCGGGACAGAAGCTGCTATGGCTTGGCGCACGGCATCGGGCTCCAGCAGGTGAGTAATGGCGGTGAAGAACCCGACCATCACCGAATTCAGCACCATGCGCTTCCCTAGTTCTTCGGCAATGCGGGTGGCTGGAATGCTGTAGACCTTGATTGACTTGCTGAGATCTGAAACTCGCACCATGTCCTGCTCGACGATCATGATGCCGCCGTCTTTCAGCTCCGAGCCAAAGCGCACATAGGCTTCCTGCGACATGACCATAAGGATGTCGGGCTTGGTGACGTAGGGGTACAGCACGGGCGAATCGGAAAGCACGAGCTGCGCGCTACAGGCGCCGCCCCGGGCTTCCGGCCCGAAGTTCTGCGTCATGGTGGCGAATGCGCCTTGATAGATCGAGGCAGCCTTGCCCAGCACTATGGCCGAGAGGATTACTCCCTGGCCGCCAAAACCCGCGATACGAATTTCAGTTAGCTGCATACCATCTCCGGTTGTTCGACAAATCTTTCGCCCAGCGCTTCGGTGTATTGCGATTTCATCAACGACAGGTAATCGGGACGCTCGCGGTCCACGAACTTGCCCACCGCAATCTCTCCGGTCAAAGTCATGCCGACTTCACTGGTCGGCGCGCCGTTCCGGACTTTGCTTTTCTCTTTGTAGTACTTCATGGCGTCAAGACCATCGCCCATCTTGTTGCGGCGCTGATAGAGCGTGGGACAGGGCGAGATCACTTCGATGAAAGAGAAGCCCTTCTTCTTAAACGCCTCGCTGATAGAGCGCGCCAGTTGGCGGACGTGGAACGTTGTCCAGCGTGCTACATACACCGCTCCCGCGGCTTCGACCAGATGCGGCAGGTTGAACGCCGGCTCGAACGTGCCGTAAGGATTGGTGGAAGTCGTTGCGTGCCCTGGAGTGGTGGGCGCGGTCTGGCCGCCGGTCATGGCATAAATCAGATTGTTCACGCAGATGACTTTCAGATCGATGTTGCGGCGCGCCGCGTGGATCAGATGATTGCCGCCGATGGCCGAAAGATCGCCATCCCCGGAATAGACAACCACGTTCAGCTTCGGGTTTGCCAGCTTCAGCCCGGTGGCGAACGGAATGGCGCGGCCGTGCGTGGTATGGAAAGAATCGAGTTTGACGTATCCCGCCACGCGTCCGGTGCATCCGATGCCCGAGACCAGGGCCAGCGATCCCAAATCAATCTTCGATTCGATAAGCGCGCGCGCGAACGAGTTCACGGTGGTGCCGATGCCGCATCCCGGACACCAGATGTGCGGTATGCGATCGCTGCGCAGAAATTGCTCGACTGGATTCGCGCCCGGATCGGTATCGGTGTTGAGAAGATCGGTGTTCAAGCAGTCCGTCATCGGCTCGCCTCCACGATTACCTTGAGGATGTCTTCGGGATTGTGCACTCCGCCACCTGCGTGCGAGACGGCGAATGTCTTTGCCTGGCCGGCGGCGGATCGTTCCACTTCACGCACCATCTGGCCCAGATTGAGTTCGGGGACAACGAATGCTTTCACTTTGGCCGCGAGTTCCCTGATTTTCTTCTCGGGGAACGGCCAGGCGGTAATCAGGCGCAGCTTGCCGACGCGCAAACCCTTCTTGCGAGCCGCTTCGATAGCGCGTTGCGCCACACGGGAAGTGATTCCATAGGAGACAACCACCACATCGGCGCCTTCGAGTTGCTCTTCCTCGAACATGGCAATGCGATCGGCGGCGTCGCGAATCTTGTTTTGCAAGCGGCGCACCAGCTTGTCCTGGGTCGGCAGAGTCATGTTGGGATAGCCGCGTTCGTCGTGGGTCAGGCCGGTAACGTGGAAGTTGTAGCCTTCGCCGGCATGCGCCATTTCCGGAACCAGATCGCCGTTGGTGCCATAGGGGAGATAGTCTTCCACCGATTTGCGTGTATGTTTTCGCGGCACGACTTCGATCTGGTCGGCGGTGGGAATGACTACTTTCTCGGTCATGTGGCCGACGACTTCATCCATCATGAACATCACCGGCACGCGGTATTCCTCGGCCAGGTTGAAGGCTTTGATGGTGAGATCGAAGCACTCCTGCGGAGAATTAGGACAGAGGGCGATGATTTCGTAGTCGCCATGCGAGCCCCATTTCGCCTGCATCATGTCGGCTTGCGCCGGGAGCGTGGGCAGGCCGGTGGACGGGCCTCCGCGCTGCACATCCACAAACACGCACGGCGTTTCGGTCATGGCGGCGTAGCCGATGTGTTCCATCATGAGCGAGAAGCCGGGGCCCGAGGTTACGGTAAAAGCCTTGGCTCCGGCCCAAACCGCGCCTTGCAGGGTGATGGAAGCGGCCAGTTCGTCCTCCATCTGGATAAAGGTTCCGCCCACGGTCGGCACACGCTGGGCGAAGCGCTCCACGACTTCGGTGGAAGGAGTGATGGGGTATCCGGCAGCGAAGCGGCTGCCAGCCGCTAGCGCGCCTTCGCAGCAGGCGTGGTCGCCATCCATGAAATGTACGCCGGTGAGCACACCGCGAGGGTCAGCTTTTTGAACGGCGGGCTTTTGCAGATCGGCCTTCATTATTTTTCACCTCCGCCAGCGGGAGTTACCTTGGTCGCGTAAATGGCGAAATCGGGGCAATACATTCCGCACAAGTCGCAGCCACTGCATTTGTCCGGATGCACGACGTGCGGCGGATGGTAGCCCTTGGAATTGAAAGCCGACGAAAGCGCGAGCACGTGGGTCGGACAAAACTCCACACAGAAGCCGCAGGCTTTACAGCGCTCAACAACGATGGAAACACGCCCTTTTGCCATGACATCTCCACGTTCAAGGTGGTATGAACCTGCCCCAAACCTAGAGTGATTATGCGGTGCATGACGGGCAGCTCGGTGTGACATACGTCACAGATGTAAGTGAAGGGGCGCACACTCTGGGCAGCGGTTTGCTGGCCTGCCCTCAGGTTGAAGGGTGTTGCCTATGGTGATACCCGACACACCCGCTTATGCCTTTGATCACAGCAATCGGGAAGCGTTAGACCCACAATATAGTGTTGCTTGATTTCCCGCTGTTCAAAAAAGGGGGCTGCCATGTTTGAAGCCGAAGTTGAGATGGAAAGACGCTCATCGTTTTTGCCGCTGGTACTCATGTTGTGTCTGCTAGCTCTGATCGTGGGTACGGTGGGCTACGTGGTTTTCGAAATGCGCTCGAAAACACCTTTGAAGGCGGAGCAAGCCACCCCGATAGTCGCCGCGGCGCTCCAAAAACTGGGCTCTCCCACCATTCACTTCAGCGTGGGCCAGGTGCCAGCCGAGGAGGCGAGCGAGCCTAATTACCGGCTGTTGCAAAAAGCCGGACTGGTTAAACTGGCGAAGCCCGCAAAGGGCAACGTGATGGTGTCGCTCACGCCCGAAGGCGAGAGTCTGCTGAGCAGTCTTTCGGGGTTCAAGAAGTCCGAGCCCAAGGATGGCATTTTTACAGTTCAGGCTCCGGTGGCTCAACGGCAACTGCTGGGCGTAGCCGGCGTAGAAATGAGCGGAGACCAGGCGACCGTGGCGTACAACTGGAAATGGCTGCCCAATGCCTTGGGAGACACGTTTGACGCTGGCGGTCCGCTGGTAAAAGGCTTTACTATGTGGGAACGGCAAACCCTGATCAATAAGTATCAAGCCGACTTCTATCACGCAGACCCGACGAGATCCACACTCACTCTGGTACGCCAGGACAGGGGATGGAAGCTCCCGACGCGATAGCTGACGGCGAGGCGAACCCAGGACGCGCCGCGTTTATTGAGTTTCTGCGCGACTCGATTGCAAGTCGCAAAGTAAGTTTCGCTTCGAAAGGAGAACAGATCGATGTCCATAAAAAAACTGATTTCGCTGTTTACCGCCCTGATCGTGTGCACTTGCATGGTCGGCGCGCAGGAGAAACCACAGGCTCAACCTGAAAAGGTCATCCAGCATGTCCCGGTCAAAGCCATGTCACCCGCATCCGGCAAGGATATGTACAACTCCTACTGCGCCGTTTGCCATGGAACCGACGGTAAAGGCGGTGGTCCAGCCGCCAGCGCGCTGAAGGTTCTTCCCACCGACCTTAGCTTGCTGAGCAAGAATAACGGCGGGAAGTATCCCGCTCTGAAGGTCACGTCCGCCATCCGCGGCGAGTCCGCTACACCCGCACACGGCTCCAAAGACATGCCGGTGTGGGGCGCGCTGTTTTGGACTCTAAGCAGTGGACACGAGGGTGAGGTGCAGCAGCGCGTGTCGAACCTGACTCACTACATCGAAACTCTGCAAGCGAAGTAGTCCGTCTCTCGGCGTCAGTTCGCGGGGCGCAGATCCGGTTGGGGCACAAGCGTTGGCTTGTGCCCCTGCTTGTTTTCGCAGAAGTCACTATTTACCTGCCGTTCTACGACGTGGAAAACGAGTAGCGCCGGCACCTTGCCGGCTGTCCTGAGGGCGTCTCGCCCTCGGAGAGGTGGGTGAGAGCCTGCCCTTAGCGCCGTCTAACGGACGCCCGCCGGACAGCGGCCTGTACGCGATTCCATGACAATTGATTCAAAGACACACCCGTAACCAACGGATCTCTGGTTGTGAGGGAGATCACAACGGCATGTGCCGCGCAGCACAGCCAAGCGTGCCGCCCCGGACGGACACTGAGCTTGACGAGGCCGACTCAACGGGCCCGTGGACTATGCAACATACGGCCCACGCAAGCGAGCCGGCATCGAGGTTGCTACAGGAGGCTGGTTCATGATCTCGCCCTACGGAATGGAGATTGTCGAAAGCTGCATTACCTGCAAGTTGCGCGCAGATTTCAGTTTCTGTGATCTGCCTCCTACCGCGCTGCAAGCCTTTGAAAGCATCAAGTACGCGACCGCATATCCACAGAAGGCTGTGCTGTTTGTCGAAGGCCAGATGCCCCGCGGCATCTTTGTGCTCTGCAAAGGCAGAGTCAAACTCTCCATCAATTCCCCCAGCGGCAGAACCGTCATTGTGAAACTGGTCGAGCCCGGGGAGGTGCTGGGGATGAGCGCCACAATTTCCGGCAAGCCTTACCAGGTAACGGCGGAGACGATCGATCCCTGCCAGGTCAATTTCGTCAAGCGCGATGATTTTCTTCGCTTCCTCAAGGATGATGTGGAGGCCTGCTTTAAGGTGGCCGAGCAGCTAAGCGAAAAATATCATAATGCCTGTAAGGAAGCAGGCTCGCTGGGGCTGTCACACTCCGCTGCCGAGAAACTGGCTAAGTTGCTTCTGGAATGGAGTTCCAAGAACGGCGACGGCGGCAGAGGCGAGCCTCGCTTGAAGCTCAGACTCACGCACGAGGAAATCGCGCAGATGATCGGCACTTCGCGAGAGACGGTTACCCGCCTGTTCGCGGAGATGAAGAAGCGTCAGATCGTGCAGTCGAAAGGCTCGACGCTGGTGATTCGCAACTCGGCGGCCCTGCGCGACCTCGCCAACCACAACTAGTACCGCCACTGTAGCCCGCGGTTTGGCGGTGCAAGTCTGCCGTCGGCAGCCCGGGAGAGAACCTCGATCCCACCCCCAAGCCCAACATTCAAAAAGGTTTGTGTTTCGTGACTAAGATCACAATTCCCGGTGATGTCAGTCACCGCTAGGGGAGTCGATCTCTCCTATGGTTGCGTCGAGGGTGGGTGAACAAAACTGGGTTCGAGTAGGGAGGGATTGCACATGGCTTCAGGCAACGGCAACGCGCAGCATTCCAACCAGGTGAGCAAAAACAAGCCACGATTGATTTTCTGGGAGCTGACCAAAGGGTGCAACCTCCGCTGCATCCATTGCCGAGCCACGGCTACGGAACTGAGTTCTCCCTCCGACCTTTCCACCCAGGCGGCGTGCGACATCATCGATCAGATAGTCAGCGTCTCCACCCCCATTCTGGTGCTGAGCGGCGGCGAGCCGCTCTTCCGTTCGGACATTTTCCAGTTGGCACGTTATGGCACCGACAAAGGTCTGCGCGTGGCGCTCGCCACCAACGGCACCCTGGTTACGAAACACGTCGCGCGCATGATCGTCGATAGCGGCGTGCAGCGCGTCGCCATCAGCCTGGACGGCTCCGATGCGTTAACCCACGACACTTTCCGCGGCATTCCCGGCGCCTTCGATGCCGCCCTTGCCGGTTTCCGAAATCTGAAAAATCTGGGCATGTCGGTGCAGATCAACACCACCATCGCCCGCCACAATGCCCATCAGCTTCCGAACGTGCTCGAACTGGCGAAGTCGCTGGGAGCAGATGCACTGCACACATTCCTGCTGGTGCCGGTGGGCTGCGGCGTGGATATCGCTGCCGAACAGATGGTTCCGCCGGAAGAGTACGAACGCATGCTGAACTGGTTCTACGATCGCTCGCTCGAAGGTGGCATCGAGATGAAGGCCACTTGTGCGCCACATTACTTCCGCGTGGTTCGCCAGCGACGCGCGGCCGAGGGCCGTTCAGCAGCAGCGGCAGCCGCTGCTCACGCCGCACCGCCAGAGAATGCAGCAGTGCAGAAATCGCCAAGTATCGGTCCTACTGAAATGGCGATGCCCGGCTCAACCGGCATTGAACTGAAGCCGCATGGTATTGGAAAGGCAGTGGGACATCCCGGGTCGCATCCTTCCGACATGAACGCCATGACCAAGGGATGCCTGGCCGGAACCGCGGTGTGTTTCATCTCTCATCAGGGTGAGGTCTACCCCTGCGGATACCTGCCCGCCTTGGCAGGAGATCTGAGGAAGCAGCCCTTTGCCGAGATCTGGGAGAACTCGGTGGTGTTTAATGAACTGCGCGATGTCAACAATCTGCAGGGCAAATGCGGCTGCTGCGAATTCCGCAACATTTGCATGGGATGTCGCGCCCGCGCCTTTGCCGCTACCGGCAATTATCTCGATGAAGAGCCGTTCTGTGTCTACCAGCCGCATACCAAAGGTGTGAAGGAGAACGAGACGGTACCGGCGGAAGTTGCACCTTAACCGACAGGCTCCGGACGCGGTTTTCTCAGCTTGCGGAAAAACTCAGGTTCGTATCAGGGTATCGCTTTAGCGATACCGCAAGTTCTTCAAATCAGACCCCCCTTTAGGGGCTCGGCGTCGAGCACCGACTTTTTCCGCAGCCTGTTTCTGCCGTGCGTCCCGCCTCTCCGTGGCTAAGTGTAGGGGCCAAAACACACGCGTCCAGCGTGATATGCCGCAATCTGGCCGTGTCAGTACCCCTTCCCTGCCCGTCGAACCTGCGCTAACTGACTGAAAGAACAGTAGATCGCTGTTTTTATCCGGATTCTCCTTTGGCACTAAGGGTGCTTTTCCTGTCTGTAGGGAGCTGACAGCTTGGAACCCACTCTCATGGTCGTTGGGCTGAACTATCGCACCGCCCCGGTGGCAGTGCGGGAGCGCTTCTGGATCGCCGAGAGCCGACGCTATGAAGCCCTGGTCGAGTTGTCAAGGGCCGAAGGCATCGAAGAAGTCATGGTAATGGCGACCTGTAACCGCACAGAATTCTGGTTGTGGGCCACCGAAGTCACCTTGGCCGCCAACTCGGTGATGCGGTTGCTGGGTGCCGGTTACGGACTCAAGCTGTGCGAGTGCAAGCACTTCTACCGCTTGCTGGATGAAGCGGCCCTCGCCCATATCTTCCGCGTCGCATCCAGCCTTGACTCGATGGTGGTCGGCGAGCCCCAAGTCGTTTCCCAGGTGCAAGAGGCTTGGAAGCAGGCGCAGAGGGTGGGGGCAACCGGCCGATTCCTCGATGCCGTGTTGGACAAGGCGCTCACCGTCTCCAAGCGCGTGCGCAGTGAGACCGCCATTGGCAACGCAGCGGTTTCGATTCCTTATGCCGCGGTGGAACTCACGCGTCAGATTTTAGGCACGCTGAAAGACAAGAAAGTGGTTCTGTTAGGCGCGGGCCAGATGTGTGAGCTCTCCGCCCGCGAGTTGCTCAGCCAGGGCGCCGGCCCCGTGGACGTGACCGTCATCAATCGCACCCTCGAGCATGCGACGGAGTTGGCGGCAAAGCTCGGTGGGGTTGCGTTTCCGTTTGAGGATCGCTGGCAGCACATGGCCGAGGCCGATATCATCATCAGCTCGACTTCCTGCCCGCACACCATTCTCAGCCGCCGGGAAGCTGAAGCCATGATTCGTGGGCGCAAGGAGAACGAGAAAGAGAAAGAGAAAGAGAAGAACCAGCCTCTGGTGATTGTGGATATCGCCATGCCCCGCGACATCGACGCCGACGTGCGCGACGTGGCGGGCATTTTCCTCTATGACCTTGACGACCTGGAGAACGTGGCCGATCACAATGCGGATGAGCGTGAGGCGGCCGCGATTGAAGCTCAGACGATTCTGCACGCCGAGGCACAAGGCTTCCGTCGCCAGTTGATGGCGGAGCGTGCTGTGCCAACGGTCGTGGCTCTGCGCCAGCGGCTCGATGAGATTTGCCGGCAAGAACTGGATGCCTTTCGACAAGAGAACGGGCCCTTCTCCAAGGACCAGGATGAAATGTTGGACGCAGTCATGTCCCGGATGACGCACAAGGTCGCAGGCTCCCTGGCCCGCGAACTCAAGGAATTTCCCGAGAAGGTGGAGCAGGAACAGATGACCGCTGCGTTGCGGCGGCTGTTCCACCTGCAAACCGCCGAATCGGCGACTGCCGGCACCAAACGGTTGTAGGCGAACGACCTCGCATTCCCTGGCCTCAGTGCGCTTCGTATCAGGAAACCGTCTGGATGAAGTTACGGCTTTGGCGGATTCGTAGCTTTTACGGCAACGGCGTTAAGCACTTGCAATGGATTTCTCAACCGTTGAGCAAATGCATGTCCCACCGCCCCTAGGAATGCGCCTCTGCGGCCCGCCGTTTCTGCCGTGCTTCCAGGCGCAGCATCAGCATGTAGAGCACGATGCCGATGTTGACCACGAGAATCAATAATCGAAACCAGTTTGGGCGCCGGAGGAAATCGGCCGCCTCGAATGGGATGTAGACGCCGCCCGAGGCAATCGCCATCCACTCCGCCCAGGGTCGGATATTCCACAACCCGTAGGCCTCCACGAATCGAAGGGTAACGTAGACAGCCGCCACCGTGGCGATCTTCCACAAGCGCACGTCGCCGACCCGGTGCATGAGGGCGATAAAGATTCCAACATAGTGGCGATGCGGATTCAGGTGAAAGAATTCCAGGAAGCTTTCCGTCAATCCCCAGACGTCCTTGTGACGCATGGAGAACACACCCAGGCCGGCGAGAACGACTAGGACCCCTTTGGCAAACTCAACGGTCGCAACCGTGCGCACACCTTTGATGTGTCCGGGATCGTGGATTCGGTAATGATGCACGTCGAACATGGGCGCCGGGGAAACCGTCAAACCTGTTGCCGAACGCTGGCCCGCAACTCCGCTACGATCTCAACTGCGGCTTTGCGGGCGGCGTCATTTTGAGTGACGTCGAACGAGATCGCGCCTACGCGGGCGTGGCCGCCACCGCCATAGCGTTCGCAGACCTTGGCGAGATTGACGGTGGGCGCGCGTTTCGCCCAGGGGTTCGACCCGACCGAAACTTTCACCCGGAATGAGCTCTTGCTGAGGCCGACGCTGTAGACCGAGTCGGGGTGCAGATAGTAGGGGATGAACTTGTTGTAGCCTTCGAGTTCCAGGTCGGTGATGTCGAAGAAGATCGTGCCGTCTTTTTCTTCGGCGCGCTGCCGCAAAATGTCAACGGAACGCTGGTGGCGTTCGAGCAGCGGCGGCAACACGGCGGCGACGAAGGGCTCCTCCATGATGCTGCTGAGAGGATGGTAAGCGAGCAGAGGAATCAACTTCTTGACGAAGTCCCGGTCACTGGAGGATTCGATGGCCATGGTCAGTTTCATGGCCGGCGCTTTCATCTCCACCGCCGACTTCGCATCCTCGTACATGGCGCCGTCGACAATGTCGGTCCAGTGCACCAGTTCCGAGACTGAGTTTGGGTCGAAGCCGAAGCGTTCTTCCGCGATCATGGCAATAAAACTTGTGCACGACTTAAAAGCTGGATCGTAGAACTTGCGGTTGCTTTGATCCTGCTCGAAGTGGGTGGCATCCGCGGGCGAAAGAAAAGCGCTTTCGTGGTGATCAAACCACCAGGTGATCTTGGGCGAACTGGAATACTTGAAATCGACGATGGCGTTCTCATCGCCGTCAAACTGCTTCTCGTCAAAAAGAGCGCCGGCACGATGCAGCAGGCCGGAGTAGACGAAGTCCACATCGCTGCGGATTCGTTCCCGGTAGAAACGGGTGAACAGGGCGGCCGAGCAGGCCCCGTCAAAACACTTGTCGTGATAAAAGACCCGCACTCGCAAATTGGCTTCCTTGCCGGTTTCTCCGGGCGTGGAGTGAAAAACAAATAGAGTTGCTGGTTTGGACAATTATGTCAAGGAGGATATTGGCAGTGGCCAAATCTACCGGGAACCATCACCCTCAGCGAAGAAGCAAGTCGCGAATCCTCACGGGCTAAAGCCCGTGTCCTAGTGGGCTTTCGGCGGCGCGGCTGAAGCTGCGGCCTTTCAAAACAGGGTCCAGCAACTCGTCACTTCTTCCGCCGCCTTATCTTGAAGTCGAAACTGACCACTCCGTTCTGGTCGCGCAAAGCCACGATCGAAATGTTCCGCGTTATGTTGTACTCCACCTGGATAATCTGCTGGTTCGAAACGGAGACGTTGGTGCTGTAGGTCAGGGTGAGATTGCTCGCCACTTGCTGTTCGACGGTGACCTGCGGTCCTCTGACCACGTTGGTTTCACTGGCCAAGCCTTGGGGATCGATCTTGACCCGGCTCGCTCCGAACAAACGCTGCAGGCGGCTGTTGACGGTGCTGTTGAGCGCCTGATTGATGAGCAGGTTGGATGCCTCTCCGCCGAATCCAAACGATCCGCCCGACGTGGAGGTGGCGGACTCTTCGCGGGTGCGGCCCAGCGCCAAGAGGGCGATGACGTCGGCTTCGGGAAGCTGCGGCTCGGACTGCCAGGTCGGTTTCAAGCCGTTAGGAGCGCTGGCGTCACCGCGGAGCTGCACCGTAATGTCGTAGTCGCGCACCCGCGTGGTCGCCGTCAGGTCGATGATGGGCTGCGTCTTGGTCGGATTCGCAAAGGTCACATCGCCACGCTCGAGGCGATACTTGGTTCCGTTGAAAGAAATTTCTCCCTCCAGAACTTCCACTCTTCCCAGAATTGCCGGACGGTCGGCGGTGCCACGCACCCTGAGGTCCGCATTACCCGAGAGCCTGGCGATGGCGGTTTGCATCTGCAGTTCGGGCGTCGTGACCACGTGAACGTCGAGCTTCAGCCGGCTTTGCAAACTATTGCTCTGGGTCATGACGGCCCCCTGCCTGCTCTTTTCGATATAGGCAGCGAAGTCGAATCCGGGAGTGACGGCCAGCTTGGTGACCACAACATCGCCACTCAGCACGGCGGAATTCGTCGTGCCCGTCAGCCGGAGATCCGCGTTCGCGGTGGAACTTACCCCCGGAGGATAGCGCAGGCGAACATCATGCGCAGACGCTCCGAAATCGATGAGAAAGGCGCCGCTCTGGTAGGTCGCGGAGCCGGTTAAGGCGACAGTTCCGCCGCCGGTGGTGCCGCTGAGGCTCTCGATCTGGATGCGGTTGCGATCGAACCGCAGGACGCCGTTCAAGTCACTCAGGCCGCTGGGAAAGTCGTTGTGACTGACGAAGGTGTTTTTCACCTCCAGACGCCCTTGCAGCACGGGCTGGGAGAGCGAACCGCTGGCGTCGAGATTTACGTCCAAAGTGCCACGCGCCAGAATTTTGGGGTTGAGAGCCTGCCATAGCGACATATTGACCGAGCCGTCCAGACGGAGGTCGAGTTCCTGTGCGCCGGTCAAATGGGCCCGGCCGTGGGCGGTGAAATCGGTTCCGCTTCCGGCCAGGTGGAGGTTTTCGAGGAGCACGGTTTGATCCGCAACCTCAAAACGGATGGGCCCGACATTCTGTACTTGCACGTGGCCGACCTCGGCACTGAACGACTGGAGTTCGGCGGTCGCCTTTAAGTCGCGCGGATTGCGCAGGGGACCACGAACCTGGAGCGTTCCGTCCACAGCAGAGTGTCCGGTGAGCTTTCCTGGCAAGTAAGTACGAAGAAGCCAATCGGCATCCAGATGATGGAAGGCCAGGTTCAAGTCCGCAGGAAAGTCGTGGTCCAATCCGACACTCCCCCGGATGGTCAAGTCAGCTTTATCGAAGTCGGAGTGAGCCGTGAGATCGAGCTGCCGGCCATGGGTGACAGCGTCGACGTAGAAATCTCCGGCGCGCTCCTTGTCGAGCGCGAGATCCTTGAGATGGACGTGCGCTTCGAGTGAAGGCTGCTCAGGAGTGCCACCGGCTCGCACCGTGAAATCGGCGACCCCCTCAGCCGTGAACCGGCCCGTCTGCAAGCGTGGGAAGCGGGCGAGATCGAGGTTGCGTCCGGAAAGATTCAAACGAAATTGCTGTTTCGACGTGCCGAAGTTGGAAGTGCTGACGGAGACGCTCCCAGAAAGAGGAGCGCCATAGGCACTGGCGTCGATGTTGTTGAACTGAAGCTCGCCCCCGGATAAGCGGAGATCGCTCTTCAACAAGGGAACCAGCACTCCGTAAGCGGTGCCATCGTGGAGTTCGAGGTGCCCATCGCCGTGAGGATTGGCGGGCGTACCCGAAATGCTGGCCGATAGGTTCAGGGTGCCAGTCACTGGCTGCGCAACTCGGGCCCATTGAACCAACTCTGCCGCGTCGGAGTTGCGAACGTCAAAGTGCAGAGTAAAAGGCGCACCTTCGAAGAGCGAGCCTTCTGCCAGCGCGGTGGTGCCTTCAAAGTGCGCTGTGGTGTGGCCATGAATGAGGGAACCATTGCGGACGGCGAAGTGGTTGCGGGAGTACTGCAAAGCGGTGGAGAGCGCATCAACATGAACTGCTTGCGCGGGGACTCGTTCGGTGGCGGGCAAAGTGGCGTCAAAGTCGTAGACTTCGAGATTCCCGCTGGCGGAAAGCGCAGAGAGTCTGCCGTTGGCATTGCCGGTAAAGCTTGCCCAGCCGTGAATTGCAAACGGCAATTTCTTCGATCCATAAGCGGCTTCGAGCAGCGGCGTCCATTCCTTCAGGTTGTGGCTGGAGAACGAGAATCGCAGCGATGATGTCGCGGAGAGAATGCCGGCGGCGGTGATTTCAGAGCCAGGCGTCGTCACGTGAAACTGGCTCACTTCCAGTTCCTCGCTCGCTCCGTTATAGACGCCATCAATCTGGCCGCGCACCGGGACCTCGTTTGGGACCGGCTTTAGCGGCGGCGCAACGGCAAGGTTCAGACGAGTCTCCGCGCCACGGATGGAACCCACCCAGCGCATTTCAAAATTGCCGCTCGCGCTTCCGGAAAGGTTGAGGCGATCGAGCGGCAGTTTGTTTGAGCTCATCATTCCCAGGGCCGGCGCTAGCGGGAAGCCCGCTAATTGCAGGCGCACCGAGCCGCGCTGAACACTTTCCGGGGGCATGGGTGCAGTCCCACGCCGCCGCACTGGAGGCGGTGACGGTGCCAGCGAACTCTGCCAGTTCGTTACATCGACATCACCCGCGAGGTCGCCGCCGAACAGGTTCGCTTTGATTGAAGAAACACGGAGGCGGTCAGGAGTGACGGAGAAACCTGCGCTGAGGCGGCCATTCCGCGTCAACAGCTTTCCGTTCGACCATTCGAGATCTTTGGCCTGCAGCGTTCCCTGGGTGGAAAAATTCCGCAGGTTCCAGGAACCTTTGCCCTCAAACTGGACGGTACCCTTGCGAACTTGCGCTTGCCGTGCCAGGGGCGCGAGTTCGGTGAGATCCGCGAGGCCATGATAGCCACCGCTCAGCTGGGGGTTGTGGAAGTCCTGCAGGTGGCCCGCGAAATGAATTTCAGATTTTCCTGAGGTCGCCGTCAAACTGCTGATGTCGGCGTGTTCGCGAGCCAGAACCAGCGAGGCATCCGCCCGCAACGCAAACGCCGGATACTGTTGAAAGCGCGTGGCGACGCTTCCCACAACTACTCGGGCTTCGTATTGCCGCAGCAGCAAGGAGTAGTTCAAGAGCAGCGCCAGGTCGCGGGCGTCAAAATCGAACGGCATTTTCTGGTCTTCCCACAGAAACTCGCCGCGTTGCACTTCGATGTGCGCCACCGAAAGCGAGAAGAGTTGCTCCACCGGCCCCTCGGACGCCGCTCCTCCGGATGAATAGCGGGAAAAACGACTCACGGGCGGCGTGGGAACGTTGGTCGAGCCATCGGTATAAACGATGACGTGAGCAACAGGATGCTCGAGCACCAGGGAATGCAGTCCGATGGTGGTGCTGAGGAGAGAAATGATTTTCATTTCCGCCTGCATGCGGTCGACCCTCAGAAACGGGACCTGGTCCGAAGTTTCGCGGCCGTGGATGATCAGGTTACGAGCGTCCACGCGCAAGCGGAAGGGGATGGTGTGCAGTTCCCCGAGTTCGACGCGGCCGCCCGTGATCTCCTCCAGCGACGCGACCACTCGGCGGCGCATCATCTGCTGAAAGGAATCGGTAGTGACGTACCAGCCGAGCAGGCTGAATCCGATCAGACTAAACACGCAAAACCCCAGGAAAAGATGCCACAGGATGCGCCGGCGTACGGGAGGAACAGGCTCGGTCGACTGCTCGGGCGAAGGCCCGGTCGGCAATGGTTCGGTCGACGGTTCGGTCGGGGGTTCGCTCAACGGTTCCGCTCTCCGGCGGTGGATTCAGGAGTCAGGATATGGCTCCCAGAACGCAGACTGGCCAGCCATCCCGAAAGCAGCTCGTTCATTTTTCGTTCGGCCAGCAAATCCTTAATTCGGCCAAAGACTTCGGTTAGCGGTGTCGCGCGACTGCCGGCCCGCTTCATTTCCGGCAGCAATTGATCGTTGTAGTAAGTTTCCACCGCATGCTGATCAATCTGGATAGAGGGCCGTAAGCGGTCTTCCACCAGCTTCATCAGCTGGATCTGGTCGCCCAGACGCTTCTCCAGCGCGCTTTGGGTGAGGCCATACCGCTGCAGCTTGGCATGCCATCCCTCGTCGGTGGCACAATCCGGATGAAGTCTACGTACCTCGGCAACGCGGGCAGCGACCTCGCCAGCGGCGACTGGTTGAGAAGGTCGAACCTGTTCCCGCAACAGTTCCTGATCGATCAGACGATCGAGGGCGGCGTTGCGCTCGGCCGTGGTGAACGAGTCCGGATCGCGGCCATTCGCCAGGGCCTCGACGCCGACTTCCTGCTCCCAATCGCTCTGCAAAATAATGTGGTCGTTAACCTTGGCAACCACGCGATCAACAATCTGACCGGCCATGGCGGAGAGCGCTAGGGCGATGCTTAGCGCCGTTGAAACTGCGTAACGTTTCCCGATTTTGATCATTCGGAGCTTCATCAGAAAGATTGCCCGACGCTGAATGAAAAGTTGAAATGCCCGGCGCGTTGATAGCCAAACTGCCCAACCTGATTCCCATTCGTCGGGTTGGTCACGATATTAGTGTAGCTGGGAAAATACGGCGGATTTAAATTGTATCCGAAGTCAAAGCGCAACGGTCCGATTGGCGTCTGATAACGCACTCCCAAGCCAACGGCATGGGAAGCGTAGTTGTAATTGCAGTTCAGGTGCGTGACCTCTTGGAAACAGAACTGTTGGTTGGGCTGGTGAAAGCGCCCCAGGCTGGGAAGCATTTCCTGGGGCCGCGCAAAAACGTTGCCCATGTCGTGAAAGATCGTAAACCCGACGCTGTCCAGAAGATAAGGCACAGTAACGCTTGGAAAACGCATCTCCAGACTGTTGAGGAACACCGCGCTGCCGCCGACCGGAAACCCGGTGAACGGGTCGCGTGGTCCTGCCTGATTTAACCCGAATCCGCGATTGGAGTTGCCCCCGCCGCTGTAAAAACGCTCCGGCAGAGGAATTAGGGTTGCGCCGGGAGGTAGTGGCGGCAAGCCCTGGGCCACGCGTATGGAGGTGTAAGCCGGATCCACTAATAACGTGCTTCCGAAACGGTTCTCAATTCCAACGCTGGTGGAGCGGGCGAAGACAAATCTTTGCCCCGTGCTGCGATTACGAGAAAGCGTGTGATAGGTGGAGTTCTTGATCAGCATCCGGCTGAAGTCGGCCTCGGATCCAAAATAGCTGGCGGCAACACCGCCTTCCACGGTGGTGTAGCTGCCGCGGGTGCTTTCCAGATCGTTATCGCGCCGGTTGCGAATGTAGAGAAAGTTAGGCGTTCCTACCCGGGTCGGCGTGGAGAGAAGCGGAATAAGGTTGGCGGTGACTTCAATATTGCTGGCTTCCACGCGGCGGTAACTGAAACGGTAGGCAAAGGTCGTCAGTTCGCGGTCCTCCTTCTTGTACAGCACTTGCAAGACTTGAAACGTGCCCTCGAGGCGTTTCGAGGTAAAGGTAGAAACGTCCACGGTATTGTCATAGAGCCCGGTGGCGGTGAAACGAAGTTTGTCTTTGTTCAGCAGTTGGGGGATGTCGAAGCTAACCAGCCCTCGCTGCTGCAATTGGCTGACGTTGCCCTTCATGGTGAGGGTCTGATGGCGTCCGCCCACGTTGATACGGCTGATGCCCAACGACACTCGAGGACTGACGCCGGTCTTGCCCAGAGGTTGGTTGGTTCCGGCCGAGGGTTGCCCGGTCTGGAACTCGAAACCGACGCCGTAATCGAAGGTATACCTTTGCGCCTCGCGCGCCGTGACCAGCACGTTCTTGTGCGATTCGGTACCCTCCGGGTTCTGGATCGCCGTGTCCACCTGCTTGAAGAGGCCAAGGTCGTAGAGCCGCCGCTGGCTCTCCAACATGTCCTGCTGGCTCAGGGGCGCGCCCGGTTGTACCCGCATTTCCCGGCGGGCGACTCCGGGACGCGTGTAGTGCAAGCCATCGAGAAAAAGTTTATTCACAAAAAATTGCTCGCCCTCGTGAATCGTGAAGGTCACACCAACCAGCGGCAAATCGGCGGTTGAGGGAGCGGGGACATAGCCGACCTCGACGGAGGCATTGGGGAAACCATTATCGAAATATTTCCCCAGAATGGTGTCCCGGTCATCCGCCAGGCTCGATTCATCAAATCCCTGCCCTTCGGCAGTTTGAATTTCGGGCAGCTGTTCCTGCGGAAGCGTGTAATTCCCCTCGATGCGGACCCAGGCAACGCGCGTCTGCGGGCCCTCTTTGATAGTGATCTGAATGGCCAGCAAAGACGGATCGTTCTGGTAGCCGGTAACGAGTTTGCTGGTGACTTCGGCCTGCCGGTAGCCACTCGCTCGATAGAGATTCTGGATACCGCGCACATCCTCTTCGAGCCACACTTCGCTGTAACGCCCGTGACTGAACAGGCGCCCGGCGGGCTGGTTCTGCATGCGCGCACGAATCAAGTCGTCGGGGAAAAAACGATTGCCGGAAATACGAATCGCGGCGAGTTTGTGGCGGTCACCGGGATTGACGGCGTAAACCACCTGCAAATCCTTGCCGTCTTCGGCGCGGTGCTGGGTCACGCTCACCGCAGCCTCAAAATAACCCAGAGTCTGAAGATGGTTCTGGATATTGCGCCGGCCTTCGTTAAGCAAATCGTCATCGAGCGCGCCTTCTTCGTAGACTGGCACCAGCCTGCGGAGGACGTGCTGGCTGAGTTTGAAACCGTCGGCAGAAATCTGCACCACCGGACCGCGATCCACCTTGAACACGTAGTCGACCGTGTTGCGCTCGGAATGATAAGTGCGGCTCGCCACCTCGACCTGGGCGAGCAGACGGTCCTGCTTCTGATAGCGCGCGCGAATCCGTTGCAGAGCGCGCGTGATGCGATGCGATGCGACCCCATCGCCGGAATGCAACTCGGCGATCTCCGTGATTTCCGCGACGGAGTAGGCGGCATCTCCTTCCAGCGTAATCTCTCCGACAATGGCCCGCGCCCCCCGGACGACATGGAAAGTCAGGTTGATCTGGTGTTGCTCGGTGTCGCGCTGTTCGGAGATGGTCACTTTCGACTGGTGAAATCCATTTTCTTCCAGCACCCGTTGGATGCCGGCGAGGGCGTGCTCCAGTTTCTCAGGCGAGTAGAGTTCGCCGAGTTGCAGGCGCGTGGCGCTGGCCAATTGGTTCTGGGACGGATTCTGGGAGACGCCTTCGATCAGCACCATGCCCACGAAGAAATTGGCAACCGTCAGAAAGCGCAGCCGAACGCCGGCGGTTTCGGTGCGATCGGCGTCGGCTTGGATATCGGAGAACCGTCCAGTAGCAAAAAGAGCCTGCATCGCGTCGTGCAGTGCGTCGCGTGTAAGCGGTTCGCCGATCTTGAGCGGCGTGGCCGCCAGCAATGCCGCCGCTTCTTCTGGCGGAACGCCCGGCAACTCGATCTGATCGATCGCTAATCCGAGATAGGGCGTGATGGTTCCGAACTGGTTTTCGGACTCTGCCACGGACTGTGCCCCGGACTGCGAAGGCGATTCGGCGGGTTGCTGTCCGGCTGGCGGCGAACCAGCCGCCCAACTGGCGCCGTGCGCTAGTACCACCAGAACAATCAGTACAAATCGGGCGACGAGCCAGGAGTTGCTTTGGCCGCAGCAAGCTGCCGAGCTGCGCTCGGCTTGGACGGGCGAGGGCGCCCGTCCCCACACGTGCAAAGCTCTCTCCCGAAATTCCGGCCGCTCTACCACGAAACCTTTCGCGTTCGATGCATCACAAAACGGCACACGTTGCTCGCAAAAACCAAGTTTGACGACCGGAACCTATAATACTGGCTGGAAAGCCCTTGCAAGGTAATCTCTAAGGTAAGCCTTTGGAAATCGACGACCGTTACTCGCGGCAGGTGTTGTTCAGGGAGATCGGAGCGGAGGGCCAGAAGAAGCTCTCGCAGGCGCGCGTGGTCATCGTCGGGTGCGGCGCCACCGGATCTGCGCTGGCTTCGTTGCTGGCGCGCTCGGGCATCGGAAGGCTGCGAATTCTCGACCGCGACTATGTCGAGTCGAGCAATCTGCAGCGGCAGGCGTTGTTCGATGAGAATGACGCTCGCGAGTCGGTGCCCAAGGCGATCGCGGCGGCGCGGCAAATTGCGCGCTTCAACTCGCAGATCGCGGTCGAGCCCCACGTCGCCGACCTGACCCCGGCCAACGTTGATTCCCTGCTCGGCGGCTGCGACCTGATCCTGGATGGCACCGACAATTTCGAAACCCGCTACCTGATCAATGACTATGCGCTGAAAAATTCCGTGGCCTGGATCTACGCCGCCGCGGTCGGCAGTTACGCCGTGACCATGAACATCCTGCCCGGCGAAAGCGCGTGCCTGGCCTGCATCTTCCCGGAGTCCCCGCGTGGAGCCGTTGAGACCTGCGAAACCGCTGGCATTTTGAATTCTGCCGTGAACCTGGTGGCGTCCATCGCGGCGACCGAGGCGTTAAAATTCCTGGTGGGAGCACGTTCGAAGATGCGGCGGACGCTTCTTTCCTGGGACGTCTGGAGCAACGAACGAGCCGAGATGGCGGCGATGTCTCCGCGGGCGGGATGCCGAGCCTGCATGGGTGACTTTGTTCACCTGGCAGGGGAAGGCCGGCCGCACATCACATTGTGTGGGAGAAATTCCGTGCAGATCCACGAGCGGCAGCGACCGGTGGATTTTGCCGAGCTGAGCGCCCGCCTTCGGCCTCATGGCAATGTCCGCCACAACGAGTTCGTATTGAAATTCTGGCACGAGCCGTATGAGATGACGCTGTTTCCCGACGGGCGGGCCATCATCAAGGGCACGACTGACACGGCCATTGCGCGCAGTTTGTACGCGCGATTCGTAGGCAGTTGAGAATGGAGCGACGGGCGTCTCGCCCGTCCAGATTCGAGATGGCCGGGCAGGGCGCCCGGCGCTCCATCGGAAACACGCCAAACGATTGCAGGTTGTGCGCAGCAGTTTTCACCAGCCTTGACCGCGAGCCTAGCGAGAATTACCGTTGTTTACCCTAGAGTGCCGCGAATCTCCGAACATCTTGGCTGTCTTCGACCCAACCGCAACTGGCCAGCAAACTGCACTCGAACCGGGTAGGTGTTAGTCCCCAGTGGAGGCAGTATGCGACCCTATTTGGTTCTGATGGCGGTAGTTTTGGCGGCGGTAGCGGCTTTTGCGCAACAGCCCTTTCCTCACCCGGCTTACGGCCCTTGCCTGTACGGATGCGGTCCGTATATCCCGCTGGTGACCACGCCGATGATTTCTCTACAAACGGTTACCCCGAATCCGGTGGGCGCGACCAACGCCACCACGGGATTAATCGCCGGCGCGACTGACGGAACGCTTTCCGAGATTCAGGGATCGACGAGTTCCGAGTACACCGTGCCCGTGTGGTACCAGGGCGGCGGCGCTCCGATCATGACATCGCAAGTCCGCCTGCTGCCCGAGTTGCTGGGGCGCGAAGGCCACGCGATGCACGAAGGCATGCGGGAAGAACATCCACGTGAAGAACATGGTCCCCAGGCGGAAGCACGCGGCTGGATCTATTACCCGGGACGGGATCACACCGCGAGCGCGGTGCGAGCAGCCGGTGAAGCCAAGGGCCTCAGGAAGGCCGGTCACATCTATACCAATGACGACGTCACCCGCCAGAATGACGCGAACGGCACGGTGAAATACAACGGCAAGACAGAAAAAATGTAGAAGGGCAGCTCTCAGCTCTTAGTTTTCGGCTCTTGGTCACGGTGGCACGGTGATTGAGAGCCGTTGTTTTTTCGGGGCAAACGATCCGCGTCCGCATCAAGAACCAGACATTCTCCAATCCAATCTGCTATCTTCGTCGGTTGATTCTCTCTACAGATACTACGCAGGCGCCGGTGGGCGCCGAGGATACGTGCCTTCATGACTGAGCTGGTTCGTCCGCAACCGTCCCGCCTCTACCGCTGGACTGTACTGCTGTTTGTCAGCGTGGCGATGGGCGGCAACTACTACATCTACGACAGTATCAATCCGCTGGAACGCATTTTTATCGACAAGTTGGGTTTTTCAGCCACGGCTTTCGGGTGGCTGAACTCTTCGTATAGCGTAGCCGCGGTTTTGACCCTGCTGATTGGCGGCATTGTCATTGACCGGATTGGCACCAAGAAGGCGCTAACGTTCTTTGCCGGCCTTTGCCTGCTGGGAGCCGTGCTCACCGCTGCCCGCGGACGGCCGGGAGTGATGATCGCCGGCCGCACCGTGCTCGGTCTGGGTGCCGAGTCCATGATCGTTGCGGTCACGACCGTGCTCGCCAAATGGTTTAAGGGCAAAGAGCTCAGCTTCGCCTTCGGCATCAACCTCACCATTGCCCGTCTGGCATCGGTGGCGGCCGACAACTCGCCGACCTGGGCTCACCGGGCGTTTTATCCCCAGGGGCCTGCTGGCGAACCAAGCTGGCAAGGACCGTTGTTCATTGCGGTAGGTGCCGCTGTGCTAGCCGTGTTCTGCTCGGGTATCTACTGGGTGCTCGAGAGTCGGGCGGAAGCGCGCTACGAACTGGGACAGGCCGGTTCCATTGACAAGCTGGAGTTCGGCGAGAGTTTTCGTGTCCGCGGATTGCCGTTCGGGCAAGCTGCTACCAAGATTTGGGGCGCTCTTAAAGACTTTTTTCGATTCAATCCATCGTATTGGTTCGTGGTCGGGCTCTGCTTCACTTTTTACTCCGCGATCTTTCCCTTCCGAACGTTTGCCATCGACTTCTTCACCAATAAGATTCTGGCAGCCCACGGAGGGGTGAGCGCTACCGAAGCCATGCGCATCCTGTCACACGAGCGGGCGGGGTTCTTCAACAGCCTGCTTCCCTTGTCCGCTATGATCGCGACCCCGCTATTCGGATTGCTCTCCGACAAGATTGGCAAACGTGCATTTCTGATGATGTTCGGTTCCATCCTGCTGATGCCCGTCTATCTGCTGATGGGATACACCAACGTTTCGCTCTACTTGCCAGTCTGCATGATGGGGGTGGCCTTCTCGCTGATTCCGGCGGTTATGTGGCCCTCGGTCGCCTACATCGTCGACCAGAACCGGCTGGGCACGGCTTACGCCCTGATGACCCTGATTCAGCAGGTCGGCTTCTTCCTGCTGAACTTGCTGATCGGCACGGCCAACGACTACGCCCACGCCGGACTGGATAACCCGAGGGGATACGGGCTCGGCATGTGGATTTTCTCCGTCCTCGGTTTCGTCGGGCTGGCCTTCGCCATCCTGCTCCGGATTCGTGAAACCGGTCCGCACGGGCATGGGCTGGAGACGATCACGGCCAAGGGGTAGGTTCGAGATTTCCCGTAGAGACGCGGCTTGCCGCGTCTCCCGCCGCAAGCAAGATGGTGCTGGCAAGACGGGGCAAGCCCCGTCTCTACAGAAGCGTGTGGTGAAGGATAGGGTGAGTCCGAGGTTACGAAAGTGATCGGGGCTCACGCGCGGCGGGGTACTTTGGTCGGATAGAGCATTCCGCAAGCTACAGTTTTTGGTATTCTGACGACCTAGGAACGGTCGAGAGCGCTTCCGCAACTGCCTCGGCAAATTTGTACAACGAAAAGAGTTCGACGCCGCATCTGAACGTGTAGCGGCCGGAAAAGGCGACTTGACCGACCCGAAACAAGGCATCTCCGAACGAGAAGCGATTGAGCAGGCTAAGCAAGGCAACGAAGCAGCCTTCGAAGTCTTGTATCACCTGCACAAACGCCGGGTGTACTCGCTATGTTTGCGCATGGTCTCCAATCCCGTGCAGGCCGAGGATCTGGCCCAGGAAGCATTTCTCCAGCTGTTTCGCAAGATTGGCACCTTTCGCGGCGAGTCTGCCTTCTCCACCTGGCTGCATCGCATGACGGTCAACGTCGTCCTCATGCAACTGCGCAAGAAGGGCCTGCCGGTGGTGTCGCTGGAAGAAACTCTGGAAGGCGAAGACGAAGCTCCCAGAAAGGAATTTGGCACCAAGGATCTGAAACTGACGGGTTCCATCGACCGTCTGCAATTGCAGAGGGCGATTGACCGGCTGCCGCCCGGCTATCGAACGGTTTTTGTGTTGCACGATGTAGAAGGATTCGAGCATAACGAAATTGCCCAAATGGTGGGCTGCTCGGTGGGCAACAGCAAGTCGCAGCTGCATAAGGCACGCTTGAAGCTGCGGGATTATTTGAAGTTCATGAGAGCCGAAAAGGCCAAGACTGGATAGCGGAAGTTGCGGTATTGGGGAGAGGTTGCTATGAAGTGTTCAGATGTAGAGCGAGTTCTGCCGGAGCTGCTCGACGACGCTCCGGACGGTGCGCTTCCCGGCGAGGTTGAGGCGCATGTAAAGTCATGTCCGGCATGCTCGGATCTGGTTTCGGACTTGAAGCTGATCGCGAGCGAAGCCCGGCAACTGGCGGCAAGCGAAGAACCGGCGCCCAGAGTATGGGTGCGAATTGCGGCTGAATTACGCGCCGAAGGATTGATCTCTGATCCGGCGACTCGTGATTCGGAATCCGCGCCCGCCCGGCCCATCCTTGTCCCAACTACTTCTCGTCGGCGATGGAGCGTATGGTGGCTGGCGCCAGTGGCGGCGGCAATACTGGCAGCAGGCGCTTACGTCGTAAGCCATAAGCCCGCACCGCAAGTAGCGAAGCAGCAAACTCCGGCAACACCAGTGACGGCCCCGGCGGCAGTTGCTGCCTCGGTCACTCCTGCTCCCGTGCCCGCACCGGCTCCTCAGCAACTGGCGCAGAAGCCCGCTAAGCCAGATTCCCCTAGATCAGAATCGGCTCGCTCAGCGAGCGCGAGGAGATCCGAGATAGGACCGGCGCCGAGCGCGGAGGATCAGCAATTTCTGAGCGCAGTTTCCACGCTTGCCCCTTCGATGAGGACCACGTATGAACTTCAGTTGCAGGCGGTGAACGCCGACATCCGAGAAACGCAAGCCTATGTGGATCGGAATCCGGGGGATATGGACGCTCGGCAACACTTGATGGATACGTATCAGCAGAAAGCACTTCTTTACCAGATTGCGTTAGATCGTATTCAATAGGGGAAGGGGCGGCCGGCGTTCCCGGCCGCAGGGGCGGCAGCTTATGGCAAGTCTTCAGCAAGCGAATCTTAGGCAAGGCATGGTCGTATCTCTGGTTCTGGCAACCTGTCTGGCATCAGCGGCTTTCGCCGAGACCAAGAAGGAATACAGTTTTGCGGTCGGTCCCAACGCCAATATTTCCGTGGATACGCAGTACGGGGCGATTTCGGTACGGCCTGGCAGCGCCAATCAAGTAATGGTAACGGCCACACTCAAGTCGGACAAGGTGGAGGTCGACCTGCAGCAAATGGGCAACCGGATTCAAATCGCGTCGCACCTGCTGCCGGGCGCCGACGAGCAAACCGGCCAGGTTGACTACGAAGTGCTGATTCCGCCCGACGCCACCATCAATGCCCATTCTTCTACCGGCCCGCTGTCAGCGGAGCATTTGCGGGGGGACATAACCCTGGAAGGTCCGGATGCCATGGTGAATGTTCGCAGCGTCGAGAACGGACACGTGCATGTGCAGACGATGCGCGGGCCGATCACCCTGACCGATGTTCGCAACGGTCACGTCGAGATCGCTTCCATCAGCGGTGACGTGCATTTGAAGTCGGTCAGTGGCCCGCTGGTGCAGGTGAATTCGGGCAGCGGAAAGATTTTCTATGATGGCGATTTTGGCTTCGGCGGCGACTATAAGTTCACCACCCACACCGGGGACATCGAAGCCGTAGCGCCAGCGGATGTTTCGGCCGATTTCAGCGCGCACTCGGTGCTGGGCCGGGTGCACAACGATTTTCCTCTGCAACCGAAAGAACACTCCCGGTTTTCCTTTGAGGCGGGACGTTCCTTCTTTGGCACGGTCGGCAAGGCAGCCTCGGAGGTCGTGCTGCGCTCTTTCAGTGGTAGAATCCGCCTCAAGCAACGCTAAATCAAAAAGAATCAGGTGTTAGGTCTCAGGTCTTAGGAAGATCTTGATTTTCCTAACTCCTAAGACCTGAGACCTAACACCTTCATGGAGCGCCATGGGAGTACGCGCGCTGTTTCTGGTGGGGTTCATGGCTGCCGGCAAGACCACCGTGGGACAGGAACTTGCCCGCCGGCTGGACTGGGACTTTGTTGATCTGGATGCCCACATCGAGTCCCGCGAGCAACAAAGCATTGCGGAGATGTTTCGGGACCGGGGGGAACGTGGGTTCCGGCTGGCCGAAACCGCAACGCTTCGCCATCTGACGGAATCGCTGGAACGTAACACCGTGGTCGCGCTCGGAGGCGGAACCTTGGCACAACCGGGGAACTTCGAGTTGCTAAGGCCCTGGCACTCTATATTCCTGGATGCTCCATTGGACGAACTTTGGCGGCGCACTCGGGAGGAAGCGACCAAACGGCCTTTGCGAAAGGATGACCGCGCCGAGTTCGAAAGTCTGTATTGGCAGCGACGGCCGTCCTACACCCAGGCAACCGTGACTGTCGTAACCGCCGGCAAAGATCTGACCACCATTTGCGCCGAAATCGAGCGTACGTTTCAGTTTCGGGAGGGGATTGAGGCCGCGGGCTCATCGCCGATCTCCCCGATCATTTCTAAACAAGGAGAATCACAGTGAAGTTGTCTGGCCGGCTGCTCGTTTTCATGATGGCGTTAGTCTGGTGCATGGCGGCTTCGGCCGCGCCCGTGCCCAAAGAAAAGGAAAAGGAGAAGGCACACGAGGGGAAGCCCATCGACTCCGGCTCCTTCGGCGTGTTCCAGAATGGCCATCGGGTAGGAACCGAAACCTTTTCGATTTATCAGGTCAGCGGCGGCAGCGTCATCCACTCCGAGTTCAAGACGGAGAATACTCCGCCGGAGGCGCAGACTTCCGAAATGGAGCTTAACGAGAAGGGTGAAATCCGGCGTTACGAATGGAAGGAATTGAGTCCCGGGTCAGCGCACTACGTGGTGCTTCCTAACGCTGATTTTCTGAATCAAAAGTGGACCGCCGCAGCGGGAGAGAAAGAGCACGAAAAGCCTTACCTGCTGCCGGCGTCCACTAGTATTTTAGATGACTATTTCTTCGTCCATCGCGAAGTGCTGGCTTGGAAATTTCTGGGTATGGTCTGCAAACAGGACAAAGGGTTGCTGCAGTGCCCCATGAAGGAGCGAACTCCGTTCGGAACCCTGGATCCGCACCAGCAGTCTTCGGCGTCAGTCAGCGCGGAGTACGTCGGCCGGGAAAAGGTGAACCTCAAGAGCGGGACGCAGGACCTCATCAAGTTGGAACTGAGGAACGACGCGGGGACGTGGCAACTCTGGCTCGACGATCAATTTAAGGTGATGCGGATGTCCATTGTGGGAGAAAATACGATCGTGGACCGCGACTAGACCGGGTGCTGGCCAGCCAACGAACGCTTCCTGAAGGTCAGCCTCCTTCGGAATTGGATCGCCTTCCATTTCAGGCGATACGATAGGAGTCAGCGCCTGAGAATGAGAAGAAGTGGTTCGCGGGCGAGACGGGCCGGATAACTCTTGACCATTCTTGATTCACGCACGTCGCGCGTTCTATTCACGGCTCTTCTGTTCGCCGTCGGGATGGGCTTTCTCTATGCGGCGCGACGCACCTTGATTCTCTTCCTCTTTGCCATTTTTTTTGCCTATCTCATTAATCCTGCCGTAGAGCGGCTGGAGAAACTAGTGCGCAGCCGCGTCTGGGCGATCACCATCATTTACCTGCTGCTTCTCATTGGCCTGGGAGTGGCCGGTTTTCTGGTCGGTCCGAGGATCACGCGGCAAGGCGCGCGCCTGGGAGAGTCGCTGCCCGGACTCATGGATAAGGCCGGCACCAGCCAGCTTTCCGGCCAGATCGGCCAGCTTACGGCAAAGTTTGGGAGCGAGCACGGCTGGAGCGCGGCTACCCAGAAACAGATCGAGGATTTCTTAACCAGTCGCCGGGAAGACTTGTCTCGCTTGGCACAGCGCATCGGCGCTCGCGCGGCCGAAGCAGCGCAGGAAGTGTGGGTGCTCTTTCTGGTACCTATCCTCGCGATTTTTTTCCTGCGCGATGGAAGCAGCTTCCTGGAGGTGCTGCTTCCGCTGGTGCAGTCGCGCTCGCAGCGCGAGTTTCTGCAGGATGTGCTCCTGGATCTGAACCAGATGCTCGCCCAGTTCATTCGCGCCCAGTTGACCCTGGCCGCGCTGTCGCTGGTGGCCTACACCGCATTCTTGAGTGCGGCGCGAGTTCCGTACGCCCTGATGCTGGGTACCGCCGGGGGCGCGCTCGAGTTCGTTCCCCTTGCCGGACCGCTGCTGGCGGGCGCCGCCATGATGATCGTCGCCGTTCTGGCGGGATACCAACACTGGCCCTTCCTGCTGCTGTTCTTGCTGATCTGGCGCATGATCCAGGACTACGCGATCTCTCCTCGGATCATGGGAGTCAGGGTGGAATTGCATCCGCTCGCGGCCTTATTCGGCATTCTCGCGGGCGGCGAAATCGCTGGAATCCTCGGTGTCTATCTTTCCATTCCGGTGATGGCCAGTTTGCGCATCGTCTGGCGGCGCTGGCGCATTTACGCCGAAAAACGCAAGTTCGGACCGCTCAACGAGTACTCCTTCCCGCAAGAGTTGGGAAGAGACAGAACGTAGAAATCGGGTGATCAGGTGATCGGGCCATCGGGTGATCTAAGTTCAAATGCCTTTGACTTTCGATGACCCGATCATCAGATGACCTGATCGTCTAGGACGTGGCCACCGCAGGGCTGTTCTTCACCGCTTCCACATCCACTTTGCGCAGGAACTCGGCCGCTGCTTCCGGCAGCACCGTGTTGATGAACATTCCCGAGCCCAGCTCGAATCCAGCCACTCGCGTCAATCGCGGGATCACACTCAAATACCAGTGAAAATACTTCACCCCGACGCTCTCGGCGGGAGCGCTGCGAATCGTAAAGTTGAAGTCCGGGTCAGCCAGCCCGTGGTAGAGCTTGGCCAGGCTCAGGCGCAACATGCGTGCCAGATCGTTCATCTCCGCCGCGCTGACGTCGCCAAAGCTGGCCATGTGCCGCCGCGGATAAATGTGAGTGCAGAACGGAGCCGGCGAGGCATACAGTTCGAGCGCGACGAAGTGCTCGGAAACCATGACGATGCGCGTCTGTTCGTCTAACTCCTCCTGAAGCATCTGGCAGAACATACACTCGCCGTAGTCATCAAAATGCCGCAAGGCGTGTTGAAAACGCTCGCGCACCTGCAGCGAGGTCACGGGAGTCGCAATCATCTGCGAGTGCGGGTGTTCCAGGCTGGTGCCGGCATCGAGGCCGTGATTCTTGAAGATTGTAATCAGCGCCACGCGCGAGTCGAGGCTGAGTTCGTCATAGCGAGTCTTATAGATGTGCAGGATTTCCGCCACGTAGGAATCGGGCATCAGGGCCATAACCTGAGAGTGGTCGGGCGACTCAATGATCACATCGTGAACCCCGAATCCGTTTACCGCCCGGCGCGAGCGGTGCACGGTGCGTGTCGGCTGCACCTCGCGGGAAAGCGCGGCAAACTTGTTCGGGATCACGCGCGCGTGCCACGGGACCCCGGTTGAGGCCGGAATCCGCATCACTTCCGGCGGAGTCAGCTTTTCGTTTCCCGGACAAAAAGGACAGTTCGCGACAAACGATGCCAGCGCCTTGCGCTCGCGGTGTTGCGCCATCTCTTCGGGACGCCGGGCCCGTTCAGTGGCGATCACAACCCATTCTTTGGTAGCAAAATTCTGGCGCAGTTCTGACATTGGTCGCTCCTCAACAAAGCGTACATCCGTTCGCAAGCGTCGAACAGTCACCGAGGGTCGTATTCCCGCGTCTCGCGAGAAACCGGCCGACCGCATGCACCCTATTCGCCCGTGTCTCAGCAACGGCATTCCCGGCGGAAATTTCGCTGGTATAAAATCAAAACTTGTCTTGTTGACCAAAATATGTCGAACAAACTTCCGGTAGGAATTCTCGGTGCCACGGGCATCGTCGGGCAGAGATTTATCCAGATGCTCGAACATCATCCGTGGTTTGAAGTGGCTTGGCTCGCGGCGTCCGACCGCTCGGAAGGACGGGCCTATGCCGAAGCCGCGCGCTGGCGTCTGAAAACCGCGATCCCCGCCGACGTCGCCAAGATGAAGGTTTCTCCGGCGAAGCCCGAAGCCGCGCCCAAGATTATTTTTGCCGCTCTGGATGCCGGCATCGCCCGCGAACTGGAGCCGCAATTTGCCGACGCCGGCTGTGCGGTTGTCTCCAACTCCAGCGCCTTGCGCATGCAAGCCGACGTTCCGCTGGTGATTCCGGAGGTCAATGGCGATCATATTCAGCTCATCACCAAGCAATCCTGGTACAGCAAGTCGGGCGGTTATGTGGTCACTAATCCCAATTGCTCGACGATCGGCCTGGTACTGGCGCTGGCCCCGTTACATCGTGCTTTCACGCTTGAGACCGTTATGGCGGTTACCATGCAAGCGGTGAGCGGCGCCGGATATCCCGGAGTAGCGTCGCTCGACATTCTCGGTAACGTCATTCCCTACATCGCCAAAGAGGAAGAAAAGATGGAAGAGGAGACGCAGAAGTTGCTGGGGACTCTGAAAGGTTCGCACATCGACCCGGCTCCCTTTGCCATGAGCGCACAATGCAATCGCGTCGCCGTGGAGGATGGCCACACGGAGTCGGTCGCCGTCAAACTAAAGAAGAAGGCGTCGGCCGAAGAAATCATTGCCGCCTGGAACGATTTTCGCGCCGAGCCGCAGAAGTTGCGCCTGCCGAGCGCCCCCGATCAACCGGTCGTGTACATGACTGCCCCGGACCGTCCGCAACCGCGCTTCGATTGTGACCTGGGCGCAGGTATGACCACAGCGGTCGGCCGCTTGCGCAGGTGCAACGTGCTCGACTGGAAGTTCACCGTCCTCTCGCACAACACGATTCGCGGCGCAGCCGGCGCTGCCCTGCTCAACGCTGAACTTCTTAAGGCAAAGGGGTGTCTCGGGTGATGGGAAAATCCACCACGGAGGCAGCTTTAGGTTTTAGTGTAGAGACGGGGCTTGCCCCGTCTCCACCGCGGGAGACCGCGTCTCTACGGGAAACCACGGGTTTCCTCTGTGTTGGATTTTTTGCGAGCGTCAAGGAGCACTCCCGCCCATGATTGTGATGAAGTTCGGCGGGACTTCCGTGCAAGACGCGAAAGCGATCGACCGCGTAGCCCACATCGTCCAGGGCCGGTTGGCAGACCGCCCCGTGGTGGTGGTCAGCGCCATGGCCAAGGTTACCGATTCCCTGCTGGCCATGGGAAAGGCGGCCGGTGGCGGCGATCGCAAGACCGCTCTCAAAATGGCGCGCGCCTTGCGCGAACGCCACTATGAAACTGCTGGAGAACTACTCGGCACCGCCCTGTTCACGGAATTTCACGGTGACCTGGGCTCCGACTTCGAGGACCTGGACGAATTGCTGCGCGGCATTGGCGCAGTCGGCGAAATTACTCCCCGCACCTACGATTACGTCGCTTCGTTCGGCGAAGTGCTTTCGAGCAAGATCGTCGCGGCCGCTTTCACCGCCCGCGGATTGCCGGGCGCGCACGTGGATTCGCGCCAATGCCTGCTGACCGACAGCGCCTACACCCGCGCGGTTCCTCAGATGGAGGAAACCAACGAGCGCCTGCGCAAGCGGGTGCAGCCTCTACTCGAGGCCGGCAAGGTTCCGGTGATGGGCGGATTCATTGGTTCGAATCGGGTTGGCATCACCACCACCATCGGCCGCGGCGGATCGGATTTTTCGGCCGCGATCTTTGGCGCTGGCCTCAAGGCCGAGCGTATCGAAATCTGGACCGACGTCGACGGCATGATGACTACCGATCCGCGCCTGACTCCCGAAGCGCGGCGCATCAAAGTCATCAGCTTTGACGAAGCCGCCGAACTCGCCTACTTCGGGGCCAAAGTTCTGCATCCGGCAACCGTCCTGCCCGCGATTCAGCAGAATATCCCGGTCTATGTTCTGAACTCGCTGAACCCAACCTGCGAAGGGACAAAGATCACGGCGCGTGCCCCGCGCTGCGCAAATATCTTCAAGGCCATCGCGCTCAAGAAAAAGATCACGCTGGTGGAGGTTGCTTCACCTCGACGTCTTCTGGTGCATGGATATTTGAAGTCCATTTTTGAGGCTTTCGATCAACACAACGTCGCAGTGGACGTGGTTTCCACTTCCGAAGTCAGCGTCTCGGTGACGGCCGAGACTAACGAAGCCATCCCGGCGCTGGCCGCCGATCTGGCAAAAATTGCCGACGTGAAATATGAGGGTCGCAAGGCGATCGTTTGTCTAGTGGGCGAGAATTTGCGCGACACTCCTGGAATCGCCGCCAAGGTTTTCGGCATCCTTGAAGATGTGAAGATTCGCATGATTTCGCAGGGTGCGTCGGAAATTAATCTGACCTTTGTGATTGAAGAGGACGACGCGGCCGAGGTGGTTCGGCGTCTGCACCACGCGTTTTTTGCGGAAGCCGATCCGGAAGTGTTTGCGTAACTCATTCTCGGCCGCGTAAGAATCTTAACCACAGGGGGCACAAAGGAACACAGGCGAAAACCAAATGCGCTAGGGTTTCCCCCGTGCAGGTTTTCCTGTGGACCTCTGTGCGCCCTGTGGTTGGCTTTAAGGTTTCCGCATGAATCTTCTGGTCCTAGGCCGAGGCAAGACAGGGGCACTGGTCGCGGATTTCGCGCGTGCCCGGCGGCATCATGTCAGAGTCCTCTGCGCTGCTGACAATGCCGGTGCCTCTGCTCTCACGCCCGAGTCGCTCGCCGCTATCGACACGGTGATCGACTTCACCACGCCCGCCGCGGTGGTGGCCAATGCCGAGGCCTGCATCCGCGCCAAGAAGAACATCGTGGTCGGAACCACCGGCTGGTATGAGCAATTGCCGCGCTTGCGCGAAATGGTGCTCTCGGCCAAGACGGGCTTCCTTTACGGATCGAATTTTTCCATTGGCGTGAACCTGTTTTTCGAGATTGCCGCCAGCGCAGGGGCTGCCCTGAAATACGATTACTCCGGGCAAATTTTCGAGCGGCATCATGTGACCAAGAAAGACGCTCCCTCGGGAACGGCGATGACGCTCCAGAAAATTATCCGCGAATCCGGAGGGCAGGAACTTGAGATTGTTTCCTTTCGCGAAGGGGACGCGGTCGGCATGCATGAGGTGGTCTTCAATTCTGCCAGCGATCGCATTTACTTGTGCCACGACGCAAAATCGCGCCAGGGGTTTGCGGAAGGGGCAGTGCGCGCGGCCGAGTGGCTGGCGGGAAAAACGGGTTTTTTCGAGTTCCGCAACGTCTGGCGAGAACTCTAGAGTCAGCCCCAGAATCATTACGGCCGCAGGCAGTTGCCGAACTTCGCTCGGCTTGGACGAGCGGGGCGCCCATCCCCACACAAACAAGGCATCCTCATGCAAGCGCTCGCGAGAAGAGTTATCCTTAGCGCATGCAACTGCGAGGCTGTGGTACCGCTCTGGTCACACCGTTCTCTCAGGACGGTGCGGTTGACGAAAACGCACTCCGCAATCTGGTTGCCTGGCAGGTGGAATCGGGCATCGATTTCCTGATTCCCTGCGGCACCACGGGAGAGACTCCGACACTCACTCACGATGAGTGGCTGCGCGTCATCGACGTCACCATCGAAGTCGCCGCCGGACGCGTGCCGATCGTTGCCGGCGCCACCTCCAATTCGACCCAGGAGGCTGTCGCCAAAGCGAAAGAAGTGGCGGCGCGGCCCGGTGTCAACGCCATCCTCACCGCCTCGCCTTACTACAACAAGCCGACGCAGGAAGGCCAATACCGGCACTTCCGCGCCATCGCCGAAGCGGTCGATAAGCCGGTCATCCTTTATAACGTCCCCGTCCGGACCTCCGCCAATCTTGAGCCCGCGACCCTGGCGAGGTTGACCGAGGTCCCGAATATCGTGGGTGTGAAGGAAGCCAGCGGCAACATGACGCAGATCGCGGAGGTACTGAACTCGGTGCCAGAGACTTTTCTAGTACTTTCTGGCGACGACGCCGTTACTCTGCCGGTGATTGCGCTCGGTGGCGTGGGCGTCATCTCGGTTGCGTCTAATGAGATTCCGCGCGAAATGGCGGAGATGACTCGCGCTGCTCTGAACAACGACTGGCATACGGCGCGCACTCTGCACCGCAAGTATCTGCCGCTGATGCTAGCCAACTTCATCGAATCAAGCCCGCTGCCGGTGAAGGCCGTGCTGGCAATGATGGGGAAGATTGAGGAAGTCTATCGCCTGCCCTTGCTTCCCATGCGTCGCGACACGCGATCGAAGCTGCAAAAGATTGCGACCGACGCCGGATTGATTACCCGGCCCACGGCTCCGCCGGCCGTTGCCGCCGAATTTTATGTTTACGAGAACTGGGCGGCGGGCCCGCACAAAGCGATTCTGCACCGCGCATCCTGTGGACAGTGCAGTTCCGGCAAAGGACGCCCCAGCGGGCACGATCCCAACCATTCGCGCTGGCACGGACCGTACGGCAATCTCGCCGAAGCGCGCGAGGCAAGCCACCATATGCCTGGGGTTCTGATCCGCAGCGAATGCAAGTGCGTGGCGTAATGGCAGCATTTAGCTTTTAGCACTTAGCCGTCAGCTTTCAGCGCATTCGTCAAATAAGATTTGTCATCCTGAGCGAAGCGAAGGACCTGCTTTTTGCCTACATCAGATTCGCTATCCACTTTGAAGTCCGCCATTGAACGCCTGTCGGCGGGCAACACCATCGGCAACCCCGCCGAAGCGCGCCGCACCTTCTTCGACTTCCGCGCCGCTCTCACTCGTGGCGCGGCTCGCGCTGCAGAAAAAGTAGCCGGACGCTGGCTCGTGAACGCATGGGTGAAACAAGGCATCCTGCTTGGCTTCCGCCTCGGCGAATTGCGAGAAATGTCGGACGGCGACGTGCTTTCTTTTGTCGATAAGGACACCTTCCCAGCGCGCCGTTTGACTCTCGCTGATCGTGTTCGCCTTGTGCCCGGCGGATCTTCCATCCGCGAAGGGGCCTACGTTGCACCGTCGGTCATCTGCATGCCTCCCATGTTCATCAACGTCGGCGCCTATGTGGATGAAGGCTCGATGATCGACTCGCACGCCCTGGTCGGCTCCTGCGCGCAGATTGGCAAGCGCGTTCATCTGAGTGCCGCCGCGCAAATCGGAGGCATATTGGAACCCATCAACGCCGCCCCGGTGGTCCTCGAAGACGATGTGCTGGTTGGCGGCAATTGCGGAGTGTACGAAGGCACGCTGGTGCGCGCCCGCGCCGTCCTGGGAGCCGGAACGATTCTGACCCGGTCCACGCCGCTCTATGATCTAGTGCGCGGCGAGGTCTACCGGGCGTCAGCGGAGCTGCCACTGGAAGTCCCGGAAAACGCGGTCGTCGTTCCTGGCTCGCGCGCCGTGAAAAAAGGCAAAGGTAAATCCGACGACTGGAACCTTTCGCTCTACACGCCCGTGATCGTCAAGTATCGCGACGAAAAGACCGAGCGCGGGATTGAGCTGGAAGAGTGGCTGCGGTAGAGACCGCGCCTCCGCCGGGAGCCAAAACCTAACCACAGGGAGCACAGAGGAACACAGGGGACAGCGAGTGAAAAGCGGTTTCCCCTGTGTTCCTCTGTGCCCTCTGTGGTTAAGAAGTTTGTCGCGGCGTATCCAGAAGTCGCAATTGCTCCGCCGCAAACCGCCGCCGCGCTTCCAGATGCTTGGCGCGGAAATGCGCCTGCGCCCGCTGGCCCCATGCCCGCACGAAATAATAGTTCAGGGCGCATCCGATTACCGAGCTCGCCAACGGAATCAGGCGTCCTGCCCACTTCTCGACGACCTCGGCGCTGGCCCGCGCGGCGATGCGCTGAATCACTTTCGGCACAAAGCGGTTCACTACTTCTTTTTCCAGCAATTCACGGCTGATGTCGACTCCGGCGGCGCTGGCTGCCGCAATCCAAAGCTCGGCAATTTCATCGTCGGTGTTCAACTCGAAGCCGTAAATCAGGCTGAGCTTCTGGATAGTGCGCATGGTAATGGCGGAAAGAATGCCGAGGTCCGGCACGATCGTGAGGATTCCGCCCAGCCCGAACCCGGCTCCCTCTGCCGCCGCCAGCTTCATGCCGCCGCGGATTAGCGTCTCCGCCACATCGTCCAGGCGCTCGACCGGCAAGGTGTACACACCATGAAAGGTGGCCAGCGGCAATCCGTGTGCCGCGCGCAACTGCATCAGGAAGCGTCCCGGATCGACCTTGATGGTCTCGTAGGTGCGAGTCAGGCCGCTGCGGATCGCGCCTTCCACACGCCGCCGTAGCCATGACTGTTTCTCGTCGGTCATTTTCGCCTATGAGTCTATCAGCCGAGCAGAACCGCTACTTTAGGAGTTTGTCATCCCGAACGAAGTGAGGGATCTGCAGTCTGCCGCAAAATGCAGGTCCCTCACTTCGTTCGGGATGACAATTACTGGAAGGGTTGCCCGTCTCTACACCGGCGTCATGGCTAGTCCCACGTCAACGTCGGCCCACCCTGTGCTAGCATCGACTTTACTAATGTCAAAAGGAAAACTGCATATAGTTCCGCTGGGCGGGCTGGGCGAGTTCGGTATGAACTGCATGGCCATCCGCTTTGGCGACGACATCATCGTGGTGGATGCCGGCCTGATGTTTCCCGAAGCCGAGTTGCTGGGCGTCGACATCGTCGTCCCCGACATTTCTTACCTGCTCGAAAATCGCAAGCATGTTCGCGGCATTGTGCTTACGCATGGCCACGAAGACCACATCGGAGCTCTGCCTTGGATTCTCAGCGAACTGAATGTTCCCGTCTGGGGCACCGAGTTCACGCTGGCCTATGTCGAAGACAAGCTTGACGAACACCAACTCCTCGACGACGCCGATCTGCGGGAGATTCGTCCCGGAGAACGCTTCAAGGTTGGGCCTTTCACCATTCATCCGCTGCAGGTCACCCACAGCCTGGTCGATTGTGTGGCGCTCGCCATCCACACACCGCTCGGAGTGGTGCTGCATACCGGCGACTTCAAGGTCGATCCCACGCCCACCGATAACCGCCTCTTCGACCTGCACGGTTTCGCCGAGTACGGCAAAGAAGGAGTACTGGCACTGCTGCAGGATTCCACCAACGTCGAGCGCAAGGGCTACACGCCGAGCGAGCGCGCCGTGCGCCGCAAGTTCGATGAGGTATTTGCCCGCACCCAGCGGCGTCTGTTCATCTCCTGCTTCTCGTCTTCGATTCACCGCATCAAGCTGACCGTCGACATGGCGCGGGAGCACGGCCGCAAAATCTGTTTCCTCGGCCGCTCCATGGAGAATTCTTCCGAGATCGCCGAAGACCTGGGTTACATCCAGATTCCCGAAGGCATGATGATCCATCCCGGCGAAATGAAAAACTTCCCGCCGGAAAAAGTCTGCGTCCTGATCAGCGGCACGCAGGGCGAACCCATGTCGGCGCTGTCGCGGGCGGCGGTGGATAACCACAAGCACGCCAAAATCGAAAAAGGCGACACCGTCGTGCTGTCGTCGCGCATCATCCCGGGCAACGAAAAAGCCATCTTCCGGATGGTGGACCACTTGTTCCGCCGCGAAGCGCACGTGATCTACGATGATGGCTCTTACCCGCCCATCCACGTCAGCGGACACGCCAGCCAGGAAGAATTGAAGCTCATCATCAATCTGGTGCGGCCCAAGTATTTTGTCCCGATTCACGGCGAATACCGGCAGCTCAAATTACATGCCGAACTGGCCGCGTCCATGCACGGTTCGGTCGGCAGCGTGATGCTGATTGAAAGCGGAGACGTTCTCGAAATCGACGAGCTCGGCGCCCGCAAGGCCGGACGCATCAACGTCGGCCGCGTCTGCATCGATTCCGGTTCGCGCACGGATGTGGTGGAAGACTTAATCATCAAAGACCGCCGCCACCTCAGCGAAGACGGCTTCGTGATGCCGATCATCGCCATCAACAAACTCACCGGACTGGTTGAAACTGCGCCCGAGATTGTGACCCGCGGCTTCGCGCCCGGCGAAAACGGAGTAATCGAGCGCGCCCGCGAGATCGTCATGGAGACCCTCGAAGCCTCCAGCGCCGAAGAGAAAGCCGATTACGGCGTGATCAAAGAGAAAATCCGCACCGACCTGAAGCGCTACATCTCGCGGCAAACGCAACGGCGGCCGCTGATTATGCCGGTGATACTGGAGATCTGAGATTCCAATTGATCGGAAGGATTACGCTCCGTACCCCGCTTCCCGCCCATGTCGTACCGCCAATATGACGATCTCTTCTCCGTCATAGTAATAGAGGGCAACGTACGCCCCATGTCCGAAGTCAATCACCCACTCGCGGAACTCCGGCGGCAACTCCTCGACTGGACGACCAATCTCCGGGTGCCTGGCGAGCGCTTTTACACCTTGCCGGATCGACTTTATGCCACGCTTGGCTGCGTTCCGGCTCTTGGGAGCTAGAAAGGCATAGAGGCGAGCCACATCCAGCAGAGCAGCTTGCGACCAGTTCAGGCGCGGCATTTCGGAGGAGCGGCGTCCTTACCCGCCTCGAGCTTCGCCAACCAGACATCGGCTTCCTCGGCGGTGGCGTGCAGGCCGGTCGTCTGGTAGTGAGTCCAGGCGGCTAGGGCATGCTGCCGGAATTTCTCGCGCGTTTCTTCGCGTTCGACATACTGCTCGATGGCTTCACGCATCACCCAGTGTGGCGAGCGGCGGCGGGCGGCGGCGAGACGCTGTATGCGCTCTTTGGTTTCGACATCGAGCTTCAGGCTGGTGGTAGAGGCAGACGCCATCGTAGGTGTTCCTTAGTGTTACTTTATAACACTATACCACCTTTCCACAGTTAGAAACAAGATTGAGCCTAGCTCAGCGGGTTCTTCCAGCGCAGCCCCGGAAAGCGCGCAAAATCCCGGTCCGCCGTGTGCAGCACACCGCCATGCTCAATCGTGATCGCCGCGACCTCCGCATCACTCACCAACGGGCCTGAGGCCTGTCCCTCCAGGATCATTTGCCTCAACACCAACCAGTGCTGATCCGCCGGCACAAGTATTTGTACATTCGGTTGTTGCAACCACTCATCTACGACTTGCACGGCTTGCTGCAGGCTGACACGCATTCCCGATAGTCGCCGATTCGTGATAACCCGTAGGAACGCAGATACGCTTTGCCAGGGCAGTCCCACGGCTTCTACTCCCGAAAGCGCTTCCTCCAGCCAAGAATGGCTCTTCTTGTGGTAGGCCGAATCGAGATCGTAGGAATAGATCAGGAGATTGGCATCAATGACGATCACCGATGATCCGGTCCTTCCAGGTATTCCAATAGCTCTTCTACTTTTTCAAACGGAGGCAGACCCAGACTCCACGGCTTCACCCGGAACGGCTTCCGGACAGGCTGCTTCGAAGCCGTCAATCCCATCCGCAGAAATCGATTCACCGCCTCTTTGAAAGAAGAGCCAGTTCGCCGAACTTCCTTCTTCAGCAACTGGGCCACGTCGTCATCGAGCGAAAGGGTTGTCCTCATGTTTTGATGCTATGCCATTAGGCATCACGATGTCAATGCCTGTAGCGTCGTGATGTACTACGTAGCGCCCTTGCAAAAAACGCCCGGACAAGGCACGCTCAAACACGATGGTTTCTCTCGACGACATTCGCGCAGCTCAAAACGTCCTTCACGGCATCGCTGTCCGCACTCCCCTGTTCGAATGGACGGGCGCGGCCGATCAACGCAAACTTTATCTAAAGCTTGAAAACCTGCAGCCCATTGGCGCTTTCAAGCTGCGCGGCGCGTATAACAAGGTCGCGTCTCTTACCGGCGAAGAGCGCCGCCACGGAGTCATCTCTTATTCCAGCGGCAATCACGCGCAAGGCGTGGCCTACGCGGCGCGGGCACTGGGCGTGAAGGCCATCATCGTCATGCCCGGCAATGCTCCTAAAAACAAGCTCGAAGCTACCGCCGCCCTGGGAGCGGAGATCGTCACCGTCGGCCCCGGTAGCGAAGAACGCCGCCTGCGCGCCGAGCAACTGGCGGCCGAGCATGGCTACGCGATCGTGCCTCCCTACAATGACGAAAAGATCATCGCTGGCCAGGGAACCGTCGGGCTCGAGATCCTCGAAGACCTGCCTGACGTTGGAACTGTGCTGGTTCCCGTCGGCGGCGGAGGATTGATCAGCGGCATCTCTGCCGCCATCAAGCTGAGCAATCGTCTCAGGAATACCGAAGTGAAAGTGATCGGCGTTGAGCCCGAACTCGCTGCCGATGCGCGGGCCAGCCTGCGCGCCGGCCGCATCGTCTCCTTCCCGGCCGGGCAAGTTTCGCAGACGCTGGCCGACGGTCTGCGCACCCAGAGCGTCGGCGCCATCAATTTCGAACACATCCGCGCCTATGTCGACGACATCGTCAGCGTGACGGAAGACGAGATTCGCGAGGCCACACGCGCTTTAAGCACGAACGCCAAAACCCTGGCCGAACCTAGCGGCGCTGTGGCCGCAGCCGCATTTCTTTTCCATGCCGGCGAGTTGCCCAAGACAAACATCAACGTAGCTGTAATCAGCGGCGGCAACATCGACCCCAAGTTGCTCGCTGAGCTGCGCAATCGCTGATCGCTTCGCGGCCCGTCGGGCCCGGGCATTCCCCAGGTTCTTCCCTGTGTTCCCCTGTGCTCCCTGTGGTTGCGCTCTTGACGTTGCGAACCAACGGCAACCACCGAGGACACAGAGGAGCACAGGGTCACACAGGGAAAACCCCTGGCTCGATTCGTGCTTCAAGCGCGGCGAATGTACAATCCTGAGTCTCCCCCGAGGGCAACGTGACTCGCTGGCTCGATCAGTTCTTTGAACTCGCTCACCACCAGACAACCGTCCACCGCGAAGTTGTCGCCGGACTCACCACCTTCTTCACCATGGCGTACATCGTGGCCGTCAATCCGGCCATCCTGAAAACTGCCGGCATGCCCGCCGGCGCTTCGCTTACAGCCACCATTCTCACCGCCATTTTCGGAACACTGCTGATGGGCTTTTACGCCAAGCGCCCATTCGCCATCGGTCCCTACATGGGCGAGAACGCCTTTATCGCGTTCACCGTGGTTCATGTGCTGGGCTACACGTGGCAAAGCGCTCTGGGCGCGGTGTTTCTCGCCGGAATTCTTTTCATTCTGATGACCCTGTTCCGTCTTCGCCAGTGGATGGTTGAGGCCATTCCTGCCACGCTTCGTTACAGTTACGCTGTCGGCATCGGATTGTTTCTCACCTTCATCGGGTTGAATCAGACGGGCATCGTTACCATAGGACAGCCCGGCGCGCCGGTCCGGCCGGGGCATCTGACCTCGCTTTCGGTCCTGCTTTCCGTCTTCGGTTTTCTGCTGATGACGGTGCTCACCATTCGCCGTTTCCCAGCCGCCATTCTTAGCGGAGTTCTGGCTACGGCTCTGCTTAGTTTTGTGACCGGCGTCGCTCCCGCCCCGGCAGGTTGGATCAGCCGTCCGCCCAGCCTGCAACCCGTTTTCTTTCAGTTCGACCTGCACAATCTGTTCACCTGGGGATTTTTTCCTGTGGTGCTTACGATTTTTGTCATGGCATTTGTGGACACCATGGGAACGCTCATAGGTGTGTCGGCGCGCGCCGGTTTCCTCGACAAAGACGGCAACCTGCCCCAGATCGAGCGCCCCATGATGGCCGACGCGCTGGCCACTACCTTCGCTGCCGTGGTCGGAACCACCACCTCCGGCGCCTACATCGAATCCGCGACTGGAGTAGAGGCGGGCGGCCGAACCGGTCTCACCGCGGTCACTACGGCGTTGTGCTTTGTCGGAACTTTATTCTTTGCGCCTTTCATCTCCGCCATCCCGCCGCAGGCCTATGGACCGGCGCTCATCTTCGTGGGATTGCTGATGCTGACACCCATTACCCGTATTCCGTTTGACGACCTCACCGAACTGGTTCCCGCCTTCGGCGTGATCGTCCTGATGGCTTTCACCTACAACGTGGGCATTGGCATGACGGCGGGCTTCATCTTGTATCCTTTCTGCAAACTGGTGTCGGGACGCCTGAGCGACGTTCGCCCCGCGCTCTGGGGGTTGACGGCTTTATCCCTGTTATTTTTCGTCTTTTACCCGTACACGTAGTGCGTGAGAAGCAGGTGAGAGTCACATGATTCGTTTTGGAATCGCGGGATTCGGTTTGCACGCTGTCCGGCGCCTGATGCCAGGTTTTGCTCTGGCTCAGAATTGCAAAGTGGTTGCTTTGTCGCGCCGCAATCCCAACAAGGCCCGCGAAGCCGCGGCGCAGCATGGCATCCCGCACGTGTTCGCCTCAACCGCTGATCTCAGCCGCTGCTCTGAAGTCGACGCCGTGCTGGTCACGACTCCCAACGCCTGTCACTTGCAGGACGTCCTCGCCGCGGTCGCCGCCCGCAAGCCGGTATTGTGCGAGAAACCCATGGGCATGAACGCGGACGAATGCCGCCAGATGGTCGAGGCAGCGCGCAACGCCGGCGTGCTCCTCGGGGTCGCCCAGGTCTTCCGCTTTGAAGACACTACGGCGAGATTTCGCGATCGCCTTGCCGCCGGTGACATCGGCCGCCCGGTTTTTGCGCGGGCGGAGTTCTCCTATCCCGGTTCCGGGCAGGCCAGGACTTGGCTCTACGACCGCTCGCTAGCCGGAGGGGGCCCTATCTCCGACGTGGGCGTCCACTGCATCGACGCCTTGCGTTACATCCTGCAGGATGAACCCCGGCAGGTGAGCGTCTTCGGCCGTCCAGCCGAAGGATCGGGTGACGTAGAAGCGGCCGCCGCGGTGACGCTGGAGTTTCAGCGCGGCACTCTGGCCACGGTGCTGGTTTCAACTCGGGCCCACTATCGCACGCCACTGGAAATTGTCGGTGACGCCGGCGTCCTGCGGGCCGACGATGCGCTCAATGTTGAACGTCCTGTTAGGCTGCAGCTGTGGCGCAACGGACAACTCGCCGCTGAAGAAACCGTCTCCAACCACCTTGCCTACGCCAGGCAGGTGGACAGCTTTGCCGCCGCTCTGGAAGGCCGGGAAGTGTTTCCGGTGCCTGGCCAGGAAGGCTGGCAGAACCAGATCATTCTGGACGCGGCCTACCGCAGCCTAGCCTCGGGAAAAAGCGAACCGGTACCAGTCTTCGCAGACGGCCGGGGCTCCGTGAAACTTCACCGCAAATAAGAAGCGCCCCGGATCCGAAGGATCACGGGACGCCCGAACAGCCCTCCCCAGAACTGCTCATGGGAAAGGTAGTGCACCCGGCCTGCGAGCGGAATGCCACTCTTGCGGGGGTTGGAATGGCACAAACGGGCCACTTGCCAAACGCCGGGTCCATGGTACCATCCGTCACCTTGCGACTGGTTACTAACAGTCGCGCCAGATTCTGGAAGCGGCATCGCAACGTGGGGTTTGCTTTCTCGTGGTGAGATTTCCCGCTGCCCATTTTGAACCAAACAGTTGCTCGGTTTCGTGGGCGGCCCGAATGCCTGCCGGACCGATCCTCTGGGTGATCTGGGGAAAGCGATTGATGCTAGTGTGCAGCAGATTGCAACCCGGGATTCTTAGCATTTGCGGAATTTGCTTGTAAGTTGTTGATAAACAATGGCAACTGAGAGTTGTTAGCTTTGGAACGGAAAGTGCACTAAGAGCAGTAGGCGACCTATACCTTGGGGCACCAGTTTCCAAGGTAAGTTTGGGTAAAGAAGAAAATTTTTGGGGAGGAAATTCAAATGAGGCGAGTGTTGCTATTAGCATTGTTGGCGTTGGCGTTGCCAATCGCCGCTTGGGCGGACATTATTGTCACCAACCAGTATGGCTCGGTTTCGGTTTCGAGCGCCGGAATCGTTGTCGGGGCAACGACAAAATCGCAACTGACGAGTTGGGGCGGCATCTCCACTGGGTCAACCATGGGTCATGTCAGCTTCTCGACCGGTGCGCTCACCGGAGGCTCGCTTTCGGGTCCCAGCGCAACGTTTGCGGGAGGGGGGTCATTTCTCGTGACTGGCGTCGGCGCTTGGACAAAGACATTGCCGGGAGCACCCCACGCCCCGGTAACGCTTTTTAGCGGCAGCTTCGTCGGTCCAGTGACTTTGACTCTGACGAGCTGCGCGACCTGCAAAACTGTGGTTTGGACTCTCAGCGGCGCGATTACAGGCACGCTGTATGACGGTCGGAGCGCGACTGGAACGACCACTCAGACCTTCTTTGCCACTAGCTCACAATGGGCCAACGGCGTCGGGCACATCCGTGTCGGTACTTCGACCCTTACCGCGCCGGAACCCGGAACCTTGGGTCTCCTCGGAACCGGACTTGTGGGCATCGCTGGAATTTTCCGTCGCAAGCTGATCGGGACATAACCTGAATTTTTTGCTACGCCCAAAACACTCAACTCATGGCCCCGCCGCAAGGCGGGGCTTTTGATTTTGAGCTAAGACTACTGGATCGCCGTCGCACGCAGCTGCCCCTCCTCGGGACGGTCCAACCTTTCCTGCCCTGAGCCACCTGGAAGTCCACTCCATGTCCTCTTGTTCGGTTACTGCCGTAACGGCCAGCCATGCCTTTGGCGTTGACCTTACCTTCGTCCAAACCTACAGTCAGGCGCAGGGGGATGTATGAAGGATATCCATGAGGTTTTGCGTCGCAAGCAGGCGCAGTACACGCAGTTGGGCAAGCAGATTGAGATGTTGCAGCAGGCTGCCGAAAAACTGCGCGAAGTCGCGCCTTTGCTTGCGGAAAACGACGTCGAGGATGACAGCGCAGTACTCGCGGAAGTGGACGATGAAAACTCCAACGCGATGGCTGCCAAAGCCAGCGCCCAAGCCGCACCAGCCGCGTCCAAACCAGGACGCAGCACCACTCCGCGCTGGCCGTAGACGCCTGAGATACAGGCAAAGCGCGAGGCGGGAGGCTCGGGCGCATGACATTGCAGGCATTACTGGTGTCCAAGGATGAACCGACGGCGGAGACGCTGATTCAGGTTCTGACGCAGTTCGGCGTGGCGGTAGATCGCTCCAACGACGCCGATGTCGCCGTGACGCGACTGCAGGAGGAGAGGTTCGACCAGGTCATCGTAGACTTCGATGATCCCCAAGCGGCCTCTCTGCTGCTCGAAGCTTGCCGCGGCCTCGTCGGCCCCGATCGCAAGCCGCCGGTCACGGTTGCCTTGCTCCATGATGCCTCGCAGATCCGCTCGATCCTGGGCGCGGGAACCCATTTCATCCTCACTAAACCCATCAGCCCTGAGCAGGCTCAAACCACCTTGCATGCCGCCACGGCTCTGCTGAAGCGCGAAAGACGGCAATCCATGCGGATCGCTGTCCAAGCCGAGGCTTCGATTCGCATCGATGACAGCAATACTGTCGAAGGCATCCTGCTCGACCTGAGCACCGGCGGCTTGGATGTGTTGACGGCCAAGTCACTTTCATCCGGGACCCTGGTTCGCGTCTCCTTCCAGCTTCCTGATGGTGGTGCTGGTATCGAAGGCGATGCGGAAGTTGCCTGGAGTACTGTTAACGGTCAAACCGGATTGCGCTTTCTCGACATGGACGCCAAGATGCGCGACGAACTCAGCGAATGGCTGGCGTCCCGTTCGCACGATGCTTTGCCCGAAGAGCCGGACGCGGTCACGCAATGCAAATTGACCGACCTCAGTCTGGGTGGGTGCTATGTGGAGACCGAATCTCCCTTCCCGCAGTCCTCAGCCGTTGACCTGTGCCTGCGCGCCGCCGGGATGGAGATACACGCTGAAGGTCTAGTCCGGGTCATGCATCCCGGACATGGTATGGGCATTGAGTTCCCTGCCCGCACGGAAGAGCAGCGCAAGAGCGTGGGCGAGTTCATCGAATTCCTCACCGGCCAGCCCGGCGCCACTCCCCAACTGGAAATTTCCCCGCGTTCGCTCGTCGCCAACGTGGTCGATCTCAGCCCTGCCAGCAGCGCCGCAACCGATGCGGACGATCCTCTGCTGGAATTGCTGCGGACCGGCAATGGGCTGGAAGAAGAAGCGTTTCTCGCCGAACTCCGCCGCCAGCGAAATCCGGAGAGCGTCAGCCAATAAACGCCGGCCAACCAGCGTCCGCACAATAGCTCTCCCTCTCCCCGGAAAAATCTCGATTCGGTTAATTCTCCGATAATTTTCCAATGCAATAGAATTGCTCTGGCTGTAGAGACGGGGCTTGCCCCGTCTCTGCCGCGGGAGACGCGACAAGCCGCGTCTCTACCAGGAATGTCGGGTCAAGGTAAAGTTCTGTTGCTCAAAGGTCCGATCTCGCGTGCGTTGCTGCTGGCTGGCGCTTGCCTGCTGGCCATCGCTCCGTTCTTCTGGTGGGGCAATCCATCCGGGCATGATTTCGAGTTTCATATGTATTCGTGGATGGAAGTCCTCGGCCAATGGAAGCACGGCATCGTCTATCCGCGCTGGGCGGCTCTCGGGTACTGGGGGTACGGCGAGGCTCGTTTCCTGTTTTATCCGCCCGCGTCCTGGACTCTGGGCGCCGCGCTCGGGGCTTTACTGCCCTGGAAGATGGTGCCGGGCGCATATTGCTGGATCGTGCTGACGCTTGCCGGAGCGGCCATGTACCGCCTGGCCCGCGAGTGGCTCCCCGCCCCGGACGCGTTGTTTGCAGCCGCGTTCTACGCGCTGAATCCGTATCACCTGTTGATCGTCTACTGGCGCAGCGCGTACGCCGAACTGCTGGCCAGTGCCCTGCTGCCGCTTCTGCTGCTTGGTGTTTTGCGACTGACGAAACCCGGTTTCAGGCAGGTGCTATGGCTCAGCCTCACCCTGGCCGCAGCCTGGCTGACGAACGCACCTGCAGCCGTCATGATTCACTACTCGGTGGCGGGGCTTGCGGTAGTATTAGGCGCGCTGGAGCGATCATGGCGTCCGCTGTTGCGAACGGCGCTCGCCATCGCACTCGGCGCGGGATTGGCTTCGTTCTATTTGATTCCCGCGGTGTACGAAACCCGGTGGATCAATATCGGCGAGGTGCTGTCACCGGGCGTGCGCCCGCAGGATAATTTTCTTTTCACCACCCTCGCGGATGCCGATCACAACCGCTTCAATCGATTGGTTTCGACCATAGCGCTCGCCGAAATCGGCGTCCTCGCCCTCGCGATCTGGGGCTCGCGCTGGAAGAAACACGTAGGGACAGCCGCCCCCGCCGGGGCCCCCAGACCGCGCGCTTTTCGCGGGCTGGGGTGGTTCGGCTGTCCAGTCTCGCACAGCGCGACCGGGTTTGAAATCCCGTGGACCCTTCTTTCCGTCTGGGGAGCCGGCAGCGCGGTTCTGATGATTTCCGTGAGCAATTTGCTCTGGCAGCACTTGCCCAAGTTGCGCTTCGTGCAACTTCCCTTCCGCTGGCTGCTCTGCATGAATGCCGCCTTGGCCGTGCTTCTGACCCTGGCCGCTCGGCGCTGGACCTGGCGCTGGCTGGCCTCTGCCCTTCTACTGGCGGCGGTTATCGTAGCCGGGTATCGTATCCAGCCGCCCTGGTGGGAGCTAGCCAGCGATATCCGCGAGATGAGCACTGCCCTAGCCGGCGGCATTGGCTACGAGGGCACCGACGAATATGTGCCCGCCGGGGCCGACTCCTACGAGCTGAACAAACGTCTGCCGCTGGTCAGCGACGACGCGGGAGCGCCCGTTCCGAGCCAGATGCTGGCGTGGCAGCCCATGGAGAAACACTTCCGGGTCCACGCCGCCTCGCCGCAAAATCTAACCGTGCACCTTTTCAACTACCCGGCGTGGGAAGTGGTTGTGAACGGCAAACCCACCGAAACCCGGAGAACCGATGTCACCCGCCTCTTAGTGGTTCCTATTGACGCCGGAGACAACGATGTACAAGTCCATTTCCGACGAACGCTCGACCGTTGGATAGGAGACGTCGTCTCGCTGATTAGCCTCGCCTTGCTCGTTGCCGTTTGGGTCAAGACGCAGCGGAGAATCTTGCTCGCGACCTCGAACGCCGGCAAGCTCCGCGATTTTGCCGGAGCCGCTGCACCCTACGGCATTACTATCGCCCACATCCCGAACTTCTCTTCTCTGCCCCAGGTGGTCGAAGACAGGACCAGCTTCGAGGAGAACGCGCGGAAGAAAGCTGAGTCGTACAGCCTGGCCGTTCCCGGAGAACTCGTGCTGGCCGACGACTCCGGCCTGGAGATTGACGCAATCGGCGGCGCGCCCGGCGTTCACTCCGCGCGCTACGCTGCCGGTGAACCGCACACGGCAGAATGCAATTCGGACGACGAGGCCAACAATGCGCGCGTACTGCGCGAACTGAAAGGGGTCCCGGAACACAAGCGCACCGCGCGTTTCGTCTGCGTCCTCGCCGTGGCCCACAACGGCCAGACGCTGCACACGTTCTGCGGGACGGCTGAAGGCATCATCCTCGACGCGCCTCGGGGGAAAAACGGTTTTGGATACGACCCGCTGTTTTATTTCCCGCAAATCGGCAGGACCTTCGCCGAGCTGAGCGCCGAAGAAAAAGCGCGATACAGCCACCGTGGCGCAGCTTTTCGAGCCTTCCTGGAGTGGTGCCCGCGAGGGTAGAAATAATGGAGCGACGGGCGCCCTCGCCCGTCCTGCAGTGCTGCCTCGATGGCATCGTGGCCGGGCGGGGACGCCCGGCACTCCACGAACTAAGCCAATCTCCTTGACTTCCCTTCGCGCGGAAAATGATAATGATTAGTTTTCATATTGGACCACGTAAGGAGCAGTCATCGTGGCATCAACTGCCAGTTCCGTCGCTCCCGCACCCGCCGCACCAAAGATCAAATCCGGCGTCGCCCCGCTCCGTGCCGGCGAGGGGATTTCGTTTCTTTTGCGCCGTCTGCATTCACTCAGCGGCGTCGTGCCCATCGGAGCCTTTCTTCTCGAACACTTCATCTCGAACGCCGAAGCCTTCAAAGGCCCCATCGCTTACGGTAAGCAAGTCGAGTTCCTGAACAGTCTGCCTTTCGTCCTCGGCCTCGAGATTTGCTTCATCTGGATTCCGATCCTTTACCACGGACTCTACGGCGTCTACATCTGGTACCAAGGTGACAGCAACGTCGGCGATTATCCCTGGACCGGCAACTGGCTCTACACCTCGCAGCGCTGGACCGGCATCATCGCCCTCATCTACATGGTGCAGCACACGTATTACCTGCGCTTCACCGGCGTACACCTGCCGACGCACCCCTATCAGTCGTTCGCCAAAGTTCAGGGGGAATTCCAGAATCCGTGGATGATCGCCTTTTACGCTGTCGGCATCATCGCTGCTTCCTGGCATTTCAGCTACGGCCTGTGGCTGTTCGCCGCGAAGTGGGGCATCACTACCGGCGAAAGGGCGCGCCGCCGCTTCGGCTACCTCTGCCTGGCGCTCGCTCTCGGTTTGGTGTCAATCGGCGCGGCCAGCATGTACGGATTCCTGAAAACGCCGCTGCAACCTTTGGATTCAAGTTCAAGTTCGGAAAATATCGTAATGCGATAACGGTTGCGGAAAAAGTTGATTGAACTTCGCTTTGATTGGACTTTGCTTTGAAAGGGCGCGGCTTCAGCCGCGCCGCAAGTGCCGCAAACTTGATGGCGGCTTTAGCCGCTGAGGTCATGCAGGCCCGGACGCGGCCCGGGAACCAAATTGGAAAAAGATCGGACTCATAGAAATGGCAGCTCCGAAAATTATCGTAGTGGGCGGAGGCCTCGCGGGCCTCTCCGCCGTGATCAAGATCGCCGAGATGGGCGGTGAAGTTGACCTGTTCTCCATCGTCCCGGTAAAGCGCTCGCACTCGGTTTGCGCGCAAGGTGGCATTAACGCCGCCAAGAACCTGAAGGGCGAAGGCGATTCCACCTGGATCCATTTCGACGACACCATCTATGGTGGCGATTTCCTCGCCAACCAGCCGCCGGTCAAGGCCATGTGCGAGGCTGCTCCCGGCATCATCGATCTGCTCGACCGCATGGGCGTTCCCTTCAACCGCACGCCCGAAGGACTGCTCGATTTCCGCCGCTTTGGAGGCACGCTCTTTAACCGCACCGCGTTTGCCGGAGCAACCACCGGCCAGCAGCTTCTCTATGCGCTCGACGAGCAGGTGCGCCGTTACGAGTCCGAAGGCAAGGTGAAGAAGTACGAGCACTGGGAGTTTCTCTCGGCCGTGCTTGACGGGCAGCGCGTCTGCCGCGGCATCTGCGCGATGGATTTGTGGACCATGGAAGTTCGCACCTTTCCCGCCGACGCCATCATCATCTGCACGGGCGGCATTGGCGCCATCTTCGGCAAGTCGACTAACTCTGTAGTGTGCACCGGATCGGCGCAGTCCGCGCTTTATCAGCAGGGCTGCTATTACGCGAACGGCGAGTTCATCCAGGTTCATCCCACCTGCATCCCCGGCGAAGACAAACTGCGACTGATGTCGGAATCGGCGCGCGGCGAAGGTGGACGCGTCTGGGTTCCAAGGACTCAGGGCGACAAGCGCGATCCCAAGTCCATTCCAGAGAAAGAGCGCTGGTACTTCCTCGAAGAGCGGTATCCGAAATACGGCAACCTCGTGCCGCGCGATGTGGCCACCCGCGAAATCTTCGAGGTCATCTACAAACACAACCTCGGCATCGACGGCCAGCCCATGGTCTATCTCGATCTCACGCATATCGACCGCAAGACTCTCGACCGCAAGCTCGAAGGCATCCTCGAAATTTACGAGAAGTTTGTCGGCGTCGACCCGCGCGAGGTGCCCATGAAGATTTTCCCCGGCATGCACTACACCATGGGCGGTCTCTGGGTCGATTACAAGCAAGCCACCAACATTCCCGGCATCTACTCCGCGGGCGAGTGTGAGTACCAGTATCACGGCGCGAACCGCCTGGGCGCGAACTCGCTGGTGTCGTGCATCTTTGGAGGCTTCGTTGCCGGCCCGAGCGCCGTGCAGTATGCGAAGAATCTGCCAGCCGCGTCCAGCAATGGACACTTCGACGCCGAGCGCAAGCGGCAGCAGGAAATCAATGCCATGCTGATGAAAGCCGACGGCAGTGAGAATCCGTTCCTGCTCTGGCGCGAACTCGGCGAAGTCATGACCGCGAACTGCACCGTGATCCGCTACAACAAGAAGTGTGAGGCAGCGGACGCCAAGGTAGTGGAACTTCTGCAACGCTACCAGAAGATCAATCTGAGCGACCGCTCGCAGTGGGCGAATACGACGATTGCCTTCGCGCGCCAGCTCTACAACATGCTGCAGTTGTCGCGGGTCATCGCACAGGGAGCGGCCATGCGTGACGAGTCTCGCGGCTCGCACTATAAACCCGATTTCCCCGAGCGTGACGACAAGAACTGGATGAAGACCACGAAAGCAACCTTCGCGCCCGATTTGGATGAGCCGAAGTTCGAGTTCGAAGCGGTGGATGCAGCGCTGATTCCGCCGCGGCCGAGGAAGTACTGAAGTTTTCTTTACTTTGTCATCCTGAGCGAAGCGAAGGACCTGCTGTTTCGTGCAGTGACAAGAAAGCAGGTCCTTCGCTTCGCTCAGGATGACAATGATTGAGCTGAGAGCTAAAGGCTAAAAGCTAAATGGCAAACACTAAATCCGTAATCATCAAGATCAAACGCCAAGACACTCCCGACCAGAAGCCGCGTTGGGAGGAATTCGAGATCACCTACAAGCCGAACATGAACATCACGTCGGCGCTGATGGAGATCGCGGCCAACCCCGTCACCCGTGACGGCAAGAAGACCACGCCCATCACTTACGACTCGTGTTGTCTCGAGGAGATCTGCGGCTCCTGCGCCATGCTCATCAACGGACGCGCCCGCATGGCCTGCTCTTCCCTGCTCGACCACCTCGATCAGCCGATCAAGCTTGAGCCCTTCTCGAAGTTTCCCGTGGTGCGCGACCTGGCGGTCGACCGCAGCGTGATCTTCGAGAACCTGAAGAAAGTCAAAGCCTGGGTACCGGTCGACGGAACGTACGACCTCGGCTCCGGCCCGCGCCTGACCGCCGAAGCCCAGGAAGTGGCCTATCCGCTCTCGCGCTGCATCTCGTGCTGCTGCTGCATGGAAGCCTGCCCGCAGTTCACCGAAGACACGGGCTTCGTCGGCGCGGCCACCATCTCGCAAGTGCGCCTGTTCAACACGCATCCCACCGGCGCGGCCCTGAAGCGCGAGCGACTGACGGCGCTCATGGGAGACGGCGGCATCCAGGAATGCGGCTACGCCCAAAACTGCGTCGAGATTTGTCCCAAGGACATTCCGCTGACCACCTCGATTGCCGACGTCGGCGGCCAGGTCATGAAGCAAGCCTTCGTCGACCTATTCCGCAAGTAACGGCGAACTCCGGTAGAGACGGGGCTTGCCCCGTCTCCGCTGGCGCCATCTCCGAACACGCCCCGGGTCCGTACCGCTACCAGCAAGACGCGACAAGCCACGTCTCTACCTGCAAGCAGAGCCACACTCGCCATTCCCCCAACGTCGCTGTCCCACTTCGGCCCCCTGAAATCAGCAGATTGCCCGCTGGTAACCATCGGTAACTCCCTTAAGTAAGGGGGGTTAGCCCGATTTGCTTCACAAATTTCTTCACTTGTGATTTACAATCGTCATTCCTCTCGGCAGATGGGCATTTTTCCGCCGCCTCCGAGGGTTGTCAGAATGACGCGAAAATTCACAACGCCGGGACCTGGAACGCGAAACCTGCTGATCCTGCTGGCGATTTTCGTGGCGCTCGCGACGCCACAATCGGCCTCTGCCCTGCGCCGCGCCGGCCACCATCACCGCATCCTGCACCGCCTTCGTGGCATCCTCTGGAACCCGCTGTTCCGTCCGTCCCACGATTCGCTGGTCCGGCAAAACGAAGAGATTGACCGCCTCGATCTGCCCCGCATTAAGGACGACACTCAACTGGAAGCGCTCAAGGCTTCGGGTGACCTGGTGCCCATCGAGGCCACCAAATCTCTCAAAATTGAGCCCAGTCTTGATCCTTCACGCCGCTTTTGCCGTCCCTGGACGCGCGATTTCGTGCAGGATCTTTCCGAAGTTTATTACCGCCAGTTTCACGCGCAGATTCAGGTCAACTCTGCCGTCCGCACCGTGAAGGTGCAAAAGAAGCTGCGCCGCCGCAATCGCAACGCGGCTCCTGCAGAAGGCGACACAGCCTCTTCTCATCTTGCCGGCATCACCGTCGACCTCCAGCGCCGCGGCATGACGAAAGAGCAGATTCTTTTCGTCGAACGCTACCTGTTTTATTTGAAGGCGCTCGAACTGGTCGAGCCCGAAGAAGAGCGCCGCCACTGGTGCTTCCACGTGATGGTTTCCGAACGCTACACCGACTGGCGGCAGACGCAGACGATCTTCCCGCATCTGCCAATAGAGGAACCTGTCACTGCACCAGCCACCGTCACGTCCACGGCGATGACGGCGGCCAACCAATAGCTGCCTCCGCTACAATCTCCACAGCATGATCGTTCTCATGGCCGGTCTCCCGGGAACCGGCAAAACCACGCTGGCTCGCGCACTGGCTCACCGTACGCAAGGCGCGCTCCTCAGCAAAGACGTGATCCGCGCCGCCGTGTTCTCCCCTGAAGATGTCGAGTACTCCGTCGAGCAAGACGACTTGGTGATGGAGCTGATGCTCGAAGCCGCCCGCTTCTTGTTGCAAAAGACTCCCGCGCGCAAAGTCATCCTCGACGGCCGCACCTTCTCCCGCCGCGACCAGATCGACCGAGTTCTCGAGTTCGCCCGCGAACTCGCTCAGCCCTGGACGATCATCGAGTGCACCTGTTCCGACGAATCAGCCCGCCGCCGTCTCGATCTCGAACCCGACCCTTCGCACCCCGCGCGCAACCGGACGTTTGCGCTCTACCTGGAAGTGAGAGCCCGCTTCGAACCCATCACGTATCCCAAGACGACGATCAACACTGCCCAACCGCTGGAGCGATGCGTGGAGCAAGCGCTGGCCGCCGTGAAATTATTCTGAGATGGGGCTCGTGTGGTGACGGCGCTCCGCCCCGTGCAAGGCGGGTCGAAGACCCGCCACCACACAAGCTTCGTATAGAATCTGTTCATCCATGAACAAACTCACCATTAACCAGCAAGTACTCGCAATCGCCTTCTCACTCGCCCTTACCCTTCCCGTCTGCGCGCAGAACGCCGTCAGCGCCAAGGCGCGCGAGATCCACGACTCCGCCATCGTCATCGACACCCATGCCGATACTCCACAGCGCTTCCTCGACGAAAACTTTGATATCGGATCGACCGATCCCAAAGACTACGGCAACCTCAGTCTCGACAAGGCTAAAGCCGGCAATCTTGGCGCTGAGTTCTTTTCCCTCTGGGTGGAACCGGTAGCCAACCAGGGCCACTACGCCCGCCGCACGCTCGATCTCCTCGATTCCGTCTACGAGCAGGCGGCCCACCATCCCGACCGCATGATGATGGCCTTCAGCGTTGACGACATCGAGCGCGCCCACCGCGAGCACAAACTTGCCGCACTTCTGGGGATAGAAGGCGGCCACTCCATCGAAAACGACGTCCACCTGCTCCGCGATTTCTACCGCCTTGGGGTTCGCTATATGACCCTGACCTGGTCGAACACCAACGAGTGGGCCGACTCTTCCGGCGACATCGACAATCCTAAAGTCGAGCACCACAACGGCCTCACCGATGCCGGCAAGCAGATCGTTCTCGAGATGAACCGCCTCGGCATGCTGGTCGATATTTCCCACGTTTCCGACAAGACGTTTTACGACACGATTGCCGTGACCAAAGCGCCCGTCATTGCCTCGCACTCATCCGCGCGCGCCGTCACCAATCATCCCCGCAACATGACCGACGACATGCTCCGCGCCGTCGCCAAGAATGGCGGTGTCGTCCAGGTAAATTTCAACAACGGCTTCCTTGACGAGAATTACCTCAAGGCTGAGGACGCGCAAAAGAACGACCTCAAGGCCGCGGTCAAGACCTACACCGACGAACTGAAGGCGGCCGGAAAAACCGTTACCTGGCTCGATGCCGACCGCGTTGAGCGCGAGTGGGTAACCAAACTTCCGCGCCCTCCCTTGAGCGCGCTGATCGATCACATCGACCATATCGCCAAGGTCGCTGGCGTGGATCACGTCGGACTGGGCTCGGATTTTGACGGCGTCAGCGGCGCAACGCCCGCGGGCATTAGCTCGGCCGCTGACCTGCCCAAAATCACACAGGGCCTGCTTGAGCGCGGCTACAGCGCCGACGATATCCGCAAGATTCTGGGCGGCAACCTGCTCCGCGTCTTCCGCGAAGTCGAACGAGTGAGCCGCGAAATGCAAGCCGGCAAATGAAGTGTGGAGCGCCCGGCGCCCGGCTCTCCACCAGCAACAGGATCGACTGTCGTACAATTAAGGCCGACCAAAATACCCTACAGGAGAACCCATGCGAACTTTAATCCATACGCTTATCCTGATCATAGCCACCTCCCTGCTCGGCGCCGCACAGGCAGCCTCAACCGCACAACCTGCGACAGCGCCGCCCGTCCACAAGGCAGCCCCAGCCGCCTCAGCCGAACCTGGCGCCACCATCCACACCACCGCCGGCGACTTGCACTGTGCACTTTATCCGAAGGTAGCTCCGATTGGAGTCGAGAATTTCATCGGTCTTGCTACCGGCACCAAGGATTGGACCAGCCCCATCGGTCACGCCAAGAAACACGGCATCCCGCTTTATGACGGCACCATCTTTCACCGCGTGATTCCCGAATTCATGATTCAAGGTGGAGACCCTGCCGGCAACGGTGGGGGCGATCCGGGCTACAAGTTCAAGAATGAAACTTCAACCTCCGTCAAGTTCGATCGGCCCGGGCGTCTCGCCTATGCCAACGCCGGACCGGATACCAACGGTTCGCAGTTCTTCATCACCGAGGAAGCCTACCCCAGCCTCAATGGCAGCTACACCATCTTTGGCCAATGTGACCCAGCTGCCGTCGAACTGGTCAAGAAGATCGCCCGCATGCCCACCAGCGGCGAAACCCCGCTCCATCCCGTCAAGATCACGCACATTGATATCCATGGCGCCGGTGAGCCCGAGCCAGCAGCTGCTCCCAAGCCAGCGGCGGGCACGAAGAAACCCATGTAGAGACGCGGCTTGCCGCGTCTCTACAGCAAGACTCAGAAAAGATGAATCAAGAATCGGAAGGAAAGCCATGACCCGCACACCTGGAACTTATGCCGTAATCGAAACCAGCGAGGGCGCCATTATTTGCCGCCTGTTTGAAAAGGACGCCCCCAAGACCGTCGCCAACTTTGTCGAATTGAGCGAAGGCAAACGCGAGTGGACCCATCCCACGACCCACAAAAAGACCAAAGATCCCCTTTACCATGGAACTATTTTTCATCGGGTGATTCCCGGCTTCATGATCCAGGGTGGCGACCCGATGGGCACGGGATTCGGCGGTCCCGGCTACCAGTTCGAAGACGAAACCAAAGGTTCGCCGCATCGTTTCGACAAAGCGGGCAAGCTGGCCATGGCGAATGCCGGCCCCAACACCAACGGATCGCAGTTCTTTATCACCGTCGGTAATACCGACTGGCTCACCGGCAAACACACCATTTTCGGCGAGGTAGTCGAGGGATACGAGACCGTGGAAACAATCTCGAAAGCCGCGCGCAACCGCCAGGACCGTCCCAACAAAGATGTAGTAGTAAAGTCCATCAGGATCGAACGCTAATACTGTCCGCAATAGAAATGCCGGCGGGTGCCCCACGTCTCGCGGTTTTTTCGAGACGTGGGAGCGGCGGCACCACTGTGAGCGTCGTCACATTGTCCCGTGACCGTCAGCCTAGTTTCCCTATCTCCAATCTATAATGATGGATAACTTTTCAGCCTTTGGAGGCAAGTCTCATGGCAGTGTTTAACGGCGTCCCTCTCCCACCCAAGGGGCAGAGGATCGAATACAGTAACGGCAAGTACCGTGTTCCCGATCGCCCCATCATCCCTTTCATTGAGGGGGACGGTACCGGCCGCGATATCTGGAAGGCTTCGGTTCGCGTATTCGACGCCGCAGTCGAGAAGGCGTACCAAGGCACGCGCGCCGTAGCCTGGTACGAAGTCTTTGCTGGCGAGAAAGCCAAGGCTCGCTTCCAGAACTGGCTGCCCGACGACACCGTCAGCGCCATCCGCGAATTTCGCGTCGCCATCAAAGGACCGCTGACTACGCCCGTCGGAGGCGGCATTCGCTCGCTCAACGTCGCCCTGCGCCAGATCCTCGATCTGTACGGCTGCGTGCGTCCCGTGAAGTACTACTCCGGAGTGCCGTCGCCGGTGAAGCATCCCGAGCGCATGAACATTGTCATTTTCCGCGAAAACACCGAAGACGTTTACGCCGGCATCGAATGGGAAGAGGGCACGCCTGATTGTGCCCGGCTGATCGAGTTCCTCAACAAAGACATGTTGAAAGGCAGCAAGAAGCAAATCCGCCTCGATTCCGGTATCGGCATCAAGCCCATGTCCGTGACCGGTACCAAGCGCCTGGTGCGCATGGCGATCAAACACGCTCTCGAACACAAGAACAAAGCGGTCACTCTGGTCCATAAAGGCAACATCCAGAAGTTCACCGAAGGCGCGTTCCGCAAGTGGGGATACGAACTCGCCACCGAAGAATTCCGCGACCAGGTCGTAACCGAGCGCGAGAGCTGGATTCTCGGCAACAAAGACAAGAATCCCAATCTCACCGTCGAAGAGAACGCGAACCTGATCGAACCCGGACTGGAGTTCGCCCAGGAAGATTTCCGCCAGGGCATCTATCAAGAAGTGAAAGCCTGTCTCGATTCCATCTACGCCACGCACGGCAAAGGCGTATGGAAGAAGAAGTTGATGATCAACGACCGCATCGCCGACTCCATCTTCCAGCAGGTGGTAACGCGGGCGGATGAATATAGCGTTCTAGCCACGCCCAACCTGAACGGCGACTATATCTCGGACGCCTGCGCCGCGCAGGTCGGCGGCCTCGGCATCGCTCCCGGAGCGAACATCGGCGACGGCTATGCTATCTTCGAGGCTACCCACGGCACCGCTCCCAAGTATGCCGATAAAGATGTCATCAATCCCGGCTCCGTCATTCTTTCCGGCGTCATGATGTTCCGCTTCCTGGGATGGACGGAAGCCGCCGACCTGATTGAGCACAGCCTGGAGCGCACCATCGAACAGAAAAAAGTTACCTACGATTTCGAGCGCTTGATGGAAGGCGCAACGAAAGTGAAAACCAGCGAGTTCGCAAACTGCATGATCGAAAACATGACCGTCCCAGTGGCAGCGGATTAAGTTAGTTAATGGAGCGACGGGCGTCCTCGCCCGTCCAGAAGCGACCTGGGGACGGGCGAGGACGCCCGTCGCTCCATTAACACAGGGAAACTGATTGCATCGAGAAAGGACATTTCATGCGCAATAAAGTAACTATCGTCGGTTCCGGAAACGTAGGCGCTACCGCCGCACATTGGATTGCCTCGAAAGAACTCGCCGATGTCGTCCTGATCGACATCATCGAAGGCGTTCCCCAAGGCAAAGGTCTCGACCTGCTCGAGGCAATGCCTGTCGAGAAGCGTGACTCGGCAATTCTCGGGACGAACCACTATGCCGACACCGCCAACTCCGACATTGTCGTCATTACGGCCGGAATTCCACGCAAGCCGGGCATGAGCCGAGACGATCTTCTGAACACCAACTACAAAATCATGAGCGACGTAGTCGGCAAGGTTGTGCACCACTCGCCGGGCTGTATCCTCATCGTCGTCTCCAACCCGCTCGACGCCATGGCGCAGGCCGCCTACAAGATCAGCGGCTTTCCACGTGAGCGCGTCATCGGCATGGCCGGCATCCTCGACTCCGCCCGCTTCCGAACTTTTATCGCGCTGGAGCTTAAAGTCAGCGTAGAGAACGTAACCGCCTTCGTCCTCGGCGGACACGGCGACACCATGGTTCCGCTTCCCCGCTATTCCACGGTCGCCGGCATTCCCATCACCGAACTCTTGGATAAAGCCACGCTCGATCGCATCGTGCAGCGCACCCGCGACGGCGGCGCTGAGATCGTCAAATATCTCAAGACCGGATCCGCGTACTACGCTCCGTCGGCCGCCGCTGCCGAAATGGTCGAGGCCATCCTCAAAGACAAGAAGAAAATTCTTCCGTGCGCCGCCTACCTCAACGGAGAGTACGGCATCCACGGACTCTTTGTAGGCGTTCCGGTAAAACTCGGCGCCAAGGGGATCGAACAGATCATCGAGATCAAACTCACGCCGGAAGAGAAAGCGGCCCTCGATAAGAGCGCCGCTGCGGTGAAGGAACTGATCGCAGTGATCAACGTCTAGGAGAACGTTGTAAGGGACCTCGCGACGGGTACTGCCTTCTCCCCCTCTTTAGTAGGGTGGAGCAGGCCTTCAGGCCTGCAGTATGCTGACCAAAGAGACCGGCTTCAGCCGCTGAGGTCAGACAATGGCGATTCCTCACCGAGGCGTCACTGGTAACGGGACCTACTTCGTCACATCCGCTACTTATCAGAAGATGAGCCTCTTTCAAACCGAACGAATGGGAGGCCTCTTCCTGGACGTTCTAGGAGGCTACCGAACTCAGGGCAGGTACCTGCTCCATGAATTTGTCCTGATGCCGGATCACTTCCACTTGCTCCTGACGCCGAACCAGACTTTGGAAAAGGCAGTGCAGCTCATCAAAGGTGGTTTTTCTTACCGCGCGAAACAAGAGCTCGGTTACGGTGGTGAGATCTGGGAACACAGCTTCCATGACCGGAGAGTGCGGGACGCGATGGAGTATGAAAGATTCAGAGAGTATATCCATCAGAATCCGGTAAAGCGTGACCTAGCAGGCGTGGCGCGCGAATACCCCTACAGTTCAGCGGCTGAAAGTTTACCTCTGGATGACGTACCTCAGTGGCTAAAGCCAGTCTTATTAGAGGCCCGCTAATGCAGCGCTAAAGCGCTGCTCCACCCAAGAAAGCGAGACTGTCCTTAGCACTGCAAAACGCTGCCCACGATCCGTCTCTGATTCCCCTTCCGCAATCGCCCCAGGCTCGCTATAGTGTCTGAGACCAGCACACGATGGACTTCGATCAGCTCGAAATCTTTCTGGAAGTGGCGCGCCTCTCCAGCTTCTCCCGCGCGGCGGAGAAGCGTTTTCGCACTCAGCCCGCCGTCTCCTCCCAGATCCGGGCGCTGGAAGAAGAAGTCGGCGCCCGCCTGCTCGACCGCTCCGGAGGCCGCGTCTCGCTCACCGCATCCGGCAAATTGTTTTTCAAGTACGCCGAGGAAACGCTGGAGCGGCGCAAGACGATCCTTACCGAGATCGCCGAGACCGAGCGTGTTCCCCGCGGCGAAATTGTCGTGGGCGCCAATGAAGGCACCTGTCTGCACATCCTGCCCGAGGTGTTCGCGCAATTCAAACGCGACTATCCCAACGTCGCCGTGAGCATCAAGCGCTCCGACTACGCCAGGATTCTCGAGTCGATCATCGAAAACGTGGTGGACTTTGGCGTGGTCTCGCTGCCTGTAACCGACAACCGGCTCGAGGCGCAGATGATTCATCGTGACGAACTTGTGGTGATCACGGCTCCGAGTCATGCGCTGGCGGCGAAGAAGAGCGTCACCGTGGCCGAGGTCGCAACCTATCCCCTGGTTCTGCCCAAACTCGGCCACACCCGCGATGCCCTCGACGCCCTCTTCTATGACCATCACCTGAAGCCGAACCTGGCCATGGAACTCGATTCCAGCGAACTGCTGAAGCGTTTCGTGGCGGCCGATGTCGGCGTGGGCTTTATCGCCCGCTCCAATATCGAGGAAGACATCCGGGCCAAGGCGCTGGTGGCGATCACGCTCGCCGACGCGCAAATCCGCCGCGACCTTGCCCTCGTGTTCCGCAAAGACAAATCGCTCAGCCGCGCCGCCAAGGCCTTCATGGACATCGCCGTGAAGCAAAAGAATTTCTCGACGTCCGTGGCCGGGGCTGGGAAGCGATCCAAATGAACCGCGTTGGCCGGGTTGTGATCCTGTTGTCCTTGCTGCTTCCCGCCACCGCGGCCCAGAAACAACCCGCCAGCGGCAAGCTTTCCTCAGTCACCGCCGCCAAACTCGTCGCACTGAAAGTCGCCGGAACAGCGCGCTACACCGACAAAGAAATTCTCGCTGCCAGCGGCTTGCAGATCGGCCAGAACGCCGCCGATGGCGATTTCAAAGAAGCAGTGCGGCGCCTGGGCAATTCCGGACTCTTCAGCGACGTGGCCTATTCGTACACCTCTTCCGGCGCCACCGTGAAACTCGAACTGCAACTCACCGATGCTGACCAGAGCAAGCTGGTTCCGGCACGCTTCGAGAACTTCGTCTGGTTCACCGACGGCGAATTGCGGAGTGCCGTGCAACGCCGCGTTCCCCTGTTCAAGCAGGTGTTGCCGCTCGTCGGCAATCTGCCTGACGAAGTTTCCGAGGCGCTGCAAGCCATGCTCACCGAGAAGCGGTTTCCGGGACGGGTAAATTATCTGCGCGAAGGTGACCAGTCGGGCGGGCCTGTGAGCGCAATTGTCTATCAGGCCGAGGAAGTCAGCATCCGGATTAGCGGCTTCGAGTTCCCCGGAGCAACGCCCGAGCAGGCAGCTCTGCTCACCACCGCAGCCCGCCACGCCACGGGAGCGGAATACGGCCGCTCCTCTCTCGTCGCCGTCGCCAAGTTTGACCTGTTGCCGGTATTCCTGCAGCGCGGATACTTGAAGGCCACGTTTGGAGCGTCCGAGGCGCGCGTGCTGCCCCACCCTCCCCCAGCGGAGGATGCGCAAGTTGCCGGTGGCGACGTTCAGGTGATTGCGATCGTACCGGTGATGCCGGGCAAGGTCTATTCAACTTCCAGCGTCGAATGGAAAGGCAACTCTGCGATTACGACCAGCGAAGTCGCGCCCGTCGTCCACCTGCCACTCGGCGAGCCCGTCGATGCGGTGCGCCTGCTCCGTGACCTCGAAAACGTCGGCAAGCTTTACCGCAGCCGCGGCTACATGACGGTCCAGGTCAAGCCCGAAGCACAGGTCGACGACGAGCATAGCGCCGTGCGCTACGACCTGAACGTCGTCGAAGGCGACCTCTACAAGATGGGAGAGTTGGAGATCGCGGGGCTCGACACGCAAGCGACGGCTCAGATGCGGGCAGCGTGGACTCTGCGTGAAGATCAGCCCTACAACGCCGACTACCCCAAGAAGTTTCTCGAAGATACCCGGCAACTCGTCCCCCGCGGCGTGCCGTGGGCCGTCAGCATTCATGAATCGCTGGACGCGAAAGACAAGACCGTGGACGTGGAGATCCGTTTCAAGCAGCAGTAGCGATCACAAACTGTAGGGCAAAAGACACAATATTCTTGTAACCCGGGGGGCCCATGAGCATCTTACACATACAGTGGGGTGTTCTTTTTTTCGGAATTTCATTTCTTCACAGGAGATCAAAGCAGAATGAAAGCGAATCGAATTGCGGTTGCAGTTCTAGGAATGCAAATGTTGGCCGGGCTGGCGGTACCGGCGCTGGCGGCCGGCAAGAGCCAGACCTTGACCGGCGAAGTGAGTGACGCCATGTGCGGCGCAAAACATGAAATGCCTGGCAAGCCCGCGGATTGCACGCGCGCCTGCATGAAGCATGGATCGAAGTACGCGCTCGTGGTCGGGGACAAAGTCTACATCCTGGAGACCTCGGACAAGGCCGCGCTCGATAAGCTGAACGATCTGGCGGGAGCAAAGGCAAAGGTGACCGGAGAAGTGGACGGCACCACGATCACGGTAAAGTCGGTAGCCGCGGGATCCTAACCTAAACCCGCTGTCATCCGATTAAGCACCTTGTCATCCTGAGCGAAGGACCTCTGTATTCCTTGCGACAGACGCAACTGCACAGGTCCTTCGCTTCGCTCAGGATGACAGCGCAACTTAGACACAAATAACAAAACCGGCGCTCACCCCGCCGGTTTTCTTGTCTCTGCAATTCCCGTTATTGTTGTTGAGTCTGGTCCGGCTTATCGTCCCGGCGCTTCAACGTCGGGCGATCGTCGTCGCTCTTGTCCGTGCCCGTTGTCTTATCAGTGCTCGAGGTGCGGCGCAGGCTGGGCTTGCTGCCATCCTTCTGTTCGAGGACCTTGTGCCGGTTTTCGATGACCGCCAGCCGCGATTTCACATCGTCAAACTCTGACGTCGAAACCACGTATTGCGCGCGCGCCGGAAGAATAGTCGCGATCTCCTTCTGCGACTCTTCAATGCGGTCGGGCGTCTGTGGATGCGAAGCGAACGCCTTGGCCAACGTGCCCGGCTTCTTCTTCTCTTTCGCCTGAATCTTTTCAAAGAAACTGATGAAAGCCTGCGGATCGTATCCCGTCTTGTACATATACTGCAGGCCAAGGTAGTCCGCTTCCGCTTCGAAATTGCGCTGGAACTTCATGAACGTGATCGGCAAGGCCAGGCTGCTTGCCTGGTAGATTCCGTAGCCGATGCCACCTCCGACGAAGATCAGAGGAAGGGTGCCGATTTGCGCCCAATTCGCGCGCGTCATCTGGCGCATCCCGTGACGGGCGCAAACGTGCGCAATCTCATGCGCCATCACCCCGGCCAATTCCGCTTCTTCGTCCGCCGCCAGAATCAAACCAGAGTTCACGTAGAAAAATCCGCCAGGCAGCGCGAACGCGTTCACTTCGTCGGAGTCGATCACCTTGATGCTGAACGGCACCTGCGCGTCCGAATTGCGCACCAGGTTCTGGCCGATGCGATTGACGTACTCGTTGACCACCGGGTCCTGTACCAGCTTCACGCTTTGCTCGACCTGCATCGAGTACTGTTTGCCCATCCTGATTTCGCTTTCGAGCGAGTACCAGTTGCCCAGGCCGCGCCCACCGACCTTACGGTTGCCGATGGCATCCACGTCCTTCTTGCTGCCGTCGTGCTTGACTTTGCTGTCGTCAGGCTCCTGGACGGGAGGATCACCTTGCGGAGCCGTTTGGCTGTCAACGCTAGCAGAAGAGTCCGCGGGCGGAGCCGGAGTCGGAGTCGAATCGGGGGTTGCCGAAGGATCCTGCGGTGAAGTCGGCGCCGGTGCCGTCGAGGGCTGCGTGCTCTGCGGCTGCGTCTGGGAATCGGGAGTCTGCGTGGTTTGATTCTGCGCCAGCGCGGCCACCGACATCAGCGCCAGTAAACTCATGGAAATCAGCAATTTACGGAAAGACATTTGGCACCCCGTGGAAACCCGGTCGAATACGACAATTATACCCCCGATGGCAAGTCGGGCTGGACGGAGTTTCCCACCTAGTTGGACGCAGTCTCACCCCGGAAAGTTACCCGTTATTTTCACAGAAAGTAGCGGCTGAGGTTCTTTCCGCAGCCGTCTGTGTCCAGCACTCCGTGGTGCAAGTACGGTTCGTATCAGGGCATGCCTTCAGGCATGCCGAAAAGGCTGCGTTAGGAGAACGCCTTCACAGTTTGCGGAAACTCACAAATGTGTGCCTTACCGTGGAAGAGCGGCCCTTCAGGGCCGCGTAAAGCGTGCAGAATCAATGCGGGCTTTAGCCCCTGTGGTCGCCTTTCCTCGGCGAACGGACTTTTTCCGCAGCCTCTTCAGGCATGCCGAAAAGGCTGCGTTAGGAGAACGCCTTCAGTCGCTGAGGCCGGCGAGCAGAGTTTCCCCACGGGCTCCCTTGGTTTTTTCAAGGCTGCCTGCGCAAGCACCCTTTGCGTTTTCCAGCCGCCGATGTACTATGGCGCGTTTCGGAAAGAGGACCCGGTATGTTAGACCGTCGCAGCTTTCTGTCGCAGTCATTCGCTTCGTCCCTGGCCGTGAGTGCCGGCCTGGCCTGGCGAGGGAATCTCTGGGCGCAACTCGAGTCGCTGCCCTCGAAGCTGCCCGAACGCTCCCTTTTTGACCAGAACGAAGACGCCTACTGGCGCGAGCTCCGCAAGCAGTTCCTGATTCCCGCGGACGAGATCTACCTCAATAACGGCACCGTAGGCTCCAGCCCCGCCCCCGTGCTGCGCGCCGTCTTTGAAGGTTACGAAGCCTGCGAAAAACTGAACGAGGCCGACCCCGAGGACTACCCCATCTGGGGATATGCCTCATGGAACCAGTTTCGCGATCCGCTCGCCGCCTTTGTTGGCTGCAACCGCGACGAGATCGCGCTCCTGAGAAATGCCACCGAGGCCAACAGCTACATTGCCAACGGCATCGATCTGAAGCCCGGCGACGAAGTGCTCATGACCGATCAGGAGCATCCCGGAGGCGAGCACCCGTGGAATCTGCGCGCCAAGCGCTACGGAATCGTGGTGAAAAAGGTCACGCTGCCCAGGCCGGTAGAAAATCCCGCGCAGGCTCTGAACCTGTTCAACGACGCCATTACACCGCGCACCCGTGTAATGTTCTTCAGCCACATCAGCACCTTTTCGGGAGTGGTGCTGCCAGCCAAGGAACTCTGCGCCCTGGCGCGCAATAAAGGAATTATTTCAGCAGTGGATGGAGCCCACGTTCCGGGAATGATGCGGCTCAACCTCCACGAGTTGGGCTGCGACCTCTATTCCTCCAGCCCGCACAAGTGGCTGCAGGCCCCCAAAGGCTCGGGCTTCCTCTACGTGCGCGACGAAATGATTGACCGCCTGTGGAACACCATCGCCACCGAAGGCTGGGACGACGTGAAGCTCCGCGCCGAACGCTTCCAGCGCATCGGCAGTTCGAACGTTCCCGCCCTGTGGGGACTGCGCGCCTCAATTCAACTGGCCAACGACATCGGCATGGACCGCATCGAGCGCTGCCAGCGCCAGCTCTGCGACTACATTCTGGCGGCCATGATCAACCGCGGAGCAGTGTCGTGGACGTCTCCGGATGCCTCGATGCGCTGCGCGATAGCAACCGTGAATGTCCCGCCGCTGGTTCGCATGGACCTCGAACACTGGATGTGGAAAGAAAAGAAGATTCGCATCCGAGGAGCCGAGCCCCACAAGCTGCGGCTGTCCACACCCTACTACCTGTCGAAGCAGGATATTGACCGCTTCCTGGATGCGTTCGACGAGTACAGGAAGATGAGGGCATAGGTCGTAACCTCGGCGGCTGAAGCCGCGCGCTTTGCTGCGCTCAATGCAGGCCTGAAGGCCTGCTCCACCCACCGATGGGAGGTAACAGCTAATCTCTAGCCGATAGCACCTGGCGAACGCTGGTCTTGGGTGGAGCAGCGCTTCAGCGCTGCATGTCAGCCGGCCACCATGACCGGCTTTAGCCGCTGAGGGACCTCATCCAGAGGCACCACTCCGGCCGCGGAACCATAGGGATACTCCCCTGCCGCCGCTGCCAGCCCGCGCTTCACAGGATTCTGACGGATGTACTCTCGAAACCTTTCAAACTCCAGTTCATCCCGCACGCGCCGGTCAAGAAAGCTGTGCTCCCAGATCTCTCCGCCAAACCCAAGCTCTTTCTTGGCTCGGAAGGAGAATCCGCCCTTGATCAACTGCACGGCCTTCTCCAGTGTCTCGGTAGGCGTCAATAGCAAATGAAAATGATCCGGCATCAAGACAAATTCATGGAGCAGGAATTTGTCCAGGCTGCGGTAATTTCTCAGTACCTCCAGAAACAAATTGGCCATGCGCTCCGACTGAAAAAGACTCATCTTCAGATAAGTGCCAGAAGTAATGAAGTAAGTGCTCTTGCCCGTCACGCCACGATAAGGGATAGCCATGTCTGACCTCGGCGGCTGAAGCCGCGTCCTCTGCTGGGCTGAATGCAGGCCTGAAGGCCTGCTCCACCCTGACCCTACCGCAATGTGAACACCTACTCCAAGCCACGAAAGAGGAGGAGACGAAAGGAGAGGGGAAGAGATGCTCACTGGAGAATGTTGCAGGGGTCCTTCGACTCCGCCGAAACTTCACTTCGTGAAGTCCCAGCTCCGATCCGGATGACAAGGCGTTTGGTTTTACTGAAGGCTGAGAGCTGACATCTGCCCTACGTCCACCGAAACCAGCGCAGCGCCAGGATGAACGACACACCGCCCCAAACTGCAAGCACCAGCAGCCGTCCCGATTGCGAGCCCAGCGATGCGCCTTCGAGGATCGTGGCCCGCAGCGCGTCGTTGAGCGCGGTCAGCGGAAGCGCTTTGATAAAGGGCATGGTGATAGCAGGAAATCTCTGGTAGGAAAAGAAGACGCCGGAGAAGATCCACATCGGCATCATGACCACGTTGATGAGGCCGGAAACGGTTTCGATCTTCTGTGCGCGACAAGCGGTTAGCAGGCCGACGCCCCCAAAGGCAACCGCTCCGAGCGATCCGAGCAGGATGACCGAAAGGATCGATCCCTGCACTCGCATGTGAAACACCAGCACGCCAAAGCCTAAGAGCAGTCCCACCTCGATCACCATCAGCACGAGTCGGCTGCTGGTCAAAGCCAGAAGAAAATCGCTGCGGCGCATGGGAGTGGCTACGAAGCGCTTCAGCAATTTGCGCTGGCGCATTTCTACCAGCGCGAAGCCGACTCCCCACATGCCGGAGTTCATCAGGTTCATCCCCAGCAGTCCGGGAATGAGGAAGTCGATGTAGCGCGAGCCCGGTTCGCTGGAGGATTGCGAGGAAGTCGAGAGCGCATCCTTGCGCCCAGCAGCAGATTGCAGCGCGGAGTCAATTTCGGCGCGCGAGAGCATGCTTTCCGGACGAGCGGGATCGTAATAGTAGGTGTAGCTGCCGTCGGAATTCAACTCGATCGCCAGATCGAATTTGCCGAAGTGGAATGCCTTGAGCGCAGCATCGCGGTCGAGGATGGTAGCTCGAACCGTCGAACGCGCGGCCGAGTTTTGCAGCATGGCCAGCGCCTTCGGGGCGCCGGCTCCGTCGATCACGACGACCGACGTGATGTCCGCAGGCTTGTTGCGGAAGGCGATGCCCAATCCAGCCGCTAGCAGCAGCGGAAAGACGAAGACCCAGAATACGACTTCAGGCTCGCGTTTGAGTTCGAGAATGCGCGCCCAGAGCAAGTGACGGTATCCGGACCAGCGGCCGTTGCGGCGTGCGGGTTGCACGGGCTGCGGCTGCCGATTCTTATCAGCATGGAGAGTGGGCGCGTTGGTTTCCGTGGTTGCCATTCAGTCTTCTCGCAAGTGACGGCCAGTGAGCAACACAAAGACATCTTCAAGGCTGGCTTGGCGCGTACTGAGGTGTTCGAGTTGATGACCGTGGCTGGTTACCGCATCCAGAAGAGCAGGGATGGTGAGATGCGGCTCGCGGACACTCAAGCAGACGGTCGAATCTTCGCGGCGGACGGACTCCACGCTAGGCAGCGACCGCCAGTGGTCGAGGTTGTTGTTGTCGCTCCCGTTGTTACTTACTTGGAACTCGACCACGTGATGGCCGCCGAGGCGGTCGATAAGGTCGGAAGGTGTGCCTTCGGCAATGATCACGCCATGATCGACGATGGCCAGGCGATCACAGAGACGTTCGGCTTCGTCCATGTAATGCGTGGTGAGTAGGACAGTGCCACCTTTCTTCTGGAAAGTGCGGACGATGTCCCAGAGCTGACGACGGCTTTGGGGATCGAGTCCGGTGGTCGGCTCGTCGAGAAAAAGGATGCGCGGATTGCCGACCAAAGCGGTAGCCACAGCCAGGCGCTGCTTCTGGCCTCCGGAAAGTTTGCCGACCCAGGCGTCAGATTTCTCGGTGAGTTGGAGTTCTTCGAGAATGTCGGCGGCTGGCCGTGGTTCGCTGTAGAAGCTGGCAAAAAGCTCGATGGTTTCGCGGACGTTCAGTTTTTCCGACAGCCGAGTTTCCTGAAGCGAGATACCGATCCACTCGCGCAACTGGCGCGGGTTGTCGTTCCAGGTGTGTCCGAAGATGCGGACTTCTCCGGAAGTCGGCGCGAGCAAGCCCTCCAGGATTTCAATCGTCGTAGTCTTCCCTGCGCCGTTCGGGCCGAGCAGGCCAAAGCATTCGCCAGCCTCGATGCGCAGACTAAGGCCGCGGACGGCTTCAACTTTTCCGTCGTAGGTCTTGCGCAGGTTAGTGCACTCGACGGTTGTCTCTATGGTCCCCACGAAGGCATTCTAAATCAGCCTTACGGTTCAGAATGTGAATGGCTTGTAACCGGCATGGGCGCGTCGCCCTTGGCGTTCTGCCACAGGATCGCATTCAGCTTTCTGGCATCGGCTGCATCCGGCCTGGAGAAATCCATCTGGGACGATTCCTTAGCTCCAGCGGCTTTCTTCTCGTTCACCTGATAGATCAGCCCGCTGCGCAGATTCTTGTCATCGACTTGATACGGCGGTTGCGTTCCGGGACCGGCTAATAGCGGCGCCATGAGCGGCGCGTGCGCGTCGAACAGGTTCATTGGCGGAAGTCCGAGCAGCGCCTCCATGGTGTGAATAACGCTGACGGTTGTGTAGAAGTGATGCTCGACGAACGGTTGCGGTGTGCGTGGCGCGTATTTGCTGATGACGAAGGCGGTGGAACGGTGGGCATCGACGTGGTCGGCGCCGTCTTGCGCGTCGTCTTCGAGAACGAAGATGGCAGTGTCGTCCCAGTAGGAACTGTGGGAAACGGCATCGACTACGCGGCCCAGCGCCAGATCATTGTCGGCGACCGAAGCCTGCGGCGTGGGCTTGCCCACACGCGTGCCTCCTGTGTGGTCGTCAGGCAGGTAGAGCAGTGTGAACTGTGGGAGTTCGTTGGCGGTTCCCTTGGCCTTCACAAACTCGTCGAATTCGCGCAGGAATTCGTCGGCGCGGAGTTGGTCGGGATAGTCGGTGTTGAAGTCGGGGAATTGCGGATCGTAGTGGTCACGCAGAGCGGCTTTGGTTGGACGCATGCGTTTGAATTGCGGAATGGCCCAAGGCCACGGGCTCGGGCCGCCGGGCGGATTGCCGATGTTCACGGGCAGTGGATCGCCTTTCTTAATTTCGGAAACTGGACAGGTCGCCGACGAGGGAGACGGCGTACCTTCCTTCGGTGACCCCATCTTTGCGCTTGGCGACTTGGCTTTCTCGCTCTTGCACCACACGGCGGCGATGAACTCTCCGTAGATACGATAGGTGAGGCCTCTTTTCGCGAGGTTATCCCAGAGAAACCCAGTGCCGGGATCGTCGACATCGGGGATTCCCTGCTCCAGCGGATATTCTTCGGCAACAGCGCCGCCGGAGTCGTAGGTACGCTCTTTGCTGCGATAGCCGATCGGCCATGTCTTCTCGTTGTAGTCGGAGGTAGTGGAAGCCGTGGACCAGATGTGGCCGTCGCCGGAAACTTCTCCGCTGTCGTAGAAGTTGTCGAGCACGCCGAACTGCAGCGCGAGTTTATGCTCGTTAGGCGTGATATCGGTGCCGTACATGGTGAGTGACGGATCGCCATCACCTGCGGGCAGGTCGCCGAGGATCTGATCGTAGGTACGATTTTCTTTCAACACGTAAATCACGTGGCGGATGGGATTGCTTCCGGCGGCGAACTCAAACTTGCCGCCCTTAGCACGCAAACGATTGTCTTCGTTGACTTGTTCGGTATAAACGGCGAGATTCTTGCCGACGTCCGAGAGGCTCAGGCGCTGAATGGAGCCGCCAATCAGCGTCGGAATGTAGGGATGTTCTTTTCGCCTGCGCTCGCCTTTCAGCTTGCCCTGCATATTGTTGGGACCGCTGCCTTCTCCTTTGGCAGTGGCGATGAGCAGGTCGTTGCCCGCAATGGCTAGCGCGCTCGGATACCACTCGGTGGGGATAAAGCCGAGGGTCGACGGATTGAATTCCGGGGGCGTCAGTCGAGTAGGGTTCCTTCGTTCCTGTGCCAGCGCCTTCCGTTCCCCGCTCAGATCGAAGACGGCAACGGCGTCGAGAGAAGAAACTGCCGCATACAGGCGACGTCCATCTGGCGAAAGGGCAATGGCTAGCGGAACGGTTCCCAATGCCCTATCGTCCACGGTCGGGGCAATTGCGCGGTAAAACTGGAAGACCTGAGAGCGCTCCAGATCGATAGCCGCGACGTAGTCGAAATTACTCAATCCGACATAGAGAATTTCTTCATCCGCGCTCAGCAACATGACGGTGGGATGCGAGCTAGGCGCCACCGGGTCAGCGGCTTTCCCACAGTCGATCCAGCGCGCGACCTTGCCCGTTTCAAGATTCAGCTCTGCTACGGCGGACGAGTTCCACAAGCTGACCCACGCTTTAGTTTTGGCTTTGTTGACGATGACCGTGTACGGGTACGCGCTCGGAATGAAGCGGCTGCGGCTGAGATCGAACGACTGCACGATTTTGCCGGACCTTGTGTCGAGGACGATTGCGTTGTCCGAAAGATTATCGGCAATGAGCAGGCGGTCGCCCGTGGGTGTTGGCAACACGCTGAGTCCGGCGGGATATGGCAGCGCGGTTCCGGCGGGAGTCTTGCGCAGGCCGAACGCAACTTCTTTTCCTTCTGCGACCTTCTGCGGTGCGATCTTGATAAAGCGCTCCGGGCTCACCTGACCGGCGGCGAATTTGTACACCGCGATGCCGTTGCCAGTGCTCGTCGGCTTCTCGCCGGTGGGGTCGGTAATCGAGCCCATCGAAGCATAAATATGCTTGCCGTCGCTCGAAAACGCGAGGCCGATGAAATAGCTCTGGCGCGTGGAATAGTCGTCGCTCAGGCGGTCATCGGGAAAATCGCGCAGCTGATTGTTGCTGAGATCGAGGATGGCAATCGACTGGCGCGCACCCGTCTCCTGCGTGCCGTATCCCTGGTTGAGCAGCGCGGCATAGCGGCCATCGGGGCTGAGCGCCATGGTCGCCGGAAAGCTATTGGTGCGGGCGAGATAGCCGGGAACGGGGAGCGTCAGGGTCTTGCTGGTCGGAAGACTGATACGGCGCGAGCGGTTGGCGGCGCGGGCGACTACGAAGACGACCAGCAGCACGGAAAAAGCAAGGAGGAAAACGGCAGCGATTCTTTTCACGGGCGGAGACCCTCGGGAGGTTTGTACCATCATCTCTGTCTCTCAGGCAAACCGGCGAGAACCGCCCCAGGGGCTGGTGGTGTCCCGCTCGTTGTACAATTTATGTCCTTCATCTCACAAGTCAGGAGCAAGGATCTCTCTTCCCCATGAATCGTCCAAGCGCGCATCGGCAGATCATAAATCGCAGAATCGTAGTTCCACTTTTCTTCTGTCTGTTCGTCTTATTCTCCGCGTGGGCGCAGGAAGTCCCCGTGGTCAAACCGGAAAGCGTCGGCCTGTCGTCGGAGCGGCTGGAGCGGATTTCGAGCGCGGTGCAGCGCAGCATCGACGATAAGCGGATTGCCGGCGCGGTCACGCTGGTGGCCCGTCGAGGGCATGTGGCGTGGTTCAAGGCACAGGGCATGGCAGATCGCGAAGCGGGCAAGCCGATGCGCCCCGACTCGATGTTCCGCATCTGCTCCATGACCAAGCCCATCACCAGCCTCGCGGTCATGATGCTGTACGAGGAGGGCCACTTCCTCCTCGAAGACCCGGTCTCCAAGTATCTGCCCGAGTTCAAGAATCCGAAGGTGCTGGTAAAACCAGCGTCGGGCGCGCCGTACACGATCCCGGCTACCCACGAAATCACCATTCGCGATCTGTTGCGCCACACCTCGGGAATCACCTACCAGTGGAATGACGACCTTGGGCCGATGTATAAAGACGCGAATGTCGCTTCCGGCCTTCTGCCTTACGAAGGCACCATCGCCGACAGCACCAAGCGCCTCGCGGGCCTTCCGCTTCTTTTCAACCCCGGCGAGAAGTTTGAATATAGCCTCGGCGTGGATGTCCTGGGACGACTGGTGGAGGTTGTCTCCGGCAAGCCGCTGGACGAATTCTTTCGCACCCGCATCTTCGAGCCGCTGGGCATGAAGGACACTTATTTCTATCCACCCGACAACAAGTTGGACCGGCTCGCCACGGCTTACACCTACTACGGCGGGAAGGGACTGAATCGCTTCCCCGATTCTCCGATCACGGAAGGCCCCTTCACCTATTCAGCGGACTATCCGGTGCGCGGCCCCAAGAAACTGTTCTCTGGCGGCGCAGGGCTGGTGTCCACCGCGGCCGATTACGCTCGTTTCTGCCAGATGATGCTAGACGGGGGCAAGGTGGGAAACACTCGTTTGCTGAGCCGCAAGTCGGTGGAATTGATGACCCAGGACCAGTTGGGAAAAGTGAGCGCGGACCAGGGCTTCGGACTCGGCTTCGGCGTCGATGGAGTAAAAGGACCACTGGCCGAACTTGGATCCCCCGGAGAATACAACTGGGGAGGCTTTTTTTATACCGCTTTTTCCATCGACCCAAAGGAACAGATGATCGTGATTTTCATGGGGCAACTGCATCCGGAGGGCGATCTGACCCTCAACCGTCAAACGCACCAACTGGCATATCAGGCGATCATTGACTGAAGATCATTGACTGAAGATGAGTCACCGGAGCGCGAGCAGAACCGCGATATACTGGCGCACTTTGCTGACTAACGCGGGGTCACCCTTGGAGTGGAATTTCGCTTTGCGGCCAGACCAATCCACGCTCTTCAACTGATCGACGAGAACCGCTCCCTCGACCTGGTCAACCGTGATGGGCAGAGCGAAAGGATAGGGTTTGCGCTTGCTCGTCAGCGGACAAACGACGGCGAGTCCGCTGGCACGGTTATAGCGCTGATCGGTAAGCACTAATGCGGGACGTCGCTTGGCCTGCTCGCGCCCAACTTGCGGATCGAAATCCATCATCACGATGTCACCGGCTTCGGGAACGTAGGGAATCACCATGTCACCATGTCACCATTCAATAACTTCCTTCCCCACTTCCGCGCCGACTGAGATCTCGGCGTAGCGATTCTCTGGAGTGATCTGGGAAACGAGTTGCGCGAGCGTGGGAATTTTGGTTGCCCGGCGCAGTTCAACGCGGCCTTCGGCGGCTTCGATCTCCAGCGAATCGCCTTCCTTCAGCCTGGCCTCCTCAACCACAGGCTTGGGAATACGCACGGCGAGGCTATTGCCCCACTTCACCATCTGCGTCTTCATAAACAGAGAGCCTCCCGAGTGGGATACAGTGTAGCAAAATGTGTCTACATTGTATATACCAAGAGAGAGTCCACGCCACGAGCGCCAAATCGCTCCCTCAGGGGCTATAGCACGCGTTCTTATTGGATCTGGGCGGCAACGGCTTCACAGGCTTGCGGAAAAACTCAATCTCGGGCTTGATTTTGGGTGGCGCAGCGCTTCAGCGCTGCGGTAGCTGCTTGGTTCTGAATCCGGCTTTAGCCGCTGAGGTGACACTGTCTGGTCGGGAACGACCCAGGCTTCTCCCCCCTGGTCTCGGTCTTTTAGAATCAATGACTTGGCTAGGGCTCTACCGCCAGGTCTTTGAGGAATAAGGACTTATCGGTAAGGTATTTATAAATCAATAAGTTAGCTTGACTTTTCGGTGTTTTTTGCCTCTCATTTCCCGCTAGGTCTTTGAGAAATAAATACTTTAGCGGTTCTGGAGCGACGCGTACGAGGAAGGCCCTTAGCAGGCTGCGGAAAAAGTCGCCGTTCGACGCCCAGCCCCTAAAGGGGCATCTGAATTCAAAGCGCTTACGGTATCGCTAAAGCGATACCCTGATACGAACCTGAGTTTTTCCGCAGCCTGCTAGGGCTTTGCGGGCAGCGGCTGCCAGAGCTCAATCTTATTCCCGTCGAGGTCATAGATCCAGGCAAAGCGACCGTAGGATTCATCCATTCGTTTGGGGTCGATCTTTACTCCCTCTTGCTTTAAGCGGTCGAGCAAAGCATCCATATCGTCCACGATGTAGTTGATCATGAACGGTGCGGGGCTGGGATCGAAATACTTAGAGGAGTTGGGAAAAACCGTCCAAACGGTAACGTGTTCCTTTTGCGGGTCGTCGTGTTCGCGCCACGGAAGCATCACGCCTTGGCCTTTGTCAGCCAGTCCAAGATGCTTCGAATACCATTCGCGCATCTGATCGCGATTAGCGGATTTGAAGAAGACACCGCCGATTCCGATAATGCGTCCGCGCTGCTCCGTTTTGACGGGCGGCTTCGATTTTTCAGGTTGCGGAGATTTCACTTCCTGTCCTCCTGTTGAGCGGGCCGCGATGAGCAACAGCGACCCGAGCGCAATTGTGCTCCAGGGTATTGCTTGCATCGGCGGATTATACACAAGGTTCGCCGCGAATGGAGAAAACGGTTCGCTCGGGGAATTAGCGGCCATTGCGGAGAGCTGAGATTTGGCGGCGCGCTTCCTCCCACGGAATAGGCTTCACTTTGCCGGAATCGAGCTCTTCGATGCGGCGGGCGATTTCGCGGCTCCATTCTTGTTCCGCCGTGGCGTCCACGATCTCATCAAGACTTTCGAGCAGCGAACCGGCGAGCGCCGCGCGGGCTTCGGGCGGGAGAGCCAGGGCTTTCTTTAGAAGTTCGGTAACCTCTTGGGTCATTATCCTAATTTTACGCCTCGAACTAACCCACTCAAGCCAAGACCGGGCTTGTGTGGGCCACCCGCCTGCCCACCTAAAATCCTGCGCACTCCAGCAACCGAATAATGCTGTGCATTCGGTGCTTCGCTAGATACCCCAACAGAGCTTCTCTGGGAGGTTGATTGCTGTGGTACGGCTCATCACAGGGTCCTATGTACAACCCGCCACCGGGTCCGATGTAGAGACCACCGCCGGGTCCGATGTAGAGACCACCGCCGGGCCCCGGATACAGCCCACCACCCGGTCCAGTGTAGAGCCCCCCACCGGGCCCAGTATAAAGACCACCGCCTGGACCGGTGTACATTCCGCCACCGGGTCCTATGTACATTCCACCGCCCGGTCCGATGCATGCCCCGCCGCCGGGACCTATGTACATGCCGCCACCCGGTCCGATGTAAAGACCACCGCCGGGTCCGATGTATCTATCTCGTGGCCAACTCATTCCAAGACTCCGTCACGGTTAGTGTAACATGAAGGCGAACACACAGCGAAACTTGATCTGATGTGCTCAACGTCACAATGCGCGGCGCTCGTTTGCAGTAATATGTGGGCGGAGAATTGATGAGATGGCAAAACCGAAAAAGGTAAAGTGGATATTTCCACGATACACGCTCGAACAAGCCCTGAGACTCCCAACCGCGATCAAGGAACTTCACGGCGGAAACCCTTGGGAGCCTGATGAACTTCGTAAGGCGATAGGTTCTGGAGTCGGAGGAAATGCTTTCTTCTATCTGACTACCGCATCTCGCGATTACGGTTTGACCATAGGAACGCGGGACACAGACTCCATCAGTCTCGCGGATTTGGGCCGGAACATCGTTTACGCGCCTAACTCTGAAGTCGAACATCAGTTGAAAATCAAAGCCTTTCTGAACGTAGACGTGTTCAAGCGCGTTCTTGAGTACTACAAAGGTAGCAATTTGCCTGAAATGAAGTATCTGGGAAATACGTTGGAGAAAGAATTCAGCCTGCTTCCCGAGACCCATGAAGACTTTTCCAAATTGTTTCGCGAGAATTGCCAGTACCTCGGAATTACTTCCGGCGCTCCTGCGGTTGAAGCGGAGACCACGGGCTCAACAACTCCAGCCGCACCCACTCCGGGCACGGTAACCTTGGCTGAAGCTGGCGGCTCCGCGCTGAAGGCGTTTGTGATCATGCCATTTGTAGAGCGCGACCAAAAGCATTCTCTCGGTTTCTTTCAGGAGGTCCTTCGCAGTTTAATTACTCCGGCAGCCAAGGACTCAAAGTTCACTGTCAAGACGGCCAATAGACAAGGGAGCGACCTGATCCAGTCCACCATCGTCAACGACTTGTTGGAAGCGGATTTAGTGATTGCCGATCTGACTGAACACAACCCCAACGTGATGTTTGAGCTCGGAATGCGGATGGCAGAAGACAAGCCAGTAGTTCTGATCAAAGCCCAAGGAACCGGTCCTCTTTTCGACGTGGATAATATGTTGCGGGTGTTCGAATACAATCCCAATCTCTGGGCTACAACGATTGAGAAGGACTTGCCCAATCTCCGCGACTTCATCAAGGGTGCATGGGAAAATCGCGCTTCCGATAAGTCCTACATGAAGATTCTGCGTGGGGCAAAGGCGAAGAACTAAGAGAAACATGGGGAAACCTGGGGACAGACGAGACGTACCCCAGGTTCTAATTCGCACAAATTGGTGAACGTCTCGTCTGTCCCCAGGTTTCTCCACATTCTCCGCCCAACATACACCGCGCCGGGTGGCTCACCCGTCCGTCGCGAGATAGTTCTAACCTGATGCTAGACATCAGCGTTACAATTCCCCATCGACCCATCTCGCGTAATCCGGAGCAGATCATGTCTGGCCAGAGGGATAATCTAATAGCGAAGTTCAACGGACTCTCGTTTGGGACGGAACTTGGTCTCGGCGCTTGGCTCTCGAAAAACCCCCATAAACTCGTTCTTGATCGCCTCGACAAGATTCAGACACAGCCGATAACTAAGGTTCAGCTCAACCAGTTGCTTGTTGTATCTAAGATCGCAAGTATTTCTGATGGGTTCTTTCAATACTATTGGCGGGTGATCCCTGAACACCCCTACGACGTAACTACGGTGGGGGACTTCAAGGCTGAATGGATAAAGGGTGACGATCAAGTGATAGTTAGCTCGGATCACCTGTATTGGGGCTTATATCGGCTGTTCGTCGACGGACTTTTGTTTTATGGAAATGTCAAGGCGGCCTTCCTCTCATTACGTTCCTTTTCGTTTGAAGAGATTTCCCGGTTCTTCCGTCTCAAACGATTCGACACGGCTGCAATAGCTGCCCGCGGCCCATCTCTTCCGTTGAACCCGATCGGTCGTGATGATCGGTATCTGATCTCTGAGATGGCGTGCAAGACATTTGGTGAGGTACCAGAGACGCGAGAAGCGGCTTTGCAAATGCTGGAATCAGCTTGGGAAAAGCATGCTACAGGCGGCGGGCAGGAGATTCAGTTTAGGACTCTACTCAAGAATTTTGTTGCCGACGCTTCAACTGAGGAGCAACTGCTGCTGTCATATGACGATGTTTCAGACGATGTTATTACGTCGAAGGGCGATATTAGGGGCAAGTTTGACGCGGTAGTCAGCAAGTTCCTGGATGCGAGAAAGAAGGCGATTGAAAACACCGAATACTACTTGTCGATGGTCAATGACCTCGATGTTTACGTGGCCACGAGCATGAGAAGCCGCAAAAACTTCCGGGATATGGCGGACGCCACCGCCAAGATTTTCAACAACAAGGTGCTGGGCCCGTTGCACCTACGTTATTTCGACCCGACGCTGAGCGCAGCGAAAGGACACGAAGACAAAGGAATCATCGAGTGTTTGATGGTCAAGTGTGCGAAGGTGTTGGTTTATTGTGAAGGGGAAAAAGAGAGCTATGGCAAGGATGCAGAAGCAGCGATGGCGTTAAGTTTGGGGAAACCCGTCGTCTTCTTCTGCGACCACGGGAAAAAGACGAATTTCTATAAGGAAGTTCACCCACTAGCGCGGTTGATCGATTTCCGCACCGGGGTTGCAGTTGGTGCCATAGTTTCCGACGATCCGGATCAGGTATCTGAATTACTTTATAGGATCTTCAACAACAAGATGCGGTATCGGATTGAACATCATCCGAACCGCGCGGGTTTCTTGAAGCTAGTCGAGCAGTTGACTGGATCTGTCGTCCGACTGCAGACGAATGACGAATTAATAACCAAGACCTTTTGGAACAACTATCACAATAGAAGATCGGAGGGTTTTACGTCCTTGGCGGCGGGAAAAGAGGCGGAGGCGCTCCCGCTGTGAGTTGTCTGGCGGGTGGCCCAGGTCCGTGGAATCCCACCCTAACGTCGCAAAACAACGCGACGTTAGGATTGATTGGATAAGAGCGAAGGCTCGATTCGACCCGGTAGTCTTGATTTGAGGACCAAAGACGCTGGGGAGAAAGGAGTCTTCGCATGATGATTATAGGGTGTGATTTCCATCCCAGCTGGCAACAAGTGAGCTGGCTGGACACGGAGACAGGAGAGACCGGGGAACAGAAGTTGGTGCAGGTCTCGGGCGATGCCGAGCGGTTCTATCGGCAAGTGCCAGCGCCGGCGTTAATCGGCATGGAAGCAACCGGGAACTGCCACTGGCTGGTGGATCTGCTGGCTGAACTCGGTCACGAGTTGTGGGTAGGGGATGCAGCGCAGATCCGGGCGAGTTATGTGCGGCAGCAAAAGACGGACCGGCGAGATGCGGCGCACATTCTGAAGCTGCTGCTGGAAGGGCGGTTTCCGCGCATCTGGATGCCGTCGAGTGCGGTGCGCGATCTGCGGCAGTTATTGTTGCATCGCTACAAGCTGGTGATCATTCGGGCGCGGGTGAAGAATGAACTGCAACATCTTTGCCTGAATAAAGGAGTGCAGCGTCAGCACAAGCTGTGGACGAAGGCGGGACAGCAGGTGCTGCGCGAGTTGCCGTTGAAGGCGTGGGCGGGGCGTCGAAGAGACGACTTACTCGGGCTGCTGGCGATGCTCGACCAGCAGATCGAACCGCTCGACGAGGCGGTAAAGGCAGAAGCGCAACGAGACAAAATGGCGCTCCTGCTACAAACCCAACCGGGAGTGGGACCGATCACGGCGTTGGCTTATGTGCTGACCATGGGCGATGTCCGGCGCTTTCCGCGAGGCAAGCAGGTGGCGAGTTACTTGGGACTGATTCCGCGCGAGCACTCTTCGGGCGGACGGCAACATCTGGGTGCGATCTCGAAGCAAGGCAATCGCATGTTGCGGATGTTGCTGGTGGAAGCGGCGACGACCACGGTGCGACTGGATCCGCAGTTTCGCAAGGAATATTTGCATCGCTGTCATCAGAAGCCGAAAGCGGTGGCCAAGGTGGCGGCGGCGCGCAAGTTGGCGGTACGACTGTACTGGATGCTGCGCACGCAAAAGCCGTATCCGGAGGTCGTTCGTATCGAGAGCAGCCCGCGGGTGCCCCTGGTCGGCGCGAGCTAGACCGAAGGACTGATTGGGCGCTCTCGCATCCCGTAAGCGACGGGATGTTCGCATAGAAGAATCATGGTTGATGTTAAGGCCGAATCGATGGTTGGTGGAACGACGAGTCCACCGCAGGGTGATTCAGCGTGAGATTTCCAGAGTCTTGGTCCTCAACCTCTCTGGCAATGCAAGCGGTGCTCTGGCGCCGCCCAGGATACTTTTGTCCTTGACAGCGCCTTCGCTCTTATCGAGGGGCACCCCGAGTGACACGGTTATCTAATCAGGCGAATCAAAATCAACCCCAAGGTCAAGGGCGGCGGACAAGAGTGTCCGCCCTACACGTACCAAGGCTGGGCGGGTGGCCCGGGCCAGCGCGATCGATGGAACACACGAGGGTGCCCCGTCCAAGCTCCGCTTGGGCGGGCCCGCTAAGCGGCCGGATGCTTCCGTGCTATTGGAAAGATACCTGCCTGCTCTCGCCGCCGCGCGGTCCACTGCGACTCGATTTCTACTCGACCGACCGCGCCCTCTGCATAGTGACGGAAGCTGCTCCAGAGCCAATCTTCAGGACGCGCAACTAATCCGCGCATTACCGGATTCCGGTGAATGTAGCGGAGCTTCTCTACAAACTTGTGCTCGCTCCATAGGTTGAAGTCGTAATATCGAGCCTGCCAGAACGGGTCGGCTGCTCGTAAAGCTAATGTCCGAGCGACCGACTGCTTGAGCGACTGCATGACTTGCGACAGCGAGCCTTGCTCCGGTTCGTTTACCAACATGTGGATATGCTCGGGCATCACGACATAGCCGTACACGCAGAGTCCGTAGCGGTGTCGTGCCTGTTCGAGAGAAGTCTCGAACCTAGTCCGGGACGACGCGTCCGGGAGGGAGCGTTGGCGAAGTTTGGCCGTCGCTTGTAACAGCTGAAGGTGAGGAAGTGTAGCTGGCCGGTTTCCTGGAAACGCCGCAATCCCCAGGGCATGGTGACAACCTACCCCTGGGACGCTTCCTCGTCTGTGATGACCGCTTTCTTGGTTTGTGATGATACGGGCCCGCCCAAGCGGAGCTTGGGCGGGGCACCCTCTCGTCTATTTTTCTGACGTCTTCATGTCCAGGCTCTTCCGAAGAGAATTCCCCATAAGTCAATGATTCCAAAAGACATGGTGGATGGTGGTAGGGGTACCAACTAGTAAACAAATCGCTTCGAACTCTCCCAGGAACTGAAAAAAACATCAACTCCCCAGGAAAATCAGAGCCCCTTCTGGCAAACTACACTAATACGAATCCCCCAGAAACAAACGCATCCAAAACATAGTCAGGAATATAGTCCGGAATGTAGTCCGAAATAATGTCCGAAGTTGCCACCATTCCCGAAGTCGACACGCAGTGGCCCGAACCGCCGCGCCTGCTGGTGGAATGGTCGTCGCGATGGGAAGAGTTCAAGACCGCGTTCGGTCCAGCGCTCTCCCGCTCTCCGAAAGCCTTGGCCGGAGAAGCTCCCATTGGCATCTTCCCGTATCGCGGCATGCTCGCCAGTTGGCTGCTCGAGTGCCTGCTGCTGATCGCGATCATCGTGCTCCCCGCACGCTTTGAGAGTCTTCAGATCCCACCCGCTCCCACGCGCCTGCACTGGGACGTCATCTATTACTCCGGAGACGAACTGCCGCAGACTCAGGATCGAGGTGGAGCGCAAGCTGGCAAGTCGGGACGCGCCGGAGGTCAGCAGGCTCACCATCGCACGCAGACCATCCGCGTAGCGCGCGGCGACAAGCCGAGCGAGAAAGTTGTAGACGCTCCCAAGATCAATCTGCCGCATTCCGATTCCGCGGTCGCCAATCTGCTCGCCTTCAAAGCGAATCCCGGACCTCCGCCCGCTGAAGGATTGCGTTCTACTCTCACCGCGCCAACTCTGCCAGCGCTGAGCGTGGTGCAGCCCGCGCCGGAACTGAATTCGTCGGCGAGGCGGAATCCAAACGCACTGACAGCCAACGTCGTCCCGCCCGCGCCCGAAGTGACTCACGCCAGCACGCGCACCTCGCCAACCTTGAACACGTCCATCGTTCCACCAGCGCCCAATGTCTCGCGAGACAGAATGCAAAGCGCAAATCCGCTAGCGCCTACCGTCGTCGCGCCGGCTCCGCGAGACGAACAGCGCGACCTGGCTAGTTCCCGCGTCCCGACAACCCAAACCGTCGATGTAGTTGCGCCCCCAGTTTCCGCACCCCAGCGCGATGTGTCGTCCACACCCAAGTTGTCGTTGCCCGCTCCTGTCGTGATTGCGCCACCACCATCGCAGGTCAGCCGTGATCTCAACAGTTGGGGAAGCTCCAACACAGGCGACTTGCGAGCCAAGCCCGTGCCTCCGCCACCAACCGCGTCCGGAGGAGGTTCACTGGCAAGGTCCGGAGCAGCCCCGATTACGCCGCAGGTGGTACCGCCTCCAGCCAGCATCGGCAGCGGAAACGGCTCAGGTCGATCCACAGCCCAATCCGCAGGGTCAATGCTGGGAAGCGCCAACGTCGTACCGCCGCCACCAGGCTTGGGCGGAGACAAAGCCCTCTCAAGCCGAGGGAGCGGCAACAAGGGAACAGGATCAGGTGGTCCGCTCGACGTCGGTTCTTCGGTAGCTCCACCGCGAAGCGCCGGAGGAAACCCCGGAGCAAACGGAGTCGTCATCTCCAGCCAACCCGGAACCAAAGCTGGACTGCCGAACGCCGCTGGAGGAGCGCTCGCCATGTCGCCTAGTGGCACAGCTAAGAACGGCCTCGGAGGCAGCGGAGGAGGAGCAGGCATTGGCAAAGGCAACGGCTCCGGCAGCGGGTTACAAGGAGAAGGTTCCGGAGCGGGCAAAGAAGGCACAGGCCGAGGCTCCGATCCCAACGCCCGCGGAGGAATCTCCCCCTATCCAGGCCCCGGAGGCTCAGGAACCGGTACCACCGGCACGCCCGCCGTGCCCGGCGTTTCCGTGCAAGGAGGCACGACGACCATCAATCTGCCCAGCTTCGGAACTCCTGGCGACGCAGCAGCGACTGGCCCCGGCCGCTCTTCCACCAAGGCACACGGAGGACCAGGCTACACGGTAAAGGCGACCTCCAGCTCCGGCGGCGTTTTCAATCGCTACGGCCAGTTGAAGGGCGACAACTACTCCATCTACATCGAAACGTCGCTCGGAACGGCAGTGATGCAATATGCCGATGCCGCCTCCGTTGCGCACCCTTACCGCGAAGACCTCACTGCCCCTGAGCCCATGCGCATCGACCTGCCCCAGGGACTGCGCACGACTCGCGTGGTATTCGCCTGCATCCTCGACCGCTCCGGAGCGCTGAAAGACTTGAAGGTACTCGAGCCCGGCGCTGCCGAAAGTACCTCAAAGATTCTGGTAGCTCTACACAGCTGGAAATTCCGTCCGGCATTTCGAGGAAATGAGCCGGTTGAAGTGAATGCGATTTTGGGATTTGGCGTGGATACGCGCTGAGACGGTATCCGGCAGTCATCCCCGAGCTCGGCCAAGCACTATTGCCACCAGACCGAAGCTAACCAACAGCAACCAGCCCATCGACGAAATGTAGTACACCACTCTAATCTTGGGCCATAGCCAAGTCGGCCATTTGTTAGCAAACTTATCCATCCAAGTATCGTCGAGACGGAGAGGCAGAGCAGCTTCGTCCGCGCCACTTTGCCAATGCGCCGCGATCCAGGTAGCGCGCAGATTCGAAAGAAGCAGGGCGGTTACGATTACCCGCAGCACGGTGCCCCCGGGTGAGACCGCGAATAACCGCAAGGACACCAACGACGCTAAGGACGCCAGCGTATCAATTGTGTAATAAGCAAAGACAACAGTCGCTGCATAGCGGCTGTGCTCGCGAACACCGATACCCCCTAAGTAGAAAAACAATGAAGTAAACACCGCTAAGATCGGATGACCTGTCATAAACAAGACAACAAACGACAACGCGGCCACTACCGTACAGACCCAATAACCTTGGACAGCAAGAAACTCGACGTCGGTGCCGCTTTCAATTGACGGCCAAAAAAGGCTCTTGAGGCGGCTCTCGCCACGTGGCGTGGAATAGGATATCCCGAGGGTCTGCATGGCCAGCATTAGACCCCACACCTCTTGCACTGTCCAGTAGAAAACTTGGATGCGTAGGCGAGCCAGTCCGACTTACTAATATCCCTTGCGCTTGTCCACCACCGCCAGCAGCGGCTGACCATTCAGATAACGCCGCAGGTTTTCGGAGAACAACGCGTAATGCCGCTCCCACAATTTGTCGGTCAGCGCCGCCGTGTGCGGAGTGATCAGCAGATTGGGCACGTCCCACAGCGGAGAATCGGCAGCCAGCGGCTCTTTCGGAAAAACATCGAGCGCAGCGCCGCCAATTTTCTTTTCACGAAGAGCGGCGGCGAGCGCGGTTTCGTCCACGAGTTGGCCGCGACCGACGTTGATCAAACACGTATCGGGTTTCATGAGCGCCAGGCGTTCGGTGTTGGCGATGGCCTTGGTGCTGGCTGTAACCGGTACCGCCAGCACGATGTAATCGGCCTGCCGGAAAACTTCGTCGATTTGCGCCGGCCCGAACACGGCATCCGCGCCTTCACTTCCCTTCTCCGGATGTTCCCGCACCGCGATGACCCGCATGCCCAGAGCTTTCGCGCTCTTCACCACCGGCCGTCCGATGCTGCCGAGGCCCACCATGCCGAGAGTTGCGCCCCCGACCTCACGCACGCGAGGCAGTTCGTCCCACAGGATTTGCTGCCCCCAAACGTGCTTCTCCTGCAGGCGCACCGAGCCCGGAATTTTCTTGGCCAGGGCAAAGATGAGCGCGATCACGTGCTCGGCCACCACCGGCCCGTGCACTTCACGCGCGTTGGTGAGAATGATGTCGCTGTTGACGAGTTCGGGAAAGATCAACTGATGAACCGCTGCCGCCGGAGAGTGAATCCATTGCAGCTTCTTAGCAGCCGCGATCTGCTCTTTGCGGATCGACCAGGCGACCAGCATTTCAGCGTCGACGATCTCTTCATCCATGCGCTTGTAGTCGGGAAGGTGAACGACTTCGATTTGCGGGAACTCGCGCCGCAAGCGCTCCGCAAACCAGGATGGAGCGTTCCACTGGTCAAAAGGATGGCGCACACAAATCAGAAGCTTGCGGATCGGGTGATCGGGTGAACGGGTCATCGGGTGATCTGAGGAGTTTTGACCCGCAGGTCTGTGCCGGTCATCTCCTTCGGTTCGGTAATGCCGAGCATTCCCAAAATCGTCGGCGAGATATCCCTAAGCGAGCCATTTGGCTTGAGCGTGAATTGCTTCGCATCTTCCGCCATCACGATAAACGGCACAGGGTTCGTCGTATGCGCTGTATGCGGGCCGCCGGATACAGGGTCGATCATCATCTCAGCGTTACCGTGGTCGGCGGTGATCAGCATCGCCCCACCTTTAGCGCGGACGGCTTTTTCAATCTCGCCCAGGCAGGCATCGACCGTCTCGACCGCCTTAATGGTGGGCTCGATCTTGCCTGAGTGCCCGACCATATCGGCATTGGCGAAGTTGACGATGATCACGTCAAACGTGCCGTCGTTCGTCGCTTTGACCACCGCTGCGGCAACGCCGGCAGCGCTCATCTCCGGTTTCAGGTCGTAAGTTGCGACCTTCGGTGACTGCACCAGCACACGTTCTTCTCCCGGGAAAGGCTGTTCCACGCCGCCATTGAAAAAATATGTCACGTGCGCATATTTCTCTGTCTCGGCCACGCGCAGGTTGCGCATGTTCAGCCCGCCCATCACGTTCGCCAGAATGTTCGCCATGGACTCCGGCGGAATCACAACCGGCAAGGCGAAATTCTTGTCGTAACGCGTCATGCACACGTACTTCAGATCCTTCGGCACGCGATCGCGCGGGATGGTCGCATCGAGTTCAGCCGCACCCGGCAAATCGCTCCCACCTTTCTCGTTCAGCCCGCTGTTGCGGCACAGAGCGCGCGTCATCTGGCGCACGCGGTCGGCGCGAAAATTAAAACAAATACAGGAATCGTCGTCGCCGATCTTAGCCAGCGGTTCACCGCGCGCATCCGTGCAAACGAACGGAACCACGAACTCGTCGGTCACGCCCTTGTTGTAGGACTCTTTCATTCCTTGCACGGCGTCGACGTAAGTGCCGCCCTCGGCCTTGGCCTCTACCATCGCGCTATAGGCTTTGGCGATGCGCTCCCAGCGCCGGTCGCGGTCCATGGCGTAGTAGCGGCCGTTGACGGTCGCAATCTTGCCGGAGCTGTACTCGCGCATCTTCTGCTGCAGTTGCTCGATGTAGCCGGCGCCATTGGTCGGCAGTGTGTCGCGGCCATCCATGAAAGCGTGTACGAAGACGCGATCGACTCCCTGCTGCTTGGCCATTTTCAGGAGCGCGTACAGATGCTCCTGGCGGGAATGCACGCCGCCATCCGATAGCAGGCCGAACAGGTGCAGCTTGCGGCCGCTGGCGCGCGCGTTCTTCATGGCGGCGACGAGCACCGGATGCGAGAAGAACTCGCCGTTCAGGATCATCAGGTCGAGGCGCGTGATGTCCATGTGGACAATGCGCCCGGCGCCGATGTTCAGATGGCCGACTTCACTGTTGCCCATCTGCCCTTCCGGCAGGCCGACGAACGGCCCGCTGGTGTGAATCAACGTGTTCGGATACTCGCGCAGCAGCCGGTCGTAGTTCGGCTTGCGCGCGAGTGCGATGGCGTTGCCTTTGGTTTCGGCGCGGTATCCCCAGCCGTCGAGAATGATAAGGACGAGAGGTTTCGGACGAGGCATAAATCAGCTCTTAGCTCCTGGCTTTTAGCTGTTGGCTTTTCGCTTCCGAGAAAATCCACCACGGAGGCATGGAGACGCTGAGAAAAGGGCAAAAGAAGAATCTATAGGAGGGCACGCAGCTTTTCAAATCGGGCGCGGATAAGGCTGAATCTCTCCCAGCGGCCACACATCTTATACTGTTGCAGAAATCATTCCTGAGGATAAACAATGCACATCAATGAACTGCTTCTGGTCGAATTCGATGAAGAAATGAAAAAAACGCGCACCGCCCTGGAACGCGTTCCGGTGAACAAGAAGGACTTTGCGCCTCATCCCAAATCCATGCCACTCGGCAAGTTGGCGCCGCACGTCGCGCAACTGGCGGGTTTCGGGGTGACAGTGCTGACTACTCCAGAGCTGGATTTCTCCACTGCAAGCATCCCGCGCATGCCTTTTGAGTCAACAGAGCAACTGGTCAAGGCGTTCGATGAAGGCGCAGCCAAAGCTCGCACCGCGCTCAAGAACACTCCCGATGAGGCATGGACACAGCCGTGGAAGCTGAGCCTCGGGGGCAAGCTTATCTTCAGCGGGTCGCGCTTTCTCGCGTACCGGCAAATGTTCCTCAATCACGTGGTGCATCACCGCGCCCAACTCGGCGTCTATCTGCGATTGAATGAAAAGCCGGTGCCGTCGACTTACGGGCCTTCGGCAGACGATACGATGGGGTTCTAGCTTCGCCAAATTACCAGATAACATCAACCGGATAGCGCTCGAACCACGGATCGGCGGTGATGATTGGCCATCCTTCTTCGATACTCTGCGCGATTAGCAGGCGATCGAACGGGTCGCGGTGGTGCATCGGCAAGCTTTCGGTCTTGAGCACATGATCCAGCGTGATGGGCAGAACTTCGATCCCGTCCTTGGCCAGCTTCTTGACGAGATACGGTCCGGCGGGCTCGGGTAACGGAAGCCTGCCGGCACGCGCTTTGATCAAAATTTCCCACACGCTGGCAACACTTAGCCAGAGATCATTCGGACCGGTATAGATCTGTTGCGCCCGGCGAGAAAGCTTCCCTTCCTCTGCAATTGCCCACAAGAATGTGTGGGTATCGAGAATGGCCTTCATTCGTAGAAGAGATCCTCGATCTCCTTGGGCAGCGGATCGTTGAAATCGTCAGGCACAGTGAACTCTCCCTTGGCCGATCCGAGCACTCGCCTCTTCCGGCGAACATCTACGGGCACCAGTTTGGCCACAGGCGTTCCGGCCTTGGCGATGATGACCTCCTCGCCCATGGCGACCCGCTCCAGCAGGCGCGAAAGGTGGGTTTTGGCCTCGTGAATATTGACTTCCATCAGTTTATTATAGCTAAGTCATGGACTAAGTCAAGTAGACAAAAGGCGACTCTAAAATGAGTGCTGACAAGAAGTTTTCTCGTTCGCAGCTGACTTGATGAGATCGACAAAGTGGCCTTTTGGGCCGGGATACCTCGCACCGTCAAACACAAATTCCTGGCCGATGCTCGCTCACCGAAAAACAATTTCGTCGGGTCGCTTTTCAATTTTTCCCTTCAACGTGCGATGGTATGAAAGGTCACCCTCCGATAGAAGTGGCTCAAATATTGATGGGAGCTTCCACTTTGAGCGAATGCAGCGCGGTACTTCCACCGACGTAAGAGAAAGCCGATCAGCGTTTTTCTTGAACAAACCTGCTCTGAGGCCCGTTCGTGAACCTACGTATATTAGATTCCTACCTTTTTCCCCGACCCCTACAAAACGGACGTGCGCGTGCTGGTCAAGAAATAACAGGTCGCCACTCGGTTGTTGGTTCTTAACGTCGAGAATTTCTTCGACCTCAAGCCAGCCGTAAATGATGTGTCGTCCATGCACGTCCTTTCGGGAAAACTCTAGTTCGCCATTCTCTACCGTGGTCTCGCGAAACCAACCGAAGAAAAGAAACAAGTCGCCATGCTCAACCCCCTGCTTGTGGAGATGCCCTGCAGCTGATCCGGTCTGACCGAACGCTGGCTGCCAACCATTCGGACGATCTTCCAAAGATTCAAAACGAAGATCGGGATCGAGATGAGCGACCTCATCGGCGATCTTTCGCTTAGGATTAAGTTGGGTACATATTTCCTGTAAGGTCTGCTTTCCAAACCAAATCTTCAAGTAGCTTATCCCACCACGCTTGTAGGGGATTGGAATTGGGCACAAGCAGCCACAGGGCAGGATCGGGCTCGCCATGCCGCCATTCTCGCTATCGCTGCCCTTTCTGCTGATGATGATTTTCATGGTGTCACTACCTTATATTTAGATTACGGCTTATAGTTCAGCGCCTTCACCCCCAAAAACCGCGCCGCTCCACCCAACTCCTCTTCAATCCGCAGCAACTGGTTGTACTTGGCAATTCTGTCGGTGCGTGATGCCGAACCCGTCTTGATCTGTCCCACTCCGGTCGCCACCGCGAGATCGGCAATAAACGTGTCTTCGGTTTCGCCGGAGCGATGCGAGATCACGGACGTGTATCCGTTGCGGCGGCCGAGGTCGATCGCGTCCAGCGTCTCGCTAACCGTGCCAATCTGGTTGAGTTTGATCAGGATTGAATTGGCAATTCCTTTCTCGATCCCCTTGGCGAAGATCTCGATGTTGGTGACAAAGATGTCGTCCCCTACCAACTGAATCTTGCCGCCCAGCTCTTTGGTCAGCAGCGCCCAGCCGTCCCAGTCGTTTTCGGAGAGCCCGTCTTCGAGCGACACGATGGGGTAGTCTTTCACCCATTTTGCGTAGTAGCGAACCATGTCTTCGGAACTCTTGGCCGACTTATCGGATTTCTTGAAGACGTACTTTCCGTCCTGATAAAACTCGCTGGCTGCCGGATCGAGCGCAATCGCAATCTCCTCGCCCGGCTTGTAGCCCGCCTGCTGAATCGCTTCCAGCACGACTTCAATGGCCTCCACGTTCGACTTCACCGACGGAGCAAAGCCGCCCTCGTCGCCGACCGACGTGTTGTAGCCGCGTTTTTTCAGCACGCCTTTGAGCGTGTGGAAGACTTCCACGCCCCAGCGCAGCGCCTCGGAAAACGACGGCGCTCCCACCGGCATCACCATGAACTCCTGGAAGTCGACGTTGTTATCGGCGTGCGCGCCGCCGTTCAGGATGTTCATCATCGGCACCGGCAACGTGTTCGCGCCGGCCCCGCCGAGATAACGGTAGAGGGGGAGCTCAAACGCCCTGGCCGAAGCGCGAGCGGCAGCCATCGACACCGCGAGGATGGCATTGGCTCCGAGCCGCCCCTTGTTGGGCGTACCGTCAAGCTCAACCATTTTGGCGTCGAGCGCACGCTGGTCGGCCGCGTCCATGCCGCCGAGCGTGTCGGCAATCTCGCCATTCACATTCTCGACGGCCTTCAGCACTCCCTTCCCCTTGTATTGCTTCGCGTCGCCATCGCGTAGTTCGACGGCTTCGTGCTCGCCGGTGGAGGCGCCACTCGGCACAATGGCTCGCGCACTGGCGCCGCCAACAAGAAAAACCTCGGCTTCTACAGTTGGATTGCCACGCGAGTCCAGCACCTGGCGTCCGCGGATTTCAACGATCGTGGTAAGAGGCATGAGAGCGTCCTTTGTTTTTTGATGAATTTAGAAACGTCGTCCCTATCGTAGAGACGCGGCTTGCCGCGTCTCCTGCCGGTGAACTGAAAATTATATCGGACATGGAGGGTCCGGTCAGTGCGCAAGGACACTCCCCATCGAATCGCCGACCCGCCCCTCCCCCGTACCCCATCCGTTATTGCTCCTGAAGTCCACCTCGCTTAAAGTCGACCTGAACATGAAGAACCGCACTGACACTTTGGAGGTCGGCTCGCGCGCCCCGGACTTTTCCCTGGGAGCGGCCAACCGCGATGGCACATTCACCCTTGGCGGCCTGCTCGCGCAGGGTGCGTTGATTCTCGAGTTCCTGCGCGGCACCTGGTGACCAAACTGCGTGAATCGCATGACTCAGTTTGAGTCGCGAAGACAGGAAATTGAAGCTGTGGGAATGACCTTGGCGTTCGTGGCCGCCGAAAAGCGGGACGGCGTGTGGAAGCCGGGAAAGTTTCTGGAGAAGAATCCCATCTCCAGCGTCTTTCTGCTGGATGAGGATCGGGCCGTGACCAAAGCCTACGGACTCCATCACGCGCTTGGCACGGACGCCATCAACATCGCGCACCCGGCCACGCTGGTGATTTGTCGCGACGACGATCGCGGCGGATCGGTGCGCTACATCTATCGCGGGGATAACCAACTCGATCGCGCGTCGATCGATGACGTTCTTGGGGCTTTGAAAGAGATCCGAAATTGAATTCTGGAGGCAAGAAGTAATATGAAAAGAACACTTCTGCTGACGTCGCTCATCCTGATTGCAAGTTTCGCGTGGGCTCAAACCGCCCTACCCACCGGAACCGCCGTCAAGATGAAACTCGAAACCACGCTTGCAACCTTCAGTTCGAAAGCCGGAGATCCGTTCTCCGCAAGAGTTACGGAACCGGTGGTGATCGACGGCAAAACCGTGATTCCGATCGGCTCGACCGTCGAGGGCCGGGTCACCAAAGCCAACGAACCGCGCCGCATAGCCGGCAAGCCCACCATCGCCATCTTCCCAGAAAACCTGGTCCTCCCGAATGGAGACAGGTTCATGCTGAACGCCTCGCTGGTTGACACCAACCGTGGCCGCGGCACCGACGTCAACCAGGAAGGGCAGTTCAAAGGGTCTGGCCACGACGGCAAGGACCTCACTGAAATCGGCATGGGCACCGGAGGCGGAATGCTCATCGGCGGTCTGGCAGGCGGTGGTAAAGGCTTCCTCATTGGCGGAGCCGTAGGAGCCACCGTGACCGTCGCACACTGGCTCGGCAAGCACCGTTCCGCCATGCTTCCCGCAGGCACGGAGCTGGTGATGGAACTGAGCCGACCACTGACAATGACAATGACAACGGCCAGCGCCAGCGGCGGCCAATAGCTAGTTAGCAGTTTGCGTAGGGGCGGACGCATTCGTCCGCCCAGCGGAGCGAAGCTTCGTCACGCGTTTTCACCCGCTCAAGGCCAGCATATCTGCTTCCGCCAGCAACTCCAGCTCGATCCATCCCTCCAGCGGCAAGGCGTCTACTGGCAGATGGTTCTGCCACAAACTGAAGCGCAGGCGCAGCCGGGTGGTCAGCACATCTGAGCTTGCCGCTCCTCGCACCTTGTCAATCGCCAGCGGAGCGGCGAGCAACCAGGTGAGCGGCAGGCGAAACTCAAAATTCCGCACCAGCGCCACCCGCGCCAGGTCTCTTGCATCTGTCGAATCCGCGACCGCTTTGCCGGACCCTTCCGTCACTTTCCACGACTGCAAGCGGCTTCCATCCACGGCCGCATCCAACCGCAATTCGCGCCGGGGTTTGGCCGCATGGTTGGCCCACGACTCCAGATTGACTACCACTTCGAATGCGCCTTCCGGCACTTTGCCCGCGAAATCCAACCGGCCGTACACATACTGCTCGTCGATCCCGGCAAACACTTCATCGGTCAGAAACTGTTTGCCGTGCATGGAGCCCGAGCGCTGGTCCGCCGTATAACACGCCGCCCCCAGCCATTCGAAGTAGCGCACCACGTCGCCTGAAATCCTGGGATGGATATAGGCGCTCTGCGGCGCGAACGTAGGCCGCGCCACTCCCCCGCTGATCGGCTGCGCCAGATAGTCCGGCGGAGTTCCACCCAGCGCCTGGTAAACATTCGACAGGTGCTTCCGGTAGAGTTCGTCGAAGTCGCGGTCGTTTGCGGAGTGGTGTTCCGGTCCGTACCACCAGTTCCAGTCGCTGCCCTCGGCGATCAGGATTTCTTCGAACGCCAGCTTCCGTTGTTTCTCAGTCGCGTCCGGCGACGCCTGGGCATAGAAGTTGTGCGCGTGATACAGATAGTCCCAGGCCTTGTTGTCTTCCGGCGCTCCAATCCAAACGTTGAAGTTCGCGCCGATCCACGACCCCGGTACTAGCGATCTCAGAGGGGTGACATTCTTATGGCGCGCAATCGCCTCGCTCACCGTCACCGCTTCGATCGCCGGATCGTTCTGCAACCCTTCATAGAATCTGCGCAAGAATTCCCGCCCCGACTTCGGGTAGTATTCCCACGCATTTTCGCCGTCAAGAATGATCGATACCACAGCATCTTTCCCCTTATTAACAACAGGTTGTGCCGATTCTTTAATCTTTTGAATGAGATTTTTGGCAGCCTCTTGCGGCGGCATTCCCGAATATACAAATCCGATCAGGTCGGAAAGGGTGTGATCGCGGAAAAGCAGATTCATTCTTGTATCGGCATTCTCGTAGCGATAAACCGTGTACAGCCGCTGCGCCGATTCTGAATCCAGATGACCATGGCCATTGCTGGAAAAATTTGTTCCCAGGCTTCGTCCCAGAACACCTTCGTCGGTCGCCATCCACTGCACGCCAAGTTGGTGCGCAATCGCCAACGTCTCCTCGGAAACGCTGCCCTCTGACGGCCACGCCCCTTGCGGCCGCACCCCAAACACCTTTTCGTGCAGATCCAGTCCGCGCAGCACTTGCTCGCGAGCATCCTCCGGATGGCGATAGCGGTTCTGCGGCAAAGCCAGCCCCGGCGAGGAAACCGCCCCCATCTGCGTGTCGCACAGCAGCGGCAGAATGGGGTGATAAAAAGCCGAAGTCGAAATCTCGATCAAGCCTTTCTTGGCCGCCTCGGCATGGACGGGCAGAACCCGGCCGAGCAGGTCGCGCTCGCGCGCGATCACAAACCGCTGGTCTTCGAGCGTATAGTTCCGGCCCTTGCGAACCAGTTCCGCAACGTCTTTCTCCGCCAGAAAATACTCGTCGAACCAGGCAATCTGGGAGAGCACCTGCAAGTCGGTGAAATCCTGAGCCTGAAAAAACTTCTCCGCGCGCTCGGGCAGCCCGCCCGCCAGGTGAAATCTCTCCCACAACTCGCGGTACCGCGGATAGCGCCCGATCAGATTCACCGGATTCGCCTGAAATAAATATTGCAGCGCGAACTGCCGCTCCCCCTGAGTCAGGTCTTTCGCGGGCTTGCCCGCAACCTGCAGAAAAGGGTCCTGCGCCTCGCCCGAAGCATAGTCCTGAATCTGCGTGATCAACGAGGGCACTAGGTTGAATGTCTGATGGACCTGGGGAAACTCGTCCAGCAGCTTCACCATCCCGTAGTAGTCTTTCAAAGCATGGAGACGGGTCCAGGGCAGGCGGTACTGCCCCGTCACCAGGTCTTTGTAGAACGGCTGGTGCTGGTGCCACAGAACAACAACTCGCAGTTGGGCCATGACTCCTGATTCCACTTACTACATCGTCAATTTTTCAGTTTAATTCATTCCCTACAAGTGTGGGGACAGGCTCGTGTGGGGACGGGCGCCTCGCCCGTCCAAGCCAAGCGAAGCTCGGCAGCTGCCGGTGGTCACAACAACTCTGGATTCGCTATAGTGGGTTTGGTGGTCATGATTTCGAAAGTTAAAGTCATTTTCTTCGACGTGGGCAACACGCTGCTGTTCCCCAATCGCGAGCGCATTCACGCGCCTCTCGCCGAGCGTGGCATTGTGCCCGACGCCGAACACCTGCGTGATCTGGAATGCCGCACCAAGAACCGCTTCGATGGCATGATGATCGCCGACCGCGCCGCCGACCACAGCTTCTGGTGGATGTTCTACTCGCAGTTACTGTCCGAGATCGGGCTCCAGAATGACGCCGACGCCGGCCCCATCCGAAACCAGCTCGTCACAGGCATCCGCAACTCTGCGAACTGGGACCAGATTCGTCCCGGCACCGCCCAACAACTGCGCCAGATCGGCGAGCGCTACCGAATAGCCGTCATCTCCAATGCGGATGGCAGAATCGAAGAGGTGCTCGACCGCTGCGGTATCGCCCACTGTTTCCACACCATTACCGACTCCGGACTCGTCGGATACGAGAAGCCGCACCCGGAAATCTTTCGCCAGGCCCTGAAGAGCGTGAATGCCGCGCCCGAAGAGAGCCTCTATGTCGGCGACGTCTATTCCGTGGATTACCTCGGCGCCATGGGCGCAGGCATGCAGGCGATGTTGATGGACGTCCCGGGAGCATACCGCGACAAGGGAGTGCCGCGAGTGGAATCTCTCGAAGAATTGCAAGCTGTGCTGCGTGATGGCGAACCCACCAAGAACTAGCGGCCCGGGGTCCAAGTAGGCTTGTATCAGGGTATGCCTTCAGGCATACCGACAGTGTTGTGTTATGAAAGGCGCCTTTAGGCGCTGGTTGCTGGCCGCGTTAGCCCGCCGCGGATACAATCACAAAACCATGTTTCATCAGACCGTTTTCGACTCCGCTCGCTTCTTTATTTTCCTGAGTGCGGCCATTCTACTCGCCATCGCTCCCGGTCCCGGCATGCTTTACGTGCTCGCCCGCACTCTGGCGGGCGGACGCCGCGAAGGCCTGCTTTCTGCGCTCGGCACATTCTTCGGCGGGACGATGCACGTGTTCGCCGCAGCCGCCGGGATTTCCATCATTCTGGCGAAGTCCGCCATGGCCTTTGCCACGGTGAAGTATCTCGGCGCAGGCTATCTTTGCTTCCTCGGGATTCGCATGATGCTCGACGCCAGAAAAAATGAGGGCGTTTCTTTCGCCAGCCTACCCCGCGGACGAAACCCCTTCTGGCAAGGAGTCATGACCGAGGTGTTGAATCCGAAGACGGCCCTGTTTTTTCTTTCTCTCATTCCCCAATTCGTAAATCGGGGCAGCGGACACGTCTTTCTGCAGTTTGTTCTATTGGGGACACTCTCGGTGACGCTCAACACTTCGGCCGATATCGTCGTGACCCTGCTTGCCGGACCGCTCGGCCAGCGCATTCGCGAGTCGGCGCGCTTCCGCCGCCGTCAGCGCACCCTGACCGGCGCGGTCATGATTGGGCTGGGAGCGTATCTGGCTCTAGGCGAGTCGAAATAATCTCCTGTAGAGACGCGGCTTGCCGCGTCTTTTTCGCGGCGGGAGACGGACAAGCCCCTTCGCTACAGCGAAATCACCTGATGATCGTGGCAGTCGGGTTGGATCTGCTGATAAATATTCGCCAGCAATTCCCTTCCATAGCGCGCCACATAGCTCACTCCGGCAACTTCGCGCTCCTGCAGCGCCTTGTTCGGAAATAAAGCGTTGCTCAACGCGTCCGCATGCCGCGTGATGACCTCATTCCGCAGCTCCTCCGCCCGTGATACCCGTGCTTGCAGGCGGCTGATTTGCTGCGACATGCTGGTCCGGGTGCTTTCAGCGGTATCGATGAGGGTCGAATCCAGTCTGCCGATCGATTCGCGAAGCGCCGCCATCGACTGGTCAACGCTGGCGTAGGCTTCCGAAAAGCGAGCCTGTAAATCCGCTGGCAGCGAACGGGCGGCAATCGCTTCTCGAATTTTTTCCGGGCCAGGGAACAAATCAGGCAGTCCCAGTTGGTAGCGCGTCAAAATACGCTCAGGCTTCGGTTCGACCAAGGTAGCCGAAAAACGCGGCACGATCGGCGTCACGCGGCCCAGCAGCTTTTCGTAGACCACGGCCACTTGCGCGAAATACGCGACTTCGGCCGCTCCGCCGGTATAAACGAGCGTCGGCAGCAGGTAGTCCTGTACCACCGGACGAAGCAGGACATTCGGGTTGAACTTCTCTGGAGCCTGTTCAATCCGGTCCAGCAACTCTCGGTGAGAGATCCGCTCCTCACCGACGATGTACTCAGCGCCGTTGCCGCCGTTGGTACCATTATTTCGGCGCCGCACCACCGTGCGCGCTCCATTCTTAACTTCAAAAAGCAGGGTGGTAGCAGAGGTCACTTTGACCTGCTGGTGATATCCCGCCTCCTCCAGCGCCTTACCCCGCCCGAGCAGTGCCTCATCGAGTTCGGAGGCCCGTTCGATAGCCGCGCGGAGCAGGGGCTTTGCAAGAGCGTGGAAATCCTTGTCTGCGGGATCCAGCAGGATGACACCCCAATCCGCAAACAACCGGGCAAACAGCAGCGCAAACGAACTACCAAGGCTTTCTCCCGGACGATAGGCTTGGCGCAGCCATGTGGTGACCTCAGAATCTCCGAGCAGCGCAGCCGCGCGTTCGACTACAGACTCGATCTCCGGCCCGAACTTGACCGTCCCTACGGGCGCATCCGTCAACTCGTAGGTTTCCGCCACAAATCGTTCCGGAAGTCCCTGCTCGGAAAGCAGTGCAACATGGTTGACCTCGGCCAGATCGTGATCCTCGGTCGCCAGCCAGAAGACCGGGACGCATTCCACTCCAGCCGCCGTCGCCTGTTCCGCCAGTTTGACCGCCGTCAGCGCCTTGAAAATCGAAAACAGCGGCCCGCCAAACAGACCGACTTGCTGTCCCGTAACCGCCGCGAGTGCTCCTCGCCGGAGCCGGTCAATATTGGCCAACGCCTTCGGAGATGCACCCCACGCGCGATTCTGCCGCTCAAGAATTCCGGCAACCTTGCCGCGGCGTGCGGCGTCGTAAACAACGCGCTGGGATTCGTCTTGTACCCATTCAGAGAAAATCGGTGAGCGTGGATACATCTCGTGAACGGAAGGAGTGTAGGAAAGATAGTCGAGGAAGAGACGTGTGCTGTGCGGAATCTGCTGGAACGGCAAACACTGCGCCTTCATCGGCAGCTCTCCGGACATCTTTCGGCACACCGGCGTATTCCTGCGATCCGCATATGTTCTTAGTCTCTCGAAAACCACCACGTGGAAGTTCTCGCGCGTTCAAAAGTAGCACTTCCCAGGCATCCAGCACCAAACTCAACTACATCTGATGATGTGGAATCGCTCCGGTTGCAAAGAGTGGACGTGATTCACGACAAGTCGCGTACGGGTTCCTGAAGGCATAGACTGTGCTTGTTTGGGTCGCTTCTAGAGGAGGCCAGTTCTTATGTCGATTACTTCCTACGTTCAAATGATCGTCTGCTTTCTTCAGGCTGCCTTGCTTGCAGTGTGCATTGCTGCGCCTGCCCGTGCTCAATCTAGCAATCGCGATCCGGCAACGAGTGGTAGCAGCAAGATCTCGTCCGATTTACCCGACAAGTACCAACGATGGCTGGATCAGGACGTCCGCTGGATTATCACACCAGAAGAGCGAGCAGCCTTCCTGCGGCTCTCCAAAGATGAAGACCGCGACCGCTTCATAGAAGCGTTCTGGCTACGCCGCGATCCGACGCCTGGCACCCTCGAGAACGAATGTAAGGAAGAGCATTATCGGCGCATCGCGTATGCGAACGTGCACTTCGCCCATGAACTCCCTGGCTGGGAGACGGACCGCGGCCGAATCTACATCGTGTACGGTCCTCCCGGTGAAATCAAGACCGCGCCTGCCCGTGGCAGTGACGACTCTGTAAAGCCGGCAGAGGTTTGGCACTACCACATCATCATGGGGTACGGAAAAGACGTTGATTTGAGGTTTGTGGACGTCTGTAGTTGTGGTGATTATCGCTTGGAGGCACGCCAGAAGAACAGACTAATGCCTGACAACTAACGTCGCGATATGCAATGTTGGTGTAGTCGGATTTTCCGACAGTTACCGGACGCTGAAGGAGTTCGCAGCGCGGCATCATGCTCGGCTTTGCCGTATCCATTTAGTCGTGGTCTTCGTCGGGCTGGGCAGCTGGCGTCTTTCTCTTTCCCCTGCGAATTTGCGGCGGCGGTGTGGCCGGGTTTCCAGAGGGATTGAAGTAGGCATCGCTAAAGACGACGTCGCCCTGAAGACTTTTCATGCTGTCGCGATAGCGCTGGCTGGAAATCGCGCTGCGGATCTCCGCTTTCACATCCTCCAGCGTCAAAGTCTGCTTGCTGATCATTTTGTAGATGAAGTGGGCGCCGCCCGGATCGGAGAATACCTCAGAAATTTCTCCGGGCTTCAGGTCCATGACCGTCTCATGGTGCAGAGGCAGCGCGGCGCGGCGCACCTTTTCCATCCTGGTATTGGGAGCGGTTCGCGGAAATCCAGCTTCCGTGTAAGCCTCGATCTGCAGTTTGTCGGGGTCTTCCCGGTTAACAGCGCGGGCGCGGAGATCGGCTGCGACTTTCGTCATCGCTCCTTCGGCGGCGTTTTGCTGCGCCTCGGTCGGCGGCGAAGCATCGTCCTCGTGCGCGGGTACGATTTGCCTTGCGCGGGGGACAAAAATCCGCGCCAGCGTAGCTTGCTCGTAGGAGGACTCGTTCTTCTTGTAATAGTCCTCGAGATCGGCGTCAGTGACGTTGTCGGCATCCACCTGCAGCGCGCGGCTCAGGTCCTGGGCAAGGAGTTGCATGCGTGCAAAACGTAGCTCTTCTTCGAACGCAGGCGTCTTGTCGAGACCGCGTTTTTCCGCTGCCGCAGACATTTTCAGATTGCTCGCATAAGAGTTCGCCACTTTCAGACGAAGAGACAGCGGCATGCCCGGCTGCAGCGCCTCGGCGAGCTTTTCAAATTGCGCGCGCGTGATCACGGTTTTGCAGTCCTTGCCCGGCTGAGCAGGATGGGCGCAGAAACCATTCATCGTAATCACCGCATCGTCAGGCCCAACCTTTACTTCGGGAGCCCGATCGGTCGCGGCGGCGGGAGGCGCAGCCGGTGGCACATCTTGCCCGTACGCCAGGCTGGCGAGCAGGAGACACACGAAACTCTGGAAACGCATCGATCAATATCCTACAGCCGTGCCAAGGATGTGGGGCAAATAAAGCGGGCACGCAGCTTGGCCGCGTGCCCGGGGATGAACCTACTGTGACTTACTGTTCATAGGCTCCCATGTTGATTTGTCCGCTGGAATTGACCCGCGGATTGCCGTTGAAGTCCACCGTGCCGAAATCGGCCGAACCCAGGCTGGCATTGCCCGTGTTATGGGCCGGCGAACTGGTCGAAATGTCAAAATTCGGCGTCGGTGTGCAGGTGGTGATCGGAGTTGGAGGGCCGCTCTTCACGGTTGACGTGCAAGTGGTTAGAGTGAGGAAGTCGGGATTCGCGAACACCGAATTCTTATCCTGCCCAGTCGCTGACTGGTAGGCTGCGAAGGAGGTGTAGGTTTTCCTGTTCAACTCAAACGTTGTGGTCGCGCTGGTCGTGTAGTAATCGTTGTAATTGGCGGTGACTCCGCTGCCCGATGCGAAGCCGTGGAGGAACAGCCCCTGCGGGCCGGCATAGACAATGTTGTTCTCGAACACAATACCCGTGGCGCGGTACTGGATCTGGAACTCACCACTGCCGGTTTTCTGCGTGTCATTATCGTACAGGCTGTTGTTCACAATAATGATGTTGGTGCTTCCACCCGTCCCCGACTTGGCATAGCCGCCCACGGAAATCCCGCACGAATTGGCGGCGTAGGAAAGGTTGTTGCGGATGATCACGTTGCTGGCGACATGGCCCGAGATTTCGCTGGCGGCTTCGATATTCAGGTCGTTGCCATAAAGCGTGTTGCGCTCGAACGTCACTCCCGTGCAGCCGTCGCAGTACAGGCCATCCTCATCGTAGGAGTTACCCTCCCCGGGGTTCTTGTAGGCGCTGTTGTTGTAGATGAGGTTGCCATAGACGTCTCCGTTCTTGGCCTGATCGTAACCCGTCGGACCGACCCCCTCGAAACCAATGGCGTCCATGCCAATGTTGTCGTTGTTATAGATGGTGTTGTTGGAGACGACAAAATTTTGCACGTTGCCATTGAAGGTAGTCGTCTCGCTTTGCCCGGTCAGGCATCCCGTGACCGTGTTACCGCTGACGGTCAAGCTGAGCGGAGTGGAACTGATACCGAAAACGCCGATACCGTAAGCGTTGCCCCTCTTCCCTGCCGTAGTTTGGATGTTCTTAACTGTGTTGTTGAGGAAGTTAATCCCGGTTCCGCTGCCGACTATAAGGACTCCGAGGGGAACTTTCGAGGCGGTCGAAACCTTGTAGTTTTGGATGGTGAACCCTTCGATGGTCAGGTAGTTTACCCCACTCGCGGCGCCGATGTTGAACAGCCCCTGCGTGTTGGTGCCGATGAAGCCGTTGCTTTGAGCGAAGCTGGGTGAGACACAGCAGGAGACGCCGGTGCCATCCACGATGGCCACGCCCTGTCCATTGAAGATGATGGGAGCCGTGCTCGTTCCAGAATTGGCGAACGTCACGCTCTCGTTATAGGTTCCAACTCCTACATAGACGGTGCTACCCGCCGTCGCTTTCAGAGCCGCGTGCCCGATGGTGAGCCAGGGCGCGCTCGCGCTGCCGCTATTGGAGTCACTGCCCGTCTTGGCAACGTAGTAGTACACCTGGGCCTGCGCGACACAGGAAAGCACGAGCCCGCAGGACAGAACGAGAAACAGAGCGCGAATCAACTCACGCTTCAGCTGCATACCACGGTGAAAGCGATTAATCATTGAAAAGCCTCCTATTCGGTATTGGGTGCAATCTTTGAATTACGGTTTAGGTTCCGCGTGCGCGTGACCGCATTCATCTGCGTCCGGTTAATCCATAACGCCAACGCGAGCCAGCGTAAGAACCTGGAAGTGCGACCGGCTGCTCTCGTTTTTGTAGCGGGACGACCTTTATAAGGCCCGAATGCTTCGTTGTCTTTCTATTAAAGTTGCCAAGGCTTTCGATTTATTGCGGACTCTTTCACGCTTTATACCCTGATCGGGGGTTCCCGTCAATCACTTTTGTTTTCCCGCAGCCCTTGCTCGGAGCCGAGGGAGGGGGCTTATGCGCAGCGGGCGAGCGACTGGAGAACCACTGTCCAGCGTGAAGCCGTGAGTTATGTTTGAGATAAAATGGGTCCCACATGGAGTGATCGGCAATGCGGTGCACATTTTGAATTCGACCCCGTGAACAAAATCCTGCTGGGCCGCGACCGATGCCAGCGCGGCTATTACCGACTACACATTAGCCACCGAGTGGGCCGTGACCCACGAATTCATACGCGCACTGGCAAATGAGGAACCAGCCGTGGCGGATCCCGCCAAGCGTCCTCGGATGGTCATTGCTCCGACTGCGGTCGGGTTCGGTATTTCCCGCATGTTTCAGATCGTGGGAGAGTCGAAACGCCCCCTGTTTAAAGTCGTCCGCACCCTGGACAAAGCCCTTAAAGAACTCGGGATCAAATCCGCCCACTTCAAACCTTTGCCGTGACCGTCAACCACGGTTGGGCTCGATCCTCGTTGAAGCCCCTGACCCTGTGAGCGGGGTTTTGAGCGTAAAGGGGATTTAACGTCAATCATGCCCGTTCTCAACAGGGGATTTCCAGCCCGTCTTCGTCATTTTTCTTCGCCGCCGCAGCCGAAAAGTAGGATAATCGGGGCTGTACATGTTCGCCTCCCCGAAGAGGCGTCCCGCCCGTTCAGACGCAACACCCGCTGAGGCGGTCCCCGAATCTAGTAGGAAGCGCATCTTTTATGAGAAAAGCTTCCTCTATTCTCGTTCTTTTCGTGCTTCTTGCCTTCGGTGCGTCTCTGGCGGTTCCGGCAGAAGATGTACCGGAGACCGCATACGACGAGTCTGAGTCGCTGCCTTACGAGATGACCCCGCCACTCTCCGGTGACTTGGTGCAGAAATCTGCACCGACCCTTCAGGTTGTGCCGATTGTTCCGAGTAGCTTATTTTCCACGCCCAAACACGCTTTGGGCCGGGCAGGGTATAGAGGGCTGGCAGCGCATCACATCCCCGACTCGCTCATCATCCTCGATCACTCGCTTCGCTGTTAGAACCCCGCAACTCGCAGCGTACATTCTCTCGCCTCTCTGAGGAGTTCTTCCCGACACGGGATGCAGCACCCCTGAGGCGAGGGGGTCCATAAGCACTTTCTTCGCGTGAGGAGTCCCACACACGCTTCATTCATGGAGGAAATCATGAAACGCATCAGCATTCTCGCCTGCATTCTGGGTGTGTTTTTCGTTTCGACGGCGGGGGCGCAGCAACCTGCGACCAGGTCACTATTTGGCAGGCATGGACCGCATCGAATGGCCAACCAGACCTCAAAGACACCGGGCCAAACGGTAAGCCGGAGCTTTTATGCTCAGGCCAATCCGGATCACGAGAAAATTTGGGAACTGGGTACCTACACCGGCGGCACCTGGGTTACTACATGGCATATCAATGACCTCGGCGTGATCGCCGGCCTTGGCGATGTTAACGATGGTTCGGGTTACACCCACACGCTGGAGGTACCTTTGTTCGGGCCGACTGCCGGGGAATGGACCGACCTTGGCACATTGCCTGGCGAGCAGTCCATCGGGTGTGAAGAGCCGCTTGACGGCATCTCGAACACCGGGCTGGTGGTCAGTGGCTCCATCGCATCGGACGGGCACATGCGCGCTGTGGCCTGGACCAAGGAAACCGGCATGGTTCCCTTGGGGACTCTTGCGGATACCGGCGACCCGCGGTACGCAAACCATAACTCCAGCTATGCAATCAGCACAAATAAACTCGGAACACTGATCGTGGGCGGGAGCGGCGTGGACCAGGATACCAATTCGGGGTTCGCCGCGCCCGTTGTCTGGACGCCATCGAATGAATGGAGGAACGGGAAGGTCGTCACGAAGTGGAAAATTCGCGCGCTCGACACCGCAGCGTTTCCCGACTTTACGTGGATGGTCTGGGGTGTGAACGACTATGGGCAGATCATTGCCAATGGAGGTAACAGCACCGACGTTGGTGCGCTGTGGAACCCACGCCCTGGCGGAAAAGGTTGGGGGAAACTCATCTCCCTCCGCCCGTCCAAGGCCTATCCATTCGCTATCCCGTTTGGCATCAACGATAACGGGGAGATCGCAGGCATGGTCGCTTCAAATGACTGGAGCATTTGGCTTCCTACGTTCTGGAAGCCGCTCGACAAGACAAGAACAACTTACTCGAAGGTGACAATGCTTCCCCTGCCCCAAGGTGTGTTCACAAACGCCGAAGCCGTGGGCATCAGCGATCTAGGCGACATAGTCGGCGATAGCTGGAACGACGACGGCTCGGTGGACTTGGCTGTGCGCTGGACTACGAAGGACCTGACCTTTTCTGAGCTTCTCAATTTCCCGGCCGACTGGAGTTTCTCCTGGGGAGTGAACAACAGCCGAATTGCCACGGTCACTTATACCGGCGGCAAGAAATGCTCAGCAGGCATACCCTGGACCTACACCTGCGGAGGTGCAATCCAGCTCCACTGAAGAGCAAGACAGTTTGAAACAGAAGCTGAAGAGTTTCGCATCTTATGCAGGACGGGCCGCCCGATGTCTGGGCGGCATTCTTTGCGTTACGCCCACGACGGTTGCCCCATGACTGACGCTATCAGGCGTGGGTGTTGAAAAAGGGTCGCTCGGAAGCACTGTCGGTGGGGTGGGGTACCGTAGCGAGGAGGAGTTTCTTGCGAGGGTGGGAGAGCTAAGTGGTTGCGGGGAGTGGAGGCCTTGGATCTTGGCTGAGGAAGCGGACTAGTCGCTTAATGTTTTGTGCCGCCGCTGCCAGGAAGAACTGCTCGCGAACGAACTTCATTCTACGCAAGCGCAAGCGACGCAGTCCGATCTGATTCTTGAGTTCCGCGAACAGCGCTTCCACCTTCTTTCTTTCCCGTTGTGCGTTCGCGAAGCCTGGCGTGTTGGCCAAGTCTCGCGCACGTTGCCGGGCCGGCTCATGCATGTGGATGGCAAGATACTTTAACGGCGAGGTGGTGCATTGCGCTTTTTGTGCGCACGCCCCACAACGTTTGCGGGTCCCGATATAGACGTGGGTGCGGTTCCGAGCATTGTGTCCGCCATAGTTGAGTTGCTGGCCTGTGGGACAGCGATAACTGTTGCTTTCAGGAAGAAAGGTGAAACGCTCGGGACCGTAGAGCGGACTGTTCTTCCGCAGAGCACTGTCCCGCGTGCGCATATACGGTGTGATCCCCCGCTCCATTAACCATTGCAGGAACTCGCCGTTCCCATACGTGGCATCGGCGGCCACGGACGCGGGCTCCCGTCCCTGCCATTCGGCGAAACGAGCGATCATGTCTTGAGCGGCTACCGTCTCCTGGCTCATGCGGGCGGCCGTCGCTTGTACACCTACGATCACGCAACTGCGATTGTCGACCAGATAATTGTCGTAGTAACCCAGCCGAGCCGGAGTTCCACCCTTGGTCGCATAGGTCGCATCCGGATCGGTGGTGGATACTAGTTCCTGCTCGTGCACTGGCTCTTCGGCTGGGTTCTGCTGCTCCAGTTCCACCAGGTATTGGCGCACGCTTTGGTTCACGTGCGCCGCTTCGGCTAACTGCTCGCGCGGAATGCGGCTTCCCTTGTTGGCGTTGGCCTCGACGAAACTGCCATCGACCGACAGGTTGTCGCCTTGCACCAGTCCGGCTTCCAGGCAGCGCGCCACGATCTCCTCAAACAACTGCTCGAACAGTTTCGATTCCTGAAAACGTCCGTGCCGATTCTTCGAGAACGTGGAGTGGTGCGGAATCTCCTGATCAAACCCGAGGCCGGTAAACCAACGCCAGGCCAGATGCATGCGCAGTTCCTCGACCAACTTGCGCTCGCTCGTGATGCCATACAAATAGCCAATCAACAGGATGCGCAGCAGAAGCTCAGGGTCAATCGACGGACGGCCCGTGTCGCTGTAGCTGTCCTTCAATCGTTCGCGCACGAAAGCAAAGCTGATGTGCTCCTCGATCAACCGCAGCAGATGGTTCTCGGGAACTTGATCTTCCAGGCGGAAGTAGTAGAACAGTGCTTCAGAACGGTCGTGTTGCCCCATCATGATCAGCAGGCCTCCGAGGATCGAAATCAAACAGAGCATGGGCGGATGCTTTCTTCTACCATGCTTCTGCTGAATCTCATCCTGCTAATCGACGTGACTTTTTCAACACCCACAGGCGTTTACACTCAGAACCCTCGTCCCGAGGTCAATGAGTGAAATCGCGATGTTTCGCCAGTTGATGGGACTTGGGAACATTTTTGCGCCTAGGAATGAAGACTCACGCGTCTCGAAAGCGAGTCCAACACAGCACTCCCAGACCACTGAATGAAATGAAGCACGAGGAAAATGAAGAAGACATTAGCGGCAAATGCGCACAGGAGCAAAAAATTGTCGAGGACATAGATTCCGAGAGGCTCCTTTCCACGATCAAGAAAATTGGTTATGTTCTCCAGCCCTAGAAAGAGCACAAAACCAAAAAGGTAGAACGTGGCGCCAATGACCTGTCGCATTCTTGCATAACGAGTGGCAAGCACGCCTACCGCCTCACAGACAGTCGCTCGGTCTTGATTCGGGTGATTCCAAACTGAGTGGAGTCGCAGCATTGTCCTAATTGTCGAGAACAGGCAATAAGCGAATACTGCGCCAAGGATCAGAACAAGACCATGATTCAGAAGCGAGAGCTGACGCCAGATGGTCCAGAGCGCATACGGCGGATCATACATGTGCATGGTTCTCATACCTTGATTTGACACCGAGCGACCATTCCTGAGTGAGCTAACTTTCGTAACTATTGAAATCAGGCGTGGCTGTTGAAAAACTCCTACCCGCGAAATTCGCAAAAATAAAATCGCGTCAGGAAGCCCCACAATCGATCTTCTCGGGTCGGGTAGACATTTTCTATCCCCAAATTTTGGCTGTTTGAGACGAAAAGGGAGTTTTTCAACACCCACAGGCGTTTACACTCAGAACCCTCGTCCCGAGGTCAATGAGTGAAATGGGGAGTGGCTGTTGAAAAACTCCTACCCGCGAAATTCGCAAAAATAAAATCGCGTCAGGAAGCCCCACAATCGATCTTCTCGGGTCGGGTAGACATTTTCTATCCCCAAATTTTGGCTGTTTGAGACGAAAAGGGAGTTTTTCAACACCCACGGGATATTACAACAATAATCGAGGCTCGCTGGCGGCCAAGATGCCAGGTCTGCGCAGTTAAAGCAGTTACCAACGATAGCTGACTACACCTTCCCTCGCGGTGTCCAATTGAAGTATGAGACCTTTTGTGAGGGCCGCTCTGGTTGTTGCCCTGAGCCCGATTATTCTCCTCTCTGGTCTTTCAGTCTATTTCCGAATTGAGCAGTATGGTTTTCGGAGGCAGGCGGAACAACTGCTGGGGGATGTTCGTGAATTGGAATTGAAAAAGGCGAGTGCAGAAGAGGTACGCCTCGTGTCCCGCAAATGGGGCTTTGAGGAATTGCAACGGCAGGGTAAGCCCTGCACCGAGGGAGATTGCCGCTACTTTCTTCGCCTCCGGAGTCCCACTCCCGAACACTTATACGAGTACTTCCTCCGGGGGCGCCGAAGGGAAATGGTAATCCGCGTGCTCGCATTGCTCGGACACCATCCGGCGATGGTTGAGTGTTTCGTCGATACAGGTGAGAAGAAGCTTCGATACATGTCGGTTCGAGTGTCGATGCTAGTGGGAGGCAACGACGGATACGATTACACCTTGATCGGCCTCGCAGGCAATACGCCGGGCGGCGGATGGAGTGGGCGTGATCGGCCCGACGTCAAGTTGAAGCACTCACTGTTGCACTCCACCTACCTTGTCGGCACGTATCCCGCAACATTGAATCCCGACAGCGGTCCTTTCCCTGGCGTAGTCGTCTGGGCACAGTTTTCGCCAGACGCAAATCGCTCTGACAAATCGCGACTGATACAGTTCGACCTGAGCTGCCTCACCCGTCTCCGCGCCTGCGGAGGTCGCGATCTAATGCCGACCGTCTGGGCACAGTCGATTGAGGACAGTCGTTCGTCCGCCAGAAGCCTGACGTGTACATCGGAACTATCCAGTCATGTGGCGCTCTTGGCGGATGTGATTGCGGTCGCCCGACCAAAGACAGTTACTCTGATGCAACCGAGCTATGAAGGATGGTCGCCCCAGTTATCAGACCTCGAAATAGTTAGCGTGATAAAGAAACCCAGAAATCCGCGACTGCACAACGCATTAAACGTCGAAGTCGACAATCCAGAAATGATGAATACCGCAGATACGCGATTTCCCATAACAATTGGGCAGCAGTATGTTTTTCTTCTTCAGGTACACGAATACGGTGACCGTGATTCAATGGCCCTCTACCCCTGCGGCATCCTGACCGTGACCGATGCCAACCTGGCGATGGTGCGCGAGGCGGCAAGCTTAGCGGAGCAGACTGAGTAGCCATCCACTCTTCTCACACTCCCACATGAGACAAGTGAAGAGAAAGCGCACACTTCTGTTAACAGGCGATTACACTCAGAACCCCCACAGGGGTCGGGTTGTGAGTGTAATTGCGATGTTACGCCAACTACTCGCGACTCGTCTAAGGCTCAAGCCCATTGAAGAGCTGGCTGTCCGCTACCTTCATCCTTTTGAACTCATAGCCGCGGTCGGCATCGACGCATGCCAGTGTCCCGCGCGGCGTGAGGCGGCACGTGTATACGTCCTCAGCATTATCTGCCTGAAGGTCAACGGAAAACTCCACACTACCCTTGTGATTTGGTTCCATTCTCACTCGCTGCCCTTCGTACCCGATTGCGTGGAGTTCCATCACATAGGCATAGCTTTCACCGATCATCGCAAACTCAAACTTTTTTCCTCTCATAATGCCCGTGCAGTTGAGACTCTGGTAGTGAGGCGGAATTCCGTTATCAAAATATCCGATCTCGACCCATGCCCCCACTTCCTCCTGTGCCGAGGGTGCCCTTCCTTCGTCAAAAGACGCAGTCAGTTCGTTGAGAGACCTTGGCTGATTAGCGCATGGAGTATCTTGTGGGATTGGGTCCCTTGGAAGTGGTTCCTCCGCAGTGGTTTTGGAAGGCGCTTGCTGCTGAGCACTTGCGGCCCCGGAGCCGCAATCTAGTACATTGCGTTGGCCCCACCATTCATCGGTATAAAATTGAACGGCGTACCAATGGCTCTCCAAACGACGTACCAGAGGCACCTCGCAAGGTAGGCCACCGAATTTGCCGGGCCTATGGCTTCGGGCCGCAGCCGAAAGCGCATCTGCCGGATCGAAAACAAGAAACACCGCGGTGTCTCCTGCTCCGGGGAACCCCCAGTCGTCCCATTCAATATGCTTCAACTCTCCGTTTGAGGATGCTTGTTTGGCCAAAACTTCGGATTTATATTCGCGAGACCAGATCAGCCATTTTGCGGATGTGCGGATCGCGGAATAGTTCATTACTAATACCGCTGAGATTGCCCAATAGCTAACCATCATCGACAGGATCGCCAGCGAGCGGCGGCGCTTCTTGGCGATTGCGGCGATCACCGAAGAGCCACCCAGAACGAGGCTGACTAGGGGGACAACAAGAAGGACGTAGAAGAACGCCTCCGATGTCCACGTCGCCACTGCGACAAACACAACAAAGGTTCCTATTGCGGCAAATAGTGGCAGCCACCAGTTAAACCGATTTCCTTTGTCGGTTCCGTCCGCCATCCTTGGGTTTCTCCACTTGCAGCGAAGGGCCACCATGCTCGATAACTTTGCTTGTAAAGCGTAGTTTATGGGCGCAAATCAGTCCACATTACTTTCGGTTCCGACGCCGGAACCCCAGGCCATTTCTCAGTTGACGACCAGGCGTGTCTGTTGAAAAAGGAACCAAAATAGTAATTTTTGTGAATTTCAGCGTCAACTGCAAACCAAAATTCAATAACTTACGAGCGAATTTCTTCGTTGAAATTCCCTGAAAAGAGTTTTTCAACAGCCACAGGCAATCTCGCTCACGAGCAGGAACCACTCCGCAGTTGATGCCGTCTGACATCTAACGCCTCTCAAACACCACGGCAACCTTGTCTTCGTAAGCCACCCGCCAATTTCGGGGAAGTTCGCGAAGCAGGTTGGCAAGCGTCGACCCAGTGGGCAAGAGCGCGGTCCGAATCTGCCACTTTTCGAGCACGCTCTGCCATCCCGGCTCGGCTTGGGTCAGGATCAGGTACTGGCGAATCCGGTCCGAGCCGTAGAGATCGTGACGGTCATCTACCACAACCTTGCGCTCGGGATACATGCAATAAATGACGTAGCCTCCCCAAGCATCGGTCGAGAAAACTGGGTCTGAGTTCGGTTCCCTCCCCTGAGCTTCCTTCTGCAGGAAAGTCACCGCCGCAACCGGCATCTTCTGCTGATCAAACTGCGCATGAATCAGCTGCCGCGAGCCGAGCCATCCGCCTTGCAGACAAATCGCGAAGGCAAAGGCCACCGAAACCACCGGCCACAGATGTCCGCGAAGCTGCATTTCCTGCGCGCCCATGCGATCGGAGAAGTCTGAAATCCGGGCCGTGCCATTGCGCAGCCAGCGCCAAGTTCCTGCCTTATCCGCCAGCGAAGTGAAGTTTTCCCACAGGATGGGCCCCGCCACCAGCACCAACAGCATCGACGAAACTGGGAGATTGCGGGACGAATAGAATCCCGTATAAGCCGACAGCAGCACGACCAGCAGGTGACTGACCCGCAGCTTCCTACTCTGACCCCAAAACGCGATCAGCGTAAGCACCAGGATGATCGCAAACGAGCGCGGAGCCCAACCGTGAAAATCAGGCGAGCGAAACTCGTCGATGCGGTTCATCAGATAGCGATCGCTCAGATAGCGATAGATGTGGACGTGCAGCCGCCAGCCATAGGGATTCACCAGCGTCGCCGCTGCCGAGGCTACCCAGGCAAAAGCCATGCCGCGAGCCCGATGCGCGGCGCGAATCGCGGCCAACGCATCGTGCGCGCCCAGACTCTCCACAAACGCGGCGAAGGAGTAGATTCCGAGCAGCGCCATCCCAAAAAGCCATCCGCCATGCACGTTCACCCACAGCAACATCGAGGCGGGAAAGAACCAGCGTAGCCAGCGTGACGGGCGTCCGTGCTCCCAACCTTCCCATCGCTCCCATTTTTCCAGAGTAACAAACCAGAGCAGAGAAAAAAGCCAGCTCACAATATGCGGACGGGCATAGAGATGAATCGTCGAGGCCGCCTCCGCCAGCAACATGAGCACAACCGCCAAAAGCAGGCCGGTGCCGCGCCGCACCAGTTGCGAAAGCAGCATCGCGAAGATCGCGGCTACCAGCAAGGCGCAAAGCCAGACCACTCCATTCAATCCGCAAGCATGATGCAGAATCCCAAGCAGAAGGTCGTACAGCCATTCCCAGGCCAACCAGGGCTGACCCTGCATGGTGGAAGAATATGGGTCGGTGCGGGGAAGCGAATGTGTCGCGAGAATCTGCTCGCCGGTGCGGATATGCCAGCCGATATCCGCATCGCCCAGCGGCCGATTCGACAACGGGCCCGCCAGCAATGACCAGAAAAGGAAAATGAAAATGATGTCCCGGACCGAAAGCAGGAGAAGACACAGGGCTCGCGAACTGGGCTGCGCCGGGGTCATAAAGTTTGAGGAAGCACGGGGTGAAGAAGCAGTGTATAAGGTTTCAAAGTTTCAAGGTTTCAGAGTTTCAAGGAAACCAGCAAAGGCCCGGCGAGCCGAACCGCGATGTACCTTGAAACTTTGAAACCTGGCTCTTAGCAGCAAAAGTACTATCTGAACTGCCATTCGTCCCATGTCGCAACAAATTCCACTACAAGGGCAGTCGCTACTGTAGTCTGAGAGCAGCCGCGATCTCTTTTAACTTTTTCAGAAGCGGTCGTCGTCGAAAAACCTGATCGTAGCATTCTTCGTCATAATCGAGGTCAGTCAATCTCACCTGAATGAATTTGATCAGTGCGTTGTTGACCATACGAATTTGGTTCCGTGCCTTAGGTTTCGATATTAGAAATGGTCGTACGATTTGATGGTTTCCCTTTCGCACGCCAACGTAGAAGGCATTGTTTTTTTCAGTTTGCATCCTCTGATAATTCTTCAGGACTTGTTTGGGAGCATCAATGCCAAATAGAGATGATACGAACCACCCTTGCTTTAGCTTGTGATCGGACAGCAACAATCTCACGTATTTCTCATCGTGGTCGTGGAATCCTTCGCCAATGCGTGCTTGAAAAACAATCTCGTTAATCGCAAAACCTTTACCGAGTTCTTCAGCCGAGATGACTGAAAGTGCAAATGCCGATGCAAACGAGCGCCTCCAGAAAAGCGCGGCGGAATCTTCGTGAAGGCGAAGCCCGTTGTGATAGCACTGGAATTCCAGTTCCTCGAGCTTCCGGTAGCCGATCTTCAGTTTTGTGGTCACTGCATTAATTGTAGAGCCGCAGCGCAGGCGTAAGCCACGCTGAGCCGCGCGGGCGGGCAAGTGGGCTCAGCACCGTGATTTTCGTCCTAGAGGCCCTTAGCGCGATTGTGCTGCGTTTTCCGGCATGAGAGCCCGAGCGAGCAGGCCACGAATCCGGATAGCCTTACTTCGGCAAGACGACCGGGTGAGACCGTGGATCAGTTTTTTCTTTGCTCTGCAAAAAGCCTTTTACGTCATGCAACTTCAATATGTCCCTAGCCAGTAACCTCTGGAGCTCCGTACCGATGGCCTCAACCGCTTGGTAGTTTTTCTTGCCGAACTCGATTGCGGCCAGATCATCACTACCTACGGAAGAGATGAGAGACTCCAATTCTTCCAGCTTTGCGGCCAGTTCGTTACTGAACCAATACCCGCATGCGCTTGTGACACTTAACAGAGCGAGATGCGGGCTCTGCACCTGGTTGGGATCCTTTACTTCGTGGACAAACAGAAGAGAGAAAGGCCGATCGTCAGGACCAACGACAGTGACTCTCAAACGTGACGTGATCATTTTTTCGAGTTCTTCGTATGCCGCGATTCGTCGCGTGATGACTGTCTTGTAGTAGTCGTTCACGTACTCATTGCGCTGAGAGCGGAGGTGGTAGAGCCCTTGCAAGGCCGCAAGGATAACCGTGGAGATCGCAGAACTAGATAGGATGATCAACCATAAGGGTTGCGAGGCCGGATCACTGGCCATTTTCCTTGGCTCCTATGGCTTCGGCCCGGTCTTCGTCGCGGTCTTCGCTTCGCTCACCGCCACGATCGTCTTCAGCCGTTCTTCACGCTCATGCTTGGCGATGTACCAGTCTTTCACTAGCAACTCGATCAGCCCGATCAAAAGCTGTGCTTCATTCGGCTCGACATCTACGATGACGTTGATGTCCTTCTCCATGTGCGCGCCGATGTTCCCGATCTTCCGGACCGCGTCGATCGCGCCCCAGGTTAGAGTGTCGGTTTTATCCTTGATCGCGTCGATTTCGTCCACGAGCCTGCTCTTCGATACACCCCAAAAGTCTCGGATCATACCCTGCAAGCATCGGCGTGACAGCGTCGCCGAAGCCTTGGGACTGAGATTTCTAATGAGGCATGCTTCGACGTAGTCATCGCGGACCGGCTTCGGGATGTAGTCTGGGAACACCTTGGCGTTCGACGGTGGGATCAGGTTCCATTCTTGAAGCTTTTTTCCAACCCTCCAGCCAGCGCCAACAGCCGGTGGTACTGGGTTGACGAAGGTATACTCGTACATCGCTAGAGTGAGTGTGAACATCTTGCACTTCGGATTCGGACAAACGATGAGCATAGTCTTGAAATATCGGAAACCGTCCGAACTCTTATGATTCAGTTCAAAATGGCCGCGCTGGTAGTCCTCGCCAGTGGCTGTCGTATCCCGGTCGCAGAACGGACAGGTCCAGTGAAAAACATCTGCCATACGCGGGATTGTAGCAGGCATGACACTAGTAAATCCGCTGGACGTTTCGGATAGTGCTGCGGATCACGGCATGGTCCGGCGATGCGTCTGAGACGTTCCTATCGCAAGATTTTGAGCGAGTGAGGCTAGCAAATCGAAGTCTAGTGTCCGTTAAGGTGTCCGATAGCTGCCGAATGAGGTAACTTTAGGTGGTCTGGGACAGTCGAAGGCACACGTAAGTGATTGAGGTTACGTTGCATTGCATCCGGCCAGTGAATCTGTGAATCTCTATAGTAGATGCCCACCAAGCCGAGACCAAGAGTGGTAATCGTGGGGGCCGGATTCGCGGGCCTGACCGCCGCCCAACGAATCGGACGGCTCCCCGTTCAGGTTACGGTCGTTGACCGGAAGAATCACCACACCTTCCAGCCGCTGCTCTACCAGGTTGCGACCGCCGGACTCTCTCCTGGCGAAATAGCCGCGCCTATCCGCTGGATACTTAGAGCTCGTTCCAATGTTGAAGTGTTGCTTGAAGAAGTGGTCGATTTCAAGCTGGAAAATAAGGAAATCATTACGCGGGAGCAGGTGCTCGATTACGACTTTCTGATCATCGCCTCGGGAGCGACCCACGCTTACTTTGGCCACCAGGAGTGGGAGCCGCTGGCGCCCGGTCTGAAGACGATTGAAGACGCTCTCGAGATCCGCCGCCGCGTTCTGCTGGCCTTCGAACTCGCCGAGCGTCAGGCCGCGAAGAACGACGCCCAAGGCGAATCTCCCCTTCAGTTTGTGGTCATCGGAGGCGGCCCTACCGGTGTTGAACTCGCAGGCATGCTGGCTGAAATCGCGCGCCATGCCCTGAACCACGAGTTTCGCAAGATTGACCCGAAGCAGTCCCGCATCCTGCTCATCGAAGGTGGCCCTCGGGTTCTGGCGGCCTATTCCGAAGACCTCTCCCGCAAAGCCGAAGACCAACTCCGACGCCTGGGAGTCGAGGTGCGCACCTCCCACGTAGTCACACGCATTGAGCCCGGAGCTGTTTGGGTCGGCGACGAAAGGATTCCCGCCCCAGTCGTGTTATGGGCAGCGGGAGTTGCCGCCTCACCCCTGGGCCGAAAGCTGGGTGTTCCCGTCGACCGCGCCGGCCGCGTGCTCGTTCAACCTGACCTCAGTATTCCCGGGCATCGGGAGGTATTCGTGATTGGCGACCTCGCTGCGCTTCAGGACGAACACGGCAAGATGCTTCCCGGAGTTGCGCCAGTTGCCATCCAGCAAGGCGACTGGGTTGCGGAAACCATTGCCCGCGACCTTGAACACCAGCCGCGACGCGATTTCCATTATCACGATAAAGGCAGCCTGGCCACGATCGGCCGCGCCGCCGCCGTTGCCCAATTCGGCAAGTTCCAGTTGTCCGGCTATTTCGCCTGGCTGGCATGGTTGTTCGTCCACATCTTTTTCCTGATTGGATTCCGCAATCGCCTGCTGGTAATGATCCAGTGGGCATGGTCGTATTTGACCTACGAGCGCGGCGCCCGCCTCATCACCGGCAGCAATGAACTGCCAGGCTGGACCGAAGAGAACAGTGGAGGGACGGGCGCCTCGCCCGTCCAGCTTCACCGTTGAGGGTAACGCCGCCGCGCGGAGGGCGGCACCAGCCGATATAATCAACTTGTCGTGAAACACGCCGCTGTCCTAGCCTTTGTGGTTTCGCTGCTTCTCTGCCCTTCGCTTCCCGCCCAGGACACGCATGGTCAAATCGTTGCCGGGCACACCCTGGTCGTGATTCCCTTCGAAAACTCTTCTCCGACCCCAGGCCTGGAATGGCTCGGCGAATCCTTTCCTGAGACTTTCCACGAGCAACTCAATTCCCCGGTTCTGTACGTGGTCGGTCGCAACGAGCGCCTGCGAGCCTATGATCGCCAGGGCATTCCAGCCGGCGTTCACGCGTCGCGCGCCACACTCTACCGCCTAGCCGAGCAGATGGATGTTGATTACGCCGTGCTCGGCTCCTACAGTTACGACGGCACGCGTCTGACTGCCAGCGCGCAGTTGCTCGACATGCGGACGGAGAAACTTTTGCCCGTCGTGACCGAGTCCGCGCCCCTGGCCGTTCTCGGCACGCTGCAATCCGCACTGGCTTGGGATCTGCTGCGCTTGATCCGCACTGACTTTTCTGTTCCTAAGGACAAGTACGTCGCCGGCGTTGCCACCGTGCGTCTGGACGCTCTGGAAAATTACATTCGCGGCATGCTCGCGACCCCGGCGGAAGAAAAAGTGCAGCACTATCGCGAAGCCGTTCGCCTCAATCCCGATTACGCTCAAGCCTGGCTGGAACTGGGTAAGACCTACTACGCCCAGCGTGCGTACGAACCGGCGATCGCTGCCCTGAATCAAATCCCGGGTTCTTCGGCCGTAGCTCGCGAGGCAAATTTCTATCTCGGTCTCGCCGCCTACGCCCATGGAGACTTCGCAAAATCCGAAAACGCCTTTGCGTTCGTAGCCGCGCGCCTGCCTCTCGCCGAGGTCTATAACAATCTAGGAGTAGTCGCTGCCCGCCGCGGCCAGAAAAAGGCCGCCGACTATTTCGAGCGCGCGATTCAAAACGATCCCAGCGACGCTGACTACCACTTCAACCTGGGAGTGGCTCTTACCCAGTCTGGCGATCGCGCCGGCGCCGCCCGCGAACTGCACACCGCGCTCGATCATCGCCCTAACGACGCCGAGAGCAAAATGTTGCTCGACTCCCTGACATCCCCGGCTGGAAGTATCGTTCCGAGCAGTGCGACTTCCAGGATTCCGTTGGAACGCATCAAGCGCAACTACGATGAAGAAGCCTTTCGCCAGTTGACCACGCAAATGGGGAGCTGGGCGGAAGAGCGCTTTGCCCGATCCGATCCCCGGACCCACGCGCGCTTTCATGTCGAACTCGGCAAGGAACTTCTGGCCCACGGATTCTTCACCGAAGCCGAGGCCGAATTCCGGCATGCTGCCGCAGTTGATCCCTCAAGCACCGCACCTCTTACCGCTCTCGCCGAAGTTTACGACGCTCGCGGCGACGCTCGCGAAGCCCGCGCTCAGGCCGAGGCATCTTTACGAATTCGCGAGTCGGCCGAGGCTTATCTGGTTCTTGCCCGCCTCGATTTGAGAGAGAATAGAGTGGAAGCGGCCACCCAGAATATTAATCGGGCGCTGCAACTCGATCCCGGCAACGCCGCCGGCCAAGATTTAAAGCGCACCCTGGCAGCCAAGCTCGCGGAGAAAGCGCCATGAAATCAGCTCTCAGCTCTCAGCTCTCAGTTCTCAAAGAAGTTAGTGGAGGGGCGGGCGTTCGTGTGGGGACGGGCGCCCTCGCCCGTCCAAGCCGAGCGAAGCTCGGCTCCTGCCTGCGCTCACGGCAACTCTGGATTCGCCGCGCCGCCTCCTGTTTTGCAGTGCTCGTTCTATTCACCGCCTTTTCCTCCGCTGACGTCTTGAAGATCGCAATCAACGACGTCATCCAGCCTGTGACCGTCGAATACATAGGCCGGGCTTTCGAAATGGCAGCCGCACACCATGACCAAGCCGTCCTGATCGAAATGAACACACCCGGCGGTTTACTCGAATCCACGCGCGAAATCATCGAAAAGATCGAGTCTTCCCCTGTGCCAGTTATCGTCTACGTCGCTCCGACTGGAAGTCGTGCTGGCTCCGCCGGTATCTTCATCCTCGAAGCGGCTGACGTGGCAGCGATGGCGCCAGGTACCAACGCCGGCGCGGCACATCCGGTCCTGCTCTTCGGCCCCATAGTGGCCAAGCCCGATGACGAGATGAAGCGAAAGATTGAAAACGACACAGCTGCGTTCATGCGCTCCATCGCTGCCAAACGCGGCCGCAACGTCGAACTGGCCGAGAGCGCAGTGCGCGAGTCGAAGTCCTTTACCGACCAGGAAGCGCTCGACAAGAAGCTGATCGAGTACATCGCTCCCAACGAGCAGGATCTCTTCCGCCAGTTGAACGGGAAGAGTTTCAAGCGCTTTAACGGCACGTCCGTCACGCTCAGCCTGCGGGATAAAGACCAGCCGGTGCGCGACTACCGGATGACGCTCAAAGAGCGCATCCTCTCCTACATCATGGACCCGAACGTGGCCTTCATTCTGCTGGCCATCGGCGCGCTCGCGCTGTACGCCGAATTCAATCATCCGGGCGCGGTCATTCCCGGAACCGTAGGCGTGGTCTTCATCCTGCTGGCGGCGTTCGCCTTGAACCTATTGCCCGTACGCTTCGCGGCCATTGCCATGATCATAGGAGCCTTTGCCCTGTTCGCCGCCGAGGCCAAGTTCGCCAGCCACGGTGTGCTCACTACAGGGGGGATTGTCCTGTTGACGATGGGCGGCCTGTTTCTGGTTGACGCTCCCATTCCCGAAATGCGCGTCCACCCACTAACCGCACTGGCCGTCAGCATCCCGCTCGGACTTATCACGGCCTTCCTGATGAGCATCGCCGTGCGCGCTCGCCGCAATAAGGTCGTTACCGGCAAGCAAGGAATGATCGGCGAAATCGGAATTGCCCAAACCACGCTCGCGCCTGCCGGAAAGGTGTTTGTGCACGGCGAGCTGTGGGACGCCGTCTCCACAGTCCCGGTCCCCGCCGGAGAACGCATCGTAGTGCGCCAGGTCGATGGACTAACGCTAAGAGTCGATCCGGTCGCGGCGACGAAACCGGTGATGGCGTAAAACCCTTGATTTTGGGTGGCGCAGCGGTTCACCGCTGCGATCTAGCTGCTCAATTCCGACGGCTTTAGCCGCTGAGGTTGCCCTTGATCTTGGGTGGCGCAGCGGTTCACCGCTGCGACCTAGCTGCTCAATTCCGACGGCTTTAGCCGCTGAGAGACCGCATCCAACTCCAATCCAACTCTTGCGGAACTGTACGGATATTCTTCAGGAACCAGTGCCAGTCCTCTTTTCACCGGGTTCCGATGAATGTATTGACGGAATGTTGAATATTCCTCCCAGTCGCGAACCCGTCGATCATAGAAACTTTTCTCCCATATCTCGCGCTGAAAGCTGAGTTCCCGCTTTGCCCGAAACGAAAAGCCGCCCTTGATGAGCTGCAACGCACGCTCCAGCGTCAAGAGCGACGTGATCAGAAGATGAAAGTGATCGGGCATCACCACAAATTCATGCAGCAGAAATTTCTCTTGAGATCGATAGCCAAGTAGAACCTCCAGAAACAGCCCTGCCATCCTGTCGGATTGAAGTAGTTGTTGCTTCTGAAATGTACCGGCTGTGATGAAGTAAGTGCCGCATCCAGTATTGCCTCGGCGCGGAGCTGCCATCTGACGACCCTCAGCGGCTAAAGCCTTCTCTCAATCACGACAGTATCGCAGCGGTAAACCGCTGCGCCACCCAAAAGCGGCCAGGACCCCGCTGATCGTCCCGTTTCGGCACAGATCGGCAAAAGTCCGGCCACGCCAAGTTTCTCAGTAGGCTGCGGAAAAAGTCGATGTCGCGTTTGCTTTTGGGTGGCGCAGCGCTTCAAGCGCTGCGGTCAATGGCCTACCCTTAACGCCGGCTTTAGCCGCCGAGGTCAGACTGCCGGCCGTGCCTGTCCAATCCGACAGCCCGGAACTGTGCCAGTGGAGCAGCTATCGTTCCTATCTTCTCGGAGAGACTGGTCCAGTGCGCGTGAGATTTCAGGAGTGGGCAATGGAGATCAAGGCCCGTCCGGTCGAGACGTTTGGTGAGGCGACGGGTGCAAGCGTCCCTCTTGTTCGCGGAGCCGGCCCACTCATTCGCAAAGAACGCGAATGAGTGGGGCACCCGGCGTTATATTGGCGTCAACAGTTGCCTTACATCGTCGAGCACCCGGCATCTTCCTCAGCAACTGCGTGAGCAAGTCGTCACGCCGATTCTCGCGCCATTGCGCTACAATCCGCTCATACTCTGAATAGCAATTTGCCTGGAGGCATCTATGCCCGAGCTCGGATTTCCCGTAATCACCGTTGGCATCGTCATTGTCATCATCTACATTCTCAGTTCCATCAAGATCCTGGCCGAATACGAGCGCGGCGTCATCTTCCGCCTCGGACGCTTGTTAGGTACGGCCAAGGGACCGGGCGTAATTCTGGTGTTCGCTCCGGTTGACCGCATGGTGCGCATTTCGCTGCGGCAGGAAGCGCTCGAGGTTCCGCCACAGGACATCATCACTCGCGACAACGTCACCTTGAAAGTGAACGCCGTCATTTTCCTGCGCGTGGTCGACCCGAACAAAGCGGTGGTCGAGGTTTCGAACTACGTGTACCAGACTTCGCAGTTCGCCCAGACGACTCTGCGCTCGGTGCTCGGTGAACAGGAACTTGACGAATTGCTGGCGCACCGCGACAAAATAAACCTGCGCCTGCAAAGCATCCTCGATACGCACACCGCGCCCTGGGGCGTGAAGGTGGCGAACGTGGAAGTCAAACAGGTGGATATGCCCGAGTCCATGTTGCGGGCCATGGCCAAGCAAGCCGAGGCGGAACGCGAAAAGCGGTCGAAGATCATTCACGCCGAAGGCGAGTTCTCCGCCGCGCAGCGACTGGTGGATGCCGCGCACCTGCTGGCGACCGAACCGATCAGCATCCAGTTGCGCTATCTGCAGACGCTCACCGAAATCGGAGTCGAGAAGAACACGACGGTCGTGTTCCCTGTGCCGATCGATTTCTTCTCCGGCATGCAGAAGTTGCTCGCGAATGTGCCCAGCAGCGGCGCGCCGGCAGGAAAGTAGGGGTCAAGACAGCTCAACATGCCCACGGCGCAGCAGGATACGGAGATCACGCTCGGCACCGGCCGCATGCTGGCCATTTTTTTCGCCTTTGTCCTGGTCTGCGCCTTTTTCTTTGCCATCGGCTTTTCGCTGGGCAGAAGAACCAGCATGGCAGGCGCGGGCACCCTGCTGAGCGCTCCCAGCGCAACTCCGGCGACGATTGTTCGCCCCTCGCCGGCAAAGAATGACGGTTCCCAACCGCCGCAGTCTTCATCCAACGATTTTGGCTTTTACAAGGCGGTCGGCGAGAAGAACGCTGACACCACGTTGCCCCAGAATTCGAAGGGCGCGACGGCAGTCCCAACCACAGGAGCGCCAACAGCGGATGCTCCGGCAAACACTAACGCAGCAACGGCACCACCAACGCCCGGCAGTTACTTCGTGCAGGTCGCCGCCGTCACCCGCCAGGAGGACGCCGACGCACTGGTCGAGGCTCTGAAGAAAAAGCAGTATCCGGCCTTCACTGTTGACAATACTTCCGCCGACAAGTTTTATCGCGTGCAGGTCGGACCTTACGCCGATTTCAAGGAGGCCGACGCCATGCGCGCCCGCCTGATCGGCGATGGCTACAATCCGATTGTGAAGAAGTGATGAAGGCTCAAGGCGCTCCCCATCTTGATCGTTTTCTGCACGCTATTGCCGACCCCACTCGCCGCCGGATTCTGCACGCGCTGAAAGAAAAAGGCGGATGCTCCCTCGACAAGGAAACCGGGCTCTGCGCTGGCGATATCGAACAGCGCGTGAAGCTGGCGCAGCCTACCATTTCGCATCACATGCGAATCCTGGAAAAGGCAGGCGTGGTGGAAGCGAAGAGAGAGGGCCACTGGCGCTGGTACCGGCGCAACGAAAAGTTGATTGCGGAAATGACGCGGGAGTTGAAGCAACAACTTTAGCAGGGACAATGATCGGCGGGACAACGTTCGGCGGGGACAACGTTTCGGCGGGACAACGTTTCGGCGGATCCGGTTGCCGCTATGCTCCAGCGCCAGCTGCAGAGGTTTTTGCCGATTCCCCTTCTCTCTGGCTCAGCGTGCGCACCTGTGAGATCAAGTCTGCGATCTCAAACGGCTTTGCCAGTGAAGGCACGTTCTGTTCCTGCAGGAAGCTGCGAGTCTCCGGGTCGGTCACACTGGAGAACGTAAACAGGAGTCCCTTTTCCATACCTGGACGGTTCTTGGCGATCCAGTCGTAGACCTCTCGTGGGCTGTTGCCGCCCGGCATACGGCCATTCATCACGATCACATCGAAGGCACTGCTGCGGAGCCGCTCCTGTGTATCCTCAATGCTGATGGAGGCTGTGACCTCGGCTCCCGCACCAATCAAAACATCTCGTTCAAATTCCAGCACTGCTTCTTCGTCTTCAACCAGCAGCACGCGTCCTTTGAGCAACGACTCTCGCCGCGGCGACGCCACTATCTCGGCCAGCGCGGGTTTCTCGCTCGCCAGCAAGCGGACTTCAATGGTCGCTCCACCCTCTTCCCGGTTGCGCGCCACGATTTCCCCGCCATGTTCCTTGACGATCCCATAGCAGATGCTCAATCCGAGTCCAGTTCCCTTGCCCACCGACTTGGTGGTATAGAAAGGATCGAAAATCCGGTTGGGGTCCTTGAAGCCAGGACCACTGTCATCAAACTCCACGCACACAAAGGCATCCTTGCGGAACACGCGCACCTTCAACACACCGCTGGCCCCGTGCTCGACCATGGCATCGAGTGCGTTGTTGATGACGTTCAGGAAAACCTGTTCTAACTGGTGCGGATCGACCAGCACCGAGGGTACGTCCTCGGGGATATCGCGTTCCAACGTGACGTTATTGACCTTCAAATCGTATTCGCGGAGAGTGAGCGACTCTTCCAGAACCCTGCGTAAGTCCACTTCTTGTTTCTGGGGCTTGCGCTGGCGGGCAAAAGAAAGCAGGTTCTGGACTACCCGGTGCGTCCGCTGGGCCTGCTTGAACAGCTTGCGCACATAGTCGGCGGAACGTTCCTCCAGCCCCGCGCCTTCCAACAATTGCGCGTAACCGAGGATCGCGGTCAGCGGATTATTCAACTCGTGCGCCACTCCGGAGATCAATTGGCCGACCGCCGACATCTTCTCGCTCTGCAGCAGTTGCTCCTGCGTCCGGCGCAAGTCCTCGTAGGCGCGGCAAGTCTCCTCGTAGAGCTGCACCTTTTCGACCGTGGTTGCCAGTTGCCGGCTAATGGCGACCAGCAGATTCTCATCGTTGCTGGAATAGTGCCGGTCTTCCTTGCTGGCAATGCCCATGACGCCGATGGGTTTGTCCTTGCTCCAGAGCACCACCCAGATCCAGTAAGGCAAGCGGTCAGCGCACACAAACTCGACCATTGCAGGTGGCAGGTGCGGCAGAAAATCCTGGGTCACCACTTCCGCCCGCGAGCGCATTACCAGATCGCCCATGCCTTCCGGAAAGACGACTTCGGCCATGCGTACGCGCGCCTCGCTGCGCGGGCCCCAACCCGCCCGCCGCCGGAACGTGCCCTCCGGGTCCGCGGCCAGATAGACCGAACCGGTCTCCGCTCCAAACAGCGAGATTACCTGGCGCAGCGTGAGGTTCAAGATTTCGTCCAGATCGAACGATTGGGTAGCGATGACGGCCATGGCGTTGAGCGCATTCAACTCGCGATTGCGCCTGCGCATCTCATCTTCCGAACGTTTTTTCTCGGTGATGTCGAGGACAAAGCCCTGATAGCGCTCAATGCGCCCATCGGCATCGCGGCTGGCAAAACAGCTCTGCGCCACCGCCAGCAGCATGCCATCTTTGCGCCGCACTGTAATTTCAAAGTTGCGCACGTAGTTGTGCGCCTCGATTTCCTTGAGAAAGGCCTCGCGCTCCTCCGGTACCGCGTGCAGCACGCTGCCCATATCGAGGGCCATCAACTCGTCGCGGCTGCCGTACCCGAGCATGGTGACAAAAGCGTCGTTGCAGTCGAGCAACTCGCCCTCCGGAGTGGCCACAAACACGCCTTCCTGCACCTGCTCGAACAGCATCCGGTATTTCTCTTCCGCCATTTGACGCGCAGTCGTATCGTGCACCACGTGGATGGTGCCTTTTTGCTGGCTTCCCTGCTCCGCATAGGATGAAGTCGAAACCACCGATTGCCCGCCGAAACACGGATCCAGTCCTTCGGACATTCCCGAGCCGCGTTCGCAATACGGGCATCCGCTCCAGGCCCGCATTTGGGGCAGAACGTCTTCACAGCGATTGCCCAGGACATCGGCCGGCGCCTTTTCCAGCCGCTGCAGCAGGGCCTGATTGGTCTTGAGGATGCGAAACTCGGTGTCGTGCGCCAGAATCAGGTCCTGGATGGAATCGAAGGTATTCATCCACTGCCGCTGCGAACGCAGCACCTGCTCCAGCAAGCGCAGATTCTCGATCGCAATCCCCAGCTTCTGCGCCGCCGTTTCCAGAAACTCCAGCTCTTCCCGAGTGTGCTGGCGGCTCCCGGAACAGCCGAAAGACAGCATCCCGATCACCGACTTCTTGCCCAGCACGGGCAGCAGCACCACGTGATGAATGCCGCGCTTCCGCAGTT
>CAVWAN010000033.1:0-5709 GCA_963752985.1 uncultured Acidobacteriaceae bacterium
GGTGGCGAACCACTCGCCAAAGCACAGTGGCTGCCGGCTAGGACGGCCGTCCCTACGCGAGCGGACTAGAATGGGAGCGCTTGTTTCCAAGCTGCGCGCGCTATGAAGGAAACCCAACACGACGCGATCCGCGCTTACTACCTGACGCTGTTTTCTGCCTGGGGACGCCAACACTGGTGGCCAGCGCAATCGCGGTTTGAGGTGATTGCTGGCGCTTACTTAACGCAGAACACGGCGTGGACGAACGTGGAGAAGGCGCTGAGTAACCTGCGCCGGGCGCGGCTTCTGACGATCCAGGGGATTCGGCGCACGCCTCAGGCTGAGCTTGAGCGATGGATTCGCCCGGCGGGTTACTTCCGGCAGAAGGCGCAGCGGTTGAAGACGTTTGTCAGCTTTCTGGATGAGCGTTATGGCGGATCGTTGACGAGGATGTTCGCTCGGCCTACGGGCGAACTGCGCGCCGAACTGCTTGCTCTCAATGGCGTGGGGCCAGAGACTGCGGACTCGATTCTCTTGTACGCCGGCAATCATCCGGTATTTGTGGTGGACGCTTACACGCGGCGCATTCTGGGACGGCACGAGGTTGTTTCCAGTGCTGCCGGCTATGACGAGATTCGACAACTGTTCGAGCAGGCGCTGGGCGAAACACGCCCGCCCCAGCGGAACTTGGGCGGGGCACACACTGCGACTGGACCGAAGGGATCGTGTCACCGGCCTTCACGCATGAGCACCGCCGAGCGCACCGCGCTGGCCCAAACTTTCAACGAAATGCACGGGCTGATCGTGGGAGTGGGCAAGAATTATTGCCTAAAGTCACAAGCGCAGTGTGAGCAGTGTCCTTTGCAGAAGTTCCTTCCCCGGGCAAAGTGAGGCAATCGAGTATGACGACCCGGGAGTGACCTCATGAGATGGCGAACGTTGGTACCGGTTTTGGCGACCGCAGCCTTTTGCATGGGATTTGGGGCTGCCGCGCCCGAGCCATCGCTGCGTGAGGCTGCGCAGGGATGTGGACTGCTGATCGGCACCGCGGTGAGACCGGCGCAACTCTCGGAGGCGGCATACGCGTCCACGCTGGCGCGTGAGTTCAACATGGTGGAACCGGAAGATGCGCTTAAGTGGGAAGTGGTGCATCCGGAGCCGGCGTCTTTCGATTTCACTCCAGCAGACCAGATTGTGGATTTTGCGACTCGGCACGACATGAAGGTTCGCGGACACACGCTGGTCTGGCACCGGCAGAATCCAAAATGGTTGACGGAAAGAAAATACACCTCCGGCGAGCTGGCTGAAATTCTGGAGGGACACATTAAGACTGTGGTCGGACATTACCGGGGCAGGATATTCGCCTGGGATGTGGTGAATGAGGGCTTCGACGAGTTGCGTCCGGGAACACTGCGCAGCACGATCTGGCGGGATCAGCCGGGGATCGGACTGGCGGGAAATGGCAACTCCTATATTGAGCGTTGTTTCCGCTGGGCGCATGAAGCCGATCCGCAGGCTCTGCTGTTTTACAACGAGGCCGAGGCCGAGGTCGTGAATTCGAAGTCGGACGCGATCTACGCCATGGTGCGCGATTTCCGGAAGCGCGGCGTTCCTATCGATGGCGTGGGATTCCAGATGCACATTGCGAATCTGCACGCCGATGTCGCATCCATCTCTTCCAACATCCGCCGCTTCACCGCTCTCGGAGTGCAGGTCCACATCACCGAGATGGATGTGGCGCTGCCGGTGGACGCCGACGGTAATGCTCGCGCTGCGGATATGCAACGGCAGGCGGATATCTATCGCCAGATTGCCTCCGCCTGTCTTGCGCATCGCGGCTGCACGGCGATTCAGACATGGGGGTTCACGGACAAATATTCCTGGATCGGATCGCACTCGAAGAAGACGCAAGGCGCGGCGCTGCTGTTTGACAAAAACTACCGGGCCAAGCCTGCCTACCAGGCGCTGAGGAAGGCGCTCGCTGCGCGATAGGCCATCCACTGACGAGCCGATTCTGGCATTGTGAGTGATATCGAGATGTTACGCCAATCAACGCCCTCCATGGTTTAAGCTTGGCCCTATGAAACGCTACCTGCCGCTGGTCCTGTTGCTCCTGACCCATTCAAGCACCCTTGCAGCGTCAGACAAAGCAAGGCGGGAAGGCAAAGACTTGGTGGAGCAAGCAGAGATAAGAAATGTTTTCGGGCTGCCCTCTTTCGAGATGAAGGCAAGCGTCAGAATCGACAACAAGGGCCAACCTCTCGACGGCTCTTACATACTTCTCTGGAATGGCCCCGAGCAGTGGCGAGAAGAGATCAGTTTGCCAGGCTACAGCGAAGTTAAGGTCGGGAGCAAAGGTGTTGTTTCCCTCAAGCGAAGCACGGATTTCATGCCCTTGCAGCTCAACCCCTTATACTCGGCACTGGGTTATGGCCGCGCACTAGCAACTGGACCCGAGGAAACCATCAAGCAAGTTCATCATCGGAATGTGAATGGCGTGAAAGTCGGGTGCGCTGAGATCGCCGAGCAACAGTATCACACCACCCTGAGAGAGGTGTGTGTCGACCTATCGACGGGTGCGCTGGTTCGTCAACCTCCATTGCTCGACAGAGAAATGATGCCGATTGGCGCAAAGTTATTTCCTCGTTTTCTGAGCTACGTCGAGAAGGGAAAGCCTCTCGCCGAAGTGCAAGTTACGGAACTCAAGAAAACGGAGCAGTTGCCGTCATCTGGGTTCGAGCCACCAGTCGGAGCGGTTTCAAAGCCGGGCTGCATGAGTCCCAACACGGGCCTCTTGGTCAAGAAAATGACCCCCTCATATCCAGAATTGGAGAAACGATCAGGTCATGAGGGGACAGTTACAATGTATGCACTGATTGGCACGGATGGAGTTCCGCAGGGACTTCGGATTGTTTCTGGCGTGACTCCAGGGTTGAACAAAGCGAGCCTCGATGCGGTGCAGCAGTGGCGTTACAAACCCTATACCTGCGACGGAATAGGTGCTGTGGAGGTCGAAACACTTATAGTTGTCAACTTCAGTCTGAGTCCGCAGTAGTGGGGGAAAGTCCTGTGGGCTCACTGTCTAGCGATAGGTGTTGAAACCAGGCGTGGGTGTTGAAAAAGTCACGTCGATTAGCAGGATGAGATTCAGCAGAAGCATGGTAGAAGAAAGCATCCGCCCATGCTCTGTTTGATTTCGATCCTCGGAGGCCTGCTGATCATGATGGGGCAACACGACCGTTCTGAAGCACTGTTCTACTACTTCCGCCTGGAAGATCAAGTTCCCGAGAACCATCTGCTGCGGTTGATCGAGGAGCACATCAGCTTTGCTTTCGTGCGCGAACGATTGAAGGACAGCTACAGCGACACGGGGCGGCCTTCGATTGATCCTGAGCTTCTGCTGCGCATCCTGTTGATTGGCTATTTGTATGGCATCACGAGCGAGCGCAAGTTGGTCGAGGAACTGCGCATGCATCTGGCCTGGCGTTGGTTTACCGGCCTCGGGTTTGATCAGGAGATTCCGCACCACTCCACGTTCTCGAAGAATCGGCACGGACGTTTTCAGGAATCGAAACTGTTCGAGCAGTTGTTTGAGGAGATCGTGGCGCGCTGCCTGGAAGCCGGACTGGTGCAAGGCGACAACCTGTCGGTCGATGGCAGTTTCGTCGAGGCCAACGCCAACAAGGGAAGCCGCATTCCGCGCGAGCAGTTAGCCGAAGCGGCGCACGTGAACCAAAGCGTGCGCCAATACCTGGTGGAACTGGAGCAGCAGAACCCAGCCGAAGAGCCAGTGCACGAGCAGGAACTAGTATCCACCACCGATCCGGATGCGACCTATGCGACCAAGGGTGGAACTCCGGCTCGGCTGGGTTACTACGACAATTATCTGGTCGACAATCGCAGTTGCGTGATCGTAGGTGTACAAGCGACGGCCGCCCGCATGAGCCAGGAGACGGTAGCCGCTCAAGACATGATCGCTCGTTTCGCCGAATGGCAGGGACGGGAGCCCGCGTCCGTGGCCGCCGATGCCACGTATGGGAACGGCGAGTTCCTGCAATGGTTAATGGAGCGGGGGATCACACCGTATATGCGCACGCGGGACAGTGCTCTGCGGAAGAACAGTCCGCTCTACGGTCCCGAGCGTTTCACCTTTCTTCCTGAAAGCAACAGTTATCGCTGTCCCGCAGGCCAGCAACTCAACTATGGCGGACACAATGCTCGGAACCGCACCCACGTCTATATCGGGACCCGCAAACGTTGTGGGGCGTGCGCACAAAAAGCGCAATGCACCACCTCGCCGTTAAAGTATCTTGCCATCCACATGCATGAGCCGGCCCGGCAACGTGCGCGAGACTTGGCCAACACGCCAGGCTTCGCGAACGCACAACGGGAAAGAAAGAAGGTGGAAGCGCTGTTCGCGGAACTCAAGAATCAGATCGGACTGCGTCGCTTGCGCTTGCGTAGAATGAAGTTCGTTCGCGAGCAGTTCTTCCTGGCAGCGGCGGCACAAAACATTAAGCGACTAGTCCGCTTCCTCAGCCAAGATCCAAGGCCTCCACTCCCCGCAACCACTTAGGTCTCCCACCCTCGCAAGAAACTCCTCCTCGCTACGGTACCCCACCCCACCGACAGTGCTTCCGAGCGACCCTTTTTCAACACCCACAGGCGTTAGCGCTCATTGACCTGGGACCGAGGTTTTGAGTGGCTATGGGGATATTTCATCCATTGACCCGCCGGAGAAAACATTCTGGCAAAGACTGCCCTTCAGTTCGAGCAGGACAGCGCGATTGTCGTAACGTCGTAGAAATGGTTTGTTCCCAAGGTCACCGAGGGCGGCAAATCGAGTCCGTTCGTGGCGTCCATTATGGTGTTCCCGCTCACAGTGTCGGGAACTTACCCCCGAACCCGCTCGCCCCTCTGGGAAGGTGGGAATCCGCGATTTTGAATGACGATAACTCTACCCTCAAAATACGAAGTGTCAAGGGATGACGGTTTGTCGCTGAAATCACGCTCATTTCTGGACCGGTAAGCACGGCGTGGAAAAGACATAACCTTGCCCGGAAGAATTGATGCCCCAGGCGGCGCCGGTCCCAGTCATCGCGGCTGCACGGCGATTCAGACCTGGGGTTTCACGGACAAGTATTCGTGGATCGGGTCGCACTCGAAGAAGACGCTAGGGGCGGCGCTGCTGTTGGATCGGGACTATCGGGCCAAGCCGGCGTATCAGGCGCTGCGGAAGGCGCTGGAGACGGGGCGTTAGTGGTTAGCGAATTGAAGGCTACTTTAGCCACTGGTAACTGCCGGGCTGCGCTCGGCTTGAACAGCCGAGAGCGGCTGTCCCTACGCGAGCAGACCTTCGCCGCCCTATAATGTGACCAAACCTTGACCGCGCCGAATCCAATTCGCGACGAAAACAAAACCTCCGGCCGCCGGAGGTTCGTCATCACGGTGGCGGTCGGGGCTTTTCTGCTGCTCGCCATTCTGGTATTGCAGGCTTCGTTCAATCTGAAGTTCATCAGCCCTGACAGCAATCAGGAGCTCCTGTTTTTTGCCGGACTGAGCGGGCTGATTTTCCTTGCCTTCGTGGCGCTGACCATCGTTCTTGGACGGAATCTGCTGAAACTCTTTGCCGAGCGGCGCCAAGGCGTGGCTGGCTCCAAGTTCCGCACGCGTCTGGTGGTGGTCAGCCTGCTGCTGTCGTTCTTGCCGGTGATTGCGATGTTCTGGTTC
>CAVWAN010000034.1:0-14081 GCA_963752985.1 uncultured Acidobacteriaceae bacterium
GCGGTCAGCGGATTATTCAACTCGTGCGCCACTCCGGAGATCAATTGGCCGACCGCCGACATCTTCTCGCTCTGCAGCAGTTGCTCCTGCGTCCGGCGCAAGTCCTCGTAGGCGCGGCAAGTCTCCTCGTAGAGCTGCACCTTTTCGACCGTGGTTGCCAGTTGCCGGCTAATGGCGACCAGCAGATTCTCATCGTTGCTGGAATAGTGCCGGTCTTCCTTGCTGGCAATGCCCATGACGCCGATGGGTTTGTCCTTGCTCCAGAGCACCACCCAGATCCAGTAAGGCAAGCGGTCAGCGCACACAAACTCGACCATTGCAGGTGGCAGGTGCGGCAGAAAATCCTGGGTCACCACTTCCGCCCGCGAGCGCATTACCAGATCGCCCATGCCTTCCGGAAAGACGACTTCGGCCATGCGTACGCGCGCCTCGCTGCGCGGGCCCCAACCCGCCCGCCGCCGGAACGTGCCCTCCGGGTCCGCGGCCAGATAGACCGAACCGGTCTCCGCTCCAAACAGCGAGATTACCTGGCGCAGCGTGAGGTTCAAGATTTCGTCCAGATCGAACGATTGGGTAGCGATGACGGCCATGGCGTTGAGCGCATTCAACTCGCGATTGCGCCTGCGCATCTCATCTTCCGAACGTTTTTTCTCGGTGATGTCGAGGACAAAGCCCTGATAGCGCTCAATGCGCCCATCGGCATCGCGGCTGGCAAAACAGCTCTGCGCCACCGCCAGCAGCATGCCATCTTTGCGCCGCACTGTAATTTCAAAGTTGCGCACGTAGTTGTGCGCCTCGATTTCCTTGAGAAAGGCCTCGCGCTCCTCCGGTACCGCGTGCAGCACGCTGCCCATATCGAGGGCCATCAACTCGTCGCGGCTGCCGTACCCGAGCATGGTGACAAAAGCGTCGTTGCAGTCGAGCAACTCGCCCTCCGGAGTGGCCACAAACACGCCTTCCTGCACCTGCTCGAACAGCATCCGGTATTTCTCTTCCGCCATTTGACGCGCAGTCGTATCGTGCACCACGTGGATGGTGCCTTTTTGCTGGCTTCCCTGCTCCGCATAGGATGAAGTCGAAACCACCGATTGCCCGCCGAAACACGGATCCAGTCCTTCGGACATTCCCGAGCCGCGTTCGCAATACGGGCATCCGCTCCAGGCCCGCATTTGGGGCAGAACGTCTTCACAGCGATTGCCCAGGACATCGGCCGGCGCCTTTTCCAGCCGCTGCAGCAGGGCCTGATTGGTCTTGAGGATGCGAAACTCGGTGTCGTGCGCCAGAATCAGGTCCTGGATGGAATCGAAGGTATTCATCCACTGCCGCTGCGAACGCAGCACCTGCTCCAGCAAGCGCAGATTCTCGATCGCAATCCCCAGCTTCTGCGCCGCCGTTTCCAGAAACTCCAGCTCTTCCCGAGTGTGCTGGCGGCTCCCGGAACAGCCGAAAGACAGCATCCCGATCACCGACTTCTTGCCCAGCACGGGCAGCAGCACCACGTGATGAATGCCGCGCTTCCGCAGTTGTTCCTTCTCCGGCTCAGACATTTCCAGCAGTGTCATCACCGTCGCCCGGTTTTCCTGGAGGATGCGGGCCATGGTTTCATCTTTCCCGGGCTGCTCCGTCCCGGCTTGTTCCATTCCAGCTTGCCCCAGGGCTCGCAGAACGTCCGGTGACAAGCCGACATGCTGGGTGGGCACCAAACGGTTGCCCTCCATCAACTGGAACCACGCTGCCTTGGCCCCTACCACGGCTTTCAGTTTCTCCAGCGCCGTCTGCATCATGGGAGCGTGATTCTGGCTGCGGGCAATCGTGACCGTCAATTCGTTCAGCACCGCCAGCCGGCTGGTGCGCAGCCGCGTGTCGTCCAATACCACCAGCAAGAGACTGCCGGCGAACAGCACTTCCGCCAACAGGTAGCCTTCATTCGGAATGCGGCTGGTATAGGGAGGCCAGTGCAGATTCAGGGTCAGCAGGCCGGCGCCAAACAGGAAAGGTCCCACTCCGATACGCCCGAAGCGGTAGCGCAGCAGTTGTACGAAGGCCACGACCGCAAGCAGCCGGCAGACTACATCCACCCCCAGGCCGAGGGTTCGCGAATCCGGAAAATAAAGCGGGCGCATGGCGGCACACACCATGAGCACCCACGAGACCGCCAGCACAGCCGCCATGGTGTGGCGGGCCTGCGCCGCCATCAGAGCCGCCGCGGCCAACAACCCCATCGCTAGTACGAAGGCGGCAGGCGAGAACGCCTGCATAGCCTTCGCCGCGCCATGCACCTCGCCTCCGCGCGCCATCCAAAGAAACACGCCATAGGCAACCCAACCCGCTCCCCACAGCAACAGACATCGTTCGCGGAACACCCGAAAGAAGAGCAGACTGACCACCACGACGATCAGGGCGGACGTTTCCCGCGCCGTCAACCAAGGAACGGTAAACAAGCCAACCGAATTCCCGAATATCCCGGCAGGATTCATAGAAAGACGCACGAACTCCTAAGCTCTTGAATATCACGCCCGCCCCCGATCTTTGCCGGATTTCCGCCCCCAAGAGGTTACTTTCGGAATGTGAAGTCCTAGCCTAGAATGAGCGATACGTACACTCACCAACATGGCTAAAGACCTCATTCTCGTGGTAGATGACGAGGAAACAATCCGCGAGATTGTTTCCTCAATGCTGGGCGGGGCCCATTTTCAGACTCGCCAGGCCGCCAACGGCAAAGAAGCCCTCGCGCTTCTGGAATCCGGTGAGGAATTCGACCTTGTCCTATCCGACCTGATGATGCCCGAAATGGATGGGACTGCCCTTTTGGAGAAGGCCAAGGAACGTTACCCTGACATGCCGATCATCATGGTGACCGCGGTCCACGACATTCAGGCCGCCCTGATGGCTCTGCGCAATGGGGCATACGACTACCTGCTCAAGCCTTTCGAGCGCGACATACTGTTGGCCACGGTCCGCCGTGCCCTGGAGAAACGACGCCTGCAGCGTGAAAACGATAACTACCGCACCAACCTTGAGCTCCTCGTTGCCGATCGTACCCAGCAATGGAAAACCGCGCTATCAGACTTGGAGAAATCCTATGACATCTTGTTGGAAGCATTAGGCGATGCGCTCGACCTTAAGGACAAAGAAACCGAATTCCACTCCCGGCGCGTCACCGCCTACACCATCGCGATTGCGCGCAAAATGGGCCTGGCGAAAGAAGAGATCGACGTGATCGCCCGTGGCGCCTTCCTGCACGATATCGGCAAGATGGCTATTCCTGACGACATCCTGGGCAAGCCCGGCAAACTCACGGACGACGAAATGTCCGTGATGCGGGAACACGCCTATTTGGGCTATAAGATGCTGAGCAAGATTCCCTTCCTGGCCGAAGCAGCAGAGATTGTCCACTCCCACCAGGAGCGCTACGACGGTTCGGGCTATCCCCGTAAGCTGAAGGGCGACCAGATCCCCCTCGGCGCTCGCATATTCTCGATCGCCGACACCCTCGACGCCATGACCATGGACCGCCCCTACCGCCCCGCACAGACCTTTGAGGCCGCCCGCAAGGAAATCCAACTCTGGTCCGGTCGCCAGTTCGATCCCGAGATCGTCGAGGTATTCCTCGAAATGCCCGACCATATCTGGGAAGGCCTGCGGGACGACATCAATGCGGCAAGAGCGTCTTTCCCGAAGGTGTGACCACGGACGAGGCTGGCTAGGCGTCCAACCTTGAGCGGCATTTCCTGCCTGCGCCGGGCGCACGCGCGCAATTCAGCAAGCTCGGCGCGTTCTAACCTCAGAGCGGTATAAGAGAGGCTTTGGATTCGGTTTGAATATCCACCTTCCACAATGTAGATTGCAAGATCAACCAAGCAGGAGAGATCCGATGAAAACCGCCCTTGTCACCATTTGCGCCGTGCTCGTTCTAAGCGCTCTTGCGATGGCGCAGAACCCCACGCTCACCGCCCTGCCCAACACCGTTTTCGTCGGTGCCGATGGCAAATTTGAAACCGCGCCGGATACCGCGCTCATCCAGTTCAACATCTCGGCGCAAGCCGACAGCGCCAAAGAGGCCTACGACCAGGCCGCCAAAGAGGCTGAAACCACGCGCCAGGTTCTGCGCGCCAACGGCATCGACCCCAAGTCCGCGGAAATTGGCTTCTTCTCGGTGAATCCGCAATACGACTGGAAAAACCCGAAGCACAAAGTCGTCGGCTACCAGGTCAGAACCAGCGTCAGCTTGAAGCTCAAGGATTTTTCCAAGATTGCCCCGGTGACTCAGCAACTCGCCGACGCCAGCGTCAGTGAGAGCCAGTCGCTCAGCTACACGCTGGACTCGACCGACGAGGCCAAGAACAAGGCTGTTGCCGATGCCTACCGGCGCGCCCGCGCTTCCGCACAATCTCTCGCCACGGCCAGCGGACGCGTGCTGGGTGAACTATCCTATGCTTCGGTCGATACCTTCGAGAACATTCGCGTGATCGCGCCCATGCCGCACCGAGCCATGGCCATGTCGGCGGAAGGACCCGCCCCGACCGAGGAATTCTCTCCCCAGAATGTGACGGTCACGGCGCACGTGAACGCTATGTTTGTATTGAAATGACCCGTTGGGCGCCGGAAACCGGGGGCCTTCGGGGGTTAAAGCCCACGCTGATTTCAGTCTACGCGGCCCTGAAGGGCCGCTCTTCCACGGCGATGCGGACTAGTCGCTGTTGCGGACAATGACCTCACGCCGTGAGGAAATCCTGCTCGCATCGACTTGCACTTCGCGCTGAATTTCCATTTCGATCGAAGTGCCCGGCTCAAGCCTCACGTCGGCGCCGCGCGACAGCATGCCTATCGCCAGCCCAGCGACTCCTCCGATTCCCGCTCCGATCCCAGCTCCCTTGGCCCCGTTGGTTATGGCACCGATCACGGCGCCTGTAGTTGCCGTGCCCGCAGCTTCCTTGGCCTTTTTTGCGGCGTCGCTGTCCTGGCGGATCGTGCCTTCCGAATCCTTCATCGACGTTTTCTCCGCCCCGGGCGTATTCTCCACCGAGCCTCCTAGCATTATCGTATAGCCGCTGGGATAAATCATCGAGGTGAAGTGCACCAGCAACTCGGCCCGCCCCTTGACGTGTCCACCGCGCTGCACGCGCGTGATCTTTCCCTGGATGTAGGTTCCCGCCGGAATTACGACCCGCTCGTTGACCACAAACGGAAAGGACGTCTCCGCGTACACCGGGTCTCCGTCTCTTGCCGTCTTCGTCGAAATCGCCTGCTTCAGGGTCAGTGGCACCCTGGTTCCCGCCGGGATGGTCAGCATAGGCTTCCCAGACTCCACCGCAGGCGCAGCCGGGTCGGGGGCCAAAGTCGTTTGTGCTGCCGCGATTCCCGCCAGCAGCAATACCCAAATTGAAGCAGCACGGATTTTCATCGAAGGCCTACCTCTTCCGGATCATCTTGTAACCCGCCTGCAGTTTCAGATGCGCCCACCGGAGTTCCAGTTAGCTGAACACGACTTATTCTTCGACCAGGCCGACTAGCCCCCACTCTTTCGCGGCCGGTTCTCCAGCACATTTCCCATGAACTGCGACTGCAGTTTTTGTGCGCAGCCTTCACCGCAAACATACACCGCACTTTCCTCGACCGCCAGCTTCTCGTCCCACGGCGCCAGATGCATCACCGGAAGCCCCTGATCGCTAAACGAGCTCCACATCACCCACCAGCGGTCGCTCCCGCCCTTTTGCACGCCGCAATTGGGGCCGGCGCACCGGTAGAATGCACTCGGAATGAACAGCAGATTTTCGCTCATGGCTTACCGTCAACGGAGCCATTGTAACTGAGACTTCTGTGTGAGACCACGTCTTACAGCCAGCTACTTGTACAACAAATACTTCTCCCGCAGGCGCACAAAGGCATCCAGCCGCGCCTGCCAGTCCTCGGCGATCCGTCTTGGATCCTCTCCTGCCTGGATCGCTTCGAACACCGCCTGATTTACGAGCAACTCCGTCATCTTCTCGAGCTTGAAGTCGTTCGCATAGAGCTTGTGCAGCGCCGACGCCAGCTCAATTCCCAACTCTGGCGAGTCCAGAGTGTTCCGGTCCAGAACGATCAGGTTCACGCCTTCGCACCGTTCCCCGGAGAAATTGCTCGCCGACGGAGTAAAGACAATCGGCACAAAGCGCACGCTCTGGATACCGCGCCCGTTCAAGTAAGCGGCCAATTCCCTGCTCTTCATCCAGGGCGCGCCCAGCACTTCGAAGGGCGTATCCGTCCCCCGGCCGACCGAGACATTCGTCCCCTCGATCAGCCCTACTCCGGGATAAAGCGTCGCCTCGTTCAAATCACGCAGGTTAGGTGAAGGATTCACCCAGGGAACGGCGGTCGAATCGAACCAGTCGCCCGGCTGCCAACCTTCCATTGCAACTACGTTCAGCCGCGCCCCAATGTGCCGCTCGGCATTAAACATTCTTGCCAACTCACCTAATGTCATGCCGTGCCGCGGCGGCTCGGGAAAGTAATTCGTGAAATTCTCCCGGCCCTCATCGGAAACCGGTCCCTGGACGAACGACCCCGTAATCGGATTCGGCCGATCGAGAATGATGACTTCAATCCCTGTCTTGGCGGCCGCTTCCAGAAAATATCCGGTCGTAGTCTCGTAGGTGTAAAAGCGCGTGCCTGCATCCGCCAGATCAATCACCACCGCGTCCAGCCGCTTCAGCACGTCCAGAGGTGGACGCCGCGCCGCGTCGCCTGCTCCATAGACGCTATAGACCGCAAGTCCGGTGGCCGCATCCTTAGCATTCTTGACGTCGGTTGTGTCCAGCGTCCCAGCTACGCCATGTTCAGGACTGAAAATCGCATCCAGCGAAATCCCGGGTACGTTCGCCAGCAGGTCAATCGTCCGGCGCCCTTCCGAGTCCAAGCCGGTGTGATTCGTCAGCAGTCCAATGCTTCGCGGATCCCCACCCCTGGCGGGATGCAGCGCCGCGAACTTCGTCTCCTCGAGCACGTCGATTCCCGTCTTCACGGTTCCATTCCGCACCGCCAGGCGGCGTGCCGCGCTCTGCATTTCGTTGTAGCCAGTGATGGCGGCCACCTGCATCTTCTCCGCATCGGAGGGATCGAGCGCCAGCGCCGCCGCTACCGCCGTACCTACCCTGGTCCGAAGCGAGATTGCGCCTCCCTTCTCCTTCATGTGCACCGCGTTCGTCATGAGCACGATATAGGTCTTCGTCGCCGGATCAATCCACAGTGAGGTACCGGTGAATCCGGTATGTCCGTAACCACCCACCGGCAACAGTTCCCCGCGGTTGGTGGAAAAAGGAGAATCGATGTCCCAGCCAAATCCCCGCACGGCTGTTCCATTTACTGGTTGCTGCGGCGCAGTCATCTTGGCAACCGTTGCCGGAGTCAGCACCCCTCGTCCGCCATCGAGCAAAGCCTGCGCAAAAATCGCCAAGTCGTCCGCGGTAGAAAATAATCCCGCATGTCCTGCTACACCGCCCATCCGGCGAGCCGTAGGATCATGCACCACGCCGCGCAGCATGTGATGGTTTTCGTCCTCCTCGGTTGGAGCAATGCGCGACTCCCACGAATGCGGAGGCAGGAACCGCGTATCCTTCAGGCCCAGCGGTTCAAAGATATGTTTCGCTGCATACGCATCGAGCGACTCGCCCGAAAGCCGCTCCACCAGCGCTCCCAGCACCTCGAAGTTGATATCGCTATAAACGAATGCCGACCCTGGAGCCCATTCCGGAGCCCCTTCAAACGCCATCCGATACGCCGTTTCTTTGCCTTCCCACGGCTTTGTCAAATCCAGATCCGGAGCGAGGCCCGAGTAGTGCACCAGTAATTGCCGGATCGTAATATCGTCCTTTCCGTTCTGCCCAAACTCGGGAAGGTACTTCGCGACTGGATCGTTCATGCGAAACTTCCCCTGCTCCCAGAGCTGCATGATTGCCGTAGTGGTGGCAACCACCTTGGTGAGCGACGCACAATCAAACACCGTATCGGGCGTCATCGTCTCCCGCCGGGGATCAATCGCCCGGCTGCCGTGAGCCTTGCGATACACCACCTGCCCGTCATGGCCGATGACAACCACAGCACCGGGAATCAACTGCTGGGCGATGGCGTCGTTGATGATGGGGTCGAGAACGGCAAGGCGGGAATCGAGCGGGGCCTGGGAGAACGCGACAGAAGAAAACAGGATGATGCAGAGCAAGAGTTGTTGCCTGAAGTGTTTCATGTCTGCTGTGACTCTACATGACGCGGGAGATACGGCTCAAGCTGAACGCTATCGACGATGCCCTCGGAGTCACTCCCCCGTTGCTTCCGCCCACCGCGTTTGTTATAACCCCATCAGATCACAAAACAACTTTGGATCTGACGCTGCCCAATCGAGAATCTGGATTTTCTTTCCTGGTGCGCAATTTCGTCGCGCAGGACGGTCGGTTTCGCGACGCTTTCGGCATCCTGAAAAAAGCGGTTGCCGCCCGCGCCTTCCCTGCCTGCTCGCTCGCGGTCACCTTCGGCGGAGAACTGATCGCCTGCAAGGCTCTCGGCCGATTCACCTACGACCTGACGGCGCCAGAAGTGATCACCGCGAGTCTCTTCGATCTCGCTTCGCTCACCAAAGTCGTCGCCACGACCGCGATGGCCATGATCCTGTACGAGCGAGGCTTGCTCGATCTCGACGCGCCGGTCACTGCGATCGCGCCGGAATTCGCGGACGATGACCCGCGCCGCCGCGACGTTACCGTGCGCATGCTGCTTGCGCACAGTTCCGGCCTGCCGGCTTACGAGAAGCTTTTCCTGCACGGCAAGACTCGCGAAGCCTTGCTGCGAGCCGCCTTTACCACACCGCTCACCGCCGCTCCCGGCACCCGCGCCGAATACAGCGACATCGGTTTCATCATTCTTGGCGTCGCGCTCGAACGCCTGGCCGACGAATCGCTCGACGCATTCTGCCAGCGCGAAGTCTTCGGGCCGCTGGGCATGACGCACACGACCTTCAATCCTGCGCGTGCCTTGAAGGATTCCATCCCGCCAACCGACGACGATCGCACCTTCCGCCACCGCATCATCCAGGGCGAAGTGCAGGACGAGAACGCCAGCATCCTTGGCGGCATTGCCGGACACGCCGGCCTGTTTTCCACCGCCGAAGATCTGGCTAGGTTCGCCCACGCTATGCTCAACGGTGGGCGTCCCATCCTGCGCTCTTCGACGGTCGAACTTTTCTCACGCCGGGAATCCGTGCCTGAAGGCACTTCCCGGGCGCTGGGGTGGGACACGCCCTCAGCACCCTCGCAATCCGGGCAATACTTTTCATCCGGTTCATTCGGACACCTCGGTTACACCGGCACGTCCCTGTGGATCGACCCGGACCGCCATCTTTCCATAACTTTGCTGACCAACCGCACCTGGCCTGACTCCGAGAACCAGGCAATCAAACAGGTGCGCCCCGCATTTCACGACGCGGTGATTGAATCCCTGGGGGAGGCCTCGTCCAGGTAGCCATTATGGCCGGCCGTACCCCCCCCCAGTCCTCGGGTCGGGTGCGCAAAGCCATCGCAACCGCCAAGCTCAAGTAGGCGGGAGTTACAAACGGAACTCCCGCTCCGAATTCCACACCCCACGGGCGCGCTTTCCCCGCTAGAATATTTGCAATACCCCGTCAGCAAAATTTCATCGTGGGGTATTCTCAGGAACTCATCACGACCAGAGACTCATCACGACATGGATAAGCTGGTGATCCGCGGCGGTAATCCCCTGCTGGGGACGGTCCGAATCAGTGGCGCGAAGAACGCCGCGCTCCCTTGCATGGCGGCAGCCCTGCTCACCGACGAACCGGTGATTCTCGAAAACATCCCGCAGGTGCGCGACATCGAGACTACGCGTAAACTGCTTGCCGCCATGGGCGCCGAAGTCGAACTGGGCTACGGGCGTGCTCATCACCGCACCACGATTTGCGCGCAGACGCTCGCCGCTCCGGAAGCTTCTTATGAATTGGTCAAGACTATGCGGGCCTCCACGCTGGTTCTGGGAGCGCTCGTCGCCCGTTGTGGTCACGCACGGGTTTCGCTGCCCGGCGGATGCGCCATCGGTGCTCGCCCTATCGACCTCCACATCAAAGGTTTAGAGCGACTCGGCGCCAAGATCACGCAGGAGCACGGCTACGTCGAGGCCACTGCTGATCGCCTTACAGGCGCCGAAATTGTCTTCGACAGAATTACCGTAACCGGCACGGAAGATTTGCTTATGGCTGCCACCCTCGCCGAGGGCGAGACCGTCATGCAGAACTGCGCCCGTGAACCGGAAGTCGCGGACCTAGCCGTCCTGCTCAACGCCATGGGCGCCAAGATCCAGGGCGCCGGCACGTCCACGATCCGCATAAAGGGCGTCGCTAAACTCCACGGCGCCAGGCACCGCATCATTCCCGACCGCATCGAAGCCGGAACCTTCATCATCGCCGGAGCGCTCACCGGCGGGGACGTCAACGTTGCGGGCTGCGAACCCGCGCACCTTACCGGCATCCTGCAGAAGCTTGCGGAGACGGGCGTGAAGACTGCGGTGAAAGCCGACTCCGTCCGCGTCATGGGCGATCAGCCGCTCGTAGCCGCCGACATGAACACGGAAGAATATCCCGGCTTCCCGACCGACATGCAGGCGCAATACATGGCGCTCGCCACGCAGGCTGCAGGCACCTCGATCATCACGGAAAATATTTTCGAGAACCGCTTCATGCACGCGCAGGAATTGGTCCGCATGGGCGCGAACATCAAGATCGAAGGCCGCCGTGCCATCGTCCGCGGAGGAACTCCGCTGAGCGCCGCCGCCGTACTCGCCTCGGACCTGCGCGCCTCTGCCTCGCTGGTGCTCGCCGCCCTGGTCGCCGATGGCGAGACCATCATTGACCGCGTTTATCACCTCGACCGCGGCTACGAGAACATCGAAGAAAAGCTGAAAGGCGTGGGCGCCGAAATCCGCCGCGTGGGCAACATCTTCCCCAAACGACGCGTAGGAGCTGTTGCGGACTGAATTAGGCAACTTCAAATAAAAAAGGGCCGCATCGCTGCGGCCCTCATTGGAAGCGTTCGCGTTACTGAGAACTGCGTCCTACCGTCTTCCGCGCCCACCACCGCCGCCGGAGTGGCCACCGCCGTGACCTCCCTGACCGCCGCCTGGACCGCGTCCGCGACCACGCCGCCGGCGATTGCGATCACGATCGCCACCACCGCCGGGACGACTTTCACGACTACCTTCCGGACGCGCCGCGCCCGCCTCGACCGACGCAACCACTCCATCCACGCGGTTGAAGTTCGGCTCATCGTCGGCATCGAAATCCGCGCCGCCTTCGATTACTGCCGTGGGTACGCCTTGTGGTGTTAACGGCGCCGCTTCTGCAACTTCACCCGTCTCCGGAGGCGGCGGAGCCCCGCCCATCTTGGCGCGCTGCTCTTTCAGAATTGCCTTCCGGGACAACTTGATCCGGTTGCCTTCTACGGCCAGAACTTTCACCAGCACCTGGTCGCCTTCTTTCAGTTCGTCGCGAACGTCCTTGATTCTGTGTTCGGCAACTTCGCTGATGTGCAGCAGCCCGTCCAGACCTGGCAGAATCTCAACGAATGCGCCGAAATCCGCCAAGCGGCTGACCTTCCCGAGATACGTTTTCCCTACTTCGGCGGAAGCCGTCAGATCCTTGATGATCTGCAAAGCCTTGTTGGCCGAGACTTCGTCGTTCGAAGCTACGTTGACCTTGCCCGAATCTTCCACGTCGATCTTGACGCCGGTCTGCTCGATGATGCTGCGAATCATCTTGCCACCGGGCCCAATCACGTCGCGAATCTTGTCCACCGGAATCTGCAGGGTATAGATACGAGGCGCGTACGTCGAAACTTTCCCGCGGCCTTCGGTGATGATCTCGTCCATCTTCCCGAGAATGAACAGCCGCCCACGCTGTGCCTGCGCCAGCGCCTCGCGCATGATCTGCGAAGTGATTCCCGCAACCTTGATATCCATCTGCAGTGCGGTAATGCCGTCTTTGGTTCCGGCAACTTTGAAGTCCATGTCGCCGTAATGATCTTCTGCGCCCGCGATGTCGGTCAGGATGGCGTACTGCTCGCCTTCTTTCACCAATCCCATCGCAACTCCGGCCACGGGAGCCTTCAGGGGCACGCCCGCATCCATCAGCGAGAGTGAGGCGCCGCAAATTGTGGCCATCGACGACGATCCGTTCGACTCCATAATGTCGGAGACGACACGCATGGCGTACGGCCAGTTGTCTTCGGTTGGAAGCACGGCCGACACGGCGCGCTCGGCGAGTGCGCCATGGCCGATTTCGCGGCGTCCAGCGCCACGCATAAATCCAACTTCTCCAACTGAAAACGGGGGGAAGTTATAGTGCAGCATGAAGCGTTTCTTGGCTTCGCCTTCAAAGCCCTCGAGACGCTGCATGTCGTCGCTGGTGCCGAGCGTGGTGGTAACCAAAGCCTGGGTCTCGCCGCGAGTGAAGATTGCGCTGCCGTGCGCGCGTGGCAGAACCCCGGCTTCGATCCAGATTTCGCGGATCTGATCGAACGCGCGTCCGTCAGGACGGTGCTTGTGATCGATCACCTGGTTACGGAAAATGCGCTCACGCAGGATCTCGTAGTATTTCTTGACCTTCGCCTTGCCGGCGTCGTCGTCTTCGGGCACGGCAGCAAGCAGTTCCTTCTCGAGTATCCGAACCAGTTCGTAACTTGCAGCTTTCGGATGCTTCGCGGTGTCGAGAGCGTCGGCCAGACGGCGACCGATCTGCGATTCCAAGCCTTTGAGGTAGGTCTCGTCGAATTCCGGCGGCGTCACCTGGCGTTTTGGCTTGCCGACTTTGGCGCGCAGTTCACTGATGGCGGCACAGATCTTCTTGATCTCGGTGTGGGCGAATTCAATCGCGTCCACCACCGTCTCTTCTTTTACTTCTTTCGCGCCCGATTCGATCATGACAATCGCATCGGCGCTGCCGACCACCATGATGTTGAGCAGGCCGTCGCGCATTTCGGTGTAGGTGGGGTTGACGATGAAGCGCCCGTCCACCAGGCCGACGCGCACGGCGCCGAGCGGGCCGAGAAACGGAATATCGGACAGGGTCAGCGCGGCCGAAGCTGCGTTGATGCCGCAGACATCGGGGTCGTTTTCCGTATCCGCAGACAAGACCAGGGCGATGACCTGGGTCTCGCACTTGAAGCCTTCGGCGAACATGGGACGGACCGGACGGTCAACCTGGCGGCAGGTAAGAGTTTCGCGCTCGCTCATGCGCCCTTCACGCTTGATAAACCCGCCGGGAATGCGTCCGCCGGCATAGGTGTATTCGCGGTAGTCAACCGTGAGCGGAAAGAAGTCGATGCCCTCGCGGGGCTCGGGATTGGCGGTGGCGGTGGCAATAACAACGTTTTCGCCGAATCTGACGACGGCAGCGCCGCCGGCCTGCTTGGCAAGTTTTCCGGTTTCGATGGAGAGTTGTTTCCCGCCTGCGAGTTCGACGGAAACTTTTGTGGCTTCAGGTTTCATAGGTCATCCTTTTGTCGGACAGAAGATGGGGCAGAAGGGCATGCGCGCGGGCACGGAGTTCGCGTGGACAGGCGGATGCCAGGCGGCGGTTGGGAACGCACTTTGCTAAGGCTCTCAAAGGTGGAACCGGCCCCACACGGAGCCAGTCGCGCTGTTACTTGCGGATGCCGAGCTTGGAAATAACGGTCTTGTACCGTTCCGAGTCGTACTTCTTCAGGTAGTCGAGCAGACTACGACGCCTGCTCACCATCATGAGAAGTCCGCGGCGCGAGCCGTGGTCTTTCTGGTGCGTCTTGAAGTGTTCCGTCAACTGACCAATGCGTTCGCTCAACAGCGCGATTTGAACTTCGGGGCTTCCGGTATCGGTCGGGTGCGTGCGATACGTGTCAACGACGGACTGTTTTTGCTCTCTGGCTAGCACTAACCTGTTGCACTCCTGTCTCTTCTCGTTTTCGTAACGTCTTCGATGGTAACACGGCGTTGTCGGACGTGGCAAACCGAGCGAAGCATTGTGAGCGCTATCGCCTGTGGCTGTTGAAAAAGGAACCAAACCAGTAATTTCA
>CAVWAN010000035.1:0-77560 GCA_963752985.1 uncultured Acidobacteriaceae bacterium
TGGTTACGGAAAATGCGCTCACGCAGGATCTCGTAGTATTTCTTGACCTTCGCCTTGCCGGCGTCGTCGTCTTCGGGCACGGCAGCAAGCAGTTCCTTCTCGAGTATCCGAACCAGTTCGTAACTTGCAGCTTTCGGATGCTTCGCGGTGTCGAGAGCGTCGGCCAGACGGCGACCGATCTGCGATTCCAAGCCTTTGAGGTAGGTCTCGTCGAATTCCGGCGGCGTCACCTGGCGTTTTGGCTTGCCGACTTTGGCGCGCAGTTCACTGATGGCGGCACAGATCTTCTTGATCTCGGTGTGGGCGAATTCAATCGCGTCCACCACCGTCTCTTCTTTTACTTCTTTCGCGCCCGATTCGATCATGACAATCGCATCGGCGCTGCCGACCACCATGATGTTGAGCAGGCCGTCGCGCATTTCGGTGTAGGTGGGGTTGACGATGAAGCGCCCGTCCACCAGGCCGACGCGCACGGCGCCGAGCGGGCCGAGAAACGGAATATCGGACAGGGTCAGCGCGGCCGAAGCTGCGTTGATGCCGCAGACATCGGGGTCGTTTTCCGTATCCGCAGACAAGACCAGGGCGATGACCTGGGTCTCGCACTTGAAGCCTTCGGCGAACATGGGACGGACCGGACGGTCAACCTGGCGGCAGGTAAGAGTTTCGCGCTCGCTCATGCGCCCTTCACGCTTGATAAACCCGCCGGGAATGCGTCCGCCGGCATAGGTGTATTCGCGGTAGTCAACCGTGAGCGGAAAGAAGTCGATGCCCTCGCGGGGCTCGGGATTGGCGGTGGCGGTGGCAATAACAACGTTTTCGCCGAATCTGACGACGGCAGCGCCGCCGGCCTGCTTGGCAAGTTTTCCGGTTTCGATGGAGAGTTGTTTCCCGCCTGCGAGTTCGACGGAAACTTTTGTGGCTTCAGGTTTCATAGGTCATCCTTTTGTCGGACAGAAGATGGGGCAGAAGGGCATGCGCGCGGGCACGGAGTTCGCGTGGACAGGCGGATGCCAGGCGGCGGTTGGGAACGCACTTTGCTAAGGCTCTCAAAGGTGGAACCGGCCCCACACGGAGCCAGTCGCGCTGTTACTTGCGGATGCCGAGCTTGGAAATAACGGTCTTGTACCGTTCCGAGTCGTACTTCTTCAGGTAGTCGAGCAGACTACGACGCCTGCTCACCATCATGAGAAGTCCGCGGCGCGAGCCGTGGTCTTTCTGGTGCGTCTTGAAGTGTTCCGTCAACTGACCAATGCGTTCGCTCAACAGCGCGATTTGAACTTCGGGGCTTCCGGTATCGGTCGGGTGCGTGCGATACGTGTCAACGACGGACTGTTTTTGCTCTCTGGCTAGCACTAACCTGTTGCACTCCTGTCTCTTCTCGTTTTCGTAACGTCTTCGATGGTAACACGGCGTTGTCGGACGTGGCAAACCGAGCGAAGCATTGTGAGCGCTATCGCCTGTGGCTGTTGAAAAAGGAACCAAACCAGTAATTTCAGTGAATTTCAGCGTCTACGGCGAACGGAAATTCAATAACTTACGAACGAACTTCATCGTCAAAATTCCCTGAAAAGAGTTTTTCAACACCCACGCCTGTTTTCGTCATTTGACCCTGACTACTTCCGGTTGTGTCCGTCATCTGACCAGAATCCGAAACCGTCCAGATCGTGAGCGCAATGGCGCGTTTACGATACCGATCTGGAAGTATTGCAAATTCAGGAGTAACCTGCTGTGCGTGACAACGGAGGCACCTACGCACACTGCTCGGTGGCATTTCTTGTTGTGCGCCGTTTTCTGTTTGCTCGCGATACCGCCCTTCGGGTACGCGCAAAGCATTACCGAACTCAGGAGCAAGGCTGAGGACGGTGATGTACAAGCACAATTGGCCCTTGCCAAGGCGTATCACCTAGGTGAAGGAATCGAGAAGGATGAGGCACAAGCCGTGCGGTGGTGGGAGAAGGCCGCGGAGCATGGTGATGTATCGGCGCAGGTCAACCTTGGAGTGGCTTATTCGCTTGGAGCGGGCGTTCCAAAGAACTACGTCGCAGCCGTCCGCTGGTACACGAAAGCTGCCGATCAGGGCTCCGCAGAAGGCCAGCGGAACCTAGCATTCCTCTATCACTCGGGACAAGGCGTTCCGAAAGACGACGCTGTAGCCGTGCGCTGGTACACCAAAGCCGCCGATCAGGGCAATGTACAGGCCCAGTCGGATCTTGCAGCACTTTATCACTTGGGTGGACAGGGTGTTCCGCAAGACGACGCCGCAGCTGTGCGCTGGTGGAAGAAAGCCGCCGAGCAAGGCGATGTAACGGCTCAAGGCAATCTCGGAACGGCGTATGGCTTAGGAACGGGTGTTCCGAAAGATAATGCTGAGAGTCTGCGATGGCACACCAAGGCTGCCGAAAATGGCAACGCAGCTTCCCAGTTCACCCTAGGAATGTTCTATGTCCAGGGCACGGGAGTTCCGAAGGACGAGGCCGAGGGCGTCAAGTGGCTGCGAGAGTCCGCCGAACAGGGCAATGCGGGCGGTCAGTTCTGGCTTGGAGCTGCGTATGACTCTGGCACAGGCGTCGCAAAGGACACCGCCGAAGCTTTGCGTTGGTATCGCAAGGCAGGCGACCAAGGCTACGCGGCGGCTCAATACAACCTCGGACAGGCTTACAAACTAGGGAACGGCGTCGAAAAGGATCCCGCCGAAGCAGCTCGCTGGTGGCAGAAGGCTGCCGAACAAGGCATGGCAAAGGCTCAATATAATCTCGGTCTGGCTTATCACGACGGTATAGGCGTACAAAAGGACAACGCACAAGCCTATTTCTGGATAGCGCTCGCTGCGACATCCCTCGAACAGGGATTCGTGAAGGACCATCGCGACAAAGCCGAAGCGCTGCTCACAGCAGCTCAGCTTGCAGATGTGCAGGAACGCATTCGCAAATGGGAAGAGGCGCATCCGGCCACTCAGACAGCTTCATTGAATTCCTTACCAAGCGTCCCGCAGGATCAACAACAACAGACTCAAACCCAAGACCACCTGCAAGCACAAGCTCTTAGGCCCGTATTTGTCAAAGCAACCACCTGTGATGGAAAACTCGCGTCTGTCTTGTTTTCTTCTTTCAAAGAGGCAATCGCAACCTCGCAGCGACATGAGCTAGTTCAAGATCTGAGCGACAATGGCAAAATGGACACGGTACTAATCATCCAAATGGCTTGCGAAGAACATAACAATTCTGTGTCGGTCAAGAGCGCCTACGGGATGGCGAAGTGTTTCGGTCCTAAGAACTGCCATGCAGCGTTAGACGGCCGCACGGGGAATGTTCTTTCGTGCGACCCGAACGGTGAGCCTATATGCGGCAAAGAACTGTTTAAAGAGTTCGAATATGTGTTAGCCACTACCGGGATCAGTGTGAAATTGGAGTGAATGAAAGAAGCGCAATGGGGTTCGTCCATCTCACCGTGCAGCCGCTTCCTCGTTGTCCCCTTCCGCCCCGGTCACGTTGTAACATCCCAATAGCACTCACAACCGAAATCGGCCGGCCACACTTCCCAGGTTCTATTGAGGCAGCCAACACTTACCAGAGAGCGTCTCTTTAAGCAGTTCGCAGCCGCATGCGAAGCGGTCTGCCGCGGTTCTGTGCAGTCGCTGTGCCTCACTACCCGGTTCGAGGTTATAATATATTTACGACTCGAAATAAACGACGGATGTAACAATCCTCCGGTTTATTCCAGGGACACGAGCTGGGCCAACCCTACAGGCTCTGCATGTAGCCAGCCATCATAAAATTAGAAGTACGGGGAGATTCATATGCCACGAGGCCGGTCAACCTTTTCCAAGCGTCAAAAAGAACAAGCGCGCCAGCAGAAACAGCGGGACAAGAACGAGCGCAAAACCCAGCGCAAGCAGGATCAACCGGGAGGCGTTGTAGTGGACGAAGCCGAGGAATTGCGTCAGATGCGCGAGCACGCCGCCGAGCAGGCCGCGCTGTTCGGCATCGGCAGCGATGACGAACCGAATTCCATCGAGATCCTCACCCCGCACGATAAGGAAGCCGATCACTAAACAGGCTGGGGGATCGCCGGGGCCCCAGAGTTCCGGCGAACCCGGGTCCATACCAACAAAAAATTCTCCGGCATCTTACGTTTTCTATGGGCCGTGGCCAGCCCTCAGAACATTACGCAGGCCTCGTTGACCCTCTCCAGTACTCGTTCCAGCAGCGCCAACTGCCGCTCCAGTTCTGACTTCAGCGTGGCGTCCAACTGCCGGACGATCTCATCCTTCAGGATGCGCTTCTTGGCGTTAAGAAGCTCCCCGGTTTGTTCGAGTTCTCCGGAGTCGAATCGCAGGTCATGGGCCATGACCTTGGTCAGCAGTTCGTTGTACTGTTTGGGATCTTGTTCCAGCAAAACGTTGGCGAGCAGTTTCAGCTCGTTGGGTTCCAGGTGAAATTGCATAGCCCCCTCCCTTCAAGAGAGAAAGTGCCTTGGAATCTCCATAGGTATTGGATCACGGCGACATCGAATTGTCAGTGATAGAAATCACCGGAGTCGGAGGGAAGTGCCGCCGGGCGGGGACCCCCGGCGCTCCACCAACAAGAGTTAGACAAACACCTCACCCGGCAAAGCGGTTAGAGTGCGCGAGGCAAGCGTGTTTTCGACAAACCGCTTCGGACGTTGTTCGCTGGCCGAAGCATTCACCTGCTTGCGTTCGATGCGCAGCTTCAAGGTGCGCTCGATATTGCGAAGGTCCAGAACCTCCACGCCCGTGACCAGAGTGGACGCCCGGCCCGGAGAACCCATGCGCCCGGTGCGCCCAACGCGGTGTATGAAATCTTCCGCCATCTTCGGCAGGTCGTAGTTGATCACGTGGGCTACGTCATCGCAGTGCAAGCCACGCGATGCGACGTCGGTTGCGACCAGTATCCGGTAGCGCCCTTCCTGGAATCCGCTCAAGGCGGCGTTGCGCTGCGACTGCGTGCGGTCGCCGTGAATCTGGGCGGTCGAAAAGCCATCGCGCTCCAGTTCCTTGGCCAGCCTTTGCGTGCCGCGCTTGGTGCGCGTGAAGATCAGGGTCTGCCCGGCTTCCTCATATAGCAACTGCCGGAGCACGTCCAATTTCTCGGACGGGCGTACTTCATAGGCTTCGAGTGACACACTCTCCGCCGGCTTCAGCACTGAGCCCAGCGCTATCCGCATCGGCTCGCGCGTGTAGTCATTCACCAGCGACGCCACCGACTGTTCCATGGTGGCTGAGAAGCACAGCGTCTGCCGGCGTTGGGGCAGAATCTGCAAAATCCGACGGATCGCCGGAAGAAAACCCATATCCAGCATGCGATCGGCTTCGTCGAGTACGAGGATTTTGACGTGCCGCAGGTCCGCGAACTTGCGGGTGATGAAATCCTGCAGGCGTCCAGGAGTAGCGATGACAAATTCGCAGCCCGAACGGAGACTGTTGATCTGCGCCTTCTCGGCTACGCCGCCGATTACCAGCGCCGCCTTCGGCATGTTTTTGTCACGCAGTTGTTCATACTGTTCGTGAACTTGCATTGCCAGTTCGCGCGTGGGCAGTAAAACCAGCGCGCTGATGTTCTTCGATGGGGACTGGCGCAGCATCTCGAGGATCGGAATCAGGAACGCGAGAGTCTTGCCGGTGCCGGTTTGGGCGGTGCCGATTACGTCCTTGCCTTCAAGGGCAGGAGAAATGGCTCGCGCCTGGATGGGTGTGAGGGTAATGAATTGAGCTGCCGCCAGTTTCTGCTGCAACTGAGCAGACAGGGGCAGTTCCGTAAATGTGGTCATTCGATTGTGTTCTTTCTGGAGGGGCTTACTTTCAATTTCTCAGACACACTAGTCCGAGTTCGCATGCCGCTCTATTTGAAATTGGCGCTGGAACCAGGCGGGCAGGAAATGCGGAGGTGATGCGGATCCAACAGGATCCCCGCTTAACGAGCAAACCGTAGCAAAAGCGTTAACAACAGTATAGCAGAAGAAGACGCCGCGTGCGGTTACGTCGGTCATGCCGCAGAGAAGCAGGTTAACCAACGAGGCATTTAGGGATCTTGCGCGGACGCGCCCATAAGAACGTCCATCTCGCCGTGACCTAGCTCACAGACGGGCCAGAGTAGCCCCGGTTACTGTTTTAGAGAATTAATGTTTTTCAGTGAGAGGCTTTATACATGGCTAGTATCGTTTCCCCCACCACGCGCGTTTTGAATTCCACGCTGGCGCAAAGAATCATGACCGCCGACGACGCTGCCGCTCTGATCAAGTCCGGCGACCAGGTCGGCATGAGCGGCTTTACCGGGTCTGGTTATCCCAAGGCGGTTCCGATTGAGTTGGCACGCCGCATTGCGGAAGCGAACTTCCGCGGGCAGAAGTTCCAGGTCAGCGTCTTTACCGGTGCTTCCACCGGCCCGGAATTGGATGGTGCGCTCGCCATGGCGGGAGGCATCCACCTGCGCCTTCCCTATCAGTCGGATCCCGAGACGCGCAAGCGCATCAACGCGGGCGAAATGGAATACATGGACATTCACCTCAGCCATGTCGCGCAGTTCGTCGAATATGGATTTCTCGGCAAGCTCGATGTGGCGCTGATTGAGGTCACCAGTGTCCTGGAGGACGGACGGCTGGTGCCGAGTTCCTCGATCGGCAACAACAAAACTTGGATTGATCAAGCGGAGCGCGTGATTCTGGAGGTCAACTCCTGGCAACCGGCGGCGCTCGAAGGTATGCACGACATCTACTATGGCCTGGAGCCGCCACCGCATCGCGGACCGATTCCACTCGTAAGTCCCGGCCAGCGCATCGGCACGCCTTACCTCGAATGTCCCATGGAGAAAGTTGTGGCCATCGTGCTCACGGATTCTCCCGACCGCAACAGCGCCTTCAAAGCGCCCGATGAAGCTTCTAAGCGCATCGCCGGACACATCCTCGAATTCCTCGGCTGGGAAGTAAAGAAGGGCCGCATGCCGGCGAATCTGCTCCCGCTGCAATCCGGCGTCGGCAACATTGCCAACGCGGTTCTGTTTGGGCTTGAGGAAGATCCCTTTGAAGGACTGACTTCCTACACCGAAGTCATTCAAGACGGCATGATTCGGCTGCTGAAGTCGGGCAAATTAACTTTCGCCTCGGCTACGGCATTCTCGCTCAGTCCGGAGATGCTGACCGAAGTGAATGCCGATATGGCCAGCTACCGTGAACGCATCGTTCTGCGTTCGCAGGAGATCTCCAATCACCCCGAGATCATTCGCCGCCTCGGCGTAATCGCCATGAACGGCATGATCGAAGCCGACATCTACGGCAACGTCAACTCCACCCATGTCATGGGATCGCGCATCCAGAACGGCATTGGCGGGTCCGGTGACTTCGCCCGCAATGGCTATCTCTCCATCTTCATGGCCCCATCGACGGCGCAGAAGGGGACCATCTCGACCATCGTCCCCATGGTGTCGCATGTGGACCATACCGAACATGATGTGCAGGTGATTGTCACCGAGCACGGGCTGGCGGATTTACGCGGCCTATCGCCGCGTCAGCGGGCGCACCTCATCATCGAGAAGTGCTCCAGCCCGGACTACAAACCTCTGCTTCTCGACTATCTCAACCGGTCCGAGCGGCTGTCGTACGGCAAACACACGCCACACTTGCTCACGGAATCGTTGGGCTGGCACAACCGTTATCTGCGAACCGGAAACATGCGTCCTCACGAAGATAACTAAGGAGCCGCAATCGTTCCGCTAATCACCAGTGCCGACGCGGCCGGTGGATCGTAAATTGAGTCCGCTTTAACGGCCCGCCGACTTCGTTCCCGCTGTCTCCGGCCGCACTTCGTATTCCGGGTGTGGTATGCCCATCAGCCATTTATCGAACCATCCCACAATGTTGTCGAGCCGCTCAATCCGATGCCACGGTTCACCCGAGCGCGACAGTTCATGGGTCTCGCGCGGAAACACGACCATGGCGGTCGGGCGCTTCAGAAACTTGAGCGCGCGGAACAGTTGCTCCCCGCCCGAGTCCTGCGGAGTACGGTAGTCGGCCTGTCCCAGAATGAACATCATAGGCGTGTGGATTTTATCGACGAAGGTGATGGCGGAGCGGTCGGCATAGTCCTTCGGATCCTGAAAGGGCGGCGCCTTGAACCACCTGGGCTGGAATAACGTAAAATCCGCGGTGTACCACCATGACGCCCAATTCGAGATGTCACGCTGCGATACCGCGGCGGCGAAGCGGTCGGTCTGCGTGACCGTCCAGTCGGTGAGCACGCCGCCGCCGCTGCCGCCAGTGACGCCGAGTTTCTTGGGATCCACGTAGCCGCGCTTGAGGACTCCATCCACTCCCACCATCAGGTCGCGATAATCGTCGCCCGGATAGTGGTACTGAATGATGTTGCCGAAGTCCTGCCCGTAGCTGGTCGAGCCGCGCGGGTTGATGTAAAGCACCACGTAGCCCTTGGCCGCCATCCATTGAAATTCGTGATCGAAGACCCAGCCATAAGCGGCGTGCGGCCCGCCGTGAATGTTAAGGATCAAGGGATATTTCTTCTTTGAATCGAAGTCAGGCGGTTTCTGAATCCATCCTTGAATGGGCAAGCCGTCGAAACTCTTGTAATTGATTTCTTCCGGAGCCGTCAGCGTGAGCTGCGACCAGAGCTTCTGGTTCGCGTCCGTGATGCGGGATTGCGTGCCAGCCTGGTTGTCGCCCTGGGCTCCACTCAAAGTTACGGTGAACAGGTCGCCGATCATAACGGGGGTAGAGACCAGAGCAACGGCAGTGTGCGCATCGGGCGTGACGGAAAAATCGAGCACCGCCTGATCGCCTCGAGTAATTTCCGTAACCGCGCCCGTTTGTGCATCCACGCGAACCAGCGGCGTGCGGCCCTGCTTTTCCACGATGTCGAAGAGCCAGCGTCCGTCCAGCGACCAGTGAAGCGTCGCGCCACGGCCTCCGCGCGGAGGGGCGTTGTCGCCGAAGACTGAACTGCCCATATCGAAGTCGTAGGCGGCAGTAAGATTGCGGGGCTGTGCATTGGGAGCAAGATCCATGACCCAGAGATCGGGCTGCGTGTAGGAACGCACCGGCTGACTCACTGCGCCATGGAAAGCGACGCGGCGGCCATCGGGGCTGAGCGTAAGATCGCCAATTCCCATGGGAACGGTAGCCAGTTTTTCGGGCGTGCCTCCAGTGGATCCGACAGAATAAATATCCGTGCTCGGCATCTCGTAATAAGGTTCGTCAATGCGGCGGGTGAGGAAGTAGATGCGCGAACCGTCGTGCGTCCAAACGATTTCGCCTTCGTCATAGTCACCGCTGGTAAGCTGCAGGGGTTTGGCCGGTTCGTCGGACATGGTCGGGACGTCAATCACCCAGATGTGCTCGTGCCGCTTGAAATCGAGATAGCCCTCGTCATTGCTCCTGTAGACGGCGCGGGTAATGATGTGGATGTCAGGTTCATGTTCGCCCTCGGCTGTTGGATTGGCCGCAGTTGCAGATTCTTTGCTGTTCGCGGCCCCGGCCTTCGCGGCATTCTTCCTATGTGCTCTTTCTCGATATCTTCGGGCGTGGTCGAACTGGAGAACGCGATGCGTTTGCCGTCCGGCGACCAGACTGGACCAGCCGCGCCTTTCGGCAGATCGGTAATCATGCGGGCTTCGCCGCCCGCCAGCGACAGAAGCGCAATTTGCGCCGGACGCGGCTTGCCACTGTCGTCTTTGTCTCCACCGCGGACGAAGGCGATCAGCTTGCCATCCGGCGACCAGCGGGGCTGCGCGTCATGCTTTCCGTTGGTCAGGCGCACGGGAGCTTCACTGCCGGAGGTAGCGACGGTCCAGATAGAGGTCTCGTACCCCGTGCGCTTCTCGTCGGCGACAACACGGGTAAAGACGGCACGGGACCCATCGGGTGAAACCTGAGGGTTGGCGACCCAGACGAAATTGAACAGATCTTTTTCGGTGATGGCTCGCTTCGCAGTTCCCGACTGGGCGTTCGAATTCTGGGCGCCGAGCGCGGTGACAAATGCCAAAACGATTATCGAAGCGGCGACAACAGCGGGAAAACGTAATTTCATGAGCATCCTCAGAACGGCGGCCGCCCACACGCGGCGCTTGTGCATTGTGCTATGCAGAACGACAGCCGGTCAAACCACCTAAAGCTGCAGCCAGGTCCCAACTCCTTCTCTTAAAGCGCGCTCGTAGATCAACGGCGCCACCGCCATGTCGTCGAGGGCGAGCCCTAAATTGCAGGCCATGGTGCGCTCGTCCGCTTTTTCCCGTCCCGCCTTGCGCCCAGTGACCAACTCTCCCAGATCGGCGTGGATGGCTGGGATGTCCTGAAAATATCCGAGGTCGCGATAATGATGCAATTGGGGCACGTCGTCGGTACAGAACTTATCCGCTTCATGCAAGGCACCGGGATCCCAGTACGAATCAAAGTCCACCAGCGACGCAAACGCGCCTTCCGCCAACCAGCCGCGTTGAATGGTAGCGTGCGGCACATGCAGAATCGGGCCCGCAGTGACCACGATGTCACTCCGAACCACCGCTTGTTTCGGGTCGTCAACTGGAACAACGTCGATCCCCAGCAGCCCACTCATTTTCTGCGCGTACCCAGCGGCGCGGCCAGCGCTCTTATCGTAGGCATAGACTTTCTTCAGCGGGAACAGGACTTTCAGCGCTTCCAGATTGCTGCGTCCCTGCACTCCGCACCCCAGGATCCCGATACTTTCCGACTCCGGCCGCGCCAGATACTTTGCCGCCACCGCCGTGGCAGCTCCGGTACGCTGAGCGGTAATCCAGGTGCAATCCATGAGCGCGACAGGAACACCGGTTTCAAAGTCGTTGAGGATAAGCAGTCCCGTAATGTACGGCAATCCGCGCTGGCTGTTGTCCGGATATCCGCCGACCCACTTCATGCCGGCAGCCTTCTGCGACGGAATTGCGGCCGGCATGGCGTGGAGAAACGCGTCGGGCATGGTGTGAATACCGATCTTAGGCGGCATCTCGACGCGCCCTTCACCCTTTTCGCGAAACATGTGCTCTAGTGCCGTAATGATTTCCGCCATGCCCGGTCCAGCAGCGGCAACGTTGGCGGAGGAAAGGTAGAGCAGTTGCTGGCCGAGGCGTAAATTCACGTGGGAGCTAATAGGGGTCGTCCGAATATCGTACATTTTGTCCTGTCACCTTTTCTTGTCACCCAATTTCTCGGCTAGAGCGGTCGCGTCATCGAGCATCTTGTCGATGCGGCGCGCTTGAGCATCCGCAGTTCTATAGTAGAAGATGCCAAACAGGTGCCCGCGTCGGCGCGAGACCGACATACCATCCCAACCTTCACGGGCGCGTGGATGGCGCGCAAACGCCACCTGCAAAACCGGCGGCAGTTCCCGTTCCGCATCCATGACCGCGAGCAGGCGCTCCGCAATTTGCTCCGCCCGGCGCACCCGAGCTTCGGCACCCTTAGGCTCAGTGATCCACTTCGCGATGTCGTTGCGAGTGGAGTAATTCAGTTTGTCATACCAGCGGCGAAGTGAGCGGTCTTGGCTGAGCATGCCCTTGAGCTCATCGGGGATGGCTACCGTTCGTTCTTCGTTGTCGAATTCCATCCGGAAACGGGCGGTGTTGCCTTCGAGGGCTCGCGCTCCTTTTTGCATTTGCTTATTGACCAGCAGAAAGTGCCTGCCCTCTCTGGTTGGAAATAGAGAAGTGCGGAAGGCAAATCCATTGATTTCGCCTTTCACCTTAATCTGGCCGCGAATCCCCCAGGCTTTGGCCGCGTCGAACGGCATGCGGACAATGATCCAGCTGAGGCGGGAACGCAGGCGCTCGAGCCTCGCCTCGAACCGTTTCGGGGCGTGCGTGGGCTGGGCTTTAGAGGCTTTCGGCATGAACAGAGACCGGGCGTTTGCATTCTAATATGAACAGACGAGTCTGGTGACATTGCCGACAAGAGTTAGACTGTAGGAAAAGGCATCCGGAGAACCAACGTGATCTGCCCGAACTGCAGGGAAGACAATGCGCCTGCGTTCCGCTTCTGCGGAATGTGTGGCACCTCGCTTGAAGCTCCGCGGCCGGTGGGAGCACCAGCGCCGGAAGTGCGGCGGCCTCCGGTCGCAGAAACCGCGACCAAGCCTGCGAACAAACCGGTGTCTCCGATTGCTGGACCCTCGATGCTGGGGTTGAATCAGCCGGCCACCAGTCGGCCTAGCATGGACTCGCTGCGGGAACCATCTTTCTCCGGCTTGGATTCTTTTTTCGAACCCGAGCAACCCAAGACCGGCCGATGGCGGATTCTGCTGATGGCGGTTCTGCTGGTGGCATTGGGCGGAGCAGGCTGGTGGACGTACACAAATTATCTGGGCGCGGCGGAGAGCCGAAAACTGGAGACGGCGACTCCAAGCGCCGGTGAGGTTCCCGCCGGGCAGCCGGCGTCCAAGGAAGCGGCTCCCACGCCCGATACGGGCTCGTCACAGGCGCCGGTTCCGTCCGCGGCAGTGCCGGAGAACCACGCCGAACCCGCGAGCGCTGCTCCCGACGCCACCCGAAGAACCGTGGAGCCAGCAGCAAAGCCAGCGGTCCAGGCAAAACACGTGAGTCAGGCGAAACGCGAGCCCAGCAGGACCTTGCCCAAGGCGTCAAAATTGCCCACGCCCGCCGCGGCTGACACCGGGGACGCGGCCTTCCGCAAAGGCGAGGCCTATCTCTACGGGCGAGGCGTGCCGGAAAACTGTGACGAAGCCGTGAAAAATCTAAAGGCTGCTTCGGCTAAATCCAGTGCCAAGGCCCGGAGCGCCTTCGGAACCATGTACGCCACCGGCCACTGTGTCCCGCGCGATCTGCCGACATCGTATTCATGGTTTGCGCTGGCTCTGCGCGTGGATCCGAATAATCAGATTCTGGAAAAAGATTTGAGCGCGGTCTGGAACCAGATGACGCCGCCGGAACGGCAGATGGCTACGAGAATGAAACAGTAAGAGATTGAAATGGAGAGCCGGGCGAGACGCCCGTCGCTCCTCTACTCGCCGCTCGGCACCAGATTCAGCGCCTTCTTCATCGAGCCGCGTTCGATCATGATTTTTTCCTGCAGCAGCGTGATCGCATAAATCAACTGCTCGGGACGCGGCGGACAGCCCGGGACATAGATATCCACGGGAATGACCTGGTTGACGCTCTGCACCAGCGCGTAATTATTGAAAACGCCACCGGAAGTCGCGCACGCTCCCATCGAAATCACCCACTTCGGTTCCGGCATCTGCTCCCAGAGCTGACGAATTACGGGAGCCATTTTTTGCGAGACGCGGCCGGCAATAATCATCAAGTCCGACTGCCGCGGCGACGGCCGGAACACTTCGGCGCCGAAGCGCGCAATATCGAAGCGCGACGCGCCCATCGACATCATTTCAATGGCGCAGCAGGCCAGCCCAAACGTCATCGGCCAGATCGAATTCTTGCGGTTCCAGTTGACGACCGCATCGAGCGTGGTCATGACGATGCCCTCGGGCACGCCGTCGCCGTAGACAAGTTCCTTGACTACTTTCTTGCCGTTTTCGATGTCAACGTAGGGGCCGAAGCTGAGCTCTTGCGCCATGGCTATATTTTAACCGCAGAGACGCCTAATTCGCAGAGGAAACCAAAGCATGGCATTTCTCGGCGTCCTTTGCGTCTCGGCGGTGAGAGCTCCACGGGTTCAGCACGATCTTGCCGAACATCTGGCTTTTTTCCATGTACTCATGGGCAGTGCGGATTTCCCCAAACAAATCACAGAGAAAACCGGTGGTGTAGGAAAGCGGGAATATCGCGTGCGCCCTGGGTCACGGCCACAATCTCAATGGGCCGGGATGTGGCGCGATAGATGACGAGATATGCGCCCACTGGCCAGAACAGAACCGGGTAAGTGGTCAGGTCCTCGCGCTTATGGCCTATGCCGGGCGCGTTGCCAATGGCGTCGAACGCATCGAACAGCTTGCCTATCCATTGGTCGGCGGCGTCAATACTATCCTCGGCGATGTAGTCCCAGATGCCGTCCAAATCGCGGTCGGCATCCTCGCTCAGAACATAGTGCGTCACGCCTAGGCCTTCCGGCGCTGTTCGGATTTACGCTTGAGCCGGGCGCGGGAATCCTCCGGGGAAACATGCTGGCCACGGTCAAGCGTGTCCAGGCGGCGGCCAAGCTCCTGGTTGAACCCGGCAAGCTGGACGGAGCGCGCCTGGTCATGCTCTTCAAGCAGCCGGAGCGCTTCCCTGACCACTTCGCTGGCGGAGTTGTAGCGGCCCGATTCCACTTTAGCGCTCACGAATTTCTCCAGCTCGCTGGTAAGAGACACGTTCATGGTTATGCCCCCGATTCTCTTACTTTAGCGTCGATATCAAAGATTGTCAATCCTTGTCATAAGCACCCGGGTACCTCACATTGAGGAAAACCCTACACCCCTAGCAGCTACGGGTTCAGCACGATCTTGCCGAACATCTGGCTTTTTTCCATGTACTCGTGGGCCGTGCGGATTTCTTTCAAAGGGAACGTATGGTCGATGACGGGCTTGAGCCGTCCGGCAAAAACGTGACCGAGCACTTCGTGGAGTTCGCTCATCGTGCCCATGTACGACCCGAGCAACGCCAGCTGGCGCGAAAACAGAAACCGCAGATCGAGCTCAACTTTCGGTCCCGTGGTCGCGCCGCAGGTCACGAGCGTGCCTCCGGACTTGAGCGACTTGACACTCTCCTCCCAGGTGGCGTGGCCGACGTGTTCGATCACGATGTCGGCTCCCTCGAAGTTGGTGATCTTGCGGACTTCCTGCGAAATCTTCTGCTGATAGTGGTTGATGACAAAATCGGCGCCGAGTTCGCGGGCGCGCTCCATTTTGCGCTCGTCGCCCGCAGTTGTGATTACGCGGGCGTGGAACAGTTTCGCGATCTGGATGGCAGCAATGCCCACGCCTGAGTTTGCGCCCAGCACCAGCACGGTTTGACCGGGGCGGATGGCGGCTCGTCCCGTAAGCATGTGCCACGCGGTGAGGAAGACCAGCGGCACGCTGGCAGCTTCGTTGAAATCGAGCGAATCGGGGATGGGAATAACGTTCACCGCGGGCACAGCCATCAGTTCACAGTTGCCGCCGTCGACGCCGTTGCCGAGCACGGTGAACTGGCGGCACTGATTTTGCAGGCCCGCGACGCACTTCGCGCAGTGATTACAGAAATGCATGGGCGCGATCAGCACGTGCTGTCCGGGCTTGAGGTCGCTGATGTACTCGCCGACTTCGACGATTTCGCCTGCCGTGTCGCTGCCGAGAATGTGCGGCAGGTTGACGCCGGGCAGGCCTTTACGCACCCAGATGTCGAGATGGTTGAGAGCGCATGCCCGTACGCGGATGAGGACTTGATCTTTACGCGGCTTGGGATCGGGGACGTCTTCGTAGGTCAGAACTTCCGGCCCACCGAACTGATGGATGCGAACCGCTTTCATGTTTACTCCCGGAACTCGCAAAACGCCAAGTACCGTTTAGGGAATAGATACTAAACCGAAATGTACCAAAAGCGATGTGATAAGTCGTACAGCATGTGTTCCCGCTGAGTCGTAGAGTTCGAATTGCAGGCCATGTCTGGAGGGTGTTTCCAGCGGGTACTGGACGCGGCCTGCGAAGCCGCCGAGTGGCTACATCAGCCATTGCAGTTCGAGTCTGCCGCCCTCCGTGCAGTCACTCGCAAGATGCCTACAGAAGTACTCTTGACAGAGCGTCTCAGCAGCGCGACTATGGAGTTGCAGGCCGCGTCATTAGTACCCACTGGTGAAACACCAGTAGCCCCGGAGTGATGACCCGGGGCTTTTGATTTGGCGATCTGACCGTTCGTCTTCATTTGACTTGCTTCTGCCACAGCCCCAATAATCATCGCTATGGACCTCTACGAGGAAATCGTCCGCTTGCGAAAAGAAGGACGGCGCGGCGCCGTGGCGACCATTGTCAACGTGCGTGGGTCGATTCCCTCCTTCAAAACCGCGAAGATGCTGGTGCGCGACGATGGCTCCATCGTCGGCACCATCGGCGGCGGCTGCGTTGAGGCCGACGTCTGGCAGGCGGCGCGCGAAGTGATGGAATCGGAGAAGCCGCGCACCCTGACGTTTGATCTGAATCAGGATCCAAAATACGACACCGGCCTGGTCTGCGGCGGAACATTGGAGATTTTCGTGGAACCTATTTTACCTCCAGCAGACCTTTATGTTTTCGGTGCAGGTCACGTAGCAGCAAGCCTTTATAAGATTGCGAGAATTGCCGGTTTCGACGTCACGGTGGTGGATGATCGCGAAGCTTACGCCAATCGCGAGCGCTTTCCCGACGCCCAGCAGGTGATCGCCGAAGATTTCGACAAGGCTGCGGCGCAGCTTATACCCAGCGAATCTTCGTACATCGTGATCGTCACCCGCGGGCACCGCGACGATATGCGCATGCTGCGTTGGGCGGTGCAGACTCCGGCGCGCTACGTTGGGATGATCGGGTCGAAACGCAAGACCATCACCATCTTCAAAGAGTTGCAAGCGGAAGGCCTGCCCGCGCATTTGTTTGACCGGGTCCATGCTCCGATCGGGCTCGATATTGGCGCCATTACCCCGGAAGAGATTGCCGTGTCGATCACGGCGGAGTTGATCGCGAAACGGCGAAAGGTCGAGCGCGACCTGCCGCACATGAGCTGGTTCCATCGGCGCGAACGAGAGTCCGAAATCGAGCCAAAAACTTAACCGCCGAGACGCAGAGTGCGCCGAGAAATGCTTAGGCAAGTTCGTGTGGGGACGGGCGCCCTCGCCCGTTCAAGCCGAGCGCAAGCTCGGCAGTCGCCGACGGCGACAGCAGCCCAGATTCGCTTTTTCTCCGCGTCCTCGGCGTCTCGGCAGTTATGATTTCACCATGCCGAAGGAAATCGAAATCAAGTTTCGAATTACCGATCTGCCCGCCCTCACCGGGGCACTGAAGCAAGCCGGCTTCAAACAGCTCACCCGCTCCACCCACGAAATGAATTCACTCTACGATCTGCCCGGGCAGAAATTGCGCAAGCGAGGTGAAATGCTGCGGCTGCGCAAATATGGCGACGTTTGGGTACTCACACACAAGGCGAAAGGCACGGCCGGTCGCCATAAAGTTCGAGCTGAACTGGAAACGCGCGTGGAGAACGGCCAGCAGATGGACGCCATTCTGCGGGCTCTCGGCTTCGCGCCCACGTTTCGCTATGAAAAATATCGCGCAGAATGGAGCGACGGCACCGGCCACGTAGTACTGGATGAAACTCCCATCGGAAACTTCGGCGAAATCGAAGGACCGTCGCGCTGGATAGACCGTATCGCTCGTGCGCTCGGCATCGGCCGCGGCGATTACATCACTCAGACCTACGCACCCATGTTCTTTGCCTGGAAGCGGCGCACGCACAGCACAGCCACGGAGATGACGTTTCGGGCGGTGGGTGGCAGAAAACATTAGGAGACGACGGACAGAGCAGAAAAAGCAACTCCTCTGGCCGGTACTTGTGACACCCACTCTCCATCAACCTCTGGCCGCTTCCTCAGTTGGAATGTGCCAGATGCTTGCGCCCTTCTACATGCTTTTCGCTCCCATAGCCTTCATAGCCGAGCGTGGCAAAGTAGACGGCCTGATCGAAGAACCGGTCGAGCAGACGCAAGAGTTCGAAGCCCCCCAGGATTTCCAGAGGCTTTTCGCGCATGCCTTCCAACTCCAGGAAGTCCCAGAGATTTTCTTCCGTCATCAACAGTGCCCAACAGAGCGCACTCATGGTGACTCCCTGCTCGGCGCGGCGACGGCCGAGAGGCACGTACACGCGCTCGATATCTTCGTCGGTTTTCGTCAGCAGCCAATCGCTGAGATTTTGGTAAACGTCGCGAACCCGTTCACGGATCTCATGCGGCGGAACTTTTCGCAGGTCAGCCGCCCGGTGGGAACGTTCCAATTTGTGCAGAAGATTTTCGGCTAGTTCTTCGGAGTGCGATTCAATGAGATGAACCAGACGCAGAGCGATCATAGAGAGCCTCCTCGCTACTGCCGTACCCATTGTACGCCCGCGCTTCGGCCCTGGGACGTGACTACCGGTGACCCCGGGAGACTCACCTGGGGGACGTTTGTCCAGAGGTAAACGTCGTCCACGGACCTGCTTTCATGTCGCGCAAAACCGGCTTCTCCCAGTCATACTCCGGATGCCGGTCGAGAAAGTCCTTAGCCAGAAAGTCGGCCCCGCAAGGATGGCCTGCGCGGGCGCGAAGACTCATCTTGCTGGCCATGCTGCTGTCGGTGGCCTTGCCCTGCACCGCGCCGCCGGGATTGTTTGATCCCCATTCCCATTCCTTCACTCCTCGCGGCGATGCATCGACGTGGCCGCAAAGTGAGCGTTCGTCAGCCTGCTCCTTCTTCTCGTAGCTGTCGGCGTGGTCAGCGAGAAATTGTTCCGCCATTTCTACGTCGATTTTGCCCTTGTTCTGCCCCATCAACTGCTCCCAGCGCACGTGCCGCGCATTGGAAGACAACGAAAGATCCTTAGTGTCAAAAGCCGGAGCTTCTTCGGTTAGTACCTTGGGATCGCGCGCGAAATTAGAGCTCACAAAGTAGCCATCTTTGGTACGCCACAAAGGAGTGTTCTTCAGGCCGAGCTCCAGGTAAGCGATTTCGCCACTCTTGCGGTCTCCGATGAGCCAATCGTTGGCATAGCCTCCGTTGTTTCCCTCCTTGATGATGCGGACATAGTCATCGATCGAGTTGGCGTACTGCAGGGCTTTGCGGGAACGCATGAACTCGGGCTTGCCGTTGGGGTTCCAGCCTTCGAACTGGCTGATAGTGGTTTCGGCGATCATCATGCCGGCCGAATTGATGCCAAAGTCGTCGTCGCTGGTAATCACTCCGGGGAAGCCATCCATCAGGATGCGGTTGCCGTGCACCGGAACAATGTCGAACATCATGACCCAGTGCGAACCGGCCAGATAGCCGGTCCAGTTGTTGTGTGCGATCACGATCTGGTGGTCTTTGGTCATACTGCCGGTGGCAATGAAGGCGCTGCAATTGCCTGGTGCAACCAGCTTGGGTGCGTTCACCGCGTGTTCACGCTTGTTTAGCCATGGGAGGTAGTAGTCGGGAACTTCCTCGAAGGCGTTGAGCGCGACGACATCATCCACGTCGAGGTTGGCTCCGTGCGCTTTGGCACCGTCGGCGATGCCCTGCAATTCCTGCTGGTACTCGGGATCGATGTGTGGCCACAGCATCTCGCGGGCGACTTTGCGGAAAAACTCCCAATCCCGCTTAGTTCGATGCGTGTCCTGGAACTGAATGGCATGGAAGGCGTCCTCGATTTCGGGAGCCAGGAGATACCCGTGCTGGAAGCCGATCTCGGATGGCGAACCTTCCAGATGAACGTAGGTCCAGCCGCCTTGCTGGAAACGATAACCCTTCTGCAGCCGGGGATCGTGGGAAGCGTCCGGCTGCGACGAACTCGACTGAAGAGACACAGCATAGAAAAGTGCGAGGAAAATGAGCGCGACTACCGCGCTGACACTGCCTGTCCACCTTAGACCGCTCCGAATGCCAGTGTTCCGGACCATGTCGCCTCCAGGCGAGACCTATGTTTGAATGTCTGGAGAATTTTACGCTTAGTGGTGGCGGCGGCAATGCCTAGGGTCAGGCTCCGCAGCACTTCTTATATTTCTTGCCGCTTCCACAGGGACAAGGATCGTTGCGACCCACTTTGGCGCCGGAACGCACCACCTGTTGGACTTGCATGTCGCCGGCCCCGGCCATACGCGCCTGCTCCAGTTCCTTCTTCTTCCTGCGCTGGAAGGCTTCTTCGATTTCGTCGACGGAAGTAGCGATCTGCCGCGGCGGGCGACCATTACCGCCTCGACCACCGGTGATGACTGATGGCACGCCGGCTTCGAGTCCCTCGTCTGACGGCGCCTCAGGCGCAGCACCCACCCTCGCACCCGCATCCGGCGGACGTTCCATGATCTGCATCAGGTACAGGTAGCGAACCGTCTCTTCCTGAAAGCGCTGCATCATCTCTTCGAACATGTCGTAGGACTCGCGCTTGTATTCGACCAGCGGATCATGCTGTCCATAACCGCGCAGGTTGATGCCCTCTTTCAGGTGGTCCATCGAGAGCAGATGATCTTTCCACTGCGCGTCGATCACGCTTAGCATGATCATGCGTTCGTGATAGCGCATGGCGTCGGCGCCGATCAGCTTCTCCTTCGCGTCATAGCGCTCTTTGAGTTTGTCGAAGATGGCATCGCCCAGTTCCTGACGGTTCATGTGCTCGGGCTTGAGGCCTGCGGCGTAGATGTCGACTCCGAAATGCGCGTAGACCGCGTCTTTCAAAGCTTTCAGGTCCCAGTTGTCCACGTGCTCTTTCGGAGGACAATGCCGTTCGAGAAGGTCGCCCAGAATCCCGGAGACGTAGTCCTCGATGATGAGATCTTTCTGGTCGAGGCCTTCCAGCAGACGGCGGCGCAGCCCGTAAACCGCTTCGCGCTGCTTGTTCATCACGTCGTCATACTCCAGCAGATGTTTGCGGGCCTCAAAGTTCTGGCCTTCGACGGCTTTCTGCGCGGCTTCGATGCGACGGGTGATCATGCGCGATTCGATAGGAACGCCTTCCTCCATGCCCAGGCGTTGCAGCAGGTTCGAAACCCACTCCTTGGCGAAAATCCGCATCAGGTCGTCTTCAAGCGAAAGATAGAAGCGCGACGAGCCGGGATCGCCCTGGCGTCCGGCGCGTCCGCGGAGCTGATTGTCAATGCGGCGCGCTTCGTGGCGTTCGGTGCCGAAGATGTGCAACCCGCCGGCCTCGATCACCTCCCGATGTTCCTGGTCGGTGTCAGCTTTGTAGCGGGCAAAAATCTCGGTCCACTGATCGGTCGGGACGGCGTATTCATTGCCCGCGTAGTACCAAACCGTGCGGTTAGGATCGTCGACCTCGGCTTCGACTTTGCCTTGCGTCGCGCGGATGGGCTGCGCGATTCCCTTCTTCACGCATTCCTGCTTGGCCATGAATTCGGGGTTGCCGCCCAGCAGAATGTCGGTGCCGCGGCCGGCCATGTTCGTGGCGATGGTGACCATGCCTTTGCGTCCCGCCTGCGCCACGATTTCCGCTTCACGCTCGTGAAACTTCGCGTTCAGTACCACGTGCTGCTTCAATCCCTTTTTAGTCAGCAGGTCAGAAAGGCGCTCGGATTTTTCAATCGAGGTTGTGCCCACCAGCACCGGCTGGCCGCTATCGTGCAGCCTTTGAATTTCGTCGGCGGCCGCAAAATACTTTTCCTTCTCCGTACGGTAGACGATGTCCGGATTCTCCTGGCGCAGCAGCGTGCGATTGGTTGGAATCACGATGACTTCGAGCCGGTAAATTTTGTCGAATTCGGCCGCTTCAGTTTCCGCCGTGCCCGTCATGCCCGCGAGCTTCTTATACATGCGGAAATAATTCTGGAAGGTAATGGTGGCGAGGGTCTGATTCTCGCGCTCGATCTTCACATTCTCCTTGGCTTCGATCGCCTGGTGCAGCCCGTCGGACCAGCGGCGGCCCGGCATCAGGCGCCCGGTGAACTCGTCCACAATCAGCACTTCGCCGTCTTTGACCACGTATTCAACGTCTTTCTTGTAGAGCGCGTGTGCTTTGACGGCGGTTTCCACGTGATGCTTGAGCGGCCAGTTTTCCGGGTCGGCGATGTTACCGATCCCGAGCAGTTTTTCAACTTTTTCCCAGCCCACGTCGGTGACCGTGCAGTTGCGGTGCTTTTCGTCGACCACGAAGTCTCCGGTCATGATCTTGGGCTCACCTGGCTGCGTGTCGATTTCTTCGCCCTTTTCGAGCTTGGGGATAATGCGATTCACCTTGTAGTACTTGTCGGTGGACTCTTCACTGGCGCCCGAAATAATAAGCGGCGTCCGGGCTTCGTCGATGAGGATGGAATCAACTTCGTCGACAATCGCGAAGTTATGTACGCGCTGCACGCAATCGTGCAGATCGAACTTCATGTTGTCGCGCAGATAGTCGAATCCGAATTCATTGTTGGTGCCGTAGGTCACATCGGCGGCGTAAGCGGCGCGGCGTTCCGCATCGTCAAGATCGTGGACGATTACCCCCACCGTCAGGCCAAGAAAGCTGTAGAGCTTGCCCATCCATTCCGAGTCGCGCTTGGCCAGGTAATCATTGACGGTCACGACGTGCACGCCGCGGCCACTCAGCGCGTTCAGATACACGGGAAGCGTCGCGACCAGCGTTTTGCCTTCGCCGGTTTTCATTTCGGCGATCTTGCCTTCGTGCAGCACCATGCCGCCGATCAACTGCACGTCGAAGTGCCGCATGTTGAGCACGCGCCGTCCCGCTTCGCGGACCACGGCAAACGCCTCCTCCAGCAATTCGTCAAGTACGCTCTTGAGCACCTCGCTGCGCTCGGCTTCGATTTCCTTCTGGCGGTCACTATTCTCCAGAGGAACGTCTGGACGATCGGGATCATCCCCGTACGGTGCGTCGGCGATCGAGCCGAGCCGCTCCTGAATACGCGACCGAAATTCCGCCGTCTTGCCGCGAAGTTCGTCGTCGGAGAGCTTCTGCATCTCCGGCTCGAGCGCGTTGATGGCCACGACACGGGGCTGCAGGCGCTTGACCTCGCGCTCGTTCTTAGTCCCAAAAACCTTGCCCAGCAAAGTGTTGATCAATGCGGAAACCCTTCAGAGGACACGCGTCCCAAGTATCAGTAAAAGCCTAGCACATTAGATGCGGGAGGGATGGCGAAGGACCGGCACCGCAAAACAGGCCTCCTTAAGGTCGGCGCGGTTCCTAGTTTTCCCCAGCGGTCTTTAGTATATTCACCTCGGACATGCCCACCTTCTATCAGCGGTTCCAGGAATCGGCTCGGAAGTTCCCCGACAACATTGCCCTTGAGATTCAGCGGCAGCAAACAGTTGAGCGGGTCACCTTCGCGGAACTGACTCGCATGTCAGAGAGCGTAGCGAACTGGCTCTCAACCCGGGTGCCTCGGGACGCGCGCGTCGCGATCCTGGCGGCGAACCATCCGCGGTGGGTGGCCGCATATTTAGGAATCATCGCCGCCGGCAGGACGGCGGTTCCGCTCGACACTGCTTTCCACGCCGATCAGGTGAAGAAGTTGTTGCTCGACAGCGAAACTTCCCTGCTGTTCTGCGATATCAAGCATCTTCCGGTGGCGGTGGAAGCGGTCGCGGGAATCAACGTAAGCCTGGTCATGACGTCGGCGGCGTCCGAACAAAATCTCACTCCGACCAAGGGCAGCCAACCCAGCCTCGCAGCCGATCTCGATTCCATCTTCGCAGCAGGACCCGCCGGCTTTCAGCCCATCGTCCCCGCCGAGGACGATCTCGCGGCGCTGCTCTACACCTCGGGCACTACCGCCGATCCAAAGGGGGTCATGCTCACCCACGCCAACCTCATCGGCGAGGCGAATTCGGTGTTCGGAGTGGTCAAGATCGGCCCTGAGGACGCGCTGCTCGGAATTCTCCCGATGTTTCACGTCCTCGCGCAAATGGCCAACCTCTTCCTGCCTCTATTCAACGGTTCGCGCGTCGTGTACCTGGAGACGCTGAACACCACCGAATTGTTACGCGCCTTGCAGGAACGCAACATCACGGCGTTTTGCGTTGTGCCGCAGTTCTTCTACCTGATTCACGAAAAGATTTTCAAAGCGCTGAACGAACGCGGCAGGTTCACGATGTCGCTGGTGCGCACGCTGATGGCTTTCAACCGCGGGCTTCGACGAATCGGAATCAACGCCGGCAAGCTTTTCTTCGGAAAGATTCACGCCACCTTCGGCACCCGCATGAGGTATCTCGTAACCGGCGGGTCGCGGTTCGATCCCGCCGTCGCCCGCGACTTCTACTCCTTTGGCATCGATGTTCTGAATGCCTACGGTATGACGGAAACCAGCGGCGGCGCATTCCTCAATCATCCGGGGAAAATTATATTTGGCTCGGTCGGACCGCCGCTTCCCAGGGTCGAAGCAAGAATTGTGGACCCGAAACCGGTGGAAGAAGGCACGCTGCCCGCGGGTGAAATTGCGATTCGCGGCGCGATCGTAATGAAAGGATACTGGAATCGCCCCGAGGCCACGGCCGAAGTGCTGCGCGATGGGTGGCTCTATACCGGCGATCTCGGCTACTTCGATTCCGGCGGCAACCTGTTCATCACTGGGCGGCGCAAGGAAGTCATCGTGCTCGCCAACGGCAAGAATATTTATCCCGAGGAGGTCGAGAGCCACTACCTGCACGCGCAGTACGTCAAAGAGATTTGCGTGATGGCGCTGGAGGCGCGCCCGGGAGATCCGAAGTCGGAGCGGCTACACGCCGTGGTCGTGCCCAACTTTGAGAAGCTGCGCGAACGCAAGATCGTCAATACCAAGGAAGCGATCCGCTTCGACATTGAAGCGCTCTCCCACAAGATCGCTTCCACCAAACGCCTGGGCAGTTATGACGTCTGGCAGGAAGACCTGCCGCGCACAACCACGCGCAAGCTCAAACGTTTCCAGATTGAAAAACAAGTGCGGGAGCTGCAACAAAACCGCAACGGCGATTCGGACGTTGACGCGGGGAAGCCGCTAACTCCTTTAACCAATGACGAGCAGCAATGGCTGGAGCGGGAGGATGTAAAGCGCGCGCTCGCCATCGTGAGGGAATGTTCGCGCACTCAACTCGACGCGATTCGTCCCAACCACAATCTGGAACTCGATTTGGGACTCGATTCCATGCAGCGCGTCGAATTGCTGACTGCCCTGGAGCAGCAACTGGGCGGCAATGTGCCGGAGTCGCAATTGGCGGAAGTATATTCGGTGCGCGACCTGGTCGACGCCGTGCTTGCCAGCGCGAGCCGCGGCGAGGGCCAAGCCGGCGCGGCGGCCCCGGCGTGGTCAACAATTTTAGGCGAGCCAGTGACCGATCCCGAAGTCCTCGCACTGGCGGGCCACAACATTGTCGCTGAAGTTTTTTTCTTTCTGCTGGGGAAACTGATTTATCTTTTCGCGCTCGACCGCTTTCACCTCAAAATGCGCGGGCTCGAGAATCTGCCCGAAAAAGGCCCCTACCTGATCTGTTCGAACCACCAGAGCTATATCGATCCACTGGTCATGACCGGAGCAATGCCCTACCGCCTGTTTCGCGACACCTTTGCGCTGGGCACGAGCGACATTTTTGGTACAGGATTCATGCGGCAACTGGCGCGCTGGCTGCGCGTGGCGGTCCTCGATCCGGACGCGAACCTGGTGCCCGCGATGCGCGCCGGTGCGTTCGGGCTCAGCCAGGGACACATCCTGGTTCTCTATCCCGAGGGCGAGCGCACCAACGACGGCAACCCGAGAATATTCCGCAAGGGCGCCGCGATTCTTTCGATTCACACCCAAGCTCCGATTGTTCCAGTCGCGATCGAGGGGTTTTACGAAGCCTGGCCGCGCCACAAAAAGCTTCCGGAGTTCACCGATCTGCAAATGGTATTCGGCAAGCCGATTCAACCGCCGCCGCTGCATGAGGCGAGCGAGGCCACCTATGAACGGTTGACAGCCGAGTTGAAATCCAGAGTGGTCGCGATGTGGCAGGAGTTGAGAAAAGAGTTGAGAGAAAGAGAATTGCCGGGAATACAGGCGCGCGGGCCGGAATCCGACTCGAAGAGTCCAGCGTTAGCGGAAACCCATTAACTTTGTAATCTAACTTTGCAAATCCAGTGATCTTACGCACCTGCGCCCTTGGCTTGCATGCCCATGGCTTTCGCAAAGGCATCGACAACCCCGGCGTGATACTTTTGGCCCGATCCGGCAATAATCTCCCGCTCCGCCTGGTCCGGCGACATAGCTTTGCCGGCGGCACCGCTGATCATTTTCTGATAAGCATCGGCCACGGCCAGAATGTGCGCCTCGAGCGGAACGTTGACCGAGCGCGCTCCCTGCTCCTGCAAGATCTGTTGCGCGACGATGATCGGAATCACGCGCCGCAGCGAGTTTCCGACAGCTTGGGTACGCACATCGGCCTTGTGGGACTTGCGGAAGCTCGCCACCACTTCGTCGCGGCTCATATCGGCGGCCTTGTACAGAACGTCGTTGGTGATACCGAGCTTGCTCAGGTCGCGCAGCAACACCGCCGAGCGCAGCAACTCGACGCGATCGGAACCTAGCCCCATCGCCTCTGCCGTTCTGGTTGACGCCTCCACCAGGCGCTGGTTTTCCCCCACGCCGAGCTTCTCGTTGGCCATGAAGTGTTGCAGCACCAGCAGCAGCCCGCCAAAACCTTCCCGGACGTCGGTGGTCATCGCCTCCTTGCGCTCATAAAGCGTACCCATCACGTAGCCGACAATGACCAGAATTCCCGCCCAGATCGCAAAGTTGAACACTCGCTCCTCAGGCAACGCCAGCACCCGATGCGCCGGCATCAGGTTGTTCAGGAAGTCCAGCAGAACGACCAGGAACACGCATGCGAACGCGGTCAGAGTCGCGTGCCGGCGTCCAAAGTAGTACGCCGAGTACAAAGTGGGCAGAAAGTAAAAGCACAGCGCCATCGGCAGCGACTGGGCAAAGAATTGCACCAGCGCGGCAATCAGGAAAAGCGATAGCAGCAGGACACCTTCCTTGGCAGTTTTACTCATCGTCATGAGTCCGATCGTCCAGCCTTGCGGCTCGACTTGAAAAAGTGCGGCCTATGTAAGCCGTTCGCGGAAGCAAAGAACCGACTTCTGCCATGTTGGAGCAACAGTGAGCGCGTGCAAAGTTACCGGGGTAATGGGTAGCGGTCAGTTTGTGGAGCCCTTAACCAAAAAGGCCACGAAGGAAGCTCTTTCGCCCTAAACTCGCTGTCACTTCGCGCGGGGGTGCGTTTGGTCGTATACGTTCATCACGTGCTTGACTGAGAGCTGCGTGTAGCGCTGCGTGGTCGCCAGCCGCTCGTGGCCGAGCAGTTCCTGGATGGCGCGCAGGTCCGCTCCCTCTTCCAGCATGTGGGTACCGAAGGCGTGACGCAGGGTGTGCGGATGAACCTCGGGCGACAGTCCCTTGGCAACCGCGATGCGCTTGACGATGCGGCCCACGCTGCGGGTGGTAAGCCGTCCGCCGCGCTGGTTGACGAGCAGCGCGGGCATGCCTTTCCCCGGGATGTTCTTCTTAAGTGTGGCGAGAAGTTGTTGCCGCCACGGCAGGTAAATGGCTAGCGCCGCGAGCGCTGAGCCTCCGAAGGGGACGTATCGTTCCTTCTTGCCTTTGCCGCGGATCAGAATGGCTTCGTTGCTCAGGCTGATGTCGTCGACATTGATGCCGACCAGCTCCGAGTTGCGCAGGCCGCAGCCGTAGAGCAGTTCGAACATCAGCCGGTCGCGCTCGGGAAACGATGCCACCTCCGGCATCTTGCCGTCGAGCATGGAATTCATTTCCTCAATCGTGGGAACGCGCGGAAGCTTCTTCGGCAGCCGTGGCGTAGAAACCAGCTTCGCCGGATTCTGCTCGACCACGCCTTCCTGCGCCAGCCAGCGATACAGCGACCGCACCGCGGCCAGCGCGCGGGCAATGGAAGGCTTGCTCAATCCTTTGTCGTAGAGATGCGAAAGGAAGCCGCGGATCGCGATGTGGTCGATCGTCTTCCAGCCGCGCGAACCGATGTAGGCGGAAAAGTTGTTGAGATCTCCGGTGTAAGCCTTGATCGTGTGCGCCGAGGCATTGCGCTCCCGCAAGTGCCTCAGGAAGTCGTCGGTGGCGCGTTCGACGATGGTGCGCGGCTGTTTCACAGTGTGCCCCCACAGCCAAAGAGCGATTCACCACGGAGACACGGAGACACAGAGGAAGGCGTTTGCAAATGCTCATTGCTGGATCGAAACTGTTCCATAAGAAACGAAATCCAGAACTCGGTTTTCTCCGTGTCTCGGTGCCTCCGTGGTGGGTTTAGCCCCTCGCCTTCGCCCGCGGATGATGCTTCGCGTACACGCTCTTCAGCCGGTCCAGTGCCACGTGCGTATAAATCTGCGTCGTGGAAATGTCGGCGTGCCCGAGGATGGTCTGCACCGTCCGGAGATCGGCCCCGTTCTCCACCATATGCGTCGCGCAGGAGTGCCGCAGCATGTGCGGGCTGGCGTGGCGTCCGGAAGCGAGGCTCGCTTTTCCGACCAACTGCCAGACCCGCTGACGCGTCAGTCGTCGTCCTCCAGTGCCTAGGAATAAGAGCGGCGAACTCCTTTTCTTAGCAATCACTTCCCTGCTGTCTTTCAAGTACTGCTGTAATGCGTGCTGGGCCGGAACTCCGAGCGGCACCATGCGCTCTTTGTCGCCCTTGCCGCGAACCAGGATGTACCCCATTTCCAGCTTCAGGTCTTCCAGTCGCGCGTCGGCAACTTCGGACACGCGCACGCCTCCGGCATAGAGAAGCTCCAGCATGGCGTGATCGCGAACCCGAAGCGCTTGCCCTCGCACCGTTTCATTTTGCGGCTCCGACGGGGCTAGCATGGCTCCGACTTCATCGCGGCTTAACGCCTTGGGCAGCACCTTCCATTGCTTAGGCAAGTCGATGTTCAGGGTCGGATCCTTGTCGATCTTTCCGTCGAGCAACAAATGCCGGTAAAGATGCCGAATAGCCGAAAGCTTCCTGCCGACAGAACGCCCGTCGAGCGAATTCGAAAACAATTCTTGGAGGTATTCGCGAACGTCTTCCCGCCGCGCTCCGCTCAGAACCACTTGGCGCTCTTCCAAGAACTCCGCGAACTGTGCCAGATCGCTGGTGTATGCGGCAATCGTCAACTTCGCCGACCCGCGCTCGACTCGAAGATAGTCGAGGAAGGCAGAGAGCGTGCGCGCGTTGGCATCTGAGACCATGCTATGAGTATGAGATGACAGGCAGAAGCGAAAAAGTACCGAGCAGGATACGGGGCGAAAGCGCGAAACTTAACTGCTCGCTCCGCCCGCCGCTTGCAACAGATCCACCGCATACAGCACGCCCTCTGGCGTTTCTTCATGCTTGAAGTAGGCGAACACGTCGCGACCGTCGGCAAGATGCTCCCGAATGCGCGCGACCATCGCCTTGCGTTCATCCGTCGTGTACGTGGGCTTGCGGTAGCGATAGTAAGCGTAGTCGGCGGTGACTACATCGGGCGTATCACGCTCTTCGGTTTCGGCCACGCAGAGTGCGATGTTGCGCTCGCGCAGTGTGTCCCAGGTGGCTTCAGTGAACCAGGACTCGTGGCGGAACTCAAATGCAGCGCGCACATTTCGCGGCAAACTTTTCAGAAATTCGGCGAGTACCGCCTGATCCACTTTGTAGTTTGGCGGGAGTTGAAACAGCAGCGGGCCCAGCCGCCGGACACGTTCCAATGCTTCCAGTGTGCCGAGAAAGTGGCGCAGGAATTCCTCCGCGTTCTTCAAGCGCTTGATGTGGGTGAGCACCTGATGCGCCTTGATGGTGAAACGAAAATGCTCGGGCGTTTCAGCGATCCAGTTCTGGACGGTCGTCTCCTTCACCAACTGGCGGAAGGTGTAGTTGACTTCTACGGCATTCAGTTTCGACGCATAGAAGTTCAGAAACTTCTTCTGCGCAAGTTTCTCCGGATAGAAAGCGGGCTTCCAGGTGGGATACGCCCAACCGGAAGTACCCACGTAGAGATGTGCCATATCAGCCGTGATTATAAATCCCTTGTGTGGGGACGGGGCTTTGCCCCGTCCAAAGCGGGGCAGAGCCCCGCTTCCAAACCGGCTACCTTTTCGTCGTTTTCTTCGTGGTCTTCGGGTGCTGACGCGCTGCGGCCCGGGCGGCGGCGCTGCTTTCCTCTTCTTCCATTTCCGATCCCGCAGCCAGTCCAGCCAACTGCGGAAGTCTTTGCTTCAGCATCTGCACGGGCTCGAAGAGATCGCCCATCTTCTCGACGCGCGCGAGCACGTCATTAGCTTCGAATACTAAAAGCTCCGCATCTTTCTTCTTCAGCGCTCGCTCAACTTCCTCCCAGGTCACCGGCGTCGACACCGTCGGATGCTCGCGCGCGCGTAGCGAGTACACCGAGATCGTCGTCTTGTGTTCGTCATTCTGGCTCCAGTCGACGAACACTTTATTCGTGCGCACCGCCTTTTTCATGTCCGAGACAACCAGTTCGGGGTGTTCCTGCTCGAGCAGGCGCGCCACTGCGAGGGCAAACGATTTCGTCTGCTCATAGCTGGTCTTCGTATTCAACGGAACGTAGATCTGCAACCCCTTCGAGCCCGAGGTTTTCGGAAAACTCTGCAGCCCGAAGTGATCGAAAATCTGGCGCACCCAGAGGCCGACTTGGGCGCACTGCACAATGTTTGCCGGAGGTCCGGGGTCAAGATCAAAAACGATCATGGTTGGCGTCGCCATGTCAGAGGCCAGCGAAAGCGACGGGTGCAGTTCAATCGACGCCAGGTTCGCAATCCACACCAGTGTGGGCAAATCGTTCGCCAGAATGAAGTGGATGGTGCGATGGTTGCTCTCGCTCCAGACGGGCGCGGTCTTCACCCAGTCGGGCCGATGCATGGGGGCGTTCTTCTCGAAGAAATATTCCTGGTCAACTCCCTCGGGATAGCGCTTCATGGTGAGCGGACGTCCCGTCAGATGCGGCACCAGCACGGGCGCGATGCGAACATAAAAATCCACTACCTGCCCCTTGGTGAACCCGCTGGCGGGATAGAGGATCTTCTCCAGGTTCGTGAGCTTCAGCTTGCGGCCCTGCACTTCGACGATGGTAGGCGCGGACATGGGCAGTTCGTCGCTGGTGGTCAGTCGTTCGTCGCTTGCGACCCGTTCTAGTATAGTTTCCCGTCGGGCCGATTCAATTTGTAAACAAAAAGGAGTTCAAATGCCGGCTTCACGTCGCGATTTTATTTACGGAATAGGCGTACTCGGAGCGTCCTCGCTTTTTGCCCTCGACCGCACTGAGCCCGAACTCATTCTTTACAACGGAAACTTCTGGACGGTCAATCCGCGCCAACCGCGAGCGCAAGCCGTGGCGATTTCCGGAGGAAGATTCCTGGCCATCGGATCGAATGACGAAGTGCTGGCGCTTGCTGCTGGCAATGCGAAGAAAATTGACCTGGGCGGAAAAATGGTGCTGCCCGGCTTCATCGACGCACACTCGCATCCGGCGGAGGCGGGCCTTTCTCACCTGCGTATGGTGGATTGTGATCTGCGGTCCATTGCCGACATTCTGAAAGCACTGCGCGAACGCGCGTCGAAGACGACTATTGGCGCATGGGTGCTGGGCTTCAAATACGACGACACGAAAACGTCTGAAGGCCGGCCGCTGACGCGCGAAGAGTTGGACGCCGCCATTCCTGACCATCCGGTGTTCGTCGAGCATCGCGGCGGGCACACCGCGTGGGTCAACACGCAGGCAATCAAGCTGGCAAAAATTGACGACCATACTCCCGATCCTGCGGGCGGCAAGTATGATCACGATCCTGCGACCGGCCATCTGACCGGACGCTTGCGCGAGAACGCTAAGGAAGACTTCCAAAAGCTTATCCCTTCGACCTTCACGCGCGACGATCATTGCGAAGGTGTACGCCTCATAACACAGATGATGACGCGCGCAGGGGCCACCTCAGTGACTGACGCCATGGGCACGCCCGACGATCTTCGCGCCTATCAGGATGCGCGCGAAGCCGGCCAACTCAAGATGCGCGTATATTGCCACATCTACCAGGCGTTCATGGACCAGATGCTGGCGGCAGGAGTCAAGACCGGCTTGGGCGACGAGTGGGTCAAGGTGGGTGCGCAGAAGATGATCTGCGACGGCTCCATCTCGGAACGTACCGCGCGCTTATCGCAGCCTTACATCGGACGACCGGACGATTTCGGAATTCTGGTGACTCCGGAAGAGGAACTCTACCAGCAGGCACGCAAGGCGCACGCCGCCGGATGGCAACTGGGTACCCACGCCAACGGTGACGTGGCCATCGATATCACGCTGCGAGTGTACGAGCGACTGCAGAAAGAGTTGCCGCGCAAGGACGCTCGCTATCGACTGGAGCACTGCACCGTCGTTGATGATTCGCTGGTCGCGCGGATCAAGGCACTGGGCGCGATTCCAACTCCGTTTTCAACCTACGCGTACTATCACGGCGAGAAGATGAAAGAGTACGGACCGGACCGAGTGAACCACATGTTCGCGCTGCGCAGCTTCATTGATGCCGGAGTCCGCCCAACCCAGGCGTCGGATTATCCTCCGGGCCCGTTCGAGCCCATGATGGCTCTGCAGTCGGAAGTGACGCGTACCGATGCGAAGGGCAATGTGTGGGGACCGCAACAGAAGATCACACTGGAAGAAGCGATTCGCGTAGGCACCATCAATGGCGCTTACGCCTCATACGAAGAATACGTAAAAGGCTCGATCGAGCCCGGGAAATTTGCCGATCTGGTTGTGCTGGGGCGGGACGTTTTCAAAGAGGACCCCTATAACGTCATCAACATTCCCATTGAGCGAACCATGGTGAATGGACGGTGGGTTTGGGAGAGTTGAAATTGAAAGAGCGGCGGGACTCGGAGGAGTGCTTGACTACACGCCAACGGTGGATCTCCCTCGGCGAAATTCTTCTTGGCGTCTTTATCGTGATTGGGCACAACGTCTATCACATCGTCCGCAATGAAGTTCCCATCCTGTTCGTGGTCGGCTGGATTTCATTGCGCGTGCGAGATGGTGGATGGAAAGCCGTGGGCTTGCGAAAGCCCGACTCGTGGGCGAAGACGATCCTGTGGGCTCTGCTGACCGCAGCCTTGATTGTAGTGCTCTCCGACGTGGTGGTTGGTCCGATCGCGGAAAAGTTCCTCGGCGCCCAGCATGCTTCCAAAGCTGTTGAACCATCGGATTCAAGCTTGCTCTCGGTGCTGGTAACCCTGGGTTTGGTCTGGACCTTCGCCGCGTTCGGCGAAGAGATGGGATACCGCGGTTACTTGATGACGCGCGCAGCCGACGTGGGCAATCGTTCACGCGTCGCTTACATTGCAGCGCTCATCGTCGTCAGTATTCTCTTTGGATATGGACACTATTACAAAGGGCCGGCGGGAGTCATCGCGTCTACAGCTTCAGGGCTGGTTCTGGGAGGAGCGTACCTGCTTTCACGCCGCAACTTGTGGGTTGCGATCCTCGCCCACGGCTTCCGGGACACCTTCGCCGTGATAGCGGCGCTGTTGGGTTGGACGAACTAGACGGTCGCCGCCCCACAAGCGTGGAGGAAAACTGTTGACGGCTAATCTATGTTTCTAGTATTATCGAAATATGGTCAGCGCCGCCAGCAAAGTTCAAGCCAACAGCGACCGCGTTGCCCGCTACGCCGACATGTTTTCCGCCATGGGCACCGAGCCGCGGTTGCGCATTATGCAGTTGTTGCTCTCCGCGCACCCCGAGGGGCTGGTGGTCAGCGAGATTCAAGACGAGCTTGAGATCCCCGGCTCCACACTTTCTCACCATCTTGACAAGCTCAAGAATGAAGACCTGGTGAACGTCGAGCGCAAGGGAACATTTCTGCGCTACACCGCCAACACCGAAGCGCTGCGCGAAATTCTGCAGTTTCTTTACGCCGAGTGCTGCACCCGGAATAAGGCGCTTAAACCGCAAGACTTTGTTCAATTCTGCAAATAGGAGAAGCCATCATGCCCGATACCCATGTCGACGTCGTCAACACCAACATCAAGGAAGTCGTAAGAGAGAAATACGGACAAGCGGCCTTGCGCGTCACCAACAAGACCGGCAGCAGTTGCTGCGGTTCGGCGCCGGCCAGAGAATACTGCGATCCGATCACCGCGAACCTCTATGACGCCTCGCAGGCGCAGCAGATTCCGGAGGAAGCAATGCTGGCTTCGCTTGGATGCGGCAACCCAACCGCGCTGGCGCAGCTTCACCCTGGTGAAACTGTGCTCGATCTGGGGTCGGGCGGCGGCATTGATGTGTTGCTCTCCGCCCGGCGCGTGGGGCCGACCGGCAAAGCTTACGGCCTCGACATGACCGACGAGATGCTGGCGCTGGCCAATGAAAACAAGCGCAAGGCGGGTGCAGAGAATGTCGAATTCCTGAAAGGCGAGATCGAAAACATTCCCCTGCCCGACAACACCGTCGATGTCATTATCTCTAACTGCGTGATCAATCTTTCCGCCGACAAAGACCGCGTGCTGCGCGAGGCTTTTCGCGTGCTCAAACCGGGCGGAAGGCTCGCTGTCTCCGACGTGGTCACCCGCGGCGAAATCGCGCCCGAGGTCCGTCAGAGTGTGCTGCTGTGGGTGGGTTGCATCGCCGGCGCTCTGGAGGAAAACGAATATCGCGGCAAGCTCGCGGCCGCCGGTTTCGAGCAAATCGAGGTTGAGCCCACGCGCATCTATCGCGTCGAAGAGGCCCGTGACTTCCTTTACTCCGCGGGCATCGACGTGGATGCCATCGCGGCCCAGGTGGATGAAAAATTCATGAGCGCCTTTGTGTGCGCGGTGAAACCGAAGCCGGCTCAGAAGGCGTGTTGCGGGCCGACGTGCTGTAGTTGAAGTCTGTTCTTGCTGAAGATGAATCGCAGATTAGATATGGAAGCTCACTATAACGTTCTCTTCCTGTGCACGGGAAACTCGGCGCGTTCCATCATGGCCGAGGCGATCCTCAATCACAAAGGAAAGCCCGCCTTTACCGCCTACAGCGCTGGGAGTCATCCCTCTGGAACAGTCCGTCCCGAAGCGCTGAAGCAGCTTGAAAAGGCTCGCGTGCCGACAGTTGGCCTGCGCAGCAAGAGCTGGGACGAGTTTGGGCGGCGCGGCACTCCCGAAATGCAATTCGTCTTTACGGTCTGCGACAATGCCGCCAAGGAGACCTGTCCACTGTGGCCGGGACAACCCATGACCGCGCACTGGGGAGTTCCTGATCCTGCCGCCGTTCAGGGAGACCCCGCCGAAATCGAACGCGCTTTTCGCGACGCGTTTTTTATTCTCGACCGCCGGATCGGTCTCTTTCTCTCTCTTCCCCTGGCGGCGCTTGACCGCCTCGCACTGAAGAAGGAAGTCGATCGCATCGGGCAGCAATGAGGCGGCCGCAAAAACGATCATGACAACCACGAAGACATCCCGCCGTCTCGGCTTTTTCGACCGCTATCTCACCGCGTGGATCTTTGCCGCCATGGCCGGCGGGGTCGCCTTGGGCTGGCTGCTGCCAGGAATTGTGCCATTCCTGAATCGCTTTAGCATCGGCACAACCTCGATTCCGATTGCGGTGGGGCTCATCGTCATGATGTATCCGCCCTTCACCAAGGTGCGGTACGAGAAACTGCACGAGGTTTTTCGCAACACACGGGTACTTGGTCTCTCCCTCATCCAGAACTGGGTGGTTGGCCCGATCCTGATGTTCGTCCTGGCCATCGTGTTTTTGCGCGGCTATCCCGAATACATGGCCGGACTCATCATGATCGGCCTGGCTCGCTGCATTGCCATGGTCATCGTCTGGAACCAACTGGCCAGCGGCGATGCCGAATATGCTGCTGGCCTGGTGGCCTTCAATTCCCTGTTCCAGGTGTTCTTCTACTCGCCCTACGCCTGGCTCTTCATCACGGTTCTTCCCGCAAAGCTCGGCCTCCACGGAGCAATCGTCGATGTCTCGATCGCCGAAATCGCAAAGAGCGTTTTCATTTATCTCGGCATTCCTTTCCTGGCTGGATTCCTAACCCGCACGCTGCTGGTGCGGCTTCGCGGGCAGGAGTGGTATGAGCGTAATTTCGTCCCCCGAGTAAGCCCGCTCACGCTGATCGCCTTGCTGTTCACGATTGTGGTGATGTTCTCGCTGAAGGGCGCTTACATCGTTCGGCTTCCGCTGGATGTACTGCGGATCGCCGTGCCTTTGCTGATTTACTTCGTGGTGATGTTCCTGCTGTCGTTTTATATGGGAAAGAAGCTCGGGGCAGACTACTCGAAGACGGCCACGCTGTCGTTCACCGCGGCCTCGAACAACTTTGAACTCGCGATTGCGGTCGCAGTTTCCGTTTTCGGCATCAACTCCGGAGCGGCATTCGCCGCCGTCATCGGCCCACTCGTCGAAGTGCCAGTCATGATTGCGCTGGTCAACGTTGCGCTGTACTTCCAGCGGCGTTATTTTCCCAAGGACGCTGGTTTGGCAGTCCCTGCCTCCACTTAGCATCGAATTGTTGATGTTCCGCCGCGAAGGGCCCTTGTGATGCAATTCAGTTATGACTATAATGACCATGATGACCATATGACGATGGGAGGACGGGCTATGGGTTCGCAAAACTGGACCGTGGCGGAAGCCAAGGCAAAGTTCAGTGAGATCATTGAACGGGCAATGTCCGAGGGACCGCAAACCATTACTCGGAACGGGCGCACAGCCGCGATGGTGGTGGGCGCGGAGGAATGGCAACAAAAGACAAAGCGCGTCGGCAACCTGGCGGAATTCTTTGCGGAATCCCCCTTGCGAGAATCAGGCCTGAAGGTCCGTCGCCTCAAGGGACGACCTAGGAAGATTATTCTGTGAACTTCCTTCTGGATACCAATGCGGTTTCGGAATGGGTCAAGCCGCGCCCCAATCCCGGCCTCATCGGCTGGATGGAATCGGCTGATGAAGACCGGATCTTCCTCAGTGTCGTCTCGCTGGCAGAGTTACACTACGGCGTGGAACGCATGGCGGCGGGAAGGCGTCGAAGCCGGCTTGAGCAGTGGATACAACACGAATTGCCATTGAGATTTGAGGGCAGAATCTTGCCCGTAGACGCCAAAGTGGCGGAGGCGTGGGGTAGGACGGTGTCACGCTGCGAGGCAGCGGGACGTCCGATAGGAGCGATCGACGCTTTCCTGGCGGCAACCGCGGAGACCCATCAACTGACGCTGGTGACCCGCAACGTTTCAGATTTTCCGCTGCTTAAAACAGTTCTCAATCCCTGGACTTAGAGACCGCCCTCTAACGCGTTTTGCGCGCCGCAGAAGCTTCCGTCCCGTTTCTGCTGAAAGTGAACTGCAGTTTCCATACCCGGGCACCGCCCTGCTCACCGGCTTGTGCCGGAGAGAATTTCCAACCTTGAGCAGCTCCCAGTGCGCTGCGCGAAAAATACTTGCTCGGCCCGGCAGATTCAAGCTTCGCGTCAGTCACGCTGCCCGCGGCATCCACTTCGACTTTCACACGAACCTTGATCCTGCCTTGGATAGTGCTGCGCGCGCTCGGCGAAACCTGCGGCATCACTCGTCGCACAACACCGCTCTGGTCGCCAGCGTTCGTTGTTTTAGTGGTGGACTGTGCGTTTTCGTCCGCCGCCCCCTGCGGCGCTTGCGTCGATTGCGCTTCCGTCGGCGGGCCTGGTGTTTTCGGTCTCGCAATCAAAAAGATCGCAAACGCAACCAAAGCCGCCAATCCCAGCCAGTAAGGCCATTTCGCAGATTCTTTCCGCTGGCCCGCAATCGCTGGCATCTGAGCTGGCGCTGGCCTCGGCCGTGCCGATTCTGCCCTTGCTGGTGACAGCCGATCGCTGATCTCCGCAATCGTCCAGCGCTTCCTCGCATCCACTTGCAAGCAGTGCTCCGCTATCTGGCGGAACGGTTCCGGCACCGTCGCCGTTATCTCCGGAGCGCTGGTCCGTGCAACATCCCAACCCGGCACGCGCTGCGTCAGCACCTCGACCAACGTCATCCCCAACTGCCAGACGTCGGCAGCAGTCGAAGCCCAACCCGCCGCCGCTTCTGGCGGATCGTAAGGGCTCGTCGCTCCAGCGCGACGACTCCTCTCGCCCGGCACGCTCAGAGCGTCGCTCGACAACTTCACCTGATCCCCAATGGCCAAGATATTTGAAGGTTGGATGTGTCCATGCACGAAGCCCTTCTCGTGCACAAACTGCAAAGCCTTCAGAACCGGCGGAAGCAGCGCTCGTACCTCCTCCGCCGTCAGCGCCCGCTCCGGCAGAATTTGTGAGAGATTTTCTTCCGCGTACTCCTCCACCACATAAAGCAGACCGGTACTATCTAGTTCGCAGCGTCCGGCTTCGAAAATACGAATCAAGTTCGGATGGTTTAGATCGCGGGCAGCCTGCCATCGGAGAAGTTGCTTCTCCGCATCATCCCCACCGGCAGGGATCAACTTGATGGCGGCTTGCCCGGAATCGCCCGCAGCGCTTTGCATAAGGGTAAGGAACACAGCGCTGTGATCGGAACCTCCCAAGTAGCTCTGGAGGGGGAATCTCCCATCGACGGTGCGGCCTTCCCATTGCTTCCAAGTCTCGCTCATATACGGAGCCTCAACCGTTCGCTATTGTAAGTGACTTGGCGTCAACCTGATTAGTCATTTGGACTTTCCCTCAGCAAACCCTACCGGATCCCCTTCCTCGAAACCGCACCTGAAAATGGCGGCTGCTGTTTACAATATCCCCATGGCTACGATCCCCGCAGAAATTCACGGCCAGCGTTACATCAGCCTCGCCACCTTCCGGAAAAGTGGCCTTGCCGTGTACACGCCCGTCTGGTTTGCCGAAGATAACAACAAACTCTACTTCATGACGAATAGCAAACTGGGGAAGTGCAAGCGCATCCGCAACAATCCGCAAGTCAAGATCGCACCCTGCACCATTCGCGGAAAAATCACCGGTCCCGAATTTCCCGCCACTGTCCGCATCCTGCCGCCGGAGGAATCTGCCCACGTCCGCCAGTTGATCAAAGCAAAATACTGGCTGGCGCGTGTCCCATTCCTGTGGCGCAACACCGACACTTTCCTTGAGATCACGCCGGCATGAGTAAGCTGGCATGAATCCGACTTCGCCTGCTGCAGCGAGTACAGTCCTTCGAGCAATCCGCTGGGGCGCATGACGTTTACGCTGGCTCCTCGACCCTGTTACCATCGAAGGTTGTCCTGGAACTCCTGCGTATTTCTTAACGCAAGTAAAATTCTTTTTTGGAGGCACAATGGCCGTAAAAGTTGGCATTAATGGATTTGGCCGCATCGGACGCAACATTCTTCGCACCGCGCTCGCCGACAAAAACCTCGACTTCGTCGCCGTCAACGATCTCACTGATCCCAAGACGCTGGCGCACCTGCTCAAGTACGACTCGATCCTCGGCAACCTGCCCAACAAAATCACCGCCGGCGCCGACAGTATTTCGATCGACGGCAAAGTCATCAAGGTCTTCAAAGAGAAAGATCCCGCTGTCCTGCCCTGGGAATCCGTGGGAGCTCAGGTCGTTATCGAGTCTACCGGCAAATTCACCGACGCGAATGAAGCTAAGAAGCACCTCCGCGGCACCGTGAAAAAAGTCGTCATTACGGCTCCCGCCAAGAACGAAGACTTCACCGTCGTGCTCGGCGTGAACGATGAGAAGTACGATCGTGCCAGGCACCACATCGTCTCCAACGCTTCCTGCACCACGAATTGCCTGGCCCCGGTGGCCAAAGTTATCCACGACAACTTCAAGATCGTCGGCGGTACCATGACCACGATTCACTCCTACACCAACGATCAGGTGATTCTCGACTTCCCGCACAAAGACTTGCGGCGGGCGCGCGCGGCTGCGCTCAACATGATTCCGACCACCACCGGAGCCGCCAAAGCGTTGAAGCTCGTCATCCCCGATCTGGCCGGCAAGATCGACGGCCTCTCCATGCGCGTGCCCACGCCCAACGTCTCGGTGGTCGACCTGGTTGTCTGGGTAGAAAAAAAGACGACCAAAGAAGAAGTGAATGCCGCGATGAAGGCAGCTTCCGAATCCGGCCCGCTGAAGGGGTATCTCGGCTACGAAGAGAACGAACTGGTCTCGTGCGATTTCAAAGGCGATTCCCGCTCTTCCATCGTCGATGCGCACATGACCCTGGTCGTCGGCGGCAACTGCGTCAAGTTGATCTCCTGGTATGACAACGAGTGGGGGTACTCCTGCCGTGTCCGCGATCTGATCAACCTGATGGCGGCCAAAGGACTGTAGGATCCGTAGCAAGGAATCATACGGTGGAGGGACGGGCGGGGACGCCTGGCTCTCCACAGCAAACGTCGAACGACGGAGCAGTCCCTTATGCCCAAGCTTTCGATTCGCGATCTTCCTCTCAACGATCGCCGCATCTTCATGCGCGTGGACTTCAACGTACCGCTCGATGACGGCCGGGTCATGGACGACACGCGCATTCGGGAAACCCTCCCCAGCATCGAGTACGCTTTGCGTCACGGCGCCCGTCTCATCCTGGCCTCTCACCTGGGCCGTCCCAAGGGCAAACCGAATCCCAAGCTGAGCCTTAAGCCCGTTGCCGAGCGCCTGCGCATGCTGCTCGACAAGGAATTATCGCGCGGAGAAAACGTCGGCTTCTGCCCCGAATGCGTTGGACCGGAAGCTGAAGAAGTGGCGCTCAAGCTGGAGAAAGGCCAAGCGCTGGTGCTCGAAAACCTCCGCTTCCACGCCGAGGAAGAAAAAAACGACGAGAATTTTTCCAGGCAGCTCGCCAAGCTCGCCGAGTATTACGTCAACGACGCCTTTGGCACCGCCCATCGTGCCCACGCTTCCACCGTGGGCATCACGAAGTTTGTGCAGAAGTCGGCAGCCGGTTTGCTCATGGAAAAAGAGCTGCAATATCTGGGCCGCGTTCTGCAGAACCCCGAACGCCCTTTTGTCGCGATCCTGGGCGGAGCCAAGGTCAGCGACAAAATCGGAGTCATCCAGAACCTGCTCAGCAAGGTTGACGTCCTGATCATCGGCGGCGGCATGGCCTACACCTTCCTCAAGGCGCAAGGCGAATCCGTCGGCAAGAGCCTGGTTGAAGAAGACAAAATCGGACTTGCCCGCGACCTTCTACAGCAGGCAAAGACCCACAAGCTCAAGTTCCTGTTGCCCACCGATCATGTCATCGCCGACCGCGCCGAAGCCGGGGCTGTGACAAAGATCGTCGGTCAGGGCGAGCCCATTCCCGACAACCTGATGGCGCTCGATATCGGCCCGCAATCGATCGAAACTTTTTCCGATGAAATCGCAGGCGCCCGCACTGTCATCTGGAACGGCCCCATGGGCGTTTTCGAAGTGCCGGCCTTTGCCCGAGGCACGTTCAAGATCGCTCAAGCCATTGCGGAAAATGCCGGGGCAACCACGATCGTAGGCGGCGGAGATTCCGTAGCCGCTGTGAAAGCTGCCGGCGTAGCCGACAAGATCACCCATATCTCAACCGGCGGCGGCGCGTCACTGGAATTTCTGGAAGGCAAGAAGTTGCCGGGAGTAGAAGCGCTGACGGATAAGAAGTAAGCACTTAGCTCGCAGCCCTTAGGCCTCGTATCAGGGCATCGCTTTAGCGATGCCGAGAAGCGCACTGCACCGACTGCCCCTTTAGGGGCTGTTTTGAAGGATCAAACCTTGGCTGATGCCGGCATCATTCTACCGCGCAACAAGGACTACACCTTGAGCCTGATGATTGGCGACCCCGACCAACTGCGCTTCTTCCGGGGAGACCTCACCGAAGACCCCGCCGACGCCATTGTCAATGCGGCCAATTCCGAATTATTGCCTGGAGGCGGCGTCTGCGGCGCCATTCACCATAAAGGTGGCTCAGAGATTGCTCGCGAGTGCGAACGAATTCTCCAGCACGACGGACCTGTGATCCCGGGCGGCGCGGTAGCCACATCGGCAGGCCAACTCGTCGCAAAATATGTGATTCACGCCGTCGGCCCAGTCTGGCAAGGCGGAACCAATGATGAGGCCATAGTCTTAGCGAACTGCTACCGCGAATCGATGCGCGTGGCGGATAGCTTGAAATTGCACTCCATCGCATTTCCGGCTATCTCCACCGGAATCTTCCGATACCCCGTCGAGCAGGCCGCCTGGGTGGCAATTCCCACCGTAATCGCAAGTCTAACGACCGCCAAGCATTTGGTATTGGTTTCTTTTGTTTTGTTCGACAGAGTCACGCTCGACGCCTTCGCCAATGCCGCTCTGGCCCAGCGTCAGCCTGGATCTGACAAACCATACGAGGTTGCAATTTCATATGACTAGAAAAAAACTCATCGCCGCCAACTGGAAGATGTACAAGACGCCCGATCAAGCCCGTGATTTCTTCCGCGACTTTCTGCCCCTGGTCCACGGCCACGACCGCGATGAAATTGTCGTCTGCCCGAATTACCTCGCCATTGATGTCGCCGTTCACGCCGCCAAGGGTTCGCACGTTGCCATCGGCGCTCAAAATCTCCACTGGGAAAAAGAAGGCGCTTACACCGGCGAAATCTGCACCAGCATGTTGCAGGCCGTCGGCGTCACCCATGTCATCATCGGACACTCCGAACGCCGGCAATACTTTGGCGAGACCGATGACACGGTCAATCTGAAGCTCAAGTCCGCCATCGAGGCGGGACTCATCCCCATCGTCTGCGTGGGAGAAGTTCTCGAAGAACGCGAGGCCGGGCTCACCGACGACGTCCTGCGCCGCCAGTGTCTCCGCGCCTTCCACAAGGTTTCAGCCAAGAAGGCTGTCCACCTGGTGGTCGCCTACGAACCGGTCTGGGCCATCGGCACGGGAAAGACGGCGACTCCGCAAATGGCCGCTGACGCCCACGCCATCATCCGGGCCCAGGCCGCCGAATCGTTCGGCCAGGAGTTCGCGGACAAACTCCGCATTCTCTATGGCGGCTCCGTCAAACCCGAGAATGCCCACACCCTGATGTCGGAAGAAGAAATTGATGGCGCGCTGGTCGGCGGAGCGTCGCTCGATCCCAAGTCGTTTGCGGCCATCGTAAAGTATTAAGAGCCATTCTTCGGAGGGGACGCCTGCGCCATAGCTGTCCCTTTTAATATCCGCGCAACCCCGTGCCCAGGGTTAGAATCTGATTAAACAGGAGCCTGCCCTCCTGCCACTCAGGCTCCTCACTCGACGTAGCGCTCCGACGTCGTACGGGAGGTAAAGGTTATGGCCCCGTCCAGTCTTCTCAAGTCTCTGATCACGTTCGCAACCTTCATTGGTCTCGCGCTCACCCCAAACCCAGCCTACGCTCAGCACGGTGGCGGTGGTGGTCACGGCGGCGGGGGCGGTGGTGGTTTCCATGGCGGCGGTGGCGGTGGTGGTTTCCATGGTGGCGGTGGCGGCGGCGGTTTCCATGGCGGCGGAGTCGGAGGCTTCCATGGGGGTGGAGAATTCAGTCGCGGTAGTGGCGGAGTTGGTCGCGGTGGGGAACTTCGTGGTCGCGGCTTCGGCGGCGAGCGATCGGTTGGCCGAGGAGGTTATTCCCACAGCGGCAGGTCTGAAGCTGGCCGTAATTTCGGTTCGTCGGAAAGTCGTTCGTCAAATCTTCCTGCCGCCGTTAGTGATGGCAAGTGGCATTCGTTCAGTGGCGCCGGCAGTTCTCTGCGTTCCAGTTCAGGACGCAATTCCGGAGGTGTGGCGCACTCCAGCCTCTCCGCTCGCAATACCGGAATTTCCGATGGCGCCTGGCACTCCTTTGCCCGCTCAGGCGCTTCTGCGTCAAGAGGCGAATTCGGTTTGGCCGGCGGAGCCTCCCGCTCGGTCCCGGGCTTCGGTCGGGGTGGGAATGGTTGGCGGGGCGGTTGGGGCCGTGGCTACGGTTGGGGAGGTGGTTGGGGCTGGGGCAGCGGCTGGGGATGGGGCTTCGGATGGCCGTACTGGGGATTTGGCTGGGGGTTCGGCTGGAATCCTTGGTTTTACGATCCCTTTTGGTATGTCCCCGCGCCGGCATACTACTACTATCCCGATTATGGCCCGGATGATGACTGGTCCGACAACCCGCCCTACAGGCCTGATTCGTCGCGCGACTCTGACGTGCAGGGGAGCTACCAGAACACGCCAGATTCGGCCTACGCGAATGTCAGCGGTGGCACGACCTGATGAATTGGTTACGGCCGTGTCCCGCTGCTTGCCGGCCGCAATTAGTGCTACGACTTCTGGTGGGGATGGCCTGCCCCATAACTGCTAAACTTTGCTCAGAGCCCCTATGGCCCGCCTTCTCTATTTCGGAGCCCTGCTGGGCATCGTGGCCGTCTTATTTGCACCCATGTGCGCGCAGGGTGTTGCGCCGAATCGCGCCCGCGTACAACACGTAGTCGTGCGCGGAACCGGCGCCACCATGGAAGTGGAAATCCAGACCTCCGGAGCGACGGTAGCTCCCGATACCCAGACCCTCGCCGGACCCGATCGCATCGTGGTGGATTTTCCCGGCGCGCTTCCCGCCGCCGAGTTGCGCGCCCTGAAGGTGAATCGCGGCGCGCTCAAGGGAGTTCGCGCAGGATTGTTTTTCGACAACCCTCCGATTACCCGCATTGTGCTCGATCTCGCGGAGCCGCAGTCGTACCACATTTCGAGCACTCAGAATGCGGTCACCATCAAGCTCGGTGCGCTCGTCGCTGGCGAGAACGCTTCTGATGTGCAGGCTGTACCCGCCGCCAAGCTACGGAACGCGTCGCTGGCCTCGGGAACGCCGGTTGCGGCCGCCAGAGTTTCTGCAGCAATTTCCAACACGCCGCTTCCTGCCGCCGTCAGTGAGGCGCTACCGCAGCCGGCTTTATCCGTGACTTTTGAAAACGGAAAGTTGCGCATCCGCGCCGACAAAGCCACGCTGGCGCAAGTGCTGTTCGAAGTGCAGCGCCAGACGCAGGCCGAGATTGCCATTCCGGCCGGCGCCGAACAGGAACAAGTCGTCGCCGATCTCGGTCCGGCTCCCGCGCGCGATGTGCTGGCAGCGCTGCTGAACGGCTCAGCTTACAACTTTGTTTTTGTCGGCACCGAACTCACCCTGGAGCAAGTCATTCTCACGCGCCGCGACACCAGCACCTTCTAGCGTGCCCGGTTAGTCATTTAAACGAGGTTGACTTACGGCGGCGAGATCAGCCGCACTGCCACCGGAGATGCACCATTCCCAAGAATCGGCTGTTGTCCGATGGAGCCAGTTCCGCAACCGGCCAGGTTAATGACGGTGGTGCGCATATTGCCGCTAAGTGGTACGGCCGTACCCTGTGGGCTCAAGAACAGTTGGACAAAACCCACAATCGTTACCGTCGGCGTTACGCCGCCGCCGCTGTCAAATACCGGCACGGTGACGAGTGAATCACTGACCATCACGTCGCTTCCGGCCAGACCCGGAATTGGGTTGTCGTCACCCCCCTGGAACTGGAAAGGCGGGCTTGGGGCATCTGCGAGGTCGACCTGATCGCCTCTGTTGGCGGCTGCATGGGTCAGACAATTCACCGCTTCCCTCGTTTCTGAAATTCGATTGGGGTAGGCAGGCGTGTTGATAAGCACATTGGCGTTGCACGCAACCGGCGTCTGGATGCAGCCAGCAATGCTTTCCTGATACGGGGTGGTCAACGCGGGGGCACACGCGGGTAACGCCTGGGTTGGAGGCGGGAATGACGCTGGGCTACCCGGATAATACTGCCAAGGCTGGGGTGGCGGTCCCGTGCAGTCGGCGGAATGGAGGGTGGTGGGGGCCCCGCAAGCCAGCTTCAGTCGGGTAGCGGAGGGCGGAGCTGCCGTCCATCCCAGCAGCGACGTGGTCTGAATCGCGCCAGTGGCTGGGCTAAAAATGGGGCTGGTCGGACTTGCCGTATTGCTGGGATCCATGTTCGGCAGCAGCCACGGTTTCACGCAAACGGGCGCGACTGGAATCGTTGTCCCAGTCAGAGCATATGCGCCTGAGGGATTGTAAGCTTCGGCAGTAGCCGACGCACCCACCGTGATGAACCTGGTTCCCAGGATACGCGCGAAGAATGTGGGCAGATCGGTTCTTTGCACCTTCACAGTTACAGACGGGTTGGTCGTGGATCCGGCAAAACTGACAACGACTCCGGCGGCTGTTCCTCCCACCAGATCATTTTGCGCAACCTCGGTGGCCACGGTTTGGGCGAGAGCCTCCGCGCCCGCCGTCAGACCCCCGGTTGTATCCGAAGTCATTCCCGAATTCGCCAGCACGCGTGCGCCCGCCAGAGCCGCGCCATCGGCCGCCAGTTGCGCTTCGCTCCGCGCGGTGTAGATTGTCGCCACGTCGATCGAGAGCGCGGCCATTGCTCCCACCACAAACAGCATGACCACCGCCACCAGCACGATGACGATCCCTTGCTCATGGTTACGTCGCGAGTTAGTTCGCAAACTAGTTCGATGGCGTCGCAAGCATCCTCACATCTGGTTGTGGACGGTAGCGCTCTCGGTCACCTGGGTTGTTGCCGCATAAGAGCTTGGGCCTGGAAACAACAATTGAATCACGCTATTGAACCGCCAATGGTATGGATATGCGACCGTAACGGTGGTGCCGACGGCCACGGGTGGCCCGGACGCAGAGACCCATGCGCGGTTGATGGTGATGACCAGACTATCTGGACAGCCTGAAATTGAGTACGTCCAGGTCAGGCCAGGAGCCGGCCCAGATCCTGTAAACGGAGGCTTGCAACTTCCTTGGTTTGCATTGGGCAAAACTGCACTGCCAGCCAGCGAGTTGAAAATTGCGGTTACAACCGGCTGCAGAGAGTCCGGGTTGGTCGCCGCAATGTCGCTCATCGGCTGCGCGCCGGCAATGATGGCGCCTTCCTGCGCTGCCTGCTCGATCTTCTGCTTCTGGTTGAAAGCGCCACTGAAATCGTAGATGCCCACCACGAATACCACCAGAAGCGGCAGCGTGATAGCAAACTCCAGCAACGCCGAGCCGCGCGCATTCTTCAGCCGCGGCGCGACCGGCCCACTCCCTGGGCGGCGATGCAGAATTCGAACGCCAGCCATCTAGTTCTCCATCCTGCTCTGCGCCTGCGCCGACAAAATAATCTGTTGCATGTTGAGCGAGGTGAAAGGCAGATAGAACTGCAAGGGATATTGGAAACTGACGACGGCTCCACATTGTGGAGGCTGGGTCGCGGACGCGGAATTCAGCCACACATTGCTGCAGATCCAGATTTCATTGGTCGCAGTGCACGTGCCACCGGGAGGCGCAGGCAGCGGACATCCGGGTAGACCAGGGGAAGTCGAGGCCGTGACCTGGGCGGGATTGAGATTGGACGCCAGTAGCACCGCGGAAATCGTGTTGTCCACCGCAGCAGCGGTGGCAGGAGCATTCCCGCACGTAACGCACGTCGCGCGTGCCGCCGTGATCGCTCCCTGCTGTGCCGCTTGCTGAATGGTGGAGTAAATGTTGAAGGCCCGTCCAAACCAGACGATGCCGAGCAGCAGCATGAACACCAATGGCAGCACCAGCGCGGCCTCGGCGATCTCCGCGCCGTCAGCACTTCTGAGTTGCCGTACACTTCGTTTGAGGTTCAGCAAACTGCAGGTCCCTCGCTTCGCTCAGGATGACAAATCCCAAATGAATGGCAAATCACGAATCACAAATTACAAATCCCCAGCATTCTACCCGTCCCGTAAACCACAACCGTAAGTGCCATGGCCACTCCAAAAGGAATCTTGGTTGACTGCGGATCGTCGAGCGACACCTCGGGCCCGGGCATCCGCAGGCTGAACAACGCCGCCAGCAAATGTGCGATGTTCAAAAGCGTCCGCATCATCCGCCGTTTCCAAATCACCACGGCCAGCGCCATGACTCCCGCTACTAAAACCGTGCCCATGAGGACAGCGAGCATTTGCCGGGGCCCGAGACAAGCTCCCAACGCGCCGGCCAGCTTCCAGTCGCCAGCTCCGAGGCTGCGGAGCCAGACGAACGGCAGCAGCAGCCCAAGCGCCAACAGCGTCCCCAGCAACGCGGCTTTCAGCCCCGGCCAGCGAAACAGAATCGTGTTGACGGCGACGCCGGTCGCCATGCCCGATACCGTGAGCCAATTCGGAATCCGCCGGTAGCGCCAGTCGAGAACACCCGCCACCATTGCCACCAGTACCGCCGGAATCCAGGGCGCGAAAATCCAGGGTCCGGATTGAAGCATGATTTCCGCTGGCAGACGGGCGCCTCCGCGCGTTTCCCTTCCTGTACTTTAGGGCTTTCCGAAGCCACACTCAAGAGAAAGTTCTCCGTTCCCGGTTCTCAGTTCTCAGAAAAATCCAAAAGCCTTTGTCATCCCGAACGAAGTGAGGGATCTGCAGTTGCTGAGAACTGAGAACCGGGAACTGAGAACTTCTTCCTTAAAGCAAAAGGCCCGGTTGCCCGGGCCTTACGTTGGAATCGAATTGCAGCCAACCTAGTGCGTGACCGGAGCCGAATTTCGTTCCGCAATCACCTTCTTGGCATTGTCGGCGAGAGCGCGCGCTTGCGGCATCAGTTCCAGAGCCTTGATCACGTCCGGATCGGTTTCCGCCCGTACCTTTAAGCCTTCTTCCTGGCCAAAGGTATCCACGAAGAGTTCGCTCTTGAGGTTGGAGCGCAGCCACTCATCGCTCTCCATCATCTCCGCTTCAGTGTGAGGTATTTTTTCTTCGTCGAGGAATTTACGGAAATCCAGCAGCACGGCATCGTCCACTTCAAAATTCTGTCCGATTTTGTGCGCGATGGCGTAGCGCTTGGCAAAGTTAAACAGCGCGTAATGCTGCAGCAGCGCGTCCTGGAACTTGTTGGACTTGTACGGCGCCAGTTTCACGTCGGGAGTGATGCCGCCGCCGCCATACACGGTGCGCCCACCATCGGTCAGCTTGACTTCGTGGTTGGTGTTATTCTCCTCGCCCTCGCGATTGTAGTAGTAATCGTAGAGAGAAAGGTTCGAGTAATCGCGCTGGATGAGGCGTCCGCTGGGGGTGTAGTACTTGGCGGTGGTCAAGGCAAGGCCGGTATTTTCGGCGAGCGGAAACACGGTTTGCACCAGGCCCTTGCCGAAGGTAACTTCACCGACAATCAGGCCACGATCATGATCTTGAATGGCTCCGGCGACAATCTCGGCTGCCGAAGCGGTGCCGCGATTCACCAGCACCACCAGCGGATATTCCTTGCCTCCGTTGCCGTGGGCTGCCACATACCGCTTTTCGGGTGATGACCGGCCGTGATGGGACACTATGAGCTGTCCCTTCTTCAGGAACTTGTCGGCTACGCCTACGCCTTCACTCAGCAGTCCACCGGGATTTTGCCGCAGGTCCAGCACCAGGCCCTTCAGATCTCCCATCTGATCCAAGGCTTCGGCGACTTCATGTTCGGTGGTTTCCTGGAATCCGGAAACGTGCATGTAACCGATGCCGGGCTTGATCATGAAGTGCAGGTCCACGCTGTAGCGCGGAATCTCGTCGCGGACCACGGCAAATTCGAGAGGATGGTCGGAGCCTTCGCGCAACATGGTGATGCGGACGGTCGTGCCTTTCGGCCCCTTGAGCAGATCGGCAACATCGGAGGTGCTCATGTTGTCGGTGGGCTTGCCGTCAATGGCGGCGATAATGTCGCCCGGCCGGATACCGGCGCGATAGGCCGGAGTGCCGACGAACGGCGCGATGACGATGACTTTATTATTGCGCGGGCCTACCGTCATGCCCACGCCGTAATACTTGCCGCGCTGCTCTTCGCGAAGCGCGGAGTAAGACTTCGGATCGAAGAAGTTCGAGTGCGGATCGAGCTGGTGCAACATGCTCGGGATAGCGCCGTTATAAATTGCCTTGTCGGCATTCACCGGATCGGCGTAGTTCTGCTCAATCGTGTCATAGACCGCGGTGAACTGCTTATAGCTGTCACGGACGTCGGAGTCGCTGGCGGGCGTGGCGGGCGGGCTGATTCTCTGCGCGAACAACATTCCCAGCAAGCCAAACAGACCAAGCACGAACACAATCAGGAACAGAGAACGACGAGAACTACTGGCCATGTATCGAAATCCTCGGGCAGGGACCGTGGAAGGTCCCAGTCACCCCATCTGAACGCAGTATAGCATGCAAAAGCGCCTGTTTACTTGGATGCAAGAGAACGCTTGAGGTTACCCTGGGATGACGGCTTTGGGTGCCGTTCGGAACCATCCCCGCCCCAGCGGACGGCGAAAAGTGCTTTCCTTGACCTCCCCTTCCCTTTTTCCTCGGGCCGCAAAGTGGGCCAACCACCGTGATACGGGTCACAGCATGGGACCTTGCTCCGGTGGGAGACTAAGACTAGCGACCCGAGGCGATGCTGTGCGGTTCATTATTTCCGCCTCAGGCGCCCGCAACGCCCAAGATCTGGGAGGAAATTTATGGCCATCACGAAACAGCAAGCACTCGACTACCACAGCAGCGGACGGCCTGGAAAAATTGAAGTCATCCCCACCAAGCCTTGCCGGACGCAGCGCGACCTGAGCCTGGCTTACACCCCCGGAGTGGCGGATCCATGCCTGGATATCGAAAAGAACCCCCACGATGCTTTCAAGTACACCGCAAAGGGCAACCTGGTTGCCGTGGTGAGCAACGGAACGGCCGTCCTAGGGTTGGGAGATATCGGGGCCCTTGCCGGCAAGCCCGTCATGGAAGGTAAGGGTGTCCTGTTTAAACGTTTTGCCGATGTGGACGTATTTGACCTTGAAGTCAACACCCATGATCCCGACGAGATTATCAAGCTCTGCCAACTGCTGGAACCCACTTTCGGTGGCATCAATCTGGAGGACATCAAAGCACCCGAGTGCTTCTACATCGAGGAGACGTTGAAGAAGACGATGAAGATCCCGGTCTTCCATGATGACCAGCACGGTACCGCGATCATCTCGGGAGCAGCGCTGTTGAATGCCCTGGAAGTTGTGGGCAAGTCTATTGACAAGGTTCGTCTGGTGGTCAATGGCGCCGGGGCGGCGGGTATCGCCTGCGCCGAGCACTATGTACGCCTGGGCGTCAAGCGCGAAAACATCATCCTGTGCGATACCAAGGGCGTGGTCTACAAAGGACGTACCGCTGGAATGAATCCTTATAAGGAACGTTTCGCCAAGGATACCAAGCTGCGCACGCTGGCCGAGGTCATGGAGGGTGCGGATGTATTCCTCGGCCTCTCCGTGAAGGGTGCGGTGACGCCGGACATGGTGCGCTCGATGGCTCCCAACCCCATCGTATTCGCCATGGCCAACCCCGATCCGGAGATCACTTACCCCGAGGCCAAGGCTTGTCGTGACGATGTCATTATGGCCACTGGCCGTTCCGATTATCCCAACCAGGTTAACAACGTGCTGGGATTCCCTTTCATCTTCCGCGGCGCCCTGGACGTGCACGCGACCGCCATCAATGAAGAAATGAAACTGGCGGCCACTCACGCCCTGGCTGCTCTGGCCAAGGAAGAAGTTCCCGACTCCGTCTGCCGTGCTTACGGCGTCGAGCGGCTGAAATTTGGTCGCGAGTACCTGATCCCCAAGCCGTTTGATTCTCGCGTACTGATATGGGAGGCATCTGCAGTCGCCGAAGCAGCCATGCGCACCGGGGTAGCTCAGGAACCAATCAACCTCGAACTCTACCGGGAGCAACTGGAGCGGCGGCTGGGCAAAGCCCACGAAATCTCCCGCATGATGATCCAAAAGGCGCAGCTCAAGCCCAAACAGGTGGTCTTTCCTGAGGGCGAAAACGAAAAAATCCTGCGCGCCTGCCATTGGCTGCTGGAGGAGAAGATTGCGTCACCCATCCTGTTAGGGAATCCGGCCGTAATCGAAGCCAAAACCAGTGACCTTGGTCTGGATCTCATGGGTGCCCGCATCGTTGATCCGGCAAAGTCGGAACTGCGCGAGAGCTACATCCACGAGCTGTTCACGCTCCGGAAGCGTCGAGGAATGACTGTATCGGAAGCAAGCAATCTGATCAGCAACCCCAACGTTTTCGGCTCGATGATGGTACGCATGAGAGACGCGGACGCATTGGTCTCCGGCGTAGCTCATCATTATCCGCAGGTGATACGCCCGGCGCTTCAGATCGTACGCATGCGCGAAGGACTGCACAAGGTCTCGAGTTGCTATGCCATGATCACCCGCACTGGAGACATGTATTTTTTGGCCGACACCACCGTCAACATCGACCCCACCGCGGAAGACTTGGTCGAAATTGCGCTCTGCACGGCTGAGGCTGCGCGCCGCTTTGGAGTGGTGCCGCGGGTTGCGATGCTTTCTTTTTCAAGCTTCGGCAGCACGCAACATCCGCAATGCGAGAAGGTGCGCAGAGCGGTGGAACTGCTGCACAAGGCGGACCCCGCCCTCATTGCGGATGGAGAAATCATGGCCGACGCCGCGGTCTCACCGGAGATGCTGGAAGAAATCTATCCTTTCAGCACCCTGAAGGGCGGCGCCAACGTACTGATCTGTCCCGATCTCAGCTCCGCCAACATTGCTTACAAGCTGCTGCAGAAGCTGGGTGGCGTAGAGACGATAGGCCCCATCCTTATGGGTATGGCGCGTCCGGTGCATTTGCTGCCTCTCGGCTCAGAGGTGGAGTTGATCGTCAAGGTCGCTGCCATCGCCGTGGTGGACGCACAGGAAACCGAGCACTACGCGGGGAAATTGGAGGCTGCCAAGGCATTAGTACCGGCTATCTGATCAATCACGCGCGGTGAAAGCTTGGGTGGAAGGTTCGGCCGAGTCCAGCACTTCGCGCACTTTGGCTTCGAGCACGGCGGGCGCAAAGGGCTTCTGTATAAAGGCGAAGATGTTTTCGGAGACCTGGTGGCGAACCAGGGCATCGTCCGTGTAACCGGACAATAATTCACGGTTCGACCCTGTTCTGCCCGCTCATCCTACGCCATTTTCGGCGACAGTCATGTGCTGGTAGCCACGATCGGCAAACTGGTGTTGATCGAGTAACCGCACTTGCACTGTATGCCTTCACGAAGATCAGGGATGGCCACCGGGCCTTGCAAAACCACACACAAGCGGTACAATTCGGGCGAATCAGAATTCAAGAAAAAATTCTGTCTACACATGGCGGGATCACAAGGGATCTGATTTGCTAGCCGTACGACACGGTGATGGAACAAAAAAGCATTCGAGATCAGTAGAGGATTTGGGTTCAAAACATTCTTGGAGGAACGGAAAATGAAATCATATCGTCTCGCATTTGCCCTTAGTGTAATTGGCCTGGCAATCCTGACAGTGGGGTGCAGCTCAAACGAGACTAAGACGGCACCTGAAAAGGAGGCCGTCACAAAACCGCAGAAAGCGGAACCGACGCTTTACACCGGTCAGGAGGCATTCAATCGAATGCTCGGTCTCGCATTGAAGTGGGCGCCCGATGCTCAGCCGGCTCGGGTGGAATCCGTTCTCACCACGGAAACTACCGGCCAGGACGGGAAATCAAGTATCTGGCGAGGATACTTTGCTTCGCCCAGTCGCCGGGCGACCAAGACCATCGTTTGTTCGGGAAGCCGGCAACCGGGTTCGCCGCCGTTCGGAGTTTCACCCGAGGGGGCTGAAGGTGCCTACAACGCCCAATCCGCTAGTCTTGTCTTTTCTCAATATCTCCTGAAAGCCGATACGGATAAGGCATTCGCGGCCGCGCAGCAACACGGGGGCGATGCCATCGTGAAGAAGGACGCACAGCAGCCCATCACCTATGTGTTGCTCAAGGACCGGAAGCTGAACGTGCCCGTTTGGTATGTGATCTACGGCGCCAGTGAAAAGGACAGGAAGGGCATCGGCGTAATCAACGCCACCACCGGCGATTTCGTAAGCGCGAGCAAGTGAGCGCAGGGCTTCCCTGCTTAATAAGCCACAATTTATTGTCGATCAGCAAGCATGCGGGCGCTCCCAGGTCTCAGAAAGCGCGAGACATGGAGGCGCCTCTTCTTTTTCTTCTAAACTTCATGGGCAATGCGCGGCTAGGCCGCGGCGGGGCGGGCAGTCTTTCGGTAGCGCCACAGGATGAACGCCAGGCCGGAAGCGGTCAGCACCATGGTCGAGGGCTCGGGCGCCGTCGGCGGTTTGTGGTGGCGCTTGGGTCGGCAGTGGTGGTCAACGATTTCGTCAGCGGAGCAAAGCCCGGAAGGGATCGGCAATCCGGTGGACACATATGGGAAGAAGAAGTTATTGGCGAATAGCTTGGGCGGAGTCGGCTGGCCGCCGGGCAAGTCGGCCGGGGCGGAGAGGGGCCGCATGGGAAACGACGGTCCGGGCTCGAGCTCCGCTACGGGCCGGTCCATAACATCTTCTTCCGGCTCTTCGTTAGAAACTTCGGGCTTGGCCGTATCAGAAATCTGGTTGCCGCAACGCGCCCGCGCCGTGATCTTGCCGTCGGTCAGCAGTAACTCTCCGAGATGGAGGCGAATTTTTCTGCGGGTCCAGTAGACGGTGTCACGAATGCGATACGAAAGATAAACTTCGCGGGCTTCGCGGGCGCGCACCAGACGGGCGTGGTTGAAGTCGAAGCGGGCGTAATGCCGGCGAACCACGTAGTCCCGCGCCGCCGCATAGCGGAGCTCGTCGGCATCCTTCACGCCCCCGGGCACGACCGAGTAAGGATAGACACCAGGAATCCGGTTGAGAAACTTGGCGGGCCGGGCGGAGCGCGCCGCCATCAAAGCGAGATCTTTGCGGACGTCCCGTCGCGCCCAAAAAGAGTCAGGCAAGATCTGGGAAGCATGCCAGGAGGGCAACGACAGATGATGCGCCGCATTCTGCCAGCAGGCGCCGGCGATGAGCGCGCTCGCGACCACCGCGACCAGGGTCCGCTGGATGCGCAACCGCCGCTGATACCAGCTCCGCCTTCGTCGCAAGGTCTTTCGAATTTCGTCGTTCAAAACAGCACTCCTACCCGGGCGTGGGGCCAGTGGGCAGCTGAGGAGAGAGCCATCTATAAAGAGAGCATTCCGGCATCCAAACCGAGACGCGGAAACTGTCCGGATGCAGGAACTTAGCACGTAACACCGCTCATCTTAGCAGAGTTGTGCAAGGAATTTCGCTTAAAGTGATATTTTGGTCGTCTGCAATTCCCATTTGCGAAAATTCCGTGGAAGCGAAGGCCAGTCAGCCCACTTCCCGCTCCTGGCGCTGGTTTTGCGCGTTGACGGCCGGCGGCGCAGGCTTGCGAAATCATGGATCGGAGTGAAGGAACAGCCGGAAACGGCAGAAGATTGGTGGAGCTAGTCGGGCTCGAACCGACGACCTCATCGTTGCGAAAGATACAGTCCACCAAGAAACCTCAATTTGGCGTGCACTTGGCAGCCGATTACGGTCCAAAACGGTCCAATTCAAACAGGCTTGCCGGGAGTTGCCTCACAATTTTCACGGCGCGGGGGGAGGTTCACACGCACCAGTGATGAACCATCACTTCGCCATCGCCAACCATGGTAGGATAATTCTCCGGTCTCGGCTGCTGCGAATTTTCCTTCCCTTAATCGGTGGTCGAGCTGAGCCTCTTTACCTGATCTTCAGATACGACGGAAGGACCCTATGAAGCGTACCTACCTCGTCTGCCTGTTTCTGTGTTTGACCACGACATCCTTGTTGTCCCAATCGAGTTTTATTCCTGCCCCGATCAGTGCGTCCCAAGGCGATCCCAAAGCTCAAACCAAAATTCTTGACAGCTACGGCAAGTTGCCGTTGAGCTTCGAGGCCAATCACGGGCAGACCGATGCGAGCGTGAAGTTTCTGTCCCGCACGAACGGATACTCGCTTTTCCTCACTGGGGATGAAGCGGTTTTCGCGTTGAGCGGAAAGAAGGCGGACAGTCACAAGCCGAAGATTGATAGGGTGGATCACCCGTTGCCGTCCGACATGGCTGCAACCAAAGCTGGTGGCGTGCTGCGAATGAAGCTTCGCAACGCCAATCCTACGGCCAAGGTGACTGGCTTGGATGAACTGGCGGGAACAAGCAACTATTTCATCGGGAACGACCCGGCGAAGTGGAGGACGAATGTTCCGACCTACGCAAAGGTGAAGTACGAGGGAATTTACTCGGGCATTGATCTCGTATACTACGGCAGCCAGCGGCAACTGGAATACGATTTTATTGTCGCGCCGGGTGCGAATCCGCATGGCATCCAGTTCGACGTTCGTGGGGCGAAGCGGATTCGCCGGGATGCGCAGGGCGATTTAGTGCTCAAGATGGGCGATGGCGATGGTGAAATTCGCTGGCACAAGCCGGTTGTGTATCAGGAAAAAGATGGAGAACGGCAGTTGATTGCGGTACGTTATGTCATCACGGACAGGAATCGCGTGGCGTTCGAGCTGGCCAAGTATGACGCCACCCGACCGCTGTATATTGATCCGCTAATCTACTCGACCTATCTGGGCGGCAGCGACGGTGACCGGGGCTTCAGCATCGCAGTGGACAGTGCGGGCAACGCTTACGTCACCGGCGCGACCCACTCACTCAACTTTCCCGTCACTCCCGGCGCCTTTCAGACGACTTTATCCTGCTGTGGCGCCTTCGTGACCAAGTTCAACCCCGCGGATTCAGCTTTGGTTTACTCTACCTATCTGGGTGACAGCGGCCAGGTAGGCTTCACCATCGCCGTGGACAGCGCGGGCAACGCTTACGTCACCGGCGCGACCTCTTCACTCAACTTTCCCGTCACTCCCGGCGCTTTTCAGACAACCTACGGTGGCGGTAACGTGGATGCCTTCGTGACCGAGATCAACCCCACGGGTTCAGCTTTGGTTTACTCCACCTATCTGGGCGGCAGCTCCTATGACGGAGGCTACGGCATCGCCGTGGACAGCGCGGGCAACGCTTACGTCATCGGTTGGACCAGTTCAACCAACTTCCCGACGATGAACCCTTTGCAGCCGACTTATGGTGGTGGTACCTACGATGCCTTTTTGGCCAAGATCAATCCCTCGGGATCGGCATTGGTTTACTCCACCTATCTAGGCGGCAGCGGAGACGACGAAGGCCAGGGCATCGCGGTGGACAGCGCGGGCAACGCTTACGTCACCGGCGGTGCCGGTGCTGACTTTCCGACCACACCCGGTGCCTTTCAGACGACCGGTAGCGGGGCCTTCGTGACTAAGCTCAACCCCTCAGGATCGGCTTTGGCTTACTCCACCTATCTTGATGGTGGAGGAAGCAACGCCATCGCCGTGGACAGCGCGGGCAACGCTTACGTCACCGGCGCGACCTCCTCAGTCAACTTTCCCGTCACTCCCGGCGCCTTTCAGACAACCTACGGTGGCGGATTCGGCGACGCCTTCGTTACGAAGATCAACAGCACTGGATCGGCGTTGGTTTACTCCACCTATCTGGGCGGCAGCTCCTTTGACCATGGCACTGGCATCGCCGTAGACAACGCAGGCAACGCTTACGTTGTTGGACTCACCGGCTCACACAACCTTCCGACAGAGAGCGCCTTGCAGCCACACTACCGGGGTGGCGACTCCGACGCCTTCGTGGCCAAGATCAATCCCTCGGGATCGGCTTTGTTTTTCTCCACCTATCTAGGCGGCAACGGGTGGGACGAGGGTCGCGGCATAGCGGTGGACAGCGCGGGCAACGCTTACGTCACTGGCTACACCGAATCAAGTAACTTTCCTACCACGTCCGGTGCATTCCAGAGGGTCTGCAACGATGGCAGCGGCTGTAGTGTTCAACTTGGGGACGCCTTCGTGACCAAAATTCAAATGCTGACCGTTACCACTACGGCGCTCACGTCCTCCCCGAACCCTTCCACTTATGGACAGTCGGCGACCTTTGCCGCGGCGGTCACTTCCAAGCTCGGTGCTCCGCCGGATGGAGAAACCGTCACGTTCAAGAAAGGCACGACGGTGCTGGGAACGGGGACGTTGAATAGCGGCTCGGCGAGCTTCACGACTTCGACGCTTAAGGTTGGCACCAACTTGGTCAACGCGGTGTACGGCGGTGACTCAAACTTTGCCAGCAGCACGTCGAAGGGGGTGAGCCAGGTGGTCAGCAAAGCCACGACAACGACTGCTTTGGCTTCCTCGCTAAATCCTTCGAACTTTGGGCAGTCCGTGACCTTTACGGCGAGCGTGACGCCGCAGTTCAGCGGCACGGTCACCGGGACAATGACGTTTTGCGACGGCACGACGGCCCTAAAGACTGTGTCCCTGAGCGGGGGCGTGGCAAAGTTCACAACCTCGACGCTGGCCTCGGGCACACACAGCATCACTGCGGTTTATGGAGGCAACTCAAACTTTTCTGGCAGCGCCTCGGCCCCAGTGAATCAGGTTGTGCTGGTAGCGACTACCACTACTCTTTCGTCTTTTCCGAATCCGTCCGCCTATGGGCAAGCGGTGGCCTTTACCGCAGAGGTCATTTCCACGCTCGGTGCGCCGCCACCGGATGGAGAAATTATCTCGTTTATGAAAGGAACGACGGTACTGGGAACGGGGACGTTGAGTGGTGGGTCGGCTAGCTTTATGACCTCGACGTTGCCTGTAGGAACAAACGTGATCAAGGCGGTATACGGCGGTGACTTGAACCTCCCCGGCAGCACGTCGAAGGCAGTGAGCCAGGTGGTCAGCAAAGCCACAACCACGACCGCGCTAACTTCCTCCCTGAATCCGTCTAACGTCGGGCAGTCTGTGACCTTTACAGCGAGCGTAACGCCGCAGTTGAGCGGTACGGTCACCGGGCCCGTGACTTTCTACGACGGCACGACGGCCCTGAAAACTGTGTCCCTGAGTGGAGAAGTGGCCAAGTTTACAACCTCCACGTTAGCCTCGGGCACGCACACTATCACGGCGACGTACAACGGCAGCACCAGCTTTATCGGCAGTTCGGCTTCGCTGACACAGACGGTGAATTAACCAAATTGAAATGCCGTCTAGCTTTCCACGACACGGAAACGCTGCCAGCGGGGCTGCAAACGCTTGAGAAGATTGGTGGAGCTAGTCGGGCTCGAACCGACGACCTCATCGTTGCGAACGATGCGCTCTCCCAGCTGAGCTATAGCCCCGCGCGGTGGCGAGTTTACTTTTTGATTTTACCAGCCGTTCCGCGATTTCGCCTAGACAGCTCATGCTGAAAACAGCTGCGCCGCGCCCCGTTGAACCCGCGCAACGCTGAGTACATGGGATCGAAGGCTATAATTTAGTTGTGAGTTCATCCAAAGTAAAACAGGTGGCGTCGGCGGACTTTCCTACCCGCTGGGGACATTTCCTGATTCACGGGTTTACGACCAAGGCATCCGCCTCCGGCGACGGCGCTAAGACCGAAGAGGCTGTGGCGCTGGTCATGGGCGAGGTGCATTCCGGGTCGCCGCTGGTGCGCATCCACTCCCAGTGTCTGACCGGCGACGTATTTGGCTCCCTGCGCTGCGATTGCCGCCAGCAACTTGAGATGTCGCTCTCCATGATCGCCCAGGCGGCTGCGGGCGTCCTGATCTATGAGCAACAGGAGGGCCGCGGCATTGGACTGATGGCAAAACTGCAGGCCTACGCGCTCCAGGATAGCGGACTGGACACGGTGGAAGCCAACGAGCGCCTTGGTTTCAAAGCCGACCAGCGCGAGTTTTTCATGCCAGTCGAGATCTTGAAGGCGTTGGATATCAAGCGGGTACGTCTGCTCTCAAATAATCCTGATAAAGTGGCGGCGCTCGAAAACGCCGGTATCCAGGTGACCGAGCGCGTGCCCTGCGAAGTCGCGCCCACCGCACATACCGAAGAATATTTGAAGACGAAGCAGGAAAAGCTGGGGCATCTGTTCACCGGGCGCAGCGATCAGCATTAAAGTAGCAAACGCCGTAGTTCTTCCCGATTCTTCACTGGCAGGCCGCGCAGGGCGGCTCGCGCCAGCGCCACATAGACCTCACGCGCTCCGGGATGCTTCTTCAGCACCGCCAAGTGTCTCGCCACTGTCTCCGCGTCTCCACGAACCAGCGGTCCGCTGAAAGATTTCGCCGGCCCGAAGCGCGAGTAGTTCGCCAAGGTCTGCCGGATGATGGGCAGGCTCTTGCAACGCGCATCTGCACGCGTGAGTCCGGCGGCGCGAGCCGCTTCTTCAAGCGTCACCAGGAAAGCCACCAGCAGCGGCGAGGTCAGAGTGGCCCAGGCGTGGTAAGCCGCTTTACGCGCCGCAGGTAATGAAAAACTCACGCCTCCCAACTCGTGGACGATTCGCCGGGCCACTCGTGTAGCCGCGTCATCGCCTTCAATCGCGAAAGGCACTCCCTGTAAAGTGGGATGCGCCCCGGCTACGAACGTCATCAGCGGATGGACGGAGGCAACTGCAGCGCCTGCCTTCCGCAGAGGCTCGAGTTCGCGGCTGACGAGCGCTCCGCTGGAGTGGAAGGCGAATCGAACTTTATCCTGGACTTTGCCTTTTTTCTGAACCAGGACGCGAGCCGCGAGACTACTCGCGAGACCCGAAGCCGCCCCGCGAATCTCGCGGTCAGGAACGCAGAGCCACAGCAAGGTGGCATCCAGCTTGGCGGAGCGAGCGGTGACGCTCTGCGCGCCCACCTTCTTCGCGAGTTTGCGCGCTTCCCGGCGCGACTGCGGCGAATCGCGCGCGACAATTTCGGTAATCGTGAAGCCGGTGGCGTCAAGCTCCACGGCTAGAAAAGTTGCCAGGCTCCCGGCTCCAACGATGGCCACTGTGGGCTTCCTGGCCGCTGACATTTTGGCCGTTTCTTCGACCATCGGTTTTTCGCTACTCGGTTTTCGACTCAACCGCGCAGCATACCTTATATTGTTGTCATGGCGAAAGCAGGAGAAACAAGATCAGCAGCTGGGAAATCAGGGCAAGCCCGTGTTCTTTCTTCCCGAATCAGTTACCGGGGCCCGGTATTCAGCGTGACCACCGATGAGGTGGAAGAACCTGGGGGCGTGCGCGCCCGCCGCGATGTGATTCGGCATTCCGGTTCCATCGTTGTTCTGGCTGTCGATGATTTGGCCAACCATCACCCGGCGAAAGCTGCCCGCAAAACCGGGCTCCGCATCCTTCTCGAACGCCAGTATCGCCACGCCGCGCAGTCGATGATGTGGGAACTGCCCGCCGGACGCATTGACGATGGCGAAACCGCGCTCACCGCCGCCAAGCGCGAGTTGCTCGAAGAAACCGGATACCGCGCCCGCCAGTGGAAGCGAATCCTGCATTTCTACGTGAGCCCCGGCTTTCTCGACGAGACCATGACCGTCTACCTGGCCCGCGGACTCCAAGCCGGCGAAGCCCAGCCCGAGGCGGATGAGAAGATCGCCGTCAGATTTTTCCCCCTATCGGAGGCGAAGCGGATGGCCCTCAACGGGCGCATCCGCGATGCCAAAACGATCTCGGGGATCCTGTGGCTGGCTCAAACGGCGCGCGGAACGCTCTAGAAAGAGGATGCCCTACGCCGGCGGAGTCCGGTCTGGTATCAGGTCTTCCCTCCGGGACTGGGTCCGGATTGCCCCTTCCGCCCGTATGTGATTGCAATCCTTGACAGTCCTCCCCGTCAGCAGCACAATGCCTACACAATTTCTTGCGAGTCCCTGGAATCTCGCCTTTTTCGGGGGAAATCCGCAAGAAAGAGGGGAGCGCACGTGGAACGTCTGAAAGGCACCGTGAAGTGGTTCAACAACGCCAAGGGATACGGCTTCCTCGGCCGAGATGACGGACCGGATGTATTCATTCACTACAGCTCAATCACCACCGAGGGCTACAAGAGCCTGCAGGAGGGCGACAAGGTGGAGTTTGAGATTGTCCAGGGACAGAAAGGGCCGCAAGCTGCCAATGTAACCAAGTCCTCCTGATGGGAGGCCGTTTCATTCAGTCCGGTTTTCGGAAGCAAGCGCTGTACCCCTCGACGCCCGCGCTGCCTGTGTCGTCCGGATCCGCGCAGGTGCGCACCATTTTTCTCTTTCCCTCTTAGTCGTACCGGGTCGGTCTGGGCTCTTGACAATGTACCAATTATGGTACACTATTAAACGGTGGCGGGATGGAACGTGCGCCTCAAATACCCATCCGCTTTTACCGGACGGCCCTGGGCAAGGAACCTGCACTGGAATGGCTGCGCAGCCTCGACCGGGGTGACCGTCGGGCAATCGGAATGGACCTGATGCGGGTACAATTCGGCTGGCCCATTGGAATGCCTCTGGTACGAAGCCTGAAGAAAGGACTGTGGGAAGTTCGCTCAAGACTGCCGAGCCAACGCATTGCCAGGCTGATTCTGTGTTTCCACCAAGGCGCTCTGATCGTGCTTCATGGCTTCATCAAGAAGACGCGTAAGACTCCAGCGGAGGATCTTGCGCTCGCGAAGCGACGGATGACGGAGGTGACGACATGAAGAAGAAAAACCCTCATATTGGCTCATCGCTGGATGATTTCTTGAAAGAAGAAGGCATCCTTGAGGAGGCCCGCGCCTCCGCACTGAAAGAGGCGATTGCGTGGCAAGTGGAGAAAGCGATGAAGCGGGCGAAGATCAACAAGGTGGAGATGGCACGCCGCATGAACACGAGTCGAGCGGCACTGGATCGACTGCTTGATCCGGGCAACACCTCGGTAACTCTGCAGACATTGTGCCGGGCGGCGCGGGCGATTGGCCGCGACCTTCGGATCGAACTGGTTCAACCTTAATCCTTGGGCGTTGCACATGGACAACAAAGCCATCGCCGGACTTCTCTACGAGACTGCCGATCTGCTGGAGATCGACGGGCAGGACTCGTTTCGCGTGCGCTCCTACCGCAACGCCGCCGAGGCCATCGAAGCACTGCCGCAACAGATTGCCGACCTGATTCCGGAGCCGAAAAAACTTCTCGAAATCCAGGGCATTGGCAAGGGCATGCAGGCCAATCTCCTGCAGCTTTTCAAAGATGGCAGCATTGAAGCCCACACCGAGCTTTTGAAGAAATACCGGCCCTCGATGCTCGAACTGCTCAAGATTCAGGGTCTGGGGCCGAAGACGATTGCCTTGATCTGGAGCGCCTATCAGGTCAGCGACCTCGAGGGCGTGGAGAAACTGGCCCGCGAAGGCAAGATCCGCACGCTGCCGCGCATGGGCGAAAAGCACGAACTGAAGCTGCTCAAAGCTATCGAGGACTATCGCCGCATCGCCGGACGCTTCCTGCTCGACACGGCGGAAGAGCTGGCGGAAAAGTTGGTGGAACATCTGTTAACGGCTGCAGGCGTGGAAAAAGTTACGCCCGCTGGCTCGCTGCGCCGCGGACGCGAAACCGTAGGCGACCTCGACATTCTGGTCACCGGCAAGGCCTGCATCCAGGCCGAGCCGCGGCAGAAAATCATCGAGCATCTGCTCCGCTTCCCTGGCCTGATGGACGTCATCGCGCAGGGAGAAAACAAAGTCAGCTTCCGCCACCGCAATGGCATGCAGGTGGACGTGCGGCTGCTGCCTCCGGAATCGTTCGGAGCGGCGATGCAGTATTTCACCGGCTCCAAGGCGCACAACGTCGCCTTGCGCCAGCGCGCGCTCAAGATGGGTTTCACGCTCAACGAATACGCCCTCGCCAAAGTCGAAGACGAGAAGCCGGTCGCGCGCAAAACCGAAGCTGAAATCTACGCCAAGCTCAAGCTCGACTTTATTCCTCCCGAGCTGCGCGAAAATCTCGGAGAGATCGAAGCCGCCGCCACTCACACTCTGCCCGTTCTGATTGAGTTATCCGACATTCGCGGCGATGTGCACATGCACACCATCGAAACCGACGGCCGCAACACCATTGAAGAAATGGCCGAAGCAGCCCGGGAACGCGGCTATGAGTACATGGCGATCACCGACCACTCCAAGAATCTAGCCTTCGCCAACGGCCTCACCGACGAACGGGCGCTGGCGCACATCGAAAGAACCCGCGCGGTCGAAAAAAAGATGAAGGGCATCCGCATCCTTGCGGGAATTGAGGTTGACATTCTGGGCGACGGCTCGCTCGATCTTTCCGATTCGGTGCTCGAACAAATGGACATCGTCATCGCCAGCGTGCACTCGCAGTTCAATCAGGATCGCGCCGCCATGACCGAACGCCTGCTGAAGGCCGTCGCCAATCCCAACACTTCACTGATCGGGCATCCCACCGGACGCCTGCTGCTCCGCCGCGACGCCTACCAGTTCGATCTCGACGCGGTTCTCAAAGCAGCGGCCAAACACAGAGTGGCGATGGAACTGAACGCCTATCCCGATCGTCTCGACCTCAGCGATGTTCATCTGCGGCTTGCCAAACAGCATGGAGTGAAAATCGTCATCAACACCGATTCCCACCACACCTCGCACATGGAAAAGTTGCATTACGGTGTCACCCAGGCGCGGCGGGCCTGGCTTACGAAGGAAGATGTGCTGAATACCCTGCCTGCCGCGGCGTTTGCCCGGGCCATGAAGCATGTCTGGTAAGCGGCTGGGGCAACCAAGGGGAACAAACTACCCACAGTTGACGCTCCCCCGCGAGATTCTTAGGGACTTTGTGAATCATCCATGCTGGGTCACTGCTGTCGAAGGCTTCTGCCTCTCAGCCACCAGCCGCGACGAAGGCAGAACTATGGCGGCTAGAAGATAACAGGCCGCGCCGACCCGCGCGCAGGTAACGATGCTGGTTTCCATCGAGAGCACGATCGCCACAAAGCTTCCGAGAGTTGCGGCAGCGCCGTTGAGGGCCCACATCCACGGCAGGTTTTCCTCCTGCTTCAGCACGGTCATCCAGCGAAGGCCAACCGGAAAGCAGAAGCCCATCAGGAACCCGCAGGGCGCCACCAGCGCCAGGGAGAGGAGCGCCCGCTGCCACAGCGTTTCCGCGATGAAGTGGTGAATGACGGGAATGACCGCAGCCGAATAGAGAATGAGAATCAGAGTCACCGCTAGAGCGGGCAGGCGGCTGGCAGCGTTCGAAGCCAGACGAAGCCGATCAGAAACCAGACTGCCCACTCCGGTCGAGAGAATCAGGCCGGTCAGAACCACGACCATCGAATAGATGGGATGTCCGAGAAAGATTGACAGTTGCTGCATCATGGCCATCTCCACCAGCATGAAACCGATCCCGATGCCGACAAAGTAGGCGATGCCGCCGACTACCGGGGGTGCAGCACCGCCTTGCCAACCGCCCCAGCGCCTGAGCGGCAACACGATGGTCAAGGCAACCAGAATCAGGGCGGCCAGCATGAAAGCAAAGACGAACATCAAAGCTCGAAGGTTAGCGCCGTGCCCGCCGAAGGCTAAGAGTCGAGGAACGTTCCGCAGCCGCACTGCGTTAAAAAAGTACGGAGACCCGTCAAAAACTGGGGAATAATCGAATTCAACGCTGTCGCTCAGACGCGCCATCTCCGCGAGGGTGTGTTCGGAAGAGATGGTTCGCAGTTGAGCAATGGGCGTCTCCTCGCCCGGAAGGAAAAGCACTTTGAATCGCATTTCGTCCGCGACAGTCCGAATCTTACGAAGATCGTCCGCGGAGAGCGGTTGGTTGCTCACGAGAATTGTCGCTACCCGATCCGACGCCACCAAGGCGATATTGCGCGAGGGGTCTGTCACGCCCTCGGTGAGCAGCATCGCCCAGGCCACTGAAAACAGCCGATAGGTCTGAGCGGCCTCCGGGCCCCAGTACCATCTGCTGAAAGTGATCAACCCGCCGGGTTTCAGGTGATGCTCGAAAATCTGCCAGGCGTCAACTGTGTAAAGCGAGTTCTCAGAGAGAGTGAGGGCACCGGCTGATGTGGCGGCCCATGTATCCACCAACGATGCCTGAATCATGTCGAACTTCTCATTGCTGCGAGTGAGATAGCTGCGGCCTTCATCGTTATGGAGCTCAAAATTCGGTATCTTGCTGAAGCCCGAGAACCAGTTAAACCGCCGCGTGTCGAGACCTACGATAGCGCTGTTAACCTCAATTCCGACGATTCGATGGAACCCGTTGACCGCGCAGTTGATCACGTCGCGCCCCCCGCCCACGCCGATAATTGCGGCTGCGCCACCGGCTCGCAACCCGGCCCCGATCGAAGTCACGTCGTAACGAAGGAAAGAGAAGGGCTTGAGGTCGCCATCAAAGCGCATTATCGGGGTATAGGCATCGTTGTCAATGTCGAGACCAATCTCCTCGATGGTCATTTTGGGAGCGAGAGGGCTGGGTCCCCACATCTGTGGTTCATGCGTCACTGGCCTCGAGGCGCGAACCTTAGAGATTGGGTTCCACACTTCGGCGGCCAGGTTGGCACGCCGATCGATTTTGCCCTTCGACCAGATAGGCTGAATGCCGTGAAGCGTGGAAGCGTTCAGGCCGGCGACGATCAGCATTGCTATAGCAAGAATGTATGACTTGTGGACTCGGGAGCGATCCTGGGCATAGGATGCATAACAAGCAGCGCCGAGAAAAAGTAAGGCGGAGATGACGAAGATGCCGCTGGGAGCGTCGATCAGCTTGAGCAATACAACCGAGGCAAGGCATCCCGCTCCGGCTCCTGCGAGGTCTGCAAAATACACGCGGCCGATGGGAAAGGGTGTCCGGGTGAGTGAGAGGCAGACAACAACACCCGAAAAAAAGAAAGGCACTGCGATGACCGCAGAGAATAGTAGAAAGCTGACTAAGGTCTCGACGGCCAGCGAGATGTCGAGCGGCACGGCCAGCATGATGACGAGGGCGAGGGGCATCGATACAGCCATGGCGAATGCCGCCTGCGCGAGTCGGCTTGAGATTTCGCTGGGCTTGAACCAGCCCGGACACAACTGAACCGCCAGCGCGCCCGCGGTCATCCCAAACATCGCCATTGAAATCGAAACGAAGGCGAGATAGTACCAGCAGAGCACGCTCAACATCCGTGTCAGAACGACCTCGTACATCAGGGTGCTGGCACAGCTCAACGAGAGACCCAAATAGAAGACGAGCATGCGAATCCTCCGAGCAGCGGCGCCGTTTCCCTCATGGATCGGGTCCGCGTGCAATGATTCCAAGATTTTCCAATACGGTGTCGCGACCGACGGAGAAGATTAGACTAAAGTCGCTCCTTCCGCAATCGCAGCGAGTTCCCGATTACGGATACCTTCACTACGGCCCAACCGCCCAATACGTGGCGGTAGTTGGTCGTCACCTGGCCAGACGTTAGACCAGGCACACGGGCGAGGTCGCCCACACGGCCGCATCCACGCAAGCTCGAACTACTGTCCGGTTTCGGTGAAGACCGCTGGGTTCACTCCGACGACCGTCGCATTGATGGTGATAGTCCCTGGGGTCGTAGGGAGCGTATAGAACTGGCTTGCCGTTCCAGAACTGCCGGTGATGACGGGATTGGCGCTGGAGAAAGTGCCTCCGGCGCCTACGTCGTCAAAGTTAACATTGGCGCCGGAAACCAGATTGCCATACTGGTCGGCCACGCTGACGGTAAGGGCCTGGGGCAGTTGCATTCCCGCTGGAGCGGCTTGATTATTGCCGCCGGTGATGGCGATGCTGGCCGGTGGTCCAGCAACGGAGTACTCGAGGACGTTTATGCATCCACACTTGTTCATTATGTTTTTCAGCACCGCGGAACTGGCGGTGACAGTAATGGTGCCGACGGTGGTGGGCAATTGCAGGGTGGTATAAGCCTTGCCACTGGCGTCGGTGACTGCGGAAGTCGGATTAGGAACCGCACTCTTATTAGCGGTGAAGTTGACCGTAACCCCCGGGACACCGTTCTTGTAAGCGTCCAGCACCTGGGGAATGATGGCCTTCGGGAGGGTGGAACCGGCGGCGCCCGTCTGCTTGGCTCCGCCCCAGGCATTCATACTTGCTGGAGGCCCGGGGACAGCGGTGGCAGTGACCGTGGCGTTGCCGAATCCAGTCGCAGAGATAGTCAAGGTGTAGGTCCCAGATTTCTTGGAAAGCGTATAGAGGGTGGAGGCGTTGCCATTGGAGTCGGTGGCGGCGGAGGGGGGATTGAATGAACCCCCTTTGCCGCCATCGCTGAAGTTAATCGTGGTGCCGACCTCGGGCTGTCCGGTATATGGATTCGAAGCGTTGATGCTAATGGGCGTGGGCAACGTGGTGAAAACGGTCGCACTCTGGGCGTTGCCTCCAGTCACCGTAAGGGTAAGAAACAGTCCATACGCTTCCAGGCTGGTTTGAGTGCCGACATAGACGCGGCCGTTGGCGATGGTCGGCGTGACAAAATGTCCGACGGCCGGCAATTTGTCCCGCGAGTTGGGGGCCTGATTCGTGCCATAGAGCAGTTGTAGAGTAACGGCGTCAAAGGCGAGGAATTGCGCACCGCTTTCGATGGCCCACACAATTCCGTTGGTGTTGCCATTGGCGGAAACGGACGGAGAGTGACCGCCGGAATAGTTCTTGGCAGTTTGGACGGGGCTGCCGAGCAATCCGCTGGACAACGGGAAAGCCATGATCGGAGCATAGCTGGGAGCGAAATACACGGTGTTGTTCCAGTAGGCGGGTGAACCGAACATGACGTCGTTCGTGGTGCTTGGCACGAGCGCGAATTCCTGGATAATTTGACTGTCGCTACCGTAGGAGTACATCCCCATCTGGTCGCGATCGAGAACGTAGACGATTCCCTGCTTGCCGGTGGCGATGAGTTCATGGGCGTAGGGACCGTTTTGATCGGGGAGGACGAGGGCTCCGGTGGAACTCAAATCAAAATCCTTAGTGTTGAGGGTGGCGACGTTCCACGGCGTGAAATAGTCGGCAACCGTAAGATCGGGGTAAAGCTTCACCACGCTGTTGCAGTAGGTCTGGCCACCGTTTTGGATATCGTACCCGTTGTTGCCGGCTTCGGCAGTCTCCACGAAGATGTTGCCGGCTTCGTCGGCAGTGAGACCGTTGCCGGCCTGCCAGATGGAAGCCAATCCCTGGTCGGGCGAGGTGTTGAACACAGCGATTTGCGACAAGCTGGTAGGGTTACCCGGAAGGAAAGGGTTATAGGAAAGGACCCAACCGCTATTGCTGTCGTTGCAGTAGTTCGACCCGAAGCCCAGGTAAAGAACACCGTTGAGCAACAAGAGGCCGGGGCGGTTCTTCTGGTGCAGGCTATTGAAGACGGTCTTGTGTCCCTTAAGGCTGACGCTCTGGGCGGTGATCAGCACGGGACTGCCCGATTGCTCATTGCCGGTGGTGATGTCGAGAGCGTGGAGATGATGACGGACGGTAGTGTTGAGAAGAGTCTTAGCCACCAGATACATGGTGTTGGTGTTGGGATCGATGACAGGAGTTCCGATGATGCCTTCCTGGTTGAAGCCGGGGCCAGCGGCGCCGCAGGGAAGGTATTTCCCGCTGGCGGTAGTGCCGCCGACGTTGAGCATGCTGGCATACCAGAGCTGAGTGCCCGTTTCGGCGTCAATCGCGTAGACCGAATCCGCCTGGGTAACGACGTAGATAACGTTGTGATTTACGCCGCCAATGTTCACGTTGGGCACGTAGAGGGGCTGCGCCATCACGATATAGTCGACGGGAGAGCTGAAGAGCCTGCCAAAGTTGTTACTGTTGACGTTGGAGGGAGCGAGCAGAGTTTCGTTGGAATTCGCTCCGCTGCGCGCATTGTCACCCCGGCTGGAGGGAACGGGCAGCAACTGCGCGAACGAAGACGAGAGCAGGGCAACACAGACGACGAACAGAGTCAGGCAAAGCATACGGGCGAGCGTCGCCCTGCGCCTCGAATGACAAGCGGATCTGGAAGACGCACCAGAACTAGTCTTCCCAACGTGATGTGACAAAAAGTGGAGCATTGCCTTTGTTCCCTCCAAGATAAAACTGCCGGGGTCTGCCCTGTTAGATAGCACTTTGAATGCCGGGGCAAGGGGTTACCAGAAACCGTAAACTTAATGGAACGGCGACGATTATGGGGTTTTATACACCGGAAAGCGGTGCCATCACAACCCCACTTTTCGGGCAGTCGCAAAGTCCTGCACATTTACGCCCTTTTTTCAGCGATCCAACTCTTTCACCCTGCGCTGGAAGCTCCGCTGCATGGAAATCAAGTTGATCGCGAGGCGGTTGTGCGCTCGCGAGTTACTTCCGATAGCGGCCGGTCCCCGATTTCTTGGCGCAAAACCGCAATAACGGGGTAGTTTACTAATCGGGCAAAAGGAATTATCCCGGCGGCAAAACGGCTCAATCGATCGGGATATAGGCGCCCGCGCTGACTTTGCAGCCTCCAGAAAAATGGTCTGAAACCTTGCCTGCGGCGGAATTTTGTCCGGGCGATGCGAGCGTGCCTGATTGCAAGGGGAACGGCGGGGTAGAATGGGAAAAACTTTACCCATGTTCCGGGCGATTCCCTTCCTCTTTGGTGACAAAATTGAGAGCCCCCACCCGGAGCTCATGTATAATCAACAGGATACAAAGCTTGAGACCCGTCGACTTTGGACTCCAATTTGCCCTTTTGAACGGCGATGAACTCGCGAACTGGTAACTCCAGAGGTTTGTCCGCAGCGGCGACCGGGTGAAGTTGTGTCAGTATTTACCGAGCAGCATCACAAATCGTAATTCCCCCGCAACAAGAGATAATTATTCTGGCGTGGCAGCGCAACCGCATGGTTAACAAAAAGATTGTCATCATTGGAGGCGGGCCGACAGGGCTGGGTGCGGCCTATCGTCTTCACGAACTCGGTTACGAGAACTGGGTGCTTTACGAAAAATCCGACGACGTTGGCGGACACTCGACCTCGCATGTGGATCCCATGGGATTTGTGTGGGATGAAGGCGGACACGTTATCTTTTCGCACTATCCTTATTTCGACAAATTGATCGACGACATGCTCGGGAAAGAAGTGCACGAGCGCGTCCGCGAGAGTTGGGTGTATCTGCAGGATGTCTGCGTCCCGTATCCCTTCCAGAACAACCTGCGCTACCTGCCGAAGCCGCTCCAGGTGAGTTGCCTGATGGGCGCGGCCAAGGCTGCGGCCAGCCGAAATGGTGACGCGGCGAATTTCCGGGAGTGGACTCTGAGCACATTCGGAGAGGGCATCGCTGAGACTTTCATGTTCCCTTACAACTCCAAGGTCTGGACCACGCCGCTGGAGCGCATGTCGAAGGGATGGATCGCCGAGCGCGTGTCAGTCGTGGACTTCAAGCGCCTGCTGGAAAATGTCCTCTATGAAAAGGACGACGTGGCCTGGGGCCCGAACAACAAGTTCCGCTTCCCTCTTCACGGGGGAACGGGCGAAATTTACCGGCGTATGGCGAAGCGCTTTCCTGACAAAGTACGCACCGGAAAACAACTCGCCGAGGTTGACCCGGCGCAGCGCAAAGTTTCATTTGCCGACGGCACCGGAGACAATTACGACGTGCTCATCTCCACCGCGCCGCTCGATTTGCTGGCAGGCATGCTCAAGCCCGCCGACACCAGACTGCGCGAGGCCGCAGCGTTACTTGAACACAACGATCTCCTCGTCCTCGGGATCGGATTGAAAAAGAAGATCGACACCGGTAAATGTTGGGTGTATTTTGCGGACCCGGAAATGCCGTGTTATCGGGCCACGTTCTTCTCGCACTACTCGCCCAATAACGTCCCCAAGGGCGATACCGAGCAGTACAGTTCGCTGATGTGCGAGATGTCAGTTCCCCTGGGGCAGACGCTGCAGATCGACCGCACCTATGAGCAGATGCTCGCCGGGTTGATCCGTTCGAAAGTACTGGACGAGTCCGACCGTGCGCGCATCATTTCCCGCTACCACCGTCTGGTGAGGTATTCCTATCCGATTCCGACGCTCGATCGCGATAAAGCCCTCGCCATTCTGCAGCCGGCGTTGATGCAGCAGGGGATTTACTCTCGCGGACGCTTTGGCGCGTGGCGCTACGAAATTGGGAACATGGATCATTCGGTCCTGATGGGTGTGGAGGCCGCCAATCACATCGTGAGCGGAGAGAAGGAACTGGTGTTTTACAGTTCTTAATGAGACCCAGTAGCGTAATGGAACCACCTATGACAAGTCAGCAATCACAAACAGCGCCACGGATCAGCATCATCATCCCGTCCTACAAAACCGCTTCCATGATCGCCGGATGTCTGGACTCGATCTTCGCCCAGACGTTCGAGGATTTCGAAGCCATCGTGGTCAATGACGGTTCGCCGGATACTCCCGAACTGGAGAAGGTGTTGCAGCCCTACATTGATCGCTACTTGGATCGCATCGTATACATCAAGCAGGCCAACAAGGGCGCGGCAGGTGCGAGAAACACCGCCATCGCCAATGCCCGGGGTGAGTTCCTCGCGTTCCTCGATAGTGATGACTCCTGGTTGCCCAATCATCTGGAAGCGCAGATGAAGCAGTTCGAAGCCGACCCGTCGCTCGACCTGGTGTATTCGAACGCTGTCCTGATTGGCGACCCCACCCGGCAGCTTGAATACATGGAGTGGTGCCCTTCCGTCGGCGAAGCTGATTTTGAGGCCCTGGTGGTGGAACGCTGCCACACCACGATGTCGACCGTGGTGGCGCGCAAAGCGGCAATCGTCAAGGCGGGAGGGTTCGACGAAAGCCTGGCCCGCTGCGACGACTACGACATGTGGCTGCGCACCTCTTTTTATGGCGGCAAAGTCGGCTACAACCGCCAGGTACAGGCACGCCTCTACCTCGGACGGCCGGGGTCGCTCGGCGTGTCCCCTGCCAGGATGGCAGAGGCGATCTGGCTGATCCTGGAAAAACTCCAGAAACTGCCTTTGACCCCTGAGCAGCGGAAAGTGGTTCGGGACCGAGCCGCCAAGATTCGTGCGCAGTACCTGCTGGAAGATGGCAAGGACCATCTTTCCGCGCGAGATTTTGCCAAGGCTCGTGAACGCTTCTCCGAAGCGAACCATTACTTCCGCAAAGCGAAACTGAGTCTCGTGCTATTCGGACTCAAAGTGGCGCCCAATGCGACCAGCCGGCTCTTCACCTTCTGGACGCATTGGAATAACGGAGCACCGGCACGAGGTAATTAGTTGTGATCTGTGATCTGCAGTGGCTAACTGAAGGGTGCGAATGATTCGGTATCTGGTGGCGGGTGTGAAGCATGCGTTCGGTCTGCACCGTCCGGGGCGAAAGCTCCCGGTGCGCCCTGGCGACATTTTGCTCGCTTCCTATCCGAAATCGGGGAATACGCGGCTGCGATTCCTCATTGCGAACCTCCGGCATCCGGATCAAGCGGTGGGCTACAACAGTCTGCACCAACTGGTCCTCGATCCCGAGGTTAGCGTGAAGCGTGATTTCGACCGGGCGCCGCAGCCGCGTATCGTCGCGACGCACAGCAGTTTTGATCCCCGCTATCGGCGCACTATCTATTTGGTTCGCGATCCCCGCGACGTGGCTCTTTCGCAGTATGCGCACCTGCGCCAGTTGAAGAGGATCGACGATGCGCTCCCCATGGAAGACTTTATCGAGCGCTTCCTGACCGGCGAACTCGATCGTCAGCTCGGATCGTGGGGAGAGAACGTCGGCAGCTGGCTGGCTACCCGCTCTCGCTATTCAGGTTTTCTGTTGCTGCGGTATGAAGATCTGCTCGACGGCACGGCGCGCGAATTGGCGCGGGTGGCTGATTTCGCGGGATTGCCGGCAACGGCCGAGGGAATCTCGCAGGCCGTCGAGCGCAGTTCCGCCAACGCATTGGCTCGGTCAAGCTGGCGAAATGATTTGCCCGAAGCGCAGGTAGCCTGTATCGAGGCCGCGTGGGGCGACATCATGGCGTGCCTGGGATATCAGCTCGTGACCCGCGATCCGCGCAGTGCCCTCAAGTCCAGCCTGCTTGGGTTGCTGGCGGCGAATGCCTCAAGCGTAACCGGCAAGCCACGGGAAATGGCTTTTGCCGGTGATACTTCCGCCGTACCCGCTGCTCTCGCAACACGGACCATGATTCGATGATTGAACTGCAATGATTCAGCGTCTTATCAATACGACGAAAAGGGCGTTCGGACATGCCAGTCCGGGACGCGAGTTTGAAGTGTTTGACGACGACACATTCATCGTGTCGTTCCCGAAATCCGGAAACACGTGGACGCGGTTTCTGATTGCCAACCTGCTCCATCCGGAAGAGCCCGCCAACTTCGGCAATATTGACCGGCTAATTCCGGAATCGGAGGGCCTGACCAGAAAACAGCTCGCAGCCGCGCCGCGGCCCCGCATCATGAAGAGCCACGAATATTTTGATGCGCGCTTTCGCAAGGTCATCTACATCGTGCGCGACCCGCGCGACGTCGTAGTTTCTCAGTTCCACTTTTTCAGAAAACGGCGGCGTGTTGCGGACGACGATTCGATCGAGCAATTCACCACCCGCTTTGTGGCGGGGGAAACGTGCGACTACGGCTCGTGGGGAACCAACGTCGCCAGTTGGCTGGTTACGCGGCAGAAGTCTCCTGGCTTCCTGTTGCTACGTTATGAAGATATGGTGGCGCAGACCAGTGCGGAATTGGCTCGCATTGCTTCGTTTCTGGGCATGCGGTCGACGCCCGGACTGGTAGCGCAGGCTGTGGAACGCTCTTCCGCCGACCAGATGCGGAAGCTGGAAGGCGCCAACGCCACCGCTTTGGTGACCAGGAACTCGCGCCCGGATGTGCCCTTCGTACGCGCGGCCAAGGCCGGAGGCTGGAAAACAGGCCTGCCTGTGCCCGCCGTGCAACAACTGGAAGCCGCCTGGGGACCTCTGATGGTTTATCTGGGATATGAGTTGATGTTTCCGGAAAAAGCGGCAATTTCCGATTTGCGGGTTCCTGAGACCACCTTGAACGGATCTTCACGATGATGTATGGCGTCAAGAAGCTCTGGAAGAACGCGCTCGGGCTGGATATTGCCGGGCGCACCCTGGCCGTCCGCGCCGACGACACGTTTGTCATTTCTTATCCCCGATCGGGCAATACCTGGACACGCTTCCTGATCGCGAACCTGATGCACCCCGCAGAGCCTGTAACCTTCGCCAACATAGAGCGGCTCATACCCGATGCGGAGGCGCAGTCGAGCCGCTACATGCGCCGTACGCCCAGCCCGCGCCTGATCAAGAGCCATTCCTATTTCGATCCGCGCTATCCGCGAGTGATTTACATCGTGCGCGATCCGCGGGACGTGGCTCTTTCCTACTACGATTTCTCGCGCAAGTACCGCCAGATTGAAGACAGTTATCCGCTGGAGCGTTACATCGACGATTTCACGACTGGGCATTTGCTTTCCTCGGGCTGGGGTACTTGGGGAGAAAACGTGGCCAGTTGGGTATATGCGCGCGGCGCCCGCCCGGGATTTCTGCTGCTGCGCTACGAAGACATGAAAGCGCACCCCGACCGTGAACTAGCGCGCATCGCAGAGTTTCTGGGAATTTCCGCATCCCCCGAACTGCTGCAAGCGGTAATCGAGCGTAGTGCGGCCGACCGCATGCGCGAGATGGAAAAGACGCAGGGCAAGAACTGGGTGACAACGAAGAACAAGCGCAGCGATATCCCATTTGTCCGCACGGCATCGGTCGGCGGTTGGAAGACGAACCTGCAGACCGAAGCGGTGGCGAAGATCGAAGCCCGATGGGGAAACATCATGGCACAGTTGGGGTACGAACTGGTGACGCGCAAAGCGGAGTGGGTAGAAAACCCATCGGCGGCCATGGCGGTCTTTGGGGAAAGCCGGAAATGACGAGGACGGACCGGAACTGATGCGGAAGCACGAAAAAAGACAGATTCTGAAAAACGTCGGCTCCAGTTGGTCGGCGCTAGGCGTCAACATCGCGGTCGGGGTTTTTCTTTCTCCCTTCATTTTGCACCACCTGGGGGACGCGGCTTTCGGGGTTTGGGTCCTGATCTTCTCGGTGACCGGCTACTACGGCCTGTTCGACCTCGGCATTCGCTCCTCCATCATTCGTTACGTCTCCAAGTACACCGCCACCGACGATCGCGAAAAGCTCAATTCGTTCGTCAACACGGCCCTGTTCAGCTACGCCAGCGTTGGCGCGGTAAGCATGATCTTGACCGCGCTGCTGAGTTCCACCGTGGAGAACGTATTTCAGATTCCACCCGAAATGCATTCGCAGGCGCGCCTGCTGCTGTTAATGGTCGGCGCCTCGGTCAGCCTTGGCTTTCCGCTGGGCGTGGTCGGAGGCATGCTCGAAGGCTTGCAGCGCTTCTACATCCTGAACTGGACCAGTATCGGCTCCTCCCTGGCTCGCGCCGTTTTGATCGTCTATTGTCTGAACCGCGGATACGGGCTGCTCACCGTCGCCCTGATCACGGTTGTCCTGCCGGTGATTTCTTCGATTGTGCGCGGCATCATCGTATTCCGGTTGTGCCCCGTGCCGCTTGGTCTTAAGTATGTGGATCGCGCCTCGTTCCGCCACATGGCCAATTACGGGGGCACCACCTTCCTCGTGATGATCGCGGCGCGCCTCCGCTTCCGCACCGACGCCCTGGTGCTCGGCACCATGATGTCAACCGTCGCCGTCACTTACTTCAACATCGGCTCCCGCATCGTCGATTACGCCCAGGAATCCGTCTCCAGCCTGGCCCAGATCTTTGTGCCCATGGCAAGCCAGTCGGAGGCCACCGGCAACCTCGATCGCTTGCGCAAGATCTATATTGCCGGCAATCGCGTCTGCGCCTTTCTCATCTTTCCCCTCACCGCCATCCTGATCATCCTGGGCAAACACATTATTCGCGTGTGGATGGGCGCGCGTTATGTTCCTCTCAGCTACCCGGTGTTGGTGGTGCTGATCGTTCCTTACACCCTCATGCTGGCGCAGGCGGCTTCGGGGCGCGTTTTGTACGGCCTCAGCAAACATCAGACCTTGGCCTCCATTACCGTGATTGAAGGCATCGCCAACCTTATCTTAAGTATCGCGCTCGTCCGGCCGTTCGGAATTGTCGGCAGCGCCCTCGGAACCGCCATACCGCTCTCATTCACTTGTATTGCGTTCCTGCCGCGCCAACTGAAAAAACGGATCGGCGTTCCGGTCGGGGTCTTCGTGCGCCAGGCCTACACGCTCCCGGTTCTTCTTACCCTCCCGCTGATCGGAGTGCTGTTGCTCGCCAACCGGTTCTTTTACCCCCGCAACCTGATCCAGGTGACGCTCGAAATCCTAGCGGCGAGTTTGATCTACGGGATCGGGCTGCTTTGGGCCTACCGCACCAACCGCGCGTTCCACGTTGCCCAGTTCGCAGGCTTGACGACGGTGCTTCCTGCCGAGCCCCCGCCGCAGGCCGTGGTTTCAGTGGAATATCAGAATGAGCAGTAAGGAGATCGAGACAGGTGAAAAGTCGCAATCGGCTTCACACCCGTCCGGCGGGCGAAACTTTCTTTGCGTAAAATGGACGGGTCCATTCAGGACAGACCTGTCACTTAGAGGACAGCGCCATATGAGTATTCAGAAGGCAGCCAAAACCGTCGCCAAGAAAGCATTTGTGGCGAGTGGAGTCCTGCGTGTCGCGCACAAGTTTGCTGCCCCTGCCGCAGTCATTCTGAGCTATCACTCCGTCCAGGATCAACCTGAACAGTACGCCAACACCATCGGAGCCCACTGCATTCACGCTACTTCCATCTTCGAGTGGCAAGTGGAGTTGATCGCGAGGCGATTTAATGCCGTAAGCATGGACGATATCTTGCTCTTTCTCAAAGGTGAGAAAAGTCTGCCGCCAAGAGCTGTGGCCATTACTTTCGATGACGGCTACAAGGATAATGCTCAGATCGCGGCCCCTATACTCAACCGTTTCGGCGTCCCGGCGGCATTTTATCTGACCGTCGATTCCGTGGACCGGTCCAAGGCGCCCTGGTATTGCTTTCTGCGCCACGCATTCCTTACCTCACGAAATTCGAAGTGGACGGATCCGGCCGCGGGCACGATTCGCGATCTGACGGACTCGCAAGCCAGCGAAGCAGCCTTCCTGAACGCCTTCGACGTCTGCGCGAAAGCAAGCGCGTCGGCCCGCGAGGAGCTGTTACAGGATGCAGTGCGTTCTCTTGATCCAGAGCCGTTCCCCGACGAATCCGACCTGATGATGACCTGGGACGATGCCAGGACGCTGCTGAAATCCGGTCACGTCGTCGGCTCGCATACCATGACACACCCAAACGTGGCACACAT
>CAVWAN010000036.1:0-9616 GCA_963752985.1 uncultured Acidobacteriaceae bacterium
CTGCCCCATGGAAGAATTCGTTCCCCGCTGGATGGATGGCAATTTCTGGCGCCGCATCGGTTCCTGGGCCGACCACGTCAACAGCTGGCTGGCGACGCGCCAGGGACAGCCGAGCTTTCTTCTGATGCGCTATGAAGACTTGCAGGCAGATCAAGAGCGTGAACTGGCGCGGGTAGCTCAGTTCATGGGACTCAATCCCGACCCGGAGCGCATCCACCAAGCCATCGAACGAAGTTCCGCTGCCAACATGCGCAAAATGGAAGAGACCCAGGGCAAGAAGTGGGTAGCCACGTTCCATACGCGCTCGGATAAGCCGTTCGTCCGCAAAGCATCCACCGGCGGATGGCGGGCTGTACTGCCGGAGAAAACCGTGACTTACATGGAAGCCCAATGGGGGCCGCTTATGAAGCAGCTGGGCTACAAACTGTCGACTGAAACAGAAAGAGTGGCCGCAGAAATCACCGACGCGATCTAGTGTCGTGCCACACGAGTCATACGATGGAGGGACGGGCGTCTCGCCCGTCCAGCCGGGCGGGGGCGCCCGGCTCTCCACCAACCGACTGAAAGCAACTCTAGAAATTCCCCGGCAGCCCATCTCCATCGGCGCGCGTCAGATGCATCCGCGGGCGTGCTGCTTCGAACGGAGCGAGCAGTTCGGCGAGCTTTTTGGAAGCGGCGAAAAGGAAATTTGACGGTCCCACCAGATAGCCCGCGGCCGTGAAAGCCTCGCCCCACGCCTGGTGACTCTGATTGCTGAGGATCAGGTCGAAGCCCTGCCGCTCCAGTGTCTGCGTGGCGCTTCGCACCACCGAAAACAATTCTCCGGGAAGCGCAAAGCAGTCAACGACCGAGCCTACGCGCAGGTTGCCGTACTTCGCGTCTCTGCGACGTTCGCCCACCACCGCCCAGCCAATCGCCGAGCCCCTGCGTCTTACGACCAGGCGCGTTAGATGCTTTAGTGGCGGAGGATACAAGTTGCGCAAAACTTCGGCATCCCGCACTGCCGTGAACGAAGAGGTCTGACGTGCCTGTTCCCAGAGAGACTGCAAGGCCTCCGCGTCAGCCTCGAAGCTCGCTACCTCGCAACACTCAGTTGCCGTCGATCGAGGCGCGAGCAGAGCGCGATAGCTCTGGAACAGCTTCGAGCCTGCCCATCCGGCGCCGCTATAGGCCGCGATGTCGAGCAGAAACTTTCGCGACGGCGAGGAACGCAACGTCTGCATGTTTCTCAGAAAGCGCGAGGGTTTCACGATGCGAAAGAAGAATGGGACCAGACTATGCGCCCATCCCAGGCGAACCAGCATCTGCGGCAACGGTCGGTCGTATCCGCCCATGCCGAGACAGTAGAGCAGCGGGGCACGCTGCATCGCGTCGCGCAGCAGCAGCGTGCCCACGATGGCATGGGCTTTGTTGACGATGCCCTCGGACAGCGGATGGTGGTAGTAGGCGATGGAGCGAGTCTCGCCGTCGGGGAAGAAAAATTCCTGGGTTTTGAGTGCGTAGCCGCCGCGCACGATGCCGTCATCGACGGCTACGAAGAATTCGTTGTAGATGCGGGACTCCGCCTTACGCGGCAGCCAGCGCGGTTCGGCCCAGCGGTAGAACACCATGTTCTCGTCCTCGCCTGCTTGCCGCAGGCGCTGATTGAACTCCGCAACGGCGGGCTCGTGCTCGGGACGATAGGGCTGGATGACGATGGCCATGAATAAGGGTTTGAGCGATGCGCCTGCCCAGCCCCTAAAGGGGCGTCCAATTTCAGGGAACTTGCGGCATCGCTAAAGCGATGCCCTGATACGAACCTTAGCGCGCGGCCGACTGCAGCTTCTCGACCAGAGCCGCGACTGCGCCGATGCTCTTCATCTGCTCAATATCTTCAGGTTCAAGCTGCACTCCGAACTTTTCCTCGATAGCGAGAACCAGATTCAGATGCTGCATGGAATCCCAATTTTCGATCGTTTCCAGCGAAGACTCTGCTGTGATCTTGTCCGCTGGAATCCCGAAAATATCACTGGCTACACTCCGCACCTGCTCAAACGTACTGGCCGTCAATTCTTTCCTCCGCCTGTGGTCTCTGTCGTCACTTTCAGCTTAATCCAATCCGGGCAGCGCAGTGTGGAAGTCTTCAGGTCGAGCGTCCACAGGGAACCTTCGCAGCTGGTTGCCTGCAACTCGAAGCCATGCTGCTCATAAAAATCGCGCGCCGGAGCATTTTTCTTGGTTGGCAGAAACCAGCCCTCCAGCCGCTTGCGTCCGCGCTGGGCCGCGCTTTCGGCGAGATGGGCGAGAAGCGCGGTTTCGACGGTTCTTCCGATGACGCGGCAACTCAACAGGAAAGTATCGACTTCGCACTGTTCGCCTACGTCGTGCGTGATCGCGACCCCGACCAGGCCGTGATCGCCGAAACGATCGCGCACCTTGATCGAAAATATGTGCCATGTCGGCTTTTTAGCCATCTCCGCGATCTGCGCTTCGGTGTAGCGCCTTGTAGTCAGGTTGAACTGGTTGGTTTTCTGTGTCAGCTGCGCGACCCGCGCCAGCGTCAGGTCGGAAACGGGCTCGAGTTCGGCCTCCTGTTCGAGGAAGCGAAAAAAATCTTCCTTCGATTGAAAAGTCTGCTCGGCTCCGGCACGCTGTTTCTGTGCCGCATACATCTCGGTGCGCTGCTGGTCTTCCGCGGAAAGGGTGAGGCGCTCGAAGGCCGCACAGTCCCGAACGGCCGCAGCATACTCCAGCGGATTCTTCGGCAAATCAATCACAGTAACTTCCGGAAGCGCGGCGCGAACCTGCTCGCGCTCAAACGGATTGTCGTCGAGGAAAGCGAGGGCATCGATACCAACGTTCAGTTCCTCAGCGATCTCACGGAGATTCTGTGCCTTGTCGGTCCAATTGATGCGCATCGCCGCGAAGTGTTTTGCGCGCACCAACATGCCCGGATGCTTCTCCAGCGCTTCCATGGCATCGTCGAGATTGTTCTTGCTGCATATCGCCAGCAGAATTCCTTTGCGCGACAGATCGAGCAGGGCACGGTGCAGGGACTGATAGGCGGCGCCCGGATATTCGGGGCCGACTTTGATGCCGGCCATTCCGTCTTCGCCGATCACGCCTCCCCACAGCGTGTTGTCGAGGTCGACGACGAGAACCTTGGCGGTGCGGCCGCTGAGCGGGGCGTTGAGTGGGACGATGAAACGCATCCACTCGCGCGCCATCTGAAGAAGATAACCGGCGGCGATGGGAAGCCGCGCCGTCAGCCACTTGCGCTCGTCATGCCAATGCTCGCTGCCATGGCGCGCCACCAACGCGTCGTAGTCGAGGATGTACACACCGTGGAATCCGGAGGTGATGTGCCGCAGTTCACTATTGATCTGCCGGATGAGTCCGGACTGCCCCGTCTCGGACTGGCTGTCGAGCACGCCCAGGCTTGGAGTGGAGGGACGTTCGAGGGAATGAACGATCAGCGCCGCCTGACTGTGTTTGCGGAACGCGCCGATCCACTGCTCATAACCACGAACCACACGCTGGGCGGCTTGTTGCGCTGCTTCCGGAGCCAAATCCGCGAAGTCATGCCACAGCTCGGGCGCGGGCTGGTCGGTGCGTACCGCCAGCACCACGGCGTTCGGCGCGAAGCGATAGAGCTGACTCTGGCCGTCGAGCAGGTCCTGCACGTAGGTGTTGAAATCTCCGACGTAGACTTCGAGATCGATACCGCAGGCGAACGCTTCCGCTCGCAGCAGCGGTACGATGGGCTCGACCGTGAACGAACGCAGGATTGCCAGCCTGAATTTCGCGAGTACAACTTTGTGCCGCAAGTGTTCAAGCCGCGAGGTTACAAAGCTCGCCGTACCTGACGCTGGATCGCGCCGCCAAAGCTCCGCCAGCCGCCGCGAGGCAAGATCGAAAGCGCCTTCCGCGATCAGCCTGTCGACTTCGGTGCGCAAGTTTGCCGGATGGTGCTCACCAAGCGCCGGATTGGAGATCGAATCGGACATCTCGTTAGAAATCAGATCAGCGTTCCAGATACTCGATCAGCAGACGGTTGCGGGTGTAGATCCAGGCGATACGCCGGCCGCCGAAGGCGACTGCCGGCATCGGTTGCCGCGTGACGATCGCTCCCAGTGACCGCGCCTCGGTGAGCGCCTGTTCCAGATTATCGACGACATAGCAAACGTGGTGCAGGCCGCCTCCCTTGGCGGCAAAGGAATGCACGGGCGATTGTTCGTCGGCCGGTTCCACCAACTCCCAGAGCGGATCGCCCACGCGCCGGCTCTTCAGGAAGGTGACGCGAACGCCCTGGTTGGGATCATGAAAAACCTGCTCATCCCAATTCGCCTGCAACACGCTGGCAAAACCCTGCACGGAATTCGCAATCGAAGCCACGACAAAGCCCACGTGGTGAAACGCGCCTTCCGGTTGCCAGGTTAGGGAAATTCCATTCATCGTCAGGAGCCCGTAGTCTACTCCGATCTTTGTCGTTCTTCAGGAGCGGACTGACTCCGCCACCTGTGCCGGTTCTTCTTCCAGTTCGAGCGCCGACAGGTTGGCGAGCCGGCCGACGGGCGTATGCAACTTCAGCCACAGCTTACTGCCAAGAAATGAGGGATACATTGCGCGCATCCACGAATGCCGCAGGCTGCGGCGGCGCTCGGCGGCGGGCAGCGACAGTTCGTAGCCATTTTCCTCGAGGCACTCGCCCGCTGTCGCTTCGATGGCGGCGACATCGGCGTGCGCCAAGCGTTCCTTCCAGCGGCCGAGCGGGTTGGTTGTTTCTTTCGCACCTTCTTCTCGAAACGAAGAATTCGTTTCCGACAGGCGGCCCAAGCCGGCGCGTTGAATCCGATCATAGTCGAGGTCGTGATCGATGAAGCTGCCGAGTTTTCCCAGAGTTTCGCGCGGGTTCGTGATCAGGTCTTCGTAGCGGATCTCGATATAGTCGGCAGGGAATTTGCGGCCATGGGCACGGCCTCTGTTGACCATCCACTCCCAGTACAGCGCCGTCGCCACCAGACTTTCGGTAGGATCGCGATCCCAGGGCAGTGAAGTGAAGCCACCCATTTTCTTGAGCGAGAGCGCGATGTCGCGCCCGTCGCGGATAATGTGCACAAACAGCGCGTTAGGCAGGTCACGCTTCACGCGCTCGACGTGCAGCACATTGTCAGGATCGTACATCGCCCAGCGCTGCATATGCTGGCTGCGGGCCACCTCGTCCATGACAACGCGGATGAAGTCTCCGCCATTGCGGCATTCTTCGAGGATGCGCGCCGACAACGGTTCCGCATCGAGCCCGGTGCGCCGGAAACCTTTGCTACGGAGCCAGGCCTGGAGGATCTTTTCGCGGTGCGCGCGGCTCTTCATGGAGCCGAAACGGGGGATCAGGATTTTGTAAATCGGCAAATACCCGCGGTAGATGGCAAACCCGCCGGAGGACAACAACATGTCGTAAAGCAGATTCGTCCCAGAGCGGTGGCAGCCCATCACGAAGACAGGAGCTTCCTTGCGATCAGTGGGGCGGCCGGTGGGCACCGTCAAAATCTTAACACGCAGGGGACGGCGGCTCGTCTGAAGCTATTGTTAAAAAAGGGGTTACGGAAGTTACCCGAGCTTTGGATTTTAGCTGAGCTCACAAGCCCGGACGGGCGAGGTTGGTGTACACTGGTCGCCGTTGTTGAAGTCAAGAAAAGTAGATTCGCGAGGGAATGAGTTCCAGAGCCAGAGCAACGCCCCCCTGATTTGTCCGGAGAGATCATCATCATGAGCGAAACGACATCGAAAGAGGACACGCTGAAGAACTGCGCGCGGTACGGCTGGGCGCTGATTGCGGTGGGAGCGCTGTTGCGGATCGTTTCGTTTTTCTTCTCGGCCAATAGCGGCGGCGATGCGTGGGTGCGCCTGGCGATAACGGCGGAGTGGTTGAAGCATCCGGTGTTTAAGGTGGGGTATGGGGCGTATCCTCCGGGGCACTTCTGGCTGATCGGACTCTTTACGCTTCTATTTCACGACGTAGTGTTTGCGGGCAGATTTTTGAGCCTGGTCGCGGGGATTGGCTCGCTCTACGTGATCTGGAAACTCGCCCGCAATCTCTACGGCGAACCATCGGGCGTGATTGCCTTAGCAGTTTTTGTTTTCTACAGTCTTCACATCGGATACAGCACAACCTCGTCGGCCGAGGTGACCTACCTATTTTTTCTGCTGGCGGGGCTGATGTTCTTCTTCGGTTACTTCCGCGACGACTCGCGGCCACTCTGGCAATTGGGGGTGGGCGGGCTCAGCCTTTCCTTGGCCGAGACCATCCGTCTGGAAGCGTGGGCAATCTTTTTTGGGCTGGGGATCATCCTTGCCATCCTGGCCTATCAGGATGAGGGATCGCGGCCGGGATGGTTCGGCCGCTGGCTGAAGCCCGTACTCACTCTGGGTCTGACCGCGGGCGCTTGGCCGATCTTCTCCATGGTGTATAGCGCGATCCTGTTTCACGATCCCATGCGCGTGCTGAGCCAGCACAACTCAATCATCACGGGATGGTTCAAGGCCCACCCGGTCCCCCTGGCTTACGAGTTGGCGCTCGGGCCAGGTGCTTTGCTGAGCAGTCTGTCGCCGCTGGCGGCGCTGGCAGCCATCTATGGATTCTTCAAATCGTTCTTCCAATCGGGGCCGTCGCGATTGGCGGCGTCGTTTGCCTCGCTGACTTTGTTCTTTGCCTTGGTGCAGAACTACGAGATCGCCACGGGAAAACTGCTCGCCATGGCGCGCTACACGATGACGCTGGGCGCGATGTCAGCGGTGATCGCGGGCTTTGGCTGCGAACGTCTGTGCGCGAAGTTCTTGCCGGGGCGGTTGCGAGTGGCCTACGTGCTGGGGATTACGTTCCTGGTGGCGAATCTGGGGATGGTGTTTTTTCTCAGCGAGCATGCCAACCGCTTCTCGTCGAAAGTGGCGTCGGTTGCGCCGCGTCTGCATTACTCCCCACACATTCTTGGTGTCACGAACTATTTGCGCACCCACATGGGAGCCAGCGACGCGGTGGTGATCGATAACTACAATGAGGAATCGCTTATCGTCGGGGAGGTAGCGGGTCTGCCTTTGAACCCCGGAAAGCGAGCCTACTTAGCGAACACCAGCTACGACGAAACCGTGGACCAGTACATCACACGCGAGAGGCCCCGATTCGTGGTGTACTCCGACCAGGGCACGCTGCGGGGCCGGCTGAAGCTCCCGCCGGAATGCGGGAATGCAAGAATTGATGGACTGGACTACCAGTGCACGTTCGCGAACGCGATCTACCGCATCTATCAGCTCGCGGAGCCGGGGAAGAATTGACGCGTCGGTGGGCAGACGATCCGCGGAAGGTTATTGCCGCTTTTCCAGAGCCGCCAGTGCAGGCATGGGACAAACCATTCTGCCGGCGGCGAGAGCCTGTACCTTGTCCCGGTTGAGGCGCCAGGTTCGGTTGCGTACCCGGCACGCATTCTTGGTGACAAGAAATGTCAGGAAGATTTCCGCTCGCTGAAGCGCGGAGAGGCGCTCCGGCTTCCATGCTTCCGCGTACTCGGCTAATAGCGGGTCCGAGGTCAGACGCCCCAGCACTTCGAGCAATGCACGGTTCAGGCAGTGATAGGGCGACGGGCATAAGTAGGCGCGGGAGCTGTACCAACTCCAGCGATTGCGATAGTCCCAAGCGGGGAGCGTCGCTCTTAAGCCCTTGATTCCGTCGGTGAATAACTTGCCGGTTGCGGGGTCTCCCGTCTCCACATATAAGTCATATAAGCCGAGCAGCGAAGTCATGAAACCGTCTTGAATGCCAGGTGTCCCTTGTCCGGGCAACTCACTATAAAGGGCACCCGAGTGCAGCGGTTCGCGGACCCCGCCTTCGCGAACATCGAGCGCGAAGATCCGCGCCGCGCCCTGCAAAAGTTCAAACAGGTGTGGACACCTCGTGAGGCGGTAGCCGCGCACCAGCGCGCTGATGACCAAGCCCTGGTCGTAAGCCGAGATCCACGGAGACTTAAGAAGTGTTTTGCCCTGGAGGATATCGAAATTGTTGGTCCAGACAACCGAACCATCGGCGCGGACAACGGCATGGGACTCCAGCCAGTTCACCTGCTTGAGGAACGACTGCAGGCTGGCTTGGTCGTGGTGGCGCAGGAAGTGCCCGAGTTGGACCAGTCCCCACCACGCGATGTAGGCGGGCTTGTAGACCACTCCGGCCAGCCGGCTGCGGACTTTCGGAACTCCGGTGGGGTCCATGCTCATGATGTCCCAGGAGAGTCCTTCGCTGTAGAGATAGTAATGAAGAGATTCTTTGGGGCCAGCGTTGGGATCAATCTCGAGCGGGTAGTCGAAGCGGAAGCCAAGAATTTCGCTGCGCAGCGCGCGGAGGGCGTAACGCAGCGATTCTAAGGAGTCGGTGGCGCCGTCCATCAGTTTGCTCCCCCGGGTATGGAGTCGGAACTTTCTTCCCTGATCTCGAAAACCGCACCATAGTATACCCGCCTCGCCTATTCACGACACTGCGAAACGATTTTCCAGGCTGCGGAAAAAGCGCGCTCCATGCCCAGCCCCTAAAGGGGCGTCTAATTTTGAAGAGCTTATGGTATCGCTAAAGCGATACCCTGATACGAACCCGGAGTTTTTCCGCAGCCTGTTTGTCGGTATCTATGAGCTTGCGCGGAGGCCTGCCTAGAATTGGATCCTTCCGGCTTAACGCACGCCTCGGATCCCGGCCAGCACAGCATCGACATCGGCCCCAGGATCGCGGCCATCTGTTGCCTTGCCCTTCAGTTTGCTATGGGCGGCCAGGTGATAGTCGCCATCCAGGCCGTGGTTCAGCTTTGCGAACCCGACTGATTCCAAGCTGTCTACAATGGCGTTCCCCTCAGGCCACTCGGGCCTCTGCCCGTGGATGCTGCCGCCTCCGGCTAACACGTTTCCGCGAAATGCGCTGTTCCCCTTCCAGCAGGCTTCGATTCGGGTCTTCGGCGTGGCTCCCGGGAAATTCGAGCAATTCCGCTCGGAATCTCCACCCATCGGCCAAATGCCATACCCGCCTACATCCGCGATCGTATTCGTCCATGCGATGTTGTACATCCGCGGTGGGTCGTTGGGATCTTTCTGTGGTGGCCCGCCAAGGATCACCAAGTCCTTGGGTTCCTTCATGGGGATAAAGGTGCTATGGTCCACGACGACATCGTGCATGGTCGAATCTTTGGGGGCGTCGCCCGGCGGTCCACCCAAGAGGTTGAGAGCGCCGCCACAACCTTGGCCACACTCCGGATAGCCGAGTCCTTCGGCCACGATGTCGTGAATCGAGTAGGAATTGCCAGGCGCCGGTTTGATTTTATCCATCGGGTTTGAAAGCTGCAGCACCTGGTTCACCTTGCGGACCCATACATAACGGATGGTGATGTCGGTGACCGCGCAATCCGGACACGTCACCTGGCCCGTGATCTTGTTGAGATTGTTGCGAGGCGTCAGGACGATCGCCGGTCCGACCTGACTAAACCCGCTCCAGGAATTTTCCAGATAGTTTGCTTCGAACAGCAGCCTGTGGGCGTTCTTGAGTTCAAACAGATTCTTTACGATTGGCGTCGGCTCCTGGTGATCGGGAGAGAGGCGGTTCCAAAACAGG
>CAVWAN010000037.1:0-31497 GCA_963752985.1 uncultured Acidobacteriaceae bacterium
TGTCCCGCGAGTTGGGGGCCTGATTCGTGCCATAGAGCAGTTGTAGAGTAACGGCGTCAAAGGCGAGGAATTGCGCACCGCTTTCGATGGCCCACACAATTCCGTTGGTGTTGCCATTGGCGGAAACGGACGGAGAGTGACCGCCGGAATAGTTCTTGGCAGTTTGGACGGGGCTGCCGAGCAATCCGCTGGACAACGGGAAAGCCATGATCGGAGCATAGCTGGGAGCGAAATACACGGTGTTGTTCCAGTAGGCGGGTGAACCGAACATGACGTCGTTCGTGGTGCTTGGCACGAGCGCGAATTCCTGGATAATTTGACTGTCGCTACCGTAGGAGTACATCCCCATCTGGTCGCGATCGAGAACGTAGACGATTCCCTGCTTGCCGGTGGCGATGAGTTCATGGGCGTAGGGACCGTTTTGATCGGGGAGGACGAGGGCTCCGGTGGAACTCAAATCAAAATCCTTAGTGTTGAGGGTGGCGACGTTCCACGGCGTGAAATAGTCGGCAACCGTAAGATCGGGGTAAAGCTTCACCACGCTGTTGCAGTAGGTCTGGCCACCGTTTTGGATATCGTACCCGTTGTTGCCGGCTTCGGCAGTCTCCACGAAGATGTTGCCGGCTTCGTCGGCAGTGAGACCGTTGCCGGCCTGCCAGATGGAAGCCAATCCCTGGTCGGGCGAGGTGTTGAACACAGCGATTTGCGACAAGCTGGTAGGGTTACCCGGAAGGAAAGGGTTATAGGAAAGGACCCAACCGCTATTGCTGTCGTTGCAGTAGTTCGACCCGAAGCCCAGGTAAAGAACACCGTTGAGCAACAAGAGGCCGGGGCGGTTCTTCTGGTGCAGGCTATTGAAGACGGTCTTGTGTCCCTTAAGGCTGACGCTCTGGGCGGTGATCAGCACGGGACTGCCCGATTGCTCATTGCCGGTGGTGATGTCGAGAGCGTGGAGATGATGACGGACGGTAGTGTTGAGAAGAGTCTTAGCCACCAGATACATGGTGTTGGTGTTGGGATCGATGACAGGAGTTCCGATGATGCCTTCCTGGTTGAAGCCGGGGCCAGCGGCGCCGCAGGGAAGGTATTTCCCGCTGGCGGTAGTGCCGCCGACGTTGAGCATGCTGGCATACCAGAGCTGAGTGCCCGTTTCGGCGTCAATCGCGTAGACCGAATCCGCCTGGGTAACGACGTAGATAACGTTGTGATTTACACCGCCAATGTTCACGTTGGGCACGTAGAGGGGCTGCGCCATCACGATATAGTCGACGGGAAAGCTGAAGAGCCTGCCGAAGTTGTTACTGTTGACGTTGGAGGGAGCGAGCAGAGTTTCATTGGTGTTGGCTCCGGTGCGCGCATTGTCACCCCGGCTGGTGGGAACGGGCAGCAGCTGCGCGAACGAAGACGAGAGCAGGGCAAACGCAGACAACAACAGAGTCAGGCAAAGCTTACGGGCGACCATCGCGCTGAGCATCGAATGACAAGCGGATCGGGAAGACCACCAAAACTAGTCTTCCACCCGTGATGTGACAAAAAGTGGCGCATCGCCTTTGTTCCCTCCAAGATAAAACTGCCGGGGTCTGCCCTGTCAGGTAGCACTTTGAGTGCCGGGGGAGGAAATTATTGGAAACCGCAAACTTAATGGAACGGCGACGGTTATGGGGTTTTATACACCGGAAAGCGGTGGCATTACAACCCCACTTTTGGGCAGTCGCAAAGCCCTGCACACTTGCGCCATTTCTTCAGCGCGCCAGCTCTTTGGCGCAAAACCGCAATAACGGGGTAGTTTACTAATCGGGCAAAAGGAATTATCCGGCGGCAAAACGGCTCAATCGATCGGGATATAGGCGCCCGCGCTGACTTTGCAGCCTCCAGAAAAATGGTCTGAACCTTACCTGTTGCGCAATTTTGCCCGGGACTTGGAAGCACGCCTGATAGCAAGGGGAACGGCGGGGTAGAATGGGAAAAACTTTACCCATGTTCCGGGCGATTCCCTTCCTCTTTGGTGACAAAATTGAGAGCCACCACCCGGAGCTCATGTATAATCAATAAGATACAAATCTTGAGACCCCGCGACTTTGGACTCCAATTTGCCCTTTTGAACGGCGATGAACTCGCGAAGGGGTAACTCCGGAGGTTTGTCCGCAGCGGCGACCGGGTGAAGTTGTGTCAGTATTTACCGAGCAGCATCACGAATCGTAATTCCCCCCGCAACAAGAGATAATTAGTCTGGCATGGCAGCGCAACCGCATGGTTAACAAAAAGATTGTCATCATTGGAGGCGGACCGACAGGGCTGGGTGCGGCCTATCGTCTTCACGAACTCGGTTACCAGAACTGGGTCCTTTACGAAAAATCCGATGACGTGGGCGGACACTCGACCTCGCATGTGGATACCATGGGATTTGTGTGGGATGAGGGCGGACACGTTATCTTTTCGCACTATCCTTATTTCGACAAATTGATCGACGACATGCTCGGGAAAGAAGTGCACGAGCGCGTCCGCGAGAGTTGGGTGTATCTGCAGGATGTCTGCGTGCCGTATCCCTTTCAGAACAACCTGCGGTACCTGCCGAAGCCGCTCCAGGTGAGTTGCTTGATGGGCGCGGCCAAGGCTGCGGCCAGCCGAAACGGTGACGCGGCGAATTTCCGGGAGTGGACTCTGAGCACGTTCGGCGAGGGCATCGCTGAGACTTTCATGTTCCCTTACAACTCCAAGGTCTGGACCACGCCACTGGAGCGCATGTCGAAGGGATGGATCGCCGAGCGCGTGTCAGTCGTGGACTTCAAGCGCCTGCTGGAAAATGTCCTCTATGAAAAGGACGACGTCGCCTGGGGCCCGAACAACAAGTTCCGCTTCCCTCTTCACGGGGGAACGGGGGAAATTTACCGGCGGATGGCGAAGCGCTTTCCTGACAAAGTACGCACCGGAAAACAACTCGCCGAGGTTGACCCGGCGCAGCGCAAAGTTTCATTTGCCGACGGCACCGGAGACAATTACGACGTGCTCATCTCCACCGCGCCGCTCGATTTGCTGGCAGGCATGCTCAAGCCCGCCGACACCAGACTGCGCGAGGCCGCAGCGTTACTTGAACACAACGATCTCCTCGTCCTCGGGATCGGATTGAAAAAGAAGATCGACACCGGTAAATGTTGGGTGTATTTTGCGGACCCGGAAATGCCGTGTTATCGGGCCACGTTCTTCTCGCACTACTCGCCCAATAACGTCCCCAAGGGCGATACCGAGCAGTACAGTTCGCTGATGTGCGAGATGTCAGTTCCTCTGGGGCAGACACTGCAGATCGACCGCACCTATGAGCAGATGCTCGCCGGGTTGATCCGTTCGAAAGTACTGGACGAGTCCGACCGTGCGCGCATCATTTCCCGCTACCACCGTCTGGTGAGGTATTCCTATCCGATTCCGACGCTCGATCGCGATAAAGCCCTCGCCATTCTGCAGCCGGCGTTGATGCAGCAGGGGATTTACTCTCGCGGACGCTTTGGCGCGTGGCGCTACGAAATTGGGAACATGGATCATTCGGTCCTGATGGGTGTGGAGGCCGCCAATCACATCGTGAGCGGAGAGAAGGAACTGGTGTTTTACAGTTCTTAATGAGACCCAGTAGCGTAATGGAACCACCTATGACAAGTCAGCAATCACAAACAGCGCCACGGATCAGCATCATCATCCCGTCCTACAAAACCGCTTCCATGATCGCCGGATGTCTGGACTCGATCTTCGCCCAGACGTTCGAGGATTTCGAAGCCATCGTGGTCAATGACGGTTCGCCGGATACTCCCGAACTGGAGAAGGTGTTGCAGCCCTACATTGATCGCTACTTGGATCGCATCGTATACATCAAGCAGGCCAACAAGGGCGCGGCAGGTGCGAGAAACACCGCCATCGCCAATGCCCGGGGTGAGTTCCTCGCGTTCCTCGATAGTGATGACTCCTGGTTGCCCAATCATCTGGAAGCGCAGATGAAGCAGTTCGAAGCCGACCCGTCGCTCGACCTGGTGTATTCGAACGCTGTCCTGATTGGCGACCCCACCCGGCAGCTTGAATACATGGAGTGGTGCCCTTCCGTCGGCGAAGCTGATTTTGAGGCCCTGGTGGTGGAACGCTGCCACACCACGATGTCGACCGTGGTGGCGCGCAAAGCGGCAATCGTCAAGGCGGGAGGGTTCGACGAAAGCCTGGCCCGCTGCGACGACTACGACATGTGGCTGCGCACCTCTTTTTATGGCGGCAAAGTCGGCTACAACCGCCAGGTACAGGCACGCCTCTACCTCGGACGGCCGGGGTCGCTCGGCGTGTCCCCTGCCAGGATGGCAGAGGCGATCTGGCTGATCCTGGAAAAACTCCAGAAACTGCCTTTGACCCCTGAGCAGCGGAAAGTGGTTCGGGACCGAGCCGCCAAGATTCGTGCGCAGTACCTGCTGGAAGATGGCAAGGACCATCTTTCCGCGCGAGATTTTGCCAAGGCTCGTGAACGCTTCTCCGAAGCGAACCATTACTTCCGCAAAGCGAAACTGAGTCTCGTGCTATTCGGACTCAAAGTGGCGCCCAATGCGACCAGCCGGCTCTTCACCTTCTGGACGCATTGGAATAACGGAGCACCGGCACGAGGTAATTAGTTGTGATCTGTGATCTGCAGTGGCTAACTGAAGGGTGCGAATGATTCGGTATCTGGTGGCGGGTGTGAAGCATGCGTTCGGTCTGCACCGTCCGGGGCGAAAGCTCCCGGTGCGCCCTGGCGACATTTTGCTCGCTTCCTATCCGAAATCGGGGAATACGCGGCTGCGATTCCTCATTGCGAACCTCCGGCATCCGGATCAAGCGGTGGGCTACAACAGTCTGCACCAACTGGTCCTCGATCCCGAGGTTAGCGTGAAGCGTGATTTCGACCGGGCGCCGCAGCCGCGTATCGTCGCGACGCACAGCAGTTTTGATCCCCGCTATCGGCGCACTATCTATTTGGTTCGCGATCCCCGCGACGTGGCTCTTTCGCAGTATGCGCACCTGCGCCAGTTGAAGAGGATCGACGATGCGCTCCCCATGGAAGACTTTATCGAGCGCTTCCTGACCGGCGAACTCGATCGTCAGCTCGGATCGTGGGGAGAGAACGTCGGCAGCTGGCTGGCTACCCGCTCTCGCTATTCAGGTTTTCTGTTGCTGCGGTATGAAGATCTGCTCGACGGCACGGCGCGCGAATTGGCGCGGGTGGCTGATTTCGCGGGATTGCCGGCAACGGCCGAGGGAATCTCGCAGGCCGTCGAGCGCAGTTCCGCCAACGCATTGGCTCGGTCAAGCTGGCGAAATGATTTGCCCGAAGCGCAGGTAGCCTGTATCGAGGCCGCGTGGGGCGACATCATGGCGTGCCTGGGATATCAGCTCGTGACCCGCGATCCGCGCAGTGCCCTCAAGTCCAGCCTGCTTGGGTTGCTGGCGGCGAATGCCTCAAGCGTAACCGGCAAGCCACGGGAAATGGCTTTTGCCGGTGATACTTCCGCCGTACCCGCTGCTCTCGCAACACGGACCATGATTCGATGATTGAACTGCAATGATTCAGCGTCTTATCAATACGACGAAAAGGGCGTTCGGACATGCCAGTCCGGGACGCGAGTTTGAAGTGTTTGACGACGACACATTCATCGTGTCGTTCCCGAAATCCGGAAACACGTGGACGCGGTTTCTGATTGCCAACCTGCTCCATCCGGAAGAGCCCGCCAACTTCGGCAATATTGACCGGCTAATTCCGGAATCGGAGGGCCTGACCAGAAAACAGCTCGCAGCCGCGCCGCGGCCCCGCATCATGAAGAGCCACGAATATTTTGATGCGCGCTTTCGCAAGGTCATCTACATCGTGCGCGACCCGCGCGACGTCGTAGTTTCTCAGTTCCACTTTTTCAGAAAACGGCGGCGTGTTGCGGACGACGATTCGATCGAGCAATTCATCACCCGCTTTGTGGCGGGGGAAACGTGCGACTACGGCTCGTGGGGAACCAACGTCGCCAGTTGGCTGGTTACGCGGCAGAAGTCTCCTGGCTTCCTGTTGCTGCGTTATGAAGATATGGTGGCGCAGACCAGTGCGGAATTGGCTCGCATTGCTTCGTTTCTGGGCATGCGGTCGACGCCCGGACTGGTAGCGCAGGCTGTGGAACGCTCTTCCGCCGACCAGATGCGGAAGCTGGAAGGCGCCAACGCCACCGCTTTGGTGACCAGGAACTCGCGCCCGGATGTGCCCTTCGTACGCGCGGCCAAGGCCGGAGGCTGGAAAACAGGCCTGCCTGTGCCCGCCGTGCAACAACTGGAAGCCGCCTGGGGACCTCTGATGGTTTATCTGGGATATGAGTTGATGTTTCCGGAAAAAGCGGCAATTTCCGATTTGCGGGTTCCTGAGACCACCTTGAACGGATCTTCACGATGATGTATGGCGTCAAGAAGCTCTGGAAGAACGCGCTCGGGCTGGATATTGCCGGGCGCACCCTGGCCGTCCGCGCCGACGACACGTTTATCATTTCTTATCCCCGATCGGGCAATACCTGGACACGCTTCCTGATCGCGAACCTGATGCACCCCGCAGAGCCTGTAACCTTCGCCAATATAGAGCGGCTCATACCCGATGCGGAGGCGCAGTCGAGCCGCTACATGCGCCGTACGCCCAGCCCGCGCCTGATCAAGAGCCATTCCTATTTCGATCCGCGCTATCCGCGAGTGATTTACATCGTGCGCGATCCGCGGGACGTGGCTCTTTCCTACTACGATTTCTCGCGCAAGTACCGCCAGATTGAAGACAGTTATCCGCTGGAGCGTTACATCGACGATTTCACGACTGGGCATTTGCTTTCCTCGGGCTGGGGTACTTGGGGAGAAAACGTGGCCAGCTGGGTATATGCGCGCGGCGCCCGCCCGGGATTTCTGCTGCTGCGCTACGAAGACATGAAAGCGCATCCCGACCGTGAACTAGCGCGCATCGCAGAGTTTCTGGGAATTTCCGCATCCCCCGAACTGCTGCAAGCGGTAATCGAGCGTAGTGCGGCCGACCGCATGCGCGAGATGGAAAAGACGCAGGGCAAGAACTGGGTGACAACGAAGAACAAGCGCAGCGATATCCCATTCGTCCGCACGGCATCGGTCGGCGGTTGGAAGACGAACCTGCAGACCGAAGCGGTGGCGAAGATCGAAGCCCGATGGGGAAACATCATGGCACAGTTGGGGTACGAACTGGTGACGCGTAAAGCGGAGTGGGTAGAAAACCCATCGGCGGCCATGGCGGTCTTTGGGGAAAGCCGGAAATGACGAGGACGGACCGGAACTGATGCGGAAGCACGAAAAAAGACAGATTCTGAAAAACGTCGGCTCCAGTTGGTCGGCGCTAGGCGTCAACATCGCGGTCGGGGTTTTTCTTTCTCCCTTCATTTTGCACCACCTGGGGGACGCGGCTTTCGGGGTTTGGGTCCTGATCTTCTCGGTGACCGGCTACTACGGCCTGTTCGACCTCGGCATTCGCTCCTCCATCATTCGTTACGTCTCCAAGTACACCGCCACCGACGATCGCGAAAAGCTCAATTCGTTCGTCAACACGGCCCTGTTCAGCTACGCCAGCGTTGGCGCGGTAAGCATGATCTTGACCGCGCTGCTGAGTTCCACCGTGGAGAACGTATTTCAGATTCCACCCGAAATGCATTCGCAGGCGCGCCTGCTGCTGTTAATGGTCGGCGCCTCGGTCAGCCTTGGCTTTCCGCTGGGCGTGGTCGGAGGCATGCTCGAAGGCTTGCAGCGCTTCTACATCCTGAACTGGACCAGTATCGGCTCCTCCCTGGCTCGCGCCGTTTTGATCGTCTATTGTCTGAACCGCGGATACGGGCTGCTCACCGTCGCCCTGATCACGGTTGTCCTGCCGGTGATTTCTTCGATTGTGCGCGGCATCATCGTATTCCGGTTGTGCCCCGTGCCGCTTGGTCTTAAGTATGTGGATCGCGCCTCGTTCCGCCACATGGCCAATTACGGGGGCACCACCTTCCTCGTGATGATCGCGGCGCGCCTCCGCTTCCGCACCGACGCCCTGGTGCTCGGCACCATGATGTCAACCGTCGCCGTCACTTACTTCAACATCGGCTCCCGCATCGTCGATTACGCCCAGGAATCCGTCTCCAGCCTGGCCCAGATCTTTGTGCCCATGGCAAGCCAGTCGGAGGCCACCGGCAACCTCGATCGCTTGCGCAAGATCTATATTGCCGGCAATCGCGTCTGCGCCTTTCTCATCTTTCCCCTCACCGCCATCCTGATCATCCTGGGCAAACACATTATTCGCGTGTGGATGGGCGCGCGTTATGTTCCTCTCAGCTACCCGGTGTTGGTGGTGCTGATCGTTCCTTACACCCTCATGCTGGCGCAGGCGGCTTCGGGGCGCGTTTTGTACGGCCTCAGCAAACATCAGACCTTGGCCTCCATTACCGTGATTGAAGGCATCGCCAACCTTATCTTAAGTATCGCGCTCGTCCGGCCGTTCGGAATTGTCGGCAGCGCCCTCGGAACCGCCATACCGCTCTCATTCACTTGTATTGCGTTCCTGCCGCGCCAACTGAAAAAACGGATCGGCGTTCCGGTCGGGGTCTTCGTGCGCCAGGCCTACACGCTCCCGGTTCTTCTTACCCTCCCGCTGATCGGAGTGCTGTTGCTCGCCAACCGGTTCTTTTACCCCCGCAACCTGATCCAGGTGACGCTCGAAATCCTGGCGGCGAGTTTGATCTACGGGATCGGGCTGCTTTGGGCCTACCGCACCAACCGCGCGTTCCACGTTGCCCAGTTCGCAGGCTTGACGACGGTGCTTCCTGCCGAGCCCCCGCCGCAGGCCGTGGTTTCAGTGGAATATCAGAATGAGCAGTAAGGAGATCGAGACAGGTGAAAAGTCGCAATCGGCTTCACACCCGTCCGGCGGGCGAAACTTTCTTTGCGTAAAATGGACGGGTCCATTCAGGACAGACCTGTCACTTAGAGGACAGCGCCATATGAGTATTCAGAAGGCAGCCAAAACCGTCGCCAAGAAAGCATTTGTGGCGAGTGGAGTCCTGCGTGTCGCGCACAAGTTTGCTGCCCCTGCCGCAGTCATTCTGAGCTATCACTCCGTCCAGGATCAACCTGAACAGTACGCCAACACCATCGGAGCCCACTGCATTCACGCTACTTCCATCTTCGAGTGGCAAGTGGAGTTGATCGCGAGGCGATTTAATGCCGTAAGCATGGACGATATCTTGCTCTTTCTCAAAGGTGAGAAAAGTCTGCCGCCAAGAGCTGTGGCCATTACTTTCGATGACGGCTACAAGGATAATGCTCAGATCGCGGCCCCTATACTCAACCGTTTCGGCGTCCCGGCGGCATTTTATCTGACCGTCGATTCCGTGGACCGGTCCAAGGCGCCCTGGTATTGCTTTCTGCGCCACGCATTCCTTACCTCACGAAATTCGAAGTGGACGGATCCGGCCGCGGGCACGATTCGCGATCTGACGGACTCGCAAGCCAGCGAAGCAGCCTTCCTGAACGCCTTCGACGTCTGCGCGAAAGCAAGCGCGTCGGCCCGCGAGGAGCTGTTACAGGATGCAGTGCGTTCTCTTGATCCAGAGCCGTTCCCCGACGAATCCGACCTGATGATGACCTGGGACGATGCCAGGACGCTGCTGAAATCCGGTCACGTCGTCGGCTCGCATACCATGACACACCCAAACGTGGCACACATTTCCGTAGCTGACGCGCGCCACGAACTGGCCGACTCCAAGCTCAAGATGGAAAAGGAACTGGGGAAACCGGTCAAGCATTTTTCCTACCCTCATCCCGCTCTCAACCCACAGTGGAATGAGACCACCTTGAAGATCACCGAAGAGGTTGGCTACACGACTGCCGTAACCACGACTCCCGGCGGCGTGCGGGCCGACGCCAGCCCCCTGGCGATTCCTCGGACCTATATTCCTCGTGACCAATCCGAGTTCCTCTGGCACCTCGAACGAACATTGGTGTTCCGCAAGGGTGCCAAAGTTGGAAACCATCCGGGTGCATGAGCCAGAAATGACGCGAGCCACCACGAGTCAGGAAGTACGATTGGCCGGGCTAACGGATCTCGCCCAGATCGCACAGTTCCTGATTCCGCTGGGCGGCGAATCGTTTGGGGAAAGATTTCCGGACGGAACGGTTCAGGATTTTTACCGCTGGAAATATTTTGGAAATCCTCTGGGCGATGCGATCGTGGGCATCGCTACTGCTGCCGGCTCGGTGGTAAGCGTCGTGGCGGCCGCCCCCAAGCTCATCTGGCTATCGGGGAAGGTAGTCCGCGCTTACGAACTCGGCGACTTCCTGACGGATGAAGACTACCGCGGGAGGGGCCTGTTTTCGCAGTTGATCGAACTGGTTTGCCGCGAAGCTGCTGCTCGCGGCTCCTCCCTGGTCTACGTTCGACCGAACGACGTCTCTTTCCCCATTCTCGCCGCTAAGCTTTCCTTTCACGAGGCGCAGAGGATCGATGCCCGTCGCTTCGTAATTCCAAGCCGTACCCTTTCTCGCAAGACTGGCATTCCTGCCGCCCTGCTTCGTCTTTCAGGCATGGACTGGCTCCTCAAAAGCCGTTGCATCCCGCGCTCCCCTGGAGGTGCGGTGACCGTAGTCCCGGTGGAACGATTTGGAGAAGAGACCGACCAACTCTGGCAAAGAGCAGCAACCGGATATGACTTCGCCCTGGTGAGGGATAGCCGTTACTTGAACTGGCGCTACTCCGATTGTCCGACACCCTACAAGATCTGGCTCGCGCTCAGGAACGGCCAGGCGGCAGGCTTTCTCGTAACCTCGGCAGCCCGGACCGTCCCCAGGGCTGCAATCGTTGATTTGTTTACCGAGAGCAGCGACGGGGAAGCAGTGCGGGCGCTGTTGGCAACCGGCATGGGCAGCTTGCTGAACCGTGGCGTCCAGTCGATCAACACATGGACTCTGCAAGGATCCGTACAATCCGCTACCCATCAGTGGCTGCAGCGCGCCTTCCCTTTTCGCCAGAGGCGGCATCTTCATCTCGCCTTTAGAGTCCTGCTCCCACAAGAAATCACCTTACCCCTGCCCTCTGAAAAGTGGCATTTCACACTCGGAGACAGCGACGGCGCTTGATGGCAGACGAAAACTCTCAATTCGGGAAAGACGAAGTGAGTGCAGCCTTCGATCGCTTGTCTTCTTACTACGCCGACGAGCGGGGACAGTCGCCATGGTTTCAGGCACAGGTCAAGATTATGCTCGAGGTGCTCGATTCCCAGCCGGGGCTCATCCTCGATATCGGCTGCGCGGCGGGCGCCGAATTTGAGCCGCTTCTCGCTCGCGGCTTTCAGATTGTCGGGTTCGACTATTCTCCGAAAATGCTCCGCTTGGCTCAGCAGCGCTTCGGCGCATCCCACGGTATACACCTGTTGCGCGCGGATGCCGAGGCACTGCCCTTTCCGGACGCCAGTTTTGACCACGTTGTCTGCCTTGGCGTATTCGAGTACCTGTCCACCTACGACCGCTGTCTGCAAGAGATTCACCGCGTTCTGCGCCCCGGCGGCGTGGCTATTATTTCCCTGCCGACGCGCATCAGCTTGAATCGTTTCTCCAACTACATGTGCAACATCACGGCCGTCCCTTTGTGGAGAGCGATAAAGAGGTTGCGGGGCAAACCCACGTCCACCCAGCCGGTTGGCCAGCGATGGAATCGTTGTATCCCCTGGCAGGTCCGGGCCCTGCTCCGCCAGCATGGTCTCAATCCAGAACACAGCGCTTACTCAGGGTTCCTGCTGTTTCCTCTTGCGCACTTCTGGCCGGCTGCGGAGTTACGCCTTTTCTCGTTAATGGAGCGCTTCTCCAAGTCCCGCATTCTGGGTTGGACGCTGAGCCAGTACCTTGTCAGTGCCCGGAAAAGCTAGCGCCCGGAAAACCGGGATGGGCTAATCCCGAGCGAGGCATGGGGTACAATGCACTTTCATTCCCATACCATGGGGGCAAGGGTGCAATTGGTTTCACATCCATCCCCCGGACTGGTTCGTTTCCCGGTAAAATTGTGCTTCGCGTTTGTTTTTAATGGGTTACAAGGGGCCAGTGGCTGGCCTTCGGAAGGCGAATTGCTCATTTCCTAGGTTCCATATGAAGTTGGTTGGGTTTCAGGACCGGCGTACTGGAGTTAGGTGGCTCGGTTGTTATTCCGGCGGTTACCGGCAGCCCCAGCGGGTAGCTTGACGAGCCACAGTAAATCGGGCGACCTTAGATTGGAAACCCCCCAAGAGATTTTGATTTCAGCATAAATTTTGGTTAGAACATCCGGGAGGAATACTGCTTTGAACGCAACCACCAGTCATCTTATCGCCCCACACGGGGGAGACCTTGTTCAGCTGCAAGTGCCGGCCGAGCGCGCCGCAGAGTTAAAAGCGCATTCCAAAGATTGGCCCTCATGGGATCTGACAGCCAGGCAGCTTTGCGATCTGGAACTGCTGATGAGCGGCGGCTTCTCACCGCTGCGCGGGTTTATGAACCGCGCCGATTACGAAGGCGTCTGCCACAACATGCGCCTCGCAAACGGCACTCTGTGGCCGATTCCGATCACGCTGGATATCAGCGAGGACCTTGCCAAAAAACTGACGCCGGGCTCAAGCAAGATCGCACTGCGCGATCCCGAAGGGGTGATGCTGGCCGTGCTCAGCGTGGAAGATATCTGGCAACCGGACCGCAAAGCCGAAGCCCAGTCCGTTTTCAATTCCACCAGCGCCGCGCATCCGGGCGCCGACTACGCCATCAATAAATCGAATCGCTGGTACGTAGGCGGCAAGGTTGAAGAGCTACAACCGCACGCGCACTATGATTTCCGGGCGCTGCGCCTGACTCCGGCGGATCTGCGCGCCGAATTCGCGCGCCTCGGCTGGACCAAAGTCGTGGCCTTCCAGACCCGCAATCCCATGCATCGCGCTCACGTCGAACTCACCATGCGCGCCGCCAAGCAAGTTGAAGCGAATCTGCTGATCCATCCCTCCGTCGGTATGACCAAGCCGGGTGATGTGGATTATTTCGTCCGCACCCGCTGTTACCAGTTGCTGCTCTCGAAGTATCCCCACGGCACAGTCAAGCTGTCGATGCTGCCATTAGCCATGCGTTTAGGCGGACCCCGGGAAGCGATCTGGCACGGTCTGATTCGCAAGAACCACGGCTGCACCCACTTCATCGTCGGACGCGATCATGCCGGTCCCGGAAAAGACACCGACGGCAAGCCCTTCTACGGTCCTTACGACGCCCAGGAACTGTTCAAAAAACATGAAAAAGAAATGGGCGTCACCATGGTTCCCTTCCAGATGATGGTGTATCTGCAGAACGAAGACCGTTACATCCCGTCCGATGAAGTGCCGCCGGGCGCGAAAGTACTCGACGTCTCGGGCACGGAATTGCGCCAGCGCCTCAACGAAGGCCGCGACATTCCGTCGTGGTTCACCTATCCCGAGGTCGTTCAGGAATTGCGCCGCAGCTATCCGCCACGCCACAAACAGGGCGTCACCATTTTCTTTACCGGGCTATCAGGATCGGGCAAGTCCACCATCGCCAACGCGCTGATCACCAAGTTCCTGGAAATGGGCGGACGTCCGGTTACGCTGCTGGATGGCGATCTGGTGCGCAAGAACCTCTCGAGCGAGCTCGGCTTCTCCAAGGAGCATCGCGATATCAACATCCGGCGCATCGGCTATGTCGCCAGCGAGATCACCAAAAATGGCGGCATCGCCATTTGCGCTCCGATTGCGCCCTATGAAGCAACGCGCAAAGCGGTGCGGCAGATGATTGAACCGTTTGGCGGGTTTATCCTGGTTCACTGCGCCACCTCGATCGAAGTGTGTGAACAGCGCGACCGCAAAGGTCTTTACGCCAAGGCTCGCGCCGGCATTGTCAAGGAATTCACCGGCATCTCAGATCCATACGAGGCGCCGACCGCTGCCGAAGTCGTGATTGACACCGCAAAACTGAGCCCCGAAGAAGCGGCGCAGACCATTCTGCTGCACCTCGAACGTGAGGGCTTTGTCGGTGCCAACGGTAATAGTTAAGCAGGCAGTTCCCAATTCTCAGTTCCTTAACTTAGTTTTGCTTTACTGAGAACTGGGATCTGAGAACTAAAAAAAGACGGCATGGAATTCTTGCTCCTCAAAGTGCTGATCGGCTTCATCGTGGGGACGCTGATCGGGTTGACGGGTCTGGGTGGCGGCGTATTGCTGCTGCCCATGCTCATCTTTGGCCTGCGTGTGCCTCCCATCATTGCCGTGGGTAGCGACGCGCTGTTCAACTTTTTCACCAAAATTCCGGCCAGTATCATGCACTTGAGCAAGGGCACGGTGCGGAAAAAAGTTGTGCTGGCGATGGCGCTCGGCAGCGTTCCCGGCTCTTTCCTGGGCGTGTCTTTTCTGGTGCACTTGCGCCACGTTTATGGCAACGGCGTCAACGATTTCATCAAATCGGCGGTCGGGCTGCTGCTGGTATTGATTCCTACGCTGCTCTTGTTCCAGGGACGGATTGAAGAACATCTGGCCAAGCGGCAACCCACCATGAAATCGTTTGCCGGCATGAGCGTCATCGGTTTAGTCGGCGGATTTCTGGTGGGCATCACATCGGTCGGGTCGGGCAGCATCATTATGATGTTGCTTCTCTTGTTTTATTCGTTCGTGCCCAAAGTCATGGTCGGCACCGACATTACCCACGCCGTGATTCTGACCGGCGTCACCAGCCTGCTGCACTGGCGGGCCGGCAACGTCGATCCCCACCTGGTCGCCTCCCTGCTGATCGGCTCGATTCCCGGCGGAATGCTGGGCTCGCATCTGAGCACGCGCGTTCCCGTACTCTGGCTGCGGAGAATCCTGTGCACGGTTTTGCTGATGACGGGAGCGCGCATGCTGTGGGCTTAGGTTTCGTGTAGAGACGGGGCTTGCCCCGTCTCGGACGCGGCAGGAGACGCGGCAAGCCGCGTCTCTACAGTAAAGCTGACTATCATCATACGGAGCATTGATGTCTTCTATTAATTCCTCAGAAACTCTCGAACGCATTCACGCCGCCCTCGAAGCGGCCCGCGCAGTGCTCAACCGCTTCACTCCCGGCGCCATTGAAACCGAATACAAAGTTGGACACGATCCCGTCACCGAAGCCGATCGCGCTGTTGACAACATCCTGCGCAAGACGCTGCTTCGTCCCGGCGAAGGCTGGCTCTCGGAAGAGACCGTGGACGACTTTACCCGGCTCGACAAAGAGCGCGTCTGGGTGGTCGATCCGCTCGACGGTACGCGTGAATTCGTGCAGGGCATTCCCGAGTTCTGCGTTTCGATCGCCATGGTGGAGAATGGAATTCCCGTCGCCGGCGGAATCTGCAATCCGGCAACCGACGAACTCATTCTCGGATCGCGCGACACGGGCGTGACCTACAACGGCAAGCCAGCACAGCCGAGCCAGCGCAAAGATCTGCACGGCGCGCTCGTGCTCGCCAGCCGCAGCGAAGTGAAACGCGGCGAATGGAAGCAGTTCGAGTCCGCCGAATTCAACATTCGTCCCATGGGATCGGTCGCCTACAAGCTCGGACTGGTTGCCGCAGGTCGCGCCGATCTTACTTTTACGCTGGTTCCGAAAAACGAATGGGATGTTGCCGCCGGGGCGGCGCTGGTCGAAAGCGCCGGAGGCTGGGTGCTCAAGCTCGACAACTCTCCGTTGCGCTGTAACCAGAAGAATCCCCTGATCTCCGGCTTGCTGGCGGGGGGCCCCTTTCTGCGCGATCCCCTTCTCCAAATGCTCGACCGGCACTCGCAAACGATCGGCGGCAAACAACCCTAGGTTATAAATGAATTGTCATCCTAAGATGAATTGTCATCCTGAGCGAAGCGAAGGACCTGCTTTCTTCTCGGCGCACGAGACAGCAGGTCCTTCGCCTCGCTCAGGATGACAAATTCTGCAGAGAAGCTTATGGCTGCCAAGCGTATTGTCTTCCTGATGTATCACGAACTGGAGCTCGCTGGCCGTAAGCTCTGCCAGTCCGAGCCCGGCTACGTGCGCTACATTCTGCCGCTCGAAGCCTTCCGCAGCCAGATGGCGTGGATGAAACAATCCGGCTGGCGCGGCCTAAGCGTCGGCGAAGCGCTTCTCTATCCGGCTGAACCGAGCGTGTGCATTACCTTTGACGATGGCTGCGAGACCGACCTGATCGCCGCCGCGCCTGTGCTTCGCGAGTTCGGCTTCAACGCCACCTTCTACCTCACCGCTGGATTCCTCGGCACGCCCGGTTACCTCAATGCCAGCCAGGTGCGCGATCTCGACGCACATGGTTTCCAGATCGGCTGCCATTCGATGACCCACCCTTATCTCTCCGATCTTCCCGAACCAGAACTGAAACGCGAAATTGTGGATGCCAAGCTCCACATCGAAGAAATCGTCGAACATCCCATCGAACACTTCTCCTGCCCCGGAGGGCGATACGACCAGCGTACGCTGCAGATGGCACGCCAGGCCGGATTCGCAACCGTTGCCAACAGCCAGTTTCGTGCCAACTCGTCGGCCACCAGCCCCTACGAACTCGGCCGCGTAGCCATGCTGCGTGACCTCACCCTCGAGCAGTTCAGCGCCACCTGCCACGGCCGCGGGTTGTGGAAGAAGCGCCTTCAGCATCAGGCCCGCCGCGCGCGTGCAGCGCGCGCTCGGAAACCAGGCCTACGATTACTTGCGCGCGATCGTGCTGGGAGAACCCCGCCAGTAACCTGCGGGAACCGATTTCACCTTCCCTGCTCGCCTCCTGATCTTCTTGCCTTTGTCCACCCCGGCGTAATCAAGGTAGCGTCATTTCCGTCCACATCGCCCGCCCAGTGCCTGTTTTCAGCGGATTCGCACCAAACACACCGATGGACACTGACCCACGCGAATCTGTACATTACCGCACGCGCATGTACTAACGCGTTTCCCGATGTACTACCGGTATCTGGGAACCCTTGCCCCATCTCGATACATTCAGCGTGAGGACAATCGACTAGTCCCCCAAATTCGTAAGGTCGAGGGCTCAATGTCTGAAACAGAAGCTGCACTTCTAAACTCTCATTTCAGATTCTCCCGAACGCCGGCACAGCGCCTGAGCGTTTTGCTGCTCCTGCTGGCGGTCGCGCTGCTGACCACTTCGTGCGGCTTACTGGAACAATCCGCGGGTTCCAACAACCTGCAACTGCCGGCAAGTATCCCAGCCGGCACGGTCGCTCAGCCTTACAACACCGTCATCGCAGTTGGTGGCGGAACCTCCCCCTATCGGTTCGCGGTGAAATCCGGCAGCCTCCCCCCCGGCATCAGTTTGAACCCAGCCACGGGAACGCTCTCGGGAAGTCCTTCAACGGCAGGCACATTCTCGTTCGAGGTGATGGTCACCGATTTCCCGCACCTCGATCAGGGGAGCCAGACGTTCAGCGTTCCCATCAGTACGGGTGCGACCATCAACGTCGGTCTGTCACCGGCGAGCGCAACGCTGGCCTCGAACCAGAAACAGCAGTTCACTGCTACCGTCAGCGGGACTTCCAATACTGCCGTAACCTGGTCGGCCGCGAAGGGTTCGGTTGACGCCAACGGTCTTTACACCGCTCCGGCCGTCAGCGCTTCGACCAGCGTGGTCGTCACCGCTACCAGCAAAGCAAACTCATCGAAGTCCGCCAGCGCCACAGTCACGGTTGACCCGGTGAGTACCCAGTCGCTTACCATCACAACCACGAATGTTCCTCAAGGCGAGCAGGGGCTAGCCTATGGCGCAGTGTTCGCCGCGACCGGTGGAACCACCCCTTACAGTTGGAAGATTTCCGCAGGCACTCCTCCGGCAGGAATCGCGATGAATGCCACCGGGGATTTGGCCGGCATGCCGACCGCCGCGGGCACTTTCAGCTTCACAGTCACGGTCACCGATGCCGCCAACATGACGGCAACCGGCACCTTCAGCGCGCTTATCATTGCTGCCGGTAATTTCGATGGTCCGGCGGAACTACCGCGCGTGACCGTTCCCAGTGCGATGTCCGACACGCCCGCACCCGGCCATCTTATCCAGGTCAATGCCGCTGGCGACCCGCAGACGGCGATCAACAACGCCCAGTGCGGAGATACCATTCAGCTCCAGGCGGGAGCCACTTACACCAGTATGCTGAAACTGCCCGCCAAGCAGTGTGACGACCAGCACTGGATCATTATTCGTACCAGTGCTCCGGATAGCGCCCTCCCGGCGGAAGGCCAGCGGCTCACGCCCTGTTATGCCGGGGTGGCCTCGCTCCCCAATCGTCCGGCTTATAGCTGTACGAACCCGCAAAACGTGCTGGCCAAGATTTCCCGGTCCGTAAAAAATGGAAATGGCCCGATCAATTTTGCCAGCGGAGCCAATCACTACCGTCTCGTCGGCCTGGAGATTACTCGACCGGCGGACACGGTTCCCACCGTAGACCTGGTTGCCCCGACCATCGATATGCCGGCCGATCACATCATCATTGACCGTTGCTGGATCCACGGGACGGCACAGGAGGATACCCGTAACGGAGTCGCCCTCCGCGGCACTACCTATGTGGCGATTGTGGACTCTTACCTGAACGACTTCCACTGCACGTCGGTGACAGGGGGCTGCACGGATTCTCAGGCCACCGGAGGCGGCACCGGCAATAACGTGAGCGGTCCATGGAAGATCGAGAACAACTTCCTCGAGGCGGCAGGTGAGAACATTCTGTTCGGAGGCGCGGCCTCAACCATCGTCCCCACCGACATCACTATCCAACACAACCACTTCTACAAGGTGCCGCAATGGCAGAAGGGCACGACCGGCTTTGTGGGAGGGCTCTCCGGCTATCCCTTCGAGGTGAAGAATCTTCTTGAAATCAAGAATGGAAGCCGCATGCTGATCGAAGGCAACATTTTTGAGTATTCGTGGGGCGGCTTCTCCCAAGGCGGGCAATCGATTCTGATCACGCCACGCAACGACTATAACAAGAGGACCCAGACCGCCAACCTCTGCTCCGTATGCGCAACCACGGACATCACCGTTCGCTACAACCGAATCAGCCACACGGGGGCGGGATTCGACATCGCCGCTGTTACGGTCGAAGGTTGGGGGGCGCAAGCCGCCGAGCGCTACAGCATCCATGACATCGTCGTCGATGACATCGATGCCTCGAAGTACACAGGCGGCGGCGGTTTATTCCTGATCATGAATTTTTGGCCCCTTCAGACCTTGAAAAACGTCAGCATCCGGCACGTGACTGGCATCCCCGACCAACGCGGCCACGTGCTGGGGATCGCGAATAGCTTGCAGAATCCGGAAATGTCCGGATTCACCTTCTCCGACAACGTGGTGGTCGTTCCAACGTTCCCGGTCTGGTCTGCGGGAGCCGTCAACGACTGCGCGACTCCCGACGTCCCGTTGCCGGTCCTTAACGCCTGCTTCACGACTTACTCCTTTACCAACAACGTCCTGGCGGGTGTCTTGCCCAAGGTTTACCCACCCAGCAAATGGCCTGCCGGAAACCTCTTCCCGACCACGGTCGACGCCGTCGGATTTGTGAACTTCAACAATGGCATTGGAGGTGACTATCACCTCCACGCGAACAGCCCTTACAAGGGAAAAGCCAGCGACGGCCGTGATCCCGGCGCCGACATCGACGCCGTGAACGCTGCCATCCAAGGAGTGGAATAACGCAACCACGGGTGCGGGCCGGTCCATCTGGCCCGCACTCCATTTTCCCCCGTGTTCAACCTGCATTTTCCTTCGCGGTATAATCCTTCTGACAGCAAGCCGTCACCCGTCTTTCCGTTCCTCGCCAGCGCGGCAGTGTGCGGCATCCACTGAGGAGGATTATGTCTTTCTTTCACTCTCCACCGCCCCGCCTGCGTATCGGTGCTGAACCAGTCTCCCTGACTCGCAGGGCTTACGGCTTGAGCCCTTTGCCGGCGCTGTTGATCGCAACCCTCTCGCTGACACCAGCCTGGGGCCAGTCTGCTGCCAGCGTAAAAGCGAAAGCTGCCGAGTCCGTCCGGTTCACAGTGGCGGCGCCTCCGCCCGAAGGTGAAAACGCATACTGCGACCCAGGCGACGTCGCTAAATTTGGTGCCAAGGACGGCCCCGCCGAACTCCCGAAGACCTGTTACTACACGGCGCTCGACGGTACTCCTTCCCCAGGCAAGCAGATCCGGGTGCGAGCAAACTCGGATCTGGCTGAGGCGGTCGATGGCGCCAAATGCGGCGATACGCTGTTCCTGGCAGCCGGTGCATCGTTCCCGATCAAACAATTCCCCAGGAAAAACTGCGACGACCGGCACTACATCACGGTGCGAACCGATACGCCCGATTCCAAACTGCCGCCGGAGGGTACGCGGATTTCTCCCGCCTGGGGTGGCGTCTCCAGCTTGCCGGGCCGACCTCCCTATGCACAACCCGCCACCGGTGCGGCCAAGCTCATGGCCACGATTGTCGTAAAACCGGAGACCGGCGTCGAGTTCGGCGATCATTATCGTTTCATCGGCATCGAATGGGTTCCTATGGAGGGTAGGAAAATTGGCCGCCTGCTTTTCACCAACGGCGCCGATCATCTGATTTTCGACCGAAACTGGCTTCACGGCTCGGATGGAATGGAGCTCGGACATGGCCTCGGTATCAACGGTTCGCCGTATGTCGCGGTGATTCACTCCTATTTCAACAGCTTCACTTGCACCGCCCGGACGGGCTGCTTGCACGGATGCCACGGCCATCGGTGGAGGCAATGGGCGACCTGCAAACCCACACCGTGAAGATAGTCGACAACTACCTCGAATCCAGTGGGGAAAACATTCTATGCGGAGGCGCCGCCGCGAAGTTTCGCCCGGAAGACATTGAGATTCGGCGCAACCACCTTTTCAAGCCCCTGTTTTGGAACCGCCTCTCTCCCGATCACCAGGAGCCGACGCCAATCGTAAAGAATCTGTTTGAACTCAAGAACGCCCACAGGCTGCTGTTCGAAGCAAACTATCTGGAAAATTCCTGGAGCGGGTTTAGTCAGGTCGGACCGGCGATCTCCTGACGCCTCGCAACAATCTCAAGAAGAGCACGGGCCAGGTGACGTGTCCGGATTGCGCGGTCACCGACATCACCATCCGTTATGTATGGGTCCGCAAGGTGAACCAGGTGCTGCAGATTTCAAACCCGATGGATAAAATCAAACCCGCGCCTGGCAATTCCTACTCGATTCACGACATCGTGGCCGAAGGACTCGGCTATCCGGAGTGTGGGCAAGGTTGTGGCGGCGCGTTGGTTGAACTGAACGGCGCAGTGGGCGGATCCCCCAAAGAATCGGTCGTGCACGATCTCGCGATCGATCATATCACCTTCATCCCAATGGCAAGGACAAAAGACCTCGTGGTCCTCCAGGGGCCTCCGGCGAAGGATCCCGACCCACCGCAGATGTACAACATCGCATGGACGAATACGATTGCGCGATGTTGGCGTCTATGGCATGTGGCCATTGGGTGGAGATCTCCGAGAGGTTAATTGCGCTGATTTCCAGGGAGCGACGCCGAAGAGTCGGATCGAGGCTTGCTGGAAATCGGGCAGCGCATTTCGCGGATAACGTGTTCGCAGGAGGAGGCAGCATCCTCGGGCAGCGCCCGGAATGGCCGGAGGGTAACTCCATCACAGACGGATTGGATTCGGTAAAATTCGTAAAGCTAAACCATGGTCTGGATGGCGACTACCATCTTGCCACCTCTAGCAAATTCAAGGGCAAGGCCACCGATGGCCGCGATCCCGGAGCCGATGTCGATCTGGTGCTGGCCGCGATCCGAGGAGTCCGTTAAACCGTTCTCTCGCAGGCGGAAATCGCAGCCGCTTCGATCTGCGGGCTTGCGGCGTAGGCCGGACTTAGCGGGGCTCCTAGGATTGCTCTAGGTTCTGCACCTTTCCCAGCATCTTGAGTTGATGGTCCAGTTCCTGGAATCGGCGGGTGATGGTATGCAGGACAAGACCGACTACCATCGCTAGCATCCCCGACAGAACCAACCCTACCGCCAGCACGGCCGATGGAAGACGCGGAACCAACCCGGTCTTGATGAATTCAATGATAACAATCGTTCCCGGCACAAAACCGAGGAAGATCAAGAAGAGTCCTACAAGTCCAAAAAACGTCAACGGTTTGTAATCGCGAAACAACGTGAGAATCGTGTTGAGGATCAAGAAGCCGTCGCGCAGGATGCGGATTTTTGAGAAGCTCCCCTCCGGTCTAGCCTTGAGATTTACGGGAGTCTCGACGATGCGATAGCCTCGTCCCAACGCTTTGATGGTAAGCTCAGTTTCGGTTTCAAATCCCCCGCCGAACAGAGGTATATTTTTCACGAAGCGGCGGCTGAAGGCACGGTAACCGGAGAGAATATCCGTGAGTCTAACCCCAAAGATGAAGTTGATTGCACGGAGAAAGAAGTAGTTGCCCAGCCGGTTCAGGGATCGAAACTCGCTGTTCGACTCCTGGGTCAGGCGAGATCCCACCGTCATGTCAGCATTTCCGAGCATGATGGGCTCAATCAGTTTGTGCACATCGCCAGGGGGATAGGTGCCGTCACCATCCACCATGATGAAGACGTCGGCTTCGACGTCCTGGAACATTCTTTGAACCACATAGCCTTTGCCCTGACGTAGCTCAAAGGCGACACGGGCACCGGCATCGCGGGCAACTTCCACGGTGCGATCAGTGGAGTTGTTGTCGAACACCCATATGTCCGAACCGGGCAATTCGATCCGGAAGCTACGGACCACATCCCCGACCGTCAGTTCCTCGTTGTAACACGGAATAAGAATTGCGATTCTGGGCGGGCTCGTCATGCGGCTAGATCCCTCAACGATAAGTTAGTTCGAACACCCGGTATACCTGGTTAGCAAAAGAACAACGGAAGTGAATGCCATCAACTTCAACTTCCTTATCGCAACTGTTCGGCAGTGTGAGCCAGTTGCTTATCGTACCGCCGCTGGCATACACCAAAAACCGGGGATGCGCGGTCTGAAGGTACTCCCGCGCGGTCCCACTGTTCTTTACACCTTCCAGATACACCCGTGGACTATGGACTAATGGCAATCCTGCCGCATCCGCAATGACATTGGATTCGACGTTGTAGTTATCGATCAGCACTGAGTCGTTGGAGCCCATGTGCCCACGAAGATATCGTGCGACTGCAGTGATCCGTGAACTATACCGCAAGCGTGGAGAAACGTTCGCGAACCTATCGGCATAGCGATTGGGAATCTCACTGACGGCCAGCACCACGGCAGCGTTGCAGCAAAGGAAGAGGATCAGAACAACCTGCCCCATTTCTGCCCGCGCAGCTGTCCACCCCGCAATCAGTTTGTCGAATCCGAGGCCGCTCACGACGGCAAGCAGCGCGCCAAGCGAGATGGAGTAGCGCGCGTTCGCCAGCAACCCATGGGTGAGAATCTGATAAAACTGCATCACCCCCAAGAACAGAGTCATAGCGGCAAACGCTGCCGTGTGCCAGTTCGAAAATGACCGGCACAGGCCGTAGATGGCAACCAGGAAAGCAACCGGAGACAGACTGATCAGCAGCGCGGTCGGAAAAACCGCCATCTGTCCCACCATCGGCTTTGGGTTTTCCGCCAGGAACCGCACTACCCGGGAATGATTCAGCGTCACAAGGTACAGTGGATTCCCAAACGCTCGCCACGAATAAGACAGCATGAACGCCGGCCAGGCTCCGGCAGTGACCCCGAATACAGCCACCTTCTGTATCGCTCTCCGGTCATACCAACGCTGCGAGGGATGAAACACAACCCAAGCCACGAGACTGATGCCGAGGGCAGCGAAGATGATCCACGCCTCGTAGCGGATCGACTCCGCAACCGACAGGCTGATACCGGACCAAGCTATGTACCAAGTACTCGCGCCTTCATTGGACGTGGCTAAGTGAAAAAGCAACACCGCCAGCAGCGTGAAGAACAAGTAAGGAACTTCCGACGAAGACGTCGTGCTGTACCCGATGTGCAACGTAAAGAAACTGAAGACCGCCGTCGAGAGCACTGCGGCTCGCGCTCCGTAGAGCATGTGAGCGAGGCGCCACACAACCACGATGGAGGCGATTCCGAGAGCCAGGCTCAGACCCCGGCCTGCAACGAGTACGTTGCTGCACAAGACATTGAAGAGCCCGATCAGCCAGAAGTGTCCAGGCAGGTAGACATCGAAGATGATCTTCCATGCAGGCGATTGCAACCACTGGGCAGCCAGACGAACTCGTGCCCCCGCATCTCCTCCGCTATTATCAGACAGGAAATATGAGACGATTCGTAGCAACGCTCCGCAACCAATGACGCCGCCTGCCAGGGCAACCTGGAACGGAATTTTAGCCTCTTGAGTTTCTTGGGTCCCTTGCATGAGTGTTTATGTGCCAGCCAATTCTACGGTAATTATTCCGCAGCGAACGGAATGCTATGAGTCGCACTTGCGGACACGGTCGCCTCACTCAACCGAGTCGCCACGCATTCCGCGCTAACTTCCGACAACCGCCTGCCAAGAAAACCAGCAGCAGCGCTCGAGACCCCACCGTGGCCTTGGTTCGTAGCCTGACTCTCCAGTCGATCGCTCAATTCGAGCTCCAGCAAGTTGGGCAAAGTATAACATCTGGGTTTCGCAGTGTCTGCACCGCCGTCGACGGCGTCGTCGACGGCGGCCAGGGCGAACGCGTGACCACCTCGTCAACCGCACCTTGCTGGAATAGGTTTTTCATACAGTTCACTCCCGGGCCTGCCGCCGAATCGTCGAGAATGATAGCATTTAGCTTCGTGCCCGGGCCAACGAGGAGCCTCTCGTGACTTCCGTAACCCCTTTTTTAACAATGGCTTCAGACGAGCCGCCTCCCCTTGCGTGATAAGATTTTTACGGTGCCCACCGGTCGTCCCAGTGATCGCAAGCAGGCTCCTGTCTTCGTGATGGGCTGCCACCGCTCTGGGACGAACCTGCTCTACGACATGTTGTTGTCCTCCGGCGGGTTTGCCATCTACCGCGGTTATTTGCCGATTTACAAAATTCTGATTCCCCGCTTCGGCTCCATGAAGAGCCGCGCGCACCGCGAAAAGATCCTCGAGGCCTGGCTCCGCAGCAAGGGTTTCCGGCGCACCGGACTTGATGCCGAACTGTTGTCGGCACGAATCCTGAATGAATGCCGCAATGGCGGAGACTTCATCCGCGTCGTCATGGACGAGGTGGCCCGAAGCCAGCATATGCAGCGCTGGGCGATGTACGATCCTGACAATGTGTTGCACGTCGAGCGCGTGAAGCGTGACCTGCCCAACGCGCTGTTTGTGCACATCATCCGCGACGGGCGCGACATCGCGCTCTCGCTCAAGAAAATGGGTGGCTTCACTCCTCTGCCTTGGGACCGCAACCCGACCGAAAGTCTGGTGGCGACAGCGCTGTACTGGGAGTGGATGGTCCACAGAGGCCGTGCCCATGGCCGCAAGTTCCCTGCCGACTACATCGAGATCCGCTACGAAGACCTGGTCACGAACCCGCGCGAAACTCTGGGCAAACTCGGCGGCTTCATCGATCACGATCTGGACTATGATCGGATTCAACGCGCCGGCCTGGGCCGCCTGTCGGAAACGAATTCTTCGTTTCGCGAAGAAGGCGCGAAAGAAAAAATCAATCCGCTCGGCCGCTGGAAAGAACGCTTGGCGCACGCCGATGTCGCCGCCATCGAAGCGACGGTGGGCGAGTGCCTCGAGGAAAATGGCTACGAACTGTCGCTGCCCGCCGCCGAGCGCCGCCGCAGCCTGCGGCATTGGTGGATGCGCGCAATGTATCCCTCATTTCTTGGCAGTAAGCTGTGGCTGAAGTTGCATACGCCCGTCGGCCGGCTCGCCAACCTGTCGGCGCTCGAACTGGAAGAAGAACCGGCACAGGTGGCGGAGTCGGTCCGCTCCTGAAGAACGTCAAAGATCGGAGTAGACTACGGGCTCCTGACGATGAATGGAATTTCCCTAACCTGGCAGCCCGAAGGCGCGTTTCACCACGTGGGCTTTGTCGTGGCTTCGATTGCGAATTCCGTGCAGGGTTTTGCCAGCGTGTTGCAGGCGGATTGGGATGAGCAGGTTTTTCATGATCCCAACCAGGGCGTTCGCGTCACGTTCCTGAAGAGCCGGCGCGCGGGCGATCCGCTCTGGGAACTGGTGGAACCGGCCGACGAACAATCGCCCGTGCACTCCTTTGCCGCCAAGGGAGGCGGCCTGCACCACGTTTGCTATGTCGTCGATAATCTGGAACAGGCACTCACCGACGCGCGGTCGCTGGGAGCGATCGTCACGCGGCAACCGATGCCGGCAGTCGCCTTCGGCGGCCGGCGTATCGCCTGGATCTACACCCGGAACCGTCTGCTGATCGAGTATCTGGAACGCTGATTTGATTTCTAACTAGATGTCCGATTCGATCTCCAATCCGGCGCTTGGTGAGCACCATCCGGCGAACTTGCGTGCCGAAGTCGACAGGCTGATCGCGGAAGGCGCTTTCGATCTTGCCTCGCGGCGGCTGGCGGAACTTTGGCGGCGCGATCCCGCGTCAGGCACGGCAAGCTTCGTAACGTCGCGGCTGGACGAGTTGCGAGATAGAGCCGACAAACTTGCGCTTACAAAATTCAAGCTGGCGATTCTGCGTTCGTTCACGGTCGAGCCCATCGTGCCGCTGCTGCGAGCGGAAGCGTTCGCCTGCGGTATCGATCTCGAAGTCCACGTCGGAGATTTCAACACTTACGTGCAGGACCTGCTCGACGGCCAGAGTCCGCTCTATCGCTTCGCGCCGAACGCCGTCGTGCTGGCGGTACGCACCGATCAGGCCGCGCCCGAACTGTGGCATGACTTCGCGGATCTGGCTCCGGAAGCGGCGCAACAAGCCGCCGAGCGCGTGGTTCGTGGTTATGAGCAGTGGATCGGCGCGTTCCGAAAACACAGCCAGGCGGCGCTGATCGTTCATTCCCTCGAACGTCCCTCCACTCCGAGCCTGGGCGTGCTCGACAGCCAGTCCGAGACGGGACAGTCCGGACTCATCCGGCAGATCAATCAGTGAACTGCGGCACATCGCCGCCGGATTCCACGGCGTGTACAGCCTCGACTACGACGCGTTGGTGGCGCGCCATGGCAGCGAGCATTGGCACGACGAGCGCAAGTGGCTGACGGCGCGGCTTCCCATCGCCGCCGGTTATCTTCTTCAGATGGCGCGCGAGTGGATGCGTTTCATCGTGCCCCTCAGCGGCCGCACCGCCAAGGTTCTGGTCGTCGATCTCGACAACACGCTGTGGGGCGGCGTGATCGGCGAAGACGGAATGGCCGGCATCAAAGTCGGCCCCGAATATCCGGGCGCCGCCTATCAGTCCCTGCACCGTGCCCTGCTCGATCTGTCGCGCAAAGGAATTCTGCTGGCGATATGCAGCAAGAACAATCTCGACGATGCCATGGAAGCGCTGGAGAAGCATCCGGGCATGTTGGTGCGCGCAAAACACTTCGCGGCGATGCGCATCAATTGGACCGACAAGGCACAGAATCTCCGTGAGATCGCTGAGGAACTGAACGTTGGTATCGATGCGCTCGCTTTCCTCGACGACAATCCGTTTGAGCGCGAGCAGGTTCGCGCCGCGCTTCCGGAAGTTACTGTGATTGATTTGCCGAAGAATCCGCTGGAGTATGCCGCGGCCGTTCAGGGATTGTGCGGCCTTCGAGCGCCTCACCCTTTCCGCGGAAGACCAGCAGCGCACCGAGATGTATGCCGCACAGAAACAGCGCGCCGGAGCCGAGCAGACCTTTCAATCGAAGGAAGATTTCTTTCGCTTCCTCGAGCAGGAAGCCGAACTCGAGCCCGTTTCGGACCTGACGCTGGCGCGGGTCGCGCAACTGACGCAGAAAACCAACCAGTTCAACCTGACTACAAGGCGTTACACCGAGAGCGCAGATCGCGGAGATGGCTAAAAAGCCGACATGGCACATATTTTCGATCAAGGTGCGCGATCGTTTCGGCGATCACGGCCTGGTCGGGGTCGCGATCACGCACGACGTAGGCGAACAGTGCGAAGTCGATACTTTCCTGTTGAGTTGCCGCGTCATCGGAAGAACCGTCGAAACCGCGCTTCTCGCCCATCTCGCCGAAAGCGCGGCCCAGCGCGGACGCAAGCGGCTGGAGGGCTGGTTTCTGCCAACCAAGAAAAATGCTCCGGCGCGCGATTTTTATGAGCAGCATGGCTTCGAGTTGCAGGCAACCAGCTGCGAAGGTTCCCTGTGGACGCTCGACCTGAAGACTTCCACACTGCGCTGCCCGGATTGGATTAAGCTGAAAGTGACGACAGAGACCACAGTGCGGAGGAAAGAATTGACGGCCAGTACGTTTGAGCAGGTGCGGAGTGTAGCCAGTGATATTTTCGGGATTCCAGCGGACAAGATCACAGCAGAGTCTTCGCTGGAAACGATCGAAAATTGGGATTCCATGCAGCATCTGAATCTGGTTCTCGCTATCGAGGAAAAGTTCGGAGTGCAGCTTGAACCTGAAGATATTGAGCAGATGAAGAGCATCGGCGCAGTCGCGGCTCTGGTCGAGAAGCTGCAGTCGGCCGCGCGCTAAGGTTCGTATCAGGGCATCGCTTTAGCGATGCCGCAAGTTCCCTGAAATTGGACGCCCCTTTAGGGGCTGGGCAGGCGCATCGCTCAAACCCTTATTCATGGCCATCGTCATCCAGCCCTATCGTCCCGAGCACGAGCCCGCCGTTGCGGAGTTCAATCAGCGCCTGCGGCAAGCAGGCGAGGACGAGAACATGGTGTTCTACCGCTGGGCCGAACCGCGCTGGCTGCCGCGTAAGGCGGAGTCCCGCATCTACAACGAATTCTTCGTAGCCGTCGATGACGGCATCGTGCGCGGCGGCTACGCACTCAAAACCCAGGAATTTTTCTTCCCCGACGGCGAGACTCGCTCCATCGCCTACTACCACCATCCGCTGTCCGAGGGCATCGTCAACAAAGCCCATGCCATCGTGGGCACGCTGCTGCTGCGCGACGCGATGCAGCGTGCCCCGCTGCTCTACTGTCTCGGCATGGGCGGATACGACCGACCGTTGCCGCAGATGCTGGTTCGCCTGGGATGGGCGCATAGTCTGGTCCCATTCTTCTTTCGCATCGTGAAACCCTCGCGCTTTCTGAGAAACATGCAGACGTTGCGTTCCTCGCCGTCGCGAAAGTTTCTGCTCGACATCGCGGCCTATAGCGGCGCCGGATGGGCAGGCTCGAAGCTGTTCCAGAGCTATCGCGCTCTGCTCGCGCCTCGATCGACGGCAACTGAGTGTTGCGAGGTAGCGAGCTTCGAGGCTGACGCGGAGGCCTTGCAGTCTCTCTGGGAACAGGCACGTCAGACCTCTTCGTTCACGGCAGTGCGGGATGCCGAAGTTTTGCGCAACTTGTATCCTCCGCCACTAAAGCATCTAACGCGCCTGGTCGTAAGACGCAGGGGCTCGGCGATTGGCTGGGCGGTGGTGGGCGAACGTCGCAGAGACGCGAAGTACGGCAACCTGCGCGTAGGCTCGGTCGTTGACTGCTTTGCGCTTCCCGGAGAATTGTTTTCGGTGGTGCGAAGCGCCACGCAGACACTGGAGCGGCAGGGCTTCGACCTGATCCTCAGCAATCAGAGTCACCAGGCGTGGGGCGAGGCTTTCACGGCCGCGGGCTATCTGGTGGGACCGTCAAATTTCCTTTTCGCCGCTTCCAAAAAGCTCGCCGAACTGCTCGCTCCGTTCGAAGCAGCACGCCCGCGGATGCATCTGACGCGCGCCGATGGAGATGGGCTGCCGGGGAATTTCTAGAGTTGCTTTCAGTCGGTTGGTGGAGAGCCGGGCGCCCCCGCCCGGCTGGACGGGCGAGACGCCCGTCCCTCCATCGTATGACTCGTGTGGCACGACACTAGATCGCGTCGGTGATTTCTGCGGCCACTCTTTCTGTTTCAGTCGACAGTTTGTAGCCCAGCTGCTTCATAAGCGGCCCCCATTGGGCTTCCATGTAAGTCACGGTTTTCTCCGGCAGTACAGCCCGCCATCCGCCGGTGGATGCTTTGCGGACGAACGGCTTATCCGAGCGCGTATGGAACGTGGCTACCCACTTCTTGCCCTGGGTCTCTTCCATTTTGCGCATGTTGGCAGCGGAACTTCGTTCGATGGCTTGGTGGATGCGCTCCGGGTCGGGATTGAGTCCCATGAACTGAGCTACCCGCGCCAGTTCACGCTCTTGATCTGCCTGCAAGTCTTCATAGCGCATCAGAAGAAAGCTCGGCTGTCCCTGGCGCGTCGCCAGCCAGCTGTTGACGTGGTCGGCCCAGGAACCGATGCGGCGCCAGAAATTGCCATCCATCCAGCGGGGAACGAATTCTTCCATGGGGCAGCCTTCGGGGATCGAACGCAGCTTCATCTCCCAGTGATAATTGGAAATGGCAACATCGCGCGGGTCGCGCACAATGTAGATGACGCGCCGGTAGCGGGCGTCGAAGCACTCGTGGCTCTTGAGCACACGCGGGCGCGGAAGGCGGCGAAGACCCCAGTCGGCGGTCTTGTACATATCGGGAACCAGGCGTTCGACATTGAGGAACGTGACCGGTTCGTTGGGATTCACTAAATTGCCGACGAGGAAACGCGTCCAGGTGTTGCCGGAACGCGGGTAGGAAGTGAGAAAAACGTCGTCATCGAAAATGGTGATTTCGCGCTCCAGCAGCGTGCGGCGAAACAGTACGTCGTGAACCCGCGATAGATGCCGGAATGCCCTGCGAACCAGGAACGCCATCGCTGCTCTCCCTCGGTGTCTTTATTCCTCGGCCGGACTGCGTTCGGCGGCGGAGCGGTTGCCCTGCAGCCATCCGAGAAATTTCTGCTTGCGGGCAAACATGTTGCGCGCTTCGTTGCGCAACCTGCCCACGATCTCATAGCGGGACTTAGTAAACCAGGGCACACGGTGCGGCGTGCAACCGTACTTTTCCTTATAAGTGCCTTCGCCGCCCCAATCGAAAATGGCGGCGCCGCGCTTTTTCCAGTAGCGCATGGCGTACCAGTGGCAGGCTTCGTTGGGGCGCAGGCTCTGATGGGCGCGGAAACTCGCGTTGCCCCAGAACTCCGCGATCTGGTTGAAGCCGGGGTAGATTCCGGTGGCGATGCACTTCCCTTCCGGATCGCGCGCCCGCAGCAACAAGACGTTGCCGGACGGTTCTACGTTACGAACCAACGAACGGACACGCTCCACGGAGTAAGTGGGCACGAGCGACTGTTTCGCAAAAACGTCCTTGAGTTGCTCATAATAGTCGTCGGCGAAAGCGAGGTCGTGGGCCTCTTCAATTTTCAGGCCGCTTTTGTCCGCTTTTCGAATGCAGCGGCGGCAGGCGCTTTCCATGCCGTTGAACAGCTCTTCTTCCGAGCGGGTCAGGTCGGTGCGATAGGAACCGTAATACTCCG